>NZ_MOAD01000001.1:1621046-1627688 GCF_001931655.1 Acidithiobacillus albertensis | reverse complement strand
CCCGCCGGCATGTTGATGACGACGTTAAAGGCACTGGAATTACCATGGGGCAGCATGGTGAAAGGCACCCACTCGACCAGAAACAGCGCCAGACTGGCAAAAAACGCGACCACTATCCCACCCAGAAACAGGCGACCATAAAATTTGCGGCGAATCAGCGGAATCAGGGTGTTCCGGAAAAATTTGCGCAACCAGGTGGCCTGCCGGTGTTCGCCCTTATGCATACGTTCCAGGGTTTTCAGGCTGGGTTTGAAGCGCAGCATCAACCAGGGGGCCAGAGCGAAGGCCGTGAACAGGGAGAAAAGCATGGCCACGGAACCCAGTACGGGAATGGGGGCCATGTAAGGACCCATCATCCCGCCCACAAAACCCATGGGCAGCAAGGCGGCAATGACCGTAAAAGTCGCCAGAATGGTGGGATTACCCACTTCGCGTACGGCATCAATGAGGGTTTCGGTGGACGTTGTCCCTTCCTGCAGCCAGCGGCGATACACGTTCTCGACAATCACGATGGAATCGTCGACGAGAATACCGATGGAGAAAATCAATCCGAACAAACTGACCCGATTGATGGTGATTCCCAATAACCAGGCCGAGAACACGGTAATCAGCAAAATCAGCGGGATGGTGATGACCACGACAGCCGCCGCCCGCCATCCTAGGGCCAGCAGAATCAGCAGGGTGACGGCTGCCGTGGCGACAAAAAGCTTGAAGAGCAGGGAATCGACCTTGGCATTGGCTTTTTTGCCGTTATCACGGGTGATGCTGACATGCACATTACCGGGAATGACCGTTCCTTCCAGACTGTGCATTTTCTGGATGAGTGCCCGGGCGACCGTCACGCCGTTGCTGCCGGCAATTTTGGCCAGGGCAATGGTGACCGCCGGAGCGCCATCCACTTCGGGCTGATTTTTGCCAGCCTTCTGGTAATAAGTCACCAGACTGTGGGGATCGCTGGGGCCGAGCCGGACCTGCGCCACCTGAAACAGATACACCGGTTCTCCTTCATACACCCCGACCACCAGATTGCGGACTTCTGCCGGCGTGCGCAGAAACTGTCCGGTGACAATGCGCATCTGCATGTTTTGCACATCGGTCCGCCCGGTTTCCGTCTGGGCATTGGAAGCCTTGATCGTTTGCGCGACCTGCTGCGGGGTGATGCCATAAGCGGCCAGGCGGCCCGGATGAATATCGACGGTCAGTGTTTCTTGAGGACCGTGGACAATAAAACTCTCCCCGGTCTGGGGAACCTGCTTGAGATGCTGCAACGCGGTGCGGGCAATTTCGTTGAGGGTGGCGGGACCGACCTCCCGGGACCAGAGCGTAAAGGTCATGAAGGGGACGCTGTTGATACCCTTGGCACGGACCAGAGGATGGGTGGCTCCCGGCGGAATCCGGTTCATGTTGGCGGCGAGTTTGTTGTAGACCTCCACCAGGGAGGGACCCATCCGTCTGCCCACCTGAAAGCGCACGGTGACCATGGATTCGCCGCGATTCGACACCGAATACACGTGGCGCACACCGGGCAGCTCGCTCATCATGCGTTCCAGAGGATCACTGACCATGCGCGAGACTTCGGCAGGCGAGTGCCCCGGATAACCCACAAAAATATCAATCATGGGCACGGAGATTTGCGGGTTGGAAGCTCTGGGCGTGGAAATCAGGCCGAGAATGCCCGCCGCGAGCAGCACAATCAGGAGCAGGGGCGCCAGCGGCGAACTGACAAAAATCTTCGCGATAGAACCGGCCAATCCCAGACTGCGCGAGGGTCTGGTTTCCGGGGTTTCCGGCTCAGGGGTTTGGCAACCGTTATGCATGGCGCTTACTCCCCGGAAGACGCGCTGGTCTGGAGCTGATAACCGGACCCGATTCCGGCGGGGGGATCATTGACGATGATCTGACCCAAGCGCAGTCCGGCCAGCACCTGAATCTGCCCATCCGGCAAGGGTCCACCCAGGCGCAGCACATGCATTTCGGTCACCCCCTGATGATCCACCAGCACCGAGGGCAAAGAAGTCCCGGGAATGAGGGCGCTCCGGGGAATGGCCGGTTCATTCTGGGCAGAGCTGCCGTAACTGGGCAGACTGATGGTCGCGTACGCCCCGACACGAATGGCGGCATTGCGGGGCAGACTGACCTTGACGGCCACCGTATGGGTTTGGGGATTGGCCTGGGGGGCGACATGAACGACCCTGCCACTCACCATGCCCGCGTTATCGCCCAGATGGACGGGCAGGGATTGCCCGGGGTTCAGATTGCCCGCCAGACTTTCCGGCACCTTGACCAGCAGTTGCTTGGGTCCACCACTGCCCAGCACCATGAGCGGCTGACCGGGCTGCACAATATCCCCCGGATTAACCTCTTTTGCGAGGACTACGCCCTGAAAGGGGGCGATGGAAACCGAGTTGTTCATCTCCGCCTCAATCTGACGGATTCTCCAGGCCGAAGCCTCCAGCTGGGTTTGCGCCTTGAGGGCGGTAGCTTTCCGGTTTTCCAGATTGGATTGATAGGTGGCCCAGGGATTCTGGCTGTTGCCCATCATGGCCTTGAAGCCCTGGCCTATCCAGGTAAAGGGGTTCATGAAGGAGGGGGGATCATAACTGTAAAGCTGATATCCGTACTGGGAATAACCGTTGTGCAGGGCGACTTCATCGGCCTGATAGGCCGCAATAGCCTGGGCTTTCTGGGCAAGCAGCTGATCGTCATCCAAAGCCACCAAAGGCTGGCCCGGTGCAATGGGCATTCCGGCTTCACCCGCCACAAATTTGACCCGGCCAGGCAACTGGGCACGCAGGGTGACCGTAAACGCCGGGATGACCCGGCCCCCCAGTACGGGACCAATGCCGGGAGCCGCTTGCACTGTTACGAGGCTCGGCGCGGCCGCCAGGGCCGTACCAAAACCCATGCCCAAAAGGAGCGGGCCGCAAACTAATGCACAACGCCAGGTGTTTGTTTTCATAGACAGGTTCCTTGCAGGTTTGATGAGCTTAAGCAACGCCCAAAGTGTTTGCCTGTCTATTAGCAGAAACTGTGCCAAATAATAAGTGCATGTAAAATATGGTTTTTATAAAATCCCTAAAAATCACTGCAACAATTTAATTTTTTATCTAATTGTTAAATATATATTTTATTATGTTGAATCGTTGCAACGGAGTGTTGCAGTGCTATGCGGCGGTCAGGTCGTCCTTTTTCTGATCAGAGGATGCACTGGCTTTGATAGCGATGGGCAGGAAAAGGCTAGGACTGGTCGGGTGACCCCACCGGCTGATATGGTTGACGATTAACAGGCAATGATTACGGGAATCCAAAACGTGACGAATAACCTATCCTCCAGCACCTTGAGAATCGGGCGAACCGTACAACATGCGCCAGCCGTGGATATGGCAGCTATTCAGGCAGATTTTTCACCGTGCCGTACCTGGCGGTATGGATTGAGCTTGCCATTTCGTGAGCGTAAAGGCGCTATGATCACGGTTTTTCTCAAAAACCCTTCCAGTGCCAGTGAGTTCTCCGCAGATAAAACCGTACGCACGGCCTCGGAATATGTATGGCGCAATTTCCCAGAAAGTGGGGGGGTTCACATTTTGAATCTTTTTGCGCTCAGGGGTACAGACAGTAAAGAAGTGGGGAAAGCGTTGCTTGCGAAGGGTGCGGCGCATGTAGTCGGCCCGCAGAATGACAAGGTCATCAAAACAACGCTTGCGGCAAGTTCGGGAGTGATTATCGCCTGGGGTGGGCATGCCGGTATTCCCGCCTCTGCCTATGATCAGCGGGTGTGCAGTTGTCTGGAATTACTGGTAGAAAGCGGATTGCCGGTATGGCGTAATGCTCGTAAAGGATCCGAAAAATATCCCTTTCATGCCTGCTATTGGGCTTATCAGGATGCATTGATTCCGCTTTTCTGATTTTACAGGGATACCCGAATAATCATGACCGCCAGTGCGACGGTAATACCAAATAAAATAACGCCATAGAGACCGTACAGGAATTTGTGGACATGGTAGCAGCCTTCATCTACCTTCTTGACGGTGCGAATGAAATTGATACCACCGATCATCAGGTTGGTGATTCCAAGGACAATAAATATAATGCCCATTCCTGAGAACCCTTCTCCCATAACCAGCTTGGTGTGGAGCATGATAGAAAGCTGTTCCAGAAAAAAATCGAACTTTTCGATGACAAAGCCAAAAGCAATCAGACCGATACCCGTTCGTACCCATGCCAGAAAAGTACGTTCGGCGGCCATATAAATACGCGGATCAATAATCTCTTTTGCTGCCACGGGGGGTCCTTTTTCAATATGTTGCAGATCAAACATAAAATTCAAGCCTACCACAAAAACCAGAGCAATGGCTGGCCAAGTCAGTACATTGAAAAGCCCGGTAAAAAAATGGCCCAGTTTTGCGTAATGTAATGCCAAAAACAGTACGGCAAGACGGGCTGAAACCAATCCTGTTCCGATCGATACAAACAGTAGCTTAAAGTAACCTAGATACGTGCGTTCCAGCGCCATGTACAATCGTGGTTCTTGTACGGTTGGCAGGCGTTTCAGGAACATCATGGCTGGGTTCACCGAATGATTGGATGGGCAGGATCAGGACGTTAAATTATGGCGTGGGGCAGTCTATCGCGAAATACTCCGACCGTGAAGCGGTGTTGAAACATCATCCTGAAAATGCCCCACAGTTCTTGACGCGAAGCAAAGGGAAGGCTAGGATACGCCCACTTTTCCCCGGTAGCTCAGTCGGTAGAGCGGGTGACTGTTAATCACTAGGTCGGCAGTTCGAGCCTGTCCCGGGGAGCCAAAAGAATCAAGCATCCAGGTTATAGCCTGGGTGCTTTTTTTGTTTTATTGACTATTGCCCATATAATTCCCAAGCTGTGCCCATTTTAGGCATCAGAAATGGGGGAAAATGGTTGCGGTTCGAACGGATCAACCTCAATTGACAAACAATAACGGTAAGGACAAATCCCTCGAATCTTGGATCTGGGACGCCGCGTGTTCCATCCGTGGTGCCAAGGACGCGCCGAAATACAAGGACTACATCCTCCCCCTCATTTTCACTAAGCGCCTTTGCGACGTCTTTGACGATGAGCTGAACCGCATTGCCGCTGAGGTTGGCTCGCGCAAGAAGGCCTTCCAGCTCGCCAGGGTCGACCACAAGCTCGTCCGCTTCTATCTTCCCCTCGTCCCTGACGATCCCGAGCAGCCCGTCTGGTCCGTGATCCGCAAGCTTTCCGACAAGATCGGCGAAGGCGTCACCACCCACATGCGGGCCATCGCCCGGGAAAACCCGCTCTTGCAGGGCATCATCGACCGCGTCGATTTCAACGCCACCACCCACGGCCAGCGCGACCTCGACGACGACCGCCTCTCCAACCTCATCGAAGCCATCAGCACCAAGCGCCTGGGGCTCGACGACGTCGAGGCCGACATCATCGGCAAGAGCTACGAATACCTGATCCGCAAGTTCGCCGAAGGCGGCGGCCAGAGCGCCGGCGAGTTCTACACCCCGCCCGAGGTCGGCACCATCATGTCCCGCGTGCTCCAGCCCGAGCCCGGCATGGAAATCTACGACCCAACCTGCGGCTCCGGCGGCCTGCTGGTGAAATGCGAGATCGCCATGGAGGAAACCGCCAAAGGCAAGAAGCGCACCGTCGCCCCGCTGAAACTGTTCGGCCAGGAATTCACCCCCGAGACCTGGGCCATGGCCAACATGAACATGATCATCCACGACATGGAAGGTCAGATCGAGATCGGCGACACCTTCAAGAACCCCAAATTCCGCAGCAAAGGCAAGCTGCGCACTTTCGACCGCGTGGTCGCCAATCCCATGTGGAATCAGGGAGCTATAGTCAAATCTGGTGTATGAGCATTTTCTGACATAGATCAGGCGGCGGTCTGTTGATCATCCGGCAGGGTGAGGTTAGCCGGTATGCCATCGATAAATTTCACCCCTGCAAAAAGCTGCAGGACTTTCTCTGGAGCATAAATCCCAATCCAGCGTTTTTCAGCCTGCTGCAGCATCTTGAAACCCAATCCCAGAAAGCTGCTGCGTGATACACAGTTCTTCGTCCGGGTAGTCCGGTGGCGTACCGTAGCGAAGGTGGATTCAATGGCATTGGTGGTCCGGATATGCCGCCAGTGTTCGGCCGGAAAATCATAGAAAGCGAGCAATTCAGCCCGATCTTTTTCCAGTTTAGCCACAGCCTTGGGATACTTTGCCTGGTAATTGCGCACAAACACGTCCAGTGCTTTTTCCGCAGCCTGGCGATTGGCGGCCATCCAGATTTCCTGCAACGCTGCCTTGGCTTTGCTCTGTTGGGCTTTGGGAAGTTCGTTGAGAATGTTGGCGGTCTTATGCACCCAGCAGCGTTGCTGACCAGTTTCGGGATAGGCTTCATCCAGTGCGGCCCAAAACCCCATGGCACCATCCCCAATGGCGAGCAAAGGGGCCGTCTCCAGACCGCGCGCCTGCAGGTCACGCAGGCTCTCCAGCCAGGAAGCTTTGGATTCGCGCAGGCCGTCACTGACACTGACCAGCTCTTTCTTGCCCTCTGCCGTCACGCCGATAATCACCAGCAGGCAGATACGCGGATCCTCCTCCGCACGGAGGTTCGTATAAATACCGTCTACCCACC
>NZ_MOAD01000001.1:1530276-1620946 GCF_001931655.1 Acidithiobacillus albertensis | reverse complement strand
TTGTCCAGATGATACAGACGGCGCACTTTGGCTATGGTTTCCATGCAAATCACTCCAGTTTCCTCCCGGCAAATCCGGCAGGATATCAGGTGGTCAATTTACACGCTGTTTTCCACCCAATTCTGGCAACTTTTGCACGCTGTTTAACACAAGACCTTCGGCTGCGAGGACGACCAGGGCTACCTGCACAAGTATTCCATCGCCGACAGCATCGAGGACGGCACCACGCTGCCGCTGTACTACCAGCTCGCGCCCAACGAAATGCTGGTGCCGCATGAGACGCTGGACAAGGAGTTCCTGTCGCTGGCCGAAGCCGAGGGCGTGGCCGACATCGAGGAGCTGAACAAGATTCTTGAACGGGCGGTGCACCTGAAGAACTTCCTCAAGGGCAAGGAGCGGATTCAGCAGGTGGCGCAATTCGTCGCGGAACACTACCGCGAGAACGTCGAGCCGCTGGGCTACAAGGCTTTCCTGGTTGGCGTGGACCGCGAAGCCTGCGCGCATTACAAACACGCCCTCGACGCCGCGTTTAAGGAAATGGGCCTGCCGCCCGAGTATTCCGAGGTCGTTTATACCGGCAGCAACAACGATTCCAAGCTGCTGAAGGAATTCCACCTCGACCCGAAACGGGAGCGGCAGATCCGCAAGAGCTTCAGCAAGCTCGACCAGATGCCAAAGATTCTCATCGTCACCGAAAAGCTGCTCACCGGCTTCGATGCGCCAGTGCTCTACGCCATGTATCTCGACAAGCCGATGCGCGACCATACCCTTCTGCAAGCCATTGCGCGAGTGAATCGCCCCTACGAGAATGAGGCGCAGGAGATGGTGAAGCCGCATGGCTTCGTGCTGGATTTTGTTGGCATTTTCGACAAGCTCGAAAAGGCGCTGGCCTTCGACAGCGACGAGATCAACGCCATCGTCAAGGATCTGAAGCTGCTGAAGGTGCTGTTCAAGAACAAGATGGAGGCCGAGGCGCCGAAGTACCTCGGCCTGATCGAGCGCAACTTCAACGACAAGGACGTCGACACGCTGATCGAGCACTTCCGCGAGCCCGAGCGACGCAAGGAATTTTTCAAGGAATACAAGGAAATCGAGATGCTCTACGAGATCATCTCGCCCGACGCCTTCCTGCGCCCGTTCATTGCCGACTATGGCACGCTATCGGCGATTTATCAGGTCGTCCGCAAGGCCTACACCCGAACCGTGATGGTTGACCGTGAGTTTCAGGCCAAGACCAACCACCTGGTTCGGGATCAGGTCGGCAGTTATGGCGTGGGCGGTTTGGGCGAGATTGTCGCGATCAACGGTAATACCATCGAGCTGATCAAGAACAAGCAGGGCGGGGATGGCACCAAAGTCATCAACCTGATCAAAAGCATCGAAAAGCTGGCCGAGGAAAACAGCGATGACCCTTACCTTATCGCCATGGCGGAACGTGCAAGGGCAGTGCAGGAGAGCTTCGAGCAACGCCAAACCAGCACGGCCGAGGCCCTGGCCGAATTGCTGCGTGAAGTGGAAGGCAACGAAACGCGGAAGAAGGAACAGGCCGAGAAGTCTTTCGATGGCCTGACCTATTTTGTCTACCGCAGCCTGCTCGACGCGAAGGTTCAGAACGCCGAGACGGTCAGCCGGAAGATTCGCCACGCATTCACCGAGTTTCCGAACTGGAAGCGCAGCGAAAAAGCCCTTCGCGAACTCCGCAAAAAAGTGACCTTCGCCCTCTTCGCCGAAACGGAGGAACTGGACCGGGTGACGGCGATGGTGGATGAGCTGTTTACGCTGCTGGAAAAGGCGGATCGGATTTAGCGCAATGATGGCAATCGATCACAAAGGCCAGTTCAAGCAGCGCGTCCGCCACTGGGCCGACAAGCTGGACGTCAAGATTGTCTGGTTGGGTGTGCGGCCGATGCGGAACAAATGGGCCTCGTGTTCCACCGCAGGTCATTTGAATTTCAGCGACGAACTACCCGGCTTGAAACCCGAACTGTGGGACTACGTGATTGTTCACGAGCTGCTCCACTTCTCGGTTCCCAACCACGGAAAGCTATGGAAAAGCCTGATGCGCGCGCATTTGGGCGAATATGAGGTACAAGAGGGAGAGTTAAGGCGCATCGCGGGCAACCAAGCCCCGCAGCATACGCGCTTCGATTGAATTTCTATGGCATCTTCAAAATGCACAAATCTGCGCCCAAATTTTGCCCAAGTGAACATCTTTCAGTTCATCTGCCTGGAATCATGATGAGATGTTCCTCACGGGCGGAGTGCAAAACCTTATGCTGAATGCGCCGGTCGAAGGTTGCAAAACATCCATCATGGTCCACCGCGAGTGCGAGCAGATAGACATCAGTAATTTGGCGGTGACCGATTACCTTAGTCCAGTCCAGTGAATTGTTGTGGAGTAAGTCGAGACTGTCGGGCCAGAAAGCGTGAGACCGGGAATCGGTGGCATCGGTTAGCCGCCCGGCGATATCCGCAATAGGCAAAGCTCCAGGATAGCCGGGTTGTGAGAGGATGCGCAGGCAGCCGTTGACGGTAATCGGGCAGGTGGCCCAGCCATCACTCTGCTGTGCGAGCCAATGATGGGCAGCCCGGTGGTGGATGTGGGCGGCGTCGAGCAGAGCAATCAGTACATTGACGTCGAGCAGGGCGCGCATCAGAGGCCAGATTCATCGCGCAGCCGGTCGATAAGACTATCGGTGACGAGCCGGTTATTAGCTGGAATGGGGCGGAAGCCATTCACTACAGTGGTCTCTGGCGGCGTTGTGGATATGGGGAAATGGCCGGTAAACGCGACACGCAAAAGTCGGGATACTGCTGCACCTGCACTGATATGCTCACGCCGCGCCAGTTCACGTGCGGCTTCAAGCACATCGTCTTCGATATCCAGTGTAGTACGCATGAGACAGTCCTTCGTCGTGTTGGATGATATGATGTTTTGATGCTATATCATCGCCTCCGGAGTCGTCAATAATAATCATTTTGCGAACCTTGAAAATCCTCAAAAAAATGATGTGTGCTTCAGAAAACACTTCAGAGCGACACTGGCATCAATATCCCGGTTCAATGCGGTTACTTTCCCTCTGCCTTCTGGCGCTCGGCCGCACGCAATGTCGGCGCGGTTTTATGACGCTCCAAAATGCAGTTTCAGGCATAATGGAAAAGATATTTCAGACGAGGGCAGCATTTTGACGGATCGTACTCAATCCGTGCAGCGTTGGTTACCCATTTTACTGATTGCTGTTGCATTGATTTGGATATTGCAGGATTTTTGGTCAGCCTTGGCCTGGTCGGCGGTGCTTTCTGTGGTTTTCTGGCCTTTTGTGGCGCGCATACCGGGGCGATGGCGACCTTTGGGCGCATTGTTTTTTGCACTGACTGCGACCAGTTTGATTCTTTTGCCGCTGGCCTTTGTGATTTTAGAAATGCTGCGCGGTCTGCATTTGCTCGGGCCATGGATTTCTGGGGAAGAACTATCGCACTGGGCTTTACCCGCCTGGATGAGTCAGCATTTGCCGCTGATTTTACTGGATCCGTTGCGGCATTTGTGGCGCGTTGCTACGGGTTGGCTTGGCGCATTTTTACCAGGAATCAGTGCAAAAAGTGTCCTTTTGGCCCCGCATTTTACGGGATTGCAGGTTCTTAGTGGCTCGGATGCGTTGCTGGCGCATGGGCAAATGGTGCTGAATGTTCTTGGGGGTGCCGAAGATACGGCTTTTAATGCCAGTCTGGCGTTGCTGCTCCTGTTTTTCTTTCTGTTGCATGGCGAAACGTTGGCTCAGGGACTGGCCGAACGGGTGACCGGACTGGCTGGTGCTGAAGTGTGGAAAGTCGTTTCCCGTGGTCTCGATATTTTGCGAGGCACTTTCTGGAGTGTCGTGATTACCGGTTTGTTTGAAGCCCTGTTGTTTTGGGCCTTATATGCCGCCTGCGGAGTACCGCATGCCTTGATCTGGGGGACGGTATCCGGGGTGTTTTCCGTGATTCCCTTTGGTGCTTCGGCAGTATTTACCGGTGTGACCTTATGGGTCTGGTTGGCCGCATCTGAACCGCTGCTGGCCTTGGTGATATTTATTGCCGGTAACATTATTACCACCTTGGCAGATAATTTATTGAAACCGTTACTCATCGGTGGTCGTTCAAGAATGCCTTTCATGCTGATTTTTATGGGACTTATTGGGGGGCTTTCGGTGCTGGGTATTTTGGGCATTTTTGTGGGCCCGATGCTGATGGGCATGTTGATGGCCTGGTGGCAGGGGTGGAAGCGTGATGACGCAGAGCAATCGAGCTGATATGCAGGACATAAAACCAGACACTACCGATAACGAAAAGAATTTTCAGCTGGATTGGTCGGCGTGGCTGATGTTTGTAGCTATTCTGTCCTCCATTTTTCTCGCGGCGATGGATCAGACTGTTGTTTCGACCGCCTTGCCGACTATTGCTCGTGACCTGAATGGCTTGGCTAAATTGCCCTGGATTGTTACGGCTTATCTGCTGACCTCCACGGTCTGTTTGCCGGTGTATGGCAAACTCGGTGACTTGCTGGGCCGCAAATATTTGCTGCAATCCGCTGTATTATTATTTCTGGCTGGGTCAGCCCTTTCGGGATTGGCTCAAAATATTGATGAGCTCATCCTGTTTCGTGCCCTACAGGGTATTGGTGGTGGCGGTTTGCTGGTAACCGCCATTGCCTCTATTTCGGATTTTATTCCGGTAACCCAAAGAGGCCGCTATCAGGGGCTGGTCGGTGCTGCTTTTGGTTTGGCTACTTTAATTGGCCCTTTTCTGGGTGGGTTTATTGTGGAGACGTTGAGCTGGCGCTGGATTTTTTATATTAATGTGCCCATTGGCATATTTGCTTTGCTGGTTATTGGCACCGCCTTTCCCAAACCTCTACGTACGGCTGAATGGATTATGGATGTCTGGGGGACCGCTTTGCTGATTACGGGATTAAGTGCGCTGGTCTTATTTGCCAGCGTGGCAGGTCCGATATTGGCCTGGAATTCTCCCGAATTATGGTTGATTTTGGCGATAGGCTTGGGTAGTTTCGCCGGATTTTTCATCTTTGAAAAACACCATCCTCAACCATTGCTACCACTGTCTTTTTTTAACTTCAGGACGTTTACCCTGAGTGTCATCCTGTCTTTTTTTGTGGGCCTGGCCATGTTGGGTTCCATCAGTTTTTTACCCATCTATCTCCAGGATGTTCGCCATTTTTCACCCACCATGTCGGGACTCGAATTGTTATATCTTTTGGTCGGAATGTTGTCTATGTCCATTATGGCCGGGCGGCGGATCAGCCATAAACAGCGTTATCGGGAATTTCCCATTATCGGTGCGCTGCTGATCACGGTTTCTTTGGGTTGGCTTTCCAGGCTCGGTGAGCAGACCCCGATGTGGCATATCGACGCTGCCTTGGTGTTGTTGGGCCTTGGTCTTGGCATGACCATGCAGGTATTGGTGTTGTCCGCACAATTGGCGATTCCGCATAAAAATCTCGGAGTGGCTACTTCGACGGTTACCTTGTTTCGCTCCATGGGCGGAACCTTGGGAGTGGCTGCATTTGGTGCCGTTTTTTCTGGATTAATGGCCGGCGTTGCGTCATCTGCTGAACACGCTGCCATGATTGTTCAGACCTTGCGTACGGATTTTTTGATAGCTGCCAGTTTTAGTCTGGCGGCATTTGTCGGTGCCTGGTTTCTGGAAGATATGCAAATTCTTTTGAAAAAACGTCAGAATTCATAAAACGAAACCGATGATATTTCCAACGTATTTTATCGAATCAATAGTTCCTCTGATGCAATCAGGTTGGCTAATGTGATCCCCGCAATGGCCAGTGTCGCGGTAGTCGGTGGTGCTGCCATGCATGCCGCCTGGAATGTCGGGATTCGTGGTGGTCCGGATCGCCGCAGGGCAACAGCTATGCTCCTTTTGAGCGCGGGTGGCATTGGCGTGATGATGCTTCCTTTTCTGATGCCGCCAGCATCTGCTTCGTGGTGGCATTTGGGTATTTCCATGCTTTTGCATGTTTTGTATTTTAATCTGGTAGCCGAGACCTACCTGTTAGGTGAGGTCAGCCTGACTTATCCAGTAATGCGTGGTATGGCACCGGCGTTAGTGGCTATCATCGCTGTTTTCATATTTGGCCGCTACATGGACCAACTTGCTTGGGTTGGCCTGATGCTTATCAGTGGCGGTGTACTTTTACTCGCGCGCCGTAATGGCAAAAGCGGCGAATGGCATGCCATAGGCTTTGCTGTCTTAAATGCGCTGGTAATTGCTTTGTATACGATCAATGATGGCTTTGGGGTACGTTTGTCGCATTCACCCGTTGCTTATGCTCTCTGGACTTTTGTGTTGCCGGCAATACCCGCCGCGTTGATTTTGTTACGCGGTAAAGTAAGAGCGCTCTGGCAGAGCCATGATGCTCTTGCAGCATGGTTAAAAGGTGCAGGAGGAGCGGTTTTTTCGGTAGCCGCTTATACCCTGGCTTTGTGGGCAATGACGCAAGCACCTATCAGTGCAGTGGCCGCCCTGCGCGAAACCAGTCTGCTTTTCGGATTGATTTTTGCTTGGTGGTTTCTTGCCGAACAGCCCGGAATGCGCAGAATTGCAGGTGCTGTGATTATTTTGCTGGGCGCTGTCCTGATAGAAATCGGTTAAGTTGGACAGCACAGAGATTTATCCTGCAGAGACTTTACTGGCTTTGGGTGCCTGTTCCCAAAGTGAGCGCAGCCTTTTGGTGAATCGTCCCTGGGGATAGTTGGCATGTAATATGGCCGCTGTGGTCCGTGCTTGCTGGTTCAAATCCAAATGCAGGTAGGATTTAGTTAAATAATAGAGCGCTTCTTGACGAGCCGGGCTGAGTTGATAATCAGTGATGACCCTGCTGCAGCGATTGGCGGAAGCCACATAAGCATCGCGAATATAATAAAACTTGCAGATATTCAGATTACGCTGGCCGAGAATGTCGATAATTTTGGCAATGTGCAGTCGGGCACTGATTGCGTATGGTGTCTTGGGAAAGGTTTTGGCCAGATAGGTGAACGTGTTTAATGCTTCATAGTCGGGAGTAGGAGTATATTCCGGACCCTCAATGCCTTCATATTCGGCAAGAGCCTTCAGATAATAAGCATAAACAACATGTGGATTTGCGGGATGTGCCTTGATAAAAGCCGAGGCTGCTGCCGCTGCCGCTTTGGAATCGCCAGACCGGTAATAAGCGTAGGCAGTATCCAGTTGGGACTGCTCTGAATAGGGGCCGTAGGGATATTCTGTCTGCAAATTTTCAAATTGCCGGATGGCTCGATCGTAATCGCCCCGATGCAGAGCTTCCTGGGCCGGTCTGAACATTTGCGCAACGGGTGCTACGTGTATGTGCTCGCCCTTTTTATTAGGTGTGCTGGCGCAACCGGACAAAGACAAGGTCATCAGCGCAGAAATAAAAAGAAATGAAGATAACGTGGTTTTGTAAGTACGAATGGTAAGCGGCGGCATCTCTGGTTCACTATTATTCAGGATCAACCAGTATGACGCCGACAATCTGCCAGAAGTTCCCCGGCTGCCTTAAATGGGTGCAGGCTCTTGGGCAGAAGCGGTTACCGGAACCATGGATTCAGCGGCATCAATGACGCCACGTTCGGTTTCGAGTACATCTCCCTTGGCGCGTTCCCGTTCTACCAGATTAATCAGACGCGCCACCTGAGCCGGTTTGACGGCCAGATATTCGGCAATGGCCTTCATGTCTTCTTTCAACTGTGCCTGAATGGAATTAATGCCTTCCCGGCGGTTGATGATGTCTTCAATGGCCTCACGGGCCTTGTGATCAAGTTCCAAAGTTTTCCTCTGCAAATGGTGGATGGTAGTCGCGCAGCAGTTTATCACGATCTCATATTTGTGGACGCTGATCTTGGGGCGTGACGGGATCTTGTGTGCTGGCCGGTAGATACTGCACTTGCTGGACTGCGACAGTTTCCATAACTGAGCTTGGGCCGGGCTGATAGTGCTTATCCTGATGGCCGAGCCAGACTCCGATGAATGCCCCGAAGACAATGATTCCCATGGTTTTAGTCCAGAGCTGCAGAGTAGAATGATGCGTAATCATGATAAGCCTCCTTACGGTTACTGTATATAAATACAGTAACCCGATAAAAAGGAAAATGCAAGCCTTTCTGATGACGCCAAGAACAACAGGCGAGGAACAACGGAGCAAAAAGCACCCACGGTAACTGCTGTTTTTAGGATTATGGACTACAAACTTTTGAAGCAGTCGGTGCTGTGATCATTGACCATGCCGACAGCTTGCATATAGGCATACATGATGGTCGGACCGACGAAACGCATACCGCGTTTTTTGAGATCTTTGGATAGGTCATCCGATATTTCGTTACGGACGGGTACTTCAAGCATACTGCCGGGACGGTTGATCAGGGGTTGACCATCGACAAATCGCCAGACGTACGCATCAAAAGAGTCGAATTCTTTTTGAATGGTGAGGAAAATACGAGCGTTATCGCGTGCTGCATAGACTTTCAGGCGATTGCGGATAATTTCCGGGTTGTTTAAAAGCGTTTCCAGCTCTGTGTCCGGCATCCTGGCCACCGCTTCAGGGTCAAAGTGGTGAAAAGCCTGACGATACGCTGCCCGCTTTTTGAGGATTGTGTACCAATTCAGCCCGGCCTGGCTGCCTTCCAGAATGAGCATTTCAAAAAGTTGCCGGTCATCATGGACGGGAACACCCCATTCCAGATCGTGATATTGCACATAATCTGCTTTGTCGAGAGGTACCCATGCACAGCGTTGCATACAAAAATCCGTTCGGGGAGAAACAAACAGCATCGTCTCCCGCCGAACGGTTCGCGTCAAATGCCTTTAATGAGCGGCGATTTGTGCGCTTACTTCCGCTTTCTGACCATTGATGTTCAGTACTTGCAACTGGTAAGGACCGGAACTGGTATTGATAAAGCCCGTACTGCTGACCGGCAGATGCAACATGGCTTCTGCACCCAGACCTGCCTTCAGGCCCAGAATTTTATCTGGAGCAATTTGCTGGTAGGCAAAATCATTGTGAATGTCTTTGGGGTTCAGGTGGGAAAGCTGCTTGCCATCCCAGGACTCCACAACTTTGCCATTATAATCCAGCAGACGGATGGCAATAATATGCGCCGGTACGGAAGCCGTTCCTGCATCAATATACATATGCACATCCACGCGACCATCGGGCAGAACCCGCACATCGTTCATTTTGACATGGTGGGCCTTCACGCCGGTAGGATCGCCATGGAAGGGGGTGATCACTGAGCCACGATAGTAAGAATAGGTGGCGACAATGAAAATAACCGCAATCCAGAACAGGGTCAGGGCCAGCTTTTTGAAAGCGCCGTCAGACAGGGGCAGGGGTAAGCTGCCTCCCAGCCAGCGAAACCAGCCTTTCTGGGCCAAGGCCGGATTGCGTTTCATCATCCAGTTGTCAATGGAGTATGCACCACCACCAACGAGGAGCAGGGTGATGCCCATGCCGAAGTTGGATGCCGCCATGGTCCATTCATCAATACAGGTAGCCCCTTGCCATCCGAACATCAGCATCAGCGAGAAAGAAAGACCCAGGGTTAAAAAAGCCGCGAGGCGGGTCATGAAGCCGGATAACAACATCAATCCGGAAATGAGTTCAACCGCGCTGAAAATGATGACTCCCGCATACAACAGGACAAAGTGGTGCAGTAAAAAGGCTATCAGATGATTCAGGCCAAGAATCGCTCCCGGCATGGCGGTTTGAAACTTATAGGCCATCCAGTGTCCGGCCGGATTGATTTTCTGGGGGCCATAAATGAAGCGGCGGGAGCCACCACCCCAGTAAATCCAGCCCTGGACAAAACGCACGGCGAGCATGCCAATGGCCAGTATGCGCCACGAATGTTGCGTGGCTTGATCGGTTGCTGCAGATTTCATGGTCGTTGCCATTCTTGACTCCTGTTAAGCCTTGTTGGCGTTGAATTGCGGGTTGACGTCCTTGACCGGTACGGCGTTGATCCAGTCCCACGAGTTACCCAGGTACATGGTGCCCCCGACAATGGTGGGATTCACGATGCCAAAGCGACCTCCGACATGATATTCGTGAACCATCTGACCGGTTTTAGGCTGAATGGCATAAATATCCGGTCCGGTAGAAATATAGAGCATATTTTCATAGTACGTCGGTGCACCGCGTCCTGCTCCGGCAGGACCAGGATTGGGTACGTGCCAGGTCCACGCCACTTTACCGGTATGCAGATTCATGGCCTCATAGGTCGAGGTGACAGGAGAACCGACATAAACCATCCCATCATGAATCATGGGAACCCCGCCCTTGAAGGCCGGAATCTTGGGGCCACGTCCCATATTGTTTGTCCACAGAACTTGTCCGGTATTGGCGTTAAAAGCCCTAACCAGGGTTTCCATGGTGGGTTTGCCATCTACCATTTTGGGGTTGGCCACGGTGTCCATGACGACAATACCGTTATCCACAACGGGGGATACATCGCCCATGCCGGTGTTGACGGCACCGGGAATTTCACCCTTCCACAACACCTTGCCGTTATTGATATTCAGTGCATAAAGACCGGGGATGACGGACATGGAGACATAGACATGGTTTTTCCAGACTACGGGGCTGGACATGTTGGCTATGCCCCCTACATGGGTTTTCCAGATGGCCTTTCCGTCCGTAGAGTGAATCCGGTAAATATTACCGTCGCCGGTGCTGATGAAAAGCGAGTGGTCTGCATAGGCCGGGGTGGGCATGGCATCACCCTGGGTCTTGAAACTCCAGAGTAGCTTGCCATCTTTACGATCCAGGCAGAAAATCCCGTTATAGCTGATATCCTTGCCGCGTCCGGCCTGCTTGGGATGCTTGGAGTACTCCATGACATTGGCAAAATTGAAAGACACGCTACCCGCTGATAGATAGACCTTTTTGCCGACGACCAGAGGATTACCCATGAGGGTATTGGCTACCGGGCTGCTCCGCCAGATCAGCCTGCCAGTTTGAGCATTGACGGCGTAAGCGAACATATCATCGCTTTCCGCATACACGACCCCTTTGACCACCGAAACGCCCAGAGCATTTCCATAAAACTGGGTTTGTACCGGGAGTGCTTCCTTGATGCCATCCACTTTTTCGCCGTAGGGATGGTTATCATTGAGCGGCCAGGCCCGGGCTTCAGGGAAATTCCAGCGGACGCCATCACGAATCCAACGGGGCGCGTTGTGCGCAACAGGGAATCCGGCATTGTGCTGAGGGTTTCCATAGGCGTGGGTCCACTCTGAAGGACCGACCTGATCATTGGCCTGTGGCGCATTTTGCGGTAAATATAGCGTCGCAAAGGGACTTTGGGGGTCCAGGGTATTGTTAATGGGATCCTGGGGAACCTGATTGGTCTGCGCCCAGGCGGTCCCGGAAATCATGATGCTGACTGCTGACAATATGACTATCTTGCGGAATTTCATCACTTCTCCTCGCGCGTTGAAAATGTGAAACAACCTCGTTGTAAATTCTCTCATGAGGCGTGCTGAATAATTAGAAAATTCTAATTTGTTAATGAATAATTCAGTATCTTCATTGAGTTACTGAACCCTAAACCTCTCGATATAAGATATCAATAATATAAATGTAAAAAATTGAAACATGGTTACATATGATTACACTTGATATCTTAAAAATAATTTCAACGCTGATGTTTTTTGTGAATTAAAAAAAGGGTCTTCTTTTGAAGAAAATAGGCAAATAAAAAAGCATCACCTTCTGTGGGTTAGAAGGTGATGCCATGACCGTTGAACAAAAGGGTCAGTGGGTTTATCAGCCTGCCAGGGCGAGCATTAACTGGTTGAGACGGGCCACAAAACCAGCAGGATCCTCCAGTTGTCCGCCCTCGCTCAAAATCGCCTGATCCAGTAACAGAGATGACCACTCCGCAAAGCGTGACGCATCTTTTTCACTTTCTATGCGGGTTAACATAGGATGGGTAGGGTTGATTTCCAGGGTGGGCTTGGTACTGGGTACTTCGTGTCCAGCCTGCTTCAACAATTGCTGCATATACAGGGCCATGTCCCGTTCGCCCAGGACCATGCAAGCAGGAGAACTGGTCAGCCGGTGGGAAACCCGAACCGCTTCAACCCGATCACCCAGCGCATTTTTGATACGCTCCACCAGACCTTCTGCGGTTTTTTCGATTTCTTCCTGAGATTTGCGTTCTTCTTCGGTTTCAATGCTACCCAGATCAAGCGTGCCTTTGGCTACAGAACTCAGTGCCTTGCCTTCAAATTCATGCAGGTGACTGGTCAACCATTCATCCACACGGTCACTGAGCAGTAATACTTCAATACCTTTTTTACGCAGAAGTTCCAGCTGCGGGCTGTTTTTGGCAGCAATAAAAGTATCCGCAGTAATGTAATATATTTTGTCCTGACCTTCGCGCATACGGCCAATATAATCAGCCAGGGAAACATTCTGGGTTTCAGTGTCTGAATGGGTGCTCGCAAAACGTAATAATTTCGCGATTTGTTCGCGATTGGCAAAATCTTCACCAGGACCTTCTTTCAGTGCCCGTCCAAACTCATTCCAGAAGTTTTGATATTTTTCGGGTTCTTTTTCAGCCATTTCTTCCAAAAGGCCCAGTACCCGTTTGATGGAGCCCGAGCGCATCTGGTCAATGACCCGGTTGCCCTGAAGAATTTCGCGGGAAACATTCAGGGGGAGATCGCTGGAATCAATGACGCCGCGTACAAAGCGCAAATAACGGGGCAGAATCTGGTGTTCGGTATCGTCCATGATGAAAACGCGCTGCACGTAAAGCTTGATGCCGTGCGTTTGATTGGGTTCCCAAAGATCAAAAGGCGCCTTGCCGGGAATGTAGAGCAGAGAAGTATATTCGAGGCGACCTTCCACCCGGTTATGCGCCCAGGCCAGTGGATCAGCATAGTCATGGCTGACGTACTGATAAAATTCCTTGTATTCCGCATCACTGATTTCAGACTTGGAACGTTGCCAAAGTGCAGAGGCTTTATTGACAGTCTCCCAGCTATCGCCGGGCTTACCATCTTCGCCCGCTTTACGCATCAGAATGGGTAGGGGAATATGGTCTGAGTATTTGTTGATAATGCCGCGCAAGCGCCAGAGATTCAGCAGGTCCTGGCGTTCATCTTCGCGGATGTGCAGCACTATCTCCGTACCGCGCTCTGGCAAATCGACGGTTTCGAGGGTGTAGGCGCCTGTCCCATCGGACTCCCAGCGCACACCATGTTCTACTTCCATGCCGGCTCGACGGGTACTCAGTGTTACGCGGTCGGCGACAATAAAGGCAGAATAAAAACCGACGCCAAATTGACCAATCAGTTTGGCATCCTTGCTTTGATCGCCACTCAGTCTCTCAAAAAATTCTTTGGTTCCCGACTTGGCAATGGTTCCAATATTGGCAATGACCTCGTCGCGGTTCATCCCGATGCCATTGTCGCGGACAGTTAAGGTGCCTTGTTCGGCATCAAAATCTACCTCCACTTTCAGTTCGCTGTCTCCCGCAACCAGACTGGGATCCGCCAAGGCTTCAAAGCGCAGTTTGTCACAGGCATCAGAGGCGTTGGAAATCAGTTCACGCAGAAAAATCTCTTTGTTTGAATACAGAGAATGAATCATCAGATGCATCAGCTGATTGATTTCAGTCTGAAATTGTAGAGTTTCCTTGTTGGTGGTCATTATCTCTCCTTCGTATAGACAAGTAGCCTGAGCAGCTATCATTTCAATAGACAGACTGGAAGTGGGGCCTGCTTCATCGAGAATCAAGAGTACTTATAGACTGTTCTGCCGGGGCCATGGACTTTACGCATTGAGCTTGCCGCCTCGACAGGCATAGGGCCATCCTCTAATATTGATGAAATCTCTCAACATTGTAGGTTGTTTATGTCAGATCCAGTCCTGTTGACGGCTATTGATGGATCACAAAATGCCTTGCTGGCGGCTGCTGTGGCGGCGCGGTTTTCACGTCTTCTTGGAGCACGTCTCGGGCTGGTGACTTCCCTGCATGTGACCAAGGATCCACTGGGTTTTGGCGGGGGACTGTTTTCCCGTGACCTGACGGATCGACTACTGGCAGAAGCCCGTCTTGAGGCGGAGAGTAATCTGCGCGCTGTTGCCGAACGTATCGAAGAACATTGTGATATTGGGCTGCCAGAATATTTTCTGCTGGAAGGGGATCCCGAACAGGAAATTCCGCATCTGGTCCAGAGTCTTCCGGAAACAATCATGGTGGTGGTAGGGCAGCGTGGTTTTGGCACGGAAAGTAAACCGCGAGGGTTACCCCATCTTCTGGGGGGACTCGGTGCAAAACTGAGTCTGGCATTGGCGGTTCCGGTATTGCTGGTGCCGCCTGATACGAACATCGATCAACTGTGTTCTGCGGTGTTTTGTTCCGATCCGTCGCAGGGAGATCGCTGAGTGGAATTGTTCCTGCCTATCGCGCATATGGACGTGAATATCTGGCTGATTATCAGCTTTGGTTTGGCGGTGGGTTTCCTGTCAGGATTGACCGGAGTGGGTGGAGGTATTTTGATTACGCCTCTGCTGATTTTTATCGGGGTCCCGCCGCTGGTTGCCGTGGGTACCGGGGCGGCCCAGATTGTCGGTGGGTCGGCCATTGGCAGTTATGCACACTGGCGCATGGGTAATGTCGATATGCGCATGGCTTTTGTCCTGTTGGCAGGAAGCTGGACGGGGGGGCTGATCGGTGTACACATTGCCCGGATTCTGGAGGCGGGTGGCCACTTCGGTCTGGTGGTGACTTTTCTATATGTCATTTTGCTGGGTGTCATCGGTACTTCCATGTTGATTGAATCGCTGCTGGCTTTGCGTGGTCGGCATGGGCATGCATCCCAAAAAAACCGGACAAAAAATCAGTCCATTCTGCAGCGCCTTCCGGGACAAATGGATTTTCCGGTTTCAGGACTGCGTCTTTCCTTTCTGACCCCGGTTTTACTGGGTTTTGGCGTGGGCTTGCTTACCGCGCTGATGGGGGTTGGAGGTGGTTTTGTGATGGTGCCCATCATGCTTTATGTATTGAAAATGCCCACCAAGGTGGTAGTAGGTACCTCATTGTTTCAATTGCTGTTTACCACGGCTGAAGTAGGTATTTTGCAGGCGGGAATGAATCATGCCGTAGACCCTTATCTGGCTCTGGCTTTGGTTTTAGGTTCTATTTTCGGCACGCAATTCGGGGCGCGGGCCGGAGCGCATATGAAGGGGGAACAGCTGCGTCTGGTGCTGGCCCTGGTGGTCGTGGGAGTGGCTATCAAGATGGGGTTGGGATTATTTATTGCGCCCGAACACATTTTCAGCATGGCGCGGGTTGTTTAGATGCTTTATCTGCGCCTGATGCTCATGCTGCTGACTATGGGTGCTGCCATGCTGGCCGAAGCGTCTACGCCCCTGGTGGTGGCTACCAGTACGGATAAGGTGAACGTGACCAGCCATTTTGTCGGGGAAAATCTGCTGGTGTATGGTGCCATCACGGGTCCGGGGCAGGTCATTGTCATACTGCGTTCGCCCGACAGCACTGAAGCCATGCAGCAAAAAACCCGAACCGGACCAATCTGGCTGAATGGTGCAAAGGTAACGGTGACCAGGGCTCCGGGTATCTGGCAGCGGCTTTCTTCGGCCCCGGTCAGGCACATTCTGCCTGATTATACCCTGCAGAAACTGGGATTAACCCTGTCTTCGCTGGTAGATAAAGCCCGTTTTGATCCCGAACCCGATCATTTGGATACCTGGCAAAAAGCCTTTCTGGATGAGAAAATTCGCTACCGCAATTACGTGGTGGATCCCGCTGGGGTCACTCTGAAGCAGGGGTTATTTTCGGCGAAAATCAGGCTGCCGGCGTCATTGCCTCTGGGTCATTATCAATTGCTGACTTATTTGGTCCGGCAGCAACAGGTGGTTGCAGTCCGCAAGCAGCAGATTGATGTCCGCCAGGTCGGTTTTCAAGCGTGGATTGCCCGTTTTGCCAGAGAGAACAGCTGGGTCTACGGCATTGTTCTGACTATTATTCTGGCAGGATTGGGCTTTGCTCTGGGTATCCTCATGCGTCGCCGTTCAGCTTAATGCTTCAGCCTAAAACGGCAACTGCCGTTTTTAGGGTCAGTTGTCTGCATGTTTTTGCGCCAGAAAAGCCACGCCATCCAGTACCTGATAAAAGTCGTGGGCGAAATAATCCGGCTGAATATCGTTGTAGGATTTGGCCCCCTGGTTGGAATCTACAAAAATGGTTTTCATCCCGGCCTGCTGCGCGCCATAAATATCCCGAAACATGTCGTTACCCACATAAATGGCCTGATGTGGCGCTACTTCGAGTTGTTCGGCAGCCATTTGAAATAATCGGGAATCAGGCTTGCGATATCCGTAATCACCGGAAATGATGCGAATGTCGAAATACTTTTTGATATTCAATGCGCGCATTTCGGGCAGAGCAAAACAGCGTTGGGCATCGGAAATGAGGGCAAGCTGGTACTGTTCCTGCAAGCTTTTGAGCGTTCTTTTGACGCCTTCATAACGTTCCAGGCGGGTTCTGGAAATGCCACGATGCAGCCGCGCCAGTTCCTTGGCCAATTTTTCCCTGCCATTCAGTGGCTTGCTGTTTTCCTGAATAAGAATGGTATGCCAGATGGCTTCTACATCAATTTCCGGATAGCGTTCGGTGGATTGGCGTTTGCGTTCTTTCATGACGGCGAAATAGCGTTCGCGCACTTCCCGACGATTCATGAAAACCCGGTGATACGTCAGATAATGAGAAATTCCTCGATAAATTTCCTCCATGTCTTCATTGGTTTCTATGTTGATCAATGTGCCATACAAGTCAAAACAGACAGCGCGAATAGACATGAGATTACCTCCTTAGAACAGAGAGTGCAGCATGAACCAGAATTTGACTGTAACGCCAGTCCAACCAGGAATTACGGGCGATGCGTAACAAAGTCATGCCCATGTAAAAGGGAATTCTCCGGGTGATGGCTGCAAATGCCGCCTGTCGGTCGGGGAAATGGGTGCTGTATTCCCAGAGAAAATGACCGATGAAGGGCTCGGCCTGCTCACCATGATGGTTGTTGCGCAGGAAATGGTGTTTGATTTCACCGGCAATCATGCCCAGGTCGTAGACGCGGTCAGCGCGCTTCATGCGCTCGAAATCAATGGCAATAATGGTTCTGGGGTGCGCAAACAAAAAATTGGATGGAGTGGCATCGCCATGAATCAGAACCGCCTGATCGCTCCACATACAGGGAGACTTCTGCCACTGATCGCGAAATCCATAAACTTCGCGCATTTGTGTTTCGCTAATGCGGTGGCGACGCTGCAGACGCGCCACGATTTTATCAAAGTAGGGAAACTGGGTATGAAAGTGAACTGTCTCAGCGCCGGCCGTGTGGTTATGTAACTTGGCCAGAAACCAGGCGAGATCAGTGAGACGGGCATAAAGCAAATCTTCATGGTGTTCAGCAAGACTCTGACTCATAACACTCGATAATGATTGACCGGGACAATATTCTTCCACGACCAGACTATTCATGTGGCGGGCGATGCCAAAAGCCTGAGGAATATGAAAATGCTTATGATTAAGACCGATGTTGCGCAAATAATGCAGATTTTGCCATTCATTCCAGGCTCTTTCCCAGGCGTTTTGGGGATCTTTACCCGGACGCTGAAAAAATTTCCCGATCACCTTTTGCTGAGAATGAGTTTCTTCATACAGAAATACCTCATTGGAAGCAGGAAACTGAAATACCCGAAAATTGCGGACCTGATCATTTGGCAGTATTTGCGGATAAACATCATCGCGTAAATAGGCAAAAAGTGGATCCTGAGGATTCAGTCGTCCGAGATATTTCACAATATCTGCTCCATTCTATTGCTCTTACAGTTCATGGCGGTGGCTCCTGAAGGGCGGGATGCAGCTCTATGTGTTCAATAGTCCAGCCTGGTTCCAGTCTTGCCAGGGTTGGGGCGATGTTGTCCATCATCTCACGACTCAGATCTTTCTGTACCGTCGGTGAATGTGAAACCTGATTTAAGTCTGGAAAGGCCATGAAGGGATTGGCAATCAGGCTCTCAAAATGGTTTTGGGCGTCATGTAGAGGCTGCCAGGGTCCGTGCCCGTGAAGAATGGCAACAGGATGAATAGTCAATGCTTTTTCAGAACCATCAGCACTGCGCACCATCACCCCGAAAGAACCCAAGTCCAGAGTTTTTTTCATCGGCCTGGGGATATTTGTTTTTTCGGGTACCGGTTTTTCAGGAGTTGGACTGACGGCTTGCGTGGATAGCGGAATATTGAGGGCAATGCCAATGACAATGGCTGTGCTTATCAGCGCGATAATGACCACCAGAATCCAGGTTTTTTTCCTGGAAGGGGCGGGTTTGCGTGGGGCCAATGTTCATCACTCCTTTGCGGAATACCCGGATGTTCCAGGCTATCAACTGATTTGTATCATGGTCTGCGGCCTGAGACCAAACCAGACAATACGACGTGCAGCCTAAAGTTGCTGAAAAGTCCCCAGGTCAACCGTAGTTTTTAGTTTTAAGCCTGTATTTATCGTTTCTTTTGGCCCCCCTCAATGATCTGCACTATGGGTATGACATGAAGGGCTATGAACAGTCCTGCGCTGTGTCTGGCTTGGGTAACTGAGACCAGTTACACTGATTCAGGATAATAGTCGCCAAAAAACACTCAGTGCGTGGAGAACCATGATTCCAGAAACTGCCGTTTTGTTACTGTTCGTGGTTGCCTCATTTCTTTCGGTGATTGCCAACCGTTTACATTTACCTTATACCGTGGCCCTGGTGCTTGGCGGCCTGGCGTTGGGTGCGTTGCATCTTTTTCATACCCCGGTACTTACCCATGACCTCGTTTTCAACCTTTTTTTGCCCGGTTTGATTTTTGAGTCAGCCTATCATCTTTCTGCCAGTGCGATGTGGCGGGATCGTCTGGCCATTTTTGGTTTGGCTGTACCCGGTGTGTTCCTGTCTATGGTGGTTACTGCCTATGTATTTCTTTGGGCTTCTGAATACTTGCCGCACCTTTCCGGTGCTGTCATCCCTCTGGCCGTAGCCTTGGTGTTCGGTGCGGCTGTAGCCGCTACGGATCCAATTTCCGTAGTGGCCATTTTCCGCAAGTTGATGGCACCAGAACGGCTGACCTTCATGATTGAAAGCGAAAGTCTTCTCAATGATGGAACCGCCATAGTTTTTTTTAGTCTGTTTCTGACCCTTGCCGAGGGAAAATCCATCTCCATCACCCATCTGGGCATTGATTTTGTCAGTGAAGTTGGCGGAGGGGCGCTGCTGGGTTTGATCGTCGGCTGGCTCAGCTCGGAAATCATCAAGCGTATTGGCGATGGAATGGTCGAAATCACCATCACTATTTTGGCCGCTTATGGCAGCTTTCTGCTGGCAACGCAGTTGGGTTACTCGGGTGTGATTGCCACAGTCGTCGCGGGACTGATATGTGGGAACTACGGGGCGCAAAAAGGCATGACGGCATCTGTCCGGATGGCTGTCAATACCTTCTGGGAATATATAGGTTTTGCGCTAAATTCCCTGATTTTCCTGCTGGTCGGTTTGACCATTAATCTGCTGGATTTAATGCATATCTGGGCGCTTGTGCTGGCAGCCTATGTCGCTGTAACCATTGCCCGGGCCGCCGTGGTCTATGGTATGGGCGCGTTGTTGAGCCGGACCCGCGCAAAAATCCCTCTGAATTGGAATTTTGTACTGATGTGGGGAGGGATTCGTGGAGCCCTTTCTATGGTTTTGGCGCTCAGTCTGCCTGCTGGCCTTCCACACCGGGAATTGCTCATTAATCTGGTGTTTGGAGTGGTATTATTAACAATCCTCGTGCAGGGATTAAGTATTTCTCCCTTGGCCAGAATGTTGAAGGTGCTGGGTAAAAGCGGGGCAGATCAAAATACGGAAATACAGCGCCTACGGATTTTTTTAGCAAAGTCTGATCTGCTTGAACTCAAAAAGCTGGGAGAGGAGGGGCTTCGGGATCAGCGCGCTCTGAATGTATTGAAAGTCGCCCTTGAAGAAGAGCAGAAAGAGGCTACAGAACAATTACGGCAACTGGACAAACCGGACAACAACATTATGCAAGGCGATTTTGTGCGCTTGTATCGTCGCATTCTCCTTGCCCGTAAGGAAAAAATAAATCAAGCACAGAGAGAAGGATTGTTGAATGAAATCAGTGCAGAACAATTGCTTGTCGATATTGATGCGCAGTTGCTGGAAATAGCTTCTCAACCGGAAACAGTATTTGCGCGGATGTCTGCTGTGAAGGAGGAAAGCTCAGTTGCGTGAAGAGGTTTTCGCAATATCGGTAGACGCCCTGCTTATTGCTGCCGGCTATTGCGCCAGGCCAGCCAGAGCAGGGGGATCGCCCATAGAGCGGAAAAAGTATAAATCTGATTCAGTGAAATGAAATGTTGCAGTGGTCCCAGTCCGGTAGAGCCGATGCCTTCGCCAATCATCAGCGCTCCAACCAATAGTCCAGCCATTTGCGTGCCTTCCTTGCCGTGTGCGGCTACTCCGAAAGCCATGCTGTAGGGGTAGTATATACCGCAAGCCGCACCGGCCAGGGCAAATGCCAGTAACAGCGCCGTTGCACTGAGCAGATGGGGGATGATGATAAAGCAGGCTGCCATACCGATAGGCGCCAGGCGATAAACCCAGCGTCGGGAAAGAAAGCGGTCGGGAATACTGCCCAAAATGAACCGGGCAACGGTCATGCCTCCCCAGAACAGTGACAGGGCCAGGGCGCCGGTCGCGGCGGGAAGATGGCGGTCGACACTGACCAAAACATTGGCCCAGCTGCCAAAGCTGCCTTCACAGATCGCATAAATCACTACTGCAAAAGCGAAGGGCATCATGGAGCGTCTCCAGGCACGTAAGCCGCCCAGTTCGTGCGTATCTGTATCCTCCGCGAGTGGAAATAAGAGTAGAACGAACCAAAGCAAAAGAATGAGGGCAGGCCAGGCCACCCAGCTCAACCAGCTTTGTGCGCCAGTCAGAATCATGGGCGATACGGCAGTTGCTCCGCCAATGACGGCATTCAGAATGGTGACGGCCGCCGCCGCAGCGCCCGCAAAGAGGAGCGACGCAGCCCGATTGATGGCGGCATTAGTCAAGCCGAACCCGATACCGAGCATCAGTGTTTCAGCCAGCAGCAACAGGACAACGAACAGCCCGGAACTGAAAAAAGCCGCTACGAGTAAAGCCATGGCAACGACATTGATAAGAGCTCCCATACGAAACAGCCCCTTGCTGCCCAGGCGTTTATGAATGGCTCCCGCACTCAAAGCCGCCAATATGGCGCCGATGATTTCCGGAAAATACAACATGCCGTAAGTAGCATTACTCATATCGTAAGGTGCGCTGCGCAGGGTGGTACCCAGTGCTGGAATCAGCACAAAAGCAGCTCCCTGCAAAAAACCGGCAATATAAACGGCACTGAGACCGCGTTTCACAGGGCGCCTTTGGCATGCTGAATAATATGCGCGCTGACGCGCAAGGCATTGGCCATGATGGTCAGCGAGGGATTGACCGCACTAATCGAGGGCATAAAGCTGGCATCCACCACATACAAATTGTCCAGATCATGGGCCTTGCAATGAGGATCAAGAACATTGTCGGCAGGATCTTCGCCAAAGCGGCAGGTTCCGACCTGATGGGCGGTGGCAGAAATATCCATGGCCTGAAAAAATACGCCCATGAACCCGGCCTTATGCAGAATCTCCCGCCATTTCTGGCAGAGGCGGCGATGACTTTCGCGGTTTTTGGGGTTCCAGGCCAGACAGATGTTGCCATCGGTATCCAGAGTCACCCGGTTGTCGGGATCAGGCAGGTCTTCGGTGGTCAGCCACCAGTCTACGGAATGACTGGCCGTCCAGGCGCTGATGGGAATCGGCATGAGCGGCCGCTGCGCATGGAGCAGGGCCGGTGTGACCTTTCCCAGCCCCTGAATATGCCCCAGTGGATAAGGATAGTCCGGGTCTCCGGAGTCTTCATAAAAATCGTTCAAAGCCAGGGTTTTTTGAAAAATGCTGCGATTTTCCCGACCCGGTTTAATAGCCATGCAGGCGCTATTGAGATGGCACATATAATTGCGCCCAACCTGATCACTATGGTTAGCCAGTCCGGAAGGATATTTTTCCGACGCAGAAGCCAGCAGGAGAGCCGCACTATTGACCGCTCCTGCAGCCAAAACCACCAGCCGGGCCTTAAAGCTTCCCTGATCAGTCTCGACAGATTCCACCGTTTTGCCATTTTTACCATGGATCAGACGGCGCACCCGATGGCCGGTCAGCATCCGGACATTACTGTGTTGCAATGCGGGGCGGACACCGCACACTTCCGCATCACCCTTGGCATGGAGCATACAGGGAAAGCCATCACAAGTCGGGCAGCGCACGCAGGGGCTTTGTTCAGGTTCATCGGCCAAACGGTGGAGTGCCAGGGGTAGGGGAAAGGGGTGATAGCCCATCTCGCGCAGAGCCTTATCCACCAAAGCGATATCTTCATCATGGGGAAACGGGGGGTAGGGATAAGCTTTGCGGGGGGCTTCAGTAGGATCGGCACCGGCCTCGCCGTGCGTGAAATACCAGGATTCGGCCTCATCATAAAAGGGTGCCAGATCATTATACGTGATGGGCCAGGCTCGGGTATCGCCACCCTGATGCTGGCGAAGCGCAAAATCCTTGGCGCGGCGACGTAAAACGGCTGCCCCGTAAAACTTGGTGTTGCCACCGACATGATAGCCGGTGACCGGTGAGAAGGCTTTGCCGTCCTGATCACGCCACTGTTCATCGGTATGATAGCGGTGTTCGCCGAAAACTGTCTGGGGATCCCAGTTTCCCCATTCACGGGGTAAATAATCGCCGCGTTCAAGAATCAGAATTTGTAAACCAGAGTCCGCCAGGGCACGGGCCAGTGTTCCGCCACCCGCACCGCTGCCGATAATAATGACATCGGCATCCATAGTGTCATCCTCCGTGGCGGAAATCCGGATAAATCAACATGCCCCCATCTACAGCAAGGGTGGTGCCGGTGATGTAACTGGCGAGATCACTCGCCAGAAAAGCCACGACATTACCAATTTCCCGGGGCTTGCCGAGGCGACCCATGGAGATTTTTTTGTCGAGATCTTTCAACGACTGAGGATCGCTCCACACCGATTCGTTGATGGGTGTTTGAATGGCACCCGGGGCAAGGGCCACCACGCGAATGCCTTTGTCTGCGGTTTCCTGGGCCAGGGTTTTGGTGAACATGGATAATCCCGCCTTGGCGCTGGTGTAGGCACTATAGCCTTCCCAGGGAATGAATTCGTGCACCGAAGTAATATTGATGATGACCCCGCCATGGAGTTTTTCCATGCGCGGGATGGCTGCCCGGGCACAATAATAAGGGCCGAGCAGATCAACGCTCAGTACTTTCTCCCAGATTTGTGGGTCATCATCTCCCACCAGGGCACGCGGCCCATCCATGCCAGCATTGTTGACCAGAATATCCAGACCGCCGAAAGCCTGCTCAATTTGCTGCACCAGTTTTTCCACTGCAGCCGGATCAGATATGTCGGCCTGGAATGATTGCGCTTTGCCGCCTGCCTTGCTGATGCTATCGACCACGGCATCGGCCTCATCCTTACCCTTGCGATAATGGACCGCCACTTCTGCGCCCGCTGCCGCCAGAGTTTCCGCAATAGCCCGTCCTAATCCACCACTGGCACCCGTGACTAATGCCCGCCGTCCCTGCAAATCAAGATGAATCATGCCAAGGCTCCTGTAATATCCAGATGAAAATTTTCTCCGATCCAGTCTCCGTTTTCCTGCCAACGAATAGTGAACTGAACACTTTCTCCCTCGCTTAACGGTTTCAGGGGTAAAATGGCTACATGGCCCAGTTCCCAGTCTTCCGAGTGGAGATCTTGCACATCCTGCCAGCCGTTAATACCCCAATGAACCGTAAAAGGAGCGCGAAGCAGCACACGTAACTCCTGACCTGCCGGTAATTGCCGGGGCCTTTGCCGCAAGCGCCAAAGGCGGTAGTCAATATCCGGTTTTTTCCCTTGATAGCGTTTCCAGGTGGCTGCAGGCCGGTCTACGGGCTCCCCTTTTATGAAGCTGTGACACAGTTTGATATATTCACCGTGGGCCCAGACCAGTGGCATGGCGGAACCACTGGGGTGGCCCGGTTCCAGGCCTTTTTCCGGAATCGGGTCGGCTTCCCAGATTTGTTCGGGGAGTAGGCCACCTTTCCCGGTCATGGCGGCCATGGCTTCAATGTAGGGCAGGGCGCTTTCTCCAGCGGCCAGCGCGTAATGGCCGCGCTCTCCAACCAGCAATGGCCAGCCACGACCAATTCCGGTGCCATCAAAAGGGCTGCCATCCTGGTGTTCTCCGTAGCCATCGCCATTATAACGATGCCATACCGGACCACTGGGGGTGTCGGTTTTGAGCAGGGCATCCATCACCCTGACGGAGGCAACAATGTGAGGATCTGCTGCGCTGCGCAGTCCATAACGCACCAGTTGCAGAAAATCATTGGCTACCTGCTCGCTGGCGGGAAGATGCGGATCATGCGCCCGATTTTTGATCAACACCCACTCATCTTTGGCGCCATCCTGAACCAGCACATCTTCCGGCGTAATCCGCACAAAATAACCGGGTACCTGATACTGTCTGGCCAGATCCGTATCCTTCACAAAAGTCCAGTCTTCCAGCCGTGCATTCCAGTAGTCCGCCAACATCAGTGCACATTCGGCGGTTTTACCGCCCAGTAATTCGGCACCCTCTACCAGCGCTGCAACGGCGACTGCCAGCGTAAAAGTATTGACGCCGCCATCTTCTTCCCAGCGATCCTGTCCGGTTACCGGGCCTTCGTGGGCAATAAAGTGCAGGGCACGCTGGACCATATCGGCTACGGCAATGTCTTCCAGGGCGTTATGCTGGCGGAGCAGCGCGGCCAGTAAAACGGGGAACCCGGTTTCATCCAGTTGAACACCTTGCCAAAATGGTTTGCCACCGAGCCACTGGTTTTGCAACCAATGGCCATCAGCCTGCTGGGTGCTGATGAGGTAAGTCAGCACCTGTCGGGCTTCCTGGGTAGCCCCCATGGCGACCAGGGCTCCGGCGCTTTCGACCAGGTCCCGGGACCAGACCAGATGATAGCCGCCGCGACTGGTACTGGCTTCACCCCAAGGCACCGAAAGGCTGGCGACCAGCGCGCCGGGAAAAGTCCGGTCTTCATGGACCTTCAGAATATTTTTGGAACGGGCATAAAGAGTTTTGGCCGTATTGGGAAGTTTGCTGGCGAAATTGCGGGGGCGGTGATGCTTTTTGTGCCAGGCCTGCCACAAATCCGTATAACTGGATGACGTGGCCTGGAAACCATTCGCCAGCGCGCTCCAGGCATTGGTCGCGGCGGCTTCTTTGCTGGAGCCCAGTCCTAAAGCCAGAGTACCCTGACGAGGCATTTGTCCGGCCAGGGCCACTTCACCGGGTCCGGCTTCCCCATATTCCCAGAGCATGCGTCCATGCTCATGAAAATCCTGCCACAAGTCGCTGGCGCCGACTTCCCCAACGCTGCAGCGTTCCAGCGCCGCGTAACCGGCGGCATTCCGGCAGGCGAGAGCCAGTCCGAACGGACCCTGTTCTGCCCACAGTACCTTGCGACCTTCCCAGTTACCGACCCAGGCCCGATTGTTTTCGGCATCTTCCCCGAGTCGCGCTGAACACAACAGATAGGGGCGGAGACTGGAATCTCCTTCCAGCTGAAAATCGATGAGCAGCACATCGCGGTCAGGATCAGCACAGACCTTGATGGTAAAGTCAAAACGCGCGTGATGATGGCGGATGATCGGTAGCGGTACCTGCGGATCATCCAGTTCCAGAGCCGGCTCTGGCAGGGTTTTCAGTTCCTGCCAAAAGCCTTGATCATCGGCAATGATAAATCCGAGATCACGCACCTGCGGAATATCAATGCGCGGATAAAACACTTCGGTAATGATGCCGCTGCCGGTGGTGAACCACAGCTTGCTGCTGCCCAGTGCTGTCCCTACACAGGACTTCCGGGCGGTAGACCATACCGGATGACGCCATTGTGCTGCCGGTGCCTTACTGACTGATTCCATTTAATCACTCCTGGATGGATGAATGTCTGCAGATTTCTAGTACCGGCTGGTGTTTACCTAAAAACGGCAGTTGCCGTGGGTGCTTTGCAGCGACTTTTGTTTTGAGCCGTTGTTGTTCTTGGCGAAATCCTGCACCCGTCAGGAGATCTGTCTGAGCCCGCAGGGCGAGTTCTCTCCTGATAGCAAAAAGCACCCACGGCAATTGCCGTTTTTAGGTTCAATGATCAAAATGCGTTGTTCCTCCGGTACCACCCCCTGAAACAATAAAAAGATTAATCTTTGTGCTTGGGCAGAACACCCGCTTTTTCGAGATAAACGGGCAATACAGCGACCACGCGCATACCCCGTTGCACATCGGGATCTTTGAGCATGTGATACAGACCGGATAGTCCTCCGGCTTTGCCGGTGGCCTCATGTTCGGCAGCATCCGCAAGGGCGGCAGCCATTAATTTTTCGCTTTGCATCAGGCTCGCGGCGGAATTGACCAGCGGATTGCCTTGGCTTTTCTGCACGAGTTGCCCCAGTAAGCTTTCCAGATCAATAGTTTCAGCAAAAAGACCGATCTGACGACTGAGGTCTGCAACGCGCTGCAGGTTGCCATCGTCCTGCATCTGTTTCAGCAGGCGCAAGGCCTCGACAATGGTGGTATCAGCTGAGGTTTCCTGCCAGATATCACCCAGTTCCTTAATTTTGGCCACCACAGCACTACCTGCGGGCCCCTGAAGAAAGTCCATAACGGCATTTATTTTCGGGATGATTTCGCCAAACATCTGCAGGGCAGATAACCATTCCGCCAAAGGCATTTCATGGAGTTTACTCAGCAGACCGGGGATGAAAGGCTTCATTAATGCTATGCTTTCAGTCACAAAAGCGGCATTTTCACGAATGAGCGACAAAAGACCGCTTTCACGCAGGACTTTAAGCGTATCAAGCAACTCTTCAATGCTACCTTCCAGATCATAGCGTTCATTCCATGTGCCGGCTTTGAGGGCCAGGTCCATGGGCAGGTTTCCTGCCGGGCTACCCATAAAGCTTTCGCTACCATGGGCAAGGTCGCCCAAGCGGGCAAGACCTGCCCATTGTTCTGGTGTGAGTTGAGGGGTGAAAGATTCTTGTGCTGCCATAATGCATCTCCCTTGATTTGTATCATGCCAATAGTAAAAGAGGGCCTCGCGGCCCTCGTTTTTCAGGCTGCGAAGAGTTTTTCGGCCAGTAATTTAGAAGCATCAAGCCCCCATTCCGGCATTTTACCTTTCGTCTTGAAGAAGAGATTTTTGTACTGCATTTTCAGCAAGAAGGGCATATGGCCCATTTTCAGAACCTGATCAGGACCACCAAACCAGCTGTTGGAACGAATATAAAAGGCCTGATTATTCCCCATGTCACCAATACAATAGACTACGGGTTCCAGAGGCTTGTCGGCTTCCGCCGGAGCCATTTTCCCCAGATCCTTGGCGATTTGCTTGGCGACAATTTCGCTTTGGGCGTGACCAATTCCGCCCAGCTTCGGCACCGTAATGGCAGCCGCGTCACCCGCTGCAAACACATTGGGATACTTGGGATTACGCATGGTCACATCGGTTACCACAAAGCCTTCATTATCACTGATGGGCAGTCCCTTCATGAAATCATGGGGAACCCAGTCCGGGAAAACCAGTTTCAATTCGGCTTCAATATTTTTACCACTGGCCAGTTCAATACCGTCCTTGGTTATCCGGGTAATATCTTTGGCTTCATTAACATAATTAAAACCCATGCCCCCGGCGATTTCGAGAAGCTTGCCCACTACTTTTTCACCAGCATCTTCAGCAATCAGGGAAGCTGGGGTAAACACCGTGACTTTATCAGGACCACCCTTGCCATGCTGACCTAACCAGGTAGCCATGGACAACATGGTTTCGACGGGCGGACCTTCACAGGCGGCTTCGGCAGTGGGAAAAGCATGACCACCATATAACTTGATGTCTTTGGTCCCATCGCCTTGATGGAAACGGGCAGAACCAATGGCTACCGGGCCACCTTTGTATTCATGGGCCAGGAAGTGACGCAATTTGTTACCGTAGTAAAAATCGCTGACCGTATGGCCGTGTTCGGCAAAACCTTCGATTTTATCATAGGCCAGACGATTACCTACGGCGACAACCAGATAGTCATAAGACATGCTTTCGGGCGCAGCACCGGGACGCTCGTTCGGTACAAAATCCACACGCTTGGCATCCGGATCAATGGCTTTGATTTCGGCCTGAATAAAACCAATATCATCTTCATCCAAAGTGCTCGGGATATCCATCGCCAGGGTTTTACTGGGATCGCGTCCCTCAAATACTTCGGCGGGCACATTAGGCACAAATAACAAGAAATTCTTACGATCAATAACGGTGATACGCACCGACTCTCCACACAGTTCACGCACTTTTTGTGCTGAAGCGAGACCGGCAAAATTACCACCAAGAACGACAACATGAGGCTTCATAGGTGTTCCCTCCGTTTTTTCGTCGTGAAATTGCAATAATCAACATCCAAATTGAATGAATGTCTCCTTATTGAGAGTAGTAGATAATCTCAAAAGTTCAACTAAAAACTTTTTGGATGGTTTTCCGGTTAATTATATTAATACGGTTTTATATTTTTATTGGATTATAAATTATCAGATTTTGCCAGATTATTTTTCTTCAGTTTCTCGAAAATATCCAGGGCCTGCTGTCTGGCTTCATGATGATCAATCAGCCGTTTAGGATAATTGCCTCCCAGAACCACCCCTGCCTTTTTAAGAAGGTCCTGATCTGCCGCCCAGGGCTGGTGAATAAAGCGATCGGGCAGAGCGGATAATTCCGGAATCCAACGGCGCAGATATTTTCCTTCGGGATCAAATTTTTCTCCCTGTAATACCGGGTTGAAAATCCGGAAGTAGGGAGCTGCATCTGCACCCGAACCGGCAACCCATTGCCAGGAGGCGCTGTTATTAGCCAGATCCGCATCTACCAGGGTATCCCAAAACCAGGCTTCTCCCTCTTGCCAGGAAACCAGAAGGTCCTTGATAAGAAAGCTTGCGCAAATCATCCGGACCCGATTATGCATCCAGCCACTCTGCCAAAGTTCGCGCATACCTGCATCGACAATCGGATAACCCGTTTGTCCAGACTGCCAACGTTCCAGCAAAAGCGCATCTTTTTGCCAGGGAAAATCGGCAAATTCCGGACGCAGTGGGGTATCCGGCAACTGCGGAAAATGAAACAGTAAATGCCAGGAAAACTCGCGCCAGCCCAGTTCCCGCAAAAAATGCTCCCCTTCATCCGTAAGCTCAGGATGTTGCCGCAAGTGAAAACGCGTTTCCTGCCATATCTGACGAGGACTGATTTCACCATGACTCAGGTGCGGAGAAAGTCGGGATACGGAATTTTGGGCAGGAAAATTCCGCCCCTCACTGTAGTTCACCAGTGATTCATCCAAAAATTGCTGAAGTCTGTTTTTGGCGCCGGTTTCACCGGGGGCCCAGAATTCCGAAAAGCGTTTAGCCCAATTGGGCTTTTGTGGAAGCAGATGCCACTCTGCCAGAGTTTCAGTTACCAGGTCTTGGGTCAGTTGATGCGGTAAAGCCGAAAAATCGGGTTCTGGTAATGCTGGCGCAATGCTGAAGCGAGCCAGGAGGCTTTTCCAGAAAGGTGTAAAAACCTTATAAGGTTTCTCGTCATGATGATGCAGCCAGGGTTCAACCAGGCAATCACCCGTAAAAGAGCGCACAGCAATACCCTGGCTGCGCAACTCGGCCTTGATGGCGGTATCCTGAGCTATTCCAGCAGGATCATAGCGGCGATTCCAGAAAACCGCTCGCGCCGAAGTTTCAGCAATAATTTCCTGCAAAATCTGCAGAGGCTTCCCGCGTCTGAGTATTAAAGGCAAACCATACCGGGCAAGAGATTCCTGTAATTGTTGCAGACTATGATGCCGCCACCAGAGCTCGGCAGCGCCAGCCTGCTCATCCGCATCAAGAATATACAGCGGTATGACTACCCCCTCCTGGGAGGCTTCCCACAAGGCCGGATGATCAGCGAGACGAAGATCCCGGCGCAACCAGACAATCGTAATGGTCATCCTGTAGCCCCATAGAGTAGATAAACCAAACCGCTAACCAGCAGATAAATTATCGTCTGCTGCAAGCGGCGTTCCTCAGAAAAGGTTCTTGATAGTATCCATCAATTTACTCCCCGTATCCGTTCCTGCACCGCTACTGGTTGAAGCCGTGGAAGAAGTGGGCGCAATGGGGGGGTAACCCGCCAGATAATCACTGACACCAATGACGTTGCTGCCGCCACTGATAGTGGGCCCGGTGACCGAAGGAGGACGGAAAAAGCCCGTCGCCGGATATCCCGCCATAGCGGTACGCATGAAGTGAATCCAGATCGGCAATGCTTCACGTGCCCCGGCTGCCCAGCGTCCCATGGTATGGTTGTCGTCATAACCCACCCAGACGCTGGTGGTCATGCGTGGACTGAACCCATTGAACCAGGCGTTGTTTTCATTGTTGGTGGTACCGGTTTTGCCGGCAATATCATTACGTCCGAGGCTTTGCGCTGCCACACCCGTACCAATTTTAATGACCTGCTGCATCATTTGCGTCATCAAATAGGCGACGCCTGGCGGTATGGCTGTCTGTTGGGGTGGGGGAGCATAACCCATGGGGCAGTTCAGCAAGGAAATCTGGGTTCCCCGACCATTGACGATTTTGGTAATAAGATAAGGGTGGGGTAGAAAACCACCGCTGGAAAATACCGAATAGGCTCTGGCCATTTGCAGCGGGCTGTAATCTCCGGCACCCAGAACCATGGAAGGTACCTCTGGAACCTGCTTGGCAGGAAATCCAAAGCGCTGCACATACTGGGCGGCGTAAGGTATGCCAATATCCATCAAAATGCGGACACTGGGCACGTTGTGGGAGTACGCCAGATTGGACCATACCGGTATGGGCGTGTTCGAGAACTGCTTGCTGTAGTTGGTCGGCGCATAAACCTGCCCATCGGGCAGGGTGATGGACAGAGGGGTATCCGGTATGGGGGTCTGGGGCGTCATGTAAGTGCTTTGACCGGATGCTAGCAGTGCCGGTGCATCCATGGCTGCTGCATAGACAAAAGGTTTGAAGCCTGAGCCGGGTTGCCGATAGGCAAATACCGCACGATTGAAGTGGCTGAGTTCGTAGCTGAACCCGCCCACCATCGCGTGAATAGCGCCGTTGCGACTATCAAGACTGACCAGCGCGCCCTGTACCTTTGGAATCTGGGTAAGCTGCCATCCCGGATCCTTTCCAGCGGAAGACCAGACATTGGCACCCCATTCCTGCCCGGCACCAGCGGTCATCGCATGAACGTAGGGACGCAGCCAGATCAGGTCGCCACTATGTAAAACACTATCGACCTGACTGGGCAGGGGACTGTTGAAACGCAGACGGGCCCAGCGTACATCACGCAGGGTCATGTTGATGTTTTTCTTGCCCTCCAGTGAAACCGTAGCCGTTTTGCTATTGGCAGTGATGACTACCCCCCATCTCAGGTTGGCCGGGTCATGAGGCGGGAGGGCATCGGGACGCTTTCCGGTAAGGGCCGTTTGCAGGGCATCGCCACTCAAACGGGCAACAGGCCCACGATAGATTTTCGGGTCCATGCTGGAAAGTCCCATATCGTAGTTTTCCAGTCCTACGGCTACGGCTTCGTTGGCGGCAATCTGATCTTTGGGAATGATGCTGGTGTAGACCTTGAGTCCTGAGCGATAGGTGAAATCACTGCCAAATTGCTGGGTCAGCCAGCTTGCGATCCAGTCGGTGACGTAAGGAGCACTATCCGAAGCCTGGGCATGGAAACGGGATAGAACAGGTTCAGCATTGGCCTTAGCGGCTTCAGCCCTGGTAATATAACCGCGATTGACCAGACGTTTCAGAACATAAGCGCGGCGTTTTTTTGCAAGATCCGGATTCATGACTGGATTCAGTACCGAGGGTGCTGGCGGGAGTCCGGCAATGGTGGCCATTTCCCCCAATGTCAGTTGTTCGACACTCTTGCCGTAATACGTGCGGGCGGCAGCCTGAACGCCGTAGGCCCCCTGACCCAGATAAATTTTATTGAGATACAGTTCCAGAATCTGTTTGTGACTGAAGTGGTCCGCCAGTTTGTAAGCCAGTAAAATTTCCGCAATTTTACGGGTGATGGTTTTTTGTGGTGTAAGATAAAAATTACGGGCAACCTGCTCGGGGATGGTGCTGGCCCCCTGTACAGGAGACATATGGATCAGGTCGACCAGCGCCGCACGTATGATGCCCGGATAGCTGACCGGATAGTACAGTGGATTATTACTGTAAAAACGGGCGTTCTCTGCAGATATGAAAGATTCCTGCAATTTGACCGGAATCTGGTCAATCGGCAGGGCATAGCGCATTTGCGGACCGACTTCCTGGAGCAACGACCCGTCCGCAGCATAAATCCGCAGAGGTTCATCGGGATGCCATTCTTTCAGCTCATGAACGGGCGGCAGGGTTTCCCAGATGCGATACACATAAATGCTGATCCCAATGAAAATATTGATGATGATCAGCGCGATGATCAACAAAATCCAGCGTCCATAACGAGGACGTTTGGGTGCCTTGCCACGCGCACGGGGGCTGCCAGTTTGAGCCATGCTATTTCTTCCATTTCCTGAATGCTTGGCAAAAGAGAGAGGAGACTGCCTTTTACCAAGTATCCTGTTGCCGTTTTGTCATTGCGAGACGGCTTATGGCGCAATACTATACCACCATGAATCTAAAGAGTCGCTTCGCCCCTAGCCCCACCGGCTATCTTCATCTGGGAAACGCCCGCACCGCCTTGTTTGCCTGGTTGGCAGCACGGGCTGTTGCGGGCCGTTTTGTTCTGCGGCTGGAAGATACGGACCAGTCCCGCTCACCGCAAATGTATGAAAAAGCCCTGCTGGAAGACCTGCGCTGGCTGGGTCTGAACTGGGATGAAGGCCCCGACATAGGCGGCCCGGTGGGTCCTTACCGGCAGATGGAACGCCTGGATATTTATCATCAATACTACGAAACTCTACTGTTAGCGGGGCAGGCCTACCCCTGCTATTGCAGTGCCGAGGATCTGGCCGCAGAACGGGCGGTGCAACGGGCTTCCGGCAAGGCACCGCGCTATGGCGGACGGTGCCGGCATCTGAGTGTGGAGCAGCGCCGCGATCTAGAAGCCAGGGGTATTCAGCCGGTGTTGCGCTATCGGGTACCCGACTCGGGAATGTTGACCGTACCCGACCGGGTCTGGGGTGAGCGCAGCTATGCCCTGGCTGATCTGGGTGATTTTGTCATTCGCCGCAGTGATGGCAGTCCGGCCTTTTTCTTCGCCAATGCGCTGGATGACGCCCTGATGGGGGTGAATCTGGTGTTGCGCGGAGAGGATCATCTCAGCAATACCCCGCGTCAGATTCTGATTTTGCAGGCGTTGGATTTGCCCGTTCCCGAATATGCCCATCTGCCCCTTCTGCTGGGTAGTGATGGTCAGCCTTTGTCCAAACGTCACGGCGCGGCCAGTTTGCGTGATTTGCAAATTCAGGGTTATCGACCGGAGGCTGCGCGCAATTATCTGGCCCGTCTCGGTCACCATTATGCGGAAAATGACTTGCTGGATGATCAGACGCTGGCTGCGGGCTTTTCGGTGGAAAAAATAAGTCGTGCGCCGGGGCATTTTGATGACGTTCAGCTTCAACATTGGCAGCGTCTGGCACTACAGGCGTTGAGTGACACACAGCTCTGGGAGTGGTGGGATCTGCAGCATGCGTTGAACGATGCACAGCAATGGAAGCGTCTGCTTGCCGCCAACCTATCTGATATTGAAAATGGATTATGGGAAAAAATTTTGAAGGCTGTTAGTGAAGATGAAAATCTGCAAATACAGTTTGTCGCCGCAGTGCGCGCCAACGTGCTGTTTCCCGAAGACGCCGTGGATTGGCTAATACGTTGTTTCGCCGATGAGGCATTCGCTGCCTTGGAAAAAGAAGACACGGCCCTTGTCGCCCTTGCGGAAACGCCTGCAGAATTCTGGCCTTTGGCCGCGATGCACCTCCAGCAGTCGGCTGGAGATTACAAGATCTGGACGAAAACCCTGCAGCAGGAATGCGGATTAAAAGGAAAATCTTTGTTTATGCCCCTGCGGGCAGCCTTGACCGGACGCAGTCATGGTCCTGAACTGGCAGCCCTCCTGCCTTTAATCGGTATGGTGCGCGCGCAACAGCGCCTGCTTACTGCCGCCAGCGTATTATCTGAAGCGAGAAATTAATGTCGCCATCCCTGCCGTCCATCACTCTTTACGACACCCTGCAGCGTGACAAGACCATTCTGGAACCGGCAACGCCGGGGCAGGTGGGTATTTATGTTTGTGGCATGACAGTCTATGACTACTGTCATCTGGGTCACGCCCGGGTCATGGTCACTTTTGATACGGTAGTGCGTTATTTGCGGGCACGGGGCATGAAAGTGACCTATGTGCGTAATATTACCGATATTGACGACAAGATTATCCGTCGTGCGCTGGAGCAGGGCGAGTCTATTCAGGCGCTGACCGCGCGTTTCATTGAGGCCATGCATGCCGATGAAGCCGCCTTGCTCTGCCAGAAGCCGGACCTGGAGCCGCGTGCTACGGAGCATGTGGGTGCCATGCAAAACATGATTGCCGAGTTGATTGAACGGGGACATGCCTATGCAGCTGCCAACGGCGATGTGTATTACGCCGTGCGCAGTTTCCCTGACTATGGCAAGCTTTCGGGTAAATCCATAGATGAACTCAATTCGGGCGCGCGCGTGGAGTTGGGCGAAGATAAACGCGATCCCCTGGATTTTGCCCTCTGGAAAGCGGCCAAGCCCGATGAACCCTCCTGGTCTTCACCCTGGGGTGAAGGTCGGCCCGGCTGGCATATAGAGTGTTCGGCCATGTCTGCAGATGCCTTGGGCTGCACTTTTGACATTCATGGTGGCGGCGCCGATTTGCAGTTTCCGCACCATGAAAATGAAATTGCCCAATCCCAGGGGGCAGGGTGCGCCTTCGCCCACTACTGGATGCATAACGGCTTTGTGCGCATCAATGACGAAAAAATGTCCAAGTCCTTGAATAATTTTTTAACGGTGCGCGAGCTTCTGCCTCTTTTTTCAGGCGAAGTGCTGCGCTTTTTTATTCTTTCCAGCCAATATCGCAGTCCCTTGCATTACAGTGAAGAAGGATTGGAGCAGGCCCGTGCCGGATTGACGCGCCTGTACACGGCGCTGCGCGGCATGCCAGCGCGCCAAATTGTGCCCGAATTGGGCAGTGAATGGTGGGAGCGCTTTCATAACGCCATGAGTGATGACTTCCATACTCCGGCGGCGCTCGCCACCCTTTTTGATCTTGCCCGGGAAATCAATCGCTTGCGAGATGAGCAAAGCGAAGTTGCCGCACCCTTGGCCACCCTCCTGCGCGAGTTGGCAGCCATGCTGGGAATATTGCAGGAAAACCCGGAAAGCTATTTCCGGGGTTCCAATGAAAGCGATAATGCCTGGATTGAAGAGCGCATAGTGGCCCGCCTTGCCGCCCGCCAGAAAAAAGATTTCGCGGGTGCAGATGCCATTCGTGCGGAATTGGCTGCTGCAGGGATTATTCTGGAAGATGGCCCTGCCGGTACCAGTTGGCGACGGCAGGGAGCCTGAATTGCCGAGCAGTAGCCGCTTTACGAATTAATCGTCGTTAAGCGGCAGGGACTGCTGACCGGGGTCTTCAACACTTTCTGCAACGTCCCCTACTGAAACAGCCGCTGTTGCTGCCGTTTCAGTAAACAGCGGCAAATGCCAGTCTTCAGGACTGGTTACCGTCGCTGCTGATGAAGAGCTCCCGGTGGCAGAAGGTTCCGCCAGCGCAGTCACTGGCTCTGCAGAGAGCTCTTCTGCTTCAGAATCAGAGGACTGGACGGACTCTGTTATGGAGCTCGTGGTTTCAGGGGCTGAATCAGGCTGTATCTCCACTGCTTCCAATGTTTCCGCCCGGGTTTCTTCATGAGCTTCCGCTGGCGCTTCCTTGACAGCTGCAATGCCAGCAGGCTCGGTAGCGAGACTCTCACTAAGCACTGCTGTGCTCACCGGAGTGGCTACCAGCATTTGATGCCAGTCGTCCGTGGCAGGAACCGGCCCGGGATAGATCAGCAGTTCACGCGGCGCCGGCTGTTCAGGCTTTGCCGGCGTTTTGGCTGCTGCTTTAGGCGCTGCATGAGTGGTTTCCGGTGTGGTTTCCCCGGCCTCCATTTCCTGAGCGTTTTCGTTCTCTCCTGGATTACCCTGGGTCGAACGCCGGGCTCTGGCCCGCCGACCTCCGCGCCGCCGACGGCGGCCCCGGTTTTCTTCGCCGGAATTTTCTTCGACTATTTCCTCTTCAGGAGCAGGCGGCGTTTCACCGCCATTACTTTCTGCCAGAAAGGTAGCTGCGTCCACCGGGACATAACGCGATACCAAAGCGCGTACCAGACGGGCGAGAATCCCCTCTTCGGGCGCGGCAGCCTTGTTGCTGCTGCCAGTATTTTTGCTTTTGGCTGCTGGCGCCGGAGTGCGGAGCGGGGGAAGCACGTCGGGCGGTGGTGGCGCAGTCAGCGGACTGAGCGCCGCAGATTCGGTACCAGGGCGGCTGGGACGTGCGGGTAAAGCATTGTTCAGATTTTGTGGCAAAGTCCGCGTGGCGCTCGCCTCCATGCGGGTGCGCTCAATGTTGTAGTGCGGTGTAACCAACTCCGGCTTGGGAATAATGACAATGCGGGTTTCTGTTTTTGCCTCAAGTTCGAGAATCGGTAGACGTTTCTCGTTGAGCAGATAGACAGCCACATCTACCGGTACTTCACACTGTACTTCAGCCGGCCCGGGTTTCATGCATTCTTCCTGCAGCAAGCGCAGCACATGCATGCTGGTTGCCTCACAGCCGCGAATCTGACCCGTACCATTACAACGCGGGCAGGGTTCCGAAGACGCTTCTTCCAGACTGGCTCCCAGCCGCTGCCGAGACATTTCCATCAAACCAAAGCGGGAAATACGGCCGAGCTGTACGCGCGCCCGATCCAGCTTGAGGGCTTCCTTGAGCTTGCCTTCCACTTCACGTTGATGTTTAGGAGACTCCATATCAATGAAGTCCACCACAATCAGGCCGCCCAGATCCCGCAGACGGATTTGACGAGCAATTTCTTCCGCCGCTTCCAGATTGGTACGGAAAGCGGTTTCGGCAATATCCTGACCCTTGGTGGAGCGGCCGGAATTGACGTCCACGGCAACCAGTGCCTCGGTATGATCAATGACAATGGCTCCGCCCGACTCCAGCCGCACTTCCCGACTGAATGCCGATTCAATCTGCTGTTCAATTTGATAGCGGCTGAAGAGGGGCACGTCGTTATCGTAATGTTTCAGGCGGTGCACCATTTTCGGCATCATGGCGCCCATAAACTGTACGGCAGCGTTATAGGCCCCTTCCTCATCAATGAGGACTTCACCAAAATCTTCCGAAAAATGATCGCGCAGGGCCCGGACGACCACATTTCCTTCCTGGTAAATCAGAAAAGGGGCGGCACGGGGTGCGGCTGTATCGACAATGGCCTGCCAGATTTGTTTCAGATATTCGAGATCACGATGCAGCGCCTCAAGTTCTTGACCAATACCGGCAGTACGGGCAATAACACCCATATTTTCGGGAATATCGAGAAGTTGAAGGTGCTGACGAATCTGGGTGCGATCATCGCCCTCAATGCGTCGGGAAACGCCGCCCGCCCTGGGATTATTGGGCATCAGGACCAGATAGCGACCGGCCAGACTGACGAAGGTGGTGAGGGCAGCACCCTTGCTGGAGCGCTCTTCCTTGTCCACCTGAACAATGACTTCCTGACCTTCGCGAATCAGCTCTTGAATACGTTTGCGGCCCTGGCCGGATTCCTGCTGCTGGAAGTATTCCCGGGCAATTTCCTTGAGCGGCAGAAAGCCGTGACGTTCGGCCCCATAATCGACAAAAGCCGCCTCCAGACTGGGCTCTACGCGGGTGATTCTGCCCTTGTAGATGTTGCTCTTTTTTTGTTCCTTGTAGGCGCGTTCAATATCCAGGTCGAGGAGTTTTTGACCATCTACCAAAGCCACCCGCAACTCCTCTGCATGGGTAGCGTTAATCAACATCCTTTTCATAAGTTCTTCTTTCTCCGGCGCTCAACCCACATGCTCAATCAAGCAGGCCGGGGAGCGCAGCGTTTGTAATTGGGACCGAAAGGCTTGCCCTTCGATGCTAAAATGGGGGCCGCACTCTGTTAGCGCAGCGTCCTCAGTCGCAATATATGCCATAAAAGAATAGAATCGCAATCGAAAAAATGCAGGGGCGGTGAAAATATGGCGGAAAACGGAGTGCGACAGTGGCTGGTGACCGATGCGGATGCGGGCCAGCGTCTCGACAATTTCCTCCTGCGGGTCATGAAGGGCGTGCCCCGTTCCCACATCTACAAAATCCTTCGTAGTGGCGAAGTGCGGGTCAATAAAGGCCGGGCGCGGCCACATTACCACATTGCTGTTGGCGATGTGCTGCGCCTGCCGCCGGTGCGCGTTGCTGAGCCGAGTGATCCGGCCATTCTTCCTGCCCATCTGCGCGGACAACTGGAATCGGCGGTTCTTTTTGAAGACAGCCATGTGCTGGTACTGAACAAACCCAGTGGTCTCGCAGTTCATGGCGGTTCCGGTTTGAGCTGGGGAATTATTGAAGCCCTGCGCCAACTGCGGCCTGAAGCCCGCGAACTGGAACTGGTGCATCGCCTGGATCGCGATACTTCCGGTTGTCTGGTGCTCAGCAAAAAGCGCTCGGCATTGCGGGCGCTGCATGAGGCCTTGCGCCAGGGGCAGATGGAAAAACAATATCTAACCCTGACCCTGGGTGACTGGAAAGACAAAACGCGCTCTGTGCGCTTGGCCTTGCGCAAAAACACCCTGCAATCGGGAGAACGCATGGTGCGGGTGGATCCGGTCGACGGCAAACCCGCACATACGCGGTTTACGTTGCTGGAGCATTTCCCAGGTGCGGCTTTATTGCAGGCCGATCTGGATACCGGGCGCACTCACCAGATCCGGGTTCATCTACAGGCCATAGAACACCCGGTGGCGGGTGATGAAAAATATGGCGACGCGGCTTTCAATCAGCGCATGCGCAGTCTGGGTTTGCGCCGCCTGTTCCTGCACGCGGTCAGCATTCGTTTTACGCATCCTCGTGATCAGCAGCCCATGCATATCCAGGCTCCGTTGCCTGCAGAGATGGAAGGATTACTTCAGCAATTACGTCAGGAGTCCAAATCATGAATCCCGTGCTGCAGGATCGCCGTCTGATTATTTTCGACTGGGACGGCACTTTGATGGACAGCATTCCCACTATTTGCCGATGCCTCGCCCATGCATTCGCCTATGCCGGACTGGCCGATCGCGGTGAAGAGCAATATAAGGAAATTATTGGCTTAGGCCTTGGTGATGCGCTGGCGGTTCTCGCCCCCGATGCGGACGAAAACTTGCGTTCCCGCATTTTGGAGGGGTACCGGAATTGCTTTTTTGCCACCCCGGCAGTCGATATGCCACTTTTTCCTGGCGTGGAACAGACGGTCATTGCCCTGGCGGATGCCGGTTTTGAAATTGCCGTGGCAACGGGCAAGGCGCGCCGTGGTCTGGACAAGGTGCTGAACGAAAACCCGCACCTGGCGGCACGCATCAGTGCCAGTCGTTGTGCGGACGAAACCCGTTCCAAGCCCGATCCCCTGATGCTCGAACAGCTCCTGGATCATTACGCGTTGGCACCCGAAGCCGCCGTCATGGTCGGGGATACCGTCCATGATATGGAAATGGCAGTAGCTGCAGGAGTGCTGCCTTTAGGGGTACTTTGCGGCGTTCATGACAGCCAACGGCTGACGCGGGCGGGAGCGGCGCTGTGCTTGCCTGATCCGAGGTTTTTGCTGCGTGAGGTTGGTTGAAGCTTTATTCATGCTATTCATTAAACGCTTTCAGGTCGGGCAAGATCGCATTGAGCGAAAACTGGAAGAAGTGGTGACCCGTTTAGGTTCCTTGGAGGTCAGTGTTGCGAGTGTGCGCCGGGACATTGCCCATAACAAAGAGAACACAGCCACCATCAGTGTGCGAGTGGATCGTCTGAGTGAACGCATAGACCGCATCAAGTACCGCCTGGAGCTGTTTTGATCCAGCACAAAATGAGTGGCCTCTGCTTTTTGTCTCATACAGGCCCGGACCAGTCAGCAGGCTGGTCCGGTTCAATCAAAGGGTTGAGGACTAGACCAGTCCGGCCCATGAGACATAATGATGCATTGCGTCTGTTAAAAAGAGTTAATAATATCAATAGGTAAAAGGGTGGAAAGTGTTTGATAAAAAATTCAAGCATTCATTTTCTCTGGCGATCAGCGCGGGATTACTTTCATCCTTATTTTTCAGTGTGACCTTTGTACTGAATAAAGCTCTGGACAACGCTGGTTACAGTTGGCAATGGTCTGCTTCCCTACGTTATTTGATCACACTGCCCATTCTTTTGGTTATATTCCTGTTTGTAAAAAATAAGCGACCGTTGCTGGATTCACTGAAAAAGCGCCCCATACTTTGGATGCTTTGGGGAACGGTGGGTTTTGGTCTTTTTTATGCACCTTTGACCTTAGCCGCTTTTTATGGGCCAGCTTGGTTAGTTGCGGGATTATGGCAAATTACGATTCTTGCCGGAATGCTCTTGGATGGATTGATCAGTCGGAATCACGATTCGGAAACATGTCCAAGACGCTTTCCCTGGCGTTCTTTTGTCATATCACTGGCAATGCTGTTTGGGGTGCTATTGATTTTGTGGGATCATCTCATGACAACGACTTTTCATGATAGCTTGTTTATTGCTCTACCGGTACTGCTGGCCTGTTTTGCCTATCCCTTGGGTAATCGGATGATTATCAGCAGAATAGATCCGGCTGTGGGTTCCATGGACCGCATGCTGGGGATGACCATCGGCAGTCTGCCATTTTGGTGTGTTTTGGGTATTTGGGGGCAGACTGAGTACGGCTGGCCCCCGTTGCAGCAGGTTGGCCTTGCTGCGCTGATTGCTGTCAGCTCTGGTGTCGTGGCTACGGGGCTGTTCTATTATGCAACCCGCTCAATGTACCCTTGGCCTGATCGTCTTGCTGCCGTGGAGGCTACCCAAGCTGGGGAAGTATTGTTTGCAGTTTTAGGATCGATATTTTGGCTGGGTGAGGCGCTTCCAGGCACATTGGCACAATGGGGTTTAGTATTGATTGTTCTTGCCATGTTGGGTCATGTTCTGCCTTCTGAGTTATTCCGCCTGGGTCGAAACTAATGTCGCAAGCTTTCCAGTAAATCTACCGCCAGGACGGCTCCGGCTAAATCAATTTCCAGATCGCGGGCGAGGCGGCGGTTCAGGCTTGATTTCATACTCTACATGGCAGGTTTTGAGAACACGTGATCAGTCGCGCCTTTTCGTTACTCTGTAACGACTATTATTCAGACCATCGGATTGACAACCCGCTGGTCTGATCAACTCAACCTCCAGCAAATAAATGAATTGCAGTGCTGGTTGCACACTGATTTCTGGCACTTTGCCCAAAACTCGCCCAAGTGAACTCCAAAAACCTCCTGTTGGTATCCCGTCACCACAAAGTAATGTATGCAGTCGAGCTAAGGCCCTGTTAGTCTTGCTTCGCGAAACTTTGTTATTCGAGGTTCCCTTTATTTAACTTGTCTGTAACTTGCAATAAAAGCGACCAGTCTATATGCTGGTCTGTATTCGCGGGAGGTTTTTCATGAACATCGAAGTCGGATCCTATGAAGCAAAGACAAAACTGCCGGAGTTGCTGCGCGGCGTCCAGGCTGGTAACCGCTACACCATTACTTTACGTGGCGAGGCCGTAGCTGATCTTGTGCCCGCAGAATGCAATTTGCATCAGGATACCGTGACCGCTGTCGATGATATGCTCTCCTTTATGCAGACCAATAACAACCTGGTTGGTGCCGTTGATGTTAAGGCGCTCATCAACGAGGGCCGTGCGTGAGTTTTGTTCTGGATGCTTCTGTCGCCATGATCTGGTTGGTGCCTGAAACTAATCCGGCGGGTGTTGATTATGCCCGTGCGGTTCTCAGGAGACTGAAGGAATCGCAGGCTCTGGTACCCCCATTATGGTCGCTTGAAGTGGCTAATTTCATCGCCAAGTTAGAGTCCAAGGGTATAGTCACCGAGGTGAACTCGCGATATTTCATTGCCATCCTGGAGCGGCTCAACATCATGACCGATCAAGCGATGGTGACACACGCTTTGAGCGACACTTTAAATCTAGCCAGACGCTTCAAGTTGTCTTCCTACGACGCCGCCTATCTGGAATTGGCTTTGCGTAAAGGCTTGCCTTTGGCTACGCTGGATGCCGATCTGGCGAAGGCAGCGAAAATTGCTGGCCTATCAAATATGGACATCTCCTGAGATGGATTACATCCAAGGGTACTTCTGAAAAAGTGATTTATGGACTGGGCCAGCAAATCCTACGTCCATCCTGAGGGGGGATACGTCCGCATAGACTGATCCGCCCAAAGCGCGCTTCGTCCTGGTATATGACGCTCTGAGGGCGGGCAGTTTTTTGACTGGCGCGGCTAACCCTGTATTTGGTGCGAAAGGGGAGACTCGAACTCCCACGCCGTGCGGCGCTGGAACCTAAATCCAGTGCGTCTACCAATTCCGCCACTCTCGCTTACGCGCTATCTTATGCGGAATAGTCTCTGGCGACAATCATCGGAGTACCGAGCATGAGCAAGTCACAGCAACCCCATCGTTTACGCCGTTTGCTGGCTGTGGAGTCGGCGCGGATCATGGCGGAGGAGGGCGTCGTGGATTTTCGGGTGGCCAAGGAAAAAGCGGCGCGGCGTTTGGGTGCGGGGGGGGATGCTCAGCACCACTGGCCGAATAATAGTGAGATAGAATCGGAATTACATGCCCGCCTGCAGCTTTTTCACGGACCTGCCCATGCGGTGGATTTGCGCGAACTGCGCGAGCGGGCGCTGAAAGCCATGCAGTGGCTGGAGGTGTTTCAGCCGCGTCTGACCGGCCCGGTGTTGAATGGTACGGCTACGCGCCATGCGGCAATTACCCTGCATTTATTTGCGGATGCCCCTGAGACGGTCATTTTCTTTTTGATGGATCAGAAAACGCCCTATGAAGAAAGCTGGCAGCGCCTGCATTTTGGCGATGCCCCGGCGCAAGATTATCCCTGCCTGAAAATTGACTACGCAGACACGGAGATTCGTCTGGTCATTTTTGCGCTGGATGAAGACCGGCGCAGTCCCGCTTCGCCTGTGGATGGAAAACCGGTGAAGCGTGCAACTGGTCAGCAATTGCGCAAAATGCTGGAATAAGAGCAGACGCGAAAGGGACTTTAACATCCAAAATTTTCGATTTATTCCTGACCCGTTGGCAAAATAGCGTTTTCCTGTTCACGGGGGCGCAGGTGTTGCCAGCTGACCAAAGCCAGTGCGACAAAAATGCAGACCATTCCCACACCTTCCCAGCCTCCCGGAGTTTCTCCCAATTGCAGCCAGGCGGCAACGACGCCAATCAGCGGCGCTGCCAGGGTGCCCATGCCCGCGATTCCCGAGGGCAGTTTCTGCAAGGCGTAGGCCCAGAGAAAATAGGCCAGAGCAGTACCGGGAATAGCATTATAAAGCAGGGCACCGACAAATACGGGTGTCCAATGAACCGTCAGCGGGTCAATAAACAAGGTCATGACAATCAGCCCGAGTCCGCCGAAAATGGTTTGCCACAAAGTACTGTTGAATAAATCCATGTCGGGGGGCGCATAACGCTTTTGCCAGAGGGCGGAACTGGCCCACAAAATGCCTGAAATCAGTGCAATCACGCTGCCAGTCCATTCGCCGTCGAAACTCCAGGGCTTCAGAATGGCAATCAGACCCAACAGGGCCAATAGCACGGCGGGCCATTGTAATCCGTGCAATTTCTCGCCGAGTAGAGGCCAGGCAAACACAATCAGCCAAAGCGGCATCATGTAGACCAGAATGGCCGTTTTTCCGGCGCCGCCATATTCCAGCGCCCAGAGAGCAAGCCCAATAAAGCCGGTGGTTTGCAACAGGCCGAAGGGAATGATATAGCGGGCTGAGGGCATCCGCAGTGGTCTTTTCAGCCAGATGATCAGGGGAATCAGGACGATGACACTTAGCCAAACGCGCAGAGTGGCAAACAGCAGGGGTGGGCAGTCGCTTATGGCGACTTTCATGACGACCCAGTTATATCCCCAGATTATGGACAACAGGGCCAGTGCAGCCAAAGGCCAGAGTGTCACCGGTTTTTTGGGGGAAGGCATCAGTCTGTGGCTCCAGAATGTAAAAACCGGGATGGCAACCCATCCCGGCGATTCACTTAACCCCTCCCTGTGGAGAGATAAGCGACGTTTTAGCGCAATTTGGCCCGATCGTATTGTTCTGGCCAAGGCAAGTCTACTCCCAGTTCACGGGCGGCGTGCAGGGGCCAGTAAGGATTGCGGAGTAATTCCCGGGCAAGGGCGATACCATCGGCTTGTTCTGTAAGCAGAATATGTTCGGCCTGCATGGCTTCGGTAATCAGTCCGACGGCAACAGTGGGTAATCCGGTTTGTTGGCGTATTTGTTGTGCGAAGGGCGTCTGAAAGCCAGGGCCAGCCGGAATGACCGCATCAGGGGTCATTCCGCCGCTGCTACAGTCAATAACGTCCACAGCTCTTGCCTGCAACTGCTTGGCCAGGGCGACGGATTGTTCCAGATCCCAGCCACCGGGTACCCAGTCTGTGGCCGAAATGCGAACCCACAGAGGCAGATGGTCGGGCCAGACCGCGCGCACGGCATCGGTGATTTCCAGGGGCAGACGCATCCGGTTTTCGAGGCTGCCACCATAGGCGTCATCACGATGATTACTGATGGGCGAAAGAAAGCTGTGCAGGAGGTAGCCATGGGCCATGTGCAGTTCGAGGACTTCAAATCCGGCATGGAGCGCTCTTTGTGTAGCAGCCACAAAGTCCTTGCGGACCTTTTCGATATCCTGAGCAGTCATGGCCTCGGGTACCGTGTGAGCCGGACTGAAAGGCAGCGGGCTGGGGCCATAAGGTTGCCAACCCTGTTCCGCATCAGGCGCGATAGGTGCGCCGCCGGCAAAGGGGGCCTGAGTAGAGGCCTTGCGTCCGGCATGGGCAATTTGTATGGCAGCTATGGCCCCCTGTTTTTTCATGAAGCGGACGATGGGTGCCAGAGCTTCGGCTTGGGAGTCGTTCCAGATACCCAGATCGCGCGGAGAAATGCGACCCTCGGGACTTACAGCGCTGGCTTCGGCCATGACCAGTCCGGCGCCACCCACCGCGCGGCTGCCGAGGTGAACCATGTGCCAGTCACCGGCTACCCCGTCCGGGGTGGAGTACTGACACATGGGGGCGACGACAATGCGGTTGCGCAGCGTGATGCTGCGCAGGGTCCAGGGTGTGAACAGTTTGTGACTCATGCCTGCCCTCCAAGATGCTGACTGAAATGATCCAGGGTAAGGCGCCAGCCTTCGGCGGCAGCTTCGGGACGATAGCTGTCACGCGGGTCGGCAAAAAACCCGTGAGGGGCACCGGGGAACAGCGTCAGGGTATAACGCTTTTTGGCGGTGCTGAGGGCTGCGGCAATGCGTCCATGTTCTTCCGGGGTGATGGATTGATCTTCGGCCCCGTAAAGGAGTAGCAGCGGGGCGCGCATCTGCTCGACCAGATGCAGGAGCGGTTGGCGTCCGGCCGGATCCTTATCCGGGGCAATGCCACCGCCATAAAAGGCCACGGACGCGCCGATTTTGTCGGCATGTACGGCATTGGCCATGAACGCAAAGCGGCCGCCCATACAAAAGCCGACAGCGCCGATAGCGTGCTTCATGACTTCGGGACGTTTTTGCAGTTCGGCAATGGCCAGCCCCGCTTCCTGCATGGCCAGATCATCTTTCAGGGTTTTAAGATGTCCGATCGCATTTTCAAAATCAGCATATTCGTACACCTTGCCATGATACAAATCGGGGACGATGGCGCAGTATCCCGCTTTGGCAAATCGTTCGGCTACTTCCTGAAAATGGCTGTTTACGCCAAAAGCTTCAATAAATATGACGACGCCAGGATGCGGGCCGTTGCCGCCGGGGCGGGCGTACCAGGCGCGGGGACCATTTTCCAGTTGTAGCCATTCGGAATGAATTTCAGACATCACTCTACCTCCTTATTCGAGCATGAAAAAAGGGAAGGGGGGATTGTTACGGGATCAGACCGCTAAAGACTGAATATAAACTTGTAGTTGCCGGAGGCAACGTTGGTAGGCGTCGATGGATTGGGCGTTTTTGCCCAGCCCGACACAGCCTTCGATGGAAGCAACAATATAAAGGGCGATATCCTCGGGATTCGAGTCCTGACGTACCTGACCTGCGGATTGACCTTCCTTGAGTGCCTGTGTGACGACTTCTACCCAACGTTCAATGATTTTTTGCAGACCCTGCCGAAAGGATTCATCCAGAGGACTCATTTCCTGAATCAGGTTGTTGAGCGGGCAACCATAGCGAATAACGGATTCATCCGCTTGGGAAATTTTCTCTGCAATGAGATTGTACAGACCAATGATGGGGTTATCGTGTTGGGCGAGCATGGTAAACCAGCGCTCTTCCAGTTGCGGCCCGATCACTTCTTCAATGACCGCGAGCCCGAGATCGCGCTTGGTACCAAAATGATGATAAAGCGCCCCTTTGCTTACAGAAGTGTTGGCGAGGATACGCTCCAGACTCGCAGCCTGAAAGCCGGATTCCAGAATTTCGTGGTAAGCAGCATCCAGAAGATCGTTGCGGGTCTGTTCGGGATTGCGCGTTTTACGTTGGCTCATAGTCATCATAAGCTTGGAAGATACCGACCAAACGGTATCTTGTCAATAAAGCATACGTCCGGTTTGGGAAAATGAGTTAAGCGCGTTAAACTGACAAGTAGCGTGTGAAGGCGAATCGGGGTGGTGGATGAAAGCATCAATAGATTTTCAGCGGCAGGGTGACAAGCAGAATTCGGCTTTTTTTGAAGAATGGTTAGGGCGCCTGTTGGAAGATCGCGATCGCCAGGGGCTTACGGAAAATATTGGCCGCATCGATGCGCTGATGATTACGGTAGAGCCGGGACATTCTGCCGCTTATGTGCATGAATTGTGTTTGATGACGCCTTACAATTATCTGGTCACCCTCGAAACCGATCAGCATTCCACCCACATTCTCCGCATTGATATGAATGCGCCAGATGTGTTGATTCGTGAAGTGAAAGATCCCAATCTGCATGGTATTTTCCGCAGCCTGAACGAGGTGTATCCAGTGGGGGCCAAGCGTCCCAACTCGCGATACATGGGAGAAGTCTTTCAGGTCAAAAATCTCCATGAAGTAGTTGCCGTACAAAAAAACCGCGAAGTTCGGTTTTTTAATCAGGAGCAGGTGCGGCACCTGGAGTTGCCGGGCAATATGGTTATCGTCAAACCTTCTCCCTATACCCACAATATTGTCGGTTACTGGGAACGGCCTGATGATGACATCCGCGTTTATTCCCTCGGCGTGTCTTCCATTCGCGATGATATGCAGGTGGCTTTTGAACAAGCCAAAGTGTTACGAGAACAACTGGGTCTGGAGCAATTACTGCTGCCCATCGATCATCTGGCAACCCGGGTATACAGTCAGAACCGGGAAGCCGCCATTCTCGAATATCTGACTCTGTCCAGTTATTACTACTGGGGTTCTTACGATATTCCCGACCAGAACTCTTCTACCAATGTTACCAAAAGCGTGCATTATGAAAACGTGTTGAATAGTCCTGCCAAGGTGTTTACCGCTGCCAATCATCCTTATTTTTGCAATCATTTGATTGGTCAGCCTTCGCCCACCGAGGCCTTTGTGCGTAATTTTGGCCCCCGCCTTCATCACATTGCCGTGGGCGTGCAAGACGGACGCACCCAGGATCAGATCAACATTGATTATGTGGTGGACGCTCTGCGAAATTGCGGGCAGAAGTTTCTGTTGCAGGTCATCGGTTCGGAGCAGGAAGGCTTGAAACAGATTTTTTCCAGTGCTTCCGAGCACTCTTCCCTGATTATTGAATACGTGCAGCGTTTTGGTGGTTTTCAGGGATTTTTCACCAAGGAAAATGTCGCTGACCTGACCGCTGCTGCGGGCGCCGATGAGACGCTGCGCAGCCTGGATGCAGAAGCCCGCGCCTGAGCTAAAAATAGCGCAGGGATAAATCCAGGCTCTGTAAATTCCGGGTAAGACTGCCGACAGAGATAAAATCGACGCCGGTAGCGGCCACAGCGGCTATGTTGTGGAGGCCCATATTCCCCGAAGCTTCCAGAGGAATTTTTCCGGCCACTCTCTGCACGGCCTGGCGCAGGGATTCCAGCCCGAAATTATCGAGCAGGATCATGTCCGCCCCTGCCACCAAAGCTTCTTCGAGTTGTTCCAGATTTTCCACCTCAATTTCGGTGCGGGTCAGGGCCGGAGCAAGGGACCTGGCAGCACTCAGCGCCGCCGTAATGCCACCACAGGCGGCAATGTGATTTTCCTTGATGAGAATCCCGTCAAACAGCCCCAGCCGATGGTTGTGCCCGCCACCCACACGCACCGCATATTTTTGTGCCTGACGTAAGCCGGGTATGGTCTTGCGGGTGTCCAGCAGGCGGGTCCTGCTGCCCTTCAGCAATTCTACAAAATGATGCACGGCCGTTGCGGTGCCCGACAGGGTCTGGAGAAAGTTCAGGGCGCAACGCTCGGCGCTGAGGAGGGCGCGGGCTGGGCCTTCGAGGTGGCACAGCACCTGATCGGCGGCGACGGCGCTCCCTTCAGCAACCTCCCAGTGTAGCTTCAGTTGCTTGGAAAGTGCCGCAAACGTGGCCGTGGCGTAGGGTTGTCCACAGAGAACCCCCGGCTCACGACTGATGATGCGGGCCTGGAGTGTCTGCGCTTCGGGAATGAGTGCAGCGGTCAGATCACCGCTCCCGAGGTCTTCGCGAAGGGCCTGTTTGACGACATCTATGAGGTCTTCAGGAATCATTCCAACTCCTTGGTTTTGCTGCCTACCCAAAACAGCCAGATTAATCCTGCGCAGGCGGCAGTCAATGAAGCCAGTAAAATGCCCAACTTGGCTTCTTCTACCAGCAATGCATCTTTAAAGGCCAGGTCACTGATAAATAGAGACATGGTGAAGCCGACCCCGGCCAGACCGGCAGCACCAAGAAGATGGGGCCAACTCACCCCGCTGGGCATGCGGGCCATTCTGATTTTGATGGCCAGCCAGCTTGCCAGGGAAATGCCGACAAATTTCCCGAGCACCAGTCCCAGTAAAATACCCAACGTGACCCGGCTGAGCAGCATTTCAATGCTGATGTGGGCGAAATTGATGCCGGCATTGGCCAGCGCAAAAATGGGAATCACGGCAAAAGTTACCCAGGGCTGGAGGCGATGTTCCAGATGTTGTTGCGGGGCAATGGCCTCGGCACTGCTGTGTTCAATGCTTTGAATGATGCCCGCGAGCTTGCCGTTGACCAGCGGATCAAGCCGTTTGCTGTGAATGATGGTATCGCGCAGGTTTTCACTGCGGGCGCTGAGGGTGTCCGCCAGTTGGTCAGGACGAACCCGTCCCCGTGCAGGGATGGTGAAGGCGAGCAGAATGCCGGCGACCGTGGCATGAATGCCGGAGAGCATCACAAAATACCAGAAAGGCAGCCCCAGAATCAGGTAAGGCAGAACTTTGCGAACGCCACTCTGGTTAAGCAGAATCAAGGCCAGCAGAATCAAGCCGGCGATGATCAATGCCGAAACATTCAGTGATGGAGTGTAAAAAATAGCAATGACCAGTACCGCGCCAAGATCATCGGCAATAGCCAGAGCGGTCAGAAATACAATCAGGTTACGCGGGATCCGCCAGGCCAGTAAAACTAGGATGCCAATGGCAAAGGCAATGTCTGTGGCCATGGGAATTCCCCAGCCTTCGGCGGCAGGCCCGCTGGGATTGATTTGGTGATATATCAGTGCAGGTACCAGCATCCCGCCCCCTGCGGCAATAATGGGCAGGGCTGCGTCCCGTAGGGAAGATAATTCTCCTACCATAAATTCCCGTTTTAATTCCAGACCGACCACAAAAAAGAACACGACCATCAGTCCGTCATTGATCCAGTGGTGCAGACTCTGGTCGAGTATCCAATGACCCCAATGGATGCCGAAATGATTTTCCCAAAACAGGTGATAGGACTGATGCCAGGGGGAATTGCTGAGGAACAGGGTCAGCAGTGTCGCGACAATGAGAATAATTCCACCTGCTGTCGCGCGTCGCAAAAACTGCTCGAAAGGCGAAAAGACCTTGCCAAAGAGCAGTTCGAGGGGGTAGTAATGTGTTTGGCGAGACTCGGAATCCGCCATGTTCAGAGCAACTCCAGTCGTGCTGCCTGTTCCTCCAGTTGCTGCAGGGCCGCTTCAATTTCCCGCAAACGCTCTTCTTCCTTGGCGACGACTTCGGCGGGAGCACGGCTACGAAAACTTTCCTGGCCCAGTTTACCGAGGGTCTTACCCCGGTCGGATTCCAGACGTTGCTGTTCCTTGTGCAGACGTGCGCGCTCGGCACCCACATCTATGACCCCGGCCAGAGGGACCAGGACTTTCAGATCTCCCAGCAGTTGCAGAGCGGCCGGGGGGGCTTCTTCGCTGTCTGACAGCCATTCCAGACTGATTAAACGGGCCAGGGCAAACAGCCAGTGTTGGTAGTGCTCTGCACGGGTACGATCCCGGGCAACGCCGCCTTGCAACAAAACTGGCAGTAATTTGCTGGGCGGGATGTCCATCTCACCACGAACGGAGCGTACGGCGCGAATGGCATTGATGAGCCATTCCGTATCGGCATCGGCCTCGGGATCCACACGTTGCAGATCGGCTATGGGGTAGGGCGCTACGGCAATGCTGCTACCGCCTTTGTCGAGCATGGGTGCAATGCGCTGCCAGAGTTCTTCACTGATGAACGGCATCACCGGATGCAGCAGACGTAAACCGGCTTCCAGTACCCGCAACAGAGTGTTGCGGGTTCCGCATTGCTGCGCCGCCGTAAACGGGCTGTCTTCACGCAGCACCGGTTTGCAGAGTTCAATGTACCAGTCGCAGTAATCATTCCAGAAAAATTGGTACAGTGCGTGGGCAGCATCGGCAAAGCGATACTGATCAATGGCAGTATTTACTACTGCTTCACAGTGCTGCAGGCGTCCGATAATCCAGCGTTCCGGGGCCATCAGTTCTCTCTCGCCGTGCAGCAGGCTGATTTCGGGAACCTGCATCATGGCAAAACGCGCGGCATTCCAGAGTTTGTTGCAGAAATTACGGTTACCTTCCACGCGTTTCAAATCAAATTTGATGTCCCGACCCTGGGTGGCCAGAGCAGTAAAGGTAAAACGCAGGGCGTCAGTTCCGAAGGCGGGAATCCCCTCGGCAAATTCCTTGCGCGTGGATTTTTCGATTTTGGCAGCCATTTGCGGCTGCATGAGTCCCCTGGTGCGTTTGGCAACCAGATCTTCCAGGCTGATTCCATCGATCAAATCGATGGGATCCAGCACGTTGCCCTTGGATTTACTCATTTTCTGGCCTTCGGCATCGCGGACCAGGCCATGGATGTACACTTCCTGGAAGGGTACTTCATCCATGAAGCGTAAACCCATCATGATCATGCGTGCGACCCAAAAGAAAATAATGTCGAATCCGGTAACGAGAACGCTACCCGGATAAAAGCGCGCGAGATCCGGTGTTTTTTCCGGCCAGCCAAGAGTTGTAAATGGCCAGAGGGCGGAGCTGAACCAGGTGTCGAGCACATCGGGATCCCGTTCGAGGACCACGGGCATCCCGTAATGGCGGCTGGCCTGACTATGGGCTTCCTCTTCGTGGCGTGCGACAAATATGTGCCCGTCGGGGCCATACCAGGCCGGAATCTGGTGTCCCCACCAGAGCTGCCGGGAAATACACCAGTCTTCAATCCGGTTCATCCAGTCAAAATAGGTTTTGTTCCAGTTTTCCGGCACAAAGCGAATCCGGCCTTCTTCTACGGCCTTGATGGCGGGTTCAGCCAGTGGTGCCACTTTCACATACCACTGATCCGTCAAATAGGGTTCAATGACCGCCTGGGAACGATCGCCACGCGGCACCATCAGCTTGTGGGCGTCTGTCTGGACTAAAAGTCCTTCGCTTTCCAGTTGGGCCAGTATCTGCTTGCGCGCAGCATAGCGGTCCAGTCCTCTGAGTGTGCTCGGAATCTCTTCGGCCGGGACGGATTCTGCGCTGGTAAACACCTCAAGACTGTCACGAATACGGGCATCTGGGGTAAATACGTTGATCAAGGGTAAATGATGACGCTGACCCACCTGATAGTCATTGAAATCATGGGCCGGAGTGATTTTGACGCATCCCGAGCCAAATTCCGGATCGACATAATGATCGGCAATGACCGGAATTTCTCGCCCCATGATGGGCAGACGCAGAGTTTTGCCAATCAGGGCGGCATAACGTGGGTCGTCGGGATGCACAGCAACAGCGGCGTCTCCCAGCAGGGTTTCCGGACGGGTGGTCGCCACCACCAGAGAACCACTGTCATCGCTCAGTGGATAACGAATGTGCCAGAGAAAACCGTCTTCTTCCTCACTGAGTACTTCCAGATCGGATACGGCGGTGCGCAGGACCGGATCCCAGTTGACCAGACGTTTGCCACGATAGATGAGGCCCTCATCGTGAAGTTGCACAAATACTTCGGTGACCGCTTGTGACAAACCGCTATCGAGGGTGAAGCGTTCCCGCGACCAGTCACAGGAGGCGCCCAGACGGCGCATCTGTCGGGTAATATGCCCCCCTGACGCATGACGCCATTCCCAGACTTTCTCCAGAAAGGCGCTGCGACCCATCTGATGACGATCACCACCTTCCTGAACAATCTGCCGTTCCACCAGCATTTGTGTGGCAATTCCGGCGTGGTCGGTGCCGGGTTGCCAAAGTGTTTCTTCGCCGCGCATCCGGTGAACCCGGACAAGAATATCCATGAGGGTATCCTGAAACGCATGCCCCATATGCAGGGTGCCGGTGACATTGGGTGGCGGCAACATGATGCAGTAGGGGTTTTGCCCGGGCTGAGGCTGGAATATTCCAAGCTCCTCCCAGCGTTGGTAACAGGTCTGTTCTATTTCGGCGGGGGCGAAGGGGCGGTCTAAATGGTCAGTCATGAGCCTTCATCAGTCAGGTTCGGTGGGGGTGATTTGTTCCAGGCCATTATGCAGTACCCGCTGAAGAATTTCAGGTAGGGAAGCGCGCATTTCCTGGGCAAGACTTTCGCGTAATTTAATGCCTTCCAGCGCCAGCGTGCGCATCAAGGTCAGACTGACCTGTTCTTTCCAGACTTTCTGCAGATGCTGAATCATCTGTTCTTCCATCTCGTTAATGACCCGTCTTTCTATTTCCTGAAAAAGTAATTGCTCAAAATCTTTCAGGAAATCAAGATCAAGAGGAGTTTTTTCTGGCACAGGTGATGGCTCGGGTTCCTGTACTGGATGTCCTTCCACAAATTCTTGATGTTCTTCTTCTTGATGTTCTTCGACGGATGGCTTAATTGCCGTATCTGCGGCCGCATCTGTAATGGAAGCCTCCGGCTCAACCCTGGTAGCATCTACAGTTACTTCCTCAACAGGTTCTTCGGCGGGTTCGGGATTGCTCTCTGCAGTTTCATTGATAATGCGCTCAGGTTGCCAGGCTTCAGACACTGGCGATTCGCCAATATCCTCTTCAAACCGTATTGGTTTTTCAGCGGGTTCCGGATTTATTGGTGCAGGCTTCAGGTGTTCGCTGACCAGACCAGTAATGGATTGATCTGCGAAATCGGAATCACTTTTTTCTCCAAATGTAGGCTCGGATCTGGAGCTGGTAAACTGCATGAGTCCCTGGCGCATACGCTTAAGTGCTGCTTCCAGGTCGCGGTCTTCAAAGTCCTGCTGCGGATTGGCTGTTTCTGCTGGCTGCCAACGTGCTTCACTTTGCGTGTATATTTTAGCCTGTTCTGTGTCAGCGACGGCTGTAGAGCCAGATTCAGCTTCTTCCCATTGCATCGAAAATTTATCGGCCTGTCCGGCATCAAGGGGTGCTGGTGTTTTATGGGATTCGCTATTGGGTTCCGGCATGAAAGGTGATTCTTCATGGCGCCAAAGCTGCGGAGGTAAACCTTCGCGTACAACCTTGGTAAGCAGCAAGGGTGCGTCGTCGTTGTCTTCCAGTGATTCTTCAAGCACTGGTTCCTTGCGATCAGATTGTTTATTCATTGTGGTATCTCCGGTTAGGCTTCCAGGGTATGTACCTGCAAAGTGTATCCGATGTTCTTCAATGTTTTATATCTCTCTCTTGCCAGGTCGCGAGCGTTGCTCTCGGCTGGAATAAAATCTACCAGTCTTTCACACGCCGGAAGTGGCTCAGGAAGATTCTGCAAGGCACACAACACGGCAACCACGCAGGCATCCGGCCATGGTTGTTGGTAGTGTATGCGCACAGAGTGCTTTGCCCCCAGTCCATGAGGAATAAAAGCATCCGCTTGAAAAGTCCAGAGCATGTCGTCCACGCTCTGAGCGGTTGCCAAATCTGCACAGAGAATATCTACTTCCCCAACAACTTGCCAGACCTTGTTGATGACCCGACAAATGGCGCGCATTTGCTCCTGCGGGGTCAACAGGGTGGCTGGCAGATCATAGAAGGAAGCAGCCGGCAATGTGGCCCCCTCAGGCAGTTTGACGGGATCGGTTGAGAAGATATTCGACCAGCAAAGGGACGGGGCGCCCGGTGGCACTTTTATTTTCGCCGCTTTTCCAGGCTACGCCCGCAATATCCAGGTGTGCCCAATGATAGTTTTCCGTGAAGCGCGACAAAAAGCAGGCGGCAGTAATGGTTCCGGCCGGACGACCACCGACGTTGGAAAGATCCGCAAAAGGGCTCTTCAGCTGTTCCTGGTATTCTTCAAAAAGAGGTAATTCCCAGGCGCGGTCCATACTTTCCTTGCCAGCGCTGATCAGATCATGAACCAGCCCTTCGTGGTTACCCAACACAGCGGCGGTTTGGTGCCCCAGGGCAATAACACAGGCTCCGGTCAGGGTGGCCATGTCAATGACGACATCGGGTTCGAAGCGTTCAACGTAGGTGAGGGCATCAGCGAGAATCAGGCGACCTTCAGCATCTGTATTAATGACCTCTACCGTCAGCCCTTTCATGCTCTTGTGAATATCACCGGGTTTGGTGGCCTGGCCGTCAGGCAGGTTTTCAGACGCAGGCACTACCGTGATGATGTTCAAAGGCAGTTTCAGTTCGGCAGCCGCCTGGATAGCAGCAAGAGCTGCAGCACCTCCACACATGTCATATTTCATTTCATCCATTTTGTCAGCAGGCTTCAGAGAAATGCCACCTGCGTCAAAAGTCAGGCCCTTGCCTACAAAAACAATGGGGGCCTGTTCATCGTTTCCTCCCCAGTATTCCAGAATAATCAGGCGTGGTTCCTGACGGGATCCCTGGGCAACACCCAGTAATAAGCGCATATCCAGTGCTTCCATGGCATCTGGACCGAGAATGGTGCTTTTGATTCCGGTTCGTTGCGCCATGGCTTCGGCCTGTTGTGCCAGCCAGGTGGGGGTACAGATATTGCCGGGTTCATTGGCCAGATCTTTCGCCCAGGCGACTGCCCGTGCGGTCGCCAGCGCTTCGGCACTGGCCTGTTTTACAGCCGCTTCTTCTTCCGCGCCATCAGCTACATTTAAATGCAGATGGGTCAGGCTGCGCCGGGGTTTTTCCGAAGGTTCCTTGTGATGATCAAACTGATAATCGGCATCCATGACTGCCTGCACTACAATTTTGCTCAAAGCTGCGGGTGAGCGACGGGCAACGGGTGTTTCCAGCAGATAAAAACTGACCTGGCTGATTTGCGCCTGCTGCAAGGCTTTGCCAGCACTTTGTACCGCTTTGCGAAATTTGCTGTCCTTAAGCTTGCCATGGGTGCCCAAGCCCAGCAGCATCACGCGCTGGGTAGCCAACCCGGGTAGCTGATAGAGAATTTGGGTTTCCCCACACTGGCCACTGAAGTCTCCCATCGCCATAAATTTCTGCAGGCCGCCGTCACAGGCTATATCCACCAGGGTGGCTGCAGGGCTCAGGATACCGTGTTCATAAACACCGACGACGATGCAATCCACTTTGTCGGTATTGGGCTTGAGGGCATGAATGGCTATCTCCACGGTAAATCTCCTGATAATCTGTGACTGAGGAATTCAATATGAACGAAAGTGTACAAAGTAAGCCCCAAAGGCGCCGTGAATCAAGTGATGGATTACAAGAGAATCGTCCATGACCCGCATCCATCTGCAGATTATCCGTAATATTTCAGTCACCTTTCTGCTGACCTGTCTGGTCATTCTGGCCATTCTGGCGATTGGTCAATTGACCCAACTGCTGAAGCAGGTCGCATCGGGGCAGTTGCCGTTACCGGTTGTCCTGCAATTGTTGGGGCTGGCCCTACCAACACTGCTGGTGACAGTGTTGCCCCTTGCGTTTTTTTTCGCGGTATATCTGGTATTCAACAATTTGTATCGTTCCAATGAAATGGTGGCAATTCGCAGTACAGGCACTGGTTTGACAGGATTATTGCCTGCAGTAGCCGTGGTGGCTGGGGTTGTTTTTTGTCTGGAGCTGGGTTTAGCGTTGATTTGGGCGCCTGCAGCCCAACGCACGCTTCAGTCGGAGTCTGAAAGGCTGGCCAATGTCGCTGCAGAAGCGATGCTGCAGCCCGGCAGTTTCACCTCCTTATCGGGGGGGCGGGTGATTTATGTGGGTTCTGCCATCGGAAAAAATACCCACCGTTACCATGAAATTTTTCTCTCCATCGCCCAAGGTACACAATCCGATATGGCAACCGCAGCTTATGGGGAAATCAAACCGGGTGATGATGGCGCACTCAGTCTGGTGCTTATTGATGGGCAGCGCTATCTCGGTCAACCCGGACAAAATGGTTTCAAGGTGCTGTCATTTGCGCGTTACCGGGTGATGCTTGGCAATTCTGCTATCAATGGTAGCAACCAGGCTGGCGGAATCAGCTGGACTAATGCATCCTTGTCCCAGTTGGTGGATCATTTTTCTGGTCTGGACAGGCGCTATGCGGTGACGGAGCTGCAATGGCGTCTGATATGGCCTATTGCTTTGCCGCTTCTGGCATTGTTGGCAATTCCACTGGCTTACAGCGAGCCGCGCGGTGGTGGTCGAGCCGCCGGAATGTTGCTTGGCGTTCTCTTCCTGCTGGCAATAAATAACGTTCTGATCTATATAAAAGAGCACATGATGGCGGGCAAAATGCCGCTTTTTCCGGGATTTCTCTGGGTAGTGCTGGGCATCGCCTTGATCGCTTTTTATACGTTTCTCCGCCGGAGTCGGGATTTGGGTTTGCTGCCTGTATTGTTCAGTCAGAGTGCGCATGAAACGCGCTGATCGACTGTTGTTTCGTGGCATGCTGGCCTACAGCAGTATTGTATTGCTGTTGTTGTTGGCGCTGGTCTATGTTGCCCAATTGATTGCCAAAGCTTCAGGGCCGGGGCACGGTATCTGGAATATGACGCGACTCATGCAGTACGCGGCTTTGCAAATGCCCGAAGTTGCCTATGATGTTATACCTCTGGCCCTGTTGCTTGGCGCCTTGGTCTGGATGAGTATTCTCAGTGGCCACTCTGAGGTGATTGCCTTGCGCATGTCCGGCTGGTCCCTATGGCGTCTGGAGCAGCCCTTGTTGCTGGTTGGCTTGCTGGGAACGGTGTTGATGTTCGCCCTTGGAGAATGGGTGATTCCTGTTACGGCTCCGGCATCTGAAGCCATGTGGGCCAATGCCAGTCAGCCCGGCGCCGGTTTTCATAATATGGGAAATGAGGGGCTCTGGTTGCGGCGTGATAAGCAACTCATTCAGATTGGTGCAGTGGGTGATTCAGGCAAGATACTGCAGGATGTACGCATCGTCTCACTAAGTCCCGGGATGGTGGGACTGAAGACCATGACCCACGCAGCTTCTGCATATTATGAGGCAGGTCATTGGGTATTGCAGAATGTTGAGTTGACCACGATTTCGCCGCAACAGTTACAGATGCGGCATGAACAAAGCTTGCTCTGGAACATTGACATGCCGCCTTCTACCCTCAGCAGTTTTGCCCATCCGACGCGCACCATGACCCTGCCCACGCTCTGGCGCAACTACCAGAATCTGCAAACCGGGGTAATTAAAATGAATCGTTTTGCCTTGGCGTTCTGGCGACGCTTGAGTTATCCGTGGGTAGGCCTGATCATGATTCTGTTGGCGGTCCCATTTGTCACCCGCAATCCCCGTGGTGGAGGGCTAGCCGCCAGGGTGATGGCCGGACTGGTGCTCGGGCTGGGGTTTCACTTTTTGACGGAGATGTCTGGATATATCAGTGTGTCTGGAGGGATCAGCCCGGTAATGGCTACGCTGTTTCCCATTGTTCTATTTGTTCTTATCGCCGGTTTTTTGCATCGTATTACTTAAAAGAAATTATTGGCTGGTTTTTTTTGTTGTTACCCCGCCTTTTTACATTATAATGTGGCCAACTTCCTAGGAATTGTACAAGACGATTTCAGATGCCCCGGATGTTGGATGGAGAGATGATCATGGCCTTACCGTTGCTGATTAAACACCTGAGAGAATATCATCAATGGCGCATGCGTATCGCAAATGCTGTGGATCAAATAGCAAAGCTTTCTGTCGATTTGGAAATTCTTCCTAGTGGTACCATGTTGCGGATGCAGAATCTATCCCGGGAAATCGCCGGAGATCAGCTGCGTATTTCATTTTTTGGTGAGTTTGCGCGGGGTAAATCCGAACTCATTAATGCCCTGTTTTTTTCAGATCTTGGTGCGCGTCTGATGCCCTCTGGTCCCGGGCAGACCACTATGTGTCCGGTTGAAATTACTTATGGTTTGGCGCCGCCTTCGCTTCAATTGTTACCAATACGCAGTAGAACACTCAATGATTCAATAGAAAAATTGAAGAAAAATTCTGGTCTGTGGACTTTTTCTCCATTGAATCCCGATGACCTGAACGATTGTGCAAAGCTTATGGGACAGTTGACAGAAACTCTTTGTGTTTCAGTGCAAGAAGCCCGAAGTTATGGATTATGCCCGCAGATCAAAGAATTGGGTTCGAATATAGCAACAACGCACTGTGCTTCTTGCGGGGAAGGGATGGTGAAGATTTCCCGTTGGCGTTACGCCTTGTTGCAATGGCCGCATCCGGTTCTGGAGGCCGGATTGGTCATCTTGGACACACCGGGTCTTAACTCTTTGGGCAGCGAGGCGGATTTGGGCCTGGAGGCAGCGCGTAGTGCGGATGCTCTGATATTTGTGCTGAGCGCCGATACTGGTGTAACTCAAAGTGATCTCGCAATATGGGAACAATCGCTCGGACGCCATGCCTTACAAAATCAGTTGGTGGTATTGAATAAGGTAGATACGCTATGGGATGATTTACGAGATCCCGGACAGGAGTCTGCAGTTGTTCAATCCCAACGGGAAAAGACTGCAGGGCAGTTAGGTCTAAATGTTGATCAGGTCATAGCCGTTTCTGCTCAGAAAGGCCTATTAGGTCGCATCCGGCATGATGATCAATTGTCTGCCAGAAGTGGACTGAAAGAGCTGGAAGAGGCCATAGCAGAAACGCTTATTCCAGGAAGGTGCAAATCCATTCTTGATAGTGCGCAACGACTGATTAAAAGAGTGGTTATTGATCAGCGGGTGCTTTTGGAGGAGCAAATCAAGAACCTCGGCGGCGAGATTGAAAGTATGGAACGGCTTCAGGCGCAAACTGGCGAGCAGCTGCCGCGATTGCTGGAAAGGCAGCAAAAACTGTTGCGATCATTTGCCGGTGATCGTGATTCTTTTGTTTTGAAAGAACAAGAATTTCTGGAGTCGGCCAATTCCTGGTTATTACAGGCGCTTTCTTTGGAACAGCTTGATCAGATTGTCGTTTCTGCACGTACCGAGTTGTTGGCTGCCTGGACTACGGTCGGTATTTATGACCGGTTTTCACGGTTTTTTGAAGAAACTATTGCACAATTTGATAATGCTCTGGAACGGGCTAATCGCCTTTCAGCACTCATGTTGGATGCCTATAGAATACTTGAGCAACAGTATGGTTTGCCCAAACTTGACACTATTCCCTATGCTATTTTACCCCGGCGTGCCGAGTTGCTGGCAATGGCTGATCGCTATGAGCGCTTCGGGAAACGTTTGGAAATCGCTGCTTCTACTCAAGGATCTGTAGTTCGCAAAGCCTTTTTCTCTCTCGCCCAGCAAATTGAGGCATTTGTAGAAGAAACCCGAAAAGAGCTGCGCAATTGGGTGAATGAGTCTCTGGATTTGATGAATCGTCAATTAGAGCTTTTTGCTGCTCAGTCGAAAGAGAAAATGGCCGCACTGGAAGCTATTGTAGATTCATCTACCAATATCCAGCCACGTATTCAGTCTCTCAGTCAACAAAGACAAGGTAAGGAATCAAATCTCACAATGTTGAATGAAACTTATGCAGCATTGTGTGATTTGATGGATATAGTTCCGGATTTTGGTTTACGGAAAAACTCCAACGAAGAGTTTTCTATATAGGGGTCTCTGTTATAGATGGCCGGACAATGTTTATGCTGAAAACACTGCTACTCCTATTTTTATTAGTCGGATTGTTTCTAGCTTATCGTGCGCTGGTTAAAAATCGTAAGATGTTCCGGGAGATGAACGCCAAAGCTGATTTGCAGTCTGCCCTGTTGGAAGTGGATAGGCTTCTGGGTGATTCTTTGACCAAAGACATTTCGTCAACTATGCGACAGATGGCAGATATCCTTGCTAAACGTCTGGATGCTTCTCTGGTCTGGATTGGTGTGCAGAAAACAATAGATAACGCTGTAAGCGTCATGTCTTTGGCGGGATCACATAGAGAGGTCGCTGTTAGCTTGACGATTCCTCTTGATGCAGATGGTTCTGTACGGAAAACATTGGATAGTGGGTGCGTCCAGCGTCTGTCGCTTAAGGGAGATGCTTCCTATAAACATTGGCCAATTGCTGATGATGCCACCTTTCATGTGAGTCTGAGTGTGCCATACCGTAGTCTGGATGGTGAAAAGGGTGTTATTGTTTTTTTTCTGCCAAAATCGATAAATACCGTTACATTAAGTCATACTTTATGGACTCGACTAGCAGATGATTTTGTTGTTTTTCTGGAAAGGCGCAAGAATGCTGTCAGTGTCAGTCGTATTTCAGGACATCAGTTAGCGATTGTCGATTTTCTTAAGGATATTCTTTAGGTTAGGGAATTGTCGGCGGCCTATAACCTGGCCCTTTCCGTGCTCACTACGCGTGCTGACGCCCTCAGTGCCTGGATTGTTGCCTACCCCGATAAGAAACAGACGAACACTTCCAATTTATTAGTGGCTTCTCGAGGGCAGATACCTGAGGCTTTACTCAGGATGGGTTTGGAAAATGACAGTGTAAGCCGGCGATGGCTAGATACGGTCATGGAGCGTGTCCGCGAAAAAGAACGTCCTTTTGTGGATGAGCTGCGTTTAAATTCAGCTTTGCAAACCTGGGGAGATACTGAACCCGGAATGAAAAATGTTGCGGTGATCGGTGGATGGCCTTTGTGGGATGATTCAGGTGTGCATGCAGTTTTGTTTGTCAGTAGCACGGATCCCGAATATTTCAGTAATAATCTCCAGATTTTTCTGCATCAGCTCACAGAAATTTTACATGTTGCCGATCAGCAGATCAGCAACAAGGCAGAAATTCTCCGCCGCAATTTGCTGTATCAGGCATTACTGGATGAGGCCGATGCTGTTCTTAAAATGAATGCAGAACAACCTTTGTTAGAAGAAATATGCAGACGTCTGGTAGGCAGCACCTTGTTTGAGTCGGCCTGGCTGACTCGTCCTGCTGAGAATCTATCTCTGGAGACCTTGGCTTTTGTTTCGTCGGTAACCGAGGATGCTAATAGTTTGATGGAGCAAATTACCGCCGATTTGCTGCGCGATAGGGTGCTGCATGTATGGAAAACCGGACAGGCGCTATTTCCCTCAGAAACTGGCAGCGCAAATAGTACGGAGCTCCCGGTTGCGCTCTTGCCGATTATTCGCAACGCTAAGTTGTGGAGTGTTCTGGTGGTGAGATGTTGTCTGGTCGAACATCTCATCAGTGCGGATGTGAACGAGCTCTTGCATAGAGTTGCATCATTGCTGGGTCGCGGTCTGGATGAAATGGACCTGAAAAAGCAACTGGCGGATGAGCAAAATCGGCAAAGCTGGTTAGCCAATCATGACGCATTAACAGGATTGAATAATCGGCGAGGTTTGGATACCTATTTCACCCATGCCATATTGCGGGCGCAGCGCAATAATACCCTGCTGGTTATTTTGATTATTGATTTGGATGATTTTAAACCCATTAATGACAGCTATGGTCATGAAGCGGGTGATCGACTACTGATCAAAGTGTCTGAGGCCTTGAAGAGCGTAACGCGTAGTACCGATTTTCTGGTACGCCTCGGGGGGGACGAATTTGTTATTTTACTGGAAGGTTTGCATAAGGCGGATGATCTGCTGCCGGTCATGGATAATATATACAAAGCCGTAGTTACGCCTTTCGTGCTAGAGGCTGAAATTAAGGTATCGGTAGGCTGCAGTGCCGGTCTGACCTTGTATCCTGAAGATTCAGCCAATTCAGACGGTTTGTTGCGCCATGCGGATGAAGCCCTTTATGTTGCCAAACGTAACAAACAAAGCCGCCCCCGGTACTGGGTAAGTTATCTGGATATTCTGGCGGCTGAAAAAAAAGATTAGCGAGCAGCACCTGATTCAGGAAATTGCAGCTCTTACTGCCGCTGCCGGATGAGTTCCTGATCAAAGGCGTTATCCAGTTCCTGGGACAATTTGAGCACCTTGCGAAAAATGAAAGGGTCGGCATCGTCGGCCTGGGCGCGCAGCCGCAGGCGAGCCAGTCCGTCAAAACTGTGGGCACGGTCTACCGGATCACCCAAAGCCTGACAATGGTTTCCCTGGTAAATGGCGATAAGCACTTCCGCCGTCAGGGGGTCTTCCAGCGTGTTGTTTTGGGCAGCCTGTAAGGCTTCTGCGGGGCTCAGATCACCGAGCAGAGGATATCCCAGGTGATGATTCAAAAATTCCACCAACTCTTGATAAGTCATTACTTACTCCAGAAAATCAAAGGGACTGGGTCATGCCGTCATTCAGCGAGATATTACAGGCATCAGCGACACGTTGAAAATAATATTGCAGATCCAAAGGAATGGTCACGCCATCCAGCAATCTGAGTAAATGCAGGTCGGCGGTCAGGATAATATCCACCAGTGACAAATCACCTGTGTAAAAGCGCTGGCGAGCCAGGATTTTGCCCAATTCGCGTAATCGTCCCCGACTCTCAAGTTGCTGGTACGCGCCGTAGCGATCATTGGCCAAAGCCTCGACGGATTGCTGGAAACGGCGTTCACATTCGTTCCGATAAAAATTCATGTCTTCTTCATCATGACTGATTTCAGCATAAGCCGGCAAAACCGGAGCGATCAGTCTTTCCAGCAGCGGTGTCAGGCTGTTGCGCCACTGACAAAAAGCCGCCCATTCCGGCTCGGCAATATTCTGCTGCATAGGTAGACTTTCGGGATAGAGCCGATCCAGTTCCGCCAATTCGGGCAGCGACGCCTGCTGCTTCTTGCCATTGGCATGGACCAGTACCGGCAAGTCCGCATAGTCCAGATCAAAAGCGGTTTCCTGGTCGCGCAGGGCACAGGGATGATCTTGCCAGTGCAGTTTTTTGGCGCTCAACACCATCCGCAGCATCTGCCCGGCAATCGATGACCAACGGTGATACAGGTGGATTTCGCGGGCGGAATCGCTCATTGGCGACCATCGTCAACAAGGCTTAGCACATGCTGCCATTGGCTTTGGGTGATGGGCAGAATGGACAGGCGGTTGCCTTTGCGTACCAGGGGGCTATCCGCAAATTCCGGCATGTTGCGCAGGCTATCCAGGGAAATGCATTGCGTAAAACTACGCCGATAGGCAACGTCCACCAGATCCCAGCGGGGTTTATCAAGGCTTGAGCCGGAATCGTAATAATGACTGTGCGGATCAAACTGGGTGGGGTCGGGTCGGGCGCTGCTGACGACTTCGGCCATCCCGACAATTCCCGGCACCGCGACCCGGGAATGATAAATAAAAATGCCATCCCCCGGCTGCATGCTGCGCATAAAATTCCGTGCCTGGTAATTACGGATACCGTCCCAGGGTTCCTGGCCGCGCGCCTTGAGATCATCCAGAGAAAAGGCTTCAGGTTCAGTTTTCATTAACCAGTAGGCCATTATTTCAGTCCAGGACGATGTGGTCATGTAAACGATGGCTGAGTAGCCGGCCCAGGGCGGTCGTCAGGTTTTCTCCCGTCTGGCTGTCCAGCCATTGATCATCTTTGGCCGAAAAGCGGGCGGGACCATCACTGCAGGCCAGCCAGATTTGCTGAACGGCCTCCTGACGATTGATGATAATCTGGCTGCCATCGGGCAGGAGCAGGGTGAGCACGCTGTCCACCAGATCACATTCCACATCCACAGTGCGTTCCTCAATGCGGGTCAGCAATTCTGTCAGAGTGTTTTCAACGGCGACGGCAAAGCTTTTTTCGTTCATTCGGGTTTCCTCAAGTTTGGTCCTATGATGCGACCTGACCTGTTGCAGGGCAAGTTTTGATCCATCAGGACCGGCCTGCGTGATTCAGTAATATGGCCAGAAACGATTCCCCATAAGCGGCGAGTTTGCGTTCACCAACGCCGGGCACCGTGGCGAGACTGGCCAGGCTCAGGGGGCGCAGGCGCAGCATTTCCATCAGCGTCGCATCATGAAAGATCACGTAGGGAGGTACTCCCTGGGTTTGTGCCAGGGCGCGGCGATGCTGACGTAAATCTTCCCATAGTGCTTTGTCGCTGGCGGGAATTTCCTGGACCTTCTCTTTTTTTCGGGGCTGGGCGTTGTCGTGCTGGCGCAGGGTGAGGGTTTGTTCGCCGCGCAAAATGGGACGACTCAGCGGACTCAGACGCAAGCCACCATGTCCTTCGCTATCTACTTCAACCAGGCCCCGGAGTAACAGATGGCGGAACAAGGCGCGCCAGGCGTTGGCAGATAATTCCTTGCCAATGCCATATACCCGGAGTTGATGATGGCCCCATTGCTGAATACGGGGATCATCGCGGGCAAGCAAGACATCGACCAGATACTGAACTCCAAAACGCTGACCCGTGCGGTGTACCGCAGAGAGGGCTTTTTGTGCAGCGACGGTGGCATCCCAGGTGGCCGGAGGGGTCAGGCAGTTGTCACAATTTCCACAGGGCTGGGCGAGGGTTTCGCCAAAATAGCTGAGCAGGGTCTGGCGCCGGCATTGCGTCGTTTCACAAAGAGCGAGCATGGCATCCAGTTTTTGGCCTTCCATTTGCTTGCGTTGCTGGTCGGCTTCAGATTGCTGGATCATCTGCCGCAGTTGCACCACATCCTGCAGGCCATAATGCATCCAGGCTTCAGCCGGCAAACCGTCACGCCCCGCCCGACCGGTTTCCTGATAATAGGCTTCGATACTTTTGGGCAAATTGAGATGGGCCACAAAACGCACATTGGGCTTGTCGATACCCATACCAAAAGCAATAGTTGCTACAATAATGACACCCTCATCGCGTTGAAAACGCTGTTGATGACGACGCCGTTCATCTGCGGAAAGGCCGGCATGATAGGGCAGGGCGTCCAATCCTTCAGCCTGAAGCCATGTAGCTATTTCTTCGACGCGTTTACGGGAAAGGCAGTAAACAATGCCTGCTTCACCATCATGGTGGTCGCGAATAAAATGCAGCAGGGCGTTGCGCGCACCCTGGCTGCTGCTGTGGATGTGGTAGCGGATATTGGGACGATCAAAAGACCGGGTAAAAATGCGTGCGCGTTGCAGTCCCAGCCGTTCGATGATTTCCAGGCGGGTTTTGGGGTCTGCTGTAGCCGTCAGGGCAATGCGCGGTATGGCTGGGAAGCGCTCGTGGAGAACCTTCAGTTGCAAATATTCCGGGCGAAAATCATGTCCCCACTGGGATACGCAATGGGCCTCATCAATCGCGAAAAGATTGACCTGACATTGTTGCAGCAGGCGCAGGGTACGATCCTGCAGCAGACGCTCGGGGGCAATGTACAGTAAATCCAGTTGGCCGCTGCGCAGGGCTTCTTCTGTTTCGCGGATTTCCCGGGGCTGAATGCTGGAATTAAGAGCCGCCGCTGCAACCCCCGCCTGCCGCAAGGCATTCACCTGATCTTCCATCAGCGCGATGAGCGGTGATATGACTACACCAGTACCCGGACGGGCGATGGCAGGAATCTGATAACACAATGACTTGCCGCCCCCGGTAGGCATCAACACCAGTGCGTCCTGGCCGCTCATGAGTGTGGCGATGACTTCCTCTTGAGGGGCTCGAAACTGTTCATAGCCGAAAGTGTGGCGGAGGATTTCGAGAGAGGGCGTAATGGTGGGCATGTCGGCTGAGCTGATGTTATTCCTTAGTTGCCGGGTTGAGCATAGGCGGGGCAATTGATCTGCTGAATCAGTGGCTCGGCGAGATCAATGCGCGCTGCGCTCAACTGCCGACCCCAGACGCAGCCGCTGTCCAGGGCCAGCAAGCGGTCATGCACCAGCAGACCCTGAGTCGCCCAATGCCCGCAGATAATAGAACCACTGCTCTGCCGTTCAAAAAACCATTGATGCCACGGCGCATACATATGCGCAAGGTCTTTGGGTAGGGTGCTGGGCCAGCTGAAAAGACCATCTGCGGTGACATAACGGGCGCGGGTAAATACCGCCACCCGAAAACGCTGGGCGTCATCTTCGTTGCGGCAACCTTCCCAGCGATCCGGAGCGGGCGCAGCCCACAATGATTTCAAAAAGCGTTTCCAGTGCGGGCCGCATAGTGCCTCCTGCACCTGCAAAGCATGCTCTGCAGCGCTGGAAATGTCCCAGTCGGGATGGATGGCGGCATGGACCATCGTCCAGCCCAGCGCTTCGTCATGATGGAGCAGGGGCTGCTGCCGTAACCAGTCCAGCCAGTCACCGGCATTTTTGTCAGCGAGGAGTACCGCAAGGGTGTCACTTTTTTTGGCGGGAACAATACCCGCCCAGCGCGAAAGGGCATATAAGTCATGATTACCCAGCACAATCTGGAGGCGATCCTGCCAGTTAAAAAGCTTTTTCAGCAATGGACGACTATCGGGACCACGATTCAGCAGGTCACCTGCCAACCAGAGGTGGTCATGCTGCACATCAAAGTCGACTTTTTGCAGTAGTTCGTTGAAAGGGGCACAACAACCCTGCAGATCTCCTAAAGCGTAAGTAGCCCCCATGGTTTTAAAGGGTGATGACCTGATCGGAGATTTTCATCTGGCGGACCAGGGTTTTCATGCTGGCAACCTCAATGCTGGAGTTGAGCAGGGATTTTTCAGACTGATGCAGCCATTCCAGGCCGACCACATATATCTTCGCACCCAGTTCCTGAAGTTCATGAATAAGATCCTGATGAACCAACTGTTTTGCTCCGGTTTGCTCATCCAGAAAAGCCAGGGGGCAGGCTTCCTGAGCAAGAAAAACGCTCACCTCAACGCCATCCGCCACAGCCGACGCCGCCATGCGCAGGCCGTGCAGAACAGGATTACCCTTTGCTTCGGGGTCGGATTTGAGGAGGATGGTCCAGTGCATTATGTCTGACTCTTTAATGGATAGTTAACGCTATTTGTTCCATAAGCATAGCATAAAAAAGCCGGAATTAATGTATGTACTATTCGACCTTGGCCAGAGCTTGCTCTGTAGACCGTTGCTGCGCCGGGCTGTTGCTGTAGGCTTGACTGGTTAGTGCCGCAGCGCTATAACCTTGCGGATATGTTTATCTGGGAATAACGTAAGGATTTCCCTGACACGCCTTTTGTGGGGAGGGGTATTGCAAAGCGCGGATCATGGCCCAGGCTTTCCGGCCTATCGGATGACAGCGGGTTTTGACCGTTTTCGCTGGATGGGGCCTGCTTTGGCTGGCCTGGTATTTGTCTTTTTGCTGGCCCCCTTTGCCGCGCTGCTATTTGCGACGGACTGGCCTGATTTTCATTTTGCCGATGGCGATCTTGGTGCAATCCGGACTTCCTTACTTTACAGCGCGTTGGCCCTGATTATTTCCGTGCTGGCCGGAACGCCGCTGGCCTGGTGGCTGGCGCGCGGGCAGGGCCGTGGCAAGTGGTTTTTTGATGCCCTGCTGATGTTGCCCCTGCTGACGCCACCCCTGGCTCTGGGTATTTTACTGAGCAGTTTTTATGGTCCCTATTCACCCGTGGGTACTTTATTCAGCCATGCCGGCATCTATCTCACCAATACGGCTCCGGCGTTTATCCTCGCCCAGATTTATGGGGCGATGCCTTATTATATCATCGCAGCGCGGGCAGCTTTTGAAGGTGTTCCCCGCGAACTCGAACAAATCAGCAGGACATTGGGGCGCAACCGAGTTCAGACTTTTTGGCGGGTCACCTTACCGTTGGCGCGCATTGGTTTGTCAGCCGGGGTGGCCCTGGCCTGGGTACGGGCCATGGGTGAGTTTGGCATTGTGTTGATTGTGGCTTATTTCCCTGAGGGAATCCCGGTCAAATTGTGGGTCAATTTGCAAGATATTGGTCTCAGTGCAGTTTACCCCTTGCTGTGGATATTTTTTCTGGTGGCTGTCCCCTTGCCGCTCTGGATTGGTTTGCGCGCCCGGCGGCAGACGCAGGCCATGTTTTGAAGCCATCGGCTCCCGCCCTGCACATTCATTGCCAGATGCAGCAGCCTCTTGCCCTGGATATCAGCTTGCAGGTACACGGCTTCACCGTACTGTTGGGCGTCTCCGGTGTAGGTAAATCATCGCTGCTGAAGGCCGTTGCCGGTTTGCTCCCGGCACAGGTCAATCCTTACGGAGATCTGGCCGTAGAGCAACGACCCATTGCTTATTTGCCTCAGGGCTATGCACTATTTCCGCACTTGCGGGCCTGGGAAAATGTCGCATTTCCCCTGTCGCGCTCTGCCCATCGCCATATGGATGCCCTGGCCTTGCTCCAACGGGTTGGTCTTGAAGATTTGGCGAATCGTTTTCCGTCTGAACTTTCCGGTGGCCAGAAACAGCGGGTGGCTCTGGCGCGGGCGCTGGCACGAAAACCGCAGTTATTATTGCTGGATGAGCCCACTTCAGCGCTGGATATGGCGACCCGGGACGAAGTGCTGGATGAACTGGTAAGGGAAGTTCACGAATTCGGGATTCCTGTACTGGCGGTCAGTCACGATCCGCATCTGGCGATGCTGGCGGACCATATGGCTATTTTGCGCGATGGCCGCATTGTCCAGGAAGGCGCCCCCGCCGAAGTGTTTGCACGGCCGCGTCATGTTGCTTCAGCCCGATTGCTGGGTTTCCGTAATTTTCTATCGGGTCAGATTGCCAGTTCTGAGCACAACTCCCGCCTGCAGGTAGCGGGCTCCGGATGGCAGATGCAGGCTGGGTGGCAACCAGCTCTGTCGGTAGGAATGCCCGTACAACTGGCCATGCGCGCAGAAGACATCTACCTGCAAGAGGATGGGGCAGCGCATTGTTGTCCCAATCCCTTGTCGGTGCAGGTCAAGGCTTGCCGAAAGGAAGGTCTGAGCATGCGCCTTTATCTGGAAGGACCCGCCTCACTGGAAATGCTGCTATCGCGCCAGCAGGCCGAAGACGCACAGATCACCGTGGGAAACTTCCTCAAGGTCTGCGTGCAACCCCGACATGTGCAGGTAATGACGGCAGAATGATTCAGCGTTTTTGACAAAAGTCAAAGCCCGGCCTCCTTCTGGTGCCAAATGGCCAGGATCGTCACCAGCGCAGCGCCGTCATAGCGATAGCGGGCCACATATCCTCTGTCGCCAAACTCGATCAGCCATTCCCTGAATTCTTCCGACAAGCCCTCAACCGTGCGCCCAATATGCGGATGATGTCCAAGTGCTTGCAGGGATTGCACGATGGCTGCAGCAGCCCGTTTAGCAGCTGCCGGGTTCTTCGGACGCAAAAATTCACGCAACCGCTCCAAGTCCCGCAAGGCAGCGGGCGCGAACTTTACTTGTGGCATGCCGGTGCAGTCTGCTCATTGTCGTCGCCCCACGTTTCCAGCCAGGCGATTACTTCGTCTCCAGTGACGTGCAGGCCGGTTTCCTGATATTCCTCCCATGCCTTGAGCGTACCCTGCCGGAACGCCTCACGCTTTTCCTCGCGCTCTACATATTCCTCAATGGCCTGTCGCATTATCCAATGCGTTGTGCGGTGTCGGACATCGGCAAGATGCCGGATGCGATCGCGTATATCGTTATCCAGTTTCACCGATACGGTTTTTGCTGCAGTGGCTGGCATAGTTTACCTCCTGCTATCAGTAATAGGTGTTACCTTATTACACCTGAACAGCGAATGCCAAGGTCTTCCCCGTCGCGACTACGCTGCGCCTGCCACCCCGGCATGTGCAGATAATCCGTTGACAATGTTGCAGGAAAGGGTCAAAATTTGCAGCTTCAAATTTCATCAGTAATCAGCTACGCAAAGACACGGAGAGTAAAACTTGGCGAATACAGCTCAGGCGCGCAAGCGCGTGTTACAAAACGAAAACCACCGCTTGCGCAATGCCAGCATGCGTTCACGCCTGCGTACCTACGTGAAGAAGGTGCTCAAGGCCGTCCACGCTGGTAATCAGGAAGAAGCCCGCGTGGCCCTGCATGCCGCAGAATCGGTCATCGACAAGACTGCCGGTAAGGGAATCGTTCATCCTAACGCTGCTGCACGTACCAAGAGCCGTCTTTCTGCACGCGTCAAGGCGATGGGTAGCGTCGCCGCACACTGATTGCAGCGCGCTATTGTCACTAAAAGGGGCTGTCTGTGGATGGCCCTTTTTGCGTAAGCGTCATCCGGTGGGTGTCTTGAATGCTTTTTGTTCCTGCGATGCGGTCATAGTTGCTTACATGGATGCTCCATGCGTGCAAGATGATTTTGATGTCTGGCGTATTGATGCAGAATCAGATTAGTTTTTACCTGGCATTCAGTTTTTACCCAGCATTTCGCGCAGGCGGGCAAAAGCCACGGCGGGGTCCATGGTCTCTGCCTCGCTGTCTGCACCCTGCCAGTCCAGATGTTCCTTGGGGATTTCCTGCAAAAAGCGGGAGGCCTTGGGATTGACGTCCTGACCATAGCGCCGTCGTTTGCGGCAGCGGCTAAGGGTCAGGCGGAAACGGGCGCGAGTCATTCCCACATAAAACAGGCGCCGCTCTTCGGCGATTTGTTCCGGGGTTTCACTGTTACGATGCGGCAGTAACTCCTCCTCCGCGCCCACCAGAAACACTTGGGGAAACTCGAGGCCCTTGGCAGCATGCAGGGTCGAAAGGCGCAGCACATCGCGGTCATCGTCTTCTTCCCGCTCCAGCACATTAAACAGCATCAGCCGGTTGAGAATTTCCACCAGGGTTTGCGGGCCATCTTCCTGCTCCTGCAGGCGCTGCATCCAGGCCAGTAGTTCCTGAATATTCTCCCAGCGCCGGGCAGCATCTTTTTCGTCCCCTTCATTGTGCAGATAGGATAAATAGCCAATGTCATCGGGCAGGCTCTGCAGAGCGGGCATCAGCTCCGCTTTCTGGACTTCATCGGCTTTCAGGTTGACCCATCCGGCAAAACTGCGCAGGGCGTTGCGGCCTTTTTCCGGCAGTTCCAGCCCATCTTCCCAAACCGCAGCAAACAAAGACAAATTCTGGGCCTTGGCAAACTCGCCCAGCTTTTCGAGGGTGCTGCTGCCAATGCCCCGACGCGGGGTGTTGACCGCGCGCAAAAAGGCCGGATCATCATCAGGGTTACTCAGCAAACGCAAATAGGCCAGAAAATCCTTGATTTCGCTGCGCTCAAAAAACGACAACCCGCCGGAAATCTGGTAAGGAATGCGGGCATTGCGCAAAGCCGCTTCAAAAGGACGGGACTGATGGTTACTGCGATAAAGAATCGCATAATCCCGATACTCTCCCTGGCGCTGAAAACGGTCACGGAGAATGGCGTTGACCACCTGTTCGGCTTCATCACTTTCATCGGCGCAGTTCAACACCCGGATGGGATGACCATCGCCCAGATTGCTCCATAGGCGCTTTTCAAAAAGATGGGGATTTTGCGCAATCACCGCGTTGGCGGACTGGAGAATACGGCCGGTAGAACGATAATTCTGCTCCAGCTTGATGACTTTCAGGGCCGGATAATCCTGGGCCAGACGATGCAAATTGTCGGCTGCGGCCCCCCGCCACGAATAAATACTCTGATCATCATCCCCTACAGCGGTCAGGTTGTGACGCACGCCCAGCAAATTGCGGATCAGACGATACTGGGCACCATTACTGTCCTGATACTCGTCTACCAGTAAATAACGGATACGATCCTGCCAGGCCGTGCGGGCTTCCTCGTTTTCCTGCAGCAGGCGGGTAGGGAGCAGAATCAGATCATCCAGATCCACTGCATTGCAGGCACTCAGGGCACGTTGATAGGGCTTGTAGATGACCGCTGCTTCTTCCCCCAGCCGATCTTCCCCCTGGGCCTCCTGGGGCAGAAATCCGTCATTTTTAAAGCGCGAAATGCGCGCCTGAATGGCCTCTGCCAGATCACTGGGACCATTGGCATCGCGCAGCAGGTTGCGCACCATGCTGAGACTGTCTCCCGGATCAATGACGCTGAAGTTGTTGCGATAACCCAGGCGTTCAATGTCCTTGCGCAAAATATCCAGGCCCAGACGATGAAAGGTAGATACCATCAGGCCCCGGCTGTTATGCCCCTGCAGGGATTGGCTGACCCGGCTTTTCATTTCGCGGGCGGCCTTGTTGGTAAAAGTCACCGCGCAAATATGTCTGGGGGCCACCTGTTGATCACGAATCAGATGCACAATTTTACGGGTGATGACCCGGGTTTTGCCGGAACCCGCGCCAGCCAGAACCAGCAGAGGGCCATGAACGTGGTGGACGGCCTCCAATTGCGGTGCATTGAGTTCATCAGCCACTGGTCAGTAGCTCCCGAAAATGTCGAAAATCAGTGTTCGCTGACGGTTTTGCTGGAGGCTGCCGTGTTTGTTGCCGGCGGTGACTCGGCAAAGCCTCCCTTGTACGCCCACCAGATAATCACCGGGCCAAGAATAATCATCGGTACGGACAAGACCTGTCCCATGGTGAACGGGCCAAACACAAAACCCAACTGAATATCGGGTTGGCGGGCAAACTCAGCCACAAAACGGAAAATGCCGTAGAACAGGACGAACATCCCGCCTATTGCTCCAGCTGGGCGCGCTTTGCGGCTGTAAATAGCCAGAATCAGAAACAACAGCACCCCCTCCAGCAGAAATTCGTAAATTTGCGAAGGCTGGCGCGGTTGCGGTCCACCGGCAGGAAACACCATGGCCCAGGGCAGGTGACTGACCCGGCCAAACAACTGATCGTTGATGAAATTCGCCAAACGCCCCAGCCCCAAGCCAATGGGTACGGCCGGTGCAATAAAATCGAGGGTGGGCAGAAAACTGTGAGCTTGATGAGATTTGGCAAACGCCCAGCAGGCCAGCACCACGCCCAGCAATCCGCCATGAAAGGACATGCCACCATCCCATATATACAGCATCTTGATGGGTTCACTGAGATAGTAGGGCAGGTTATACCAGATAATGTAACCCACCCGACCACCCAATATGGCCCCGACTGCCACATAAAATTCCAGATCGACGACCTGCTCCTTGCGCCAGTTCCAGTGCGACATTTTGCCACGCCGGATCAACCACAGGGTCGCAATGACAAAGCTGATGATTTCAAGCAATCCATACCAGTGAATGGTAATTGGGCCCAGGGGAAAACCAACGGTATTGATATCAGGAAAATGCAGCATGGGTGTCCTCACAATTTCCCGCAACCATGGCCGAGCCACTGCCTTCTGTCAAGTTGCAGCAAGCCACCAAAATAAAATTTGAGGTGATCGCGAAGATAAGTGGCTTGTTTGGTATCAGAAGTGATATATTTAATCATGGCTGACAAGAAACTGGTTGATGAGGTTCATCATATTTCCAGAAAGCGAGGGAACGGGCAGCTGCGCCGGGAAGTGTGGGTGGATGAAAGGGGCGAAGTAACACGGTACAACCTGGCGTATATCAATCATGCGATATGCGCCGTGGATAACGGTCGCGTTGTGGGATATGACAACCAGCACGGATACCACCATCGTCATTATTTGGGGGATATGCACCCGATAGATTTTATCAGTTTTGAGGATATCGAAGCACGTTTTGAAGAGGATTGGATGGCCTTAAGGAGGCAATAAAATGTTACTGCAGGTAGCCCATGAAAAAACGTTCTTTGAACGCGGCAAGAAAATTGCCCGTACAGCAGATGCCGGACAACCCATTTCCGAAGAAAAAATCATCAGTTTTGAAGACCCCTCAGACTTGCTGCATCTGCTGACTACAGCCCGACTTGCTCTAATGCAAGTGGTTTTGGAAAGACCGCTTTCCATTACCGAGATTGCGGAACGTCTCGGGCGTGATCGTAGTGCTGTGAAGCGGGATATAGACGTGCTGGCGGATTCCGGGTTGGTCATTGTCGAGGAAAAACCATTGCCGGGTCATGGACGAAAAAAAGAAGTGCGGCCTGCTGCGCATTCGCTTCGTCTGGAGGCTGTATTAGCATAATGCGGGTTATTGGGGCAGAATCTCGCTTTAAAGCCATTCAGGGGGGACCGTCATGGCAGAGAACGTGGAAGTTATGGAGCTTGGTTGCCCTCCTCGTGGACGGGTGGAGGCATACTGATGGCCAATCAACACGCTGTCATCGTCCTGGGAGCCGGCATTGTCGGTGTATCTATTGCCCTGCAGTTGCAACTACGCGGTCGGCAAACCCTGCTGCTCGACCGCCAGGGTCCGGGGGAGGGGACATCATTTGGCAACGCCGGCCTGATTCAGCGCGAGGCCGTCATGCCGCACCCCTTTCCGCGTGCTCTGGCGCAGATGCTGAGTTATGCCCGCAATCGTTCGACGGAAGCCTATTATCGCGGCACCATGCTGCCCCGTCTGGCTATTCCCTTTATGCAATACTGGTACAACTCCCAGGAAGAACGGCACCGGGTCATTGCCCGCCACTATGCCGCCCTGATTACCCATTGCCTGGATGATCATCTGGCCCTGGCAGGACTGGCCGGGGCGACAAACCTGTTTCGTACCGGTGGCTGGCTGCAGGTTCATGCCCATGCAGAATCCCTGGACCACGCCCTGCAGGAAGCCGCCTACAAGGCTGAGCACTTTGGGGTCACTTATAAGGCACTGGATACGGCACAAGTGGCGCAGATGGAAGCGACTTTGCGCCCCGGTCTTGCGGGAGGTATTCACTGGACCCAACCGCTGGCCGTTACCGACCCCCACGCGCTGACACGCGCTTATTTGAATTACTTTACCCAACTGGGCGGCGAGTTCCGCACCGGTAATGCTGAAAAAGTGCAAAAAGGACAAGCGGGCTGGCGCGTGCAAAGCGCACACGGTCCCATAGAAGCCGCCGAACTGGTGATTGCCCTGGGAGCCTGGTCGCCGGATATTACCCGCGCACTGGGTTTTCATCCGCCGCTTTTCGTGAAGCGGGGCTACCACATGCATTATAGCCAGCCCGCCACGCCGCTCTGCCACCCGGTTCTGGACGCCGATCAGGGTTATGTACTAGCCCCCATGCAAAGGGGCATTCGCCTGACGACCGGCGCAGAATTCGCCGACCGCGACGCGCCACGTTCGCCTATTCCCCTGACCCGCGCCGAAGCCCAGGCGCGGCGACTTCTGCCCAGCCTCGGTGAACACCTGGACCCGGAAGCCTGGCTGGGCTCACGCCCCTGCACCCCCGACATGCTGCCCATTATCGGTCCCGCCCCCGGCCAGAAAGGCCTCTGGTACGCCTTTGGCCACTGCCACCAGGGCCTGACCCTCGGCCCCACAACCGGACGCCTGCTGGCAGAAATGATGGGCGGTGAAACGCCGTTTACGGATCCGGAGCCTTATCGGGCGGAGAGGTTTATGTGATTTTAAAAAAGGATCTACTAAGTGGATATAAAAGATAAAAATGAAATTGAAATTGAATTTTGGAAAAAATCTAAAAATGAATCTTGCGAACTTGAAAAGCTATCATTAAATAATATCATCAATAAAGTATCTGAGGCAGAAATACTTATTGACTGTATTAAAAAATATAGCTCTCCATGTGATGGTGCTAACGTCTTGGAACTCGGCGGCGGTCAGGGGTGGGGATCGTGTGTTTACAAACGAATATATGACGGAGTAACTATAACAACAACTGATATAAGTAAATATGCAGTTTCGGAATTGCCGAAATGGGAAAAACTTTTCGATGTGAAGGTTGATAAGTCATATTCATGCAAAAGCTATTCAACCAATGAAAAAGACGAATCTATTGATTTTTTGTTCACATTTGCTGCCGCTCATCATTTTCTAGAACATAGGAAAACCATTGAAGAATTATCAAGAATTCTTAAGAAAGGTGGCCGCGCAATCTACTATTATGAGCCAACTACGCCAAGATATCTCTATAAGCTAGCCTATTGGAGGGTCAATAGGAAGCGTCCTGAAGTTCCTGAGGATGTGCTTATCGTATCTGAACTCGATTCTTTATCTAAAAAATATGGTCTAGAATTTAAGTGTGAATATTATCCATCAACAATAAGAAGGGGGAGATTTGAGAAAGTATATTACACGGTATTAAATTTTTTTCCATTTTTACAGAAAGTTCTTCCTTGTACGGCAAATATTATTTTTTATAAAACGCTTTAGCCAAATGACAAGTATCCTATTGTAGTGAGGGCTTTTGATTGCGAAACGAATGTTGATCGATTCCGGTGCATTTGTCTTTTATCGACTTTGGGTGGCTGACAGATAAGTTATAAGAAAGTCACCATTATAAATTTTCTGACCTAACTGATCCTGATCTATTCATGGCACGGAGAAACTGTGATGAAAAAAGAGGAGAAAGGCTGCTATTTGTGCTTTTCGAGCAGACCCTCATCAGGTTGATAGGTGATATACCAGTTATCTTCTAGAATTACCTTGAGTAGTTGTTGAGTGCTTTGCTCCCATGTCAGATAGGGCATTCCTTTTGATTGTGGAGCCTTTCCTTCTGCATCAAGCTCAAGCCAGTGCTGAATGCATTCGGCCAAATCAGAACTATTAGTGTTAGGGAAATAGTAGGCATATTCACCCGCTACTTCATGAAAAATAGGGATATCACGAGCAATAATAGGCAATCCATAGTACGCCGCCTCAATCAGAGGCAGGCCAAATCCTTCTGCGAAGGATGCGGCGAGTAACGCACTGGACTGCTTATAAAGTTCAATCAGGAGGGAATCACTGGCATTTTCAAGCCAGAATAAATGCTGGTTGCGTTCAGGATGACGGCGTAATTGACGCGCAAGTTGCCGGGTGCGCCAGCCTTCCTTTCCGATAATGACCAGATTAAGATCCATGCCTACTTTCCAGAATATTTCCATAGCAGCCAATGCTTGAGAGTGACCTTTACGCGGTTCTATGGTACCGACCATAAGTATGGTGGGGTGCGACCGGCATGCGGCTAGGATTAATATACTATCGATGTCCGGCGCTTGAATGGGTTGGCTGGATTCGATATTAGCGCCAAGGTGAAAATAGCCGATGGGCAAGGGGTAAGTACGTTGTCCGGGATGCTCCTCCAACCAGGTTTTGACTTCACTGGCTACAGTACGGGAGACGCAGACAATGGCATCGGTCACGGACATGACACCGGCGATCCAGTCGGTAAAGGCGAGTTCGTAGGCCCTGGGAAAGAGATGGGCATTCCTTAGCCCTATGATGTCGTGAATGGCAAAAATAATGTGCAATCCGCGCTGTTGTAGAGCAGCCAATGTCGCAAATGGATAATTTAGATGGAGATCTGGGCAGAAAAAGATGTCCCCAGAACGTGCCTCGATTAAAGAATCATCGGCATCATGCTCTAACTCTTCTAGCAATTTTTTAGTAAATTTGTTTGCGTAGCGGAGTTGACCTAAAGCATCACTATAAACGATCTTTATGATGTAATGATCAACAGGAGGGTTGTTTAGGAGTTCTAGTAGAATTCCATGCACAACACGCTGAATGCCAGTATGCAAATCGCGTAATATCAGTTCAGATATATCAATTAAAAGTTGTTTCTGTTCATGGTAATTTATAGTTTTGATCTGATGTTTTGTGGTATAAATTAGTGCGCTTTTATTATAAAAAAGATTTTTCTTGAGTAGGTAATTCCATACCCGTACTTTCTCTTCTAAGTGTGGGGTACGCTTAAGCAGTTTTCGGGTAGTGGATATGATCGTTGGATTAGATAGTGCGAATCGTACGATTTCTTTGCAGAATGCTTTCATGTGTCCTACTTTTCTATTTAACTAAATGATCTAATAATTTTTTTTGTCGCGCCGGCTAATTGCAAAATTATTTATGATTGGAATTTTTGATATAGATGAGTGCGGTATCATTCTCAGACACAAGTAAGTAGTTGTGAAGATAAGGAGTCCTGAAAATAAAATAAAAAGGTATCTATTGCTATTTAATGTTGTCAGAAAAATAGCCGTTATAACTAGAGGTATGGTCCTGCTAATTAATTTTAAGGCGTTTACCAAGCCATCACTTGCAGAAAACCACGCAATTGCGTCTGCAAGCATACGTAAAGACCAGGCTACGGCGGCTCCATAAATTCCATGCCATTCAATGAGTAGCCAGAGCGCTATAAGGAAAGGGATTAATTGTATAATATAAAACTTAGTCATGATATCTGGCCTCCCAGTTGCCTGCAAAAAAGCATAGCAGGGATATGAAGGACCATTGATCCATATACCTAATAGTATAATAATAGCTATAGGTGCCATCTTTGCAGCGAGGGTCTCACCGATCCAGAGAAAGAGGAATGGGTGCATTAGCAGGATAGCGAGGACGATGAAGGGAGTCTGGATGGCAGTAAGTACAGTTACGGCTTGGCGTAAGAGCCCTTTGGCATCTTCCTCTTGCGCTTTAGAAAAACGCGGGAACAGAGTGGTGTTGAGAGCATAAGGTAGATAGGTAAGCCGTTGGCTTAGATTAAAAGGTACAGTGTAGGCAGTAACGGCAGCAGCACCGAGTTGAGCACCGATGATGATGCGGTCAATGATGGTAAGTAACGGTGTGACAGCCCCGGAAACGCTGACCCATCCACCAAAGCGCAGCAAAGGGCCAATCTCTGCGCGGTGCAGGGCTGGCCATCCCGAAAAGGGTAATTTGCGGGCAGTCAGCCAGAACATAACTATCACCCCCATCAGGCGGCCGACAAGCGCGGAAGCGATGAGTGCGGCGATGCTCCCATGGCCGAGAGCAACACTAAGGAGAGGCAAGGTCTGGAGGCCTATGACGCCTATGATCTGGCTGACATTGAGGGAGACAAAGGCCTGACGCGCTTCAAGCGTTCCTGCCAGGACGGAGATAAGTGCGATGAGTGGGACGATAGCGGCGAGCCAGGGAATGGCCTTTTGGGCTTCGGCATGTAGCATAATCGGCATCTGAAAAATGTCAGAAAAAAGCCAGTGGCCGAGAAAAAAAAGAATAATTCCACCCAATATACCCATGCCCGCGCTCAGAAGGAAGGCGGTCCAAAAGGTACGGTTACGTTCCTCGTCATTTTCCTGTCGGGCGATCCGCTGCGCCACGGCACGCCCGAGCCCGAGGTCAAAGGCACCGAAATAACCCAGTATAGAGAAGGCGAGAAGCAAAACGCCGTAACGGACTTCACCAATCCAGCGCAGGTATAGGGGAACAGTGGCTAGAGAAACCAGGGTGGGGATGAGGAGACCTGCCAGATTGATGAGGGTAGACCGGGCAATGCGGGGGTGAGGGGCGGTCATGTTAGGGGCTGAGGCGCATAGGGTTCAGCCCGGCAGCACTGTGTGCATACGGGTGGCAAATCCATCCAGTATGGTCAATACCTGTTCAGCGGCAGCTATAGCCAAGCGCCACTGCGCGTGGCGTTCCGCTGGCGTTTCCGGGTAGTCATGGGCAAATGTGTTGCGGATACGGCGAAGTTCCGACCACTCCGCCGCAGAGGGTAGCCAGCCCAGTTGTTCCAGACGATTGAGGCGATCCACGACAGGCATGGCGGCGATATCCTCCTCCAATGCGCACAGAATGGCAGGCATCAGTCGTGTACCCATATCGTCTTGAATGCGCGTATATCGGTAGGCGAACTGATCGAGCAGACGGCGATCTTCCTTGGCAAGCTTATTCCACTCGAGTTCGTGCAGATCCCGCTGATGGAGATCAACGAGCGCCTCCTGCAGGGCTTCCGCGTGACCAAGGCATGTCGAATAGGCATGAGCCAAGGCGAGTCGTTCTGGCGTCTGTTTCACAAAGCAAGCCCGGTTTCGTGGGCGACGCGCACAATGGGGCGATCATCGTTAGGCTGTTCGATGACAAGGTCGATTTTTTGCTCGCCAAGGCGGGATTCTAGCAGGCCAAGCATGCATATTTTGCACCGCAATGCAACGTCAGACGACAGCGCGCGCGTCTGAACGAGCAGATCAATGTCGCCGCCCCGCTTGCGGTCATCCACGCGCGAACCGAAGAGCCAGACACGGGCTTCGGGGCCGAAGCTTTCGGCAGCGCTCTGGCGGATCTGGGCGATTTGCAGGGGGCTGAGGCGCATATCTTCAATCCACCCATAGCCCAGCCAGCGACAAAGGAACCGCCGCAAACGGATCAATGCTGGCTTCATTATCGCCGCCCCAAGTGCCGAGCAGCTGCCAATGACCGTCCTGATTGGCGAAAGCTTCCAGAGTGCGGACTTCGGGGTCAATTAACCAGCAGTGGGCGATGCCAGCGGCAGCATAGCGGGGAAGTTTGAGAATGCGATCTGTGCGCGCCGTGGTGAGGGAAAGCACTTCGCAGACCCAGTCCGGGGCCATTTCAAACCAGGCGGTTTGAGGTAACACTGGCATGCGTTCGCGGCGCCAGCCTGCGAGGTCGGGTACGAAAATGTCTGCATTCAGGTGGAGTTCTGGCCCATCCAGAATCCACCAGCCGCCGGGGCCACCGCGCCCACGTCCGAAAGGTTGTCCAAGTTCAATCCCAAGGTTTGATGTGGCAAGGGCATGAGCAGGTGCCGGTCGGGGTTGGGTATGCATTTGGCTAGCAATGATCTCACCCACCATGTTTTCAGGCAGGTCCAAAAGATCTTCATAGCGCGCAGGGCGAGGGGCGGCGGTCATAGTGAGGAGATTAGGGGGCGGGGCTGAATGCTGTCAAGGCGTTGGGCGACGCATGGGGCTGTTACGCACGCTCGGCATCCTGGTAGATATCATCGATGCTCACGTCCATATCCAGACAATCCAGATGGATGCTGCCTTCGACAAGCTTTTCATGCTGCCAGCCTTCTGACCTGCGGCGATATAGATCAGCCTGAAGACAGTCCTGAGCGAGCAGCAGGTATTCGTGCAGACTGGGCAGTCCGCCGGTATAGGCATAAAGTTTTTCGCGCCGGTCGATGCGTTCGGTGCTTTCAGAAACCACTTCGATAATCAGGCAGGGGCGGGTGCTGAAGTAAGTTTCCCGATCGTTGGGATCGCAGCCGAGTATCAGGTCGGGGTAATAAAAGCTCTCCTCTCCGGCCTGCTGGATACGCACTTTCATGTTATTGGTGAAAAGTTGGCAGCCTTGCTGCCGTGCTTTGGGACCCAACAAGAGGGTGAGGGAGGTGACTATCAGCGCGTGACGGCGACTGGATCCGGCCATGGCATAGACCATGCCATCAATATATTCGTGCCGGAACTCACCGTCCTGCTCGCCGGCTAGATATTCATCAACGCTCATCTTGTTAGACAGAATGCGTCCTTGTGTCTTGTGGGCCTCTCTCTGCCTAACATGAGACATTACGATACAGCCTTCTTTTCTGTGGATGGTGGACGCCCGCCAAGCCGTCCGTTTCTTCGTGCCGCTGCTGCCTTGGCGGGGCTTTTTGATACGCCTCCCTTCTGCCCAAGGTTGCGCATCCATGCCGATGTACCGAGAATGCCCCGCGCCAATGCAGGGACGTACAGATCAGCGTCCAATCGCGGGAAGTGTAGTCCAAGGCCACGTCCCTGAATGACGATCTCTGCCATATCTGCGGGGGTGGCATTCTCTATGCCTTGAATCAATGCTGGTGGGATGTGTAGACCAACGCCGTTGTTCAGCTCTATCACGATCTTTCCCGTAGGTTGGTCATAGTAGGCGGACTCCGCCAGTGGGCCAGCAGCAAGCGTCTCCTGTCCACGCTGATTTGCAGCGTCCCAGTCGCGCTCAAGAATTTTGTCTATCTGGTCCATGGTACCTCTCCCACTCTCCACAGAATAATGCCAATCGGGATATGCTTTCTTCCAGAATGTGACGTATCTCCGTCCTGGAAAAGCCAGTGCTCTCCCGTAGCTCCGGTGGCCCTTTCGGGCAATGCAATATGAATACTGCCTTACCATCCCCTTTTACCACGTGCACATGAGCAGGACGATGATCGTTGAGGTAGATCACTACCCGCGCTGCGTCTATGTGATCGATGGTGGGCATAATCTCGTTATCCTAGGCGGGCTTTGGTTTATATACAAGGCATCACCCCCAAAATTGTTGATCTTGATGTTTAGGTCCTTTATTTTGGCCATAAATATAGCCATCTTGGGAGAAAATGATGGGAACTTATACGCTGGCGCATACAAAAACGCATCTGAGTGAAATTCTTCATCAGGTCGAAAATGGTGAGACGGTTATCATTACGCGTCATGGGCGTCCTGTGGCGCGCGTTGAGTGTGTGGAGAATGGCACGAGCGCGCTCCCGTTCGAAAGACTTGCGGCATTTCGCGCAGAAATGCCGCGATGGCGCAAACGGAGTGCGGAACTTTTGCAAGAGTTGCGGGATTGACGCCCCTGCGGGGAGGTTCTAGCATCGCAGGCATGCTGATACAGGTAAATGGTGTGCCCCGTGAGGTGCCGGAGCAAATGACGGTGCTGGAGCTACTGGCCGATTTGGGTTGGGCGGAGCGGCGGGTGGCGGTGGAGCGCAATGGCGAAATTGTGCCGCGCAGCACCCATAGCGAGGTCATGGTTGCGGCGGGTGATCGTCTGGAAATCATTCAGGCGGTGGGCGGCGGTTAATGGTTGGCGCTGCGGCATCAATCCCTATTTTGAGGTGAGATAATGACCATGCATAAAGATCCCCTGGTGATCGCGGGGCGTGCGTACCATTCCAGATTGTTGGTGGGTACGGGCAAGTACAAGGATTTTGCAGAAACCCGGGCGGCTGTAGATGCGGCGGGCGCGGAAATTATTACCGTGGCGTTGCGTCGGGTGAATCTTGGCCAGGACCGCGACGCTCCCAATTTGCTGGAGGCTTTGCCTCCGGATCAATTTACCATTCTTCCCAATACGGCGGGCTGTTATACCGCTGAAGACGCGGTGCGCACCTGTCGTCTGGCCCGTGAACTGGGCGACTGGAAACTGGTCAAGCTGGAAGTCATTGGCGATCCTCAGACCCTTTATCCAGATATGCGGCAAACCTATGAAGCGGCTAAAACCTTGGTTGCCGAGGGTTTTGAGGTGATGGTGTACAGCATGGATGATCCGGTGGCCTGCAAGGCCTTCGCGGAAATGGGCTGTGTGGCAGTGATGCCGCTGGCAGCACCCATTGGTTCGGGGTTGGGCATTCGTAATCCCTATAATCTGCGCATTATTCTTGAACAGGCGACGGTGCCGATTCTGGTGGATGCAGGGGTGGGTACGGCTTCGGATGTGGCGGTAGCCATGGAACTGGGTTGTGATGGGGTACTCCTGAATACGGCCATTGCCGCTGCCAAGGACCCGATATTGATGGCGGAAGCCATGCGTCTGGGTGTAGATGCCGGGCGCAAGGCGTTTTTGGCTGGCCGGATGCCGCGCAAGCTCTACGCCAGCGCCAGCAGTCCGGTGGAAGGAACCTTCTTTGAGTAGCAATGACGCGCTGGAAATCGCCCGTAGCGCTGCGCTGGACCACCATTATCTGGAGCAGGTGGAGCTGCTGGTCATGGGTTCTGTCCCCGGCAGTCCCATTCCGGATTATGCCGATGATTGGGAAGAGGCAGAGCGCCTGATTGCCCGCCTTGGCGACCAGGGGGTGGGGGTGCGTCTGGAGTTTATGTCCGACGAAAACGGCCAGCGCTGGCATGTGTATATGGACTGGCAGGAACCCACCAGTCACGAGTGGCAGTTGACGGAAGTGGAAGAACCCACCGCTGCCCGGGCTGTTACCCGGGGTGCTCTGGTTTGGTATTACCAGCAGGAAATGGCCGCAGCCAGTGCCCAACCTCCCGATGGTTGGGCGTATTTTGAGGTGGTGGAGCGTTTGGGCATGGCCCGTGACATGCTGGCGCGTTCTCTGGACGATCATCCGGTGCTGGCCGAAGAAGAAGATTTGATGACCCGTTATCAGGAGTTGCTGGAGAAATTCTCCGCACTTTTTGAACTGGCCAACCAGATGCTCGATCAGCGTTTGGGCGCTCCATCCCGCAGTACCATGCACTAATCCCGCATGCATATTCACGTCCTCGGTATTTGTGGGACTTTCATGGGCGGCGTGGCCTTGTTAGCGCGTGCCGCCGGGCATCAGGTAACGGGTTCTGATACTCATACTTATCCGCCCATGAGTGACCTGCTAGCCCGCGAGGGAATTGTGGTGCATGAAGGGTATGATCCCGAACAGCTCAATCCCGCGCCGGATCTGGTCATTATTGGTAATGCCCTGTCCCGGGGAAATCCTTGTGTAGAGGCGGTGCTGGATCGGCAGATTCCCTATGAATCCGGCCCTGCCTGGCTGTCGCGGGAGATTCTCGCCAGTCGCTGGGTACTGGCAGTGGCAGGCACCCACGGAAAAACCACCACAACTTCCATATTGACCTGGATATTGCAGGAAGCGGGACTTAATCCGGGCTTTTTGATTGGAGGCGAAGCGCTGAATTTCGGGATTTCGGCGCGGCTTACCGATAGTCCGTTTTTTGTGATTGAGGCCGACGAATACGATACGGCCTTTTTCGATAAGCGTTCCAAATTCGTGCATTATCATCCGCGTACGCTGATACTGAATAATCTGGAATATGATCATGCCGATATTTTTCCGGATCTCGCGGCCATTATCACCCAGTTCCATCATTTGTTGCGGACAGTGCCTGGTACTGGCGCGTTGATCGTCAACGCGGCGGCACCCGCTTTACAGCAGGTGCTGGACAAGGGCTGCTGGACGCCGGTGCAGCATTTTGCCGACGGGGGAGATTGGCAGGTGCAACTGGATAGTCCCGATGGCCGGCGCTTCAGTATTGTGGAGCAGGGGCAGTTGCGTGGGCAGGCTGAGTGGGATACGGCGGGGGTGTTTAATGCCGAAAATGCCCTGGCAGCCTTGCTGGCTGCGCGGCATGCTGGAGTCCCCCTGGACGTGGGCATAGCTGCCTTGCGCCGTTTTCGGGGGGTGCGTCGGCGTCTGGAATTACGGGGTAGCGCTGCCGGGGTGTCGGTGTATGATGATTTTGCCCATCATCCCACGGCCATTGCGGCGACCATTGCCGCCTTGCGCGGGCAGATGGGCGCCTCCGGCCGCTTGATTGCCGTACTGGAGCCGCGTTCCAATACCATGAAGCTGGGAATACATCAGCAGACTTTGGCGGCCAGCCTGCAGGGGGCTGATCGTGCTTTTGTTTTTGCCCCCGCCGATATAGGCTGGGATGTTCGCGCCGCCCTGGCGGGAACGGCGCAAGTTTCCCCGGACATGGATGAGCTGCTACAGCAGATTCTTGACGAATTACAGGCCGGAGATCAGGTTCTGGTGATGAGTAACGGGGCTTTTGCGGGCATTCATGGGCGGTTGTTGGCGGAACTGGCGCGCAGAAATGCCGTCACAACAAGAGAAACATAATGGCAGAACAGAGTCCGCAGGACCGTATTTGTGTGGCGATGACGGGTGCTTCGGGGGCAGCTTACGGTATGCGTCTGGTGGAGGTCCTGCTCACCGCCGGGATTCAGGTTTATCTGCTGATTTCCGACGCGGCGCGGGTGGTCTGCAAGGAAGAGCTGGGGCTGGATTTGCCGGAAAAGCCCGAGGGTGTCACCCGGTTTCTTAATACCCATTTTGGGACCGAGCCTGGTCTGTTGTCTGTTTATGCCCCGCATGACTGGTATTCCCCCGTCGCTTCGGGTTCCAATGCGCCTCGCGCCATGGTGATTTGCCCTTGCTCGGGAGGCACTCTTGCGGCTATTGCCCATGGTTTGTCCGATAATCTGACCGAACGCGCGGCAGACGTCATGCTCAAGGAAGGCCGCAAGTTGGTGCTGGTGCCCCGGGAAAGTCCGGTTTCGACCATTCATCTGGAAAATATGCTGAGTCTGGCGCGCATGGGGGTGCGGATTTTGCCGGCCAGTCCGGGTTTTTACCATCGTCCCCAGCGCATTGAAGATTTGGTGGATTTTATGGTCGCGCGGGTGCTGGATCAGATTGGCGTGCCCAACCAGATTGGTCGTCGCTGGGGAGAGTAGGCAGCTTGCCGGTGGCGCGGAGGCTGTTGAGCAGCCTTTCACCGCGCTCCCCATGAAAAAATGCCTGAATATAGGGATGATCCACGGCCTGCACTGCATTGAGGGGGCCCACGGTCAGTACCTTGTGGTCGGCCAGTACCGCCACCCGGCTGGCGGTGGCCGCGAGACTGTCCAGATCATGACTGACCATGACCACGGTAAAGCCGATATCCGCATGTACCTGCCTCAGCAGTGCATCAAAATCCGAGGCGGCAATGGGGTCCAGTCCCGAGGTGGGCTCGTCCAGAAAGAGAATTTCCGCTTCCATGGCCAGCGCTCGCGCCAGGGCCACGCGCTTGATCATGCCGCCCGAAAGCTCGGCGGGCAGTTTCCAGGCATCTTTGGGCTGAAGTCCGACCATCTGTAATTTCAGGGCCACCAGATCATTGATTTCGCTGCGGGTCAGGTGTCCCCATTCACGCAGGGGAAAGGCAATATTTTCGAAAACGGTCAGGGCGCTAAACAGGGCACCTTGCTGGAAAAGTACGCCCCAGCGCTGGCGCAGGGCAATTTGTTCGCGCAGGGTCAGGGTTTGCGGATTTTTGCCGAGTATGGTCAGCTTGCCATCGGCAATGGGGACCAGGCCCATCATGGCCCGCAACAGGGTGGTTTTGCCGGTGCCACTACCACCGACAATGGCGAGAATTTCGCCGCAGTGGACTGTCAGGTCCAGATTGCGGTGAATCCAGTAGTCTCCGAAGCGGGTACCAATATTTTCCAAGATGATGGCATCAGGCCGTTCCATCAGCTAATCCCCGTATTGGCAAATACCAGCGCGAGGATGGCGTCAATGAGAATCACCAGGGTGATGGAGAACACCACGGAATTGGTGGTTTCCCGACTCAGGCTGGTGGTGTTGGGTTTGACTTTCAAGCCATGAAAACCAGCAATCCAGGCAATCAGTATGCCGAAAACGGCGCCTTTGATAATACCCAGCCATAAATTGAAACTGGGAACGGCGACGGGCATTTCCTGAATGAAAAAGTGGTAGCTGATGCCCAGGTTGGCCTTGGCGACCAACATGGCGCCGAGAATTCCCACCATGTCCGTCCACAACACCAGCAAGGGAACCACCAGAGCCAGGGCGATGACTTTGGGTAACACCAGACGGCGGATGGGGGGGATACCAAAGGTGCGCAGGGCATCGAGTTCTTCGGTGACGCGCATGGCCCCGATCTGGGCGGTAAACGCTGAACCCGAACGGCCGGAAAGGATGATCGCCGTGATCAACGGTCCAAACTCCCGCAAAATACTCAGACCGGCAATATTGACGATGTAAATGTTGGCCCCGTATTGGGCCAGGGTGGAAGCCGACTGAAAGGAAATCACCACCCCGATCAAAAAGCCGATGAGCGTCAAAATGGGCAGGGAACTGGGGCCGGTGCTGACAATGGTGGCGGATATTTCCCGCCAGGGAAAGCTGCGGGGATGCCGCAAGCCGCGCCCGAATTCCAGCAGTAGCGCACCCATCAACAAAAAAATCCCCCAAAGATCACCGCCGGTTTCGACAAGAAAAGCACCGAGAGCGTCCAGAATCTGAAAGGGACGGCGCGGGGGATGCGTCAAAGGTTGTAAATCGGCCAGTCGGGTGAATATGGCCTGATGCAAATCGTTCAACTGTATTTTTTCGGGGAAACGGTTTCCCCAGGCCTGCCAGAGCAGCAGCGCACCGGCGCTATCCAGTGCTTCCAGATTGCGTAAATCCCAGATCAGGTCGGCGTGAATGTTGCTCAGCATTTTTTGCTGTTGGGCAAAACTACCGCCCAGGCGGCGTAAGGTCCAGCGACCGCTCAGGGTGATGGTCTGCTCCTGAATCTGCCAGCGAGGCTCTTGGGGATTATGGTCGGTCATGCGCGAAATGGGCTTTTATCGGATATTCCTTGGGTTATACTCAGTCGCTTGGATCTGCTGGAGTGGACTGATGGGTATTGTTACACGAAGTGCTGGCTTCTCCCAAAGTTTTTGGCGTTGGCCTTTGCTGATGATGGCCGCTTTGCCGTTGACGGCTTGCAGCGCTTTTCCGGCCCATTCGCCGCAGGTGCAACTGGAAAGCATTCATCCCCAGTCGGTAGGTTTTGTGTCGCAGACTTTTATCCTGGACCTGAAAATCAGTAATCCCAACAGCAGTGCCCTGCGCGCCAAGGCCGGAGAAGCGCAACTGTTTGTGCAAAACCGGCAGGTGGCTTATGGCCTGCTGAATAAGCCTGTGCAGGTTCCGGCGTATGGAAGTAGCGTGGTTTCCATCCCGGTTACGGGTAATTTGTTACCCGTGTTGGGTGAACTGGGCAGTGTCGACAGTCAGAAGGGCCTGCCCTATGCCGTCAAGGGTTATCTGGTAACAGGACCTTTTGACAGCCGGATTCCTTTTACAGTGACCGGGTCCTTACATTTTCCCCTGGCTTCGAGTTCCAGCGCAGTCGCGCCTTGAGGGCCAGATGATCGGACAGGGGTTCGCCAATACTTTCAATTTCGGTGAATTCCAGATCCGGACTACAGAAAATGTGGTCAAAGGAAAAGCGCGGAGACCAGCTCGGAAAGGTAGGCGGGTTCCAGGGCGGCGCCTGTAGCCCGCTTTCGGCCAGGAGCAGGCGGATTTCCGGAGAGCGGGCGGTGCAGTTGAGGTCGCCCATGAGAATGAGATGGCGGCGCTGGCGCAGACGTTGCGCGAGATCGCGGATTTGACTGAAACGGGCGTGACGACTGAGGCCCAGATGGGTGATGACGACAGTCAGAGCCCTACCATTGATTTCGGTGCTGGTTTCCAGCATGCCCCGACCTTTCATGAAGCTCGGCAGAGTGTGCGGTTCACTGCGGGCAATGGGCCAGCGCGAGAGTATGCTGTTACTGTGCTGGGCCAGCTCGCCAAAATCACGGGTGCGTTGCTGCGCCCAGTAAGGAAAGTGCGCCCGTTCTGCCAAAAAACCGGCCTGATTGACATACTGGCTGCGAAATGACCCGGCATCTACTTCATTCAGGCCGACAATATCCGCTTCCGAAAGAATTTCGGCAATGCGTTCCAGATTGCGCAGGCTCTGGCCGTGCGGCATTACATATTTCCAGCCATGGAGCAGCATGTGCCGGGCACGATGAGAGCCAATACCCACCTGAATATTGAAGGACATGACCGAAAATCCATGGTCTTCAGTCATTTTCCAGCTCGATGATTTTTTCCTGCCAGCCTTGTCCGGCTGTCCGGGCATAGGCGCGTAGTACGATCACCCCACGGATGTCGGTTGCCAGACGGATTTGGTAGGGTGGATCAAAGGGGCTCAGGGGCTTTTCGGGCAAAGTGCTGTAAGGTTCCTGCGGAGCCGCCGCATAGCAGGCAAAAAGCGTTTCGCCCCGGCTGGTCAGCAGATCCAGCGCCATGCCGCGTTGTTCGGCACTGACCGGGTAAACGGAGCAGGGGCGTTCTTGCAAAGCGCCGACCAGCCCTTGTCCCGCGCCGGACTGCAGATCACCGAGCAGGGCGTTGGCCAGAGTGCGGGGTAAAATCAAAGAGTTCATGCGCAGACCCCGCCGCAAACCCCACAGGCTGGGTCGCGGCGCAGTTGTACCTGACGCCATTGCCAGTGGCGGG
>NZ_MOAD01000001.1:1516650-1530176 GCF_001931655.1 Acidithiobacillus albertensis | reverse complement strand
GGCATGCCGGGACCACCTTTGGGTCCTTCATAGCGGATAACCACCACATCGCCCGCCTGCACCTCGCCCGCCAGGATCCCTTCGGCAGCACTATCCATACTTTCAAAAATCTTGGCAGGGCCTGAAAAACGGCGCATTTCCGGAATAACCGCACCAATTTTGACAATGCCGCCCTCGGGTGCGAGATTACCGAAAACCACCCGCAGCCCCCCCGTTGGAGAAATAGGATTATCAGCCAAGCGAATGATTTTACTGTCCTTGACGCTCGCTTCCGAAACAATTTCACGAAGACTCTGACCGCTGACCGTCGGCTTGTCCAGATGCAGTACATCGGGATTACGCTTGTGTACTTCATGGAGAATGGCGGGAATACCCCCTGCCCGACCAATGTCCTCAATATGCACGGTGGATAGTGCTGGCGAGACCTTTGCCAAATAAGCTACTTTCTGCGCCAGGTCATTGAGGCGGGAAAGCGGATACTGGATGCCTGCTTCGCGGGCAATGGCGAGGGTATGCAAAACCGTATTGGTAGAACCGCCCATGGCCATATCCAGAATAAATGCATTATCGATGGCGTCAAAGTCCACCAGCTGACGCATGGTCGGTCCGCCCGCCATGGCTAAAGCGACTACCCGGTCAGCCGCCTGGCGCACCAGATCTCGCCGTCCTGCCGCTGTCGCCAGAATCGTACCATTACCCGGCAACGCAATACCCAACACTTCCATCAGACAGTTCATGCTGTTGGCCGTAAACATGCCGGAGCAGGAACCGCAGGTCGGACAGGCCTTATCTTCAATTTCCTTGAGGCGGATTTCGGTAATCTGCCCGCGTTTGAACTGGCCCACAGCTTCAAATGCCGTCACCAAATCAATGGAAGTCCCATCGGAAAGTTTTCCGGCCTCCATCGGGCCACCGGACACGAACACTGTCGGCACATCGCAGCGCAGCGCGCCCATGATCATGCCCGGTACAATTTTGTCACAGTTGGGAATACAGATCAGAGCATCCAGATGATGCGCCTGCACCACGGTTTCAATGGAGTCCGCAATCAACTCCCGGCTCGGCAATGAATAACGCATGCCATCATGCCCCATAATGATGCCATCATCCACGCCTATAGTATTGAATTCAAAAGGAATACCGCCTGCCGCCCGAATATTTTCCTTGACGATGCGCCCGAACTCCTGCAAATGCACATGGCCGGGAATGATATCAATATAGGAGTTCGCCACACCGATGAAGGGCTTATCCATGTCACTGTCCGTGACCCCGCAAGCCTTCAGGAGGGAACGATGAGGGGTCCGTTCAAAACCTTTTTTGATCATATCTGAGCGCATGTAAACCTCGTGCTGTATTCAGGAGGCCGACGTTTTAACGTGGCCGGAAAGCGGAGCGGCAGCCGGAAAGCATAGTGGCCGACCGTCTGGTTGGTCTGAGGAGTATAGAACCAAGCGCCCGACAGGCCAAGCTATCCCACCTCAGAAATTCAGGTTTCAGCAGACGGTGAGGGTTGCAACCATTCCCGCCAGATGGCAAGCAGGACGGCGAGGATGACCGGCCCCAGAAATAATCCAAGCAGACCAAATGTCAGAATGCCACCCAGCACCCCAAACAGGACGAGCAGAAAAGGAATATGCACTGCGCTGGAAATCACCAGGGGGCGGATCAGATTATCAATCCAGCTCACCACCAGAGCCCCCCAGAGTGCCAGCCCCACACCCGCAGCGATTTGTCCATGGACCAGCAGCCAGATACTGGCAGCCCCCCACACCAGGGGCGTACCAAATGGTAAAAAAGAAAATAACAGCGTTATTACGGCAAGCAACACCGGGGCGGGTAATCCTGCTGCCCAATAGCCCAATCCCGCAAGGGCACCCTGAGCCAGGGCCGTCGCCAGAATTCCGTAAATGACGGCACGGATGGTAATAGCCACAGTTTGCAGATAGTTATCACCCCGCTGACCCAGCACCTGATGGACCATACGCCGCAGTTGATCAAGCAGTTCCAGTCCGTAACGGTAAAAGAAAAACGCCGTAATTAGGACCAACACCAGCAGGGCGGCAAAGCGGCCGATCCCACCTGCCAGCATCCCGATGCGCCCTGCCCAGGCGGACAAATCTGGAGACAAAGCGCCGGGCTGGAACTGCGCTTTCCAGGAAGGCGGTATTTGTTCAAGCAGGTTCTTTATCCAGCCGCTATGAGTCCATTGAGTGCTTATCAGGATATGGGCATCCTGCTGACTGAGTTCTGTCAGCACATGATGCAACTCTGTGCCCAGAGTCATGCTAAGAAACAGAACAGGGACAATGAAAATCAGCGCCAGCATGAATGTCGCCCCGCAAGCGGCCAGCAGAGGCGGCCAGTGACGGCGCATGGGCTTTGCCAAAGGCCAGGTTGCGTAAACCAGAATGGCAGCCCAGACAATGGCAGGCAGAAAGGGTGCGAGGATTTCCCAGACTAATGCAAAAAAAACAATCGCTGCGAGAAATTGCCCGAGGGCAAATCGCAAATCGCGAACCGTCAGATCCGCGAGGCGCATGTTTACCTAGAGCCGGGAGACGCCGCTTTTGCGCGCGGCTGCACTCACTGCACCTGCCACCCACTGTCGCAGGCGCGGGTCGAGGGGCTTGGGAATAAAATATTCAGGCCCAAAGCTCAGTCCGCCAGCCCCTGAAAAACCATAGGCTTGTTGAACTTCTTCAGGAACGGGCTCCCGGGCCAATCGCGCCAGCGCATCGACAGCGGCCAGCAGCATCTCCTGATTAATCTGCCGTGCGCGACAATCCAGGGCACCCCGAAATAAAAAGGGAAAACCCAGGACATTATTTACCTGATTGGGCATATCCGAACGCCCGGTCGCCATGATGGCATCTGGACGAAAGCGTTTTACGGCAACGGGATCAATTTCCGGGTCAGGGTTCGCCAGGGCAAATATCACCGGCTTTGCAGCCAGTCCGGACAAAGCCGCTTCGGGAATGGCACCGCGTACTGAAACGCCGATGACCGCATCGGCATCCGCCAGCATATCCATCAGGGTCCAATGCGCAGGTGCCGTAGCAAAGGGCTGGTGCCAGTGCGTCAGGTCGCTGCGGCCTGCATGCAGCACGCCATGCACATCACTCAAATACACCGCCTCAACACCAAGAGCGCGCAGCATCTTTGCAATGGCCAGACCCGCCGCACCGGCTCCAACAATGGCCACTTTAACGCCCTTAAAGACCTTACCCTGCAATTCCAGTGCATTTTGCAAAGCAGCGGCGACAATAACGGCAGTGCCATGCTGATCATCGTGAAAAACCGGAATGTCCAACATTTTTTGCAGGGCTTCTTCCACCTGAAAACACATGGGCGCCGCAATATCTTCCAGGTTGATGCCGCCAAAACCCGGAGCAATCGCCGCCACAACGTCAATCAGATGTTCCGCATCGCGGGCCTGTACTTCAATATCAAAGGCATTGATGTCCGCAAAATGCTTGAAAAGCAAAGCCTTGCCTTCCATGACCGGCTTACCCGCCAGTGTCCCGACATTACCCAGTCCAAGCACCGCCGTACCATTGCTGACCACGGCAACCAGATTACCTTTGCACGTGTAGTCATATGCTTTTTCCGGGTCAGCAGCAATTTCCCGTACCGGTGCCGCAACCCCAGGGGTATAGGCAAGAGATAAATCATCCTGACTTTTACAGGGCTTGCTAGGTATGACTGAAAGTTTACCGGCAGGACTTTGGGCGTGGTAATCCAGCGCCCGCCTTCGCAATTCTGCCTGGGCTTCAGCCTGTTCCATGGATACTTACTGACCGCCGCCGTAACGCTTGCGGAACTTCTCAACCTGACCCGCAGCAGAAACATTGCGCTGCTTGCCGGTATAAAAAGGATGGCATTCGGAACAAAGATCAATGTGAAGATCACGATTGGCCGTAGAACGGGTTTTAAACACATTTCCGCAACTGCAGGTCACAGTGATTTCTTCGTACTTGGGATGGATTTCGGATTTCATAGTTGAGCTACTCTCGGGCCTGAATACAAAGTGGCGAATTATAGGGATAGAGGGGGCAAACGTCCAGCCAATCCTCAGCGATTCATGGAATCAAAAAATTCCGCATTGTTTTTGGTGGCGCGCACCTTGTCGAGCAGAAACTCCATGGACTCCAAAGAATCCATAGGCGCCAGCAACTTGCGCAATACCCACATTTTGCTGAGCAAATCGGCAGGTACCAGCAATTCTTCCCGACGGGTTCCGGATTTGTTGAGATTGATGGCCGGATAGGTGCGCTTCTCGGCCAGACGGCGATCCAGATGGACTTCCATATTACCGGTGCCCTTGAACTCCTCAAAAATCACTTCGTCCATTTTCGAGCCGGTTTCCACCAAAGCCGTAGCGATAATAGTCAGACTACCACCCTCTTCAATATTTCGGGCAGCGCCAAAAAAGCGTTTGGGCTTCTGCAGGGCATTGGCATCCACACCACCCGTCAACACCTTGCCGGAAGATGGAACAACCGTATTGAAGGCTCTGGCCAAGCGTGTAATGGAATCGAGCAGAATTACCACATCGTGCTTGTGCTCTACCAGCCGCTTGGCTTTTTCAAGAACAATTTCAGCAACTTGAGTATGGCGTGTGGCGGGTTCATCAAAAGTTGAAGAAACCACCTCGCCTTTCACCGAGCGTTGCATATCGGTCACTTCTTCCGGGCGTTCATCAATCAGCAGCACAATCAAATAGCATTCAGGATGATTGGCAGTAATGGCGTGAGCAATTTGCTGGAGTAATACGGTTTTACCGGTTTTGGGCGGCGCCACAATCAAACCACGCTGCCCCTTACCAATGGGCGAAACCAGGTCAATAATGCGTGGTGCCACTTCACCGTAAGCCACAGCATCATATTCCAGACGCAAAGGTTCATCGGGAAACAAGGGAGTCAAATCATCAAAATTGACCTTGTTGCGGGTCGCTTCAGGCGATTCAAAATTAATGCTCTCCACTTTAAGGAGGGCAAAATAGCGCTCCCCTTCCTTGGGAGGACGAATTTGCCCGGACACCGTATCACCCGTCTGCAGGTGAAAACGCCGAATTTGCGAAGGAGAAACATAAATATCATCGGGTCCGGCCATGTATGAGCCGGAAGCTGCACGCAGAAAACCAAAGCCATCCTGCAAAATTTCCAGCACGCCCTCGCCATAAATAGCATCGCCATTACGGGCATGCGCCTTCAGGATATTGAAAATAATTTCCTGCTTTTTCTGGCGAGCGGTACCGTCCAACCCCATTTCCTGGCAGATAACGGCCAACTCAGCAGCAGTTTTCCTTTTTAAATCTGTCAGGTTCATGGCTGTAGCGCCAGGATTTGGCGTCAGCAGAATCTCTTCTTCTTCAAGAAGAATATCTTCGTTGGGAAAAGACTTGGGTGTACGGGGTGATTTACGGCGGGGACGTGGTGTATTCAAAGTTGGCTATCCAGAAATGCCGTCAGTTGGGCTTTACTCAAGGCTCCGACTTTCGTTGCTTCCAGCTTTCCATTTTTGAACAGCAACAAGGTGGGAATACCACGAATACCATACTGAGGGGGGGTGTTGGGATTTTCGTCGATATTGAATTTGGCAATTTGTAATTTGTCAGCATATTCAACGGCAACTTCTTCAAGAATAGGTGCAATCATTTTGCAAGGGCCGCACCACTCAGCCCAAAAATCAACCAGAACCGGCTTGGAACATTGCAGCACATCGGTTTCAAAACTGTCATCAGACACATACGTAATAGCATCGCTCATGGGAGATAGCTCCTCTGTCTCAGATTGTTACAGCGCTTTGGGTGGAGGTCATTTAGTGTGTTTCATATGGGATAATCCCAAACTCTAGGCACCGGACGGCGCTGGCAGGTTTGATCTTCTTTCAAATTGAAGGTGTGTGAAAGGATAGCACGATATAAACGGTATGCAAGTAGCAAGTTTCTGGACATCTGCATTACAAAGGATTGTAATCAGCGATACTGCAGTAGAATCAAGTTATGGTCAAGCCATAGTCATGAATTGCCATCAAAATTCATTTCCCGATTATCGACACTTTTCCGCAGACTAGCAAAAAGGGAGCACCATCATGTTTGGATTCCATGCTGTCAGACACCCATGCAGGATATGGGAGCGCATGGCATTCGTATGGGGGGTTTAACGGGTCTGGGTGATGCCGCTTTGGGCATGATCGCCGGGCAGATGGCCGAGGATGGTGAAGAGGCCTTCGAGAAAAGCTGACGATACAGGTCGTTGTCTGCCCACAGTGTAGTGATCTGTCATTCAAGTATCATGGTGGGCTTTCTGTGATTTTACTTCCAGCACCACCATGCCACTACCAAGATGGCAGCGCTACTCAATGTTATAGCGCCACTGATCAAAAGAAGTCTGAGTAATGCCCGTGCTTCGGCATAATGCGAATCTTCGCTCATAATATATCTGCTGCTTTCCAGGTTGAACCCATTGGCACGATTGGTAGAAAAATAAGGTGGATCCCTACCGTCCAGTAGACAATTTATGGCGGTTTCCGTTCAATGAAGAATTCGGCACTGGGGCTTTGATTTGCCTGTTTGCCAGTTGCAGCACCATATCAATGCGCCGAACACCCAAAGTAAGACGAAAAGAAAGACGCGGCCAAGCTGGAAAAATTAAAGCCCCTAAAAATCAGGGGCTTATTAGCAATGTGTGGCGGAGAGAGAGGGATTCGAACCCTCGATGGAGTGTTTAGCCCCATACTCCCTTAGCAGGGGAGCGCCTTCAGCCGCTCGGCCATCTCTCCGGTAGGCGGATGATACCCTGTTGTCTGGTCTGAGGTCAAAGTCTACCGACAAACGAATTTTCCCGGATTTTGAGCGTCTGACAATTATTCCACAGCTTGTGGTAACTTATTCGTCCCTGACAATGGAGAAATTTCCAGTGACCGCACTTCTGGTCTTGAAGGATTTAGCCAAACGACTCCCCGGCAATAATGACAAATGGTTGTTCCGTGAAGCCAGTTTGGAGGTGAGTGCGGGAGATTTTGTGGCCATCATGGGAGAAAGCGGCGTCGGCAAGAGCACCCTTCTGCACATTATCGCCGGCCTGGAACGACCGGATGGCGGACAAATGCATTTTCGGAATCAGGCACTCAACACCATGGATGATGACAGCCGTACCCTACTCCGCCGCCGTCATATGGGTTTTGTGTTTCAGGCCTTTCACCTGATTCCACAATTGAATGTTACTGAAAACATCGCCCTGCCCTGGCGTCTCAACGGTCTGCCACGCAAGGACCTTCCCCAGCGTATTCAGCATCTAGCCGAACAGTTGGGCATTGACGGAAGGCTGCAGGCCTGGCCCAGGGAGCTTTCCGGCGGCGAAATGCAAAGAGTCGCCGTCGCCCGGGCGATTGTGCATCGTCCTTCCCTGATTCTGGCTGATGAACCAACGGGCAGTCTGGATGCAGAATCTGCCGAATCGGTCATGAATTTGCTCTACACCGCACTGGAAGCGGAAGGACCGGCCGTACTGCTGGTCACCCATTCCGAGGCTGCAGCCAACCAGGCGCAGCGCAAACTGCACTTTGATGCCCAGGGATTTCACCCCCTGTGATGATGCGCATTCCCTGGCGGGCTGCAGTCTGGCGCCCCCTGCGACAACGTCCGGGTGCTACCGTTCTGGCCATGATCGGCATTGCCTTGGGGGTGGCTTTGGGATTGGCCATTGCGCTCATCAATGTGCAGGCGGTCAGTGATTTTTCGGCGGGTCTTCGCCATATGGCGGGTCAGGCAGATCTGACCCTCAGCGCTCCGGGTCCAGGTTTTAATAACGCCTGGTATGCACGTCTGAGCATGGCACCCAACGTAGCGGTAGCGGCACCCGAAATCCATTTGCAGGCGCCCCTCATTCAACCCGCACACCAACAGCCCCTTCAGATTCTGGGAATCGATGCCTTTCAGGCCGCCAGGATGGGGCAACCCCTGATCCCCCTGAATCTGCGCAGCCCGCAGGCCCTGCTGGACCCGCTGAATATTGCCCTGAGTTCCCCGGCTATGCAGAAGTTGAATGTTCACACAGGCGATTTCATTACCGTCAATGCGGACGGAATACCGCGCCGCCTCAGGGTGATCGGCACCCTTCCTGATGTTCCGGGCGTAGGAGTAATGGGTGTCATGGATATTGCTGCGGTGCAATGGTTATGGGGCCGTGGACATGAAATCAATCAGGTCGATTTGCGCCTGCAACCCGGAATCAGCAATCAGGCTTTTGAAAAGCAGTGGCGGCCACTACTGCCCCCCGGAGCGGTTCTCGAAAGTCCCGCCCAGCAGGGTCGGGTAGCGGCAGATGCTTCAAGAGCCTATCGCGTCAATCTGCTGGTACTCTCTCTGGTGGCGTTATTTACCGGGGCGTTTCTGGTGTATGCCACACTCGCCATGGGGGTCGTGCGCCAGCGCCAGCAACTGGCACTTTTGCGGGTATTGGGTTTGCGTCGGCGCGAAATCATTATGGCGGTCATGCTGCAGGGCGTGGTGCTCGGCGTGCCCGGTGCGCTGCTGGGATTACCACTGGGGGTTATGACTGCCGGATTGGCTCTGATGCATCTCGGCGGAGACCTGGGCGCAGGATATTTCAGCAGCGCTGCCCTGCAATTACATTGGCATCCATTACTCATGAGTATATTTTTTGGGGCGGGGATGGGTGCCGCACTGATAGGGGCCTTTTTACCCGCCTGGGAAACCAGTCGTGCCATTCCGGCCCAGGCTCTGCGTGCCGGTGCAGAAGAACAAAGTCATCTTCATCGCCAACATCCACGCATCGGCTTACTGCTGCTGATCATGGCTCTGGGTGGATCTCTGGCCCCTGCCATTCATGGCATTCCCTATCTGGCTTATGGCGCTATTGCTTGCCTGCTGTTTGCCCTGCTCTTCCTGCTGGCTCCGTTGCTGCGCCTTATCGTCCAGTTAATCCCCTTACCTGAAAGCAGTCTCTGGCGCCTGGCCCTGCTGCAATTACGGGGCGCTCCGGGGCGTGCTGCGCAAAGCCTGGCCGCCGTCGTGGTAGCCTTCAGCCTGGTGGTAGCCATGGCCATTATGGTCGGTTCCTTTCGTGATTCAGTGGCCAACTGGCTGAGTGACATCCTGCGGGCTGATTTGTATGTGCAGGCGGGAAGTAATCAGGACGCATTACTCCCTTCCGGAACCGCTCAATCCCTGTGCACGCTTCCAGATGTTCGCCATTGTTCACCGCTGCGCCGGATTCCATTGAATTTATTACCGGGTCATCCTCCCATCATGTTGCTGGCGCGCGGTATGGACCTGCAAGATCCCGGACGTGAACTGCAAATAATCCGGTCAGTTCCTCTCCATACACTGAACGCACCGCCCATATGGATTTCGGATATTCTGGCCGGTATCAGTGCCTGGCATCCTGGCCAGGACATCCGGATTCCTCTGGGCGGACAACTGCAGACCGTCAGTATTGCCGGTATTTATCGCGACTACGCCTATCAGCAAGGATCCATTTCCATCCCCCTGCAGGAATATCAACACTGGTCCCATGATAAAGGCATCAACGGCGTAGCACTCTGGTTACAACCGCATGTGCCAGTCTCTGCCGCGCTCGTGCAGTTGCATCAAAGCATCGCGAAAAGTCGGCAACTGCTGATTGCCACACCCCGGGAAATTCGCCACCGTAGTCTGCTGATTTTTAATCAGAGTTTTGCTGCAACTTATGCACTGGAGGCCGTAGCCATGATTATTGGCCTGCTGGGAGTAAGCAGTGGTTTTGGTGCACAGACCCTGATGCGCCGCAACGAATTTGCCATGCTCCGGCATCTGGGGCTGCGCCATCGTGACCTGCTGGCCCTGCTTTTTGCCGAGGGCAGCATGCTTTCATTCGCTGGCATTCTCATCGGTGGCAGCCTGGGCATTGCCATCAGCGTGATTTTGATTGCGGTGGTCAATCCGCAATCTTTTCACTGGCACATGGGTTTTCAGCCACCCTGGTTATTATTGGGAATACTCAGCGTCATTTTATGGATAGCAAGTACCGCTACCATGATCCTTGCGGGACATCGCGCCCTGCGCAACAGCCCGGCGGTGTTACGTGATGACTAAGCGATGGTACCCTGCAACAGGCCGGGGCCTGATCAGCTTATGGGGGCTTTGGGTCGTGATCCTGCTGATCGCTTTACGCAGTACTTCAGTAGCTGCAGCGATCCTGCCACCCCGTGTACTCCCCCTGCAAAGCCCGCCCCATGTTGCGGTGTCTGCACAAAATCCTCTGCATTTTCCCAATGCCTACGGCAGTCACCCTGATTTTCCGATCGAATGGTGGTATATCACCGGCTGGCTCAAGAATGCTTCAGGACATCCTTTGGGTTTTCAGTTGACCTTTTTTCGCGTACGCCCCGCCAAGGTCTGGGCAAACCCCAGTGCATTCAATGCGCGTCAGCTGATATTTGCCGAAGCCGCCATCAGCGATCCAGCCGTCGGGCACTTACTGACTGCACAACGTATCGCCCGCTCCGGTCTGGGCTTGGCGGGCGCGGATCAAAACCATACCCAGGTCTGGATTCGTCACTGGTTTCTGCAACAAACCTCATCCGGCTATCAAGCAGTCATTCAAGGTAAAAACATGGGCTATCGGCTTCATTTTCAGATAACCCAAGCGCCCCTGCTGGAAGGCCCCAAAGGCATCAGCCAAAAGGGTCCTGACCCTAAAAATGCCAGTTATTACTACAGTATTCCGCATCTGCAGGTCAGTGGTGACGTAAGCATCAAAGGACATAGTCAGGCGGTTCAGGGCGAGGCCTGGCTCGATCATGAATGGTCTGCCGCATACTTACCGAAAGCTGCCGTAGGCTGGGACTGGCTTGGACTGAACCTGCACAATGGCGCTTCGCTCATGCTGTTCATGATGCGCCGTGCTGATGGTACTCCGCTTTGGCTGTCGGCCACCGAACGCAGCGCAGATGGACGGGTGCACTATTTCCATGCGGGGCAGATTCATATGCAGGCCACGGGCTGGTGGAAATCCAGCCGGACGGGCATCCGTTATCCAGTACGTTGGCAGATTCAGGTCGGGAAACAGAAATTTTCCATTGTGCCCCTGATGGACAACCAGGAATTTGATGCCAGCCACAGCAGCGGCACCATTTACTGGGAAGGGGCCGTGCGCGCCATCAGCCTGGGAAAAACACTGGGTCATGGCTATCTGGAAATGACCGGCTACGGTGGTCGCCTGGCCCTCGGAGCCTCCTCTGAGTCTGAAGGACGCCAGACTGCGCCGAAACAACAGTGACATCCGGATTGAGGCTGAGAATTGCAGCAGGCCTGGGGGCTTTTTGCTCCAACGTCCCTTGCCTGTTGTTCTACGGCTCATCCTGCTGTCAGGAGAGAACTCGCCCTGCAGGCTCAGACAGCTCTCCTGACGGGCGCAGGATTTCACCAAGAACAACAACGGCGCGGGCCAAAGTCGCTGCAAAGCCCCCAGGCCTGCTGCAATTCTCAGCTTGGATACTTAACGACTTGACCTAACAGTTTTTTGTGTACACAATTTCGCCTGTTAATTCCAATATTGAGGACACATATATATGGAAATTTCCATTCGTGAGTTCAGGGCACATCTTGCGCAGTACCTCTCTGAAGCACAGCAGGGGCAGACCCTTGATATTACCTCTCATCACAAACCGGTAGCCCGAGTTATCGGGATTCCGTCTGTGACAAATAGTGGCATCACCCGTCTTCTGGCCAGCGGTATGGCCCAATGGCAAGGCGGCAAACCCTTGGGTGCAAGCATTTGTCTTTCATCCACTGCACGCAGCGTGTCAGAAATAATACTGGAAGATCGCGGTTGATTTTATTTTGTGACACCTCCGCATTGGTCAAGCTTTACCTGACGGAAGCGCACAGTGATGCTGTCAAAACCTTGCTTGCACAGGCCGACGTAGTTGCTGGCTGTCGTATTGCCTGGGCTGAAGCCTGCGCGGCCCTTTCCAGACGCGGACGGGAATCACCCACAGACATGCCCCTTATTGAGCAAGCCAAGCAGTATCTGGCCAAAGACTGGCCGCATTACCTGATCATCGAAGTGACTCAACACATTGTTGAACAGGCCGGTGATTATGCCGACGCTTTTGCCCTGCGCGGATATGACAGCGTACAACTGGCAGCCGCACATCAAGCCCAACAGGTTTCCGGAATGTCCGTCATGTTTGCCTGTTTTGATTTGCGCCTCAACAAGGCCGCACAGTTGCTGGGTATGGAAGTACCCTTCCTGCAAAAAAGTGGCCGATAATGCCTTCCGTTGCTACACTGAAAGCATGCCAAATTCCATTCCGCATCTACTCCTGCAAGAACAATTTCTGAACCGTTTTAATGGGCGCACCCTCATCGTCCATCGCGGTTTTCCTGATCAATATTTCAAGGAACTGCTGGAACAGCCTGGTGGAGGCGGGCATTTCCGGATAGATGTGCGGATTCCTCCCGGCACGCCGCCGACACCCATTGAATGGGTTGTTCATCATCACGTCATCCCTCTGGATTTACCCATGCCGCTGCTGGTCAAGGTCGATCCGGACCGTCTGTATTTGCGCCATTTGCTGCATGGTGAGCATGCCGGGCATCCCAGCGAGATTCTCTGGATGCTGGATGCCATCCGTGAGCGTTATCACATGCGTCTGGAGCGCCAGCAGGGTTATTACCAGCCCGTGCCGGGGATGCCTGTAGAAGAAAATGACATTGACTATGACTTCAACAATGACTGACTCTCTGGATGATGCCGCCCTAATGCGTTACTCCCGACAGATTCTTCTGCCGGAAATTGACCTCGAAGGACAGAAACGTCTCCAGCTAAGCCGGGTACTGATCATCGGCATTGGTGGACTGGGTTGTCCGGCATCACAATATCTGGCTGCAGCAGGAATAGGACAACTGACCCTTTGCGATGGGGACGTTGTAGAAATCAGTAATCTGCAACGTCAGATTCTTTATACCGAAGCGGACCTGGGACGGCCCAAGGCCAGCGCCGCCCGTGAGCGACTGCTGGCCATGAATCCCCATATCCGGGTGAGTGCCTGGACCGAAAACGCCAGCAGTGAATCGCTGGGCAGCGCCCTGGAAACCCATGATCTGGTTCTGGATTGCAGCGACAATTTTCACAGCCGCCACGCCATCAACCGCGCCTGCCGCGAGGCTCGCGTACCGCTGGTCAGTGCTGCCGCCATTCGCTGGGAGGGGCAGCTCAGTGTGTTTGATTTCCGCGACCAAGACACAGCCTGCTATGCCTGCCTGTATCCAGAACAAGGCGAAGAAAGTAGCGAAGACACCTGCTCCCGCAACGGGGTGCTGGGGCCTCTGCTGGGTATTCTCGGCAGCATGCAGGCCGTTGAGGCTATTCGTCTGCTCAGCGGTCACAACTCCCCGCTGAGCGGACAACTCCTGCTGGTCGACGCCCGCCACTGGCAATGGCGTCAGGTACAACTGCGCCGCGACCCAGCCTGTGGGGTTTGCGGCGGGGTCTGCGCATGAACTCTTTGATTTT
>NZ_MOAD01000001.1:1458175-1516550 GCF_001931655.1 Acidithiobacillus albertensis | reverse complement strand
CGATGTGGTGGTTATCCGCTATGAAGGACCCAAAGGTGGTCCCGGCATGCCGGAAATGCTGACGCCAACCGCCAATATCATGGGCATGGGACTGGGTGAAAGCGTGGCCCTGATTACTGATGGTCGTTTCAGCGGGGCCACTCGTGGTGCCTGTATTGGTCATATTTCTCCTGAAGCGGCTGAAGGCGGGCCGATTGGTTTGCTGAAAGCCGGTGATATCATCTCGCTGGACCTGGACAATGGTAAAATTCATGTCGATTTGAGTGATGAAGAGCTTGCCGAGCGGCGCAAGCATTGGGTGCCCGTTGAGAAACCTTTATCGTCTTCCTGGTTGCGGCGCTATCGCAAGCTGGTTACCAATGCGGCCAATGGTGCCATTCTGGAGTCCTGATTATTCATGAGTACTGGTGAATTACATATTGGTGTTTATGTAGATGCGGAAAATGTGCGCTATAACGGTGGCTATTCCATGCGTTATGACGTATTGCGGCGTTTCGCTGCGCGTGAAGATCAGGCGCGCCTGCTGCGCCTGAATACCTATATGGCCGTGGATGGGGAACGCATGAAAAGTGACCGTGAGTACCGGGAAGGTATCCGCAGTTACCAACAGGCGGTTCGTGATCTGGGTTGGAAAATCATTGAAAAGCCCGTGCGCTGGTTTGTGGATGATGAGGGTAATCGGGTTTCAAAAGCTAATGCCGACCTGGATCTGGCGGTGGATGTCATGCTTCAGTCCGAACGACTGGATCAGCTGTTGCTGGTGACCGGAGATGGTGATTTTCTACAGGTAGTCAGGGCGCTGCAAAACAAGGGTTGCCGCGTGGAAGTGTTGGCATTTCGCAATGTTTCCAGAGAATTGCAGCACGAGGCTGATGCTTTTTATTCGGGCTATTTGGTGCCCGGTTTGCTCCCGACCCGGGGCGATGTGCGCGTCCCATGGGGAGAAATGGGCTCGCGTATTCGTGGTATTTGTATTCGTTGGGAAGCCGAGCGCGGTTTTGGTTTTATCCGTTTTCTGACCAATATCTCCGCCCGACTCTGGGTGACCGATACGCGTCATGAGGACTCTCCCTACGAATCGGCTTTTGTGCATATTTCCGACTTGCCCCGCGAGCTGGATACGGACGAACTCCCCAGTCGGGATATTATTCTGGAATTTGACATTGAGCCCAGTGAAACCGAAAAAGGTGGATTTATTGCCCGACGCTGTACGGTGGTCAATCGCTATGATGGACGTAGTGGCGGCATGAGCAAACAACCCGAACGACACAGCCTGGATCGCGGCGAAGAACTGCATTTTGCAGAGACTCGGGAAGCGGAGGAAGCAGTCGAACCGGAAGTTCTGGAGGAGACCACGCCTTAAATCAGTTTTCTCAGAGAATCTGAAAAAAAACCTGACTACGACGTTGAAAATTATAGAGTTGCTGCCGTGGAACAGGAAGTTCCTCCAGGCTTCCCTGGCGGAATTTACGCTCCAGAAACCAGTGGGTAGTTTGGGTGCTCAACACAAAAATCTGTGACAATTGCCGTTCTCTGGCCCAGTTCTCACAAAACGCCATCAGCCGCTCACCGCGTCCCTGGCGACGATAACGGCTGTCCACCGCCAGACAGGCGACCTCCGCCATGCCCTGATCGGGATAAGGATACACGGCCGCGCAGCCAATAATCTTGCCGTCCCGTTCCATCACCACAAAATGATCTGCTTCCATTTCCAGGCGCTCACGACTGCGTTTGACCAGAATCCCTTTTTCTTCCAGAGGCCGGATCAAAGCGAGAATGCCGGGAATGTCGGCGACCGTGGCCATCCGCATATGTTCAAAGGAATCCCTGGATATCAGCGTGCCCAGGCCATCACGGGTAAACAGTTCGCGGAGCAGGGCACCATCCACATGCCGGGAAATCAGATGAACACGTTCTACGCCCCGGGCACAGGCTGCTCCGGCACTCAGCAGATGCTCGCGGGCATCGGCCGAAATATTTTGACGGTCCAGCAAGCCCGGAATTTCCGAAGAGGTCAGTTGCCGCAGAAGTTCTCCATCTCCATCCAGAATGCCGTCCTCGTCCATGTAAAAAACCAGTTTTGCCGCACCCAAAGCAATGGCTGCAGCTACGGCTACTTCTTCAGCACGGATATTGAACAGGGTTCCAGTAGGAGAAACACCGATGGGTGAAAGCAGGACAATTTCATCAGCAGCCAGATGCCGTTCCATGGCCTCATTGGCCACCCGCCGTACTTGCCCGGTACTTTGGTAATCCACCCCGTCGAGAATACCCAAAGGCTGGGCAATGATGAAATTACCGCTGACCACCTGAAGTCCGGCATGTGCCATGGGTGAGCCCATTTGTCCTTCAGACAAAGCTGCTTCCACCACCAGGCGTGCGCCGCCTACCGCTTCCCGCAGTACCTGCATGGCTTCGGGGCTGGTAATGCGCTTACCATTGACGCGTTGCGTTTGTAAGCCATGAACCTGCAGAGCCGCATCGATTTGCGGTCCGGCGCCATGAACCAGCACCACGTTAATCCCCAGGCTGTTGAGCAGGGCAATGTCATGGGCCAGACCGCGAATGCTGCCATCGGCAATGGCATTACCACCAAAATTGATGACGAAAGTCTGCCCCCGGAAGCGGTGGATATAGGGAGAAGATTCGCGAAAACTGCGGACGAAACTATCAGCAGGCATATTTTGTTCCTGCAATATCGAGCGCAAGGCAGTTATTGTCAGTCAGCAATGATGGCTGTCCGGTATGTTACTGGGTATTCAGTGAGATGGTCGGGCGCCGGGTTCTGGGTTTGTTCAGCGCGGCAAATTCTTCGGGGGTATAAGCCTTGACGGCCAAAGCATGAATTTTTTCCCGTACTGACTCTGTCGCCGCGTTGACCAGCCGGTGACGGGCGAGGGGCGCCATACCTTCGAACTGATGGCAGACAATACGCAACTCGTAGTGACCGCCACCGTCGGACTGCTCGTGGGAACTGTGGGCCTCACTACGATCCTTGATTTCCAGAAATTCGGGATGAAGGGCATCTTCAATGAGTTGTTCAAGCACTTGCTTGTTCATGGTAAAAACACTCCTTTATAGGGACGAACACTGACATCTGCGTAGACGCCAGCACTGAGATAGGGTTCGGCGGCCGCCCAGGCATGCGCTTCTTCCAGAGAATTAAAACGGGCGATAATCAGGCTACCGGTAAATCCCGCTTCGCCGGGTTCTTCCGTATCAGCAGCTGGGAAAGGGCCCGCTGTCAGCAGTCGCCCTTCGGATTGCAACTGATGCAGGCGCGCCAGATGATCACCCCGGGCGTTTTGGCGCTTGCTCAGGGAATTCGGATTATCAGTGCCAATGATGCAGTAATACATAAGCTTGTCCTGTCAATGAATGAGCGGTATCGGTGTTTCCAGCATCGGCGTTCACGAGTCACTGCCTTTAATTTCCTGGGGAAGTGCCCGGGAAATGACCACGGCCTGGAACAGCACAAAAATGATGGTAATGCCGAGCATACCGAAAAGCTTGAAGTCTACCCAGATACTCGTCGAAAAACTGTAGGCCACCACCAGATTCAGGACCGCGCCAAAAATAAAAAACGTGATCCAGTAGATATTGAGGCGTTTCCAGAAAGACTGCGGTAGGGTAGCTGGCAGTTGACTACCCATCAGGCGCTCGAGCAGTGGCTGATCCCGCCAATGGGTAAACAACAGGACTCCGGCAAAAAGCAGATAGAGGATGCTGGGTTTGACCTTGATGAAGGTGTCATTATGAAAATAGAGAGTCAGGCCACCGAAAATCAGAATCAGCAGCGTAGAGACCCAGGTCATTGTCTCAATACGACCACGGCGCCACCACTGCCAGGCCATGAGCACAATGGCGGCAACAATCAGCACTTCTGTAGCCGTATAAATACCATGAATCTTATACGCTACAAAAAAGAGGATAATGGGCAGAAAGTCGGTAAGCAGTTTCATGACGGGACGCAGTAATATAGAGTGGAACCTGGCTATCTAATCACAGAAAGGAGTTTATGGACAGTGGAACGTCAGCATTTGCTTCAAAGTTTAGCAGCGCTGCTGGGGGATAGCAGTGATCATCCCTTGCCGGATTTCGCCAGCATCAAGGCTGCGCGTTGGCGACATTTGCCACTGGGTGGGCGTCTGGAGGCCGTCAGCCGGGTGGATTTGCCGGATATGGATGAGTTGTTGGGTATTGACGAAACCAAGGCGGCCCTGGAACTGAATACCCGGCAGTTTGTGGCCGGATTCCCGGCCAATGACGCCCTGCTCTGGGGCGGAAGGGGAACGGGAAAGTCTTCCCTGGTCAAAGCCTTGCTACGTCGTTATGCGGATCAGGGCTTGCGTCTGATTGAAATAGACGCGGATGGCATTCTCGATTTGCCGGAAATACTGGCCGCCCTGCAGGCTGCTGATCCCGAACAACGTTATCACTTTGCCCTGTTTTGTGATGATTTGTCTTTTGGTTCTGACGATCCTGGCTACAAGGCCCTCAAATCACTGCTCGATGGCGGTGTGGAGGCGCGGCCCGATAATGTGCTTTTGTATGCCACCAGTAACAGGCGTCATCTCATGCCCCGGCATTTTTCCGACAATGAAGAATATCACCGTCATGGTGATGAGATTATTGCGGGAGAAACAGCGGAGGAAAAAATCAGTTTATCTGAGCGTTTTGGATTGTGGCTGGGTTTTTATCCCTTTGATCAGACCATGTATCTGGATATTTGTGCCATCCATTTGCGGCGTCTGAATATGCCGGCGGATCCTGAACAATGGCAGGAGGAAGCCTTGCGCTGGGCACTGCAGCGTGGCTCCCGCAGCGGGCGGGTAGCCCGCCAGTTTGCCCGGCACTGGGCCGGATCAAAGTCACTGGCAGGGCAGTAAAACGCCGCGCCCGAGCTGCGGGTTTTCAGACCTTGGGCTTGTTGATTTCCTGGCTGATGATGTGGAGCATCTGCGCATGTACGCGCAGATTGCCCGCCACGATGTTGCCATTTTCCAGAAATCCCTGGTCCCCCGTAAAGTCGGTGGCGACCCCACCGGCCTCCTGAACCAGCAGTGCTCCCGCTGCCAGATCCCAGGGTTTGAGGTTGAATTCCCAGAAGCCGTCATAACGGCCAGCGGCCACATAAGCCAGATCCAGAGCGGCAGACCCTGGGCGACGAATCCCTGCAGTTTTCAGCATGAAGGCCTTGAAGGTGGCAAGATAGGTATCCAGATAGGAAAAATCCCGAAAAGGAAATCCGGTACCCAGAAGCGCACCATCCAGATCTTTGCGTTGGGCAATGCGCAGGCGGCGATCATTGAGATGGGCGCCGCCGCCGCGCGTGGCGGTAAACAGCTCATCGTGGATGGGATTGTAAATAACTGCATGTTCCAGCCGGTCAAAATGTTTAATGCCAATGGATACACAGAGCTGTGGCATGCCATGAATAAAATTGGTGGTGCCGTCGAGAGGATCGATAATCCATTCAAAATCCTTGTCAGGAATCCGGTTGCCCTCTTCGGCCAGAATGCCATGATCCGGGTAGGCGCGGCGGATGATTTCGACAATGGCGGCCTCGGCGCGTTGATCCACGTCGGTCACAAAGTCATTGTGCGCTTTGCTGGTGATGGTGATTTCATTGACCCGGGCAAAACTGCGATTGATGATATCGCCGGCTTTACGGGCGGCACGGATAGCGGTAACAAGTATGGGATGCTGCATGGGAACCCTATGGCAAAACAAATTGGGTCCAGTATAAAGGAGAACGGCAATGACCGCACGAATAGCGCTGCGCATAAAACTAATCAGTGCGCGATCAGGAGTAAGCTAGCTTGAGTACAAAATTTTTGGAGGGGCTGCGGGTGGTTCTGGTGGAAACCAGCCATCCGGGCAATATTGGCGCTACTGCCCGCGCCATGAAAGTGATGGGACTGCAACACCTGGTCCTGGTGAATCCACGTTTTTTTCCTCATCCTGAAGCGACAGCACTGGCATCAGGTGCCGAGGATATTCTTGAACGGGCGCAAGTCACAGCAGATCTGGCTGCAGCCTTGCAGGGCTGCCACAAGGTCTATGGAACCAGTGCCCGGGATCGCCGCATTCAGTGGCCCGTATTGGATGCCCGCGAGGCGGCTGTGGAAATGGTTGCGGAACTTGCTGACGGAAATTGTGCGCTGGTTTTTGGCCGTGAGCGCACGGGGCTCAGCAATGAGGAGCTGGATCACTGTCAGGTTCTGGTGAATATTCCCACGGCGGAATTATATCATTCTCTGAATCTTGGTCAGGCGGTGCAGGTTCTGGCATACGAACTGCACATGGCGACTCTTCAGGCAAATCTGGAGCCGCACCCTGATCTCGATGTAACCAGCGTAGAACTGGCAGCGCCTATGGAGGACATGGAAGGTTTTTATGATCATCTGGAGCAGGTTCTGCGGCAAAGTGGTTTTTTACAGGAAATTCGTGCCATCCGGATGATGCGTCGATTGCGTCGTCTCTATGACCGGGCCCGGCCTACGGTTAATGAAGTCAACATTCTGCGTGGCATACTTACCGAAATACAGCGCTGGGCGACGAATAGTAGACAAAAAGGGTCGGGATAGTCTTTAATGCGGTCTGACAAGGGCTCGTAAAACCTGGAGGAACATAACGAATGGCTGGTCATTGGCGTGCTGACCTGGATGCCGTATTTGCCCGTGATCCTGCCGCCCGCAATCGTCTTGAGGTTCTGCTGACCTATCCCGGTGTGCATGCCCTGTTTATGCACCGTCTTGCCCATGGGCTATGGAAACGGCGCTGGCGCTTGCTGGCCCGCAGTCTTGCGGCTTTTTCTCGTTTTTGGACGGGCATTGAAATTCATCCTGGTGCCTGCATTGGGCAGCGCTTTTTTATTGATCATGGCATGGGTGTAGTGATCGGTGAGACGGCAGAAATTGGTGACGATTGTACGCTTTATCATGGCGTTACCCTGGGTGGAACGTCCTGGCAACCGGGCAAGCGTCATCCCACATTGGGTAATGGCGTGATTGTCGGCGCGGGGGCCAAAGTGCTGGGACCCATTATGGTTGGCGATCAGGCTCGGGTTGGTTCCAATGCGGTCGTGGTCAAATCGGTTCCGGCAGGGGCGACAGTGGTGGGTATTCCCGGCCGGGTCGTAAATAAAGGGGAACAACACCCGGATAATTTTGAAGCCTATGGACTGACTGGGCAGATGCCTGACCCGGTAGCGCGAGCGATAGAATGCATGCTTGAACACATGCATCGCCAGGATGCCGAGATCACCCAGATCAGATCCGGATTACAACAATTACAACCGCGTGAAGCCTTGATGCCGGTCGAGGAAATCGCTTGTTCTCTGGAAGCAGGGCCGGATTCTGCCGAACAGGGAACTTCAAAACAGAATACTTGACTAAATTAGTACAGATAGTAGGATGTGCAGCAGAGGTTACCTGATATGAAATTGACGACGAAAGGCCGCTATGCCGTAACAGCCATGCTGGATTTGGCCCTGCACCAGAGTGATGGCGTGGTGACGGTGGCGGATGTTTGCCAACGTCAGCAAATATCTGTGGCTTATCTGGAGCAGTTGTTTGGACGTATGCGGCGCTTCGGACTGATTGAAAGTGTACGTGGGCCAGGTGGAGGTTATCGGCTGGCTGTACCTGATTCAGAAATTCCCCTGACCAGGATTGTCGAGGCGGTTAATGAGTCCATCAGTACAACCCAGTGCGGTGGCGAACCGCAAAACTGCTGCAAGGGTGATGGCCAGCAATGCCTGACTCATGATTTGTGGGAAGAATTGGGCGAGCGCATCGCCAGTTTTCTCGGGAATATCACCTTGGGTGATCTGGTTGCCCGACATTTACAAAAAGAATCGGCGCAGGGTGTGCCGATTCGTATGCAAAATCGCCATGCGTTGCATGCGGCAACACATGATACCGCTTGATACCGTGAGGTGCAGAAAATGAATCAACCCCAAATTATCGACCTGGAAAGCAAGAAACCCTTGCTGATTAACCCGGATCGTCCCATTTATCTGGATTATCAGGCGACTACGCCGGTAGACCCACAGGTGTTGGAACAGATGCTGCCTTATTTGACCCATGATTTTGGCAATGCAGCGAGCCGTTCCCATGCTTATGGCTGGACAGCAGAAAAAGCCGTCGAAAAAGCCCGTCAGCAGGTGGCGGATGCGCTTCATGCGGATCCCCGGGAAATTGTCTGGACCTCCGGCGCAACAGAGGCCACTAATCTGGCCTTGAAAGGTGCGGCGCATTTTTATTCCGGTAAAGGCAAGCACATTATCACCCTGCGCACCGAGCATAAGGCAACTCTGGACACCTGCCGTCAGTTGGAGCGGGAAGGTTTTGAGGTCACTTATCTGGAGGTTCAGGAAGATGGTCTGGTCGATCTGAAGGCTTTCGAAGCCGCCATTCGTCCGGACACCATCATCGCCTCGGTGCTGTTCGTAAATAATGAAATCGGCGTCATCCAGCCCATGGAAGAAATTGGCCGGATTTTGCGGACGCACAAGGTCCTTTTTCATGTGGATGCGGTGCAGGCGCTGGGTAAGATACCAGTAGATGTAGAAGCCATTCAGGCGGACATGATGAGCCTGTCCGGACACAAGATTTATGGCCCTAAAGGCATCGGTGCACTATATGTCCGGCGTAAGCCCCGGGTGCGCGTGGAAGCTCAGGTGCATGGTGGTGGTCACGAACGGGGTATGCGTTCAGGTACTTTGCCCACGCACCAGATTGTCGGTATGGGAGCAGCTGCGGAACTGGCCGTTCAGTTGATGGATGCTGATGCCCAAAGAATTGGTAAATTGCGCGATCGTCTGCTCAAAGGCATCCAGGATCGTGTTGAGGAAACCTATATTAATGGCAGCATGGAACATCGGGTTCCGCATAACCTGAACATCAGTTTTGCCTTTGTCGAAGGCGAATCTTTGATCATGGCCCTGAAGGAAATTGCAGTTTCCAGCGGTTCAGCCTGTACTTCAGCCAGTCTGGAGCCGTCTTACGTGCTTCGGGCACTGGGTAAATCCGACGAATTAGCCCATAGTTCCATTCGTTTCGGTATTGGGCGCTTTACGACCGAGGCAGAAATTGATGCCACCATCGAGTTGATAGCGGGCAAAGTGGGCAAATTGCGGGAGTTGTCACCGCTTTGGGAAATGCATCTTGAAGGCATAGATCTTAACAGTATTCAGTGGGCCGCACATTAAGGCCCTCAAGTAAGGAGAATAGTCATGGCATACAGCGAAAAAGTGATTGATCATTATGAAAATCCCCGGAATGTCGGGGCGATGGACAAGGATGATAGTGGGGTTGGCACCGGCATGGTAGGTGCGCCCGCATGTGGAGACGTCATGCGTCTGCAGATCAAGGTAAACGAGCAGGGCATTATCGAAGATGCCAAGTTCAAGACCTATGGTTGCGGTTCGGCCATTGCCTCCAGCTCACTGGTTACCGAGTGGGTCAAGGGTAAAACTCTGGACGAGGCCATGACGATCAAAAACAGTCATATTGCCGAAGAGCTGGAACTGCCGCCCGTCAAAATCCATTGCTCCGTGTTGGCGGAAGATGCCATCAAGGCGGCTGTGGAAGACTATCGCAGCAAGCGGGGTGCCGGGCAGGCCAGTCAAACTGAAGTAGCTGCCGCCCAGGTGGCACATTAAGGATACGGTCATGGCTTTGACTTTATCGGAAAGTGCGGTCCAGCAGGTACGAAAAAGCATTGCCAAACGTGGCAAAGGCTTGGGAATTCGTATCGGGGTCAAAACCAGCGGCTGTTCCGGGCTGTCCTATGTAATGGAATTTGTCGATACGCCCAACCCCGAGGATATGGTTTTTCCCCATGACGACGTGAGTCTGTTCGTGGATCCTAAAAGCCTTATTTATCTGGACGGGACGGAGCTGGATTTTACCCGTGAAGGCCTGAATGAAGGGTTTCGCTTCAACAACCCCAATGTGAAGGACTCCTGCGGCTGCGGCGAGAGCTTCACGACCTGATGGCAGATGTATGCATTCAGTGCGGGGCGGAGCTCAATGCTCCCCCCGCACTTTGTCATTCTTGTGGAGCTATTCAGCCCTTTCGTGCGGAGTTGTCCCTGTTCGATGTGGTCGGGTTGCCGGAAAGCTATGATCTGAATTTGCAGGAATTACGGAGTCAGGTATTGCAGTTGCAGAAAATCCTGCATCCCGACCGCTTTGCCCGGGCAGAAGCGGCAACCCGGCGCTTTTCCCTGGAGTGGAGTACCCGGCTGAATGAAGCGTTGGCGGTACTGCGTGATCCCTTGAAGCGTGCGGACTATTTGTTGCAACGTCAGGGAATTGATGCCCTGGGTGAACAGGTCAAGGTGGCTGATCCGTCACTGCTGATGACCCAGATGATGTATCGTGAGCGTCTGGAAGATCTGCTCGCAGCCAGGGACCAGAACGGGTTGGATCAATTGCTTGGAGAAGTGGAAGACGCTTCATCCAAAGCGGTAAATAAGCTTCACATCCTCTTGAAAAATCTGCCCTGCGAACAGGTTGACGAGGCTGGATCTGTACTGCGTGAGTTACAGTTTCTGGACAAACTCCTGGGTGAAATTGAGCGTGGCGAAGAGTCCTTGCAAAATCTGTAGTTTTTGGATGCATCACACGAACTTTTAAGATAAAGCCTGGCGTAGTTGCTTTGCAGGGACCATACCCAGAGCTTTTTATCATGAACAAACAAGGTGCTATAGCATGGCTTTAATGCAAATTGCAGAACCGGGCATGACTGCTGATCCGCATCAGCGGCGGCTGGCTATTGGGATTGATCTGGGAACTACCCATTCTCTAGTAGCTTCTGTTTTGTCTGCGCTGCCGACGGTCATGCGCAACCATGACGGGCAATATTTGTTACCCTCGGTGGTGCGTTACTGCGAAGACGACAAGGTGGTTGTGGGTTATCCGGCACAGGCGGCAGCGGGACAGGATCCCCATAACACTATTGCTTCGGTCAAGCGTTTTATGGGTCGTGGTCATGAAGACGTCCAGCTTTTGGCCGGGCACTTACCCTACGATCTGGTGCCCGCTGAAGGCATGATTCGCCTGCGTACGCGTGCGGGTGAAAAGTCTCCCGTTGAGGTTTCTGCAGAAATTCTTAAGGTTCTGAAAAATCTCGCAGAGGAAACGCTGGGGTCTGAGCCCGAGGGTGTCGTGATTACCGTGCCCGCCTATTTTGATGAGGCGCAGCGGCAGGCGACCAAAGATGCTGCCCGTCTTGCTGGCTTGAATGTTTTGCGCCTGCTGGCCGAGCCAACGGCAGCGGCAGTGGCGTATGGACTGGATAAAAAAAGTGAAGGTCTTTTTGCCATTTATGACCTCGGCGGCGGCACTTTTGATATCTCCATTTTACGCCTGCAGGCGGGAGTGTTTGAAGTGCTGGCAACTGCCGGCGATACGGCACTGGGTGGCGATGACATGGACCATGCCATCGCTGAATGGTTGATGGCGGAGAGCGGTATCCATCTGGATGATCCACTCTGGCGTCGTCAAGTTCTGCAACAGGCGCGGCAGGCCAAGGAAGCCTTAACAGATCAGGAGCAGGTTGAGCTGACGCTGGACTCCGGGCAGGGTGCTCCCCGCATCATCCAATTGACGCGAAAGCAGCTTGAAACCCTCATTCAGCCTGTTTTACAGCGCACCCTTCCAGCCTGCCGGCGCGCCCTGCGTGATGCAGGTCTGAAAGTGGCGGATGTGGATGGGGTGGTGCTGGTAGGAGGGGCAACCCGGGTTCCGGCCCTGCGTCGTCTGGTGGCCGAATTTTTTCAGCAGCCCGTATTAACTGATATTGATCCTGATCAGGTTGTGGCTTTGGGAGCGGCCATCCAGGCTGATGCGTTGGTGGGCAATCAGCGCGAAGATTTACTGTTGATGGATGTTCTGCCCCTTTCTTTGGGTCTGGAGACCATGGGCGGGCTGGTGGAAAAAATTATTCCCCGAAATACTCCTATCCCCGCTGCCAAAGCTCAGGAGTTCACGACCTTCAAGGACGGCCAGACGGCCATGAGTATTCATGTACTCCAGGGCGAGCGGGATCTGGTGCAGGATTGTCGTTCTCTGGCGCGTTTCAGTTTGCGCGGGATTCCCCCAATGGTAGCCGGAGCTGCCCGGATCCGCGTGACTTTTCAAGTGGATGCTGATGGACTGTTAACGGTATCTGCAGAAGAAACGAGTACAGGTGTGCGTTCTGAGGTGCTGGTCAAACCCAGTTTTGGCCTCAATGACGAAGAAATTGCCCGCATGCTCCAGGATTCTTTTGCGCATGGGGCTGAAGACATAGCGCATCGGCGTCTTTCTGAAGCACGGGTAGAAGGGGAACGGGTGCGCGAAGCCTTGCAAGGTGCCTTATCGACAGATGCTGCCTTGCTGCAAGCGGACGAAAAAGCCCGATTGGATGCCGCCAGTCAGCATTTAGAGCAGTGTCTGGCAGGCAGTGATGCAGATGCCATCAGTAAAGCCGCCGAGGCTGTGGAAGCTGCAGCCGAACCTCTGGTGCAGCGACGCATGGATAGTGCCTTGCGGCGGGCTATTGCCGGCCGTTCCATAGATGATCTGGGAGAGTGAATGACTAAAATACAAGTACTACCCAATGCTGAACTTTGCCCCGAAGGGGCGGAGTTTGAGGCGGAGCCGGGGGAAACCATCATTGCTGCGGCCATGCGCAACCATATAGCGATTGAACATGCCTGTGAAATGTCCTGTGCCTGTACGACCTGTCATGTCATTTTGCGGGAAGGTTTTGACAGCCTCGAAGCAGCCGAAGAAAAAGAGGAGGATCTTCTTGACAAGGCCTGGGGTCTGGAGCCCACTTCGCGCCTGAGTTGTCAGGCCAAAGTGGCGGAAACCCCTCTCGTCATTGAAATACCCAAGTACACCATCAATCTGGAAAAGGAGCGGCACTGATGCATTGGGGCGATACCATGGACATTGTTTTCGCGCTGGATGAAGCACATCCCGATGCGGATGTGCAGTTGCTCCGATTTACAGATTTGCATCGCTGGATTGTCGAACTTGCAGATTTTGATGATGATCCTGAAAAGTCCAGCGAAGGGGTTCTCGAAGCCATCCAGATGGCCTGGCTGGCAGAGCGGGACTAAGGACAGATTAACATGGCGGCGCCCAAGGCATTGGTGGCACTTTCCGGCGGTGTGGATTCAGCGGTAGCTGCGATTCTCATGCAGGAACAGGGCTATGACCTGATCGGTGTTACCATGCGCCTGTGGCCGAAAAGTCGTTGTTGCGACGAGAAAGATATTGAAGACGCAGCCGAAGTCTGTGCCCGGCTCAATATCCCTTATCAGGTTCTGGATTATCGCGAGGCTTTTCGCCAGCAGGTTGTGGATGTGTTTGTGGCAGAATATCAGGCGGGGCGAACGCCCAATCCCTGTGCCCGCTGCAATCAGTTTCTCAAGTTCGATGCCCTGTTGGAAGAAGGGAAAAAGCTGGGGGCGACGATTCTCGGTACGGGTCATTATGCCCGTCTTCAGGAAACCCCTTCCGGGATGTCTTTGCTGCGGGGTGAGGACGCAGCCAAAGATCAGTCCTATTTTCTGTTTGCTCTGAATGCTGATCTGCTGCCACAGTTGTGTTTTCCGGTGGGTGAAATGAATAAGGACGCGGTTCGGGCCATCGCCCGGCGGCACGGTTTGCCGGTGGCAGCCAAACAGGACTCTCAGGATATCTGCTTTGTTCCGGACGGGGACTATCGGCGTTTCCTGGCGGATTATGCCGGCCTTGATATGGAGCAGGAAGGGGAGATGGTCGATAGCAGCGGTCAAGTCATCGGGCATCATTCCGGAACCCTGAATTTTACCGTAGGACAGCGCAAAGGTCTGGGTGGCGGCAATGGCCAGCCGCGCTACGTGCTGGCCCTGGACCCGGTTCGTAATCAGGTGCGAGTCGGTAGTGAAAATGAGTTGTATCAGCCTCAGGCCTATTTGCAGGACTGCAACTGGCTGACGCCCCTCTCTGCTTCTGATGAACACCCTGTGACCGTCAAGTTGCGGTATCGCTCGCGCCCGGAGCCGGGGCTGTTGCTCCTGAAGGAAGATGGTCGTGCCGAAATCCGCTTTCATGAAGCACAACGGGCCATTACTCCCGGTCAGGCGGCGGTGTGTTATCAGGGCGAGCGTCTGATTGGTGGTGGCTGGATCAGTAGCGCCCATGGTGTTTGATTGATAAGGAGAGTCAATAGATGTCTGCAGATTCAAAAAGCAATTCGATGATTTATCGTCATCTCGGCCGCAGCGGTTTAAAGGTTAGTCTGTTTTCTTTGGGCTCCTGGGTCACCTTCCATAACCAGGTAGATGCTTCAGGCGTTCGCGAAATGATGGCTATGGCCTGGGATGCCGGGGTCAATTTTTTCGATAACGCAGAAGTATATGCCAACGGTGAAAGTGAGCTGTTAATGGGTAACGCTTTGAAAGAACTAGCCTGGAATCGTCTTGATTTTGTGATTTCCAGTAAGTTTTTTTGGGGGTTGAAGCCGGTTGGTGGAAAACAGTCCAGGATCAACAGTCAAAATACGCTCAACCGGAAATATTTAATGCAGGCTATTGATGGCAGTCTGCAGCGTCTGAAACTGGATTATCTGGATCTTATATTCTGCCATCGCGCTGATCCTCATACCCCTGTTGAGGAAACAGTTTGGGCGATGCATAACATTATCGAACAGGGCAAGGCACTTTACTGGGGAACCAGTGAGTGGAGTGCTGATGAAATTCGTGCTGCCTGGGAAGTCGCCGAGCGTCATCATTTGCATAAACCGGTGATGGAGCAGCCACAGTACCATTTGTTCCATCGTCAGCGTGTAGAAAAGGAATATGCCAGATTGTACAAAGACATAGGTCTTGGTTTGACCACCTGGAGTCCGCTGGCCTCAGGACTTTTGACAGGTAAATATATTGAAGGAATTCCTGATGGTAGTCGTGGTGCCATGCAAAATATGTCATTTTTACAGGAAGAATTACTGGATCAGCAAAAAAATCATGCTGTAGCTCAATTGCAGGAAATTGCGCACTCATTGGATTGTAGTGTCGCACAATTGGCTTTAGCCTGGGTGGCTCATAATCCCAGAGTCAGTACAGTTATTCTTGGAGCATCTCGTCCTGAACAATTACAAGAAAATCTTGCTGCGTTGGATGTTCTGAAGAAGCTGAATCCGGAAACGGTGGATAAGATTGAAGGTTTGACGGCGAAATTTGCCGATTAACTCATTTTATTCTCGTATTTATGTTTATATTCTGATAAAGTCCGTTCGCCAACATGATACAGTCTATATGATGGCCCTTTGCATTGGTCCCCACCTTGAGAAGCGTCTGCCCAGACTGACGCCCTAGCGGCGAGGCCGGTGTTTTTTTGGAGTAAATCCCATGTCGTCTGATTTTGCATCTCTCGGTCTTTCCGAGCCCATTTGGCGTGCTGCAGCGGAACGCGGTTATACCACCCCCACACCTATTCAGGAACAAGCCATACCGGTGGTCATGTCAGGCGTGGATTTGCTGGCTGGTGCGCAAACCGGAACGGGCAAAACGGCTGCTTTTGCCATGCCGATTCTCCACAAACTGGCCGCCACGTCGGAAACTGCGTTTCATGGTCCTTCCAGCGTGCGCGCCCTGGTGTTGGTCCCTACCCGGGAACTGGCTGCCCAGGTAGAAGAAAGCGTGCAGCTTTACGGAAAGAATTTGTCTTTGCGCTCCCTGATTCTGATCGGTGGCGTCAAAATCAATCCCCAAATGCAGAAGTTGCGACGCAGTGTGGATGTGCTGGTGGCGACGCCAGGGCGCCTTCTGGATCATATTCAGCAACGCAGTGTGGATTTGTCGCATGTTGAAATTCTGGTTCTGGATGAAGCGGATCGTATGCTGGATATGGGGTTTATCCGGGATATTCGCCGGATTCTAGCAGTGTTGCCTAAAAAACGTCAGAACTTGTTGTTTTCTGCAACTTTTTCTCCGGAAATCAGAACACTGGCAGACGGCCTCCTGAATAATCCCGTCAGTGTCGAAGTGGCCAGTCGTAACGCCACTGCCGATACGGTTTCCCAGCGCTTTTTGGCGGTAGATCAGGATCGTAAAAGAGAACTCCTGACCCATCTTATTGGTGAACAGCAATGGCATCAGGTGCTGGTGTTTACGCGTACCAAGCATGGTGCGGATCGACTGGCGAAACATCTCTCCCAGGGGGGCATGCAGGCCATGGCCATTCACGGTGATAAAAGCCAGGGTGCCCGTACCCGTGCGCTGGCTGAATTCAAGGAAGGTAAGGTGCGGGTGTTGGTGGCTACGGACATTGCAGCACGAGGCATTGATATCAATGAATTACCTCATGTGGTGAACTATGAACTGCCGCATGTGCCGGAGGACTATGTGCACCGTATTGGGCGTACCGGCCGCGCCGGTAATAATGGTCAGGCGGTTTCTCTGGTCAGCGTCGATGAACGTAAACAGTTATCGGACGTGGAAAAGCTTTTGAAACGTTCTTTTACCAAGGAAATCATTGTGGGTTTCGAGCCCAAGCAAAGCTTTTCCAGCCAGCCGCATGCGCCGCATACGCGTCGTCAGACCGCTCCCGGCGCTCAGCGCCGGGCGCCTTCACGTTCGACTGGTGGCGGGAATCGGTTTCGGGATCGATAAAATCCGCTTATAAATTTTGCTGGACATTATTTGTCTGGTTTTTGGCTTGGCAGACCCCCCGCTGATCAGTCACAATGCTGCGTGAAGGGGCGTCAATCCGAGAAAAGGCAGACATGGAAGAAGAGAAGATTTCATCTGCACGCATTCTGGTTGTTGAGGATGAAGAGGGTATTCAGGAATTGTTGCGGGTTGCCCTGAAGCGTCAGGGTTTTGAGGTGCGTTGTGAAAGCAGTGTGGAATCCGCTGAGCCGGCACTACAGAGTTGGGCACCTCAGCTTGTTATTCTGGACTGGATGCTACCGGGTGAAAATGGTCTCGCCTGGTGTCGGGCCTTGCGGCGTTGTGAAGAAACCCAAAAACTGCCGATCATTCTTCTGACTGCCCGGGGTGAGGAAGGGGATAGGGTGCATGGCCTGGAATCGGGGGCAGATGATTATCTGGCCAAGCCCTTTTCACCACGTGAGCTGGTGGCCCGCGTCAATGCCTTGTTGCGCCGCAGTTATGGTAATAATTCTGCCGGTGTGGTGAAGCTGGGTGAGTTGCATGTAGACCTGCGCGCGCATCGGGTTTATGTCAAAGATGTCCAGTTGCATCTGGGACCCACAGAATTCCGTTTGCTGCGCCTGTTTGTGACCAATCCAGATCGGGTTTTTTCTCGCGATATGTTGCTGGATCAGATTTGGGGCCGACAAAGTTTTATCGAAGAACGCACGGTCGATGTCCATATCCGCCGTTTACGGCGGGTTCTTGACGAATACGGTCACGCGCCCTTGATTGAGACGGTTCGTGGTGAAGGTTACAGATGTAGTGCAGTGGTCGGTGACGTATGAACATGGCATCGCCTAAATTTTTGAAGAATATATTTTTATTTTTGTGAAAACCTTACGCGCCTGGTTTTATCCGCTCGCCGTATGGGCTCTGATACCCCTTTTTCTGGCCGCAGACAGTTTACGTGCCTGGTCTTATTTACCTCCCGTGATCATCGCCTTGATTCTGGCGATCTGGGTTGCCTGGCATCGGCAACAATCCCAAAGTTTCAGTGCCTGGTTTCGTAATCCCGATACCCATCTTCCCCCCCTCGCTGGAGGGCTCTGGGAGGAAACGTTTGCCGACGGTTATCACTGGCGGCGGGACCAGGAGGCCCGACAACGTCAGTTAAGTGCCCAGATTCTTCAGCTGCGCGATGCGCTCCAGGCAATGCCAGACGTGGTAGTGCTCATGGATGAGCGCGGTCAGTTGGTCTGGGTGAATCCTTCAGGTATTCGCCTCTTGCAACTGCAATGGCCGGATGATGTTGGCAAACCCCTGGCCTTCTGGTTGCGTACCCCCAATCTGCGGGCATTTTTAAGCGGTGAGGGCCCTTCAAGTTTGCAACTGGCTGCTCCATCTGATGCCCAGTTGTTTTTGGAGGGCGTGCGTTATCCTTTGGCTGATGCCGGAGCCTTGGTGATTTTTCGGGATGTGACCCGTATTCGCCAACTGGAGCAGGTACGCCAGGATTTTGTGGCCAACGTCTCTCACGAGCTGCGCAGTCCGTTGACTGTTGTGCGGGGCTTCCTGGAAAACCTGCTGGATGGTCCGCTGGCCGAAGACGAAGAAGTAGGCAGCCAGTTGCATTTGATGGAGCAGCAAACCCTGCGGATGCAATCCCTGGTGGAGGATTTGCTCTCTCTGGCGCGTATGGAGGCGGCCGAAGCCGAACCAGAGCGCTGTGATACGATCATTTTCAGTGCATTGATCGAGGGCGTGCTGGACACGCTCAAGCCCAATATATCCGAAAAAAGACTGAAAATTCACAAGCACCTGGACGAGACTCTGGGTATTTTTGCGGAGCAGGTAGACTTGACCAGTATCGTCCGTAATCTCCTAGAAAATGCTATCAAGTACACCCCCGCCGGGCGCAGCATCAGCATAAGCTGGGGCCGTGGTCCCGATGGTCTCATGCTGATGGTGCAGGATACGGGAGATGGGATTGCTGCAGAGCACCTGCAAAGAATTACGGAACGTTTTTATCGGGTGGACAAGGGAAGATCCCGGCGGATGGGAGGTACGGGTCTGGGACTTGCCATTGTTCGCCATGCAGTAGAACGCTATCAGGGACATTTGGAAGTACATAGCGAAATTGGTCAGGGAACCGTATTCACCGCGCAGTTTCCCCTGTCCCTGGCGCGTAGTGCTGTCAGCGGTGAAAATGTGTCATAAAACGGTAATAAAACTCTGCTATTGTAGGTTGTCTATGCTGTAGGCTTCATACCGGAAGGTTGCGCACCAATATGAAAATTAAAAATGCATACAAGACACGTCGGCTCAGTGTGCTGCCGAAAATATTTAAGTTTGCCATGAGGCCTTATCATGAGTGGCAAAATCTTGCCCCGGCGGGTGCGTTAATGGCGACCCTAGCCGTGTTGGTTTTGAGCCTTGGATCACGTTTTCTTATTAAAGACAGGAGCCCGCGTTAATGTCGGAACTTCATAATACCAAAATTGCTGTTCGCCACCTGGATTTTTACTATGGCAGCAATAAATCCCTCAAGGATATCAATCTGGAGATGCCGGAGAAACAGGTCACCGCGTTTATCGGCCCTTCGGGTTGTGGCAAGTCGACCTTGCTACGGGTATTTAACCGCATGTATTCACTTTATCCCGGGCAACGCGCTACCGGTGAGGTGTTGCTGGATGGCGAAAATATTCTTTCCCCCAATATGGACGTCAATATGTTGCGTGCCAAAATTGGCATGGTGTTTCAAAAGCCGACGCCTTTCCCGATGTCGATATACGATAATATCGCCTTTGGCATCAAGCTCTATGAAAAACTTCGCAAGGTGGAAATGGATGAGCGCGTGGAAGAAGCCCTGCGTCAGGCCGCTCTCTGGGATGAGGTCAAAGATAAACTCAAGACCAGTGGTTTGGGTCTTTCCGGAGGACAACAGCAACGTTTGTGTATTGCCCGCGCCGTTGCGGTAAAACCCGAAGTGATTTTGCTGGACGAACCGACTTCTGCTCTCGACCCGATAGCTACCCTGAAAATTGAGGAACTGGTCAGCGAATTGCGCAATCAGTTCACCATTCTCATTGTGACCCACAATATGCAACAGGCCGCGCGCGTGTCTGATTACACCGCCTTTATGTATATTGGTGAAATGGTAGAATTTGGTCAGACCAACCAATTATTTACCAATCCGGCCAAGAAGCAGACGGAAGATTACATCACGGGTCGTTATGGTTAAGGAGAACTGAACATGGATAAAGATCAGCATATTTCCCAGCGCTTCAATGATGATTTGAACGAAGTTCATGAGCTGGTTCTGGCGATGGGTGGGGTGGTTGAAGAACAAATCAGCAATGCCATTCGCGCGCTGCAGACTGGTGACAATGACCTGGCCCGCGAAGTGGTAGCCCGGGATCATGAAGTCAATGGTTATGAAGTACGGATTGAAGAGGAATGTATCAATATCCTCGCAATGCGCCAGCCGGCGGCCTCGGACTTACGTCTGGTCATGACGCTCATCAAAAGTATTGCCGATCTCGAGCGCATGGGTGACAAGGCCAGCAAGATTGCGGATATGGTGTTGGCCATGGGACATGGGACGCGTAATTCCAACCCGGCCTTTTTACGTGATGTGGGCGTCATGGCAGACTATGCGCTGAATATGCTGCGGCGCGCCATGGATGCCCTGGCTCGGGCAGACGCTGAACAGGCCATTGCCATTGCCAAGGGGGACGAGATTCTCAATCAGGAGTACCGGTCTGCGCTGCGTCGTCTGATTACCTACATGATGGAAGATCCACGCACCATCACTCCAGCCATTGATGCCCTGTTTATTGCTAAAGCCATAGAGCGTATTGGCGACCATGCCCGCAATATTTGTGAGTATGTGATTTATCTTGCCAAGGGCAAAAATGTCCGGCATCTTCCCCTGGATCAGGTAGAGCAAAGCCTCCAGGGGAAATAATCATGTCGGAACCCGTGACCACTTCAGTATTGGAAAATTATTTGGCAGCAGTGGATCTGGGTTCCAATTCTTTTCATATGGTAGTGGCGGAAGAGCTGGGTTCAGAAATTCGCTTGCTCGACCGCCTGCGAGAAGGCGTGCGTCTTGCCGAAGGTTTGCGCGAGGATGCCACTCTGGATCCGGCCGTCGAGAAGCGTGCACTGGATTGTCTGGCACGTTTTGGTCAGCGCCTTCGTGGTATTCGTCCCGAGCGGGTCCGCATTATTGGTACCAACACGTTGCGCCAGGCGAGTGCCGCCGAGGGGTTTGTGCAGGCTATTGAATCCACTCTGGGTTTTCCTCTGGAAATTGTTGCCGGTCGGGAAGAAGCGCGACTGGTCTATCTGGGGGTCGCCCACAGCCTGGCGGTAGATGCGGATGAACGCCGCCTGGTGATTGATATTGGGGGTGGCAGTACCGAACTTATTGTGGGTCAGGGATTTGTACCGAATAATCGTGAGAGCCTTCACTTTGGATGCGTAGGTTCCAGCCGCGCCTTTTTCCCGGATGATCTGATCACCACTGAGTCCTGCGAACGGCTTGAAAAAAAAGTGCGCATGGCGGTAGAGCCAATGCTGGATGAATTTACCGGCCATGGCTGGGATCAGGCAGTAGGTTCTTCAGGGACAGTCAAAGCCATAAACCGGATTCTGGTCGAGAATGGTCAGGGTAGTCGTATTACCCGCAACGGGATGTACTGGTTGCGGGAGCAAATCCTGCAGTTGGGATCGGTGCGGGCCTTGTCCCGTCTGAAAGGTTTGAAGTCGGATCGTGCCGCTGTATTTGCGGGTGGATTCATGATTCTTTACGCCTTGTTCGAAGCCTTGAATATTCAGGAAATGCGTTTTTCAGAGGGGGCGTTGCGGGAAGGTGCCATTTATGACCTGCTCGGCCGGATTCACCAGGAAGATACCCGCGAACTCAGTATTCACAGTCTCCAGGAACGCTTTCACAGTCAAACCAGGCGCAATCGTGGGGTGGCAGCCTGGGCGGATCAGTTTTTTACGGCAGCGATGGCCAACTGGTCTTTGCATGGTGCTCATCGGCAATGGCTGCAGTGGGCGGCGTTAACCCATGATATTGGGCTGGATATTGCCCATTCCGGCTTTCACAAGCATGGCGAATATATCTGGCGCAATGCCGATTTGGCGGGATTTTCCCGCAGGGAGCAGGGCGTTGTGGCAGCATTGCTGCGCACCCAGCGCAAACGGCTTCCGCATCTGCAGTTCTATTCTACCTTGGGTATTGCGGCTGAAGATTTGCTCGCTGTTCAGCGTTTGGCTGTGCTACTGCGACTTGCTATTGTTTTCCATCGCGGCGCACAAATTTCGGGTACTGCACCCGCCTTGCAAGTGGAGGACAAAGTCCTGTGTCTGTCACTGCCTGATCATTACAAGGATAAAATGCCCCTGCTTTTTGCGGATCTTGAGCAGGAACAGGAAAATACGGCTCCTGATTTTCATCTCCATTGGTAAGAGGGCGTTCCCATCGAATTTCTGAATCCGTTGTTGCACTGGCTGCATCTGCAACCGGTTACTCTGAGCGTTATCAAGGAATTTCTCCGCCAGTATGGGTACTGGATACTGTTTATCGGGACCCTGCTGGAAGGTGAGGCGGTAGTCATTGTTGCCGGGGCCCTTGCCCATGCCGGCGTGCTGGATTTACCCGTGGTCATTGCCGTTTCCTGGCTGGGTAGCACGATTAATGATCAGGTTCTGTATCAGGTAGGTTCGCGCTATGGAGAACGGATTCTCGACTGGCTTCCCAATTTTCTCAAGCGCCATGTTGCTCAGGCAGAGGGATTGATTAGGCGCTTCGGCGATTGGGTGACGCTGCTGTTTCGCTTTATTTATGGGACCCGAACCATTACCCCGATACTCCTGGGTGTGCATCATTATCCACCCCGGCGCTATCTAGTCATGAATCCACTGGCTGCTGCTGTCTGGGCCGGCGTCATCGCCGGTATCGGTTATGTTCTCGGGGCTTCATTGCAAGGCCTGCTGAATGGTGTACGTCAAGTGCAAATCATTTTGTTGCTGCTGCTGTTTGTGGGTGCTTTGCTTTACTGGTTTTGGCATCGCGGGAATAAATCCAAAACCGGTACTTAGCACAACTGCTTGCAGCCGACCTGGCCCCAGTGCGCGTTCCAGTCTTGCTCTAGTGGGGTAACCTGTGGTAAAACGCGCTGGGCTTTGCCCTAATACGCACACGTAGCCTGAGAGGATTTCCGGGTGTCCGCAAGGATGGAATTCTCGGCCGCGTGGTGGATCTTAACCCTATGAAAACTGGAGAAATCTCTATGAGCAGCAATGTAAGCATGCGTGCCCTGCTGGAAGCCGGCGTGCACTTTGGTCATCAAGCCCGTTACTGGCATCCCAAAATGGCCCCTTACCTGTTTGGTGAGCGCAACCGCATTCACATTATCAATCTTGAACATACTTTACCCATGCTGCGTAGCGCGCTGGCTTTTATTGAGCAGGTGTCGCGCAAACACGGTCGGGTTCTTTTTGTGGGAACCAAACGCCAGGCGCGTGAAGCTGTAGAGCAGGAAGCCCGTCGTTGTGGCGCTTTTTTTGTCAATCAACGCTGGCTTGGTGGGACCCTGACCAACTTTAAAACCATTCGTCAGTCTATTCGTCGTCTGGACGAGTTGGACCAGATGACAGCCGATGGCACTCTCGAAAAGCTGACCAAAAAAGAAGGTCTGACTCTGTCGCGTGAGCGTGACAAACTGGAGCGCAGTCTTGGTGGCATCAAGGAAATGAATGGTCTGCCCGATGCTATTTTTGTGATTGATGTGGGTCATGAAAATATTGCGGTGCTGGAAGCGCGCAAGTTGGGCATTCCGGTTATTGGTGTGGTCGATAGTAATTGTGATCCATTGCTGATTGATTATCCTATTCCGGGTAATGACGATGCTACCCGTGCTATCCGACTTTATGCTTCGCTGGTGGCCGATGCCATTTTGACCGGTCGGCAGGGTGGTGCAGCGGATTTGCTGGATGAATTCGTCGAAGTGGACGAAGAAACCATTGAAATTGACGCCGATTAACGCATTCACCACATAACCAAGGAGTTTACATGGCTATCAGTGCACAACAGGTTAAAGAACTGCGTGAGCGCACCGGCGCCGGCATGATGGAATGCAAAACCGTTCTGACGGAAGCAGACGGAGATATGGAAGCGGCCATTGATCTGCTGCGCACCCGTGGTTTGGCCAAGGCCGACAAGAAGGCCAGCCGGGTTGCAGCGGAGGGCGTCATTGTTACTGCGCTGAGTGCAGACCAGAAGCAGGGCGTGGTGCTGGAAGTGAACTGCGAGACCGATTTTGTGGCCAAGAATGATGATTTTCTGGCCTTGGCCAAGGATTGTGCCGGGCAGGCTCTGCAACAGGGTCTGAAACAAATAGAGGCGCTGGTGGCGGATGCGACCATTGAAGAGCGGCGCAAGACCCTGGTCAGCAAGCTGGGTGAAAACATCAGTTTGCGGCGTTTGCAGCACTTGCAGGTTAAGGAAGGCGTGGTTGGAGCCTATATACATGGCAGCCGCATCGGGGTGATAGTGGCGCTGGAAGGTCAGGCGGCTACAGAAGAACTCGGTAAGGATGTGGCCATGCATGTGGCTGCAGCCCGGCCGGAAGTGGTTCGTCCTGATCAGGTCTCTGCAGAACGTCTGGCCCGAGAAAAGGATATTCTGGTCGCCCAGGCCGCTGATAGTGGAAAGCCTGCTGATATCGTCGAAAAAATGATATCCGGCCGGCTTAACAAGCTGGTCAACGAAATTGCGCTGACCGGGCAGCCTTTTGTGAAAGATCCGGATAAAAGCGTAGGGCAGTTGGTCAAGGGCTTTCCGGGAGTGGAAGTCGTCGAATTCATCCGTTTTGAGGTGGGTGAAGGTATCGAAAAAGCACCCACGGCAGACTTCGCCAGCGAAGTAATGGCGCAAGTCCGGGGGTCCTGAATGACCGCTCCCCGGTACTCACGTGTTCTCCTGAAACTCAGTGGGGAGGCATTGATGGGGGATGGGCAGTATGGCGTCGACCGCGAGGTCGTACGCCGTATGGCTCGTGAAATCAAGGATGTGGTCTCGTCTGGTGTGCAGGTCGCCATTGTCATTGGTGGTGGCAATATTTTCCGGGGGATGGCCAAGGCAGCCGAGGGTATGGACCGTGCTACTGCTGATTATATGGGAATGCTGGCGACAGTAATGAATGCTCTTGCGGTTCAGGATGCCCTGGAGCATTTAGGCCTGCCGACGCGGGTACTTTCTGCCCTGCATATAGAGCAGGTCGCTGAACCCTATATCCGTAGGCGTGCCATTCGTCATCTGGAAAAAGGTCGGGTAGTGATTTTTGGAGCTGGCACAGGTAATCCTTTTTTTACCACGGATACAGCCGCCAGTTTGCGGGCTGTAGAAATCAATGCCGAGCTGGTTCTGAAAGGAACCAAGGTGGATGGCGTATATACGGATGATCCAGTCACTCACCCCGAGGCTATGCGTTACCGTGAACTGTCTTACAATCAGGTTCTGGAGCAGAATCTTCAGGTGATGGATGCGACAGCAATTACCCTCTGTCGTGATAATGACATGCCCATCATCGTTTTTTCCATCAACAAATCCGGCGCATTGATGCGGGTAATGCTGGGTGAAGAAGAAGGCACCTCGGTGCGTAGAGAGGTTCCATGAGTATTCAGGAAATCAAAAAAGACGCCGAAACCCGGATGAAAAAAAGCATCGAATCCCTTAAGGGGGAGTTGACGCGTCTGCGTACCGGTCGCGCCAGTGCTGGCTTGCTGGATCATGTGATGATTGATTATTACAATGCTCCCACTCCATTGGCCCAGGTGGCCTCGGTTTCCGTAGCCGATGCCCGCTCTTTGGTGGTGACACCCTGGGAAAAAAATCTGATCCCAAAAATTGATAAAGCCATTCGCGATGCCGGGCTGGGACTTAATCCGGTGGCTGGTTCGGACAATATTCGTGTACCTCTGCCGGCACTTTCAGAAGAGCGGCGCAAGGAAATGGTGAAAGTGGTCAGACAGGAAGGCGAAGGTGCCCGAGTAGCCATTCGTAATATCCGTCGTGACAGTATTTCTCAGGTCAAGGACCTCCATAAGCAAAAAGTCATTTCCGAAGACGAAGAACGTCAGGCAGAAGAGGCTTTTCAGAAGCTGACTGATCGCTTTGTGGATGAAGTCGATGCCGTGGTGGAGGCCAAAGAAGCTGACCTCATGGAGGTCTGAGCAGGATGATGGCAGCATCTGGATCAGGAGCGCGTTCGCTTCCGCAGCATGTCGCAGTCATTATGGATGGCAATGGCCGCTGGGCGTATCGGCAACATTTACCCCGTGTAGCCGGTCATCGACGAGGAGCGGAAGTCGTCCGGGAGATGGTTCAGTCGTGTGTAGACTTGAATATTCCCCATCTTACTCTCTTTGCGTTTAGCACTGAAAATTGGCGGCGGCCTCCTTTGGAGGTGCGTCTGCTCATGAATCTGTTCCGCTTGCTCCTGAAGCGGGAAGCCCGCAAGTTGCATGAAAACGGTGTGCGTTTACGAATTATCGGCGATCGCAGCGCGTTGGAGCGGGATATTCTTCAGCTCATTGAAGAAGCAGAAAGTCTCACCCAAAATAATACCCGTTTGCAACTCAACCTCGCAGTGAATTACGGTGGACGTTGGGATATTGCCCAGGCTACACGCGCGGCAATTGCTGCGCTTCAGTCTGCAGATTTGAATCTGCAAGAGCTCGACGAGCAGGATATTGCCCGGCATTTAAGCCTTGCCGATGGTCCCGAGCCGGATTTGTTGATTCGTACGGGTGGGGAAGAACGCATCAGTAATTTTCTGATCTGGCAACTGGCGTACACAGAATTCTATTTTACTGATACGCTCTGGCCGGATTTCGATCGCGCTTCCCTGGAACATGCACTACATTCTTTTGCACATCGGCAAAGACGTTTTGGACGTACTGGTGATCAGGTTCTGGAGGGCGATTGCTCCGTCAGCGACTGATCACCGCCGCCTTTTTGTTGCTGCTGGTTTTTGTCCTGATTTTTCAGGCTTCCTCTCCGGTTTTTCTGGTTTTTTTAATGCTGCTCGCCCTGTTTGCCGGACAGGAATGGGGTCGTCTCAGCCTGTTCTCCAGGCCATTTGCCTTACTGCTGGGGCTGGTACTGGCGGTTCTTTTGCTGTTGCCGCTCTGGTTGAATAATCTGATCGGCCCTATGTTGGCAGATATTTCGGTAGCCGCATGGTTATTATGGGCGGTGCTGATGCTTGCTGTGTCACCCAGCATGCTAGATAGAGCTTCAATTTGGCAGCGTCCGTTTACGGGTTTTATGCTTTTGCCAGCTTTTTTGCCAGCTTTCTGGTTTGCCTTGCAACTTCAGCGTCAGTCCCCCCATCAACTTTTGTGGGTGATTTTGATAATCAGCGCAGGAGATGTAGGTGCCATGACTTTTGGGAAACTATGGGGCCGGCGGCGGCTGATCCCACGGGTCAGTCCGGGCAAAACCTGGGAAGGCCTCCTGGGTGGCTTGCTTGCCAGCGCCATTGTGGGCACACTGGGCGCATGGATCTGGCTGGGGGCTCACCCTCTCGTATTATGCTCAGGGGCTTTGCTGGGAGTGGTGACAGCAATATTTGCAGTCATTGGTGACCTGGCAGAAAGTTATCTCAAACGCCGCGCAGATCGTAAGGATAGCGGTCAATTACTGCCGGGGCACGGTGGTTTGCTTGACCGTCTGGACAGTATCAGCGCGGGTATCCCGGTTTTTGTAGCCGGGATTTACTATCTGGGTTGGTGGAAATGACAAGAGGCATCTGCATACTCGGAGCCACGGGCTCCATTGGGAAAAGCACCCTGGACGTGCTTTCACGCCATTCCGATGTATTCCGGGTGGTGGCCTTAACGGGTAATCATCGTGTTGCGGAGATGCTGGCACTCTGCAAAATCCATCAACCTGAGCAGATCGTCATGGCAGCACCCGAAGCAGCGCAAGAACTCCGGGTGCTGTTACGTGATGCCGGTCTAAAACAAATAAATGTGGAAAGTGGTCCCGAGGCATTGGCAGCCGTTGCCCGTATGGACGGTGTTGACGAGGTAATGGCCGCAATAGTCGGAGCAGCTGGTCTTTTGCCTACTCTGGCTGCGGTGGAAGCCGGCAAAAAGGTATATCTGGCCAACAAGGAATGTCTGGTGATGGCGGGCAAGCTGTTTATGGACCGGGTGCGGGCGTGTCAGGTGACCCTGCTGCCTATTGATAGTGAGCATAATGCCGTTTTCCAGTGCTTTGCCGATGGCCGAGGGGTGCGCCGCATCCTCTTGACGGCTTCTGGCGGTCCTTTCCGGACCTGGCCTTTGGAGCGTCTCGCGGGAGTGACTCCAGATCAGGCCTGTGCGCACCCTAACTGGGTGATGGGCCGGAAAATTTCTGTAGATTCGGCGACGATGATGAACAAGGGGCTCGAAGTGATTGAAGCCCATTGGTTGTTTAATCTTCCGGCAGAACAAATTGATGTACTCATCCACCCCCAAAGTATTATCCATTCCATGGTAGAGTACGTAGACGGGTCGGTGTTGGCCCAGCTGGGCAATCCGGACATGCGTACGCCCATTGCTCATGCCCTGGCTTACCCGGAGCGCATCGAAAGTGGGGTGTCCTCACTGGATCTGGCCAAGACCGCAGATTTGCAATTTGAAGCCCCTGACCTGCAACGCTTCCCTTGTCTGGCTTTGGCTTTTTCTGCCCTTAAAGCGGGTGGTGCTGCAGCTACTGTCCTCAATGCTGCCAATGAAGTAGCGGTTCAGGCTTTTCTGGACGAGGCTTTACCTTTTGCCCGGATTGCTGCTGTTGTGGAAAGTACCCTGGCCGATTTGCAACCTGCCGCACCGGATGAACTGGAAGCCGTTCTGGCGATTGATCAGCAGGCCAGAGTGATAGCTGGCAAGCATCTGCGCCGTTACGCTGAATCTGCTTTGGCCTGATTTCGGGCTACTGTGCACATACTCGAAACCATAGGCGCTTTTATTCTCGCAATTGGCATTCTGGTGCTGATTCATGAATCCGGACATTTCTGGGTCGCCAAATTCATGGGCGTGAAGGTGCTGAAATTCAGCATCGGCTTTGGTCCTGCTTTGATCAGTCGGCGCTGGGGCAAGGATCGCACCGAATATGTCATCGCTGCGTTACCTTTGGGTGGTTACGTCAAAATGCTCGGTGAACAGGCCGGTGAAGAAGTAATGCCTGAAGACCGTTCCCGGGCTTTTGAGCGGCTGGCTCCCGGCAAACGCTTTCTTATTGCCCTGGCTGGCCCTGCTGCCAATCTCCTTTTCGCCATCATTGCTTATGCCGGAGTTGCCTGGATTGGCATTCCCGGGCTGGCTCCCATTGTTGGTCTGGTGAATGATCATTCTCTGGCCGCTCAGGCCCATTTGCAGCCGGGTCAACGCATTACCTCCCTGAACGGGCAGCAGGTATATACCTGGGAAGACATGCGTATGGGTTTGTTGTCGGCGGCCATTGCCCGGGTGCCCGCACACCTTGAGACTACCGAGCAGGGCAGGTTGTCAACACATACTCTGCCTTTGCAAAGCCTGAAGGCAGATTCGGTGGGGCCGGACTTTGTTGGCAAGGTCATCGGAATGGAGCCTTACCTGCCAGCAACTGTGGGAGCGGTCGAAGCCAAAAGTCCGGCCGCTCAGGCAGGACTGGTTGCCGGTGATCGTATTACCGGCATTGATCATCATCCTGTCCCGAGCTGGGAGAGTCTGGCCCGTCACATTGAATCGCATCCAGACAAAACGGTGGAGATGACTTACCGGACGGCTGCGGGGATCAGTAAAACCATTCAGATCAAACCACAAATGTTTCTCGACAAGGCGGGTAAAGCGATTGGCAGGATCGGTATTGTCATGGCGCCCCTGCCCAAGGATCTCATCGTTATACGCCAGCGGGGGCCACTTGAGGGCTTGATCTATGGTGCGCACAGTACCTGGCAGATGTCCTGGATGACGGTGGAGATGATGGTTCGGATGGTGCAGGGTTTTGTTTCGACGGATAATATCAGCGGGCCTATTAGCATTGCCGAATATGCGGGGCAGTCGGCTCAGGCGGGCGTGGCGCCCTTTCTGTCCTTTCTGGCTTTGGTTAGCATCAGTTTGGGGGTCCTGAATTTGCTCCCTATTCCCATACTCGATGGTGGTCATCTGGTGTTTTACGCCCTGGAAATGGTACGGGGTAAGCCGCTTTCGCCGGCGGTGGTGCAAAAAGCCCAACAGATCGGTATAGTGCTGCTTCTGATGCTGATGTCCTTCGCTTTCTACAACGATATTACGAGATTGATGACTCCGTGAAAAAATTCAGCCTGACTTCACCTTCGCCTCTGGTTCTTGCCTCGGGTATTGCCTGTTTGGCGGCCGTTTGGACGGCTCCAGCCTGGGCATTTACACCCTTCACTGTGAAAAACATAGAGATAAGAGGATTGCAGCACATTGCTCCTGGAACGGTCTATAACTACCTGCCCATCCATATCGGGGAAGAAGTAGATGACCAGAAAGCGCAGCAGGCGATTAAAGATCTGTACTCTACTGGTTTTTTCAAGGACGTAACTATCGCCCGCTCGGATGACAATTTGCTGGTGGTCGTCCAGGAACGTCCGATCATTGCCAGCATCAAGACGCACGGCATCAAGGCCTTTTCCAAAAAAGAAGTGGAAGGAACCCTGAAAGGCATTGGTTTGGTGGACCGCCATATTTTCAATCAGTCCCTGCTTGACGAGGTCGTACATGGGCTGCAGCAGCAGTATGAGGGCATGGGTTATTATAATGCGAAAATTCATGCCAAGGTGGAGAAACTGCCACGTAACCGTGTAGCTATTTATCTGGATGCCAACGAGGGAGAGCAGGCTACTATCAAGCAGGTGACCATAGTCGGTAATCACGCTTTCAGTGAAAGCCGTCTGCGTGGACTTTTCGATATTGGTGCCCCTGACGCCTTTTCATTTTTTACTAAAAATGATCGTTACTCTCAGGAAAAATTGATGAAGGGCCTGGAAGCCCTGCACAATTTCTATCTGGATCGCGGCTATCTGAATTTTGATATTGAATCCAATCAGGTACAGGTCACACCAGATCGTCGTTTTGTCTATATTACGGTCAATGTGCATGAAGGACCGGTTTATCATGTGAAGTCGGTGAATTTGACGGGGAATCTGGTGATTCCCAAGCCAGAGCTGGAAAAACTGGTTGAAATCCATCCCGGCGAAGTGTTTTCCCGGGCAAAAATCAACGACACCAACAGTGCCATTGCCAACAAGCTGGGTGATCTGGGCTATGCTTTTGCCAATACCACACCGGTGCCGACGGTAGATGAAAAAACCCGCGAGGTAGCACTGAATTTTGAAGTGGACCCAGGGCGCAAAGTATACATTCGCCGCATTGAAATTACCGGCAATGATCGCAGTCGTGACTATGTAGTCCGGCGTCAGTTCAGGCAGATGGAAGGATCTCTTTATAATGGTGCGCAGATCAGGCGTTCCAAGGAGCGGCTCCAGCAGACCGGTTTTTACGATAAAATCGATACTAAAACGGTTCCGGTTCCCGGTCATCCTGATCAGATGAATCTGGATGTGCATGTCAGTGAGCGGCCAACTGGCAGTTTTAGCCTGGGTGTGGGTTACTCCAATGCGCAGGGTATTTTGTTCAATGGTTCCATCAGCCAGAACAATTTCATGGGTACTGGAAATGCGCTCTCTTTTTCGGCCAACGTGGGCGGTTTGGGCACAGCATTCAACCTATCTTATACTGATCCTTATTTTACTCCGGATGGTATCAGTCTGGGTGTTAATCTTTATCGGAATGATACCAATCTTTCCAGCCTTGCTGTTGCGCCGTATCAGGAAATTGACTACGGCGCTACGGGTACGCTGGGCATACCCATCATGCAGTATGTCTATGACTATATGTCCTTGGGCTACAGTAATACAACTATTAATCTGACTTCAGACAGCACGCAAATTTATAATTCTTACGTAAATACTTTCGGGAATACGGCCAGCGCTGTCACTGTAGGTAATAGCCTCGTTTATGACAGCCGCAACTCGCCCATATTTCCGACCAAGGGGTTTTATGGCAGCCTGGATCTGAAAGCGGCTGTTCCTCCGGGAAAACTGAAGTGGTATAAGGCCGAAGTCAAGGCTGACTATTATCATCCCATTACCTCCTGGTTAACCGGCGGGCTCAGCGGGCGATATGGTTTCATAAACGGTTATGGTGGCAAACCAGTTCCTTTCTTTAATAACTACTATTTGGGTGGCCCCACGACCTTGCCGGGTTACCAGACATATTCCCTGGGCGAACAAATTGATGGTTATCCCGTCGGAGGCACACGAGAATTATTGTTTAACGCCAGTTTGTACTTTCCGTTACCAGGTCTGGAAGATAACCATAATTTCCGGATGTCTCTGTTTGCCGCCAGCGGTTGGGTTTATGGGGTGCAGTCTTATCTCGGCGGTGCGAACAGTACGAGTTATTTCCCCAGTCTGGGTGAGATGCGGACAACAGCTGGCGTAGGCTTTCTGTGGATCAGTCCTCTCGGGCCTCTGCGTTTGTCTCTGGCAATTCCTCTGGACAAAAAGCCGGGAGATCTTACCCAACCCCTGCAGTTCACTGTGGGTAATAACTTCTGATGCCCCGGTGAGATGGGTATGATGCGTCAGTTACTTCTGGGTCTGGGTTTGTTGCTGTTTGCCGGGATAGCCTTGGCGGATCCCATGAAAATTGGCTTTGTCGATCTTGATAAAGCCCTGCGCGAGCTTCCAGAAGCGCAGGTTGGCGCGGCGAACCTCAATAAGCAGGTGGAGGCGAAGCAAAAGGAAATAGAAGCAAAGCGCCAACAGATAGATACTTTTCAGAAATCGCTGGAAAAAGATTTTCCACATTTGAGTAATGCCCAGCGACAGGATCGCGAAGCTCAATTGCAAAGTATGATTCTCAGTCTTCAGCAATTTCAGCGCCAGGCTCAGGATACGCTCAACTATCAACGCAATCAGATCCTCAAGAATATTCAGACCCAACTGGTCAAAGTGGTCAGTCAAATTGGCCGTGCCGGGCATTATACGGTCATTCTCAATGACAAGTCGGTGTTATATGTCAGTGGTGCCATTGATTTAACCGGGCAGGTGGTGGCAGCGATGAACAGCACGATGAGTGCGGCAAAGTCCACAGGTAAAAAATAATGAGGGCAGCCAGCGCACATCGCCTTCAGGATCTGGCACAACACATTGCTGGAGAAGTACGCGGTGATGCGGAATATCTGATTACCGGCATGGCACCTCTGGATACTGCCGAGGCTGGGGATATTACTTTTTTCCAGGCGAGCAGCCTGCGCAGCTGTTTGCAGTCCAGTCAGGCTGGTGCTGTTATCCTCAGTTCTGAATTTGCTGATGATTTTTCTGGGCACTGCATTGTTGTCAAAAACCCCTATGCGGCTTTTGCTAAAACCATGCAGTACCTGTTTCCTGTGGCCCGATCTGAACCGGGTATTCATCACAGCGCTCAACTGGATCGGAATGTACAGATCCATCCTGAGGTACGCATGGATGCTTTCGTCAAGGTGGAGGCGGGGGCACAGATCGCGGCCCGAGTTTGGCTTGAGGCAGGGGTATTTGTGGGCGCTGACGTTCAGATAGGGGCGGGCACCCATGTTTATCCGGGTGCGAAAATCTACTCTGGTTGCCGCATTGGCGAACGGTGTGTTGTCCACGCGGGTGCGGTCATTGGTGCCGATGGTTTTGGGTTTGCGGAAGAAAACGGAAAATATCTGAAAATTCCCCAGATAGGCGGGGTACTGATTGGCAATGATGTGGAGATAGGTGCCAATACCTGTATTGATCGTGGTGTTCTGACCGATACGATCCTTGCCGACGGGGTCAAGATCGATAATCTGGTACAAATCGGCCATAATGTACAAATAGGCGCGCATACCGTTATTGCCGGCCAAACGGGAATAGCAGGCAGTGCCCGTATTGGCAGCCATTGCCGGATTGGCGGGCAGGTTGGCATTACCGGCCATGTTGAAATAGCAGATAACTGCGTGATTGCCGGACAAAGTGCTATTACCCATTCGTTACGCAGCCCGGGGGTTTATTCGGGAGTGGTCCCTGCCCATGAAATTACGCGATGGCGGCGCATTGTTGCCCGCTTTGACGGGCTGGATACCTTATTTCGGCGGGTAAAAAATCTGGAAAAAAAATCTGCGCACCAAGCATCAACTGACGGAGAGCCATTTCATGGAGAGTGAACTGAATATTCAGGATATTATGAAGCGATTACCGCATCGCTATCCTTTTTTGCTGGTGGACCGTGTGCTGCATGTGGAAGTGGGGAAATCATTGCGTGCGATCAAAAATGTCACTATAAATGAGCCCTTTTTTCAGGGACATTTTCCGGCTATGCCCGTCATGCCAGGGGTTTTGATTATTGAAGCCCTGGCCCAGGCTGCTGCTCTACTGGCTTTTGTTTCGGAAGATAAATATGGTGAAAATGCTGCTGTGTATTTTGCCGGTATTGATAAAGCCCGCTTCCGCAAACCGGTCACTCCAGGCGATCGCCTGGAACTGCTGGCTAACGTCAGCCGGCGTCGCTCGGGAATGTGGCAAATGGAAACCCAGGCATTGGTGGATGGTCATGAGGTGGCTTCGGCCCTGTTGATGGCGACACTTCGGGAAACCGCTCCATGACTAGGGATATTCACCCTACGGCCATTGTTGATTCAGGTGCTATTGTGGGTGCCGATTGTAAAATTGGTCCTTACGCAGTGATTGGTGCTCACGTCGAGCTGGGCGCTCATTGTCAGATCGGTGCGCATGCGGTACTGGAAGGTCCGACCAGGATAGGTAGCCATAATCATATTTTTCAGTTTGCTTCAGTGGGGACAGCTCCTCAGGATCTAGGTTACCAGGGCGAGTCTACGGCACTGGAAATTGGTTCGCACAATACCTTGCGGGAATTCGTGACGGTGAATCGCGGCACGGTAAAGGGGGGCGGTGTTACGCGGATTGGTAGCCATAATCTGCTCATGGCCTATTGTCATGTGGCGCATGACTGCCGCATCGGCGATCAGGTGGTGATGGCCAATGCGGCGACTCTGGCCGGACATGTCTGCATTGAAGATCATGCCATTCTGGGTGGCCTTTCTGCCGTACATCAATTTGCACGCATAGGTTCACATGCCATTTTGGGTGGGGGGACCATGGCACCTTTGGATATTCCACCTTATATGATGGCTGCCGGGAACCATGCCAGTCTTCATGGAATTAATGTGCGTGGTCTGGCTCGGCGTGGCATTTCCCGCGAGACCATTTTGCAAATCAAACGCGCTTACAGGATTTTGTTCCGTTCCGGGCAACGACTGGATGATGCTATGGAAGAGGTGCGCCAGCGCGGTCTTGATGCCCCGGAAATCGCCCATTTGCTGGACTTCATCCAGAACAGCAAGCGCGGAATTACCCGACCATGAAAAATCTCAAAACAGCCGTGATCGGTGTGGGTCATCTGGGTCGTTTTCATGCCCAGAAATATGCCAATGTGTCCGATCTGCAAGGCATTTATGACGCCAATCCCGATCGTGCTGCTGAAGTGGCCCAGGAACTGGGCTGTCGGGCTTTTGCCAGTATTCCTGAGCTGCTGGCTTCAGTAGAAGCCATATCCATAGCGACCCCAACTTCAACCCATCATGAGGTTGCTGAAGAAGCACTGCGTGCGGGAGTGCATTGCCTGGTTGAAAAGCCGTTCACGCTGGATATTCCGGAAGCAGACGCCCTGATTGCCCTGGCTCAGGAACGTCAACTGGTTCTGGCTGTGGGGCATATCAAAAGAGTGCATCCAGCCATTCGCTATTTGCGTCAGGCGGGTTATGGCGCCCCGCGTTACCTGGAGGCAGAGCGTCTGGCACCGTTCAAGCCCCGTTCTCTGGATATTGATGTCATCATGGATCTCATGATTCATGATCTTGATCTGACTTTATTGTTGACCGAGGCCGAACCTGTTGATGTGCGCGCGGTAGGCGTTGCTGCGGTGACCGACAAGGCCGACATGGCCAATGCCTGGATTACTCTCAGTAACGGTACCGTGGCGAACCTTGCGGCCTCCCGGGTGGTTCGCGAACCGGCCCGGCGCTTGCGGATTTTCTGGCAGGACCGTTACGCTTCTGTGGATTTTATCCAGAATACCCTGCACATTTACCATCGCGGAGAAGGCGCCGTGCCAGGTATTCCCGGTGTTCGGGATGAAGCCGTCAATTTGGCTAAAACCGATGCCCTGGCCGCAGAAATTGAAGATTTTCTGGGTGCGGTGCTGCGTCAATCTCCGGTATTTTGTGATGGTATGGCGGGTCGCCGGGTATTGGCGGCAGCACTGCAAGTACGCAAGGCGGTGGATGGTTTTCTTTCCCGATGAGGGATGGGCCAGACCCAGTGAATGAATTTCTAAACAGGATATCAATACATGAGTTATAGTACAGCCATTCCCATGGTCGATTTGCGCGCGCATTTTCAGCCACTGCGTGAAGAAATTCTTGCCGGATTGGGAAAAATTCTGGATCAGGCGGGTTTTATTCTCGGTGAACACGGTCGTGCTCTGGAACAGGATGTGGCCCAACTTTGTGGCGTAGCCCATGGGGTAGGCTGTGCGTCGGGAACAGATGCATTGTTGCTGGCTCTGCGTGCTTTGGGGATTGGGCCGGGGGATGAAGTCATTGTGCCTACCTTCACCTTTATTGCTACGGCAGAAGCGGTCCTTTACGTGGGGGCAAAGCCGGTCTTTGTAGACGTGGACCCGCAAAATTATGTGCTGACCGCGTCACTTGTTGAAGCGGCCATCACCGACCGCACAAAAGCCATTATTCCAGTGCATCTTTATGGCCTGCCTGCCGATATGCCCGCTATCATGTCTTTGGCGCAACAGTATCATCTGAAGGTCATTGAAGATTGTGCCCAGGCTATTGGGGCCAGTATTCATGGGCGTGCGGTGGGAAGCTTTGGTGATATCGGCTGTTTTTCCTTTTTCCCCAGCAAAAATCTTGGCGGTGCTGGTGATGGCGGCATGGTGGTGACCAATGATCCGGAACTGGAAAAACAATTAAGGGGCTTGCGCAATCATGGTTCATGGCAGACTTATCATCATGATGTACTGGGTTATAACAGTCGTCTGGATGAAATGCAGGCATTGATTTTGCGCACGGAATTTCCGCATCTTTCTATTTTTAATGCGGGTCGTCAACGGGCTGCTGCCTGGTATGCCGAGCATCTGGCGGGCCTGGATCTGCAGTTACCCCATGCACCAGAAGCTTATCAGCATGTATACCACCAATATACGATTCAGCTGGAAGGTCGGGATGCGTTAAAAGCCGCCTTGCAGGCTGAGCAGATTGCCAGCGCCATTTACTACCCCATTCCCGGCCATCGCCAGAAAATGTTTGGTGATCAGCCTCAAGGCCATTGTCCGGTAGCGGACAATCTGGCCGAGCGGGTTTTGTCCTTGCCCATGTTTCCCGAGCTGCAAGAGGCGCAGGTTGCCCGGGTGGCAGAGGTGATTCGCCGCACGCTGAAGGATTAAAGCGTTGGGCAAGGTATTTATCCTTGCTGTAGAGCGTTCCGGAGAAAATCTCGGACTGGAAATCATGGAAAATGCGACTGCTGCTGGTCTGGATTTACATTGGTCAGGAGTAGTGGGTTCGCGTTTGCAGGCCGCCGGCGTTGAAAATATTGCCGACGGGGAACCACTTGCCATCATCGGTCTGGTTGAGGTGCTGCGCCATTATGGGGCGCTACGCCGACTGTATCATCAGGTTGTATCGCACCTGAAAAATGAAAGGCCCACTTGTGTCATTCTGATTGATCACCCAGCATTCAATATGCGCATTGCCAAGGCTGCCAAGGCACTGGGCATTCGCGTTCTTTATGTGGTGGGGCCGCAGATTTGGGCCTGGCGCGGGCAGCGCATTCATCAAATCAAGCAGATTGTTGATCAAATGCTGGTGCTTTTTCCCTTCGAAGTTCCTATTTATGCCGAAGCCGGTGTTCCGGTGCAGGTTCTGGCCCATCCTTTGCTGGCACAGACTACTGCTGCACCTGATCGTTTGACTGCTCGGGCGGCTCTGGGGCTCGCGGCGGAGGATCAGGTGCTCGCCTTGCTGCCCGGCAGCCGGCGTGGTGAGCTGGAAAAACTTTCCCGCCGTTATGCGCAAACCGCAAGTTTGCTGCGCGAGCAGATGCCCCGGTTGAAAATTGTCGTGGCTCTGGCTCGTGATGAACTGGCGTCGGCCTGGAAGCGTCAGTGGGAACATGGAGCTGGCCCCTGTGATGCTCTGGTGGTTATTGCCCAAACCCGCACGGTACTGTCAGCCGCCAATGTGGTACTGGTGGCTTCCGGAACGGCGACCCTGGAAACCGCACTGATGGAACGTCCGGCGGTAGTGGTTTATGCCCTGAATGCGCTGACCTACGCTTTTGCGCGGCGCCTGGTTAAAACCCCTTTTGTGGCCATGCCCAATATTTTACTCAAGGAGTCTGTTTATCCGGAGTTTTTGCAGGATGCCTTTAAACCCGGACAAGTCGCTGCAGCTCTGTTACCCTTGTTTACCGATGCCGGTCATAAACAAGTTCAGCGCCTGAAGCAGATACGTGACTTGTTGCAGGGGGATTCCGCAGAGGCGTTGCAACAGGTTTTGCGGAAAATGCTTTTATGACTGGTAAATCCAAAAATGGCCAGTGGCATGAATAATTGAGAATGAGTACAGCCAGAAGATCTCCGGTTCTGGAACACTGGGGCCCCTCGTGCGCGGGTGTGGATGAAGCCGGTCGTGGTCCGCTGGCGGGGCCGGTCATTGCGGCGGCGGTGATTTTGCGTGAACCTCTGTACGGCCTGAATGACTCCAAGAAAATGACCGCCAAGGCCCGCTTGCAATGGGCTGCCAGAATTCGGCAGGAAGCGCGGGCCTGGTCGTTGAGCTGGGCGGCAGTGTGGGAAATTGAGCGCTACAATATTTTACAGGCCTCTTTACGGGCCATGTCCCGGGCTATTGCTGCCCTGCCAGTGCGTCCGGAGCTTGTTGTTGTGGATGGTAACCAGTCACCGCCGGGCTGGCAGGTTGAGACTCTGGTGGGCGGTGATGGTCGGGTAGATGCTATTGCAGCGGCCAGTATTCTCGCCAAGGTGGCGAGAGATCAGACCATGCAGGTGTTGGATGCTTATTATCCGCATTATGGCTTGGCCCGGCACATGGGTTATGGAACCGCAGTCCATATGCAGGCATTACAGCGATATGGACCTTGTCCGCTGCATCGACGTGGTTTTGGTCCGGTGGATCGAGCCTGGGAGGCAAAGCAGTGAGTGAACCGACTTTTGTCCATCTTCATGTGCATTCCGAATATTCGCTGGAGGATGGCATTATTCCGGTCAAGGCGCTGGCCAAGCGCTGTGCCGAAAAAAATATGCCGGCAGTGGCGATTACGGATCACGGTAATCTTTTTGCTCTGGTGAAGTTTTATAACGCCGCCCGCAGTCAGGGCGTGAAACCACTGATCGGGAGTGAAATCTGGGTCCACGATGAGGGCGATGCAGATCGCCCCGCCAGCCTGATTTTGTTGTGCATGAACAAAACCGGTTACGCCAATCTCAGCCGTCTGTTGAGTCGCGCCTATCTGGAGGGACATCAGCAGGGCCGCCCGCAAATTGCCGCCGAATGGTTGCAGCAGGCCAGTGATGGATTAATTGCCCTTTCCGCAGCGGGGCAGGGTGAAATCGGTCGGGCTTTGCTGCGCCGCGATCATGCGCAGGCTGAACTGTTGGCAAAACGCTATGCAGACTGGTTTCCCGAACGCTTTTATCTGGAACTGCAACGGAATGGCGAAAAAGATCAGGAAAGTCTGCTGCAAGCAACCCTCGGGCTGGCCGAAAAGCTGGATTTGCCGGTGGTGGCTACCAATAATGCCCATTTTCTGGATGCCGCCGATTTTGCCGCTTTTGATGCCCGTCAATGCATTTCTGCAGGGCTGACCCTGGATGATCCACGTCGGCCGCGACGATTTACCGCCGAACACCGTTTACCGGATCCAGAGGAAATGCGGACACTTTTTGCGGATTTACCCGAAGCTTGTGACAACACGGTAGAAATTGCCAAACGCTGTAATATGGAGTTGGTGCTGGGCCAATACGCCTTGCCGGATTATCCCATTCCTGAGGGTCAGTCTGTGGATGAATATCTGCATGAAGCGGCTCAGAAAGGGTTGCAGGTGCGTCTGAATGCCCTGGGGATTCGGGCTGAAGGCAGCTTGCCTTACCATGAACGCCTGCTGCGTGAAGTGGGGGTGATCCAGCAAATGGGTTTCCCCGGTTATTTTCTGATTGTGGCGGACTTTATCCAATGGGCCAAGAATAACGGGGTTCCAGTCGGCCCCGGACGTGGTTCGGGCGCCGGTTCTCTGGTGGCCTATGCCCTGGGGATTACCGACCTCGATCCGATCAGTAATGGCCTGCTTTTTGAACGCTTTCTGAATCCTGAACGGGTTTCCATGCCCGATTTTGACGTGGATTTCTGTATGGATCAGCGCGACCGGGTCATTCAGTATGTCGCTGAAAAATATGGCCGCGAACGGGTCGGTCAGATCATTACCTTTGGAACCATGAAGGCGCGGGCGGTAGTCCGGGACGTTGGCCGGGTGCTGGGACTGCCCTACGGGTTTGTGGATCAGCTCGCCAAGCTGGTGCCCGGTGATTTGGGCATGACCCTGGCCAAAGCCCTGGAAGAGTCCGAAGAGTTGCGGCGCCGCCAGACCGAAGAAGACGACGTGCGTGATCTTCTGGATATTGCCTTACGTCTGGAGGGATTGCCTCGCCATGCTTCCACCCATGCGGGGGGGGTTGTCATTTCTCCAGAGCCGCTGGCGGATCGTTTGCCGCTATTTACGGACAGTTCCGGTGGCGGTGGTAATGTGACCCAGCTGGACAAGGATGATGTCGAAAAAATGGGTCTGGTCAAATTCGACTTTTTGGGTCTGCGCACCCTGACCATTATTGATATGGCGGTAAAACTCATTAATGCCGCTGCCGTCACGGAGGACCTTGCGCCCCTGGATATTCAGCAACTCCCGCTCGATGATCCAGACACTTTTGCACTGCTGAAATCCACGGAAACCGTGGCCGTGTTTCAGCTGGAATCATCGGGCATGCGTGATCTGGTGCGGCGTCTGCAACCCGATACTTTTGAGGATATTGTCGCCCTGGTGGCCCTGTTTCGTCCCGGTCCTTTGCAGTCGGGCATGGTGGACGATTTTATTGCTCGCAAGCATGGCAAGGCCCAGGTCAGTTATTTGCACGCCAATCTCGAACCCATTCTCAAGGAAACCTACGGCGTTATTGTTTATCAGGAGCAGGTCATGCAATCGGCGCAGGTCCTGGCAGGCTATTCCCTGGGGGGTGCCGATTTGCTGCGCCGCGCCATGGGCAAGAAAAAACCCGAAGAAATGGCCAAACAACGCAGTATTTTTCTGGAGGGCGCCCATAAAAATGGCCTGCAACCCGATCAGGCAGGAGCCATTTTCGACCTGATGGAAAAATTTGCGGAATATGGTTTCAACAAATCCCATTCTGCCGCCTACGCTCTGGTTTCCTATCAGACAGCTTATCTCAAGGCCCATTATCCCCAGTTTTTCATGGCGGCAGTACTGACTGCGGATATGGACCATACCGACAAGGTCGTGGCGATGATTACCGAATGTCAGCGCATGGGACTGCGCATTGCCCCGCCCAGCGTGCAATGCAGTGGTCTGGAGTTTAAACCCGAAGGCAGGCAGGATATCCGTTTTGGTCTGGGGGCGATCAAGGGCCTGGGACGAGCGGCGATTCAGAGTATTCTGGAAGCACGTAGGGAAGGTCCTTTCCAGAGCCTCTTTGACCTGCTTTGTCGGGTAGATAGCCAGAAAATCAATCGCCGCGCGCTGGAGGCCTTGATTCGAGCCGGTGCCATGGATGACTGGCAGGTATCCAGAGCGGATCTGATGGCTTCTCTGGAAAACGCCATTGAAGCAGCCGCCCAATTTCAGCAAAGCCGGGCCAGTCTGCAGGAGTCCCTTTTTGACGGACTGGAAGCATTACCTGTCGCCCCCCCTATTAGTCATGCTGAGCTGTGGACATCCACAGAAATTCTGCGTCAGGAACGGGAAACCCTGGGCTTTTATTTCAGTGGTCATCCCATGGATGATCTCCGTGTGGAACTCGCCGAGCTGGGTGTGCAGCCGTTGAGCAATATTGTGGTGGGAACCGTTATGTTGGTTGCCGGATTGGTGGTGGCGCGGCGCAGCACCCGTACCAAAAGGGGCGATCGTATTTATTTTCTGACCCTGGATGATGGTGTAGGGCGTCTGGAGGTCGTGGTATTTGCCGAAGTCTGGGCCCAGGCGGGGAAAATCGGAGAAGGGGAAGAACCCGTGCTGGTCCTGGGTGAGGTCGGCGAAGACAGCTATTCCGGTGGTCTGCGACTCAGCGCCCTGCGGGTGCTGGATCGCCAGCGGGCTCGTGATGAGTTGGCAACACAATTGACCGTGGAAATTCCTCAGGGTGAGTCCCTGGCTCCCGAGCTTTTGCGTGACTGGCTTCAGCAATATCCGGGCTCTGTGCGTCTGCTACTGCGTTTACCGGTGGACAATGACCTGCAGGTGCTGTTAAAAGTTCCGGAAAGCTTAAGTTTTGTGGCGAGTGAAGAAGCCCTGGCGGCACTGCAGGCGCATATGCCCGAGGGATATCAATGGCAGTGGACGTACCGTGCTGCCACTTCGCTGGTAAATAATGTGATTCCTCTGGAACGTGGACAGCGCAAGACCCGGCGTCCCGCCTGAGGCAAGTTTTCAGATTGTTCAGGAGTACCTATGAAAATCAGTTATCTGGATTTTGAACAGGGTGTAGCAGAGCTGGAAGCCAAGGTAGAAGAGTTGCATGCTCTGAATCAGCCCGGTATCGCCGATGAAATCAAGCGCCTTGAAGTGAAGGCCCGCAAAGAGCTGCAGCGCATATACAGTAAGCTGGGTGCCTGGCAGACCGTGCAGGTGGCGCGCCATCCCCAGCGCCCCTATACCCTCGATTATGTGCAGGCTCTGTTCAGTGAAGTGCAAATTCTGGCCGGAGACCGCGCTTTTGCAGATGATCAGGCCATCATCGGCGGTTTGGCCCGCTTCAATGATCAGCCGATTGTCTGGATGGGACATCAAAAAGGGCGTGACACTAAGGAAAAAATCCAGCGTAATTTTGGTATGCCGCGCCCTGAGGGGTATCGCAAGGCGCTGCGCCTCTTGCGTTTGGCCGAACGCTTTCAATTACCGGTATTCACTTTTATTGATACGCCCGGTGCCTATCCTGGAATCGGTGCGGAGGAACGCGGCCAAAGTGAAGCCATTGCCCGGAATCTGGCGGTTATGTCCGATCTCGCCGTTCCCATCATCTGTACCGTCATTGGCGAAGGCGGGTCTGGCGGCGCACTCGCCATTGGCGTGGGTGATCGGATGCTGATGCTGGAATACAGTGTTTATTCCGTTATTTCACCGGAAGGCTGTGCGTCCATTCTCTGGAAAGATGCAGGAATGGCTGCGGAAGCGGCAGAAACCCTTGGTATTACGGCTCGCCGTTTACAGTCTCTCGGACTGGTAGACGAAGTCCTGGTTGAACCTCTGGGCGGTGCTCATCGTGATCCGGAAGCCGTTTTCACTTTGGTCCGGGAACGTTTTACCCAGCATCTGGATGAACTGAAAGCGATGGATACCAGTAAATTACTGACCACCCGTTATGAACGCCTGATGCATTATGGAGTGGTCGGCGCGGCCTGATCTGGAGCTAAGGCTCCAGAACATTCTCCAGAAGTGGGAGCTCCTGCCCCGGGAGCGCCCGTTTTTTGTGGCCTATAGTGGCGGATCGGACTCGACCGCCTTGCTGGCCGCTCTGGTGGCCTTGGGCTGTCCTGTGCAAGCCTTGCATGTAGATCATGGCTGGCACGCCGAGAGCCCGGACTGGGCGCGTTTCTGCGTCGCGCAGGCCAACGCCCTGGGTGTCTCCTGTATGGTGCTGCATTTACCTCCGGAAACTTCAGGAGAAGGTCCGGAAGATCGGGCCCGTCGCGGTCGTTATGCGTTGTTGGCGGCGCAGTTACAGGCCGGGGACTATCTGCTGACCGCTCAACATCAGCAAGATCAGGCCGAGACTTTTTTCCTGCAGTTATTGCGGGGTACGGGTATTGCCGGACTCTCCGGCATGCCTCAGCAAAAATCCTTGGGGGCAGGGGTGTTGCTTCGCCCATTTTTGCAGTTTCCTAAACAGGCACTGCTGGACTACCTCCAGGAAAAGAAAATCCCCTATATTTCCGATCCTGCGAATCAGGATCCCCGTTATGACCGGACCCGCGTTCGCGAACAGCTGTTACCGCTGCTCGAAAATCTCGGCTGGCCGCACGCTGTGGCCACTGTGGCCAGAACGGCAGAAAATCTGGGCGATGTTCACGAACTCGTCGATGACTGGTTTACCTTGTATTGGGATCGGCACCAGTCAGACCATCCTGGCTTGCAGGAAGACGCTTTGTCTCTGGGCTTTTTGCAGCGCCTGTCTCCAGCCCGGCAAAGGATGTTTTTGCGGGGCTGGCTGCAACGTCTTCAATGTCCATTACCCTCCCGGGCGCGTCTGGAGGTCCTTCAGGACGCACTGATGACCGCTACAGCTAAAAGTATTCAATGGGAGGGGGGTGCCTGCAGGATTCAGGGGAAAACCCTCTATTTAAGTCGTGCCCCGGAGTTTGATGATAATTGGCAAGAGGGTAGCTGGGATATTTCCCGGCCCCTTCCTTTTCGCGGCTGGGAATGCCGGTTACTGGCGCAAGGGTCTGGGGAAGGAGTCAGTCATGCTTTGCTCGCGGAGTGTGCCGAGGCTAATTTATATTGGCGACGCCGTCAAAATGGTGAGCGGTCACGGATGGCTAACGGACAGCATCGAACGGTAAAAAACATCATGCTGGAGGCTGGCATACCACCCGAATGGCGAGCAAATATTCCCCTGCTGTGGGATGAAGCCGGGCACTTGTTGTGCATTCCCGGTTATTATCTGGCCCCGTGGGTTTGCGCCCCGATGGGGGGCGCTGCGCTCTGCTTACTCCGAAAATAAAACTTTTCAGTCCTGCGCCATTTGTTTTTCACGTTTTTCTTCAAGTGTTTTGCAATCAATGCAAAGCGTGGCCGTTGGTCTGGCTTCAAGACGCCGCAGACCAATTTCCACACCACAGGATTCGCAATAGCCGTATTCATTTTCCTTGATGCGACCCAGAGCCTGGGTAATTTTGCGAATCAGTTTGCGTTCGCGGTCCCTTGCCCGTAATTCCAGACCCATGTCGGTTTCAAGACTGGCGCGATCATTGGGATCCGAGTAGTTGACGTTTTCCATTTGCATGTGTTGCACAGTACGATCGACCTCAGCCATGAGTTCGCCGCGCCAGTCTTCCAGAATTTTCTGGAAGTGAGCGATTTGCGCGTCGTTCATGTATTCTTCGTCAGGCTTCGGTTCGTATGGAACAAATGCGGTATATTGCTGAACATTTTTGGGGCTGATGCCAGCATTTTGAGAGGCTTGGTCTGCCATGTGATCTTCCTGTCCTTGTAATAAATCCGCTTACGTTTAACAGAGATCAGCCATTTTGGCAATCTTGCAGCTTGCGTTTACAATGCCGGCTCCTTCAACTCTGTACCAGGAATAAAGCTTATGCCCTTGCGCGCCCTGATTTTTGATGTGGACGGAACTCTTGCTGATACCGAGCGGGATGCTCACCGTGTGGCTTTCAACCAGGCATTTGCTGCTGCAGATCTTCCCTTTGACTGGGATGTACCTACCTACGGATATTATTTGAAGGTGACCGGTGGCAAGGAGCGCTTGCGCAGCTTTTTGAATGATCACCCTGAATATCCGCAGCTTGGTGATGCGGATATTGCCCGAATCCACAAGCAGAAAACGGGTTTTTATGTGGAGATGATGGAAGCCGGTCTTTTACCCTTGCGCCCCGGCGTGGAACGCCTGCTGAATGTTGCCAGAGAGGTCGGGCTACCCATAGCCATAGCGACCACGACTACCCCGGCCAATGTGGAGTCCTTGCTGAAAAGCACCCTGGGTAAAGATGGACCGGGCCGATTCCGGACCATTGGCGCCGGCGATATTGTGCCGCACAAAAAGCCGGCTCCGGATATCTATTTGTATGTACTGCGGCAATTGGGTTTTCCGGCTGCGGACTGCCTGGCTTTGGAGGACTCGGAAAATGGCTTGCGTTCTGCCGTCTCTGCCGGATTGGATACGGTGATTACGCAAACGGAATATACTCAACACCAGGATTTTTCATCGGCTCTGCGGGTACTTGATCAACTCGGCGAGCCCCAGGCTCCTGCACAGATTTTGCTAGGACGTGAAGCGGGTGCGCGCGTTGTGGTGGATGTGGATCTGCTGACCCAATGGTGGGAAGAAAAAACGCAGCATTAATCTGGAAACGGCCGTTGGCTGCTTCCAGGATTTATCAACTAAAATCATGTGTAGATGGCGGGTATTATTTCTTCGGGTATGTGTAAGCTTAATCCGAAGTAAGCATACGATATATTTCATCTTTCAGGAGCAGGCGTTTTTTCTTCATTTCTTCCAGACTTTGTGAACCGCTAGCCGCATCATTGCGCTCAATGTGCTCAATTTGCGCGGTCAGTTCATTGAACTCTTCGTAACGCCGGGCAAAATGGCCTTCCTCGGCCAGAAGCTGATCCATCCGTTCAGACAGTTCAGGAAACTCTGCTTTCAAGTCTTGGTGTTCAGTATTCATATATTCTCCGGTAGTGATTGGATCCACTGGCTGTCTGCGGGGCCAGCACAAGCCCCCCGCACTCAGTATAGCCTGCTGTTTTGCGCACGAAAAGCAGACAAAACCTGTTTCACAGGGATAGCGTGTTCCAATTTTGTTAAAGTTTTGGGTTTATTTACTGTTTTGGTTTTAATCAAAAATATTTTTCTGAGAATAAATATGTATCACATGTTTTACGTCTGGCATCTGTCTATGGAGGATTTTTTAGAAGGAGGGACGGTGAAGTACACCATTTGCTTTGCATGGTATAAGAATTGCTAATGCTTGGTAACTAAAATTTTGACCCAGCAAAAATGAGGTGTGTCATGCAGAAACATGCTCCGGATGTGGCAAAAAAATCTGTTCGGACCGCAGTCTTTCCTGTCGCAGGCATGGGTACCCGTTTTCTTCCTGCTACAAAAGCAACTCCTAAGGAAATGATGCCCGTGGTGGATAAACCGCTGATTCAATATGCCGTAGAAGAGGCTTTGGCAGCAGGTTGTGATCGTCTGGTATTCATAACGGGGCGGGGTAAACGTGCTATTGCCGACCATTTTGATGTCGCCTATGAGCTGGAAACAGAACTTGAAAAGCGCGGTAAAACAGCTCTACTGAAGGAAATTCAGAATATTGTACCGCGTGGTGTGACCACGACATTTATTCGCCAGCCTCGGGCTCTAGGCCTTGGTCATGCGGTGCTCATGGCTCGTGATGTGGTTGGCGATAATCCCTTTGCGGTGCTCTTGGCGGATGATCTGATTCTTTCAGAAAAGCCGGTGCTTTTACAGATGAAAGAACAGTATAGCCGTTATCAGACGGCTATATTGGCAATTCAACAGGTTCTGAGGGAGGAATGCAGTCGTTATGGAATAATCGCTTCATTGGGTCAGGAAGAACAAATTGTGCGTATCGGCGGAATCGTCGAAAAACCAGCGCCTGAGTCAGCTCCTTCCAATTTAGGGGTGGTGGGCCGCTATGTGCTTCCTGCAAGAATTTTTGACCTTCTGGAAGAATTGCCTTCGGGCGCTGGAGGTGAAATTCAATTGACGGATGCCATTGCCCGTTTGGCTCTTGAGCGTCAGGTGCTTGGTTATGAATTTGAAGGACAGCGCTTTGATTGTGGCGATAAGTTTGGTTACCTCCAGGCCATTGTCGAGTTTGCACTCATGCATCCTGAATTTGGTAAAGAGTTCAAAGCTTATCTCGATAAAAGAATGGTTCAGGCAGGGAAAAAGAGTAGGTCAGTTGCCAAAGTCACTTGTGCTGGATGAAGCATATGGCTAGCTCTGAGAGCGCTACAAATGATCTGAGTCTCATTTTACCTCCCCGTGCCGGACAAACATTTAGCGAGTATCTGCAAGTAATTGAGAAAATTTTTCAGGAAATAGCACAAGAAGATACAGTTACTCTTCTCAGTGCCATGCAGACGGGTGAAGTAATCGTATTTTCATCCGCCGAAGCCGATTCCGGCCAGCTGTGTAGTCTTTATAGCATCAATTCAAGTACTATTTCTCTAAAATTTAGTGTTTCCCAGAGGCTAAATCATGTTAATGATAATGAGCGAATTATGGTAATTATTGGATCTGGTAACAATATTTATGCTTTTTTCGCGAAATTTTTATACAATTCTGATAACCTCGCGATAGTTGCCGCGCCATTAGCTGTTTATAAGCGATCAGTGCGAAAATATTCGCGAATTAATATAATAGAGCCGCTTAAAATATCTTGTAAAGATGGTCTGCAGCTTGAGGGCGAAATCGCAGATTTTAGCCCTACCGGGATACGTTTTATTATGCCAACTATCAAAGTTATGAAGCGAGATACCATGTTAGTCGAATTTGCATCGGGCGATTGTGGGGCTTGTGAGACGCTTGTTCAGGTGACTCGCAGTCAAAGGCTTTCTTCCGGTGTGCGCAGTCAGGTGGCTGTGCGTATGTTATTGACTGGGTTGATGAAGAATAAAATGGAGTATATGTATTGGTGTTGCCGCAAGGTGCAATCAGGTAGCGCTCAATTGAAATACTGAGGCAATGTATGTGCATGTTGAATGTGCAGACATCATAATTTTTGCTTAGTTCTGTTTTCGTTAATGGTCTCTCGGTAAAATTCTGCCAGTTTTGCCACCATGGCGCTTTCTGCCCAATCCTGGGCGAGCTTTCGGGCCTCATCGGATAATTGCTGACGTAAATTTTCATCGGCGAGAAGTTCCGCGCAAGTTCGTGCGAACGTATTGGCTTCGGCAGGCGCTGATCGGGTGCCTAAACCGCTGCGGAGAACATCTGCCGCACCCATGGCTGGAACAGCAACAATGGGCAGTCCTGCGGCGAGGGCTTCCAGTAATACCATACCCTGTGTTTCCGTTTCCGATGCGAAAACCAGCAGGTCTGCAGCCGCATACGCCTGAGGTAATTCGGCAACATGATCAAGGTAACCCAAAAAGCGGACGTTTTGCGCCAATTGACTTGATTGCACCTCGTTTTCCAGGTTTGATCTGGCTGGCCCATCACCAACAAGTAGCAGCAGAATATCGGGAAATTGTTGTCTGAGCTGCTTTAACATGGACAGAAGCAGTCCGATATTTTTTTCGGGAGCCATGCGTCCTGCGTACAGCAGGACAGGACAATTTTGGTCCAGATTATAGCGCGTTCTAAAATCCTGGCGATGACTTGTATTATGGGTCTGATGATTGATGCGAATGCCGGTGGGAATCACTCTTGTCGGTGTACGGATACCATAATTCCAGAGAACTTCAGCCATGGCTTGGGACGGAACAATTAATCCGTTTATAGCTGCACATTGCTGGCGCGATGGAATGCGCGCCATAGCTTTACGCAGCGGACCGGGGATTTTTCCGTAGTAGTGGCCGAGATACGCTTCAAAATAGGTATGGTAGGAACTGATGACTGGCAATTTCAAACTCCGCGCCAGATGATTCCCCAGATAGTGGGCAACGAAGGGGGTCTGGATATGCAGGATATCGTAGTGGCGAGCTTTGAGACCGGTTTTTATTTTCAATAATGCGCGCGGTTGCATCAGTCGTTCTTCGGGGAAAAAAGGAATATTTCGTGCCGGAATACGGTAAATTCCGCATTCCTCAGACGTGCAGGAGCCATAATCCGGAATCAGTAAATCGACCTCGTGTCCCAGCAACTCCAATCCTTGGCGAAAGCTGCGAATGGAAGTGGCCACACCGCTGATGCGTGGAAAATAAGTATCAGAAATCATGAGAATGCGCATGGAATATCCAAAAATTCAGCGGGCTGCAAGTTGTTGTTGATAGGTGGCTTCGAGAATATCAAAGCTGCGTGTCCAGCTTTGTGATTCCGCACGCAGGCGTCCTGCCTTTCCCAAGCGCTGGCGTTCAGCGGGATTGCTATAGAGTGTTTGCATAGCTGTTTCCAGATCGCTATCACGCGGAAGCAGCAGACCATGTTCGCCATGAATGACTTGTTCGCAGACGCCCGGACAGTCATAGGCAATGATGGGCAAGGCGCTGGCCTGTGCTTCAAGTACCACATTACCGAAGGTTTCACTACAGGATGGAAAGCAGAACAAATCGGCGCTGGCGTACCAGCGAGCGAGATTCATGCCGTTTTGCATGCCCGCACAATAAATCCGTTTGTTGGCGTAATGGTCGATTTCACTGCGTAGCGGGCCATCACCGACCAGAACGAGGATAGCCCGGGGGTGGTTCCTGCTCAGTTTGCGAAAGGCTGCGAGCAGGGGCGGCAGGTTTTTTTCCCGCGCCAGACGCCCAACATACAGCAGTAATAAATCTTCATCGCCCAGTTCCAAATCCTTACGAATATTTTCATCACGCCATTGCGGATTGAAGCGCTGCGTATCTACCCCGCGCCCCCATTGCTGCAAATGCAGAAATCCCTGGTGATGGAGTCGCTGCAGAGTACCCTGACTGGGTACCAGCGTTTGCCGGGTCGCATTATGAAAATGACGTAAATAGAGACGCGCTATGTGGCGTAGGGCAGGAATCCCATAAAACGAAAAGTATTGGTCGAAATTGGTGTGGAAGCTGGTCACAACGGGCAAACCCAGTTTGCGCGCAGCGATGAGTGCCGAATAACCCAAAGGTCCTTCAGTGGCAATGTGTACCACCTCACTGCGCCAGGTCTGGAAGCAGTCAGTCAGATAGCCTGGATGGGTCCAACCTAATTTGACCTGAGGATAAAAAAACAGAGGGAATGCTTTCACCAGTCCTTCCTGAGCAGCCTCGTCAGATTGGCGGGGTCGAATGACCTGAATTTCGTGACCGCGTGCCCGGAGTTCTTCAACAGCCTTCCCTAAGGTAAGAGCTACTCCATTGATTTCTGGAGGGTAAGTCTCGGTGATCAGTGCGATTCTGAGTTTGCCTGTTGTCATGCCTTAACCGTTTGCTGAATGACTTGCAGGGCGAAGATGCTCTGCAGTTTATCCCCTCGACCTCGACATGATGATAACGGAGAAATATGACAATTTGATGAATCCTGCTGACATGCTGCTCAAAGTCATTAATCCGTTTATGATGGGCCCGGTAGTCAGCCCGAACTGAATTTGGGATACAATGATTAAGGAACCCTACTGTTTTGAACTATAGTGCTGAACAATTCACTGTCCTTAAGGGACTGGAGCCCGTGCGTTTGCGCCCGGGTATGTACACGCGTACCACCTGTCCGACACATATGGTTCAGGAGCTCATTGATAACTCTGCGGATGAAGCGCTGGCCGGACATGCGACCCGTATTGAAGTCACCGTACTCAGTGATGGGTCGGTCGTCGTCGAGGACAATGGTCGGGGGATTCCGGTAGGAATTCCTCCAGGAGAGACGCGTCCTGCAGCAGAATTGGCCTTTACTACCCTGCATGCAGGGGGGAAATTCGACAAGACTGACAAGTCTTCGGCTTACCGCTTTTCGGGCGGTTTGCATGGGGTGGGTGTGGCAGTTACCAATGCACTGTCCAGCCGTTTGTTGGTGGAAATTCATACCCGGGATCCGCAAGGGGGTGGGTATGGTCATTATCGTTTGAGCTTTGTGGACAGTAAGCTTCAGGAAGCCCTGACCCGCGTGGAAAACAGTCAGGCCCGCCGTCATGGGACTCGGGTTCAGGTTTGGCCGGATCCCCGCTATTTCGATTCTGCTCGAGTCAACATCCGGGAGTTGACGCACTTACTGCGTGCCAAGGCTATTTTGCTGCCCGGTTTGCAGGTGATTCTGAATTTACCGGAGCAGGAGGCGCTGGTCTGGCAGTATGATTCCGGCCTGGCGGAGTATCTGGGAGAAATGCTTGCGGAAGCAGAGCCTATTACCCCGGTTTTTGCAGGTGAAATGTATCAAAATGATGATAGTAATGGTTTCGCTCAAGGAGAGGGGGCGAGTTGGGCGTTATGTTGGAGTGCCCAGGGTAATCCACGTCCGGAAACCTACGTCAATCTGATTCCCACGCTCGATGGTGGAACCCATGAATCGGGTTTCCGCGCCGGTGTTTTTGAAGCAGTGCGCAGCTTTATGGAGCACCACAGTCTGGTGCCGGCCAAGCTGAAGCTGGTGCAGGATGATGTCACCGGTAAAATGGCTTTGGTGCTTTCCGGGCGGATTCTTGATCCCCAGTTTCAGGGTCAGACCAAAGATAAACTCACCAGTCGCGAAGCCTATAAGCTTATGGTGCAGACCATTCGCGATCCTCTGGATTTGTGGCTGAACAGCCATCCCGAGGCGGGCAGGGCCATTGTCGAGCAGGCTATTCAGAGCGCACAACTGCGTAGTCGCGCGGCGCAAAAAATAGAACGCAAGAAAGGCTCGGGCTTAGCGACTTTGCCGGGCAAGCTGACCGATTGCGAAAGTGAGGATATTCAACGCAATGAACTGTTTCTGGTAGAAGGTGATTCGGCGGGAGGCTCAGCCAAGGCTGCGCGTGATAAAGAATATCAGGCGCTATTACCGCTCCGGGGCAAGGTGCTGAATACCTGGGAGGTGGATGCGGACCTGATTTTCAAAAATCAGGAAGTACACAATATGGCCGTGGCACTGGGTATTGAGCCGCATGGTGTCGCGGCGGATCCTGAGCAGGTGCTGGCGGGGTTGCGCTATGGCAAAATCATGATTCTCTCTGATGCTGATGTGGATGGGAGTCATATTCAGGTGCTGATTTTAACGCTGTTTCTGCGCCATTTTCCGGCACTGCTCAGACGTGATCATGTATTTGTGGTGAAGCCGCCCTTGTATCGGGTAGATGCTACCTGGCGCGGCAAGGCCCGCAAAATCTATTGTGAAGCCGAAGCCGAGCGGGATGTAGCCATTGATCGTCTTCGCGCTGAAGGCGTCAAGGAATCGGCTATTTCGGTTCAGCGTTTCAAGGGCCTGGGAGAGATGAATCCAGATCAACTCTGGGAAACGGCCATGTGTCCCGACACCCGGTCCCTGGTGCCCTTGACCATGTCGCTATCTGATCAGGCTGCTCTCCATGAACGCTTCAGTCTGCTCATGAGCAAACAGTCGGCGGGCGGGCGTCGGGAATGGATGGAAAGAGATGGCTGGACAGCCGATCTGGATATTTGAGGAGATAACTGTGGTGGATGTTCAGAAAGGAATCCCACATGAGTAATACACTGGACTTGTTTGATGACTTCAGTCCTGAGCAGGCATCCAGCCCGCCAAACGAGCCCCCGCTGCCGACTGCAGAGGGGGGGGACCCCGAGGATCCTTCGCCGCCTCTTGCGGAATATGCCGCCAAAGCCTATCTGGCCTACGCCATGAGCGTCGTGACCGGGCGTGCCATTCCGGCTCTTGCCGACGGACAAAAGCCGGTGCAAAGACGCATTTTATATGCCATGCGCGATATGGGCCTGCAGCGTTCTCCCAAGCACGTCAAATCTGCCCGGGTGGTGGGTGAGGTGATCGGCAAGTGGCATCCCCATGGGGACAGTTCTGTATATGATGCCATGGTGCGCATGGCGCAGCATTTTACCTTGCGTTATCCCGTGGTGGATGGACAGGGTAATTTTGGTTCTCTGGATGGTGATTCTGCTGCAGCCATGCGCTACACCGAAGCCAATCTGACCCCCATCTCCGAGTTGTTGCTGGGTGAAATTGATGAGGGCACCGTCGATTTCCGCAGTAATTATGATGGTACCCTGGAAGAACCGGTGACGCTCCCTGCGCGTCTGCCATTTTTGTTGATGAATGGTGCCTCCGGCATTGCCGTCGGCATGGCTACAGAAATTCCGCCCCATAATCTGCGCGAGCTGGCGACCGTCTGTGCGCAGTTGGCAGCAAATCCGGAGACGTCGGATGACGCTATTCTTGAGCAGATACCCGGCCCGGATTTTCCCGGGGGAGGGCAGATTATTTCGCCACCCGAACAAATTCGTGAAGCTTATTTGTCGGGGCGGGGCAGTATTCGGGTACGGGCCCGCTGGGAAGTGGAAAAGCTGGCGCGGGGTGAGTGGCGCATCAGTATTCATGAACTGCCTCCAGGCGTTTCCACGGCACAGGTGCTCTCGGAAATAGAAAATCTCTCCAATCCTCAGCCGAGAGGTGAGGGCAAGAAAAAAGCCCTGACGCCAGAGCAGCAGTCCACTAAAACGGCCATGCTTTCACAGATAGATACGGTGCGCGATGAGTCCGGCAAGGATCACGCAGTGCGTATTGTGGTGGAACCCCGTTCCCGGAATCAGGACCCCCAGCAACTGATGACCTATTTATTGGCGCGCACTTCGCTTGAATCCAATCAGTCTGTCAATTTGACCGTGCTGGACCTGGAAGGCCGCGCACCTTGTCTGCCGCTAACGGCCATTTTGCGTCAGTGGGTAACTTATCGCCTGCGCACGGTTCGCCGCCGTAGCCAGTTTCGTCTGGACAAGACGTTGGCGCGTATCCATATTCTCGAAGGACGACTCCGGGTTCTTCTGGATATTGATGCCGTTATCCGGGTTATTCGGGAGTCCGATGATCCCAAAATCGACCTCATCCAGCACTTTGCTCTGACAGAAATTCAGGCCGAAGACATTCTTGAAATCCGTTTGCGGCAATTGGCCAGACTGGCTGGCATTGAACTGGAAAAAGAACTCAAGGACAAGCGGGATGTGGCCGATTATCTGGCTGGCCTGCTGGCGCATGAAGAACGCTTGAGGGCCTTGTTGGTTGAGGAAATCCGTGCCGATGCCCAGAAATTTGGTGACGACCGGCGTACTTTGCTGGAAGTCGATGTCGCCATAACCAGTAAATCTGCTCAGACTATTGTGGCTGCAGTGACCGACGAGCCAGTGACGGTCATAGTGTCTCGCAAAGGCTGGTTACGCAGTCGAGCCGGACACGGTATTGCCACGGAGAGTCTGAACTTCAAGGAAGGCGACCAGCTCCTGCAGGTTTTTGAAGTACGCTCTGTAGACCATCTGGTATTGCTGGATCAAACCGGTCGCGCTTATTCTGTTCCAGTCAGTCAGATTCCCGGTGGCCGTGGGGACGGGGTCCCCGCCTCCAGTCAGGTAGATTTTCAGCCCGGAGCTTCCCTTCAGTCGGCGGCTTGTGGTCCGGCCGACAGTTTGTGGCTGGTAGCGAGCAGTGGTGCATATGGCTTTGTCACTGCACTGGAAAACATGGCCGGGCGCAATCGTGCCGGGAAAGCTTTCCTGTCTCTGGATAAAGATGAGTATCCTTTGCCGCTGCTTCCTGTTTCTGATCTGTCTGCAGAAATATTGTGCGTTTCTTCAGATTATGCGGGATTGATATTTCCGCTGGCAGAAATCAAAAGCCTGCCGAAAGGGAAGGGGGTCAAATTGATGACACTGGCCCCCCAAGCCCATTTGCAAAGCCTTTATACTCATCCCGAGGGACAGACTTTGCCGCGCCCTATTCGTAAAAATCGCCTGGAGATTTGTCGCGGTAAGCGGGCTGGCAAGGGGCGTTCATTGCGCTAATGGAGAGCAGTCGTGCGCACCAATATAGTGCATTTGCATTATGGTGGTGCAACTTAATAGAAAACGATGTCGGAAATGCACTCGGTCCCGTCTGGAATGTTTCTTGCAAATGTATCAGCATGCCGACGATAAACGGCAGGTTTTTTTGCTGAATCAGGAGTCGATAATGTCTATAAAGGATTTGCTGCGCCGTGATCCCCGGTTGTCCGTCTTGCGTGATAGTTTGGGGGGCGAGCATACCCCGGTTTTTTACAGCTCGCTGGCGGATAATGTGAGTGCTGTGCACGACCCCATTACCGGAGCGGTGTTTTTATCCCCGGCGCTGGCTCAACAGCCCCAGGAATGGAGGCAAGCGCTCCTGGCTAGAGAACTGGGGCGTGCTACAGCTCCCAAGCGCAGCAGAAGATGGCGTCTGGGAGTTACGGCTTTTCTTCTCTGTGTGATTCTGGATGTTGTGCTCATGCAGGTTCCTCTGGCAATGATGCCCAGGCTGCTTGACGCAGGAGTTGCCACCGTATGTTTCTGGTTGGCTATCTGGCAGTTTAGAGGCTTACACGCGCGAAACACCATTCAACAAACGGAGCAGCATGCCAGCGCATGGGCTCGTGATCGGGTTGAGAATTATGACGAACTGATCGCGCAAGCCACTGCGCGGCAAAGTATTGCGCGATATTTGCGGCCCGCTCGCTGAACGGGCAGTTACATATCCCAACTACCACTGGGTAGTTTCTGTAGGTGAATATGGCGGGCGAGCCGGATCACCGGTCTTATTAACAGTTCGGCGCTGCCAATCACAAAAAGCCAGACGCCAGCCGTTTCCATGGAAGGATAGAAGAAAAAAAAACTGCCTATCAGAAATAATATGCCGATCATGAAATCATTGGCGATGCTGATGGTTTCGTAGCGGTTACGAATCAATAATTCATCGTGACCCATGCAGATAGTGAAATTGCTGTTTGACTGACTGTTTTCTGGCAAGGTCCTCTCCTGATCAAGTTAACAATAAATATTAATGTTAACATAGGCTGGCGTACAGACCGATTTCAAGCCGCCAGTGCCATCACCTGACGCGCATAAACTTTTGCCGGTATTGGAATATTCCCCTGGGCCACTGTGGTGGGTCCGGCATTATAGGCTTCCAGTGCCAGGCGCAGGTGTCCATGGAAAATCGCGAGCAGACGGCGCAAATAGCGGGCCCCCCCCACAATATTCTGGCGAGGCTTCCACGGATTGACATGGAGAATGCGCCAGGCGGTGCCGGGCATAAGCTGCATAGGACCAACAGCCCCAGCATAGCTGACGACGTTACTTGCACGACTTTCGACATGAATCACGGCGGCCAACAATTTGCGGGAAACTCCGGTTTGATTGGAAGCATACAGTACATCTTTACTGTAGACGCCAGCGAGCTTCTGCCATGCACGTCCCGTGAGCGGGTTGGCAAGAGCAGCAGAAGATTGTGGTTGGGAACTGTGTGAGCTTCGAGAACTACTTAAAGTTATTCTTGGTTTCATTAGAGCTATATTTGCAGGGAGTCCGGAGATACTGCACTGCAAAGGCTGCGGGGCAATAATAAACAAGAAGCTTAATCCGGCCGTCACTGCGACCACAAAAAGTTTTTTCAAATCAAAATAACCACATAGCTGCAAGGGCCATAGGTTATACAGGTTTTTTTTGGCGGACGCAAGTTTTAGCTGATGCTAATATGCTTGGGCAGATCCGATTGTCAGACCCGGCCAGTCCGTTGTGTTTTCATTATCCTGATCATGATAAAAGCATTGCGACATGGGCGCCGCCATTCTGTTTGGCCTGATAAAGAGCCCGATCTGCTCGGGCCAGTGCCAGAGAAAATGGCAGGTCTTCTTCATGCAACTCGGTCAAGCCGATGCTGGCTGAGATGGAAACTTCATTATCGGAGAGTCTAATGCTGATTTTCTGCATTTTTTCCTGAATTCGTTCCAGGATTTCCAAGCCTTCTGTCATCGTACACTTTCTGAAAATGATCGCGAATTCATCTCCACCCAGGCGACCAAAAACGTCTGTTTCCCGAAGGGTCTCCTTAAAGAGTGATACAAAGACTTTCAGAACACGATCTCCGCTCAAGTGTCCATAGCGGTCATTGATGGGTTTGAATTTATCCAGATCAATCACGGCGAGCAGGCTATATTCTGGCTGTCTACGCAAATGCTTGATCAGGTGATTGGCTTTTTCCAGAAAGGCCCTACGGTTCAATATGCCGGTCAATTCATCAATGGTGGCGAGTCGATGTAGCTTTTCCTTAATAACGACCTGTTCGCTCACATCTCTGAACAGGCCTTCCATACCCAGAAACTGCTTATCCTCACTATAAATTGCGCTGCTGGTAATTTCGACATCCACAATATGCCCATCTTTATGTTTCAGGCGTGCCGGGAAGTTTTGAACTTTCCCATGTTTCTTAACGGCGGTGACAATATTTGCCCGTGCTTGTGGATCAAAATAGAAGCTGGAAGCAGGGAGGCCAATAACTTCTTCAGGTAAATAACCTAAAACACCTAAGGCTGCGGGACCCACCAAGGTCAGGTTTTGCTCACTGTCCGTTCGATAGAAAACGTCGAGCATATTTTCAAAAAGCCGCTGAAAATTCTGCTCAGATTGGCTGATTTCATGTCCCATTTCTTCACTGAGCTCGGTAGCGGCCGCCAGAACCAGAGTATGCCCGGCAATTTCAATTAATGAACTGACAGATATGATGTGTTTAATTTTGCCATTGAGCGTGTAAACACAATAATGTTTAGTTAGTAACGATCACGGCGCACGGGTTACAGGGAACCCTTAATGGATCGCCTCTATCCCTGATTGGATATGAACTCATTTTTCGGCGCACTCCGCGTGGGTTACGCTTACCCCGACTGGTAACAGCGCGACCGGAAGC
>NZ_MOAD01000001.1:1394162-1458075 GCF_001931655.1 Acidithiobacillus albertensis | reverse complement strand
TAGTTTGACCCGCCATGCCAGCCACTGGCTGGCTGCGCCCAAAATAACCAGCCCAGCCAGAATCAGCATGATGTTCATAACGTTTTATTTTTTAGAGTTTTTTGATGAGCTTAACGATAAACAAAAGAATAATGGCACCAATAAAGGCAACAATAATGGCACCGATAATGCCCGCCCCAAAAAGACCAATCAAGCCAATCGTCGTCAGGACGAATCCACCGATGAAAGCACCGATGATGCCGACAATGATGTCTCCGATAATGCCAAACCCCCGGCCTTTGATGAGCAATCCGGCCAGCCAGCCAGCGATTCCACCGACGATGAGAAAAACAATAATGTTCATTAACATGGTTCAATCCTCTCTATTTGTAATATCGTTTTGTCAAACTAACACATAACGCGTTTCCAGGTCATTATAAACACATAAGAATTCTTTTATATTTTATAAACCAAACTTCGTTTGTTCTATAAAAATGGATTTTCATATTTCTTAACAATTTTTATTACGGCCATGTCTTATCTGGAGAGGCCTTGAGACCTTAAACTGAGCGCTGAAAACTGGGACTTTATCCTGTTTTCAGGTGGACCATATGTTTGTTGAGCTTTTTGTATAAAACGTTACAGCATGTAAGAGGTTATATAGTGATTGATGAGTTTTTGGAGCATGCTCCCAGCGGCCAACCAATTCAGAGAGGTATCGTAACGGTCATCGGCATGCATAGAAGTGGTACAAGTGCTATTGCCAAAGGTCTGGAGTGTTTGGGGCTCAACATGGGGGATGCTTTGATTGCGCCCGGTGAAGATAATCCGCGGGGCTACTGGAAAGATGCCGAGGTTTTGCGCATCAACAAGGAAGTTCTTGAACGTTTAAATATTGCCTGGAATGACACCCGGATTGTCCCGGAAGCTCTTTTTTTAGGTGCGGCGCTGAAAGATCTCCATGATCAGGCGGAGAAGTTATTGATCAATCGCGCGGATCAATACACCATGTGGGGATTCAAAGATCCGAGAACTTTAAGAGTTTTGCCTTTCTGGCTGCATGCTGCAGAACAGTCAGGGGTTAATCTTCAGTTTGTCGTCGCCCTACGACACCCTTATGCGGTGGCGCTATCGCTGCAAAAGCGCAATGGTATCTCCCTTACGAGAGGCCAATTGATGTGGGCGGCATATACTTTACCATTTTTGCCGCATATTAAAAATTATCCTCACGTTTTTATTTCATATGATGATTTGTTGGAACAGCCAGCACTTGTTCTGGAAAAAATCTCTTTACATCTGGCACTTTCCATAGACGAGAATAAACTCAAAATTTATGTTGAACAGTTTTTAAGTCAATCCCTAAGACATCATTCCGTTGCGCTTAATGATGAAGAATATGCCAAAAATATGCTACCATTACTCGATAAAATATATCATATTCTAACTGCCATAAAACAAAATGAAAGTGTCGCCCAGTGGGTACTATGGGCGGCATGTTATGAAGAATACCAACGTTACCAAAGTATTCTTGAAGAGCTCGATGCAGAAAGCGATTATCACTGGAAACGGCGAGGAAGCTTCCTGAAGAGGTTGATTTATGGTTAGGAATAACAGTATGAACATCAAAACGGGGGGAATGATCGTTTCTTTGAAGAAATGTATGCCTCCCATTCATGTGATTTCCATGGCGAGTCACCCTGAACGCCGTCATCATCATATTTCAGCAGAAGCCAGGCGTTTGCAAGTACATTTAAATTTGTTTGAAGCTTGTGCGCCTAGACGCATTGCTGATTACCCCAATTCTTATGATCAAACGTACCGAAAAAAATATTTCGGATATGAAATGGCCCCGGGCGAAGTTGGGTGTTTTATGAGTCACCGTTCATTGTGGCAACAATGCGCACAATCAGATGATGTGGCTTGGTGTATTCTTGAGGATGATGTAGTGCTAGGGCCCAACTTTGTTGAAAAAATTGCGCTCGCCATGGATACTGCTGGGGAGTGGGATATTTTGCGTCTGATGAGTGAACGTTGGGATCGGCAAGGTAAGCTATATCTTCGCGTGAATAATGAATTTCGACTGATGCGTTATGTTCGACAGCCACAGGGAACCGCTGCCTATCTGATACGACCAGACGCCGCCAAGGTACTACTTAAACATACTGAAAAAATGCGTGACGCAGTAGATAAGATGATGGATCAATACTGGTTGCATGGATTGCGCATGTTGGTTCTTGAGCCTGCTCTGGTTTCTATTGATGTGAAGCTGCCATCCATTATTCAAGAGCGCGGTTGGTCTGCGGAGCACCGATCATCGCGGCCATTCTGGCGACGTCTACAAAGAGAGGTCAGGAATGGCTGGGAAAGTCTCTGCGCACGGAGTTATCTGTGGGCACAAACTTTCCGTAATCCAGTCCACGGATATTGGACGTTCCGCAAATGAATAAAATAAAAAAGATTACTGATTGCCTAAAATTTGTGCAATATACTGTTTATCCAGGTTTTACATTGCGCAACATCAGCAGAATGATCCCATCAAATATCAAGTTGACGCCGACAAATATGCCGACCAGGATCAATGAACCCCGAGGCCAGGTGACCACGAAGAGAAGGGCAATGAAAATGTCGATAATACCACTAAAAATGGACCAGCCCCGACCATGTCCCGGATAGATTTTCATTTGCGTGAAATTTCGGTAGGCATCAATGATGAAATACAGAACGAACATCAAACCAATTGCCGCAATTCCTGCTTTCGGTAAGGCAATCATGATGCCCCCAGTGATAAAAAGCAGTAAGGGTTTCAGCCAGTCAGCCATTTGATGCTGGTGCATCTGGATGCTGTGCGCAATCCAGGTGAATCCGGCAATAATCAGCATGGCTGCAATAATGCCATCGGTGACTGCAGAAAGAATAATTGGGCTTAAAATTCCAAATATCCCAATAATGATTAATAATATAGCTACAGGAACCAAATATTTACCGAACATTTTCTTTTCGGTTTCTATAATATTTTGCAGGTCAGGAATGTTGGGATTCAATTTTTGTTCCTTTTAACGGTACCAGAGTATTTCCGCACTCTCCATGGGCACCAGGCAATTTTGATGGCAAGGAATGATGCGCGGAGTATAGTCTGCCAAGTCACGATCAGCAGGGATGTTTAACGTGTAATTGTAACTGTTGACTGCTCCACTCAGTGCTTCACCACGCTGCATGGGAACCACTTCTAAAGGATATTGGTCACTTCGGTTGGCAAATAGTTCCACGCTGATAGATTCAGCATCCAGATCGTCCAGATAAACATGCAGTTCAAAATAATGGCGATTATTTTCGGTACGTACATGCAGATCGCCAAAATGCAGAAGGGGCCAGTGTTGGCGAATATTTTTTTGCCAGTTACAGATTTCCTCAATTCGACTTTTTTCGCTACGATCGGCGAGGAGGCGTCCAGCGGGTTCGTATAGGGTCGAGACATAATCGCGGAGCATTCGATTGCTGCTGTATAAGGGCGTAAGCCGACTCATGCTTTCGCGAATTTTCTGAATCCAGGCCTGCGGACAGCCGCTGGCATCGCGATCCTGATAAAAAAGAGGCACAATCTCGTTTTCCAATAAATGATAGAGAGTTTCTGCTTCCTGAATATCCCATTGTGGATCATCATCATGTTCGGCGCGATCACCGATAGCCCAGCCCGTTTCCGGACAATAGGCTTCAGCCCACCAGCCATCCAGTTCGGATAAATTAAGTCCGCCATTAACCAACACTTTCATGCCACTGGTCCCGCTGGCTTCCCAGGGGCGACGCGGCGTATTAATCCATAAGTCGACGCCTTGAACCAGATGCTCGGCCACCAGCATGTCGTAATCGGCAATAAAGACAATATGATTGGCCAGCTCGGGATGTTGATGAATAAACAAGGTCCACTGCTGAATCATTTTTTTGCCCGCTTCGTCCCGAGGATGAGCTTTTCCGGCAATGAGCAGTTGTACCGGGTGATGTGGATTGGTCAGCAATTGCCTCAGTCTGTCGGGATTACTCAAGAGCAGATTGGGACGTTTATAGGCCGTAAAGCGACGTGCAAAACCGATCGTCAGGGCATTAGGGTCCAATGCCAACGCAGCACGCTCTTGCTCCTCCAGCGGCGCGTGCGCCTGCGCCAGTTGTTGCTGAAGCCGTTGTCGCGCGAAATGAATGACCTGCTGACGGCCTTTGCTGCGTAATTCCCAGATCAAACTGTCGGGTGTTTTACGGAATTCTGCTGCGAGGTTTTGCAAGTCACCCAGCCAGCGCTGTTTACCGCAACAGGAAGTCCACAAGGCATCTGCTTCAGCAGAGTCCCAGGAGGGCATGTGCACACCATTGGTGACATGGGTTACCGGAACTTCGTCCGCAGGCCAGCGTGGAAAAAGTGGTTGAAACAGGCGTCTGCTGACTTCTCCATGCAGGCGGCTGACGGCGTTGACCATAATGCTGCCACGAATCGCCAGCCAGGCCATATTAAATGGTTCTTGCGGATCATCGGGATGTTCCCGTCCCAGCGCCAGGATGGTTTCTACATCGACACCAAAAGCTTCTGGCGCTCCCGCAATGTAACGCGTCATTAATTCTGCCGGGAAACGGTCAAAACCAGCAGATACGGGGGTATGGGTTGTGAAAATATTACCGGCCCGAGTGGCATTGAGGGCACATTCAAACTGGGTGCCATGATCCTGCATATGGCTGTATGCGCGGGCCAGAATGGCAAATGCGGCATGCCCTTCATTGAGATGGCATATTTCGGGTTGAATCCCCAGACGGCGCAATAACAACCAGCCGCCGATGCCCAGACAGATTTCCTGCTGCAAGCGGGTTTCCGGGCCTCCTCCATATAACTCAGCGGTTATCCCTCGATCTGCCGGAGTATTCAGGGGATCGTTACTATCCAGCAAATACAAGGTTACCCGGCCTACCTGGGCTTGCCAGGCGCGTAATATGACTTTTCGGCCGGGGAAGGGGAGTTGCAGGCGCAACCATTCTCCTTCGCTGTCACGCACCGGGGTAACCGGCATCTGGGTGGGATCGTTATAGGGATAAAATTCCTGTTGCCGACTGTTTTCATCCAGCGTTTGGCGAAAATAGCCCTGTTGCCAGAGCAGACCGATACCCAGCAACGGGATACCCAGATCACTGGCAGTTTTCAGGCAATCGCCGGCCAGGATTCCCAGCCCTCCAGAATATATGGGGAGGGCCTCGGAGAGGCCGAATTCCATGCTGAAATAAGCAACCTGCCGGAAGGAAGTCTGGGCGTAATTCTGTTCAAACCAGCTGCTTTGGGTTAATTGCTCCTGATGCTGCGCACTAAAAGCCTTGAGCTTTTCAATGAATGCTGGATTTTGCGCCAATTCTTGCAAGGTTTGACTACTGATATTTTGTAAAATTAACCAGGGATTGCGCGTTTGCTCCCAAAGTTCTGGCGCTATTTCGGCCCAGAGGGAGTCGGCGGCATGACTCCACGCCCAGCGCAGATCCAGCGCCAGCTCCGTCAGACCACTGAGCGATTCGGGCATTTGCGGAAGCAGATAACAGGGGGCAATAGTCACTCACTTTTCTCCGTTATGTCAGGGTGTTAATTTGCCGGGGGTGCTGGTGGGCATTCACAAACGCCAGCGGGTATGGCCCATCGGGTTGATTAAGACGCTTCTCCCAAAAGTTTTGCAGCTTCTTCCACGCTCTGATTTTTGACGACCAGGGCATGGATCGCCTGACAAAAGTGTACGGCATCCGGTTGACTGCGTTGATGGACATTTCGGCCTGTGGCACAGCCCTGGGTCCCACCAATATGTATTTGTGCATGCAGACGTTGCAAGAAGGATTCCGAGTCGGTTTCTGAGCCCCCGGCGCAAATTACCTGAGTACGCCCAGCTGCCGCAACGGCCTCACCCAGCAGGCGGGCATCCATGTTTCCCTGCGCATCCAAAGGAGGATTCACCTTCGCAAAATCAGCGCCGAGGCAGGCAACGAGGCCGCTGGCTCCGGCAATCATGTGCGGATCCTGTTCCTTGTCGCCTACCGCCTGTCCGCGCGGATAAGCCCAGATAACGGCCAAAAGACCCATGGCGTGGGCATCCTGGATAATGCGCGCGGCTTCGGACAACATTTCAGGCTCATATAGTGAACCGGGATAGATGGTATAACCGACGCCTACAATTTTCAGGCCGGAGTGCCGGACAAAATCCCGCACCTGGGCCATGCTCTGCCACTGCAAACTGGCAGGATCACGCTGGGCGGTTTTCACCAGGTGGGTTTTGCTGTTGAGTTTAAGCAGATAGGGAACTTCAGGATAATCCATTCCATAGTGGCTGATCAGCCCCATCTGAGCCGCGAAGCAACCTACCGGTGCCGCACTGGCAATCCGAAAAAGATGTTCAGGATCAGCATCATCTGCAGCAACCTGACCTCCAACAAAATCATCATTCAGATGCTCGACCTTCTGGTCGCCCGCCATCAAAAAAAGACGCCCGCTTCCTTGCGTGGCGAGTTGGTAGTTTTCTGTCCAGCGTTTAGCGCTGTCTGTGGGGATACCCAAGGGGGGGTGCTTGAATTGAGACATGCCTGCTAACTCCTTTCATGGCTAAAAGGGAAATGCGGTTGACCTGATTATAGGAGATGGACGTGAATCGTGAGCGTTTTGGTCCATCTCGTTGCTGCAATGGAGTGCTTTGGCCTGAGAATTTTACTTGGTTGTATCTCGCTGCTTGGCCACACGGTGGCTCAGGACGGCAATTTCATGGGCAAGCAGGTATTGATCCTTGGTGACCTCCCATTCCCGAGCCTGTTCCGCATCGTAGCTTTCCGGATCACAGAGGGCAGAAAGTTGTTCACAGCTCATACTGTCATTCAGGAAACCAATCAGTTCAACAAGTTGATCGTTGCCGAAAACGCCCACGGCAGCATCCAGGGATAATCCTTCTTTTTTGCTGAGTTGTTCTGCTGCCGCAATGGTTGCCGCATCCAGGGAGTCCTCGTTTTTGAGGGAGAGGGCGCGAGTCAAAGCTGACGGTAAATCGATGATGGACATATTTCCTCCTGGGCAAAATCAAATGGGTAAAGTAATGAAGATGGATGTGTCATTATTCCTGGATCATCCCATTATCCAGATAAAGGGATTCATATTCAAAAATGATGGATTGGTCAGGAAGTACCCGCATTTCATCCTTGTCTGTGTAGGACAGCCGGCTCAAAAGCCCTTTGATGAGTTGCAACCGGGCTATCTTTTTATCATTGGCATTGACAATAATCCAGGGGGCGAAAGGAGAATGACTGCGGGCAAACATGATATTGCGTGCTTCGCTATAATCCTTCCAATGTTTCAAAGCTTTTTCATCAATGGGACTGGTTTTCCACTGTTTGAGTGGATCATCTTTGCGCGCTTCAAGGCGTTGTTTTTGCTCGTCGCGCGAAATATCCAGATAGAACTTGAATAGATGAATGCCGGAACGCACCAGCATCCCTTCAAAATTATTGACTTCGGCGAAAAACTCTTCGTATTGCTGGTCTGTACAGAATCCCATCACCTTTTCAACGCCTGCACGGTTATACCAACTGCGGTTGAAAAAGACCATTTCTGCGGCTGAGGGCAGGTGTTCTATGTAGCGCTGAAAAAACCACTGACTTACTTCCCTGTCCGAAGGCTTGCTTAATGCAACCACCCGGGTTTCGCGAGGACTGAGGTGTTCGATAATGCGTTTGATGGACCCATCCTTGCCGGCTGAATCCCGACCTTCGAGTATCACCAGTATTTTTTCATTTTTACGAATAATATCTCTTTGCAACTTGACCAGCTCAATCTGGAGGGCCCGCAGTTCCGCCTTGTAATGGGCTTTTTCATCAAGATGATTTTTTTCGTGCGCATCATCTTGAAGTGACCGCATCGTACTATTTTTTTTATTCCTGGACATCTCAGGACTCCTGTTTAGTTTGTGTTGCAAGGTAATAAGTAAATTATACCTCATCATTATAGAACATTTTCATACGATTATGTGAAGCTAAAAAAAGGGGCCTTGCGGCCCCAAACGGAACATCACCAGGGAAATGACTTAATGACTTTCATAACCGGCCAGATGGGTGATGCGCTTGCGGAACACCCAGATTTGATAAACGTTATAAGTAATCATCACCGGCACGAATCCCGTCATGAACAGGGTCAGGATGGCCAGGTCATTGGCCGGATTGCCGCCCTGACTGATAGTCCAGGTCTGCGGAATAATGTAGGGGAAATTGGTGGCCCACATCCCGCCCCACATGAACAACACAATGGCGCCACACCAGAGCAGTGCGGCGAAGTCACGGTGGGCTGCGTGATTGCTCATCATTTTGTAGGCAGAAATCAGGATGGCAATGAGCAAAATCAGCCAGCCGAACCAGCCGCTCCCCGTCCACTTGGCGGCATCGGGCATGATCGCGTAGGACCAGATCAAGGTGATGACTACCGCCGCCAGCGCCAGGAAAGAAAACAGAGTGGCAGACTTGTGAGCCTTCTGGTAGATGGGATCATCCTGCTCAAAACGGGCACAAAGGTACAAGGTGCCTGCCAGACCGCCGGCGATCAACGCCCCAATGCCTGTCCAGATGCTGAAAGCAGAAAGAAAGCTCAGGGCGTTGCCGGAAAAGTGCGGAACCGTATTCACAAACGGGTCATTGGCCACCTGAATGCCTTGCGCGTTGCCGGTATTCATCGGAAAGCCCAGCAAGGTGGCTCCAAGTGCAATCCCCGCAAAAAGAGCCGCGACCAGGCTGCCAAGACCAAACATGTAGCCCCAGAATTTGCGGCTGCTTTTGGCGTGGACATGAAATTCAAAGGCCACCGCCCGGGAAATGATGCCCCAGAGCGCAAACATCAACGGGATCATCAGATAATTGAATGTGGACCCATAAACCAGAGGAAAGGCCCCGAAAATCACGCCACCGGCCACCACCAGCCAGGTTTCATTGGCATCCCAGGTGCCCGCCATGGAGGACATGACGGCCGCCCGATCATTCTCGTTGTTGAGGAGCAGGGAAAATACGCCGGCCCCCAGATCCGCGCCGTCGAGAACAATATAAATGACGAAGAAAACCCCTAACAAAATCCACCAGAATGTACTTAAGGTGCTATGTATGCGAAATATTTCATGCATGGTATCGGTCCTCAGTTCAGCTTGTTCATTGTCGGTTTGGCGAAAGTCGGCTTGGCAATTCCGCCACCGGATGGATGGGCATCATGATCCGAAGCACCAATGACCGGGCTGGTCATATCGGGTCCTTTTTGGATAACCCGGGTAAAGAAGTACCAGGCACCCCCCCAAACCATCAGTTCGAAAATGATGTAGCCAATCAGCCAGAAGGATTCAGCAGTGACTCCCATATGGCTGACACCCTGCCAAGTCCGCATCAGGTTATAAACAACCCAGGGCTGACGGCCTATTTCACGTGTCCACCAGCCGGTCCAGACGGCGAGATAAGGCAGGAATCCACTGAACACCAGCAGACGCAGGAACAACGGATTCTTACGCAGATGTTCTGCAGTCAATTTCCCCCGCAAGCGCAACCAGTTACCCCAGAGTGCCATGAAAAACAGGAAGAAGCCGATGGCGACCATCACCCTGAAGGCATAAAAGGGCACCCAGACATTGGGTCGATCATTCGGAGCAAAATGATCCATACCGGTGACTACTCCGTCCCAGGTATGGGTTTCGAGCAAGCTGAGAACATGGGGAATCTGGATGGAGAACAGATTTTTTCCTGCTGAAACATCGGGAATGGCAATCAGATTCCAGCTGGTGTTGGGCTTACCATCGGGCAGATAGGTGTGGAAATGGCCTTCCATGGCCGCGAGAGAGGTGGGCTGGTCGTGTGCCACTTCCCGACCCAGTTCATCACCAATAAAAATCTGCAGCGGGGTGATGATGATCAGTGCCAGCAAAGTCGGCTTCAAGAGTTTGGTAAACAAATTGGCCTGGCGATTTTTCAAAATAAACCAGGCGCTGACCGCCGCGAAGAAAAACAGGGCTAATTCTACGGTAGCTACCCACATATGCGGGAAGCCAATATTAAAGTTCGGGTTAAAAATGGCTTCCCACCAGTTGGTGACCTGAAACAGCCCATCTTTCAGTTGAATTCCGGTGGGAGACTGCATCCAGCCGTTGGCGACCAGAATCCACATGGCTGAAAGACTGGATGAAAGGGCTACGTTGAAGGTTGCAAAAGCATGCATGCCCTTGCCGATTTTGCCCCAGCCAAAAATCATCAGGCCAATGAAGCCGGCCTCGTACATGAAGGCGGTGATGGTTTCAAAGCCGAGAATGTTTCCGAAAAAAGGGCCAACAGCCTGGGAGAAAGGGCCGTACAAAATGCCGAAGGCCATTTCCATGGTCACGCCCGTGGCCACACCAGCGCCGAAATTGACGATAAAAAGCTTTTCAAAGAAGCGCTGCAGGCGGTACCAGTGTTCATTGCCGGTCTTCAGCCAGGCCACCTCCAGAAAAAATAGCAGCCACGACATGCCAATGGTCACCGGAGTCCAGAGAATATGCATGGAGGTGATGAAGGCAAAATCGAGGCGACTGAGAAGCACGGGCAAAGTGTCTTCAATAATCATAGTTGAATCCTCGTGAACGGTTGTTTTTAGGTGTTACTACCGGGGATAAAAGCATCTTTTGTTCCTGACTGAATTGCTCGGATATGAGTCATATAAAAACATGGTCTTATATTATTATGTAATGATGCGTCGGTTGCTTTTGGTTTATTTCACCCATGATGAATTGGTTTATATCAACCACATTGGTTTATATAAACCAGACTCTTCAAGCTAGGCTTGTGCCGATCAAAATTGTAGTATGAGCGTACCTTGCTGAGCTGCGGAGCGCGGGTGAACCGCCAAAAACACATGAAAAATACAGATAATGTCGCCAGACCGACCCGGGAGATGCAGACCGGGCGCATGCGCTTGGGTGTGCTGATTTTCATTATTTTTTTGCTGGTCATTTTGTTGTTTGTGTCCTTTATCTGGAAATCTTCGGCTGTTTCCGAACCTGGAAAAGTCAAAATGATCACTTCAGATTCCACCAGTGTATTCCTGACCTTGCCGAAAACGTCTGCCGCGACCGGTTCAGCAGTATCCACAGCCAAAACGCTGTTACTGACTTCGGCAACCCGTTCTCCTACTTCACCGGTGTCCGCAGAGTCATCTCCGGGCCCTGCCAACGTTGCGTCAGCTGTTCCCGCAGCCGTTAAACCGGTACCCATTCCCCATGCTTGTCAGCAAGCCGGTTGGTATGTGCAACTGGGTGCTTTTGGAAAAGTCACCATGGCTGAACAATTGCTGCAAGAAGTCGATAAAGTGGGTGTCAAAGCCTGCGTGGGGACGCTTTCCGTTAACCACCTGTTTCGGGTGCTGGTGGGGCCGCAATCCAGCAAAAGCGAGGCAGGATCAGCGGCCACGGGAATTGGCAAAAAATCCGGGCAGAAGGGTGCCTATCCACAGTATTGGGCTACTCAATAAATGGGTTCATGAACAGCGAAATTGCCAGCAAACGTTCTGATTGCCTGCAATGTCGCATGCGCGACCAAAGTATATTTGCAGGACTGAATACCGAAGAACTCTGCAGTCTGGGGATGGAAGTGCAGGATATAGAGGGTCGGCAAGGGGACGTTCTTTATCGGATGAAAGAACCTGCTCGATATGCTTATACCTTGCGAAATGGTGCGGTGAAGCTGGTAAGTTCTCTGGAAAGTGGTCAGGACGTTATCGTTCGTTTACTCCATCACGGAGATCTGCTTGGTTTTGAAGGCATGCAGGGAGAACATCATCGCCATAGTGCTATCGTTCTTGCTCCGAGTCAGCTCTGTCGACTTGATCTGGCAGAACTACAGCGCTTGTCGGAACGTCTGCCCAAAGTTCGGGCGGCCATTTTGCAGCGTTGGCAGGACGCCCTGCAAAAAAGTGAAGAACGGATTATTGAGCTGGGCGCTAAACGGGCCGAGGCCCGGCTGGCGACTTTTTTACTGCAATGGGCCCGGCGCTATCCGCAGTTACGCAGTTTGCCTTTCCCGTTAACGCGAACAGATATCGCCGCCTTTCTGGGGCTATCTACCGAGCATGTCAGTCGGATTATGGCAGATTTCAAGCGTAAGGCGTTGATTCAGGAGCAGGGCAGTCAACTGGAAATCTTGAAACCAAAAAGTCTTGCGCATATTGCCGGCCTGTCTGAAGCGCATAAACCCGACTAAATCAGTCAAAATTGATTTTTATCAATGCCGCTTTGTGGTGACTGCAGAATACTTACCACTAAGTAAGTTCTGGTGATGATATGTTCACTAGATATCCAATCCATTGATGTAGCTGTCCCGATGAACCTAAAAACGGCAGTTGCCGTGGATGCTTTTCAGCGACTTTTGTTCTGGGCCGTCGTTGTTCTTGGTGAAGTCCTGCGCCCGTCAGGAGGAGATGTTTGAGCCCGTAGGGCGAGTTCTCTCCTGACAGCAGGATGAGCCTTAGAACAACAGGCAAGGAACAATGGAGCAAAACGCACCCACGGCCACTACCGGTAGAATGAATCATCTGGGCGGCGACATGCTTAATTTAAGGAGTATCTATATGTTTTCAAAACAGAATATGCATGTTGGCATGCGTGGGGCTGGTCGTGATCCTATCAGGGCTGCTCGTCATCAACATGACCAGAGTGTTTTCCATCGTCTTCTGGCACTGCATGATGATATTCAGCGTGATCTGGAAATGTTGCCTGATGGGATTCGCTCGCGAACCCGTTCACACAATCCGGAGGTGGTGGCTTTATTGCACGATCATGTCCCTGCGATGAAACAGCGCTTGCACGAAAATTTTGGCCTGCGCTTTTGGGATCCGGCTTTTGCCGAGCTCTTTGCTCAACATGACAAAGTGCATATGGAAGTCAGACTGCTTCCAGATGGTGTGATGATTGAAGAACGCAGTGATGATCCCAATGTGGTGACCCTGATTCAGGCCCACGGACAAGTGATTAATTTGTTCGTGGCCCATGGTGAAAAGCAGGCGCAACAGGAAAGCCCGTTGCCGGCAGAGTACCTCCGGGTTTTATAGGGTTTGCTGTATGCTTTATAATTGCATTGCCAGCGTTCAGCGGATTATCATGTAAAAAGATGTTTTAAACTACAATAAGCTCTCAAGAGGATATTCGTCGGATGAGTATGACAGAGGCCAATCAGCCCAAGAAAGACTGGCGATTTATTTTGATTGCAATTGTTGCCGGGCTCGGTGGATTACTCTTCGGCTACGACACAGGTGTCGTAGCTGGCGTTCTCTTGTTTGTGAATCAAGTTTTTCACTTTGATGCAAGCATGAAGGGGTTGTTTGTTGCAATCGCGTTAGCTGCTGCCGCCGTGGGCGCAGCATTTGCCGGAGCACTTGCAGATGCTTTTGGACGTCGTGCCGTACTGATTGTTGCCGCCGTTCTTTTCTCAGCAGGTGCAATTTTATCTTCAGTAGCTGGGACCATACCTATTCTCTTCCTTGGCCGGGTTATGGTAGGAGCCGCCATTGGGGTTTCTTCCATGATTACCCCTCTGTACCTATCAGAGATCACAGCGGCGCACTGGCGCGGCGCGATTGTAACCATCAATCAATTTTATATTACGGTTGGTATTTTTGTATCGTATCTGGTTGATTATATGCTCTCTGGAACCCCAGATGGCTGGCGATGGATGCTGGGGCTTGGTTCCGTTCCCGGACTTATTTTGCTTGGGGGGATGATGGTCCTGCCGGAAAGTCCTCGGTGGTTGGCGGGGCGTAATTTTATAGAAAAGGCGACGGCGGGACTTCGTTTTTTACGGGGACGTCAGGATGTATCCGAGGAACTTGGGGATCTACATCGCGATATTGTTGAGGACAGCCGTCGGGCAGCGCCGTGGTCGTTACTTCTGACACGTAAAGTTCGTAAGCCTCTGATTATCGGAGTTGGTCTGGCGGTTTTTCAACAAATAACGGGTATAAATGTTGTTATTTATTTTGCACCAACCATTTTCCGGGATGCCGGTTTATCCTCCGCTTCCGGTTCTATTCTTGCCACTGTGGGTATTGGTGCCGTCAATGTGATCATGACAGGCGTCGCAATGCGGTTACTGGACACCGCTGGCCGCCGCAAAATGCTACTTTTGGGTCTGTATGGTATGCTGACCAGTCTTGTTTTTATTGGTACTGGATTCCTGATACAGCTTCACGGCCCACTAACTTATATCATCGTGGGCATGGTTGCGATTTTTGTTGCTTTTTTTGCTATTGGCCTCGGACCCATTTTCTGGCTGATGATCTCTGAGATTTTTCCGCTCGCTATCCGGGGTAGGGCCATGAGTATTGCAACCGTCGCCAATTGGGTCTCAAACATGGTGATTTCCGGCATATTCCTAGACTTGTTATTGATTATTGGACGCGGCCCTACTTTCATGTTTTATGCGGCAATGACTGTTTTGGCGATCTTGTTTACTCTTTGGATTGTACCAGAAACAAAGGGAAAGACACTGGAACAGATCGAAGATAGCCTCTAATGTGAAAGAGATGGGATAATAGACACAGGAGATCCTATGCAGGCTGCCGGATTTTTTCTTGCGTAAAATTTTCATATAATTATTAACGATTCAATCTGATAAGTGGTCATTTCCCAACGCAAGATTCAGTCTTCCAGTGTTTGTACATTAATTTCAGGGATACCTTCCAGAGGAGGGCGTTCCCAGTCGTATTCCAGCTTTTCATTTCCCTGGCTTGCCTGTTGATATTTTTGAAAGGCCCTGAGCTTGGCTAGTTCACTTTGCAAAGCCAATTCAGCGGCGACAAAATCCATTTCTGAAGCCTTACGCTCTTTCAGGATACGCTCAGCGGCGCTGATACGATTTTGGCTGAGTTTGGGGTCAATATCGCTGACGCGTAGTCCGTTGTTGGCCAGAACCGTCACCATTTCGTGCTGAACTTCTGCCATTCCGCCTTCAATGAAAAGAATTTCCGGCGGTCCTTCAACGGGGGTGATGCGTAACTCGCCAGCCTTGAGAATGCTGATTAACGGTGCATGACCGGCCAAAATGCCCAGTTCACCCAATTCACCAGGCACAACCACAAAAGTGGCTAGACCGGTATAGATTTCGCCATGCACATCGACGATCTGAAGCTGAAAATGTCGTGACTTTGCAATCATAGTATTCCCGGGCTCCCAATAAAAAGCTTAAGCATGCGTCAGTTTTTGTAGCAGAGGAACTTTGATCTGGTCCAGCAACAGCGTATAGACAACAGTCGCTCCCAGCAGACAAAGCACAAAAATCCAGGGGATAGGGGCCATCAACCAACCCATGATGGCCAGAATGCTGACAATCATAATATCTACCAGACTGGCGACGCTGAGGAATGTTCCGGGGCGGGATGCCCAGAGATGACCGCGCTCGCGGACCAGAAACACATTGGCCAATCCTGAGAATACCAGGCCGAGAAAATCCAGGGTCTGGATTGAGGGGGTAGGCAGATGGAGACTACGGCCTACAGCATAGACCGCAAAAATATAGATGAGCCAGGCGATGGCGACAGCGAGAGAGGAAAAGACCAGGGTCCGGATTGCCCAGCGATCCGGCTGGGGGGAGGGACGGACGTTATCTTCGGCCAGGGACATGGTCACAAAATCGTTGGCAAAGAGCAGGAGCAGCACGAGCAGGGGAGTGACCACAAAGCTGCGGAAAAGTAAAAATCCGAGACTCAGAAACAGGGCAACCTGAAAGACCTTGACAATTTTGTTCAGGGTATAAGTCAGCATGCGCTGATAGACGCGACGGCCGGTGATAACCGCCTCCAGTACGCCTTGCAGTCCGGGGGTGGTCAGTACAATGCTGGCAGCGGCCTTGGCCACATCGGTGGCGCTTTCCACCGCCACTCCCATTTCCGCCTGCTTGAGTGCGGGGGCGTCATTCACCCCATCGCCGGTCATGCCGACAATCCGGCCCTTTTTTTGCAGCCCCTGGACCAGATGGAACTTGTCGGCCGGGAAGACCCCGGCATAAACCCCACAATCTTCGGTGATTCGCCCCCGTTCGCAGACTTGACCGTCAATCCCGAGAGTGCTGGCGACGCTTTGCGCGGTCTGGACGCTGTCTCCCGTGACCATCCGAACCTGCACGCCCAGTTTCCGGAGCTGTTGCACCACGTCTTTGGCATCAGGGCGGATAGGATCTGAAAGAGCCAGCAAACCGAGAAAGCGCGGCTGACTATCTGGCCCTGCCGCGACCGCCAGTACCCGCGCGCCGCTGGCAGCCAATTGTGCGGTGCGACTTTCCCAGTCTGCATCCTTGCAGAGCCTGGCGATGATTTGCGGGCTTCCCTTCATGGCGCGCCACTGATTGCCATCTTGGGTAAAAGTGCCTTCAGAGCGCTTGCTGGCCGGATCAAAAGGCACGAACTGCGCACGGGTTGGCGGACTGATCTGTCTTTTGCTACTTTCCTGGAGAATGGCTAGATCAATGGGATCTTGGGTAGAACTGTCACTGGCCAGGGCGGCCATGCGCAGCAAGTCCTCCTCTTTGACATCCGGCCAGGGCTGAATCTGGCTGAGGCTGAGACGATTCTGGGTGAGGGTACCGGTTTTATCACTGCACAAATCGTTCATGGCCGCAGCCTCTTCCACGGCGGCCAGGCGGGTCACCAGCACCCCGCGATGAACCAGATGCAGGGAGGCAATGGCGGTGGCGAGGGTGAAGGTGGCGGGCAGGGCGACGGGCACCGAGGCGACCAGCAAAATCAAGGCGAAGGGCAAAATGTTGGCGAGCGGAATGTGCTGCACCATGGCATAGGCGAGAATGGCGAGCACCAGCAGAACGTCCATGGCGACCAGATAGCGGACAATGCTGAGAACCAGTTCTTCCAGATGGCTTTTGGCACCCGCGCCACGTACCAGTTCGGCGGTTTTGCCGAAATAGCTTTTGGCCCCGGTAGCGGTGACCTCCCCACTGGCCTCCCCGCGTTTCACGATGGAGGCGGAATACAGGGTACTGTCTGCCGTGCAATCCACCGGCATGGATTCTCCGGTCAGGGCGGATTGATCGACCAGGACATTGCCATCTGTCAGGTGCAGATCGGCGGGAACAATATCCCCCACGCGCACATGCACCAGATCACCCGGAACCAGATCGGCGGCCGCCAGAGTCTGCCAGTTGCCATCCCGGCACACCCGAGCCTGAATACGCAGGCGTTCACGGAGAAGGGCCAAGGCGTTTTGGGCTTTGCGTTCCTGGCTGAAGCCCAGTATTCCGTTAAAAAGTAAAAGCAGGGCGATGATGATGGCTTCCGGCCACTTGGTCAGCAGCACCTCCAGAACAAAGGTGGCTTCCAGCATCCAGGGAACCGGTGCCCAGAATTTGTGAAGGAACAACAGCCAGGTTTTGGGCGCTTCTTCGACTACGGCATTGGGTCCGTATTGTGTCAGACGTTTTTGCGCCTCGGCACTGCTGAGCCCGCTGCAGGTATGAATGGAAGAACCGGATTCAAGAGTCATGACTGCTGTTCCTCGTGTATCAACTGTTTTATCCACGTACCGGCCGCACAAAAGCCTTTTTACCGGCAAAACTGGCGGCTGTGCCCAGTTCTTCTTCAATCCGCAGTAACTGGTTGTATTTGGCCACCCGTTCACCCCGGGCCGGTGCGCCGGACTTCAGGTGACCGGTGTCCAGGGCCACGGTCAGGTCGGCAATGAAATCATCGGTGGTTTCGCCGGAGCGATGCGAGACGAAAGCTCCCCAACCATGGAATTGAGCCAGCCGGGTGGCGGCGATGGTTTCGGTGACTGTGCCAATCTGGTTGAGCTTGATCAGCGTTGCATTGGCAATGTTGTCTTCAATGGCCTGAGCAATGATTTTCGGATTGGTGCAGAAAATATCATCGCCCACCAGTTCGATGCTGCTACCCAGTTTTTCATTGAGTAGCTTCCAGTTTTCCCAGTCGTCTTCGGCCAAACCATCTTCCAGCAGAACCACTGGGTAATTACGGACGATTTCTGCATAATAATCGACCATTTCCGCGCTGCTGAGAGCCCGGTTTTCCGTGCGCAGCTGGTATTTTCCGTCTTTGAAGAATTCCGAAGAAGCCGGATCAATGGCGATGCCGCAATCTTTTCCGGGTTCAAATCCGGCACGGCGGATGGCCTCGACCAGCAGGTCATAGGATTCATGATTGGAATCGACGGCGGGGGCAAAGCCGCCTTCGTCACCGACGCCGACGGAAAGATGTTTTTCGAGGAGCAGGGCCTGCAACGCATGGTAGATTTCCGCACCCCAGCGGAGCGATTCGCGGAAGCTGTCAGCCCCATAGGGAACCAGCATGCATTCCTGAAAATCAGCCCCCTGCCAGTGCGCATGGACGCCACCATTCAGCACATTAAAACAGGGCACGGGCAGGCGGGTAGCACCGGGTCCACCCAGGTAAGCATACAATGGCAGATCACAATAATCAGCGGCGGCACGGGCGCAAGCCATGGACACGCCGAGAATGGCATTGGCACCGAGCTTTCCTTTGTTATCCGTGCCATCCAGACCGATCATGGTCTCGTCAATGGATTTTTGATCGCGCACATCCAGATCCTGCAAGTCGGGGGCAATGATCTCCTCAATATTCTGAATGACCTGGCGGACGCCTTTGCCACCAAAACGATGCTCGTCGCCATCACGGAGTTCCACCGCCTCCTTGCTGCCGGTGGAAGCTCCGGAGGGAACGGCGGCACGGGCGTGTTGCCCGTTGCTGAGATACACTTCCACTTCTACCGTGGGATTACCGCGAGAATCCAGAATTTCGCGGGCGATAAGGTCTTCAATCAAGCTGTCCATAAAACACTCTCCTGTTATTGCGTGGCAGAAACATCCAGATGAATGATTTCCAGGCGGTTGGTCCCTCCCGGATGACCCTTGCTGGGGCCTTGCGTCAGTAAAATCAAACCTTTTTCAACAGCGTTAGTGAGCAGCCAGCGACGCGCCGCATCTTCCCAGCCACTTTCAGGGCTCGGCATCTCTATAGGATAGACCCCATAGTGCAGACAGAGGCGCTGACAAGTCGAAGTATGGGGACTCATGGCCAGAATCCAGGGTTCAAGCCGAAAGCGCGCAATGCGTGCGGCGGTTGTTCCCGTTTCTGTAGGGGTTACTACAAATAAAGGATTCAGCCGTTCGGCGCTGTGCCGGACATTACTAGCAATAATAGATTCTACGCTGGGCTTGTCATCGAGGTCGATGGAACTCAAAGGATTGAGTTCCGCCCGGTTTTTTTCGGTAACGCGGGCAATTTCTGCCAGCATTTTTACAGCTTCTACCGGAAAATCTCCCATGGCCGACTCTTCCGAGAGCATGATGCAGTCCGTACCATCGAGGATGGCATTGGCCACGTCGGTCACTTCCGCGCGGGTTGGTCGCCGGTTATGTACCATGGACTCCAGCATCTGGGTAGCGGTGATGACGGGTTTGCCCACGGCGCGTGTCTTGCGGATCAGGCGTTTCTGGATAATGGCAATTTCTTCAATCGGCACTTCTACTCCGAGATCGCCGCGTGCCACCATGATGGCATCGGTGGCGTCGATGATCGCATCAATATGTTTCCAGGCCCGTGCTCTTTCGATTTTGGCGACCAGAAAAGGATGAAATCCCAGGGTATTGGCTGCACGGCGGGCGGCGTGCAGGTCTTCGGCACTTTCCACAAAAGAAACACTCAGACCATCGACTCCGGCCTTCAGGACAAATGCCAGTAATTCCCGATCGGCAGCGGTGAGCGCGCCGCCCTCCAGATAAACACCGGGTAAATTGACGCCTTTATGGGAAAGCAGCACACCACCGACGAGCACCTGACACAGTACGCCCTGGCTATCATGCTGTTCTACCCGAAGTTCCAGAAAGCCGTCATTGAGGTAGACCGTATCGCCCTTGACGAGGGGTTTGGCCAGGGGCGGCAGTTCCAGAGGAATGGCCTGCGCCGTCCCCGGCGCACCCGGAGCGAGCAGAACATGATCCCCATGCTTGAGGGTGACCGGGGCCGGCAAGCGGCCAATGCGGATTTTCGGGCCGGGCAGATCGGCCATAATGGCGACGCGATACCCGGTCTTGCGGGCGGCATCGCGGATGCGGGCAATGCGCGCCCGATGTTCATCGGGGGTGCCGTGGGCCAGGTTGAGACGGGCGACATTCATGCCCGCCCGGATCATCTGTTCCAGGACATTGGGGGCATCAGATGCGGGACCGATGGTGCAGACAATTTTGCTGCGATGCTTGGGGAGTTTCATAAGGGTTGGTCCTCCACGCAGGGGTGGAGGAGGGCATAATGACGCTGCAGGGCATCTCCGGTTGCGGCAACCAGCGGATGCAGGGAAGGGGTCAGGCGCGGCTGGCTGCCAAACTGCATGCTGACCAGATCGGGTGCAGTAGCGTGCATCTGAATGGCGAGACCGATTGTGTTGACCAGTTCCCCGGTGGTGGCACCGCCCAGGACCTGCCCGCCCAGGATTTGCAGGGAGTCAGCAGCAAAAATGATACGGCAGAAAATTTCTGTGGTGTTGGGCATGGAGGCCGGATGGTGATCGGGCAGGCGGGCTTCCCCACTTAAAATCGGAAAGCCTTCCTGTTCGGCCTGATGTTCGGTCAAGCCGGCCACACCAAAAGCCAGGCCATCAATTTCACTGGCGTAGACGCTCACCGAGCCGGCATTGGTACGCAACTGACGCAGGCCATACAAATTCATTCCGGCAATGCGGCCTTCAGCGGCGGCTTGTGAGGCGATCATGGCATGATTGGCCTTGCGCGTAAAAAAGTCCTGTTTGTGGGCACAATCACCCACGGCGAAAATATGGGGGTCTTCCCGGGTACGTTGAAAAGCATCGACCCAGATACCACCAGAGCGGCTCAGGGTCAGGCCCATCGCCTTGGCCAGATCCACCTGTGGACGGGTACCGATGGCAATGAGCACCGCATCAACCTCCAGAGCCTCCTGTCCGGCGATTTGCACTTGGCCTACCCGTTTACCATCGACACCGGCCACCAGGGCTTCTACCTTGCAGCCGGTATGAATATGGACGCCGTGCTCGCTGAGCTGTTTTTCTACCGCCTTACAGGCATCCAGATCAAAAGCCGCCTGCATCAGGTGGGGCAGCATCTCGACAATGTGGACCTCAATACCGCGCTTGCGGATTTCATCGGCAAATTCCACGCCGATAAACCCTCCGCCAATAATCGCCAGCTTTTTGATTTGCGGGATCAGGGTGCTGAACAATTTGTCGAGATAGTCATAATCCTTGTGAATGCTGAAAACGCCTTCCAGTTCTGTACCCGGAATGGGCGGAATGAAGTTTTCTGCGCCGGTCGCCAGAACCAGCCGTTCCCAATGGATGAGATCCCCGTTTTCCAGAGTGGCGGTGTGGGCATTGCGATCTATGCTGGCGACTTTACCAATCTGGATTAGGCCGCCCGCTGCTAGGAGCGGCGCACGTCCGGCCATGTCTTCTTCGGTGCCTCCCAGGGTACCGAAAATATAGGGAATCCCGCAGGGAATGACAGCGTCCGTCTCGGGGCGCAGCACCAGAACCTTTTTGTGGGGAGAAAACTGGGCGGCGGTTATGCCCGTCATCATTCCGGCGGGACCACCGCCGACAATCAGAATATCCGTTGTACTTTCCGTCATGTCGTAAATCTCCTTTTAAATATCGAGCATCTTGACGTTCACCTGTTGCAACAGTTCAACCACCTGACTGTGAGAAAATATTTCCGTACCGGGCCGTGCCGCCGTGCCACTGCCGCAGGCAACGGCCAGTCGCAACGCCTCGGCGGGGCTCTGCCTGCGTGCCAGCGCCGCTACCAGTCCGGCAACCATGGAATCTCCCGCACCAACCGTGGATTTGACCGCTATGCTGGGTGCCTCGGCCAGATAACTGCCGTCGGGTCCAACCAGCAGGGCGCCTTCAACACCCAGCGAGACACAAACGTACTGGACGCCTTCCCGCTGGATGGCGCGGGCTTCCCGGGCGACATCTTCCAGGGTTGGCAACTCACGCTGTCTGAGTACCGATAACTCATAGCGATTGGGTTTGATCAGGTAGGGCTGATGGGGAAGGGCCAGTTGCAATAACGCGCCGTGGGCATCGACAACGGCCTTGCCGCCGTCCCCCTGTACTTTGTCCACCAGGTCGCCATATATGAGATCGGGCACCCCCGGAGGAACCGAGCCGGTGAGCACCGCAAATCCGCCCTTGCAGAGTTCCAGAAAGCTTGTTTTGACGGCGCTGAGCGCAAGTTCAGAAACCAGTGGACCAATTCCGGTTACTTCAAACTGCGCAGGCGGATCGCCCTGAAGTATGGTGGCATTGATCCGGGTTTCGCCTTCCACATGCACGCAATGCGGACTGTCCAGTTGATGCTGCAGCAGCTTCTGCAACAGCTCGCCTATATTCCCGGCGACGATGCAACAACTATGGGCGCAGACCAGGAGCTCCTTGAGGGCGCGGGCAACATTCACGCCATTACCGCCAGGATCATAACGCGTAGCAAGGGCATGACTTTTCTGATCGGGAATCAGGTGCGGCACTTCATAGGCAATATCCACTGCCGGATTGAGGGTCAGGGTGGCGATGGCCTGGCATGGCTCCGTTGCAGTCATTGGGAATGGGCTCCTGTTTTGTGGTAATGAATCAGTGCCGCCAGGGCCGCCGAAACCAGTCTGGCCCGGGCCGGATCAGACCGGGAGGTGAGGATGACGGGCACTTTGGCCCCCATGACAATGCCAGCCATGGTCGCGCCGGCCAGATATTCCAGGTCTTTGGCGAGAATGTTGCCGGAAACCAGATCGGGTACCAGCAGGATATCGGCATCTCCTGCGACTTCGCTACGGATGCCTTTGATCTGCGCCGATTCCCTGGAAATGGCATTATCAAAAGCCAGGGGTCCATCGACCAGTGCATCGGTAATCTGACCGCGCTCGGCCATTTTGGAGAGGCAGGCGGCATCGACGGTGGAGGCAATGGCCGGATTGACGACTTCCACCGCCGAGAGAATGGCGGCCTTGGGATGCGCTACGTCCAGAATATGTGCCAGATCGATGGCATTTTGCAGAATGGCGGCTTTGGTTGGCAAATCCGGGGTGATATTGATGGCCGCATCGGTTATCAGCAGCAGTTTGTGATAGCTGGAAATGTCGGTAACGAATATATGAGAAAGCCGTTTTTCCGTACGGAGCTTGGCGAGAATGGGATGGAGAAAGGCATCACTATGCAAATGCCCTTTCATCAGCGCTTTTGCTGCTCCCGAAAGGACCATTTCCACGCCCTTGTCGGCGGCATCATCGGGATTGTCGGCGGCGACAATCTGAAAGTTGGGACAAGTACCCGAATCGGCCCCCATCTGTTGGAGCAGATGACGGATTTTATCAGGATCGCCGATGAGAATGGGTTCAACGATGCTTTGTTTTTTGGCCTCGCAGGTACCCAGGAGGACATGTTCCTCGGCCGCATCTACCACCGCTACCGGAATGTCCGGGAGGGTTGCTATGGCAGCAAGCAGATCGTCAAAGTGTGGATATGCCATCCTGGTTTCCTCCGGGGTTGGGTTTATTCATACAACGTATTGAGATTCATGGGGTACCCGTGCCCAGTAGGCGCAGGGTATGGCGCGCAATCATCAGATCTTCGTCGGTAGGCACCACCAGCACCTCAACGGGGCTTTCCGGGGCCGAAATCCTGCGAGCCTCCTGAGCGACAGCAGCATTGGCCTCCGGGTCGAGATGAAAGCCCAGGGCCTCCAGGGGCCGACAGATGGCCCAGCGCACGGCCGCCGCGTGTTCGCCAATGCCGCCGGTAAAAATCAGGCGCTGAACACTGCCCAGCACCGCCATGAGACTGCCGATATGCTTGCGGGCACTGTAGGCAAACTGGGCAATAGCCTCCGCTGCATGGGGATTGTTTTCCCGCTGCCGCAATAATACCTGCATATCCCCGCTGCAGGCCGAAATCCCCAGCAAGCCGGAAAGATGATTGAGCAGCCGCTCCAGTTGCGGCGCGCTATAGCCTTTTTCAGCCATCAAATAAAGAAGTATGCCCGGATCCAGATCCCCGGAGCGGGTACCCATGACCAGGCCTCCAGTAGGGGTCAAGCCCATGGTGGTGTCCAGACAACGGCCATCGGCAACCGCCGCCATGCTGGCCCCATTCCCCAGGTGGGCAATGATGGCAGGTGCTTTCCCCAGATCCGGAAGCTGACTGACAATGTACTCGTAAGAAAGACCATGAAAGCCATATTTGCGCACCCCTTCCTGCCAGAGATTGCGCGGCAGCGGCAGGCGCGCGGCCTTTTCCGGCATGCTGTGATGAAATGCCGTGTCCAGACAGGCGACCTGAGGTTTTTCCGGCCAGATTTTTTGCAAAGACTCGATGGCCGCAATTTCGGCCGGTAAATGCAGGGGGGCAAAAGCCAGGGCATCACGGAGATCCTTCAGGACGGTCGCGTCAATGCATACATGGGCCTGCTGATGGGGTCCTCCGGAAACAATCCGGTGACCGATAGCATCGGGATGGGTGATACCCAGTTCGGTTAGCACTGCGACAACCGCCTGCAGGGCGGCCGATTGATCCACAAAGGCTTGTTGTCGGTCCAATACCCGCTGACCGGCCTGTTCCAGCCATATCCTCCCCATGCTTTGACCAATGCGTTCTACGGCCCCGTCAAGCTGCTGCTCCTCAAGCCCTGCGCCGAAAGCAAACAGAGCAAACTTGATGGAAGAAGAGCCGCTATTGATGGAGAGAATCTGGGTTATGTCAGCCAAGAGAGGTCCTCCAGACGCTTGCCCAGGCGTTGCAGAAAACGCGCCGCATCCGCACCGAAAATAACCCGATGATCACAACTCAAGGTGAAATCCGTCAGCCCGTCACTATCAGCAGCCGCTACAGCCAGAATGGCTGCTGCCCCCGTGGGGACAATGGCATTGAAGCGCTCAATCTCCGGAAAAATTCCCAGATTGGACAGATAAAAACTGGCGCCCTGATAGTCATTGGGTGTAACTCGGCCTTTTTTGACCTTGCCCAGCAATATGCGCCAATCCTCAGCGAGTTCCGGCATTGTTCTGCGGGCGGCATCCCGCAGCACCGGGGTAATCAGACCTTCACCAGTGTCCACAGCGATGCCCAGATCAACCCGTTGCCGTTTGGCCAGTCCCTGGCGGGTCCAGACCTGATTGAACCAGGGATCTTCAGCCACGGTGAGGGCGCAGGCTCTGCCCAGTGCCAAGGTAAAGCTGAGTTTGGCCGTTTTGGCACTTGCGTGCAGCGCGCTCAAATTGAAGCGGCTGCTGATCAAAAAGGTCGGCGTCTGGAGGGTGGCTGACATGTTGCGGGCCACGGCAGCCCGCAGGGCACTGGGCTTTTCGATCTGGTAGGGTGGACCCATGCGCAAGTCCGCGTCCTGAGGTGCCAAGGCTGCGGCCAGTACCTGACTGGCATGAATCACACCATCAGGTCCCGGCGTGATCTGCTGGAGATCCAGATTCAGATCCGCCGCCAGAGCGCGGGCGTAGGGAGAAATCAATGCCCCGTCGGCATGGTCGCCGGATTTTGGAGAAATTGTCCCGGTGTTTTGCCTTGTCGGTGCGGAAGGGATTGCTTGGGACGGCGATGGAACGGGATTTGCTGTTCCCGGTGCCGCAATTCGCGCAGCCGGTTCCGGTTCCGGCACTGGTGCAGCATCCGCAACGGCCGCATGAGGCTCAGGCGCGGGAGGGGTAGCAGGCGCCTCTTTTTGATCAACGATATACCCGATAACCTGGCGAACCGGAATATCCGTATCCGTAGCCGCCAGTGGCCCAGCCAGAAAGCCATCCGCAAAGGCCTCCACGTCCAGGACCGCTTTATCGGTTTCCACTTCGGCAACAGCCTCGCCCTTTTTGATGGCATCGCCAACGGACTTGTTCCAGCGCGTCAGCCGACCGGTTTGCATGGTATCCGACAATACCGGCATAGTAATGGGGTTTTTCATGATTGACCTCCCTGCGAGCCCAGCATTTGCCGGGCTGCCGTAATGATGTCTGCCGTACGCGGGATACTGGCTGCTTCGAGCTGACCATTGAAGGGCGTGGGGATATCCAGTCCAGCGACCCTCTGGATGGGGCGATCCAGAAAATAAAAGCAGCGCTCCTGAAGGGTGGCGCTCAATTCCGCACCGGCTCCGGCAAAACGACAGTCCTCTTCCACAATCAGACAGTGATGGGTTTGCTTGACGGATTGCACACAGGTCTCCCAGTCAATGGGTGCCAGGCTGCGCAAATCAATGACCGTCATGGCAATACCTTCCTTGGCCAGAATGTCCGCAGCTTCCAGAGCCAGCATCACCATCCGGGAATAAGCAATACAGGTAATGTCCCGTCCCTGACGGCGGAGCAAAGCCTGATGAATAGGCGGGGCAACAGCCGCCTCATCAACATGATCCTTGGTGAAATAGAGCAGTTCATGCTCTAGAACAATGAGCGCGTCATCACTATGAATGGCCTGGCGTAATTGCCAGTAGGCATCCTGAGGCGTGGCCGGAACGGCTATCCGCAATCCGGGCACGTTCATCAGAGTATGCTCCAGGCGCTGGGAATGTTGGGCACCCAGTTGCCGGGCAATGCCACCCGGCATGCGAATGGTCAGGGGCATGGGAAATTGCCCTCCGGACATGAACGGGATCTTGGCGGCCATGTTGATGATGGCGTCAATGGCAAACAGAGCAAAATTGATGGTCATGATTTCGACCACCGGGCGCAGACCCAGCATTGCCGCGCCCACACCGAGGCCGGTAAAACTGTTTTCGGAAATGGGGGTGTCGCGCACGCGCCATTCGCCATACTTGGCCATGAGCCCCTCGGTTACCCGATAGGTTCCGCCATAAAGACCCACGTCTTCACCCAGGGTGATGACACTTTCATCCGCCGCCATTTCGGCATCCATGGCCCGATTCAGCGCTTGCCAATAAAATAGCTCGTTCATTGGGCTGTCTCCATCAGTACTTCATAACGACGATTGTGATGAAAGACGGACCAGGCATCCTGCATGTCCGGCTCCGCACTTTGTTGGGCAAAACGGACGGCGTCATCCACTTCCGTTTGCACTTCCTGACGCAAACGCGTGATTTCCGCCTCGTCGAGATGACCTTCCTGGCAGCAATGGTCACTAAAGTGGCTAATGCAGTCGGCTCCTGCGGCAGCCATGGCTTCAGGTGATGGATAAGCGGATTCTGCTTCGTGGATGGCTGCGGCAATGGGATCGTTAGCCTGATAGGCATTCAGTTCCACATTGGGGCGATAGCTCGCCGGATCCGCCATGGAGTGCCCGCGATAGCGGTAGGTTTCCAGCTCCAGAAATTGCGGGCCGTCGCCGCTGCGAACCCGCTCCAGCGCCTTGCGGGCAGCGGCATGCACCGCAAGAACATCCATGCCATCGACTTTTTCCGCCGGAATCCCATAGCTGCAGGCACGTTTATACACTTCAGTCACGGCAGAATGGCGGTGAATTTCCGTACCGATCTGATAATGATTGTTCTCACAGACAAAAAGAATGGGGAGTTTCCAGAGCGCCGCCATATTGAGGGATTCATGGAAGGTCCCCTGGTTGACCGCGCCATCGCCAAAAAAGCAGATCACGGCTTCCGGCAGACGGCGGTAGGCGACGGCGTAAGCTGCTCCCAAAGCGATGGGAAAGGTTTCGCCGACAATGGCGTAGCCCCCCAGAAAGCGCCGACTGGCATCAAACAGATGCATGGAACCGCCCATCCCTTTGCTGATGCCGGTAATTTTGCCATGCAGTTCCGCCATGATTTCCTGCGCAGGAATCCCCCGGACCAGGGCATGGACATGCTCCCGATAAGTGCTGACCACATAGTCCCCGGGCTCGGCGGCATGCAGCACCCCCACGGCTACCGCCTCCTCTCCAGGATACAGGTGCAAAAATCCGGCAATCTGGCCCTGGGCATATCCCTGGGCAGCGGCCTCTTCAAAAGCCCGGGCGCGGAGCATATCCCGGAGCATGGCGCGCATTTGCAATCTATCCATGGGTGTTCTCCGGCAGGAATTCATCCAGCGCCTTGCTCAGCGGCACCAGATACATCAAGGCGGGGCCGCCATGCATAATGACCGCCATGAAACCGGCACTCATGATTTCATCGCGACTGGCCCCGGCTTCAATGGCGCTTTTGGTATGCAAGGCAATGCACCATTCACATTGCGCAGCGACGGACAGAGCCACGTTGATCAACTCCTTTTGTGCCGCACTCAGGGCCGGGTTTCCTTCCGCCTTTCCCATAAAGCCCAAAAAGGAATTGATTTCCGAGGGATAATCCTGCTTGAGATTTTCCATCAACTGATGTACTTCGGTGAGTCGATCTTTAGCGGTCATGGTATTTCTCCGAATCAGGGGGTGCAATAAGAGAACATTATTTTGAATCTCCACCTCTCATAAAATGGGTAAAAGCCTGCCGAATGTTTCGTTGAAAGCCGGCACCATCCCGTTCCAGCTGTGTCAGGGCGAGATGCAGAGAATGATTGAGAGTGCGCAAAAACCGGCTCTGATGGGCTGCCTCATGATCCATCAGGCGGTGAATGCCCAACTTGGCAAGATCGGCCAGTACCATCCACACAATGTTGTACGCCCATACCAGGCCAATGGTCGTCCAGGGCACCGCCGTCATCAGCCAGCCGAAACCGACAATCGCCACGCCGACAATCTGGGTGCCCAGGATGGCCAGCAGGAGAATGGGCGCAGGGTAGGGAGGGCGCCAGAAAGGCCCGCGCACCCGGGTCAGGAACAACATGAGATGCCCCCCGGCAATCAGCTGCAGGAACATGATGCTTTGTGCTTCCGGCAGAGGAATATGAAACACAAAGCGGGTAAGGAGATAAAGCCCAAAGGTCCCCGCAAAAGCCAGGAGCCCCATGGCTGAAGACAGACTCAGCACTCTCGGCATTTCCCAATGAACGGGGGACTTCTTTACGGCGGTATGGTCCCAGGCAATGGTCATGATGGGAATATCATCGAGCAGGGAAAGCAGAACAACCATGATGGCCGTCAACGGATAAGAGTTGAAAATCAGCATGGCAACGACCACAAAAAACAGAATATCCAGGGTCATGGCGATGCGATATACCGTATAACTGGTCATCCGCTCAAAAATGCGTCGCGCCTCCTCGACGGCCTTGACGATCACATTCAGGCCCGGGGCTGTCAGAATCAGGGCGGCAGCACCGCGTGCAGCGTCGGTGGCACCCGACACAGCAATCCCCACATCGGCCTGTTTGAGCGCCGGCGCATCATTCACGCCATCGCCGGTCATGGCGACAATATGCCCGCGTTGCTGCAGGGCTTTGACAATGGCGTATTTATGTTCAGGAAACACCTGGGCAAAGCCATCGGAGTGTTCAATTTCATCGCCCAGTGCCTGGGGAAGTACCCCGCCCTCGGCAAATTTCGAGAGCCGGTCATCCACGGTCAGAATATGCGTGCCCAGGTTCAATTGACCGGCAATTTCACTGGCAATGGCCTGATGATCACCCGTCACCATCTTGACTTCAATACCATGTTCCTGCGCTTCCATAATGGTCTGCTTGGAATCGACCCGGGGCGGATCCAGCAATGAAAGAATCCCGAGAAAACGCCAGTTCTGCCCATCATCGTCGGAACGGACCACGCCCAGCGTACGAAACCCCTTGGCGGCGGCATCCTCGACCACTTTTTCGGCCTTGGCACGTTCAGCATCAGCCAGTTTGGCCATTTCAATGAGAACTTGAGGCGCCCCTTTACTCACCCGAAACTTTTTCCCGTCGCTTCCGTGAAGTTGCCCTTCCGTACGCTTGGAGATGGGATCAAAAGGAATGAATTTGTCCTGAGTGAAAGCCGCGAGGGTTTTGTCGCGATCGGGAAGTCCGGCAAGCACGGCATTATCAATGGCGTCCGCGTCTTCCGCCTTACTGGCCAAGGCCGCCGCAAGAATGAGTTCCTGTTCATTCTGCGCGGCAAACAGGGCGCTTCCCCCCAGGGTGATCTTGTTTTGGGTTAAGGTTCCAGTTTTATCCGAGCAGAGAATATCCACCCCGGCCATTTCCTCAATGGAAGTCAATTTGGAAACAATGGCCTTCATGCGCGATAGGGCCAGAGCCCCCAGAGCCATGGTGACGGACAATACCGCCGGCATGGCGACCGGAATGGAAGCCACCACCACCACCAGGACAAAAGCCAGCAGGGTCAAAAACGGCAAGCCACGGACTAATTCTACAACAATCAGCAATAACGAAAGGGATAGAGCCAGAACAATTAAAAAGTTACCGATATTAAGTACGGCTTTTTGAAAGTGCGAAACGGGAGCGGCTTTTTGCACCAGACTCGCCGTACGTCCGAAAAAAGTCGCAGAGCCGGTTTCATAGACCAGCCCCAGCATTTCTCCCTGCTTGGCAATAGTTCCTGAGTAGGCCACGTCTCCGGGTTTTTTGTTCACCGGTAAAGACTCGCCCGTCAGGGCAGACTGATCCACGGACAGATAATCACCGGAAATGAGTTTGATATCCGCCGGTAGAATATCCCCCAGGCGCAGACGAACGACGTCACCCGGCACCAATTGCGCTGCGTCAATGCTTTGCCATTGCTGATCGCGCAAGACCCGCGCTTTGAGCGCCAGTTGATTTTTCAGCGCCTTGAGGGCGTCATTGGCACCTTTTTCTTCCCAAAAACCAATGCCACCGTTGATGAGCAGCATGGCAAAAATGACAAAAAAGCTCTTCCAGTCGCCGTTGATGGCCGATAAAACGGCCGCAACCTCAATCATCCAGGGAATGGGTGCCCAAAAATAGGAAATTAATCTACGCCAGAGCGGAGTTTCTTTTTCTTCCAGCAGGTTGCTGCCAAATTGCGCCAGGCGGGTACTGGCTTCACTGCTGCTTAAACCTTTATCGCTACTTTCCAGAGCCTGAAAGCTGGCATTCAAATCCAGGCTTTCAAAACCCTTTGCATCAACCGGTTGCATGCGACGGTCTCCCTTTATGAAAATTCTCTACAGAAAACATCTGACCAGCTCACAATTAAAATCTCAATATCCTAATATAAGATAGCACAAGATTCGTTCGGGCAATCTGACTTCGCCATATTCGTCACCATGAGTATAGACAAGGTGAAAGAATCATCATGAATTTTAATGATATATTCATATCTGCCTGTTGTTTGCTTGTGCTAGGCTTTGCAGGATTGGATTCAACGTGGAGGGCTGCAAAATGACTGTTCAGGAAGTGGATTTGTTATGCGTAGGTGCAGGTGGCGCCGCCTATCCGGCCGCTTTTCGTCTGGCAAAAGCTGGAAAGAAGGTACTCATGGTCGATCCGAAGGGGGTCATGAGTGGTAACTGTCTGTATGAAGGTTGTGTTCCTTCCAAGGCGGTTCGGGAAACAGCCGCTTTTTACCAGGATGCCCAGCGTTTTCAGCCCTACGGACTGGGCGGCAATCTGCACGTGGATTTTGCCGCCCTGATGCAGCACAAAGATGCCATTCAGGAGCGGCGTTATGTCCAGCACGCAGCGGAACTGGCCGCAGAACCTCTTATCCGCTTGATCAAGGGCGTAGCGCACCTGTTAGATCCCCATACGGTGAAAGTAGATTCAGATGCGGGAACGGATACCTATCATGCCCGGCATATCCTGATCGCCAGTGGCTCGGACGTGTTCATTCCGCCCTTGCCCGGTGCTGAATGGTGCCTGACCAGTCATGATCTTTATAAACCTTCGCCAGCCATGCGGGCTTTGCCCGAAAAACTGCTGGTTATCGGCGGTGGCTACATAGGGCTGGAAACAGCGACATTTTTTGCTGCCTTGGGTACGGAAGTTACCTTGCTGCAAAAAGGCGCACAAATCCTGAATGGCATGGATCCAGGCATGGTCAACCTGCTGCTGCCTTTACTACCCAAAGGGCTTGAACTTCGCACCAATGTAGAGGTGCAACGCGTTGAGAATACAGGCAGTGGTCGTCGTGTTGTCTGGCTTGAGGACGGCAAGGAACAAAATCAGGAGGTCGATGCCGTCCTGCTCGCCGTGGGGCGTCGTCCGGTCATTCCAGAGGGTGCAGAAGCCCTGGGCATTGCGTTTGATCATCATGGTATTCAGGTGGGCCCCAGCCTACAAACCCGCTTTCCGCATATTTATGCAGCAGGGGATGTCAATGGACGGGTACCACTTTTTCACGCAGCAGTGCGTCAGTCTCTGGTGGCAGGCCACAATATTCTGGCGGGGAACGTTCCTACGGATTATGCGGATTTTGACCATGTGCCGACAACGATATTCACCTTGCCGGCAGCAGCCTACATCGGTCTGACACCGGCCAAGGTCTCTCCTGGATCTTTGCTGGAAGCCCGCTATGCCTTTTCAGAGGACTCCAGAGCGCAGATTCTGGAACGTCTGGATGGCGAAATCCGGCTCTTTTTCGAGCCCGGCAGTTTGCGGATTCGCGGGGCATGGATTGTGGGGATTGATGCAGGCAGCCTGATTGGACAGGTGGGTACGGCCATTGCGGGCGGAATGACGGCCTATGACCTGGCGCGATTTGCCGATCAGCATCCAATGTCCGCCGAAGGTATCGGCAAGGCTGCACGCAACCTGTTGTAAATCACCCTCTGCAATCAGTATCAGCAATATCGACGATCAATAAAAGGTTTCTAGGCTTAAACTGGGCGCTTATGCCACTTGTTGTCTGGGCTGTACTTCGCGGGCAATGGTGGCGCCCGCCCCGTTTTCCGCAGATCGTAAGCAACTTGTAGTCCCAACCAGAATTCCGGACTGGTCTGAAAGTAGCGGGACAAACGCAATGCCGTACCTGGTGAAACTGCCCGACGCTCACGAATGATCTCATGGATACGTGGTGACGGCACCCGTAATGCCATAGCCAATGCATGTGGTGTCATTTTCAGCGGGGCCAAAAACTCCTCACCTAATACTTCGCCCGGATGAATAGGGCGCATTCCATTTCTGGTCATGATTTCGATTCCTTTGTTAATTGTCATTTTTTCTGCCTGCAAGAATAAATTGGTTTATACGAACCACATGAACCGGTTGTATCACCCATTATTTTTTTGCGAAAAATCATTTTTAAAACGCAACATACTGATTAATTATAGAGCGGATAACTGGCACATTTATTGCTGTTATAGATTCGGTAATATGCTTGCCATTTTTTAACGCCGCTTTTAAAGCGAGGAGTTTATCATGCTCGTAGAAAATACTTTGCCGATTCTTCTGAGTCGGCTGGATTTTGCCTGGATTACCTCCATGCACATCCTCTGGACGCCCCTAACTATCGGGGTGTCATGGATTCTTTTCGGATTGGAAGTAGCCTGGCTGCGTTCCGGAGACGAACGATGGTACCGTCTGGAGCGCTTTTTTGAAAAAATCTTTATTGTCAATTTCGGCGCCGGTGTGGCTACCGGTGTCACCATGGAAATGGCCTTCGGCATTCTCTATGGCCCGTTTTCTCAGGCCGTGGGTCCCTTCTTCGGGAATATTCTGGGCTTTGAAACCATTACCGCCTTTATGTATGAAGCCGGCTTCATTGGCCTCATGGTGTTTGGTTGGAACAAGATCGGCAAAGGGATGCATTTGTTCTCTACCTTCAACGTGGCGTTTGCTTCCAGTTTGTCGGCCTACTGGATTCTGGTGGCCAATGGCTGGATGCAGACTCCTGATGGTGTCGTGCTGAAAGACGGTCTGTTTCAGGTGACCAATTGGTGGAGTGCCATTTTCAATGAAAGTAATGAATGGGGTTTCCCGCATATGTGGGTGGCTACCATGATCCTGGGCTTTTTTGTACTGGCCGGGACCAGTGCCTGGTTTATTCTCAAGAATCGTCACGCTGATTTGTTCGTCAAGATGCTGAAACCCGCCATTCTGGCTTTATTGATCGCGACACCGATACAAATCTGGTTAGGCGACAGTCTGGGGGTCGATGTGGCCCATAGTGAACCGACCTCGCTGGCCGCCATGGAAGGGCATTTCCACACTTATTTACAGGATGGTAAGCCGAACACTTCCTGGAATCTGATTGCCATTCCCAATGCTGCCAATGATGGAAGTCTGTTTTCAATCCGTATTCCCCATGTGTTAAGCCTCCTGGAAACCCACACCCTGAATGGCGTAGTTCCCGGTCTGGACCAGTTCCCGGCCAAGGATCGCCCCGACGTCTGGGTCCCTTTCTATTCCTTCCGGGTTATGGTGGCCATCGGCTTTTTCCTGTTCTTTATGGCGTTGTGGGGCACCATGCTCATCCTGCGCGGCCAACTGACGGTGGAGGGATTGCGTAAACGCCCCTGGTTTTTGCGGGCCATGGTCTTTAGTGCTTTTTTACCGTACCTGGCCGTCTGGACTGGCTGGTGGACTCGCGAAGTAGGGCGTCAACCCTGGGTAGTTTACAACCTCATGCGCACCTATGAAGGTGTCAGCCACATGGGTATTGGTCAGGAAATCTTCTGGTTTGCCGGATATGGCGTTTTTGAACTGACCGTCTGGGCCGGTGCCTGGTATTTCTTCTCCCGCGTGATCCGCAAGGGACCGGATCTGGAAAGTCCTTTACCGGGTGCGCCAGAGCAGCATGCTGATCAGGAACACGCCGGTGGTGGATTGGCGAAACCGACCTTTGCCAAACCGACCTTTGGGAAAACCCATTAAGCGTGGTTTTCCGGGATTTCGATTCAAGGAGTAATACAATATGTTTGATCTCGCCAGAATCGCTACCACTCTAACGACGTGGTGGTGGCTGTTACTCAGTCTACTGTTTCTTTTCTTCATTGCCCTGGACGGTGCCGATCTCGGCGCCGGGGTGTTTGCCCTTTTTTCTCCCGATGAGCAGGAGCGGGGTGCCATTATGGCTTCCATGGCCGGTATGTGGGATGGCAATGAAACCTGGCTGGTCGTTGCCGGCGGCGTTCTGTTTGGCGCTTTTCCGCTGGTGTATGGATCGGCCTTCAACTATCTGATGATTCCGTTGATGTTCGCTTTATGGGGTGTCATTTCGCGGGCTGTAGCCTTTGAGTTTCATGTCCATGCAACCGGAAGCAAGCGCTTTTGGGGTTGGGCCTTTGCCGTCGGGAGTTTTATGGCACCTTTCGGGGCGGGCGTGGCTTTGGGGGCGACCTTGCAGGGCTTCCCCATGAAGGCCGGTGAGGCCATGGCCAAAGGGGCTCCGGGCCTGTTTGTGAATTCGCCCATTCCCCATTTTACCGGGACGGCCCTCACTTTTCTGACCCCTTTCAGTATCTTCACCGGTTTTGGCGCGGTCATTGCGGCCGGACTGGCAGGCGGTCTTTACCTGAGTGCACGCTTTGAAAAGGGGGATCCGATCAATGTCAAAGCACAGCGCTGGACCACCCTTTTTTCCTACCTGGCCTTGACAGCAATCGTCGTCACCCTGGTATGGTCCTATGCCATATTCCCCTGGGCAGCGGCAAAATGGACCGGTCCTTATTGGTGGGTATGGGCCATCTGGCTCTTAGTGGTCTTGTTCTTTGCCTTTAAATCCATGATGAACCACTCCATGCAAAAAGACTTCGCCGCCCTGCTGTGGGGTGAAGGGGTGGTGGTTCTCCTGTGGTTTGCCATGTGGGCCACGATGTTTCCCTACATTGTTCCGGAAACCTGGACCATCCAGGCGGCCGCCAATCCGGCCAACTCCATTGCCGTGTTTACCTTGTTCATGACCGGGTTTGTACCCATCATGATCATGTACAACGCTTATCAAATCTGGGTGTTCCGGGGTCGCACCACAAAAATGGCCAGTTACGGCGGTCATTAAAACCTGAAGGGAAGGGCAGACTTTTCGCTGTCCTTTCCCCAGTTCCTGTGTAACAGACGGAAACTATTCATGGAGTGATTTATGAAAATCAGATCTTCTTTAACGGTTCAGGGCGAACCCGAAGCACAGCTGGATGACCGTGCCATTCTGGATATTCTCGATGTACTGGAAACACGCCACGATCTGGTCAATGAACAATGGTATGCGCTACGCGCAGAACTCTCCACCCTGAATGAAGAGCAGGTGCTGGATAACCAGTCGCAAAAAAAGGTGTCCGATCATAGCTTGCTGATGGAGCAGGAATTATCGCGTTATCAGCGCTTCTTTCGCATTTTTCGGCAAAATCTGCTGCACAAAAAGGCAAACCGGGCAGCTTATCCCGTGCTGTACACGAGCTGAATGCCATGGAGGGACTTTCATACCAGCGCATACAGGATGGCGCACAACCTGACACGACATCGGGAGATATCCTCATAATGCAAGACACGAATCGTATTCTGAACTGCCTGCGTGGCGGGCCGATGACCAGCATAGAGATGGCTTGTACCCTGCACCTGACGATGAACCGTATTCAGAGTATTCTGAATGAGTTGGCTGCCCAACGCAGCATTTATGCGCGACGTTGGGTAACCGATGCCTCTGATAACCAGATCCCGCTCTGGGAATTGGAGGATGCCGACAGCATCGCCTAACAGGAGTATCTCATGCATTCAGCGTCATGGAATCTGACGGGCCAGTCAGATTGTCAGCTTTGTCCCATGCGCCAGTTAAGCATCTTTGCAGGACTCACTGTGCAAGAATTAGACAATCTGGGGATGACCGTACAGGATATTCATCTGCCTGCTGGAGAAGTGCTTTACCATCAGGGCGAAAGCGCCCGCCATGCGTTTACCTTGCGGTCTGGTGTCATCAAACTCAGTCTGGAATCACCGCTTCATGGGGTGGAAAAAATTGTTCGGCTATTGCGTCATGGCGATCTGTTGGGATTTGAGGGCTTGAATCATGCACATCCCCGTTATCCGCATACCGCCACAACATTAGATGCCGCTGATTTATGTTTGCTGGATATATCGGAATTAAACCGTTTATCAGAAGACCTCCCCCATGTGCGACGCGCATTGCTGGAGCGATGGCAGAGAGCCCTGGAAGAGTCTGAATTCCATATTGTGGAAGTGGGGGCAGGGAAGGCCGATGCCTGCCTGGCGGCATTTTTATACCACTGGTGCGGAGTGTTCCCCGATGGCGCCTGGGTCCCTTTCCCGATGGCGCGTAAAGAAATTGCCGGTTATCTCGGGCTTTCTTCTGCACATGTTTCGAGAGTCATGGCGGATTTCAAGAGACAGGGATACCTGCGTGAATCCGGTCAGCGCATTATGGTTCAGCGCGCGTCGCTACGAAAAATTGCCAGCGGCATGAATTGATGGGTTCTAAATGATTTTTCTCAATGCGACCCTAGCCTGGCTGTGACACGCTAGGCCATATTCGGAATTCACTGCAGCCTCCGGGTAAAGGAATAACGTCATGTATTTTCGGCAACTGTTTCATATCGAGAGCAGTACCTACACCTACATTCTCGCGGATAATACCTGGCGCGATGCCGTGGTCATCGATGCGGTGGCCGAGAACAGTGCCGAAGTTTTGCAGATTTTGCGTAATGAAGGCCTGCACCTGACTCATATTCTGGAAACCCATTTGCACGCCGATCATATCAGCGCTGCCCACAAACTCCGCAAGCAGACAGGAGCACAGGTAGTCCTCAGTGTCCGAGCTCAAGCCGACTGTGCCGACATTGCGGTGGATGACGGCGATTTCCTGGTCTTGGGAGACGATGTTATTCGCGTACTTGCTACCCCTGGGCATACTCCTGAATCTCTAAGCTTTCGCTGGCATGATCGGGTTTTTACCGGTGACGCTCTGCTCATTGGCGGCTGTGGGCGCACTGACTTTCAGAGCGGCGATGCTGGTACCTTATACGACAGCATTACCACAAAACTTTTCACCTTACCTGACGAGACGTTGGTTTATCCCGGTCACGACTATCGTGGTCGCCGGGTGAGCTGTATTGGCGAGGAAAAACAGAGCAACCCGCGCCTCGCCAACAAATCGCGAGAGGAATTCATCGCTATCATGGCCGCACTCAATCTGCCGCTTCCGAAATTGATAGATGTCTCCGTCCCGGCTAATCGTCTTTGTGGTGCCAACCCTTGATGTAGCCCAGATATTCTGACACTGGAGATTGTGATTTTTGGACCAATCAGCACTATCCATAATCATGAGGATATTTTGTCTGGGATAATGTCAGGCTACTCTATTGCGTGAAACCTGTATACCTTTGCTGCCTACTCCGGGCAACATCAGAGGACTCGTGCGTCCGTTCTGTGGGGCGACCACATGGGCGGAGGCTGTGTTGGAAGATCAGCATCACATTTACTTCGGAACGCATGGTTTTTGCGCCCAGCTATTGCCGGGTATCGCTGATCCGACTCTACAACGAAATCCTGTTTGGAAGGTTCTCTTTCCATAATTTCCTGACTCAAAAAAATCAGGTCAAAAAAACCAAGTGATGATCTTGTATTTTTCACGGCATCCTATAAGATATATCATAATTAGATATATCTAAAAGGCGGTTCCCATGAAACTATCCAATGACCCAGAGGGAAAATGTTCCGGACCTTGCCACAGATCAGGGCAAGGCCGACGGAGATCCCGTATGCTTGATCCGGGCATGCTGCGTTACATCGTCCTGCAGCATATTGCCCAGCACCCACGCCACGGATACGAACTGATCAAGCTGTTAGAGCAACAATCCGGGGGGATCTACAGTCCGAGTCCCGGGATGATTTATCCGATGCTCGCAATGCTCGAAGATCTCGGTCATGTTTCTGTAATTCTTGAGGGAAACAAGAAACTTTACGTCATCACTGAACAAGGGCAAGCGTTTCTTGAACAGAATCGCGCGATGGTCGTGGCAATCGAAGAACGGATCGCGACCCGATGCAGTGAAGACGCGCGACAGATACGCGAACATCTCCATTTATTGCGTGATGCCGTTAGTCAACGAATACAAGCCTCTCCTTTGGTCTCGGAACAGTTCCAAAGGATCAAGAAGATTCTTGAAGAGGCACTCACAGAGATTCAGACCCTCTGAATTAGGTCTGAAGATGTTTAAAGGAGTAACATAATGAATACAAATAAAAAGTCTTGTTCACAGTTCGGCGATCAGCGTTCTGGTGAAAGCCGGATGAGGTCAAGCGGCTGTGGAAATGGCAGTCGTGGAAATGGTGGCCGTGGAAATGGCCGCCGAATGGATCAACGCGGGTTTAATGCGAGCACAAACACATCTACTGAGTCTGAATTCATGGAAAATGAACATGCGGAGCAGCGCCCAGTGCACCTTGCACAAATTCGTGCCGATATTGCTGCTTCACCGCGTGGCCTATTGACGAGCGAAGAACGCTCCGACTTGCTGTTGATGCGAGAGGAGGAAAAAATTGCGCGAGACGTTTATATTCGCTTATACGAGCGCTGGGGTATCCGTCCTTTCCAAAATATTACCGGTTCGGAACAAGTGCACATGGACGCGATGCTGGCTTTGCTTGAGCATTATGGGGAATCTGATCCGGTTCGGGGGTTGGCGGTTGGACAATTCTATCGTGCCGATTTGCAAGCATTGTATGATGATCTGATTAATCAGGGACTACGGAGCGAGGCAGACGCCGTTCGCGTTGGGTTATTGATTGAAGAACTCGATATAGCCGACCTACAAAAAGTGGCCCGACGCACCAATAAACCGGAAATCCTTGCGGTCTATGCAGAATTAGAGCGGGGCTCACGCAATCACTTACGGGCATTTTACCGGTGGAAACAAAAGCTTAGTGTCGACTATGTTCCGCAGCATCTGTCTTCTGCTGAATTCGAACGTACAGGTCTGTCTGCACACGAAATGTGCCATTGAAAACAGGAGCAGTTGGTCGGTGATGGTCATCGCATGATGAACATCACCGATACGGTGAGTCCATATAACTTGGCAGGTGCCGGCATCAAGATAATATAATCCGAAACTTATTGTTTTTTCGATTTGTGCTTGGCGTTACGTTATCCGTGTCACTTGAACTTCGTCATCTTCGTTACTTCATCGCGGTGGCTGAAGAGCTGCATTTCAGCCGCGCTGCAGAGCGTTTGGGCATTTCCCAACCGCCCCTCAGTCATCAGATTCATACGCTTGAAGAAATGTTGGGAGCCCGGCTGTTCGTACGCACTAACCGCCGGGTGGCCCTCACCGATGCAGGGGATGCTTTTCTCAAAGAGGCCCGTGCCATTCTTCTCCAGGTAGATCGTGCCGTCGACCATGTGCGCAGTGTGGAGCGCGGAGAGAAAGGTGAACTGCACATCGGTATGACCCGCTCAACCATGTTGGCTGAACAGGTCCCCAGAGCCATATACCAGTTTCGAACACAATTTCCGTCCGTGCATCTGAATCTGGAAGAGTTAAACTCTCTCGAACAAATAGATGCATTGATCCATGGAAAAATACAGGTAGGTATTATGCGGGTTCAGCATTTACCGGCAATGCTGCAATCCCATATGCTCTACGCTGACCCTCTCGTAGCCGTTCTACCTGCCAAACATCCGCTCTGTCCGGCTTCCCCCAATCTGTCTGTACCACTTGATCCGCTGCAACTGGCCCACGAGTCGTTCATTATCTTTACCGACTCGGCTGGCACTGGCATACGCAACCAGTTTTATCAGCTTTGCCATGATGCCGGGTTTAATCCCAAAATTGTTCAGGAAGTGCAGGAGGCATCGACCATGATAGGATTGGTAGCCGTAGGCTTGGGGATTACCATTCTTCCGGTTTCCTATTCACACCTGCAGCAGGGTAGCGTGTGTTACCTACCGCTGTCTTCCCCTAGTGCGCGTTCTGATGTCCATGTGGTTTACCGCTGTATGGACCATTCACCGCTGCTCCGACAGCTATTGGCGATATTGCAGTCAGAGGCGGCAGCACACGCAGTTTCCAGGCGATGAGTAGTCCGGAGACTGCCAGAAAAGTCAGCAGTTCCGCCACACCCTCCCAACCCCAACCCGAATAGAAATATCCCCCGGAACTGCCCAGCACCGCCGAACCCAGATAATAAAAAAAGAGATACAATGAGGCGGCCTGCGCTTTGGCTCCAGGTGCCCGGCGACCCACCCAACTGCTGGCAATGGAATGTCCCCCAAAAAAACCAAAGGTCAACAATGTGGTGCCGAGCAGAATCGCCCAGACAGCCCCCGCAAAACTGAGCAGGGCCCCTACAGTCAGCAACGCAAAAGCCATCCATAGGACCTTTCGACGCCCTATCCGCCCGGCAATATGTCCCATCACCGGAGAGCTGAAAATACCCACTCCGTAGACGCTAAAAATCAGCCCCACCTGAGCTTGGCTGAAGTCGTAAGGCGGGGCCATCAGCCGGTAAGTCAGATAATTATAAAAGGTCACGAAAATGCCCATCAGGAAAAAGCCTTCGACAAACAACCAAGGAAGCCCCGGATCGTTGAACAGCCGACCGATTTGCTGAACCCTGCCGTTCCAGGACACATGCTGCGGGGAAAAATGCTGGGAATCCGGCAAACTGCGCACAAATAGAACGGCAGCAATCAGACTGATGACGCCGATGCTGGCCAGGGCAACATGCCAACCCCAATAATTGGCCAAAACACCGGCAATCAGCCGACCTGACATACCACCCACTGCACTACCGCTGATATATAACCCCATACCTATGCCGATAGAGTCCGCATGAACTTCTTCATTGAGATAGGTCATAGCTACCGCTGGCAGGCCACTGATGCTGATGCCCAGCAAAGCCCGCTCCAACAAAAAAACCTCCCAATTGGGCGCGAATCCGGTGGCGAGCACCAGAAATGCGGACGTGAACAATGACCAGACCATGATAGACTTGCGCCCCAGACGATCCGACCAGTTCCCGACCAGGAGCATCGAGAAAGCCAGAATCCCCGTCGTCAACGACAGGGAAAGCGCACTCCCCGTGGCGGTCACGCCATATTCTCTGCTGAAGGCCGGCATCAGAGGTTGTACACAATAAATCATACTGAATGTAGCGAATCCTGCAGCGAAGAGCGCCAGGATCATCTTTCGGAATGAGCGGGTACCGTGACGAATAGGGTCTTTTGCGGAAGCTGCAGAAATCGGGGAGCTGGAAGTCAGGGATTGTTTGCGCATTGGCTCAGGAACATGAACTCATGATAAGGCTGAAGAGGACTTGGAGAATCCTAGTCCTTCGTAAATTCAGCTACCAGTGTGTTTAGGGTTTGCTTCCATACCTATTAAATATCAATCGCCAGGTGTTAATCTGCCAGCATTTACATGCAGACATCAAAAATCATCGGCACATATAAAGACATTTACATAATGTGTTCGCTAAAACTTAAGCAAAAATTTTACCCGATGGTCGTGCCGCTCATATCGTTATGGAATCTGTGTTATTATTATATTATTCGTATATTATTATTTTATTTATTATGAAAGAGGGGTAGTGCCTGGTGCGTGAAGAAATGATGAAGTCGGTGCTATCGGATCTCAATGGCAGTTCCGCAGATATAGAGGCCTCCGCCATTATTTCCACTGACGGCCTGACTATCGCTGCGTTACTTTCCGCTTCTATGGATGAAGACCGTGTGGGTGCCATGGCTGCGGCTATGCTCTCCTTGGGAGAACGGACAGCCACGGAGTTGGCACGCGGCAATCTGGAGCAAGTCATGATCAAGGGAGACAACGGCTTTGTTCTGTTGATACATGCCGGGCCAGATGCCGTTCTTAGTACCATTATTCGGAAAGAAGCCAAACTGGGGTTGGTGTTCCTGGACGCGACTCGGGCTGCAAAAGCCATTGAGAAGATGCTTTGACTGAAGCAGTCAGCCCTTCCTTTCTAAAATCATTCAAGGAAAAGCCACATGCAGCTGGATAACCACGACGCAAACCTCAGTACCTTCTGCAATATCAGCGGACTGTGCCAAGAAGAGCAACGCGCACTCACGGAAGTATTTCTGCTGATCGAAGCAGACCTTCCGCAACTCACCGACGAGTTCTATCGCCAGTTGCTGGGTGATGCACAAACAGCGCCTTACCTGGAAGGCCGGATAGAGGCTTTGAAGCAAACCCACTTAACCTGGATACGCGACCTCGTCGGCGGAGTTCACGACGCAGCCTTTATCAGCCGTCAGGAAAAAATCGGCGAAGTTCATGTCACAATGCGCATTCCACCGCATTTTGTGGCCTCCAGCATGAGTCACCTGCGCGCAGCCATGCCGCTACTGATTCAGCGTAAAGTCGATGACAGTGCCAAGGCGGGCCAGGCTACCAAAGCCCTGCTGCAACTGCTTGATCTCTGTCACTACCTGATTGATCGCAAGTACAGTGAAACGCTGATGAACAATCTCGGCATCAGCCCGGCCTTGCTCAATCGGCTGCAGACATTGAAGTAATCTGGACGGATAGTGAACGGGAAGATGGCCGTTTTCACTAACAGCATACAAAAAATCGAAGCGATCAGACGATCGCAGTACAATGCGCCATTCAAGGAAGCAAAGAGGATTCAGAAAATTGAGCACACTACTTTTCGATAATGGTATCCATAAATGCATAGCATTCACCGACCTGGTGGAAGGCGAAGGGATTCAGGCTAATCAGTTCCTGATTGTGCATAACGGTGAAGGCATGCTTCTGGATCCTGGTGGCAACCTCACCTACAAGAATCTGTTGGCCGAGATGGCCAGCTACTTCCTGCCGGCGCATCTGAATTATGTATTTGCCTCCCACGAGGACCCGGATATTGTGGCTTCCGCGAATGGATGGTTGCTGATTACCGATGCCAAAATCCTCATTGCCAACGAGTGGACCCGTTTTCTGCCGCACTTCTGTTCCAAGGGCATGACTGCCGGACGCGTCATCGGCATTCCAGCACGGGGTATGCCGATTAATCTGGCAGGTCAGGCACTTTCCCTCATTCCCGCACATTACATGCATTCCGTGGGAAATTTCCAGGTGTATGATCCTCTCAGCAAAATACTTTTTTCGGGAGATTTGGGTGCTAATCTGGTCAGTGGACCGGATGCTTCCAAAGTGATTGAAGGGGCAGAAGCGTTTGCTGCGCATCGCGCTGTGTCTTCAATGAACGGCTTCCACCGTCGTTATATGGGTGGCCAGAAAGTCTGCAGGCTGTGGACCCACATGATACGCAGTATGGATATTGACTGGATTGTGCCACAGCACGGGGCCTCCTTTAAGGGAAAGGAGACTATCACCGCATTTCTGGACTGGTTTGAAGCCCTGGAATCGGGTCCAGACCTGTTAACTCAGGACGATTTCCAGTTCCCTGTTCCTGAAAACGAAGGAGGTGCTGCTTGAATCAGGATTTGTTTGCTGATCTTTACACACAGTTGCTGGGGTTGATCCCGGAAATACTGGGCGTCGCATGGATTGCCGATGAAGGGGTTATACTCCTTCAGACGGGGGAAATGGTTGCTGATGAACCTATCATAGGGATTGCCGGAGCGGCATTGATGCGTCTTGCTGAGCACATCAGTGCTGGACTTTCAGAATGTACCACACCTGAAATCAGTATTCGCTGCGAGCAGCATACAGCATTTTTCGTGCAGGCAGATGAACACTCGATTCTGATGCTGGTTCTTCCGGCAGAAGTGGACATCCGGATGTTAACCGGGGTTGTCCCAAGCAGGATTGCAGCACTCCATGGATCAGGAAACAAATGATCTAAAGCGTTATATGGTGAACAATGATCGCATCAGAAGTTTTGTGCACACCTTATAAAAAGCAAACCAATAACTAGACTATGCCTAGTCTCTTGGTCAGAATAGACAGGTTGGTGGGATCCATCTGGTAGGATAAAACTCCAGCCGGAGTCGATTTACTTAATTTGTCTCTAGGCAGAACTTCAAAACTATATTTATAAGGGAATATAAAATTGAAATATCCCCAGCAAACGCTTCTCGAAAAAATAAAAATAAATGATAGCGAAATTTTAAACCGCATGAACCTGCTGAGTCTGGGAAAAGAAGATTTTGATTTATCATTAAGAAACAAAGCAGCTATAGAAGATGATGTGGATACTATTGTAGACGAATTTTATAAGAAACAAACTGAATTTGAGGAAATTGCTGCCATAATAGGTGACCATGAAACGGCGGAATAACCTTTCTGTATAAGAGGGTTCCGCGTTTTTTCTGGCATATTAGCACTAGAATCAGTCACCGGTCTGCTGCACAATGCGATAGGTTGTTTGCGATTTATTCTGCCGAGGCTTACCTCGGCACTTTTTTATAAAAATATGAATCTTCCAGATATAATCATTGTCGTTTTTCAGAACAACCGATAGAGGATCCGTCCCTCCATCGTATTTAGGCAGTGGATGGGTTCGGTAACGTAACTACGAGCATTTATTCTGATAAAAGAGGTAGCGACTATAAACACCCAACAAGACTCCACTCGCTATAAACTCAGCAACTGATTCACTCTGACAAAGTGATTTCATCCACCAGCTCGCACCCAGAATTCAGAATACGATCTCTCTATTATTACCTTGCAGCCCTTTCAGCGAAGAGATCCACTCGAACAGCTACCCATTGATAGCCATTTGCTATCAATGGGTAGCGTAAAATTCATTATCCATTTTCCCGTCTTGTATTAAGCTGCAGTTCCATCAGTTTTCAGGATATGGGATCATCTGTGTCTATTTCGACCTCTTCTAATGCGACGCAAACCCCGTTTCGGGGCCTGCCATTGTTGGTCCTCATCATCGGGCTAAGCAGTGGGCTTTTCCTTGCTGCATGGAGCCTGGCCTGGTCGATCCCCATGTTGCCGTATATTGCCGGAGCCTACAGCACCAGTCTGGATCATGCCGTATGGTCGCTGACCTTTTATCTCCTCGCCTGGGCCTTGGGGGTGGTGCCGGCGACCTGGGTGTACCAGCGCTTTGGTGAGGTGCGGACATACCTCTTTTCCCTGGCGCTGCTCATGCTGGCTACCTTGCCGGATCTGTTGAGCAATCATTTCAGCCTGTTTCTGGCCGGCAGGTTGGTACAGGGCTTTTGTGCAGGTTTGTTGACACCCTTGACCCGACGCATGCTCATCCGTTACGCGCCGGCGCATTGGCAGATGAGCGTGGCAGACCTGACTATCATCAATCTAGTGTTCCCCTTGTTGGCAGGACCTTCACTGGCGGGTTGGATTGCCTATACCTGGGACTGGCGCGATGCTCCTTTGTTGACTTTCCCTTTGGGTTTCCTCTCCCTGGCTGTGGTGGCCTTGCTCTTGCGCGACGATCCCCGTGAACGGCTGCAGCAACCCTTCGACTGGGTGGGTTTGTTCCTGTTGGCGTTGTGGAGCAGCACCTTTCAGGTCGTGCTCAATCGGGGCGAGGACTGGAATTGGTGGGATTCCCCGCGAATTCGCTGGCTGGTGGCGGCAGGATCAGTGTTCCTGGCAGCCTTTTTGATCTGGGCGCGCGAGCATCCGCATCCATGCCTGGATCTTAGCTTGCTCAAGCGGCGCAATTTTGTTCTCGCCACACCGGCCTTGATTTTTGGATGGGGTCTCTTGTTGGGGGGGAACAGCCTCTTTGTATCGGGACTCATCGGCCAGGCGGGTTATTCGGCCTTCTGGGCCGGCGTGGTGCTTTTACCCATGGCCCTTGCCGGTGTACCTCTTATTGCCGTTATGGGCCCCCTCTCCCATCGCGTCAACCCATTGTGGCTGGCCACCATTTGCTATCTCTTGATCGCGGTCTATGGCTTCACGACCCAGGTCAATGCCAACAGCAGTCTTAAGAGCTTGTTGCTCTGCCATTTTCTTGAGGGAGCGGCCCTGGGTTTTTATCTGGTTCCTCTGAGTCTCATTATGTTTTCACGCTTGCCAGCGCAGCGACTACCCGCTGCTGCGACTCTGCAGAATTTTGTGCGCATCCTCGGTGGGGCTTATCTATCGAGCACTTTTTCAGCTCTATGGATGCGTCACAGTGATTACTTTCGCGCCCATCTAGCTTGGCAGTCGCCCATCGAGCCCCTGACTGACCTGGCTCGGCAATTACAGGGAAAGGACATGTCCGGGCAACAGGCCCATGCCTTTTCCATCCAGCATCTAATCTTGCAGAGCGCGTCCCTCAGCATGCAATCCATGCTGACTCTATGGGGATGGATGGCCTTAGTTGTCCTCGCTCTTCTTTGGCTTAGTAAGGGTCCATATCGGCGCCGGCGCAATCGTCCAGGGCGAATCACCATTGAAGAGGAGATCATGGAAAGCGCCGGTTTCACTGAGGAAAATTTGGAAGTGGATGGACCTCATGAACAGTAATAAAGATCGCCTACATCTGTTTTTATGGGCTAAGAAAATACCAACTCGGATGGCTGTGGCTTTGATGATTATCCTTTTGAGCGCTTGTGCTCCGGCGATTCACGCTCTCTCGCCCAATGGGGTGCGACCTCCGGCCATGGCAAAGACGGTGAAGACGATACAAGGTGCTCATCCGCTGCATCCTGGGCCATGGCCAGAACAGGATTGGTGGAAAGGTCTGCACGTGGTCCTGCTCGACGGCTTGTTGCATCATGCCCTGATCCATAGCCCGCAGATCATGGCGGCCCAATCGGAGCTGGATTGGGCCGCCGCTATGAGCCGTCTCCACGGCGCTTCCCTGGGCCCGCAGATCAATGGCGCTGCCAGCATTGCCCCAATGCAGTTCAGCGGCAACGGACCCTTTGGCGCTTTGGGCTTGGGAAATAAAAGATACGATAGTGGTGACATCGGCTTGGGCTTCAGTCAGGCGCTAGATTTTTGGGGGAAGCGGCGAGACTTGTGGAAGGCTGCCTTGGGCGAAGAACATGCCGCCAATGCTCGCCTGGCAGACACGCGCCGTTTGCTGGCCGGGGCCATTGTCCGTACCTACCTGAATTGGTGCCTGAGCAGTCGTCAACATGCGCAGGCGGAAAGTTTGCTGGGTTTGGCGGAGAAGCGTTTGCAACTGGCCGAAACCCGCCAACGCCTAGGCCTGAGTTCGCAAATCCCTCTCACCCTCCAGCGTCAGCAAGTAGCGACTCTCCAGGCGCAGGCAGAACGCTGGGCCGGACTGGCGGACGATGCACGGGCCGATCTGGCCGCGCTGGCTGCCACCGACCCGGATGCCCTGCCCATGCAGCCGGGGTACCCCCAAGAAAACGTTCTCCCAACCTTACCTCCGCATCTGCGTCTGGATCTCTTGGCGCATCGGCCTGACGTCCGCGCAGCGCGAGATGTGGCGGTGGCACGTATGGCAAGCACCCGAGCTGCACGCGCGGAATTTTATCCAGATATCTCCTTTTCTGCCTTGCTCGACCTGAATAGTGCTTCCCTGGTCACTCTGTTGAATCCGGCCAGTTTTGCCTACGCGGTAGGACCAGCCGTGCATCTGCCGATTTTTACCAGCGGCGCACTCCATGCCCGTTTGCATGCCGCAGAGGCTCAGCAGTCAAAGGCTGTGGCGATTTATGAGCAAACGGTGTTACAGGCTACTCGCCAGGTACTCACAGCGCTTTCGTCCTGGACTAGCGAGACCGGCCAATTGGCGGCTCAACACCAGGCCATACAATCGGCTGCACAACGGGCGGTTCTGGTGGAGCGGCGCCGAACACTAGGCCTGGATGACGAAACAGCGGTCCTAGCTCAGCAGGAAGAAATCATCCAACAGCAAATGCGGGTTGGTTTACTACATTATGGCAGTCTCCGGGCTTGGGCCGAACTGGAGACGGCATTGGGAGGCGGTTATGGTTCTCGCTGAGACGACGAGCGAGCTGCGGCGCTTGGCCAAAGAAAACTGGCGCCGACGGCGCAATTTGTGGCTCCTCCTGCTCATCGTCCTTTTGGCCTTGTCGGGCTGGGCGGCTTGGTGGTTCTTCATGGGCCGCTGGTGGGTGAATGTGGACGATGCCTATGTGGCGGGAAATATCTATCCGGTGGATGCTCGGGTCAGCGGTACCGTGCTGTCCGTGGCCGGCTATAATACGCTCGTCGTTCGCCAGGGTGATCCGCTGGTTAGTCTGCGCGGACGCCGGGCAGAACTGGCCTTGAGCCAAGCCCAAGCTCAATTGGCCCAAAGCCTTCAAGGTGCCCGCGCCCTCGTGGCGGAAATAGACGCAAGTCGGGCCCACAGGGCGGCCCTAGCGGCGGCTTTGGCCACGGCACGACAAAAAGCCTGGCGCTATCGAGCGGCGGCCGAGAGCGGGGCGACGCAGGCCCTAGAGGCCATTACCACCAAGAACGATGTGGCCCGCCTGCAGGCAGAAATAGCGGCGGAAAGCGCCCATGGCCGAGCTCTCCAGGCCCGCCTAGGCGCTCACAACCCGGACAACACCCCTAGCGTCAAGGCTGCCCTGGAACGTGTCAAGCTGGCACGATTGGCGCTACATCGGCAGATCATTCGTGCTCCTGTCAGCGGTATCCTTGCCCAGCAGTCAGTTCAGCGCGGGCAGTGGATAAAGCCAGGGCAGCGCTTGTTTAGTATCGTCCCTCTCGATCAGATCTGGGTAGACGCCAACGTCAAGGAAACAGATCTGGCTGGTGTGCGGGTGGGGGCGAGAGTCACCCTGCACGCCGACGTGTACGGCAGCGGGGTCACCTACCATGGTTGGGTGGCAGGGATTGGCGGTGCTTCAGGGGCTGTCTTTGCGGTCCTGCCCCCAGAAAATGCTAGCGGCAACTGGATCAAGTTCACCCAACGGGTACCTGTACGCATTGCCCTTGACCCACAGGGCTTCATTGCCCACCCCCTCCGTCCAGGACTAACCATGTCTGTGACCATCCGCGTTGGCGGCAAACCCCATCAGGGGCCGACGCCCCCCTGGATGGAGACAGCGCGGCCCAGGGCTGCGAGTGCGGTCACAAACCTGGCGGCGAGAGGCCAGGATGGCGTACGCTGAGCTTTTCTCTGGGAGCACCGGCCCGTTGGATTTGCATCATCTGCGTCACTTCGTGGTTCTGGCCGAGACCCTGCATTTTCATCGCGCCGCTGAACGCCTGCATCTGGCCCAACCTTCTTTGAGCCGGAGTATTCGGACGCTGGAAGAAGACTTGGGAACCTCCCTCTTTCTACGCAGCCAGCGCGAGGTGCGACTGACATCCGCCGGAGCCGCACTGCTGCCCGAAGCCCGTTTACTCCTTGCCCAGGCGACGCGCACTCAACACCTGATACAAGATATCGTCCGGGGCGATGCCGGTCTGCTCCGCATCGGTTTTATCAGCTCCACGGCCATTACCCTTTTGCCTTTTCTCCTGCGCGCCTTCCGCGCTGTCCATCCCAGAGTGCGTCTAGAGTTGCAGGAAATGAGTAGTGCCGCACAAACCCGTGCCCTGCTTGCAGGCCAGATAGACTTGGCTCTGATCCGTGACATGGAGGCGGTTCCAGACATCCAGCAACATTCTTTGCTAAAGGAGCGCCTCTTGCTTCTGGTTCCATCAGGGCATGCCCTGGTGGAACAGGTACCTGTAACTTTCTCACGGCTCGTTGATGTAGATATTGTATTGTTGCGCCGCGAGGTGGCGCCGGGCTCCTATGACCGTATATGGGCCAACTGTCTAGCCCACGGCCTGGAGCCGCATATTTTCACGGAACTGGCCGATTCTAATGCTGTTTTCAGTATGGTAGCCGCTGGCTTGGCAGTGAGCTTTCTCTTTTCTTCGTTCGCCCAGGCCGCCCGCCCCGGTGTCACCTTCCTGCCCCTGCAGGATGAGATGGCCGACAGCGAAGTCTCTCTGGCTTGGCAGAACCAAGCAGCGCAGCAAAGTCCTGCGCTTCAGTCGTTCATTCACCTGGCGCAAAGCGCCTTTCCACTATTGGACAATGCGTCAGGCCACATCTCCAAAGGGAGGTAATACACGCCAAAGGATATCCGTTTTCCTTGTCCCGAAACTTAACTTCCCTTACAGTTTCGTTAACTCCATTAAAGAACAGATTGCCATGCTGATCGGTTATGCCCGCGTCTCGACTATGGATCAAAACCCAGCCCTTCAAATGGATGCCCTCAAGGCCGTGGGTTGCGAAAAAATTTTTACGGAGAAAGCCTCCGGCTCGCATCGGGACCGGCCACAATTACAGGCGCCCTGGATTACTTGCGTAAAGGGGATACGCTGGTGGTCTGGAAACTTTCCCGGCTGGCCCGTTCGTTGACGCAAGTCATCCAGACGGCGGCTGACATCCATGAGCGGGGAATAGCCCTTAAGGTGCTGACCCAAAACATCGGCACCAGCACCTCCGAAGGGCGGCTTTTTTTCCATATGACCGCCGCTTTCGATGAGTTCCAACGGGAATTGATTGTCGAAAATACTCGTGCGGGTCTTGCTGCAGCGAATAGGCGTGGGCGGCGGGGTGGTAGGCCAAAAGCCATGAATGAGCAAGCCATCAAACACGCGGAAACTTTACTCAAAGATACAGCAAACTACCCTTTCATTGGTGACGTGATTGACCAGCTGGGGATCGGTAGGACGGCCTTTTACCGCTATTTTCCGACAGACCGGATCAAGGCGCTCAGGAAGGAGCATTCAGCAGAAACTTAACCGGAGGATAATCCTGTGGGACTTTCGGTACCTTTATGCAGACAGACCCATGTTTCCCGACGGAATTTTCTGGGGTTCCGGCTTACACCCCCAAGCAGAGAAAATATCGGCCGCTGCGGCCCTTCGCAGGAGATTAACGGGTTTTATATTCCGTTTTCTGAGGGGACCCCGTCATGGCGGATTTCAAGAGACACGGATATCTGCGTGAATCCGGTCAGCGCATTATGGTTCAGCGCGCGTCGCTATGAAAAATTGCCAGCGGCATGCATTGATGGACTTTAAGCGTTTGATGAAGTTCCTTCAGACACATCTTCATAGAGGTCAAGCATCAGTTAATTCCTCATTGAGAGCATGACACATCCAAATTTTCTGCTTATAACGAAAATTTGAGTTTAGGGGTTGATATAATCGAAACCGGCGTGCTCCAGCTGCATGATACGGATGACACCTCCCGGAACAATAACTACCGAAGGATCCAGTTTGGGAAAATGGCCGCTCTTCTTCTTAAAAGCTTCCATGCTGTTATGGCAAACATCAAACTCTACTCCCTCAGCATTAATCGCAGCAATGCGACTCGCCATCGAGTTGTTAGGAGAATATATTTTGATGCCCGGACCAAACGCCACGACGACAATCTGAATCTTTTTATGACCAAAGTAGTTGAGCAGATTCTGGGTGATGTTCAGGTCCATAGTCCAACGGGCCGGATTATCCTGACTGACCTGGATCACCACATGATGCTCGGCAAAAGGCAAGTCATGAATAAAAGCGGGATGATCAAAACGAAAATCATGGAGCATTGAAACATTGGCTGAATCGACATTGGCCGAAGCCGTGGTCATACCCAGCATTCCCATCACTGGCAAAGCACTGACTAATACGGATACTTTCAAAAAATCTTTCAATAACATCACTGTCTCCTCGCTATCTTCTTCAAAAGGCAATCATCGCCTGCATGGCAAATTCATTATCCACGGCATTGGGAAAAACTATCCGCCTCCGGATTAGGCGGATGCGGCACATCCCGCATCCAGAAGTAGTAACGGGTATGAGGCGTTAACTAATGGCGAAAAGCCGAGTTCAGCCACTGCATAAATAAGCGTATTTCTGGAAAATCTATGGCTATGATACATGTTCATCACCTCGTGATGTTTTGGTTAAATATTTAGTGCCGAATAGCAATATGTAGCTTTTCCAAAATTCTGCCGAGTAAAATGGTGAATGGGTAGAATGTTAATACCCATTTTCGCAAATGCAGAAGATATTTCGCTCATATAAAAACCGCTCGTCGAGAGACTAACCAGATCGTCTCCCGCCGAATGGTTCACGTCAAATGCCTTTAATGAGCGGCGATTTGTGCGCTTGCTGCAGATTTCATGGTCGTTGCCATTCTGAACCTCTGTTAAGCCTTATTTAAGCCTTATTTAAGCCTTGTTGGCGTTGAATTGCGGGTTGACGTCCTTGACCGGTACGGCGTTGATCCAGTCCCACGAGTTACCCAGGTACATGGTGCCTCCGACAATGGTGGGATTCACGATGCCGAAGCGACCCCCGACATGATATTCGTGAACCATCTGCCCCGTTTTAGGCTGAATGGCATAAATATCCGGTCCGGTAGAAATATAGAGCATATTTTGATAGTACGTCGGTGCACCACGTCCTGCTCCGGCAGGACCAGGATTGGGTACGTGCCAGGTCCAAGCCACTTTACCGGTATGCAGATTCATGGCCTCATAGGTCGAGGTGACAGGAGAACCGACATAAACCATCCCATCATGAATCATGGGAACCCCGCCTTTGAATGCCGGAATCTTGGGGCCACGTCCCATATTGTTTGTCCACAGAACTTGTCCGGTATTGGCATTAAAAGCCCGAACCAGGGTTTCCATGGTGGGTTTGCCATCTACCATTTTGGGGTTGGCCACGGTGTCCATGACGACAATACCGTTATCCACAACGGGGGATACATCGCCCATACCGGTGTTGACGGCACCGGGAATTTCACCCTTCCACAACACCTTGCCGTTATTGATATTCAGTGCATAAAGACCGGGGATGACGGACATGGAGACATAGACATGGTTTTTCCAGACTACGGGGCTGGACATGTTGGCTATGCCCCCTACATGGGTTTTCCAGATGGCCTTTCCGTCCGTAGAGTGAATCCGGTAAATATTACCGTCGCCGGTGCTGATGAAAAGCGAGTGGTCCGCATAGGCCGGGGTGGGCATGGCATCACCCTGGGTCTTGAAACTCCAGAGTAGCTTGCCATCTTTACGATCCAGGCAGAAAATCCCGTTATAGCTGATATCCTTGCCACGTCCGGCCTGCTTGGGATGCTTGGAGTACTCCATGACATTGGCAAAATTGAAAGACACGCTACCCGCTGATAGATAGACCTTTTTGCCGACGACCAGAGGATTACCCATGAGGGTATTGGCTACCGGGCTGCTCCGCCAGATCAGCCTGCCAGTTTGAGCATTGACGGCGTAAGCGAACATATCATCGCTTTCCGCATACACGACCCCTTTGACCACCGAAACGCCCAGAGCATTTCCATAAAACTGGGTTTGTACCGGGAGTGCTTCCTTGATGCCATCCACTTTTTCGCCGTAGGGATGGTTATCATTGAGCGGCCAGGCCCGGGCTTCAGGAAAATTCCAGCGGACGCCATCACGAATCCAACGGGGCGCGTTGTGCGCAACAGGGAATCCGGCATTGTGCTGAGGGTTTCCATAGGCGTGGGTCCACTCTGAAGGACCGACCTGATCATTGGCCTGTGGCGCATTTTGCGGTAAATATAGCGTCGCAAAGGGACTTTGGGGGTCCAGGGTATTGTTAATGGGATCCTGGGGAACCTGATTGGTTTGCGCCCAGGCGGTCCCGGAAATCAAGATGCTGACTGCTGACAATATGACTATTTTGCGGAATTTCATCACTTCTCCTCGCGCGTTGAAAATGTGAAACAACCTCGTTGTAAATTCTCTCATGAGGCGTGCTGAACAATTAGAAAATTCTAATTTGTTAATGAATAATTCAGTATCATCATTGAGTTACTGAAACCTAAACCTCTCGATATAAGATATCAATAATATAAATGTAAAAGATTGAAACGGGGTTACATATTTTTACATGGCATTTGCAACAATTTGATATTTTATAAATCACACCAAGCATTTTATAATGAATCATGTCTTTCTGGAGGACTATAAAAGCGAAGCACTGCAATTAACCCATCATCTGTTGCCATTTCATAGTGAAGACTCCCGTTATGCAACGCCATGATGCGGTGACAAATCCGGACACCAATTCCCGCTCCATGCCCTGTTTGATGAGGTAAATTGCCCTGATTGAGTGCTTGAAGAAATGCAGCAGAAACACCAGGCCCATAATCACGAAGCCGAATTTCGAGGTACGTTGGACAGGCTAAAAACTGAATCTCCAGGATCCCTCCGCCATAACGCTTTGTGTTATCGAAAAGAATACGAAAAACTCTTTCCAACGCCAGCGGGCGGCATTGCAAAACATGCGGACTGAAATCTGGTACGGGCCTCTCTACGTGAACAAGCAGTCCGTAACGCTCCCGGGCTATTTCTGTCATTTTGGCCAACCATTCTTGCACGTTAATGGAAATGCCCTTTTCCTGGTCACCGCTGCGCACCAGTGCCAAGAATTTATCAATCGTTTCGTCCATCTCGCGGACATCTATGCGCATGGAAGATTTTTGCGCCAAAAAGTTTCTATCGGGCAAGTGCAGGGTCAACAGTAGGCGAGAAAGCGGTGTTCGCAACTCATGAGAAATACCGGTAAGGAGTAGCGTGCGTTCTTCGTGGAGTCGATGGAGATCATTGGCCATGCTGGTAATAGCCTCGGTTAATCGCTGTACTTCCAGGGGTCCACCAATCGGTCCCAGCGCATCAGGCGAGTCGCCGAGACCAATGCGCGGCGCTTCAGCGGCCAGGCGTGCCAAGGGACGATTAATCTGTCGCACGATCAACCAAGCCCCCAGCAGGGTAACCAGTGCGATGATCCCAAGGCGCATGAGCATGAATCCTTGTCCACCAAAGTCCATGGACGAAACAGGCATCCCCAACCAGGACTGATCGGGACCGCCGCGTATCCATATCCAGGTATCGTTACCTTCTTCAGGGCCAATTCGAAGGCGAGCCCCCGGCGTACGTTGTTGCAGATAACGCGCGCTTTCGCGGAGAAAATACTGATCGGGAATATGGCCAGGATGCGCATTGGCCGGACGCCATTGCAGTTTCCCGGCAGAGCCGTATGGCGCGTGACGACTGACAAGGGCATGGTCAGTCTGCAACAGAAACTCGGCAAAGCGTTCTGCGGAGGGATTTAACACGTACTGATGAAAAAGCACATAAACGGCTGCCTGCGTACTGAGTAACAGCAGTCCGAGCAGCAGCAGAGTCCGTCCCAGCGTGCTGCGAGGCCAGAAGGCTCCGATATTCAGGGTTCAGCCACAAAGAGATAGCCATGTCCCCAGACCGTGCGAATATGTCGGGGACGCCCCGGATTCTTGTCGAGCAGGCGACGCAGGCGTGATATCTGCATATCAATACTGCGATCATCTGTCTCCAGATCGCGGCCACGTGTCAGCCACATGAGTTTCTCGCGCGTTAGCGGTTGTCCCTCATGTTGGATCAGGGTAGACAGTGTTAAAAATTCAGTACTAGTTAGCGCGATGACTTGGCCATGAAGACGTATTTCTTGACGACTCATATCTACTAAAAAGGGCCCTTTCTGAAAACTGGGAGAAACTTCAGTAGTGCCTGATACGGGATTTCGAGCACGACGCAATATGGCCTGGATACGCGCTGCCAACTCCCGTGGATGAAAGGGCTTGGCCAAATAGTCATCAGCTCCCATTTCTAATCCCAGAATGCGATCAATTTCATCTCCCCTGGCCGTCAGCATGAGAATCGGTACATCATGGTGATGCTGACGCAATCGGCGGCAGATCTGCAGACCGTCTTCCTGGGGCAAGCCCAGATCCAGAATGATCAGATCAACAGGAAAAGTCCCAAGAACAGACTCTATCTGACTGCCATCCCCCATGCCCTGTACAGCAAAACCGTATCCTTTCAGATGGGATTCCACCAGACTGCGTAGACGCAGATCGTCATCGACAATGAGAATATGTTGTTTGTCTTTCATGAATCACACTGTACATTTATCGATCGAATTAGCCAAATAAAAGTGTAACTAAAAAGCCTATCATGTTACAAAAAAACAAATTGTTACATCTCACAGCGGTTATGCGCACGATTGTTACAGTGAGCCTCGTTATAATATGCGAATATTTTCTATTGAACTGAGCAAGGATGATTCATGGCTCCAAAAAAATCTGTGGTACACCAGGAATCGACACATCCTATTCAAAAAAAATATGTCACCCTGTTGATAGGGGCCACACTGATAATGGGATTGTCGGGTTGCGCAGTCGGTCCACATTTATCCGCGCCGAATGTCGCGGCGCCCAAATCGTACAATGCACATTCACTGTTTTTAAGCTCCTCTCGACAACACATACAGTGGACCAGACAGCAAGCAAAATCCTGGTGGTCTCTATTTCACTCAACAACGCTGACTGCCTACATTCAGAAGGCTATGAAAGCCAACCCCAACTTGCAGGCGGCTCACGCAGCACTGGCACGGCAGCAGGCCTTGGTGCTTGCCGCCCAGGGCGGGCTCTATCCTCAAATCGGAGCCAATGCGGGAATCAGTCGACAACGTGCGTTGCGTACAGGGTCCAATGGAGGACAGAGCTATCGGATACCAGGCAATCTTTACAGCCTTTTCCTGGGGACTCTCGATATTAGTTATAACCCGGATGTATTCGGACGCCAGAATGACCTGATACATGCCGCCAAAGCGCGCAAGACGGTCAGTCTGGCGGAGCTCGATCAAACCGAAGTGTTTTTGGCTGCTGATGTGAGTCGGGCGGTTATTCAGGGCGCCGCCCTCCAGGCACAACTACACGCGGCTCAAAAAATTACCACTGCAGATGAACACTTGTTGAAACTTTTACAGCAAGAATATCGGATTGGGGATCAAAACTTACAAAACGTAGAGCAACAAGCTGCCCAGACGGCCGCTGCTCGCGCACGCATAGCCCCTTTGCAGGCGGCATTCGCCGCTTCCCGGCACGCGCTAGCAGATTTATTGGGCGAATCTCCGAATGTGCCACTCACTATGCCGAAACTGCACAATCTGCAATTGCCTGCGCATTTACCCGCGACAATTCCCTCTGCACTGGCTGAAAATCGTCCGGATATTCAGGCGGCGACGGCAGAACTCAAGGTGGCGGCTGCACAGGCCGATGTGGCAACCGCCAACCTCTACCCTCAATTCAATATTACTGCCGATATTGGCAAGGCGGCTATGACAGGGGGACTCTTTTTCAATCCGTTTTCTACTATCTGGTCGCTGGGCGCAGGGCTGGCAGCGCCCATTTATAATGGTGGCGCCTTGCACGCCCAACGCCGTGCTGCCATAGATCAATATCACGTCGTTAGCGATCAGTATCGCTCTACCGTGCTCAATGCATTCCGGGAAGTGGCGGACGCTTTACGCGCCCTACAAGGTGCCGATGCCGCATACACTCAGCAAAAACGGGCACAAATTTCCTCTGGGAAGGCCTTGCAATTGGCTGAAGCGCGATATCGCGATGGGGTCACCGGCTACACAGATGTCTTGGATGCGGAAATTGCCTATCAGCAGGATACGGTAAAGGCCATTCAGGGACGCAGTCAGCGTTATCTGGATAGCGTGGCTTTGTTTGTCGCTCTGGGTGATGGCTGGCAGCCAACATCGGGAGCTGTCCCACATCCTGAAAAAACATCTCCTTCCACTTTGAATCACTCTGCAGGAGTTCCCGCATGAAAAAGGCTTTTCTTTTCTTAGGGTTGATTGTTGTGCTGCTTTTTGCTGCCATCTATGGCTGGCACTCCTGGCGGCAACAGCGACTACAGGCACACCTCGCGGCCAAGGCCAATCCGGCGGTGACGGTCTCCGCTACCCAAGTCCGCGAGCACAGTCTTGCGGGTAAATTAACGGCCGTTGGGGAAATTGTTCCGCAACAAGGTGCGGTACTCAGCCCTCAAGTCGGTGGCGTGATCGAAAAACTCTATTTCCATTCCGGGCAGACGGTGACCCAGGGACAGCTACTCCTGTCGCTCAACCCCGGGAATTTGCCCGGTCAACTTCAAGCTGCACAGGCGCACGCTGAACTGACCCAAGTCGATTATCAACGGGCACAGAAAGTGTATGCCATTCACGGAATTTCCACGGCGGCGCTGGATAAGGCCAAATTTGATGCCCAGGCGGCTCAGGGACAAGTAGCGGCCCTACAGGAATCATTGGCGGACACCCAGATACGAGCCCCATTTTCAGGGATGCTCAGCCTGCGCACGGTAAATGCCGGTGAATATATTCATGCAGATACCCCGGTGGTCCATCTGGAGAACCTGCATCATCTGTATGTTGACTTCACCGTTCCTCAGCGCGATGCCAAAGTGCTACATCCAGGGGCACCTGTACAAATCGACATCCATGACGGAGAAAAAGTAAAACATTACGTCTCCACGGTGTACGCCATTTCCAGCCATGTGGACGCAGCAAACCGGGCTATTAGTGTGCGGGGAATTGTGAAGGCAGCCCAGGGGCTTAAACCTGGCATGTTTGTCCAGGTGGACTTGCAGAAGTCAGCGCCTAAAGAAATGCTGATGATCCCGACAGTGTCGGTGAGTTTTAACACCTATGGTGATTTTGTTTACGTACTCACTTCCGCCGAGTCAAAGCATCATCTCATCGCCAAGGAACAGAAGGTAGTGACCGGTATACAGCGTGGCAAATATACCGCCATTATCAGTGGTCTCAAGGCGGGTGAAACTGTCGTCACTGCTGGGCAGGTCAAGCTGCACAGTGGGGATTCTGTGCACATTAACAACGCTGCACACCTATAACGACGGAGATCAGCATGCATTTTACCGAACCCTTTATCCGTCGCCCTGTTCTCGCCATTTCTTTAGCGCTCGTCCTGTTTTTCTTCGGGTTGCGTTCTCTGGGAATGTTGCCCATTACTGAGTATCCACCCACTGACAGCTCAATGCTCACGGTAACCACCCATTATTTTGGGGCGACGCCAAAAACCGTCAATGCCTTTATCACCGCGCCTTTGGAAAAAGCCGTTGGGCAGGCTCCGGGCATCAACTATATGACCGGCGTGAGCGAAGATGGTGTTTCCATAATTACACTCTATATGCGTATGGGAGAGAATCCGAACGCCGCTTTATCTCAAGTGCAGAGTAAGGTTAATACGGTACTCAATCAGCTTCCTAAAGGGGTGATGCAGCCAATCGTTCAGGAAATGTCGGGTTCTGGGGCCTATTTGATGATGTTGACTTACCATGGCAAAGGCTTTAACCAGCAGCAGATCACCGATTATCTCACCCGTGTCGTGCAACCTGCGATTGAGTCTGTCCCGGGGATAGGGCTAACCTCGATTCTTCCGCCGGGGACCGGCCCCAACGGAAATACTTTTGCGATGCGGGTATGGCTGAACCCGCATGAAATGTCGGTCTTGGGTATCACCCCATCCCAGGTCAGCGCCGCCCTGAAGAAAAATGATTTTGTTGCCGCAGTAGGGCGATTGAGGGGGGAGTACACCGCTGTTTCTCTGAGCGCTAACACCGCCCTGCATACCCCTGCGGAATTCCGCAACCTGGTTGTGGCGACCGTCCACGGTGTACCTATTCATCTGAGTCAGGTCGCCAAGGTGTCTTTGGGTGCCCAGACTTATGATTCTTCCGTCATGGTGGACGGACGAGCGGCCGTTAATATCGGGATCGAACAGGCCCCTGGCAGTAATGCGCTGCAGGTTGCCGGTGGAGTCGAAAAGGTAATGGCCCGGTTGAAATCTACCATGCCACCGGGTGTACAAGGGTCCGTCATTTATAATGGTGCACAATTTGTCAAAAGCTCCCTTCAGGAAGTAGAGGGCACTATTGGTTTGGCTCTGCTGGCCGTTATCCTGGTGATTTACCTTTTTATGGGTTCCTGGCGCGCATTGATCGTTCCGGCTCTGGCTATTCCGGTTGCGATGGTAGGAGCCATGACGATCATTCACGCGCTGGGTTACACCCTTAACCTGCTGACATTGCTGGCCATGGTGCTGGCAATAGGTTTGGTCGTGGATGATGCCATTATCGTAGTGGAAAATGTCCACCGACATATTGAACACGGCGCAACCCCTTTGCATGCCGCTTTGCAAAGTGCCAAAGAGTTGGCCAGTCCCATCCTGGTGATGGCAACGACCCTGGTAGCGGTCTTTGCGCCCATGGCGTTTATCGGTGGCCTGGTGGGACACCTGTTCAGCGAGTTTGCTTTCACCATTGTGGCCACCGTACTGCTGTCTATGATTGCCGCTCTGACTCTGGCACCCATGCTGGCCTCACGGGTTCTGAAGGCTGGGCAGGAAGGCCGGGTTGCTCATTTGGTAGATCATGTGTTTGGGCGCTTAAAGGCTTTTTATGGGCGTCTTCTTTTCGCCAGTCTGAAGATCTGGCCAGTGACGGTGACTTTGGCTCTGGTTTTGACCGGAGGAATCTATTTTCTTTTCAGCATCAGTCAGAGTGAACTGGCTCCTCCGGCCAATCAGGGGCTTGTGTATGTCAATGGGGTGGCTCCGCCCACCGCAACCCTTGAGTATATGAATACCTATGATCGTTATCTGACTAAGACCGTTTTCGACAAAATCCAGAGTCGGGGACATAGTTTTGCGGTCAACGGAGTCGGGATCGGAGGCATGTTATTGAATAATGAAGTGATGGCTGGGGTGGTTCTCAATCCCAAGCGAGGTGATGTTACTACCCAGGAGGTAAGGAACAAAGTGCAGACCCTGTCAGAACAGGTGCCTGGCATGAAGTTGTCCGCCTTTGGCCTGCCGCCACTCCCTGGCGCTGCGGTAGGCTTGCCGGTGCAGTTTGTACTGACTAGCGCAGGGGGATCTTCTTATCAGCAGTTGGATGCCCTATCCGCTAAACTGGTACAAGAGGCCAAAGCCAGCGGACTGTTTTCGTTCGTCTCTAAAAACCTCGATTACAACGATCAGATTCAGAAAATCGTTATTAATCGACAAATGGTAGCCTCTTTTGGACTGAGCATGGCGGATATTGGCCAAAATCTGGAGACCCTGCTAGGGGGGAATTATGTCAACTATTTCGACATGAAAGGACTAAGTTATCGGGTGGTCCCCCAAGTGCCGCCAGCCTTGCGGGCTAATCCCAATTTTCTCAAGGCATATACCATCAAGACGCCTGCAGGTACTGAGGTTCCACTATCCACGTTTGTCTCCTTGAAACCAGAATCTGCTCCGACCTATTTGCCGCAGTTTCAACAGTTGCCAGCAGTATTCATTCAAGCCAATCCAGCGCCCGGTGTATCACTGGGCCAAGCACTACAGTTTTTGCAAGTGCATGCGAAGAAAATTCTTCCCAGTGGCGATCAAGTGCGGTACGCAGGTGAGTCTCGCCAGTATGAACATCAGGGTGACACTTTATTGGTTACCTTTGGCTTTGCCCTCTTGATGGTGTTCCTGTTGCTGGCGACGCAGTTCAACAGCTTCCGTGACTCCCTGGTGGTTCTTACCGCCGTCCCCGTCGCACTTTTCGGGGCCTTGTTGCCTATTAGTCTTGGCGCTTCTAGCGTGAATATTTACTCTGAGGTGGGGATGGTGATGCTGATTGGTCTGATCGCCAAGCAGGGAATTCTGATTGTGCAATTTGCTCGGGTCATGCAGGAAGAAAAGCATCTGGATAAATTACACGCAGTAATAGAAGCGGGCACTTTGCGCCTGCGTCCGATTTTAATGACGGTGGCCGCTATGATTGCGGGAGCCATGCCATTGCTTTTTGCCAGTGGAGGAAATGCGGATGCCCGGTTTTCCATGGGCTTGGTCATTGTCAGCGGCCTGGGATTTGGATCAATGGTGTCCTTGTTCGTGGTTCCGGCGTTTTATCTCTGGTTTGGTCGGTCAGTACATACCCAAAAGGAGGAAAACACTCTGAACGGATAAAAACCTGGAAACGCATCATGCTATTCGTTTTCTTCTAACGTCCATTGCGACTCGCGCCACCCCGGAGAATGAAAGAGAATGGGAGCGGGTGGCGGCGGATTGAGATCGCGCGAAATTTTGGTGACTTGATCCCGTTTCTAACGTGACCCGCCGGGCCGACTCGTACCCCGGATTGCCTCCATGAGAGCGCACATTAAGAGGACCGCCTGTGGCTTGCTGCAGGCAGGTTGATTCGGCATCGGCATCCATCGCCTCCCACGTTTTCAGTATAGATGGAGAGGAAAGCCAATGGAACTGAAACCCATTTTTCAACGTGTGATCGGCCTGGATATTCATCAGGCACAAGTGACGGGCTGTGCCATCATTGGTAACCCGGATGGCACTGTGGAGGTAGAGCGCCGTCAGTTTGGCAGCTTCAAGAAAGACCGCTGGGCCTTGGCGGATTGGTGTGCGACCTGGCAGTCGGATGCAGTGGTCATGGAGAGTACCGGGATTTACTGGAAAAGTCCCTATGCGGCTTTGGAGCAGGTCGGCATTCGTGCCCAGGTCGTCAATGCCCGTCACGTCAAACAGGTGCCCGGTCGCAAAACCGATGTCGGCGATGCGGAATGGCTGGCCATGCTGGCGCGCGCGGGCTTGTTACGCGGTTCCTTTGTCCCGCCAGCGCCACTGCGGGAATAACGCTTGATTACCCGCCAACGACAGAAGTTGGTCGGCATGCTGGCCTCCGAAAAAAACCGGCTACACAAGGTGCTGACCGACGGGGGGATCCGCCTGGGCGTGGTGGTCAGCGACATTCATGGTCAATCGGCACGCGCCATGATCAAGGCGCTGATTCAGGGCGCCACGCCTCAGGAGGTACTGTCCCTGGCGAGCCATCGCCTCAAGGCCAGCCGGGAGGAGATTCTGGATGCGTTGCAGGGCGATTTGAGTGCCTGCCATCGTTTTGTTCTGGACGAAGTGATGCACCATATCGAAGCCCTGGAAGCGCAGATCGCGCGCTTCGATACCCGCTTGTTGGACGGTTTGGCCCTGCAACAGCATGCCCTGGCCTTGCTGCAGACCTTGCCGGGGGTGGATACCATAGGTGCTGCCTTATTGCTGGTGGAAATCGGGGACGATATGAAGGCCTTCGGGAGTGCCGATCGCCTGGCGTCGTGGGCCGGTCTGTGCCCGGGCAACAACGAATCGGCCGGTAAGCGCAAAAGTGGTCGCACCCGGAAAGGGAATCCTTACGTGCGCCGCGTCTTGTGCGAATGCGCCCATGCCGCCAGTCGCACCCAATGCGCTCTGCCCACCAAATTCCAGAACCTGGTCGTGCGCCGAGGTCATAAACGATCCATTATCGCCTTGGCCCACAAAATGCTGCGCATCATCTACTTCATGCTCTCTCGCGGCACATATTACCGGGAC
>NZ_MOAD01000001.1:1380464-1394062 GCF_001931655.1 Acidithiobacillus albertensis | reverse complement strand
TGCGCATAAAACATGCAAGCGGCATGCTTGTGTATATTTTTATGGCGGTGGTACTGGCATTTTGTCAGGATTTTTTGGCATTGGCGGTGGTTTTCTCATTGTTCCTGCACTGATGCGTTCTGGGCGCTTGCCTATTTTGAATGCCGTCGCTTCCTCATTGTTAGCTGTGGGAGCCCTAGGCACAGCGACCGCCGTCAGCTATTCGCTGGATGGCTTCGTAGACTGGCATATTGCTGCAGAATACATAGCTGGGGGAATATTGGGAGGATGGTTGGGAGCACTGAGTGCCGATAAACTGGGACAGCGTAAAGCGGCGTTGAATGATATCTTTATCGGTGTCATAGTGTTAGTCTCTATTTATATGTTATACAAAGAGTTATCGTATTTTCTATAAATTTTTTTCTTATAGGAAGTCCTCTGGAACTCCGTCTGGACCTGGGCGAAGGCTTGGTCCTGCATCTCATCTGCTGCGGGATTGATGTTTTTTCTAGGAAGAAGCCCCGCCACAGGGGATATTGGAATGTCAATGGAAGGTATGGGCATAGCCGCCCGGGCCGAGTTTCAATCAGTTTATAGTTTTCTTGTGAGGCACGCGCTCAAACGCTTATGATAGCGGCCATGAATCATGCCCTGAAACCATTGGAAACCTGCGTCACCCATGCCTGGAAAATGCACCAGGCAGAAATATTCGGTTTTCTACGGCACCGTCTGGGAGATGATGATTTGTCTGCCGACCTGCTGCAGTTGGTGTTTCTTAAAGCGCTGCATGAAGGTCGCAGGTTTTGTGAATTGCGCGAGCCCCGGGCCTGGTTATTCACCGTAGCCCGCCATGTGCTGACGGACAACTTCCGCAGTCAGCGCGACTATGTTGATCTTCCAGAAGAACTTGCAGAACCAGTTGCAGAAGTTCCTGCCGTGGATTCGCTGGCCGACTGTTTGCCACATGTATTCACCCTTCTCGAAGCGGCTGACCGCGATATCCTCACCTGTTGTGAATTGCAGGGGATGACCCAAAAAGCCTATGCCGCATCCCATGGCCTCAGTTTGGCTGCCGCCAAATCCCGGTTATTGCGTGCCCGGTTGCGCCTGCGTGCGGCTTTAATGACCGTCTGTGAAGTACGGTTTGATGCAGATTCGGGTCAGGTCTGTTGTCATCTCCCTCACAAAAAGCCGTCCTGAACCGGCTGGGCCAAGGTCGCGGCACTGCCTTGAGCCATGCCTCGAATCATCGTTCCGTCTTTATCAGTAAGAAATGTGCATCCTTTTCAGGGCTGGTCCGTCTTCCTATAAAGGACCCATACGTTTTAACGACTTGTCAAAAGGAGAGTGCATCATGAGTAACACAACGACCCCCACTGCCCACGAATTATTGGCCAAAATGCGTGCCGGCATGGGCCGTGTGCCGGCTGCCATTGAGAAATCCACGGTGGTGGATGAAAGCCTGATTCAGGAGCACATGCGCTCACGCATGTATGCCATGCCTCAGGAGGGCGCTCTTGATGAACAGACGCGCGTTCTGGTCTACCTTGCAGCTGCACTGGCGGGCAGCAGCCCGGCTTGCGTCCGGGCAATGTCTGACAAGATTGCTCTGCAGGGCATTCCCAAGGATAAGGTTCTGGAGACGGTACGCATTGTACGCTTTGCCATGGCAACTAAAATGATTGGTGACGCCGAACCGATTTTCGATGCTCTGACCGGGCTTGAATAATTATTTGCCATCCAAACAGGAGCCTTAGCATGAACTTATCGACCAGACACTGGAGCAAAGAAGCATTTCAGGAACTTGAGGGCGCTGTGACCTTGTACGCCGGGCTACGGGTTACAGTGGCACATCATGAGGCTGCCGGGCCGGTGGGGCCGGTCGAGCCCTTTTATCTTATTCGCAGACTGGTTTTGGCAGACTGACTGACCGGCGCAATAAGCAACGCCCATGTTGTGTTGTTGCGCCGGATAATGGTTTGACGGAAATATGCATATCCGCTATTTTGGCACCCACTTATCTTAATAAGGGCATAATAATGGGCCTTAGTCGCATTTTCTGGTCCTCCCTTGTGGTGACCTGCTTTCTGGGTACAAGCCCTGCCTGGGCAGAAAACCTGATTGACGCCTATCAGCAGGCCTACCATACCGACCCGGTACTGGCCCAGGCCCGCGCCGAACTGGCCGCGCAAATGCAGGACAAGCCCCTGGCGCGTTCAGCCTTGCTGCCCCATGTGGGGGTTGGTGCAGCGGTGGGCTTCAATACCGCCGACATTACCGGCTTTGGCAATATCGACATTAATCGCGCCTATTTGTCCGACAGCTACAGCGTCAATATCACCCAATCCGTATTCAACGGCCAGGCCTGGACGGCGCTGAAACAGGCAGATTCCCGCATCCAAGCCAGCGCTGCCGGCCTGACCTACACCGAACAGCAGCTCGCCCTGCAGGTCGCCACGGCCTATTTCGGGGTGCTGGAAGCCCAGGCTCAGGAACGGGTGGCGCAAAAACAGAAATCGCTGTTGGAGAGCATTTACCGGCAAACCGAAGCCACCCTGAAAATAGGCACGGGAGACATTATCGCCGTGCGTGAGGCCCAAGCCCGGGTTGATGCCGCCGAAGCCGATCTCATCAAAGCCAGCAACGGGGTGGCGATCGCCGAGAAACAGTTACAGCGCCTGACCCATCATCCCATCGGCGTGCTGGAATCTTTAGGCCATTATCGGGCCCTGGGGCCGCAGCCTGATGATATGCAGAGCTGGGTGCACAGTGCTGTTCAGGATCAGCCGCTGATGCACCAGGCCCAGGCCCAGCTCCACACCGCCCAGCAGGAAGTCCAATACCATCAGCGCGCCCGCTGGCCGGTAGTCAATCTGCAGGGCGTAGCCCAGCATGCCCTCGGGAATCCCTTTCCGGGGCTGGTCATGAATCAGGCCGGCGTCAGCCTGAACTTGTCGGTCCCCCTGTATGAAGGCGGCAATATTTCCGCCTCCGTGCAAAAAGCCCAGGCGCAAACCGTAGCCAGTGTGGATCATGTCGCCAATGTGCGCGATGAAGTCACTCTGAACACCCAAACCGCCTTTCTCAATCTGAAAAACAGTGTGGCGCAGCTCAAGGCCGCCAAAGAAACTGTGGATTCTGCCAAATTATCTCTGGAAGGAACGCGCAAGGGCTATGAAGTGGGTACCCGCTCCATTATTGACCTGCTGCACACCGCCACCGACTACGTGCGGGCCGAGCAGGACTACAACGTCGCTTTCTACAACCAGGTGATCGCCCGGGTGCAGCTCAAGGCGGCTTCCGGACAAATCAATATGGCAGATTTGCAGTCTATCAATGCCTTGTTGGTCAGGAACCTCACCCCATAACACATCAGCCAAGGAGTATTAACGTATGGCTATCCAGAAAAAAAAGCTGATCATTATTGCGGTAGTGGCTCTGGCCATTGCAGGCGCAGTCACTTATTGGCAAACCCGACCGGCTGCACCCAGCGATCAGGTAACCGTTTATGGTAACGTCGATATCCGTCAGGTGCAGGCAGCCTTTAACGATAATGGTCGGTTGCTTAACCTGTTGGTTCAGGAGGGCGATCGGGTCAAAAAAGGCCAGTTACTGGCAGAAATTGATCCTGTGCGCTTTCAGGATGCGGTAGACAAAGCCAGCGCTGCGGTGGCTGCGCAACAACAGGTATTGGCGCGCCTGCTGGCCGGTTCCCGCCCCGAAGAAATTGCCGAAGCTCGCGCCCAGGTTGCCGCTGCCCAGGCGACCATGATCAACGCCGAAAGTACCTGGAAACGCCAGGAGTCCCTTGCCGCCCAGCAATATGTTTCCCGACAAAGCGCTGATAACGCGGCGGCTGCCCTGAAGACGGCCCGCGCCAATGCCGAACATGCCCAACAGGCCCTGTCTCTGGCAGTTAAAGGCCCGCGTAAGGAAGACATTGCGTCAGCGCGTCATGTGCTGCAGGCGGACAAAGCGGCCTTATCTTTAGCGCAGCGCGAGCTGGTGGATACGCGCCTCTATGCGCCCGATACCGGCGTGGTCCAGGACCGCATTCTGGAGCCGGGCGATATGGTTTCTCCGCAGACGCCGGTGTTTACCCTGGCACTGGATAATCCGGTTTGGGTACGTGCCTACCTGCCCGAAAAGGCACTGGGTCAAGTTCGCCTGGGCATGAAAGCGAATATTCAAAGTGATTCTTTCCCCGGCAAAACTTTTTCCGGCTGGGTGGGTTTCATTTCGCCCACCGCAGAATTCACACCCAAGACCGTACAAACCACCGAATTGCGCACCGAACTGGTCTACCGGGTGCGGGTTTATGCCTGTAACCCCCGGCATCAGTTGCGTCTCGGAATGCCGGTTACCGTGCATATCTCCTTGCAAAACAATCCTCCGCAAAAATTGTCTGCGCATCCCTGCGGGAATTGAGTCGTGAGCGAAGCGGTTACGCCCCTGTATTTTGCTGAAGTCAGCAAAAGCTTTGCCCGTGGCAAGAATAGGGTGCAGGCATTGGATACCTTAAATATCAGCCTGGAGGCCGGCACGATTACCGGGCTATTAGGGCCGGACGGTGCAGGCAAAACCACCCTGATGCGTCTGGCTACGGGTCTGCTTTTGCCTGATAGCGGAACGGTCAGCGTTCTGGGGGCCGACACCCGCAACCAGGCCAGCACGATTCAGAAACACATTGGCTACATGCCCCAGCGTTTTGGTCTGTATGAAGAACTCAGCGTACAGGAAAACCTGGATCTTTTTGCCGACTTGCAAGGTTTGAGTCGCGAGGCGGTGCGGAGCCGCCAGCAGGAGTTGCTCAAGCTGACGGCGCTGGGTCCTTTTGGTGCCAGGCCTTCCGGAGACCTGTCCGGCGGAATGAAACAGAAGCTGGGCCTGGCCTGTGCCCTGTTACGGGCGCCGCAATTGTTGCTGCTGGATGAGCCGACCGTGGGCGTGGATCCCATTGCCCGCCGTGAACTCTGGGAAATCATTCAGGGCTTGCGCGAAAAAGGCCTGACCGTGTTGATGAGTACGGCCTATTTTGATGAGGCCGAACGCTGCGACGAAATCATTCTGTTACATCAGGGTAAATTGCTTAAAAAGAACACTCCGGCGGCATTCAGTGCGCCGCTTCAAGGCCGCTGTTTTCTGGTGAGCCAGCAAACGGCCAGCAAGCGACATCTCCGCGAAACCCTGCAAGCCCGTCCGGGTATTCAGGATGCGCGTATTCTTGCCAATGGCGTGCGGGTGCTTTGCCGGACCACGACCCAGCCCGAAGCACGGGCAGGGGAGAACTGGCAAGCAGTGGCTCCGGCCTTTGAGGATGCTTTTGTGGATTTGCTGGGTGCTGCCATGTCCACGTCTGATACGCTGGTGACCAGCAATACGGTGGCGGCAGAACCTGCGCAGCAGGCTTCTTCGGTGCCACCCAGGGCGGAATCCACAGCGGAAACCGTCATTGAAGTGCACGATCTCTGCAAGTTTTTCGGGCATTTCGAAGCCGTCAAGGGGAATAGTTTCAGCGTTCAGAAAGGGCAGATATTTGGCCTGTTAGGGGCCAATGGTGCCGGGAAAAGTACGACTTTTCGCATGCTTTGCGGTCTGCTCCCCGCCTCATCGGGCACTTTGCGTGTAGCCGGGGTGGACATGCGCCACGCCAGTGCCCAGGCGCGGGCCCGCATCGGGTATGTCTCCCAGAAGTTTTCTCTTTACGGCAATCTCAGTTGTGACCAGAACCTGGCCTTTTTCTCGTCAGCCTATGGCTTGCGCGGGGCTGCGCGACGGCAGCGACTGGATTGGGCGCGGCGGGAGTTCCAGTTGCAAGACTATCGCGACGTCAATGTCGACGAGCTTCCCCTGGGCATCAAGCAACGCCTGGCCCTGGCTTGCGCCTTGTTGCACGAGCCCCCCATTCTCTTTCTGGACGAGCCCACTTCCGGCGTCGATCCTCTGGCCCGGCGGGAATTCTGGAAGCGGGTCAACGCACTGGCAGAAGCCGGGGTGACGGTGATGATTACCACCCACTTCATGGATGAGGCCGAATATTGCGACAACCTGGTCCTGATGTCGCTCGGCGAAGTGCTGGCCCAGGGCAGTCCCGAACAGGTACGCGCCCAGGCCCGCAGCGAAGAACATCCTGACCCCAGCATGGAAGACGCATTCATCCTCCTGATTGAGCATCACGAAAGTCAAATCCGGAGATCCTCATGAATCTGCAGCGTCTGCGCGGCCTGATTCGTAAGGAGTTCATCCAGATTTTGCGCGACCCCTCGGCCATAGCCATTGCTTTTGTCCTGCCGGTATTCCTGCTGTTTTTATTTGGCTACGGTGTCTCGCTGGATGCCCGTCATATCCCCATTGCTGTTGTCGTGGACCAACCCACCGCAGAAACCAGCGCATTTGTGGGTGGGCTACAACATTCACCGTATTTCACCCCGGAAATATACGGCAGTCTGCATCAGGCCCGGGAGGCAGTCATGGACCGAAAGGCCGACGGGATTGTCTGGTTGCGTGCTGATTTCAGTCGCCAGGTCATTCAGGGGAAAACGGCGTCCATTGGCGTGCTGGTCAACGGGGTGGATGCCAATAACGCCCGCATTATGGAAGGCTATATGCAGGGTGTCTGGCAAAACTGGCTGCAACAGCGCGCCCTCAATGCGGGCAAGCCGCTGATTATCCCCATCAATGCCGAACCACGCATCTGGTTCAATCCAGCCTTGCGCAGTCGCGATTTTCTGGTTCCCGGCCTGATTGCCGTCATCATGACACTCATTGGCGCCTTGCTGACCGCGCTGGTGGTGGCGCGGGAATGGGAACGTGGAACCATGGAAGCCTTGATGGCTACACCGGTCACCATGGCCGAGATTCTGCTCGGTAAATTGATACCTTATTTCATCATGGGTATGGGTGGTCTGCTGTTGTCGGTGGCTCTGGCCGTCTGGCTTTTTGCTGTCCCGCTGGTGGGGAGTTTCTGGGTGTTGCTGGTCTGTTCGGCACTTTTTCTGCTGGCGGCGCTGGGCATGGGTCTGCTGATTTCCAGTGCGGCCCGCAACCAGTTTGTGGCCGGGCAAATTGCCATCATTGTCACCTTTTTACCGGCCTTCATTCTGTCCGGCTTCATTTTTGACATCCAATCGATGCCCGCGCCTATCCGCCTGGTGACCCACATTGTTGCCGCCCGTTACTTTGTCAGCATCCTGCAGACGGTGTTTCTTGTCGGTGATGTGTGGTCCATCATCCTATGGAATAGTCTGGCCTTGTTGTTGATGGCCCTGTTTTTTCTGGGGGTTACCTGGCGACGTTCGCGCAAGAGGTTAGACTGATGCTGGCACGTATATGGGCCTTGGTGATCAAGGAATTTCTTGCGCTCCTGCGCGATAAAAAAAGTCGTTTTGTACTGATAGGACCGCCAATTATCCAGCTGCTTGTGTTTGGATATGCCGCTACCTACGACCTGAACCATATTCCCTATGCGGTTTATAACCAGGACAGCGGCTTTGCTTCCCGGCAATTATTGGGCGAATTTCAGGGATCCACAGCCTTTAAGCAGGTCGCAACCATTGAAAACGAAGGACAAATTGCTCCGCTCATCAATAATGAAAAAGCCTTGCTCGTCCTGAATATCGGCCCGCACTTTACCCGCGATTTGCTCATGCATCATCCCGCTCCCTTGCAGGTGATCATCAATGGCCGTAACTCCAATACGGCCACCCTGGCCCTGAATTATGTCAATACGGTGTTGATGCACTTCGATGTACGCTGGGCGCAGGAACACCACTGGGGAAGGCCACCGGCGCAACTGATTGTGCGTTCGTGGTTTAACCCCAATCTGCTGTCGCGCTGGTTTATTGTGCCGGGTATTGTGGCACTGCTGGTGTTGGTGGTGACCCTGCTGGTCACCGGCTTGTCCGTAGCCCGGGAGCGGGAACAAGGGACCTTTGATCAATTGCTGGTGACGCCCATGCGCCCCGTAGAAATCCTGCTGGGTAAGGCTATACCGGGTTTTGTGATTGGTGCGCTGGAAGGACTGTTTATTGTGCTGGTGGCGGTGTTCTGGTTTCAGGTGCCCTTCGTCGGCAGCATTCTCGCGCTGATAGCTGGTTTGGCTTTGTTCCTGCTGGCTGCAGTCGGTATCGGCCTGATGATTTCTTCGCTGTCGGTCACTCAGCAGCAGGGTTTGCTCGGCGTGTTCATTTTTCTGGTGCCGGCCATCATTCTTTCGGGTTTTGCCACCCCCATCGCCAACATGCCCGAAGCGGTGCAATACCTGACCTATCTCAACCCCATGCGCTATTTTCTGGTGATTGTGCGCGGCGTTTTTCTGGAAGGGGACAACATTCCCATGCTCTGGCCCCAATACTGGCCCCTGGCCATTATCGCCCTGTGTTCCATGGCGGCGGCTGCATGGCTGTTCCGGCATCGGATGCAATGATGCGCCCATTCTCTCAACACACTTCCCCGAGGAATTGAAAATGCTGCGTATCCTGTTGATCGAGTGTTTGTTCAGCGCCCTGCTCGGGGCCATCGCCTTTCGCCTGGCTTATGCCGTTCTCGGCCAGCGCCGCCGCGCCTGGGTGGTCACCCTGGTGACGGCGGTGATCCTCGGAGCGGCCGTCTCGGGCTACATCGACCCCCATCTCCTCCACGACTTCGCCGTTCACCATCCGGAGGCGCTGACCATCCCCCCATGGCTCCTCCAGGCCCTGCGGGCCGGTACCTACATCCTCGGCGCCGCCATCGCCGCCGCCATCGTCAAGAAACGTGAGGCATTGGGTTTAGATCAACAGCCCCCTTACGACCCGTGAAGAAAGCCAATTGTGTGTTCCCCGGCCTGACTGTGGAAAATTGGGTGGATAATTGAGGCGCGCACTGGCATATAGAACAAAACCATTATGTTGAATGGTTCAGCAGGAAACGCCAAGCGGGGACTACGTCAATTTTACCTGAAAAGACGGGAATTTGTTCTTCCTCGTTACGCGTTACGATAATGCCTTGGGCTTGTTGAAGTTCGGACATGGCTTCGGTCAGTGCAGTGGTTTCCCGTTTGCGGGTATGCGGATCGGCCATTGATTCGCACACCTGAACAAGCATGCGGGACTGGCCTGTCCGACCGGTGATAAAATCCACCTCCCGGCCCATCCTGGTTTTGTAATAATAAATATCCGGCGTTAGCCGTCGCAACGCGGTAAACACCAGGTTTTCCAGCAGATGCCCCGAGTTGACCAAAATGCCGGAGCTGATTGACGTCACCAGGGCATGATCGACGCAGTAAATTTTCTTGGGGTTGGTGTTCACCCTGGCCAACGAAGCATCAAAAATACGCACTGTGAACAGAATGAAGGCATCCTCGAACCATTCGAGATAATCGGCTACGGCGGATTTGGGTACCTTGTGCCCCAGGGATTTCAGATAACCGGTCAGATTGTTGATGGAATAGAGCGATCCGATGTTGTCCATCAAGCAGTGTGCGAGATCAATGACAGCTTTGGGGTGGGCAATATCATGGCGCTCAACCAGATCACGGAACAGCATTGCGTTGAAATATTCCTGTCTACAAGCACTATGGCTTTATTGCCTGCCATGATCAACCCTACAAGCTGTATTTGCCGGTGTGGCCCACAGTCAGGCTGAAATAACCAGTTTTATGTACATCCATGTATTTACATTGCTACCCAAACGGGCCAGAATCTAACCGGGCATGGGTAAAATGGGGGAGGGGGACCAAGTGATCACGAAAATTTTCAGAAACGGCAATTCGCAGGCTGTCCGCATCCCGGCGGAGTTGACCTTCAAGGATTGGAAGATGGAGCTGGTCATAGAGCGTCACGGCGATGAACTGCGCATTCGCCCGGCGCAGCGGCGTATGGGTAACGTCCTTGAGAAATTTGCCAGGTTTTCTTCGGATTTTATGGCAACTGGACGTGGTGACAACCGGGAAGATGAACGCGAAGCATTATGAAGCCGAAATATATGCTCGACACCAACATTTGTATTTATCTGATGAAATGGCAACCACCATCGGTACGAAAAAAATTTGAAGCATGTTTTGTGGGGGATGTCGTTATTTCAGCTATTACGCTGGCTGAACTTGAATACGGCATCACCTGCTCGGCAGAAAATCAGCTTGCCAATCAGGCGGCTTTGGACGATCTGCTGCAGGATATTCCCGTCGCCACATTCGACTCGCGAGTCGCCCGCGCTTACGGACCGGTCAGATGGGCCACAAGAGAACACTCCCGTGACGCGCTCGATAAACTGATTGCTGCCCATGCTATTGCCTTAAACACTACCCTGGTAACCAACAACGAGGCCGATTTTCGTATGTTCCCCGGTCTGACTATGGAAAACTGGGTGGATAATTGAGGCGCGGACATGGATACAGAACAAAACCATTATGCTGAATGGTTCAGCAAGAAACGCCAGGCGGGGCTGGCCTGTCCGATATCTTATTCAGCGAAGCGCCGCGCGTCCTTCAAAAGCAGGATGAGTTGCCGGTCGTCGTCTGGCGTCGGTTCGAATCCGAAACGGCGATAGAATGCATCAGCATCGGCGTCAAGGGGGTGCGTCAGCAAAGCCCGGATGCCCGCATGCTCGGCAATTGCAAGCGCCCGATGGATAGCATCTTGCAAAAGACTAAAGCCGATACCTTGTTTTTGATAATCGAGATCCACGGCAAGGCGTGCAAGAATAACTAGCGGAATCGGGTACTGTCCCATTCCCCGACGAATGCGTTCAGGTGCATCGAGTGTATCGATTTGGCCCACCGTCAGGCTGAAATAACCGACAACACGAGTTTTATCACAAACCACGAAGGTTCTCGCCGAGCCGCTACCTTGCGCCTGGCGGGCGTGACGCAACAGCCAGTCGGTGAGACCGGATTTACCGCAGTCAAAATCTTCCAGCCGATGTTGCGCATCGAGTGGCTGCGGCGCGGACAAGCTCATTTTTTGGCCCACACCGGGGCTCGGGAGAACAGATCGGCCAATCCGGGGTTGTCAGATTCTGGCCGATCGAGCATTTCCAGAATCGCTTGATACTGACTGCCGGTCACCATGAACAGGCGCTGGTCGAGCAGGGTCTGCTCGGCAGCCTGGTAAGCGGCATCGAGAATGAAATCAGTCAGTGATTTATGGGCGACCTCGGCGGCGCGACGCAGTACAGTTTCCTGAGCCGGTGTTGCGCGCAGTCCAAGGCGGGCCGAGCGCGTCGTAGTGTTTGTGGTCAGCATGGCAACCGTCCTTGTGGTGTACGTTGGGTGTCATGTTAGTACAAATGACGCTACTCGTCCAGGCGACTGTAAGCGGGTGGCAGGGCTCATGTACATCCATGTATTTACATTGCTACCCAAACGGGCCGGAATAGAACCGGGCATAGGTAAAATGGGGGAGGGGGGACCAAGTGATCACGAAAATTTTCAGAAATGGCAATTCGCAGGCCGTCCGCATCCCGGCGGAACTGGCCTTCAAGAATTGGAAGAAAGAACGTTTTTACTTTGGTCTGAAAAACTGTGCTCCCAAAAGTTGATGTCTTTCTGTGACAATCCCAGGTCCTGCAAAACCGCACGCCAACCTTGCAGCGCTTCACAGCACTCGTGGACAATATGTGTCGCTTCCGACCTATCCAGACCAAAGGCCTCCACCATGGACAGCGCGTTTTGCAAAGTAGCCTGACGCCCTTCTTTACCGAGAGCGATGGATAAGTCGAACCGGGTATGCAGACTGGGGCGGCTATGCGTTGGGTTGATGTCATATGCCGGTGATAATTGCCAGGTTCCGTCCACGCCCAGAATTACCGCATGATTACGCAGATGGTCATCCGTATTTCGGACCAGCCAGTTGAAGATCATTCTCCTGAAAAGCTCCGTCGCTCCAGACAGGTCCCCGAACATCCTCAGATGGTTGGCCAGGTCAGGATAACTGCCTAGCCGGTTTTCGCTTTCATCGAAATTCAAAAGAGACAGGCCACTGACCATGGCCAGGTGCCGCCTGTTTTCTGGGGTGCCGACCCGGTCAAAGCGTTGCGACAGAAACACATGGCGACCATCCTGGAGTGGATACAATTCGGTATTCGGCGTTCTGATTCCAGCGCGGCGGGCCAGTATCATGGTGGCCTGCTCCAGGAGACCTACGTCATAACTGTCCCGATAGGCGGGCAGCTTGGCCAGCCACATTTGCCCCTGGTGGTAAACCGAGAGTTTCGGGCGAGCGCCCCCCATACTGGTTCTTTGTACCAGAAAATAGGCCAACGGCTGCAGGGGATAGGATGATGGGCCTTCCTGCTCCAGAGATTCGACGGCCTGCACAATCGCAGACAGATCCGGCACGTCATCGGTCCTATTCACGGGCGCGGGGATCACCGGACCGCTCTCCAGGTCTCTGGAAAAGGCCAGAAATCCGGGGCGATCCTGAACATCCGCCTGCAATAAGTCCGAGAATTGCACGGACTCTACTGCGATACCCAGATTTTTGGCATAAACCAGCGTGCCCCAGTAATCCGGCAAGGCATCCCGAATCGGTCCCGGAAGTCCCCGGTTCATTATCTGGGTCAATATCGGCGGGCCGTCTTTCCGCCATGCGGGCATAGGGGCGATGGGCGGCAAATCATCGCGTTCACGATAACTGCGCACATACTGAAAGGTGCTGATCGCCGCGCTTTCGTGGTAAGTCAAAATGCCTGCCAGGTACCTTTGTGTCGCATCCGGGCAGACGTACACATAGAACAACGGCGCATTATCCGTGCGGCTCATAGGCTATCCGCCAGATCATCGGGTGAAACACTTCTGGATCGACGGCGGGTACGCAGGCTTTGTTCGAGGGCCGCCCCCTGGTAGTCACGGTCATACAACAGCAGGTTATCAAGGTCCCCCAGCATCCCCAGTAAAGACAAAACCGCCACCCAGGTGCCAATGGCGGTCCCCGGGTCCGCCTTTTCCATTTTGCGGTAGGTAACAATGCTCACCTGCAGTAATCTGGCCATTTCGATTTGTGACCATCCACGGCGCTTACGGGCGCGTTTCAGCCGCTCGGCAAGGCTCCGCAGGGAGGACTCCATGCGGCGGGATGGACCATGAGCCGGTTCAGTCCGCTGCAGCTTTTTGTTAGGCAAAATATCCATAATAAATACTATAATATCTACTATTAGTTTATTTGGATACTATTTTATGGATGTTTTTTCCCAATTCGAGGTTACGGCGATAGATCGACTATAAGCAGATGAAAGGGTTTATGTACCTCTATGTATTTACAGTATTTCTCAGCGGTAACGCTGGTTCTCGAAACTTTGACTGATTCAAAACTAATCACTATGATTTGAAAAAAACCAAACCACATCAGAAAGGCTCGTGCCCGATGGACATCAAGGAGGTGCAACATGACCGCAGCAACCAAAGTGCTGACCGCACACGTACCGCTTCCGTTGGCAGACAAGGTAGATCAGATGGCTTCACGACTTGAGCGTTCGCGCGGCTGGATCGTAAAACCAATAATGTTTAGTTAGTAACGATCACGGCGCACGGGTTACAGGGAACCCTTAATGGATCGCCTCTATCCCTGATTGGATATGAACTCATTTTTCGGCGCACTCCGCGTGGGTTACGCTTACCCCGACTGGTAACAGCGCGACCGGAA
>NZ_MOAD01000001.1:1367133-1380364 GCF_001931655.1 Acidithiobacillus albertensis | reverse complement strand
GCGCATCGCCAGATAGCCCACCGTCAGATAATCGGCCAGACGAGCGCCTACAGGTAATTGTGCTTTGGTACGTGCCATTGCCATGTCTCCCCAGAAACAAAACATGGCGGTTATTCTGACAGAAAATTACCTATCTAAACAGTATTGATCGTAAAACAGGCGCTTTCCGCCTGGATCGCCCAGGAAGAGGAGCGCGACAGACTGACCCTAGTAGCGCTGGCTGACGTAGACGCCGGCCGTGTCATCGATCACCAGGCCGTGCAAGCGTGGGCGGAGAGCCTTAGCACTGACCAGCCGCTGCCGGTGCCGCGTTGATGGAGCTGAAGTGGACCAGCAAGGCGCTTTCCGATTTGGCGCGCTTGTATGAATTTCTGGCTCCGATGAACAAGCCCTCGACCATTCTGCTGACCAACCCACATATCGGCGAGCAACTTTTCCAGTTAGAGCCGCGCGAGGTACGGCGAACGTCATATAGGTGGCTTGTGGATCAAATCGCTAATGATATGGGCGACCTGAAACACCGTATGTCTGGACTGGATCAAGCTATGATACTGGTGAAGCGTGGGATCAATCTGAGTGAGGAAACTGATGCCAGACAGCAGATCACGCTGAACAAGCTGGCTGAGCGCATCGGACGTATTGAGCGTCGCCTCGAACTATCTTGACCTGAGAAAATTCGCCTCTATCGTAGGGTAGTCATAGTGATCACGAAAATTTTCACAAACGGCAATTCGCAGGCCGTTCGCATCCTGACAGAATTGGCCTTCAAGAATTGAAAGATGGAGCTGGTTGTAGAGCATCATGGTGATGAACGCGAAGCATTATGAATGCCGAAATGTAAGTTCGACACTACCCTCTGATTCATCTGACGACGCGACAACCACCAGGTACCTTTATTCCAGCTACTATACTGACTACACTTGAATACGGCAACATCTGCACGCTAGTGGTTGGCTGCCTGTTTCCCCGCATGTTCAATGTTGTAAAACCAGACGCCAGGCAACTGGACCACCTAGAGGTAGGCCCACGCCCAATGCCGAGGCAAATCCTGAAGTTCCACCCGTGGTGTTTTTGCTGGCAGCGCCCTGGAGAAGTAAGCTGCCATTAAACACAGTTACCGAGGGCGTTAACGCATTGCCTTGACCAATGACATATCCTCCTTGAGCGTCTAGAGTAATCGGAGTTCCGCCAGTTGAAACATAAGCACTGGAAGGGAAAATCCCATTACTTAATGAATAAATATAATATGCCGCTGTGTTGACACCGCAGGTTTCTGTGCTTGATGGTGGAACGGTAACAGGCACTATAACGTTGCCACTGTTAATTAAAGCCTGATCAGTAATCGTTGACCCAGAGGGTAGAGGTGTAATGGTGGTATTCGAAGTGTAACTACTAGCGCTACTCCCGCTCCATTCACCAGCACCCCCAGAATAAGTGGTCCATACCGGTGACCAGATTCCGGTGGAATTGCTGAACAAGGTTATTCCACTCGGCCCCTGAACGCGCAGGTAATTTTTTCCCTGATAAAATGTTCCACCAATGAACTGTACGTTTGTATTGAGGCCACTGGGCCAGTTCGTGGTATAATTACCGATTGATGTAAAGTCCCCAGAAGGTATGGAATAATTGGATTTCTTGCTTAATACCGTGCTGAGATTCGCCGCCGTCATCTCATAAACTTTGCCGCTACCATTTCCCAAAAATAAATTACCATTACTATCAATGTAGGGCGCGGCCGTATTGTTAATTGTGGTGGGTAATGGATCTAGTGCGAATGCTCCACTGCTCACATTGAGAATGCCCAGATTGCTCCCTGAACTGTTATTAATAGCAAAAAGCGCCCAGGTTTGGCCGAAATTACTGGCGCCAGGTGTATTGACCTGATAGAAAACAGGGGCACTTGCTACGGGTTGTGAATAGCCGGAATAATTATATTGAGCAACAACGTTTCCTAGATCGGGGGCGCTGGTCCCGGTGAGCTGTAGGTCATAGTAGATGCTTCCGTTACCTGCTACACCTACTACATAGGTATGCCACTTACTGTCGGAATTGTCATAAGCGTCAATACTCGCAAAGTTACCCATATTGTTGCCTTGCCAGAATGAAGGATAATTTTGTAAAGAGGGTAACAAGGCACCAGGCATCCACCCCCAGAGCAGCGTGGGTCCGGTAGGGGCAGAACTGCTGCTAGTGGCGACATTTTGATATCCCAGCGCATAGAGAAATCCATCATTATCTGAGAACAGCACGGCGTTCTGACGATTGGTATGAGTGGAGGCAAAGCTGAGATACCCCGCGTTATTCAGCAAGCTGGCGTTGTTGGGGGCAGTCAACACTTCTGCGGGCGCTGAGCTGGGAAGGCCAACATACCAACCTGAATCTCTTCCACCCAGATATGTTCCGTTATCATAGGATGGATTGATGGTGTACTGGGCAATGTCGCTCGCTGTTAGATTGGAAGGGAGTGTGCCAAACGCTGCAGAATCTGTAGAGGCCACGGCAGGGAAGGTTTGTACCCTTCCACCGTTGGTGGTGGTGTTATCCAATGGTGTCGTATACAAAACAGCAGAACGTGTTGCCGCAGTCATATTTGAATTGGCATCCCAACTGGCAGTGCTGCTGACACTGCCGTTGCTGGTGACCGGATAGGCATATAAATCCCCTTGGCCTGTCACCGGGTTGACATTTTTCAAAAGAAATTCCAGTGAACCTACCGTGACACTTGGTGGTGCAGCATATGAAGAAACCACACTTTTTCCGAGAATATTCGCAACAATATTGTTTAGGGCGGATTGCAATTGGCTGGACGACGTCGCCGTATAAAGCGTGTTAGTGTCACCGGCGTTTGCCATTGCTTGCAGTACATACTGGCCCTGTTGCGCTACTGCTTGTTGTTGTGTGGTAGTGCCAGGGATGTTGGGATTGACAGCAGAGCCCACGCCAATAACGTAGGTTTTTACTCCAGCATTATTATAAAGATTCTGAATGGCGCTTATGGCTTCTGTAACTGCTGCATTATTAGTACTGGAAGAAGTAATATTTGATGATGTGACGGACGTTACGCCAAAAGTCGTTGCGGCTGCGCTGCCCAATGGTGGGAAAACGTGTCCACCTGTGCCCTTGGTGGGTTGTCCAAAGGTAATAAAAATCACGTATTTTTTACCACAGGTGGCAGGTGGTGCGGAGGTCGCTTGACTAGAATTACCCTGAAAATAATTCAGTGCCGTTTGAAATGCCCCAGCCACAGGCGCGTAACCTGCGGAAGCCGTGATGGGTGTTGTACCGTAAGAAATATTCGGGTCTAGAACTTCGGGGACAATGGCATTGGTAATGCTGGTTTTATTTTGTGCATTGCTTTTTGTGATTGCCACTACCACATTCCCACGGCTACCATTCGTACTGGCATTGAAACCGTAACCCCGTTGAGATTCCCAGTATTGTTGTGTTTGAGGAAAATAACCAGCGCTAGTTGGCTCAAAGTTACTAATTAATGGGTTAGTCCAGTATGAATAGTTAACGCCTACGTTTTTTGTGCTGTATGATGAAAGAGAATCCCCACCATAAACAGATGGTCCTGATGCCACAGTATTAGTGTCGCCAGGTGCATAATATGATGCGGGACCATACAATACATCATTAATAATCGGGTTATCTGACGTGTCTTTAACATACAAATATTTATCTGAGTAAAGACCTGAGGTGTAGAGATTTTTCATAGCTCCATAACTATTGTAGTATGAGTAAATATCTCCACAAGAATTATTTGTAAAGTATCCATTACTAACTGATCCGTAACATGGATTTTTTACGGCATGCAACCCTGATGATGGTGGAGTTGAACTAGGACCGAAACTAAATCCGTCAGAAGCACTCATATAGTATACCCAGGTATTTGATAGCGATATATTGTATGATGAATATGTTTCTAATCCGAACTGGATGTTATCTGCATAAGTTGTCTGACCGAGTATATAACGGATAGCATTTTCAGAAACATTAAACATGGATTCAGAGTTGTCTACATAGGCATTGGAACTGGTTATATTTCCAGGATCAAAGGAAGAACAAGCTGTTTGACCCAATGTAGTAAGCGAACTTGAATTACAGGGTACGGAATACTGCACGCTTGTACCGGGGGCAACTGCTGATGTTGCAGTTGCAGGCGGGATAAAGCCATCCGTTCCTGCCGGATAATAAACTGGAGAACTGGAACTCACGTCTTCTGCCACAGTCCCGGAGCCACTCATGATGGCTCCCGAAAGCCCGTCAGGCCCCTTGATAACCCCGGCCATTCCCTGGGAGTTATCCAGAATAATCAGAATTTGCGGTTGTTCCCCAGAAGGGATGTTAATACCATTAGCAGCAGCCTGAGCATAAGGTATGAAGCCTTGCAAGGGCAGAGTATTCATCCCCAGGGCGAGAAGAATGGATATCGATTTTTTAAACTGCTTATTCATGTGTCTGTCATCCTGGTACTTGAATAATAGATTGTACAGTAACGCCCAATCCGCCGCCATTTTGATTCATTGCGTGGACGTAAACAATGTAATAACTATTTATTAAAATTCCATTTCCATTGCTATATCCAGTAGGCGCCTGTACTGATTCAGAGCCTTCGAGTGGAGAAACGCTAGGTACAGGGAATATTACGTATTCAACGTAAAACAAATATGGTCCATATTTCACCGCTTGAGGAAGTTGAAAGCAGTAATTATTGCTTGTGCAGTTATTCCAGAACTTCAAGGTTGGCGCAACCGGTCTGCCAGATATAGAAGTTGAACCATAACTTGTTGGAACATTGTCCATGCTGGAGTAGTAATAGGACGGTGGACTTATTCTTGGATCATTATTTTGCAAGTATTGACTGACTTGCTGTAACCCGACATCGGTCGCATCCTGTGCCGCATTTTGTACCGCCAGGTTTGAGGCAATCAGACTGTTATCTTTGTTTAGGTACAGATAAGCCAACAGCGCCAGTGTTACCGCAAAAATCAGGACCAGTACGATGACCAAAATGGCTCCATGTTCTTCTAGGTTGATATTCGCTTGTGCAATCGCTTTTGCTTGATCCTGAATATCTGCATTGTTCGATTTGTTATGACCCATTATTAATCTCTCTGCCAAATGCCGTTACGGACGGGGATCACGCTCTGAAATAAATGATATTCATAATGTCGGCAGTTGCCTTGTAAACAACCTGGGCCATTACTGGTTGGAACGGTGTAAGTTTTACCCATAATAGAAAAGCTGGCAGGACTCAAGCTATTAGGTAGATATCGGGAAGAACGGATCAGCATAGCCATTTGTACTGCAACTATATTTTGTGTTGCGCTGAGAGTATAGTTTTCAGGTGTAACCCATTGTTGCACAGCGCCGTTCGTACCCAGACCATATATAATCTGTAAATCAACCACACCCCTTGCCAATGCCTGACGAGTAGGCGCAGTTGAGCTCACAGTATACTGGGTTAAATAAAGAGTAGGTGTCGTTGTGCCACCGCTGTCGCCTATGGTGAATTGATTAATAGTAAAGTTATTATTGCCTAGGTCGATGAAGTTGGCATCGGCAAAGGACGTGCTGCTTAGGCCAGGATAAATGGCACCAGCTAATGTCTTAAAACCCCCGGACGGATTGTAATTGGAGTTACCTTTCTCATGAACAATGCCGATTCCACCTCCATTAGGTTCCAGGTTGGTCACCTGTGCCATCAGACAGGCTTGCCCAGGAATCTGGACAATAAAAATATCACCCGAACTGATGGATGTCGTCGTCGTCAAAAACACTCTCTGGGATGAAATACTGGGAATGGATGTAACTTGCGCTACCGGCACGTTACCAAATGATGAGCCCCCAGCAACTGTCATCAAAGAAAATGTATTTATGTTGCTGGTTGCTGTTGGGTCATAGGTACCACTGCTTTGCACAGAAGCCGTGATTGCCGTCAGGGAAAAAGGCGAAGCAGCCTGATTTGCATTATATGCTGCAATTCCATTGGGACAGTCGGAAATCCGTGGCAATCCATACCCCGCCGACTCAATAGCCTGGCGCATAATTGCCAAAGCATTACGACCGCGCTGCCACATTTCGCCGCTGGCAGATTGCTGACTGACGCTTTGGCTGGTCGTCAGAAAAAAGGAGAAAATGGCGGTAGCCAGTAAACCCACCACAACCAGAGAAACCAGCAACTCGACCAAAGTCAGGCCGTTTTCATGGCATCTGACATTTGATTGCGGGGAGGAAAGTAGATTCATGTCAATAGCCCACTATGCTTTGTGTGGTATAGGTTTGTGCTCCACCATCCCAGGAGACGGATACTGTGGCCGTGCAGGGGCAGAGGCCGTTGTTGTTGAGAGATGTAAGTGCCAAGCTCACCTGGCTTTGTGGGGGCATCCCGTAGGCACTCATCACCGCTGAAACGGGGTCCAATAAAGCATTGCTGGCCTGACTGGCGCTGACAGTGGCTCCGTTAAGACTCAAAGCCTGCGCACCATTGGCCCGGAGCACACCCATGGCACTCTGGGCAATTTCATAGCCGGATGTCAGATTCTGATTCTGATTGGTCATGGCAAAACTGCTGAGGAACAGGCTTAAAATACCCAAGGAACCGATGGCAAAAATCGCCAAAGCAGCCATGGCTTCAATGAGGGTTAAACCTGCCTGAGTGGAGGTTGCAGCTTCGCGATGAGAAGGCAATATGCGCTGCAGGCTGGTCTGGCTGATCTGACAGAAACCTTGATCAAAACGGGCCGACTGGACTTTTGGGACATGATTTATCATCCAGTTTTTCTTGGAATCGAAAACGATCTTTTTCATTGCAAGTTACACACGCTGCTAGTCGGTGCACTGGTAGCACAATTGCGCACGTTGCCCGCACCACTGAGCAGGGTCAGCCAGTAACCATAGGTGGCGGCATTCTGGCCTGCATTGCCAAAGGTTACGGCAGATCCCGTGATGGTGTTATTGCTGCCATACACCATACCGGTTGGAGTAATGCTGAAGGTTCCACTGGTAGGAGAGTTGACATTGCAGACCGTATTAGGATAACGGCTGGCAAATTCTGCGACTGACATCTGCGGCACCTGCTGCTGAACATTGCTGGCTGCGGGGGTAATGCTCCATGAGCAGCCACCAGTGGTGCCACCACTGCTCACGGACACCTGCACCGGGTAGCCACTACGGATGGCGTATCCTTCCGCCCAGGTAATGTCCTGCTGCAAGCGACCTGATGCACCCTGAATACGCGCCCGCACCATCCAGATATTGTATTGAGGGATAGCAATGGCCGCGATAATAGCCATGATGGCAATAATCACCATCAGCTCTATCAAGGTAAAGCCTTTACCCCAAACTTCGGGCAGGGTTTCGGGCAAGCCCTCACCCCCCATGCGTCACCACCGCGCCCATCTTGAAGATCGGCATATACATGGCGACTACCAGAGTGCCGACAATCACGCCCAACACCACCATGATCATGGGCTCCATGAGGGTGGAGAGGCGATTGACGGATTCTTCTACGTCGTTTTCGTAAAAATCCGCCACCTTGCCGGACATGACTTCGATGGCGCCGGTTTCTTCGCCAATAGACAGCATTTGCGTGGCCATGATGGGAAAGACTCCATCGGTTTTGAGGCGGGTGCTGATGCGACCACCGGCGGCGACGTCATCGCGGGACCGTAATACGCTGTTTTCAATAATCACATTGCCGGAAACTTTCGAGAGGGTTTCCAGCGCTTCCAGAATGGGCACGCCCGCCGCCTGCATGGTGGACAGGGTGCGCATAAAGCGGGCGACGGCCCCTTTCAACAAAATGTCACCCAGTACTGGAATTTTCAGGGAAATCCGGTCAATGACGGTTTTGAAGGGCAGGCTGCGCTTGTAGGCAAAAATGAATAACCACACGGCGGCAATGGGCAGGAGTACGACAATATACCAGTGACTTTTCATCCAGTTGGAAATATTGATGACAATCTGGGTGAGCAGGGGCAGGGTGGCTCCAAAGCTGCTGAAAAGTTGCGAAAACACCGGAATCACAAAAATCATCAAAATCACCACCACCACCAGCATCACGGTAATGATGGCCGCTGGATAAAACATGGCGGACTTGACTTTTTTGTTGAGGGCCAGGGTTTTTTCGCGGTATTCGGCCAGACGCAGCAGGATGGTGTCGAGAATACCGCCTTGTTCACCGGCGGCAATCAAGGACACAAACAGTCGATCAAAATACTTAGGGAAATGCGCCATGGACTGAGAAAGTGATTCACCTTCCTTGAGATGCTTAAGGATACCCTTAAGGAGTTTTTTCATGGCTGCACCCTGGGTGGCGCTAATCAGCAGTTCAAAAGCCTGTACCAGCGGCACTCCGGCGTTGATCATGGTGGAAAGCTGACGGACCATGACGACCAGTTGAGCTTCCTTGACGCCTTTTTCACCAAACAACGGTTGGGGTACTTTGCGCACTGTAACCGGCACCAGTCCCTGTCTGCGGAGAGCTACCCGCACCACATTAGCACTGGCGGCATTCATTTCGCCTTTTTTCTTGTCTTTGGCACCGGGCAGGGTGGCTTCCCAGACAAAGTCGTAGGTTTTCGCCTCTTTCACCGCCACCTTTTTTCCTAGTGCTGTTGCCATCTGTTCACCTTGTCCATCCCTGTCTTCCTTCCCAATTAGCACATACCCATTATTTTGCAAGGAGTGGGATACCATGAATTTCATGGTTCCTTGAAATACGAAAGGGCTGTAGTTCAATTTTGTCCGACTAGGTTTTGCTTGGTAGCTCAGCATACAGGTGGGGAAAGAGCGTAAGGCCGTACCATTAGATCACATTGGATGGGATGGACAGATAGCCACAGCACGTGCTGAGTAGTATATGAACTACCCAAGCACACGCACTACGGTAAACAATAAGTGTAATTTATGGATGACCTGGATGACCACCCTATTTTAGTTGTTGCAGGCGAAGCCCATTGGCGGCCTTTTCGTTACGCTGGGCCGATATCTGGATCCAAATCAAGAGGATCTCCCCATTCATGCCTGACTTCTCCCCTTCTTTTGACTGGAATGCTGATTCCTTTAAAAACTTCCTGAAAAGGCTTCAGGTCTGCCGGTAAGGATGGCATGCTATCCAGTGATTCCATAATCTTGCCCGCTTCTCGCGCGGTCATTGTGGCAACAACCATTTTATCTTCAATATTAATCTGCATGAGATTCTCCTTGATAAAATGACTTCGGTTGACGGAATTCATTATCCATGGAAAGCACTGCTTCTGCAGAAAGATAGGCAAAATCAAGCGTGGAGCGATTAAAATCCCCTGCTTTTTTAAGCAGGGCATCAGACACTTTGTCAGCCTCGGCTTTGCTCATCCTCAGTCGAAAAGTGCCATCAGACTGTTTTTCAAGATCCATCAAAACCTCCTTACATATTTTGAGCAAAAAATTTAAATACCATAGGTGTAGACCATAAAAAATGAGTAATGTTCCGTTTTTAATGCAGCGTTTCCACACTTTCTGTCAGAATGCCAATATTCAGTTCCCGACAGGTCAATTGTATGCCATGGACAATGGCCTGACGGCGTTCGTGGAGATCAATATCAATAATCAGCCCTCTGTCGAGTTTGATATAATCGGGCAGGTAGTTCGCCAGCAAATTAAGTCCCGCATAACCCGCACCAAAATCATCATCGAAAATTTTGCTTCATGTGGACATTTCAGCGATAGATATTTTTTTTGATCAGTAAAATAATATTATGGAAGTATCAGGTGTTCTCCTCTATTCAGAAACAACAAATCTATATAGGATATTAGAAATTAAAATACAATCAATGACACCAGAAACGATAACCATTCTTCGCAGGAGAAAGTGTATGAAACCTTGGTTGATTGTAACTGGTGCTTCGGGTTCACTTGCTGAAACTTTTATTCGTTTAGCATTAAAGAGTGACTGGCGGATACTGGCAGTCACCCGTCAAAAAGATTTGCCTGCTATTTTTGAGTCATCAGAAATAACGATTATTCAGGCCGATGTATCGACTATGACGGGTACAGGTTCGGTGATTAATTTTTTCAAGGAGCGTGATGAAGTTCCTGAAGGACTAGCACATCTGGCTGGTTCTTTTCTGTTAGCCGGGTTATTACAAACATCTGAGGAACAATACCGGGCTTGTCTCGCAGCCAATCTCGACTCTGCCTTTTTTATGTTAAAGGCATTTGTGACACTTCGGAAAAAACGTGATAACGGTGGGAGCGCAGTTTTCGTATCATCAGTGGTATCAGAGAGTGGAGTCGCTTTTCATGAAGCGGTTGCTGCTGCCAAAGGTGGCCTTGAATCGCTCGTCAGGGCTTCTGCTGCCACACATGCCCGCGACGGAATTCGCATTAACGCAGTTCGCTCAGGCCTAATGGATACAAAAGCTGCGGCGCATTTATTGCGCAATGAACAAAGCCGTAAAATGGCACAAAAACAGTATCCTCTTGGTGAACTGATCCAGCCAGATCAAGTGGCAAAGGCTATTCTATTTTTGCTTGAAGAAGCACAAATTACGGGGCAGATTTTATCTGTTGATGGTGGGTTTAATGCCATACGCCCATTGGTTACCATTTGAAATGTTCCTATTTTGAAATCAATCCCATGATGACGTCAGTCACCGCTGTTGGCGGTGACGATCCACTTGCGTCTTGATAACTCTGCTTTTCTGTATGTGTTTGCCTTCGGTTGACACAAAAAAAGACACCCAGCAATTTATTTTGCTAAGTGTCTGTTTTATTTGGTGGGTTGTGAGGGGATCGAACCCACGACCTGCTGACCAGCGCTTCTCCCCACGTATAGTGGATCCCTTTAGTCAAGACAAAAGAGTGAATGTTTAAGCTACTCTGGCTTCTTCCATTGCAGCGGAAAGGATCTACCCCAAATTATCCCTGAGTAATGGTGATGATCTTGTATTTTTCACGGTACCCCTATAAGATATATCATAATTAGATATATCTAAAAGGCGGTTCCCATGAAACTATCCAATGACCCAGAGGGAAAATGTTCCGGGCCTTGCCACAGATCAGGGCAAGGCCGACGGAGATCTCGTATGCTTGATCCGGGCATGCTGCGTTACGTCGTCCTGCAGCATATTGCCCAGCATTCACGTCACGGATACGAATTGATCAAGCTGTTAGAGCAACAATCCGGGGGGATCTACAGTCCGAGTCCCGGGATGATTTATCCGATGCTCGCAATGCTCGAAGATCTCGGCCATGTTTCTGTAATTCTTGAGGGAAACAAGAAACTTTACGTCATCACTGAACAAGGGCAAGCGTTTCTTGAACAGAATCGCGCGATGGTTGTGGCCATCGAAGAACGGATCGCGACCCGATGCAGTGAAGACGCGCAACAAATACGCGAACATCTCCATTTATTGCGCGATGCAGTTATTCAACGAATACAAGCCTCTCCTTTGGTCCCGGAGCAGTTCCAAAGGATCAAGAAGATTCTTGAAGAGGCACTTACAGAGATTCAGACCCTCTGAATTAGGTCTGAAATGATGTTTAAATGGGTAACATAATGAATACAAATAAAAAGTCTTGTTCACAGTTCGGCGATCAACGTTCTGGTGAAAGCCGGATGAGGTCAAGCGGTTGTGGAAATGGCAGTCGTGGAAATGGTGGCCGTGGAAATGGCCACCGAATGGATCAACGCGGGTTTAATGCGAGCACAAACACATCTACTGAGTCTGAATTCATGGAAAATGAACATGCGGAGCAGCGCGCAGCGCACCTTGCGCAAATTCGTGCCGACATCGCTGCGTCACCGCGTGGCCTATTGACGAGCGAAGAACGCTCCGACTTGCTGTTGATGCGAGAGGAGGAAAAAATTGCGCGGGATGTTTATATTCGCTTATACGAGCGCTGGGGTATCCGTCCTTTCCAAAATATTACCGGTTCGGAACAAGTGCACATGGACGCGATGCTGGCTTTGCTTGAGCATTATGGGGAACCCGATCCGGTTCGGGGCTTGGCGGTTGGACAATTCTATCGTGCCGATTTGCAAGCATTGTATGATGATCTGATTCATCAGGGACTACGGAGCGAGGCAGACGCCGTTCGCGTTGGGTTATTGATTGAAGAACTCGATATAGCCGACCTACAAAAAGTGGCCCGACGTACTAATAAACCGGAAATCCTTGCGGTCTATGCAGAATTAGAGCGGGGCTCACGCAATCACTTACGGGCCTTTTATCTGTGGAAACAAAAGCTTGCTATTGACTATGTTCCGCAGCATCTGTCTTCTGCTGAATTCGAACGTACAGGTCTGTCTGCACACGAAATGTGCCATTGAAAAACAGGAGCAGTTGGTCGGTGATGGTCATCGCAGGGTGAACATCACCGATACGATGAGTCCATATGACTTGGCAGGTGCCGGCATCAAGATGATGTAATCCATAACTTATTGTTTATTGCATTTATGATTGGCGTTACATTACTCATGTCACTTGAACTCCGTCATCTTCGTTACTTCATCGCACGGCCAAACGCAAAAGTTTGCCCAGAATGACTGCGCGAAATTCACACTACCGCGCCAAAAGTACGGGTATTCGGGCGCGTTGACATATCCAGTCGGCAACACTCCCAATGAGGAAATGGTTCAAACCACGACGGCCATGGCTACCCACCACGAGAAGATCAGCCTCCCAGGCGGCACTCTCGCCAAGGACTAACTCACCGATGTGATTTCCGCCTTCATCGGTCTGTAGCCGTTTGGTATGGGTTACTACGCCGACCTTTTGAGCCCGTTTTTCTATTAGGTTGAGTATGTTTTGACCTGAACTGACTAGAAACTCGATGGATTCTGGTGTGGCGAAATACATTGCATAGAGGTCTACCACATGAACAATCAACAACTCGGCCTTTTGCTCCTGCGCTAGCCCAATAGCGATTGTTGTTGCTTTTTCAGAAGCATCACTACCGTCTGTTGCCAGCAAGATTTTTTTAAACATCGGTTCACCCTCCTTATATGTCGATCTTAATGCATTAATTTTGTGTAGTTGACGATCATGCTTTGTTTTTCATGAGTAACACAATCAATATGACCGCTATGAAACTCCAGAAAAGGAACGTGAATGCATCCAGTATCCCCCGCATTGCTGCATGTTGCGCCAGAGTTTGTCCCAGTACCTGCCAAGCCAGCGTTCCCTGATGTAATCCCGCATCACGCATATAGCGGGGTAGTGCCGCGCTGAACGGATTGATA
>NZ_MOAD01000001.1:1236926-1367033 GCF_001931655.1 Acidithiobacillus albertensis | reverse complement strand
ACCGTCTTGATCCCTCGAACCGCTTCAAGTGCGACCTTGGCTTTCTGCTGACTACTAAAAATCTTGCGCTTCCGTTCACTCACAACCTGCTCCTTATTTACAGCAGGTTACCATCTTAAATAACCGTCCGGAAATTGGGGTCCACTATATGGTGAACGCGCTGGTATCATGATTATCGGTCGTGACATCACTGCACAAAAGGAAGCCGAGGAGCGCATTAAACAAATGGCGTTTCACGACGATCTGACCAATCTTCCCAACCGACGCTTTCTGGAAATCCAGATGGAACAGGCCATGGTCCGCGCCACCCGCCACCTCCGGTTTTTGGCGGTCTGCATGCTGGATCTGGACGGCTTCAAACCCGTGAACGATACCTATGGCCATGAGGCCGGTGACGAAGTGCTGATCACCCTCGGAAAACGCTTACCCGAAGCCTTGCGCAAATCGGACTTCGTCGCCCGCCTGGGCGGAGATGAATTCGTTCTGCTGCTTGAAGATCTTCAGAATCTGGATGATCTTGCCGGCATCCTGAAAAAAATCGAGGACCTTATTACCGCCCCTATTTCGTTGAGCCATGGTGCAAGTGTTCAGATCGGAGCGAGTATGGGAGTCGTCCTTTACCCCTCTCAAGATACAGACACGGGAGACAAACTCTTGCGTCTGGCCGATCAGGCCCTCTACGAGAGCAAGAAAAACATGGCCTACCGGGATCGCTTCTGGGTGCTCTTTGGTGAAAATCCGCATACAAAACCTACTCCTGCACAAAAACTGCTGGATGCCGGGGCTCTGGAAGTCTGGTATCAACCCATTCTGGATGGTCGGACACGCAGGGTGGTCGGTCTGGAAGCTTTAGCACGACTGCGGGATACGGATGGTGCCCTGTGGCCACCTGCAAAGTTTCTGCCGCAATTGCAGGTTGCCAATCTTTCTGATCTGACTCAAAAAGTCTTGGCGCAGTCCTTGACCGATCTGTCTCTTCTGGATTCGCCAGAATGGTCCTTGTGGGTCTCTGTGAATCTGGATCCGCGCTCCGTCGCGAAAGACTGCATCACCGGTCTGCAGAAAGTGATCGCGCAAAGCGCGACGGACCCCTCTCGTATTACTCTGGAGATTTTGGAGGGAAATGATTTCCTGGAACAGCAGAAGGCACTGGATCATCTCCTGGAAATAAAAGCACTGGGCGTCCGGCTGGCTCTGGACGATGTGGGAAGTGCCTATAATTCTCTGCTGCGACTCAAGGATCTGCCTATTGATGAGATCAAGCTTGACCAGGGCTTTATTCGCTCTCTGGAACAGCGACCTCAAGACCTGCATTTTGTGGGGGCCATTCAGGACCTCGCTGCTGGCATGGGCGTGGATCTAGTCGTGGAGGGCGTGGAAACAGAGGACATTCTGGATGCGATTATGGTCACGGGCGCACAATTCCTTCAGGGCTGCGCCATCGCCAGACCCATGCCCTTATCAGAACTACAGGCATTTCTCAAACGCGCACCCGGCTATGATCGTCCGCATCCCAGCAGTCTGCTCGGATTCTATGCCAAACAAATCGCCGCCCATAATGCCCTGAAAAAAACGATTCGCCAGGCTCCGCATTTAACCGATTATGAAACATTGGCGGACGCTACCGCCTGTCCCGGCCATCACTATATCCGCAGCTTAGGGCTGGATGACGACAAGGGTCTGGAACGGCTCCATCAGGATTACCACCGAACCATGGCAACACTGCGAGAACAGTTGATCGCGTCTTCCTTTCACGATGACTGGACCGATGTGGATCAAGCAGCGGCGGCTTTCGAGCACGCCATCGTATCTGCTTATTGGAACCGGAAAATAAAAAACTCATGTGGATAGGGTCTTATTGCCAAACATAGCATAGATTTGTTTGAACATACTTCTGCCGAAGGTGCGCATTAACATTGGAGCTTTAATATGATTATGAAATGGCTTATAACTATTCTGCTTTGTTATTCACTTTCAATGAGTTTTGAAGTAGCGCAAGCTGCCGATGCGCCTGCTTGGGGCCATGGACCTTACCGAATGCTCTTTGAAGTCGACTCAGCAAAACCATCGGCATGGTCGATGACTCTTGGTGCAGTCGCTCACATCGTCCACAAGGTCGGCATTCCACCTGCCCGGTTGGAAGTGTTGGCCTGGGGGCCTGGCCTGCAAATGCTCTTGAAGAATGCTCCAGATGCCATGGAAATTACCATTTTACAGATGCGTGGAGTCCGCTTCGTAGCCTGTCAAACATCCATGCGTCGACTGCATATTACGGCGCGTCAGTTGGCTCCCGGAGTGAGTGTAGTGGCTGGAGGCATGGCAGAGCTGATGAAACGTCATAATGAAGGTTGGGCCGAAGTCAAAATGTAAGGCCTGGCTGCATAGTTCTGCGTTTCCGGATCCTAAAATCGCCACGTTATCCCTGCCGCTTGCAAGATGCGGCATCTCGAACGATATACTCAGGAGTTCCCGGCATCGGGGTGGGGTGGGCGTCCGTCAGCCGGTGATAGAATTCATCGGTAAAGGCCTTGAGATCGACATTGGCGAAGCCGGAGGGGAGGGTTGTCCATGGGTGTTGAGCACCATCTCATTACCCACCTGCTGACGAGCGGCTACCCGAGGCTAAATTCGACCGACTGCTAGGCCCACAATTTGGTAGCCAAAACGACTACCATAATCACCACTGCAACCTTGATCCATATTTCGCCACGCCGCCCCAAGGTGATTCTGGCAGCAAATCGTGCCCCCAGAATACCGCCGGCAGCGATGATCATGCCCGGTTCCCAACGCACCGCCCCTGTCCAGGCAAAAATAAAGAGAGTCGGAAGGGTATAAATGCCAATAATTAAGGTTTTGTAGGCTGTTACTGTGGAGAGATTTTGGACCAAAAGATTGCTCAGAACCAAGATAAAAAGGAAACCGATCCCCGCTTGAATAAATCCTCCATAAAACCCCAACCCAAGCAAGGCTGGATAGAGCCATGGTGAGGCTTGACCATCCCTCCGCTTGCCTGACAAAAAATGGGTTCTTTTGGGAAATAGCAGTGTGGCGGCACCGATGAGAAGGACAATGACTAACAGTCGCTGAAACCACAGATTGCTGATGTTGATACTCAGTATGGCTCCCGTCACCGCACCGGGTATCGTCCAAAGGGCCAGCATTCCACCTTGCTGAAGGTTAATGGGTTGCCGTTGCTGAAAATGCCGCGTTGCAGTCAGGTTCTCCAACAAAATACCTATTCGGTTAGTCCCATTGGCTACAATAGGATTTAAGCCGGCAAGAATGAGGACCGGCAGAGTGAGCAGTGAACCTCCACCCGCCAGCACATTGATAAATCCTGCAATCAGGCCGGCAAAAAAGAGAAGGATAGAGCGCCCCACCTCGCTTTGCACAAAACTGATAATCATTGGAAATACTGTTATTTTATAAATCCTTTAGAGTATGAAGTGGTTACATAAACCACCCCGGTGGAAATGGCCATTCAGGCTTTGAATTTTAGGTAGAATAATGAATGGATCGACTTGTGCAACACCGCATCACCAACTATGGTTTAGAAAGATCAAAAAGTACATACGCGTCCTGTCATACTAAAATAGGACGAGAGCTCGCGTAATCGGTGAGAACAACAGTTTTTTCGCCTTCAGGAGGATGTCATGGTTGCAAAATATATTCGTTTTTTCAATGAAATACATATTGAAGACGTATCTCTGGTGGGCGGCAAAAATGCCTCCCTGGGTGAAATGTTTCAAGAGCTCACAGCACAGGGCGTACGAGTGCCCAACGGTTTTGCTGTTACCGCTGAGGCTTACCGTACCATGCTTGATAAGGCCGGGGCTTGGGAGCATTTGCACGAGGCACTGGATGGACTGAATCCGAACGATGTGCAGGATTTGGCACGGCGAGGAGCGGCAGCCCGTGAGATCATCTACAGTGCCCCTTTACCATCTGATCTCCAGGAAGAAATTCTCTCTGCCTATACACAACTGAAGAGGGAATATGGTCCCACCTTGACGGTGGCTGTACGCTCCTCAGCGACCGCCGAAGATTTGCCAACAGCAAGTTTTGCCGGTCAGCAGGATACCTACCTTAATATATCTGGTGATGCCGCCTTACTTGACGCCTGTAAACGCTGTTTTGCCAGCCTTTTTACCGATCGTGCCATTCACTACCGGATTGATGAGGGCTTTGACCACTTCAAGGTGGCCTTGTCCATAGGCATTATGAAGATGGTACGCTCGGATTTGTCTACCAGCGGCGTCATGTTTTCTCTGGATACGGAAACAGGTTTTCGCGATGTAGTCTTCATTACCGCCTCCTGGGGGCTGGGAGAAAATGTGGTTCAAGGTGCAGTAGATCCAGACGAGTATTATGTTTTCAAGCCTGGTTTCAGGCGTGGGAAAAAGGTTGTTTTACGGCGCATTCTCGGAAGCAAAAAGATCAAAATGATCTATGCAGAGGGCCACACTCACAACCAGACTCGCAATGTACCCACCTCTCAAAACGAAAGAGAGCACTTCTGCCTTACCGATAGTGATGTACTGACTTTGGCAGACTATGCTGTCAAGGTCGAAGCACATTACAGCCAAAAAGTCGGCGAGAGCCGGCCCATGGATATGGAATGGGCCAAGGATGGCCTGGATGGTCAGCTCTATATGGTTCAGGCCCGCCCGGAAACCGTATCTTCCCAGAAAAAGGGACAAGTTCTGGAAGAATATTTACTCAAGACCCGTGGTCAGGTATTGGCTACTGGACGGGCTGTGGGTGCCAAAATTGCTTCCGCACCGGTACGCTTCATAGCTGATGTGGCGCATCTCAGTACCTTTCGTCCCGGAGAGGTTCTCGTGGCAGATACCACTACACCAGACTGGGAACCTGTCATGAAACAAGCTGCGGCGATCGTGACTAACCGTGGTGGACGCACTTGCCATGCTGCCATCATTGCCCGCGAACTGGGGATACCTGCCATAGTCGGCACCGACAATGCCACAACGGTACTGCAGGACGGTGCAGTTATCACGGTATCCTGTGCCGAAGGTGACAAAGGCTTTGTCTATGCTGGCGCTCTTCCTTTTGAAATTCGACATACGGATTTGGCCACGCTGCAGCGCCCGGCTACAGAGATCATGATCAATCTGGGTAATCCCGAAATCGCGTTCCAGACCAGTATGCTGCCCAATGATGGCATTGGTCTGGCGCGCATGGAGTTTATTATCAATAGTGCCATCAAGGCCCATCCGATGGCGCTTCTCCATCCCGAAAAAGTGGAGGATAAAGAAGAGCAGACAGCCCTGGCTCAACTGGTTATCGGTTTTGATAATCCTGCCGACTTTTTCGTTCAGCGGCTCTCTGAAGGGATCGGCACCATTGCAGCCGCCTTCTATCCCAAGCCTGTGGTAGTGCGTATGTCGGACTTCAAGTCTAACGAATATGCCTCGTTACTGGGGGGTCGCTGGTTTGAGCCCAGCGAAGACAATCCCATGCTCGGATTTCGTGGGGCCTCCCGTTATGCGCATCCAGACTATTCAGAAGGCTTTGCCCTTGAATGTGCAGCGATGCGCAGAGTCCGGGAAGATATGGGACTGGATAATGTCATCCTCATGCTTCCCTTTGTGCGCCGAGTGCAGGAAGCCGATGCTGTGTTGGCCAAAATGGCAGAGTTTGGTTTAAAGCGTGGCGAACAGGGGCTGAAAATCTACGCCATGTGCGAGATTCCCAATAATGTCATTCTTATTGACCAGTTTGCCAAACGCTTCGACGGCTTTTCTATTGGCAGCAATGATCTGACCCAACTCACTTTAGGAGTTGACCGGGATTCACAAATTGTTGCTTTTGATTACGACGAACGTGACGACGGAGTGAAGGAGATGATCCGTCTCGCGGTGGAAGGCTGCGCACGTAATGGCATTCATTCAGGACTCTGTGGTCAGGCGCCCTCGGACTATCCAGAGATGGCAGAATTTCTCGTGCAGCTGGGTATAGATTCCATAAGTCTTAATCCAGATACCGTGCTAGCCACGACCCTGCAGGTGTTGGAGGTGGAAAAACGCATGGGCAGAACCCCACGAAAATAGGGCGTTATCGGGAACCACCTGGATGGCGGCTACTAACTTACTCCGGCTGAGTTCAATGGGGAGTATCAGTCCGTATACTGTTTTTATGGGATCGGCTATACGGTAGGCCTGCTCGCCGACACCGATGCTCACGGTATGGCAAATTGGTGCGATTTTTTCCGTAGATCAGGCGGGCACGGCCATTCCACCGGTTTGGTTACAGGTGGCTCGTGATTTAGCGCTACTGCACTATTTACCGGGGCAGGTGGGCCTGACCGGCCTACATACGGCCAATCCACAAATTTGGTGGTTATATGGCCCTCTGGTACGCCGTCGGCGCTTCAGGCGCACACACCGAATTCTCCGGGATCACCTTTGCTTTTCGGCGCTCTGGATTTTTTGGCAACAAACAGCGGTAAATGGATTTTGCACAGTCTGACCAATACGGGCGTGCCCGGTGCAAACACGCCTAACGGTACCTGGGCGGTGTATGCGCGCTTTCCAAGCACGCGCATGACCGGTTGTTTCCCCCATGGTGAGTGTTATAACGATCCAGATGTGCGCTTCGTGAATTATTTCTGGGATGGCCGGGCAGTACACTATTTCCCCCGTCTGGCGTATGGATTTCGGCAAAGCACTGGCTGTGTGGAGTTGCCATTAAAAGCAGCACAACGGGCCTATGGGATGATACATATCGGTACGCCTGTGACGGTGATGCCATGATCCGGTGGATGCGGCTCAGTGGGCATGTAACGTGGTGCTTCTTGGCTTTTTGAGGTTATTTATTCTCTGTAATGCCACTGTTTTTAAATATGGTGTAAAGATTGGTCGAGTGCTGTGGATTGGATCACTTTCCGACCTGTATCGACTGCCCGGAGCTATCCTCATTTCATTTTCTACGGGTCTGGGTAAACACACTGCTTTGATCATTTCTGATGGTTTGCTGCATGCACTGGATGGACGCGAATTGGTCGCTGTATTGGCGCATCGGCGATGACTCCCATGGAGAGGCTGCCGATAGCCGTGTCTGCCTGACCACCAGGAATATCATGAATGGTGAGTCCCTTGTCCACTACCGATGATTGCTCAAAAAACAGCATCCAGGGTGCAATCGTAGTGCCCAAATTAGCCAGAATGACATAGGTAAAGGCACCTAGAGCGGTGCCGATGGGAATATGCCAACTGCCAACTGCGGCAACGACTTGGCTCCAGTCCGGATGCGCGGCAATGGCCAGCGGTACGAAAACGATGTTTCCAGCAGCAATCCACAGAGCCACGCGTTCCCAAGTATTGTAATGCAGAAAGATCATGATCGAAGCCACGAAAACCCAAGCAATGGGCACAGAAAGATAAGGGGGCACGGAAAAAATGCTCATGCCTATTCGAATGCCGATAAACTCAGTTACCAAGGTCAGGATGTTCGCGATGGTGAGATCAAGCAGTGAGAACACGCCCCAAAAAGCACCATAGCGTCCCCAGATCATTTCGGCGTGCCCCCGATGAGTCACCGCGCCAAGGCGAACGGTCATCTCCTGTACAATGTAAGCTACGGGAATCATCAGTAACAGGAAGGGAATAAAAAAACCAATGCCATACATTGCGCCTGTCTACGCATAAGTGATAACACCTCCCGCATCGTTGTCCGCGATCATTACAAGGATTCCAGGCCCAATCAGACTTAGGAATAGGAGAAGGCGTCGCCACCAGGAAGGATGGTGACGGAGTTGATAGATTCGCCAGCGCTCTTGAATGCGCTGACGTTCCTCCTCGGGTAATTGCTGCAGGAGATCTGCCTCGGTAGGTGTTTGAGGAGTTTCCGATAAGATTGGCATTAAAACTTGATCCTTATGCAAAGGGATGAACTGCAAATGTGCTTCTTTATCAGTAACATAAATAATGATTGGAGATCTCGCTATACTTGCAAACTATTATAAATCATGTCACCGAATTATTCATAATAGTTGCCTGATTGGCACAATAATTCCGCTGAATGGAACCATTGCCCGAGCCTCAGCCCAGTTAGAGAACTTAGCGTTCCAGCATGAATTGCATGAGCTTGTGATGGACGTGCCAGTCCGAGGGTTAGCTGACACCGAGTTGACGACTCAGCACAAACGCGGATATCCCGGTTTTCGCCTGGCTGATCAGGTAAATGGCCAGAAACAAAAGGGTCAAAGGCAAATACGTTCCTTGAAAAAGTGTTCCGGCAATCAACGAAGTCTGATAACGACAATGGCTGCACTGAAAGGTCTTGCGCGAGCCGCATTTCAGAACAGAATGCCGGGTTCTGCCACATCGGGGGTAGTGAAATCCGTTTGGCCAACGCGCCGATTCCAGGGCTGTTGCGCACTGTTCTTCGGTGCAAATCGCTGCTACAGAAAACATAAATTTTAAAGTGACATGAATTTCATAACCACCCATGAAAACCACACTCAAGGAATATACCGTCTCCTGAACATGCCAACAGGTTAAGTATATTCCAAATCCTAAATGAGATGTTTTATAAAAATAAACTTAAAATATGTTTTAACGTGAAAGACTATCAATTTGGGCTTATCAATAAATTTCTCAGCAGATCTTTTGCCATCCAGTGCTATACCCACGAAGCGCACCTTGGAGCCCATATTTTGATGGAGTTGTCTTGGCAACGGCTTTTGCACAAGACTGTTCCGGTATCGAACAAAAAAGAGCGGCAATTAATACGGCGTTAAAAATTCGTTGAATGATTTCCATATCATTTCCAGCCGAATTGGCTCAAGGTCATCATTATCGTTCCCCCGCGTCCGCAAGCAAATCATCCATGCTTGCGTCATCTGCTTCCAGACATTCCAAAATCGGACACGCATGATGCTGGTTGGGATATTCTTGTTGGCAATCCTGAATTAGACGGGCCAATACGATTTCCAGTCTTCGCAAAGCCTGAATTTTTGCAAGCACCGCAGATTGTTTGATTTTTGCCTGATGCAGTACTGCACCACAGGCTTGGGTTTTGTTGGTCTGCAACAGAAGGAGTTCACGCGCTTCTTTTAAGGTAAAGCCAAGCTTTTGGGCGTGCTTGATAAACCGAATGCGTGCAATAGTCTCCTCGGGATACCGACGGGATCCAAGATGCGGCTTCTTGGGCTGCACGATAAGACCTTCCCGTTCGTAATAGCGTACCGTTTCGACATGGACACCGGCAGCACTGGCCACTTCGCCAATACGATAACCTTGTCGATGAGATGGCTCAGTCATGACACATTTCCTTGCAGAAGGTGAAAATTCTGCTGAAAACCGGTTCGTTCATGACTCGAGACTGGAGCGGGAATTCTCTCAATAAATTTTGCAGCCCTCTTTCCATGTGATCCTGACGCATGATGGCTTTCCTTATCCGTTAGCCGGCACAACAGGACAATTGCTTGACATCCTTGGTAAATGTCTGGGCACAGAGTTTCAGTCCTTCCACCATGGTCAAATAGGGGAACAATTGATCCGCCAAATCCTGGAAGCGCAATCCACCCCGTAGAGCCAATGCCGCAGACTGGACAATTTCACCACCCTCAGCAGCCAGAATCTGCGCCCCCAATAATTTTCCAGTGGGTTCGTCCACTACCAGCTTGATAAATCCTCGGGTGTCAAAATTCGCCAAGGCTCTGGGGACATTGTCCAGACTCAGGGTGCGGCTGATGGTTTTGATCCCCCGCTTTTCAGCCGCCTTTTCATCCAGTCCAACCGTGGCCACTTGCGGATCTGTAAAGACCACAGACGGCATGGCACTTAGATCCAGTGCGGCATCGCCTCCTAACATGTTGACGGCGGCACGTGTGCCCCCCGCAGCGGCGACATACACGAACTGAGGATGCGTAGTGCAGTCTCCTGCCGCAAAAATGTGGGAAACGCTCGTACGCATGTGGTCATCAACCAGGATGGCACCAAACTTGTTGGTGGCAACTCCAAGGAATTCCAATCCCAAATCCTGCGTATTGGGTTGGCGACCCGTTGCCACCAGCAACTGATCTGCACGGAGCCGCTCCGAATCAATCTGGATCTCGAACTGCCCATTATTATGGTGCACGCTTTCTGGAACCGTCTGCTGAAGCACCCGGATACCTTCTTCTGCAAAGACAGTCTGTAAACCCGCGCCTAGTGCTGGATCTTCCCTGGATAACAAGGTACTGCGTGCCAGAATAGTGACCTCTGCACCCAGTCTGCGGAAAGCCTGTGCCAACTCTACAGCCACCACCGAAGCACCCAATACCACCAGATGCCGGGGTATTTCTTCGGCGACAAGTGCTTCTGTCGACGTCCAGTAGGGAGTCTGGTTCAATCCGTGTATTCGAGGCACATGGGGATGCGCACCAACAGCAATAAGAATGCGATCTCCCCGAACGGACTGCTCTTTTCCGTCGTCTGTGCGCACGACAATAGTATGGGCATCGGCGAATCGAGCGGTTCCCTGGAGCAGGGTAATCTCTGGATGAGAAGCGAGTACGTTGACGTATTTTTCGTTGCGGAGTTCGTCCACACGCTGCTGCTGCTGCGCCACCAGTGCCACACGTTCCACCGTAGGCTCACAATGGCCCAGTCCCTGGAATGGGTGTGCGCGCTGCCAATGTGCCATTTGCGCCGCGCGGATCATGATTTTGGACGGAACGCAGCCAATATTGACGCAGGTTCCCCCCAACGTCCCTTTTTCGATCATCGTAACGCGCGCGCCACCATCAACACAGCGGATCGCCGCAGCGAAGGCTCCCGATCCAGATCCCAGAACAATCACGTGTAATTTTTCTGCTGCAGGCGCATCGACACGAGTGCTTCGGTCGTGCAGGTCTGCGTCCACCTTGGCGACCTGTGCGCCGTAACCGCTCTTGACGACAGCCGCAGTGAGCACGGAATCAGCAACGTCGTCGGCTACCTCCACCTCCGCATAACCTTCAGGAAAGAAAACGTTTGCTTTGTCGACACCGGCGACGTCCTTAAGGGCTTTTTCTACGGTCAAAGCGCAGTGCGTACATGTCATCCCGAGTATGTTCAACTGAATGGTTTTTTTCATCGTGATACTCCTTGTATCCGTAATTCAATACGCGAATCAAGCATGCGCCAAAGAAGCCGGATACCCAATATTCCTAAAGGTTTTCAGGAGAACAGACGGACTCACTTTTTTGGCATCATAGGTCACCGTCACCGTCCTTTTCATGTCATCAATATGGATATGCTGCACACCCGGGATGCGATGCAGTGCAATATAAATAGCCGTTTCACAGGCCTTATCCCCACAGCTCATTGACGGCACGCTGAATACCGACGTAACAGAAGCTGACTGCACGACAGCAGCAGAAGAAGGCGTGCCAGCCCACGCGAAAGACATAGCGAGCACGCCACTTGCCAGCAGTGAAAGCGCAGATATCAACACCAGATTTTTTCCTGAATTTATCTTTATGTGCATTTTAGTCTCCTTGAGTTCATTGGAATTTAAAAGAACTACATCAACAAGCCGGGCAACACATGCGGCAATGCCAGAAAGACAATAACCAAAACGGTACCCGCCCATAAAAGAGGGGATTGCCAACGACCCAATCGTCCAACCATCGAACACGAACTACAGGCCAGCGCCTTTTTTTCGCGATAATTTTGAACGTGGGCGTATCCCAAAAAGGGCAACACGACCACATCCAGGTAAGGGGCGTAAGGATCAAGTACCCGCAAGTTAGCCATCCATGCGCCGCCTACACCAGCCACAATCAGCAATAGCGGCAAGACACAGCAAGCGGAAGCCAGGAAACCCACTATGACCGCTACTAACAACCCCCATAGCCCCTTTGGTCGGACATTCTGCATATTCGAGTTATTGGTGGCGCAGCCAGATCCCTGTGGATCCGATTTACTGACCTTGATATTCATAACGTCTGAACCTCCACTCATCTGGATAGAAGCGTTCTTCAACCTGTCTACCAAGGACTATAGATGCCGTAGCATGGTACGGTGTCAAGCGTGGACCTCCATTTCAGGGTAGAGGCCTCGAGTCGCTGGACCGCAGGCTTCACCTTTGACGTGGAGGTCGGTAGTGATGTTGAAGTACTACTCCACGGGGATCATCTATGGCTGGGCATCGATCTACTTCCCCGAAATCATCAGGAAATGATTTTCTATCACCTGCTGCTGAAACTGAGCTTCAAAAGGATAATAGCCCCTGGGTTTTTTACCCCAGCCAGATTCAGTTTATGAATCACATTGAATTTTCCCAGCAATGTATCGGCCAGATAAAGCAATTTATGGCCTAGCTCCGGGCACTGGTGATACTCAACTTGGATAACTGCTTTGGGCCATTTGCTTTCCGCTGCTGAATGACCGCTTTCAGTCTGCAATTGCAACAATTACCGTCATCCGATAGCTGTTCATCTGACAGATTATACAGACCTTCAATACCAGGATCTGCAGCATGACTTCGGTGGGATAGGACGTGCGGCCACCCATCGGCCGATGGGTGGCGCCATATACCTGCGCTGCTAGTGCCGTAAAATCGATATGGCAGCCAATCCGCAGAAGTGGATTTCAACTGACCCTGTTCCGATGGTGCAGATCTGCGGAAAGCAGGTCGGATTTGATCGCGCTTTTTCTGGGCTTCATCGGTCATATCCTGTTCCTTCCAACTGTTTATCTTTTATCATATACAATCGAAATAGAGAGTTTTTTCGATATGCACAAAAAAATAGTAACATGATCATGGATTGCAAAAATCGCAATAAAGAGGATCCGCCCATTCCTGATCTGTGCATTTTATTTCCCTGTGTTCTCCACATTTTTGACATGCGTATAAATCCATATAAAATATCTTGGTAGGTCCATTGCAGTTCTTGCAAGGCAATCCTGGAAAGCGCTCGATTACAGTAAATCCGGGAGTTCCGCAGCCAGGACAACAGGATTGCATTTTTATGAGCAAATCTTTTGTTGCCTTGGCAATCATTTCCATCCTCTTCGGATTGGCGTAAGCCCGACCATCTGTTTCAATAAAAGCATATCCTGTAGTGGAGTTGTTAATCACATCATGGAATATTTTTTCATAGAGATCCCAACTGGTTATGTTTTTTATTATCCTGTTATCACTTTCATGATCAGGCCGAATAATGATTAACTGGTCAGGAAATCCCACTTTTTTACCAAAAGTCAATGCTTCTGACCAATTTGAAGTGATGAGATGCTGGTGATTACCCGGCCCTTGTGCTTCTCCTATAATTTCAGTCTTTGTCTCATTGTCAATGAGTACAATGATTTCTCGATTCCAGGGGATAAAACCCGTAAAAGGATCCGGGCCAAAAGCGCCTTCACTGGCCAGGCCTAAATTGAGCCCGCTCATCTCCATGCCAATCCTTGCTTTATGTCGGGCAGTATTTAACTGATTGTCAACCCTTTCAATATCTCGGGTAAAAGTACCCTGTTGATCAGTATCGTAATGCTTTATATGCGTTATGTAGCATTGCAAATTTTTTTCTAGAACTGGAATAATTACCGCCTCTTTTCCATGTTTTGTTATAAATGCAATATGTTTTTTTAAGTAATAAGACATAGACTCCTGATTGGTTGGGAATGGTTTTGAATGCATGGCGTTCTCCCCTAATAAAATTGCTTTTAGGCTGTTTGTGTAGCTGATATGGGCATGAAATCCTGTTCCATACCCTGGAAACAACTACATCAATACCCACTGATTTTTGGCACGACGCTCAAAGAGACTGCCATCGGGAGCAATTTGCACAATAGTGAGCCAGCGATTATCAACAAGCTGGCCCAGAATCGTGCTATTCCCGATGATGCGATCCATCACCTCCGTTGGCGCTTCAATGAAGGCAGACAAACGCAATGGCTCGTGCTGAAGCCCTCCGTTACTATCCCGCAAGGACTGTTCAGAAAGACCGATACGCAGATCCCCCCCGTTCCCTTCCAGAACCCCGATAGTGCCTCCCACCACGTTATGCAGCACCTTGTTCCCACAGCCCTGGCGCTGGTTATCCACAATAGAGCCGTAATACTGCATGTTGATCCAGTTGGCCACAATCAGCGGTGCCGTCATAATCAGCGTCAAAACTGCAAAATCCGGATCTTTGGCTACATCGTAGTCGTGAAGAAAGGCGCGCCCTCCCAGGTTCATTTCCCGCGTGCGCCAGCGTGGAGCAGCGATGAAAGCGGCGTTACCCGCCAATGCCCATTCGGGACGGACCTGCGACCAGTCGCGGCCCCGGAAGTTCATGTTTTTGGCGACAGCGTCCTGATCCTGCAGATTAGCCTCCAGGCGCAATATCCTTTCCAGTCGGGTAAGGTTGGCTGCCTCAGCCAGCGCCTCACGTACCTCTTCGAGAAGCGGGTTGTCCAGTCTGGGGTTATTCCACTCACCCAAAATCTCCACCCGATCCGTAGTGGTATCGTGCAGCGCCGGCACAAAGCAGGTATCAGGCTTTATATCCCAACCTTTTTGCACCAAAGCCTCCCGAACCCCGGCATCATTGAGCAAACGCGCTGCAGCTTTGGCGTTTACCTCCCCGGTTTGCCCGGCACAAGCGCCACAATCCAGTCCCGCACGGTGCGGATTATTGGTGGTGGAACTACCATGACCTACGAGTAGAACCATGGGGGCCATTCCCCGATTCAAACCCAGACCATTCAGAATAAACTCAGCCATGGCGGTTCGTTCCTGCAGGGTTAACGACCCGGGCAGAACACACTGCAGACTGGCTCTTTCCGCTGCATTCAAACCTGCTTCGTCGGGGGGTACGGAAGCCCGGTGCCATCCTAAGCTGTCTGCCAGTAGCTTGCCCACATAAGACAGACCGGCGGTTTCCACGAAAGAAAAACAGGACGAGGCCGAAAGTTTGAATTGTTTCCATGCAGCTCCCCGGCGTAAGCGACGGAATCGGTTTTGAATAACGGCTTCGGGTGCCTCTTCCTGGACATGCACACTGGGGTTGAGCAGGACGGGCGACTGTGTTCTTGCTCCAGCATCTCCCTGTCGCTGATAATCCATTAACACGCCAAAGAATCCTGCGAATCCAATCGTTTCCAGCGAAGGCAAAACACCCTCAAGATGCCGCCGAAACACTTCCGAACGGACATCAATACAAAAGGCAGCCTGTACCTGAGCTTTGCTCTGGGATTTTTGCGCCGGTGAGCGACGAATTTTCGTTGCCACCTGTCGACGGTAGGCTATTTCCGTTGCGCGCAGCAGCACTTCTCCCCGCTCGGCATTGGCATTATCCGCAGTTTTGTTGTCAACAATCCATCCCTCAATCTGTTTCCGCCAACGCTCGATGATCTTGGGTTGCGCTACCTGACGCAGAAGCGCTTCCCAAACCATGCGGATGGTGAGTAAATCAGCGAGATCCTCTTGCTGATCGCCTTGCAATTCTGCCTGCCAAAGCAGATAACGACACCAGCTGGCCCAGCCTCCAACGGATTTCAGGAGTACCAGTAAATAGGCCTCTTCTGCAGTTGTTGGAATGGCCAGATGTTGCAAGGCCCATATTCTCGCCTGTGCCGCATCGGCTGGCATAGCGAGCAGCCCGGGACGAATTTTTTTGAGTCCTAAAGGACCCAGGCTACGATCCGTAAGGGTGTATTGCCGCCAAGTCGCATAGAGTCCCAGCCGGTTGTCCTTGGGAAAACTCCACAAGGATTGCCCCCGATCATAATAGGCCGCCAAAAAGTGACTGATCTGCTCTACCACGTACTGTGAAATGGAAGCATGTCCCCGACGATCCATTAATTCCGGCAATCGCGGCAGGCGCATGGGTAATTCGGGATCTTCCCGGAGATAGGCTCTCCAGTCTCCTTCGTCTGTGGACTGGCCCAGATCTTCTGCGGCCTGAAGAATATCGGCCATATCCAGCTTGCCCGTTTGCAGAAGATCTGCATACCAGCGTCGATCCATCAATACCCGCTCGCCAACCGTCTCCTGAAGCTGTGCGGCTACCTGCGAAAAAGGTTGGTCGGCGAACCCCCAATAAGGATTGACGGCTACAAAACTGTCCAGGGGCCAGACCGGAGCAATCCGGCGCATCACTCGATCAAAAAGTTGTTCGGTATTTACTGTATTGCTTGTATTCATTAGATGCCTCCAGACTTTTCAGGAATATTCTGGTTTTGTGCGATGGTTTGTAAGGATTCCACGGCAAGATTTTTGCGCGGGAGTTGCACTCTGACGCGTTCGGACCAAAAGCGATGCGAAATCTGCTCTACCCAGTAATCTGTATATAACCCATTGTAAAGATGGGTAAACAGGATCATCTGCAGATTTTGAGGCAACAATCTGCGTCCGGGACCCTGTAACCAGCTCAGTATCAGAAACCCTATGGCCGTCAAGGCAACCAGTGCGAGGTAGGAAACCGATACAACGGGCAAGGAGCGGGTCAGATTTGAAGTGAAACCCCACACAAAAAGTGTATGCAGAACCAGATAGGTAAACCCCATGCTTATGGCAACGATTAAGGACGTAACCCGATCAGGCATCGTGCTGAACAGAAAGCCCCTGATCATGATCTGCGAGATAGCTATGGCGACAATCATCACCAATGCGAACCAGGTCGGATTTTGGAGTGGATTTTCTCCGAAAAGCCATGCACCTCCCCCGGCAATCAGCGCTCCCAGCACCGTCGCCAATAGCCATGAACCCATGCCGGGTATTTTCTTGCCCCCGGTTGGTACTTGCCGCAATTGATCGGTGACACTGCCCGAAGACAGAAACGCATGCGCCTTGTAAAGCGAGTGACCCGTCAAGTGCAGCAATGCCAGAGGGAACAGGCCAAGACCCAATTCCAGTGACATGAATCCCAGTTGCGCCGTAGTTGACCAAGCCAGCATGGATTTGATGGAAGTCTGGGTAGTCATGACCAGCGAGGCAATAATCACCGAAGCAAGGCCCATGAAACCCAGTAAAATCAGTGCATCAGGAACGCGTATCAAGAGCGAACTGGTGCGAAGGGCTATAATGGCACCACTATATACCACGCCCGCGTGCATCAAAGCGGATACCGGGGTCGGTGCCTCCATGACCTGAATCAACCAGCCTTGAAAAGGAAAATGAGCGCTTTTCAGAATCACTGCCATCACAATCAACCAGGCAGCCAGCTGCAAAGCCCAGGGAATACTTTCCGAGTGCTCCACAAAGTAACGGATGGAAGCAAACTCGAGGCTGCCAACTTGCTGCCCGATGAGCAGGGTAGCCGCCGCCAGGGCCATATCGGCGGCTCTGGCAAAAAGCGACTTTTTATGGGCGGCCATGATCGCTTTGGGCCGGTCAGCGTAAAACTTCAAGAGCTTGTTCAGGCTGAACCCCATGATGATAATGCCCAGGGTAAACAGGCCGATATTTCCTGAAACCACAGCGATCAGAAAAAAACCGCCCGTAAGTGCAAGCAGGCGAAAAAAACGGGCTTGATGAGGATCGCCATCCAGATAGCCGACGCTGTACTGCGCAATCATGACAATCACGAAAGACACCAGAGTGGCCAGGAGCAAGGTCAAACCATTGACGGCAATTGACAAGGGAAAATCAAAATGCAGAACGGCAAGAGGAATTTCCGTGATGATCAGATCACTTCGTGCGCCCCAAAAAAAACCAATATCTGCAGCTATTGCTATCGCCAAGGCGGAGATCGCCGCCCAACGTACGCGGTAACGATAAGACAGAGCGGATTGTCTTGTCGTCCGCGCATTGGGAATGGCGGCTACAATCAGTCCGGCAGGCAATGCTGCCAGCAACGCTCCTGTAAGCCAGGGAATGGAACCTATTGAAAACATACTTACCTCCAGGGTTCAAATAACCGAGGAAGACAGTAATAAAATTTTAATATTTATTCTAATTTAATATATAAATTATATATATTTACTTTTATAAATATATCAAGTCCGCGCGGAAATTGTTAGAGATATCGAGCCAGTTCAGGCCATAACTGCACGAGACGATTAGTAATGAAGGGTTCCTGAGAAACAGAGAAGTCCAAAAATTTTCCTGCTGTTAGGGAGAGTTGCCGGTTTCGGGGATAGACCAAAAACCATTTACGCATGATGGGAAACTGTTCCGTCTCGAGGACCTCAATGGGGCCACTGGTTCCTTCCAGTGCCAGTGAATGAATGGAGAGAATGGATATTCCCAGACTGCTTGCTACAGCATGCTTGATCGCTTCATTGCTGCTGAGCTCCATAGTGATCCGGGGCCGCAAGCCTTGTTCCTCAAATAGGCGCAAGTAAGCATGCCGCGTTCCTGATCCCGGTTCCCGGATGAGAAAGGGAGTTTCTGCAACAGCGTGCAGTGGGACAGGTTTTTTTTGACGGGTAAGAGGGTGTCCTCGCGGTACCATGACCGTCAGGGGATTCAATGCAAAAGGAATAGCCTCTACATCAACCTCGTTGTCGGGTACCTGTCCCATGACATAGAGATCATCTTCCCCATTCTGGATGCGTTGAATGATTTCATCGCGATTGCTGACTGTCATGGCAAACTCGATCCCGGGAAATTGCTGACCGAAAGCCGCCAGTAGCTCCGGAGCAATATATTTGGCAGTAGTCACCACGCCCAAGCGTAATTTTCCCCGACGTATTCCCTTGCGATCAGCAAGTTGTGTTTCCAGGTTTTCAAAAGTACGAAATAGCTCCCGGCAGGCTGCATACAGATCCTGACCGGCATCAGTGGGTCGAATTTCTTTTCCGCTTGATTCAAATAAAGGAAGCCCTATCGCTTCTCCTAGTTTTTTCATTTGCAAGGAGATGGTTGGCTGTGCCAGAAAGAGCTCATCCGCTGCCTTGGTAAAACTTTTCATGCGAATAACCGTAGAAAAAATCTGCAATTGCCGAAAAGTCACATGGCGCAAAAGCGAATGAAAGGATCGCGATTTTTCTTCTTGATTTTGCTTGTTATTCATAAATAAACCTATGCGCTCCCTAGATGGATTCTACCTTGATATATTAGCTTCTTTCAATGCGAATGTTGTGAGACTTTTTTGATGTAATGTAGGCTTCCAAGACCGCAAGCCAAAATTTTCAGAAAGAATTTCAAGGGGATCAGCTTAGTGAAGTCGTGCTATACTCTCCACGGGAACCGCATCAAACCGTGCAGAATCCTTTCTGCGTATGCTCAATATAATCCATATAAGAAAAAAACTACCTGTTTAAATACCTCTGGCAGATTCTGATACGGTCATATTGTAATAAATATTACTATGCTATCGAGCAAACATCAGCAAGCAGTTGATTAAAATTTTTATGTACGGCAATCCTCCTGATACGAACGACTGCTTTCAGTCTGGGCCTGCCCTTGGTTGGAAGAACTGCAGAGCAGCCCAATCAGGCCCTGTCCAGCTAAAAGTTTCACAAAGCTTTTACCATTTCACTCCCAACCCGAAAAGTATCAGCACACACTCCCTGCAGAAATTCATCGTCCAGACCAGACTATGGCGCAACAAATGCAGTCAGCGTTGTAGACATTGATGACAGAAGGAGGAGGGAGCTTTCGATCTGATTTTTTGTATAACCAAAAAAACAAAACCGCATGCTGCCATAGTACAGGACATCTGAAAAGAATGTATATATTTGATATGCTACAGACTACTGTCATTCCACAAAAAGGAGGCTGACATGACCGCATCCCACAAAGATCAACTCCTCGCACTTGGCGAAAAACTCAAACAGGACGTGGAAGCCGCTGGTAATAAGCGTTCAGATGTTTTTCTGTCCATCTGGAATGGCATTGAACAAAATCTGCTGGACAAAGATTTCGACCCGATGTCCGCGCGTGATCCAAAAACGCCCGTCGAACTGAGCCTGCGCGAAGGCTTGGTGGATATCGGACGTTGCTATCTGGCAGAGGATGACCGTCTGCCCAATGACGTGCAGGTTTCCGAATAAACAGCGCTGCGGCATTGGATCTGTTGGATGCGCCCTGGTTTTATCCAGTGCTGGGCAATCACGATGCCATGCTACGTCCACCGGAATGGAGCGCGTAACGCTGGGAAATGTGCCCGTGCTCTAAAGAAATAAGGGGAGAAAATACACATGGATATTGCCTTGGAACAGGCCTTGCGGCGGGATTATCCCGCACTGTACAGCCACTACCGGGAAAATCATTTCTGGTGCGAAGACGGCTGGTATCCATTGCTTTGTGCTTTGTCACAGACGCTGGAAATCCACGCTCAAGAGCATGGCATCCGTATTCACGTCCATGAAGTCAAACAGAAATTCGGGACAATGCGTTATTATTACGGCTATGATGGCGTGTTGACAGACCGGCAGAAACATGCCCTGTTTTAGATCGTCGAAGAATATGAGAATCGCTCCCGCCGAATTTGTGAGCACTGCGGTTTGCCGGGCACCTTATTGGTCCGTGACGGTTACTGGTATGTGGCCTGCCCGGAACATGCCAGGGGTGGACTCACGCCCGCAGGCAAACCGGACAATCGACGCCAGCTCTGGATTGATGGACTGACAGGCGGATAGTGGGCGGGATTCTTCGTCATCCACTAAGCGACGGTCACGGCCTTGGGGCAATTTGGGCTTGCGCACTAGTTCAACAGGATTGATGAGGGATGCCATGCGCCACTCATTATGGGCAACCTCAAACAAATGAGAGAGTAGGGCAAGGTGCAGCCGTATCGTATTCGCCGCTTTACCCTCGGATTCCATTTCTTTAATGGATGCCGAGACATCTTGACCAACAATGGAAGCCATAAAGCGACAAGCAATTGGTCGGGCCTGCCATTGTCGAGCAAACCCTCGTTCACGGCGACCGTCGCCATTTTTCGTCGGTATGATGTCTTGCGCGTATCGCTCAAGACACTCCTTGAGCGTGGTGCTTTCCGCTTCGCTACGGTCTCTCCAAACCCCACGCACCATTTCGGATTCGGTGATGGTGGCCCATCCTTCCGCTTCTTTCCGTGTCCGAAAGGTTTTGTACTGAGCAGGGAACCCCTTTTTACGGACAGCAACCTACCAGCCGATATGCTCACCTTCTCTGTCATAACTTGGAATGATAGATGCCATATAGCCTCCCGCAATGAGTATCTAACGAGAGGTTAAACCAGACTGGACTGTGGTGCAATTACGGTGCAAATTCGATATGGCAAAGAAAAAAGGCTTAGATAAAAGTCTAAGACTTTGTTTTATTTGGTGGGTTGTGAGGGGATCGAACCCACGACCCGCTGATTAAGAGTCAGCTGCTCTACCAACTGAGCTAACAACCCAAGGAAAACGCATTATAAGGATTTAGAAAAGGAAGGCAAGAGGCGGCTAATCAATCTAATGGGCCACGCGTTGACGGAGACGGATGACGACCTCGACATTTTCCACTTCGGTTTCAGCGGGTATGTCAGGAAGCTTACTGATTTGCAAGGAGCTTGCAGGAATATCCTGTAATTGGCCGGTATCCACATGATAGAAGTGGTGGTGCATGGACACATTGGGATCGTAGAAGACCTTACCTGGTTCTACAATGACTTCACGAACCAAGGAGTGGTCTGCAAATAAACCTAATGTATTGTACACTGTAGCCTTGGAGACCACGGGATAATCTGCGTTGACCCGCTGCATGATTTCTTCAGCAGAAAGATGGGCACAAGAAGAGAAGAGGGCATAGCCAATCTCCACACGCTGGCTGGTGGGATTAACACCTGCATCTCGTAACGTTTCCAAAACACGCTGCTTATTCCAATCCTGATTGTCCATGTATGGTCCCTCTATAATTCTAAACTGGGTATAATTGTAGCTTTATCTAGTTACCAGGGGAAGACCTGATCAAGTCCCTTTCTGATAATGTGTTGCTGGAGCATAAGGGGTGGCATCAATGGGAGGGGCCTTGTCGGTGAGCAGGCAAGTAAGTATTTCTGCTGTTGCGGGTGCATTGGTGAGGCCATAACGAAAATGACCCGCAGCAACATACAGGCCGTTCCAGCCGGGTAGGGGGCCTATATAGGGAACACTCTCAGGGCTGCCGGGTCGCAGTCCCGACCATTGTCTGATGATGCTGGAACTAGTTAGGCCAGAAAGCTGATCACGCGCAAAATTCCACAAGGTTTGCCGTGCTAGCGGCGTAACAGACTTGTCAAATTGCACGTTCTCACTGGTGCTGCCAGCTAGAATGAGACCATCCTGTCTTTGTACCAGGTAGTGATTATCTTGCATCAACATGGAATCAAGCATACCTGGAGACCCCTGCAGCAACAGCATTTGGCCACGTACCGGATAAATTTGCAGATGAATATCAATTTGTTCAAGTAATTTTCCGGTCCATGCTCCAGCTGTCACTATAGCCTTGTCTGAAGCGATAAATCCCTGATTGCTTTCCACGCCGAGTAGTTGTTCATTTTTGCGTTTAAAGCCCGTAATTTCAGTTTGTTCAATGAGTTTGATATCAAGCTGTCGACAGCGTTCAGCCAGGGCAGATAGCAAGCGAGGATTCCGAACCTGTGCCACCTCAGGGCACCAGAGGTTTTTTTTGGTTGTAGCTTTGCCGCCAGAGACTTGCCAGTTCAGGCCCCAATTTTGTCCCCAGTGGCTGACATCAACTGGAAAAACTTCATTTTCTCCCTCAATAATGCGTAACCCGGACAAGGCCCACTGCGGATCAATATTGGTGAGAGAAGCTAACTCCGAAGAAAGAGCACGTTGAAGTGACATACTATAAAACGACAGTCGAAGAAGTTCCGGGGGATAATGCCAAGGATAAAGAGGACTGAGAATGCCACCGCCAGCCCAGGATGCCTCCCTGCCAATTTGTCCCTGATCCACAATGGTTATGGCAAAACCTTCCTCAGCAAGCCGAACGGCGACAAGCATGCCAATGACTCCAGCCCCGATCAGGACGATGCTTTCTCGTTTTTTCAGCACCAAAAAGGCTCCATGGTGAGTTAAAAATCTATCCGATAAAATATGTTTGCACCATTCTGGGTGCCATTTTCAGTTTGTAATTCTATATGCTTACTAACTCGATAACGCAATCTGGCAACCGTTCCGTTTCCCATCACCGATTGGCCTACGCTCAGATATAAATCTGGCGTCAAATAATGGCCCAAGGTAACCATGGCTCCAGACAAACCTTGTTGACCATTAGAGGTTACGCCAACATCAATACCACTATTACTCAGACTATTTCCGAAAAGCGCTGCACGACTGGCAGAAAAGAGAGTGCCTGCCGCAGCCGAAAGTAATTCATCCTGATTACCCAGACCACTTGAAGGCGTGCCGAGAAGTAGATAAGACAAAATATCGGCCTGAGACATGGATGGATTGGAATAGAGATTCACTTGTGGTACCTGCAAAGTCCCCGTTACCTGAACACCAGCTTTTACCGGCGTATTATCCACGGCAAAGCTGTCAGAGTTTTTGATGGTGCGTACTGCGAGTACATCGAGATTAGCCTGACTGGCGGCCCCATGAAAGTTGATTGAGCCTCTTTCAAAATCAAGGCTATGGCCATAAATATCATAATGACCATTGACCATACGCAATATTCCTTTTACAGCAGGACTATGTCCATCCTGCATCCTGACATCCAGGGCCCCAACCAAATCGGCACGTAAGCCACTAATGAAGACTTTGGCATCGTTACCCAGAGTGACCTGCAAATTCACACTTAGAGCAGGACCTGCATTATTTTTCTTGATATTTTTAACAAAAACAACATCACTGGACGGTTTTGGTCCGTTAAAATCTGTGCCGAGAATACGCAGGCGATTCGTATGAATGGCACCCCCAATATTTATTTTTTGTAAGGTGCCATCAATATGAAGATCGGGACTGACAGCCGCCTGTACTTGAGGAAGATTCAAAGCCGTAAATGCATGGCCAGCTATGTGTAGGGCAAAATGTGTTTCGGGTCGCAGGTAGATGGTACCGTTTCCTGAAATATGACCTGTTCCCGAAGTTGCGTGCATGTCACTGATTTGCAGCTCTTGACCATTGCCTAGCAGTTTGGCCCCGACATCTTGTAAATCGAGCCCGGCTTGAGGAACATACAAACCAAGACCTTGTAACTCAGCAGTGCCGTGCCATTTGGGATCTGCCCAGGTTCCGGTGATATCTCCTTCTATATTACCACTACCTTGGGCTCGCATTTTCAGGGCTCCGATAGGCAAAGCCGCAAAAAGAGGAGCCCCCAGTTTTGCCTGAACAGTCGCTTGAATTGCTGCTTGCTCATTCCAACGCCAGGGCAGGGCGAGGGTAACTGGACTATGCAGGTGTATTTGCGCAGAGCCCCAATTTTTTGGCAATTCCAGATATGACGTTAAGTTTAGATTTTTGGGTTGCCAACGCACCTGGCCGCTGAACTTCTGCAAATCAATGGATTGAGATACGTTATCAGATAACCAATGCAACTGGGTTTTCTCAAAATTCCAATTACCCTCAGCATGACAAACACCATGACATTGTGCCTGTAAATGGGTATTTAAATATCCATCAAGAGATATATCATTATTTTTTTGTTTAATATCAAGCGGAAGAGATGAAATATTCAAATTTAAACTGGCCAGGTTTTGCGCCGGGTTATAAAACCCTTGAGCGCCGATCTTTGATCCATGAGAATCATTGAATACGAGTGGAGTGATTCGAATGACACCGGAATTCCAGGATAATGTCGAGGGATGCTCCAGTTGCCAAAATCCGAGGCGCTTGCTTTGAAAATGGCTTTGATTTAATAAGAGATTCCAGGTTGAATGAGAATGTTGGACTAAACTATCCAGAGTAAATTGATTACCCGCTGATTGTGCTTTAACGTCCATTCCAAAGTGCGCCAGAGTACCATGAGCTTGTGATTGCAGGTTGATCAGATACTGTTTGTATTCTGCGCCTTCGATATGCAGATTGGCTAGCAGCTTATTGTTAGTAAGAAGAGAGGCCTGGGCATCAAGTTTTCGGATTGCAATGCCTGCATAGAGCACTTTATGGGCATGTGCTTTTATACTACCCACCCAGTTCTGATTGGCCTGCGCAATCCAGCCATGAGCACTTGTTGAACCACGGGCATCAGGAGTCAACATTTGCCAATTGTCAACATTCAAAGAAAATGACAGATGTTTCTGCAAGTTACCAGAAGCAGTGACGGTTAACCCTGACCCACGAATATTCGCCTCTTGCAAATCCCACTGATTTCCAGAGAATTTCAGATCAGCATTACCCACCAGATTGGTTTTATATATTTGACTGGGTAACACCTGCAATTGGATACGCCCATTGATGTTTTTTGCTGCTTGCGCAGCATTTATGATCATATTACAGGACAACTGGCCGGGAACAGTAGAAAAAATACGTTGATTTTGTAAACCTCTAAGCCGCAATTCACCCTGTACATTTATCAACGGTTGCCAATCTATTTTTAACTTTGCAGGTAGCAGTTTGGCACCGAGCATATTTCCCGTATAATCATATTGTAGGCCGGTACTGCTTCCTTCAATATTCCCTTGAATGCCACCAAAACTTGGCGATCCATTCATCGCAAATGCACCAATATAATGATTAAAATTCCCATGCAGGTGCAATTTAAATGATAAAGGGCCGGCCGTTACAGACTTCGGTATGTCTTTGACAGCGATGTTGCTCTGGTTTCCATATATGGAGAAGTCACCAGCGCTATTCTCTGGAAGGTCTATTTTCCAGAATCCGGTGGTGGTTGTACTGAGAGATGGATTTTTTAACTCCATAGAATTCAATAAAATTTGGTGCGGAGCTATCCGAATCAGGCTGCTGATACTACTCAGTGAATTTTTCTGATTAAATAGTAGCTTAATTGGCCCACCAAATGTATTGGTGCTTAAACCATGCCACGCCGCACTCCAACGGAGGCTAGTATGCGCAGGAGAGGACTCAATCCAGTCCCCCGTGGTGGTGAGGCTGCGTTTTTCCATTTGGACTTGCGCAGAAAATTTCAACTGGCCAGTGGAAAGATCTGATAAAAGTTCGTTAATATGGATATTCCCATGATTCCATGAGATATTTTTAAGAGTGCCACTCCTTAATCTAAACGCATTTTTCTGTCCTTGCCACACCTGTAATTTTTCAATAGTAGTTGGCCCAACATGTATTGCGATGAATCGTGACCACAGCGGTACAGCTGGCCAAGCAAGATTCAGGTTACTTGGTTTTGAGGAAGATTTTGGTAAATATAGTTGACCATTAATAATTTTAAGGTCTACAACGTCAAGCTCTCCCCATAATAAATGACTAGGATGCAATACCCATTGTAAGTTCTGAGCAGTAAAGCGGGAAGATCTACTGGACCAGTTCAACTCTGATATTCTTAAACCATCCATTAAAGTTCCACTGATTTTTTTTGCACTTAAATGTGGAACTTGGGCCAATGCCCAGTGTGCACCGTTGTTGGTATTCAATAACCAAAATAGTCCAGAAAAAATAATCCCTAAAGTACAGATAAAAATCAAAATAGCCAGGTTTCTGAAGCGCATCACAGGCTAAATCCCACTGAAAAAGCAATTCGTACAGCCGGAGCCTTAGGATTCACTAAAGGATGTGCCAAATCAAAACGAATAGGCCCGACTGGAGAATACCAGCGGAACCCAATTCCTACATCCTGAAGTACGTGCACATTCGAGAAGCTGTTAAAAGCATTACCCGCATCATAAAAAGCAACAACTGCCCAATTTTTGCTGACAAAGCGTTGAATATTGAAGCCAGCGACAGCCAGTAATCTGCCACCTTCCACTGCTCCATCGCTATCTACCGGACCCTGTGACTGAAAGGCGTAACCAGGAAGACTGTTTTGTCCACCTGCAAAAAAACGCAAGTTGGGCGGTAAATCACTAATGGGGCCATTCAACCACATCGCACCCACTTTGGCTCTTGTACCTATGACCCATTGCCGATTAATTCGTACATTCCAGCTGCCACGGGCACTGAATCTTACAAAATTAGCGGTGCTCCCCCATACTTTACTGGCGCCCTCGGCGCGAGCCGTCAGCGAGTAACCGGATATAGGCCGTAATATATTGCGGAAATCCTGGATCGTATATTGTAGGGAAGGGTAAATATAAAAACTGTTATTCACTTCATCTGCGACCGTATAGTTAGCTTGCTCAAAATTAACCAGAGCTTCCAGGGAGGTGGTTTTATTGCGGCTATTATCATCGCGCAATGACCACTGTCGCCCAACACTTGCCAGCATCTCATTACTATCGTAAGCAGTGAGCGTTTGATTCTGATAACTGGCTTGTGCAATATATTCGGATCCTATATTTTTTCCGATAGGCCACTTATAAAGTATGCTGACGTTTCGGTTAAGCTGCGCCGCCAAAATAGAGACGCGCACATGCTGAGCTTCATCAAAAGCATTGTAATTATCATAAATCAATGCTGCATTAGGGCCAATATCTGTACTATAACCAGCACCAACCTTAATATGTTGTGCTGGCATACTTTTCAAATTAATGCTGACAGGAACGAGATTGTTTTTTTCTGCATTCAACTCGCCCTGAACCGAGATATCTGAAAAACGATCCGCGTTACGCAAATTACTTTGGGTAACCGCCAAGGCTGCCGGTGCGTACCAGTCTCCTTCTTTAAAAGAAACATAACGCTCAACAAACCATCGAGGATAATGCTCTGCACCATGGACAGTGATAGAACCAAAACGAAAACGAGGTCCGGTATTTAACCATAAATAAATATCCGACCAAAATTCTTTTTTATCGATTAATATTTCATGGCGAGTATATTCTGCCTTGGCGTAGCCTTGTCTATTTAACGCTTCCAGTGCTTTACCTTTCCACTCTTCATAATCGACTTGATTAAGCACAGCCCCATCTTTTATTGGAAAAGCCTTGTAAAGATGGATTATGGATGGGGTATTACTGCCTGTTCCGGATTTTTGGAGGTCAATTTTACGAACAATAATTGGCTTACCCAGTGAAATTGAAAATTGCAACAGATAATTTTTTGGACTGATAATTTTTTTACTGATTTTCCATGTTGCGTCGTAGTATCCATAGGCCTGTAATGCATCTTTGAGCCGAAGGTTGGCAGACATTTCTGTTTCTTCAAGGCGGTCCGCCTTGTCGTCAATGGTCACGGGGGGTAAGGCTTTGTTCAGCTTTTCTGCCATGGAAGTAGGAACATCCTCAAAGCCAAAATGAACCACGTCCGCCAGAGCCGGGAACGAAAAAAATCCCAGCAACAAGACAATTGCCCCCCTGGATCTTGACGAGGCACGACTTTTAGCTTTTGAATAACGCTTTGTTCTTGAATTTGTTTTTTTCAGAAGCCCCCCTGCATCTCTATGTGCTGAACTTACCTTGTCGATCTTAATGATTCTAACATGATTTTCGGCAAATGCAGGGGAGCGCGAACAAGCTCTGAAGGAAACTATTTCTCTCTATCGAAAGGAGAGGTATTTTGGTGGATTTCCCGATACTGGGTGACCACAATGTCCTGATTGGTGCTTTTGCGCATTTTCCGTTTTTGCCACCAGAGGAAAATCATGCCGCTTGCACCTAAGATCGCCACCGCAATAAATGCGAAAATGGCGAAAAAAAACAAACCAATCAATAAGACCATACCGACCATGACGGTCAGCAAACGCACCCACCAAGGTGCCCGATTGCCGGAAAAAGAGTAGTGTGTCATCGCGCTCCCTCTGAAATTAATCTGTTACTTTGTGTGACCATGATCCCCGTTTGAAGTTCATTTCATAATTTAACATAATAACTATTATGCGCAGCGTCATATATTGGCTTAACAACATATTCGACTATCTACAAGGTGCCCTATGTTAGCCAAGAGCATCAAGACGCATGGAGCGAAGTCAAAGCATACGAGTCAAACAGTTCGGTAACGTCCTGCAGATCATCCTTGAAATCCCTTGGAACGAAGTCCACGGCCAGAACCAATGGAAAGCCTACCTAGAACAAAAAGCCGCAGAGGCGCCGCAAAAATCAACCCACTGGCAAGACCTGCAAGCAAAAATCATCCAAACCTTCAAAAGCACAAACAACATCAGCGCGACCGCAAAACTCTGCAAGTGCAGCTATTTCACCGCGAACAATATAATCCGCAAGGAAAAATCACGAGAGAACCGCGACCGTAGGCAATCCGCCATCAAGGAAGCAAAACACCTGGCAGAAACCCACGTATCAACCCGAGACATAGCGCGAATCATGGGCAAATCACCCGAAACCATCCGACTATGGCTCAAATCCTGAAACACAAGATGTAGTAACCTGGCCAGCGGGCAGGACCACAACATATAGTAAAAAGCGCAGCTCACACAAAACCAGATCACAACCTGAAAAGAGGCTGTTACGCCCGGCCATCGACTGAACACATTCACCAGCGGGGCGGGCTTTCATCGACTCGGCCACCGTTCCCCCCATTAGAGCACGCGATAACCACGCTTTCCGCCCTTCCCTCTCGGTAGGGTTTGCCAAGGGACAGGGGTTGGTTGGAGGGAGTGGCCGGGCAAGCCCGGAAGAACGCCGTTACCGCGTAACACCAATTCCGCGACATGTCGCAAAATAGGGTCAGCGAACAGTAAACCGCGAAATTGCCAGATTAACCCAAACATCAGGCGCGGCAGAACCCGAACTCCTGGACTCTAAATCCACCAAACGATCAGCACGCACTACGTCGCCACCACACAGCGCCAAAAGATCAGGATAACGGCGGCAATAATCAAAGCGCGGAACCGGCGGAGCCGTCACAGTGGCAGGACGCGAAGGAGGCGCAGGAGGCGCAGGCCGTGGCCGAGGTCTGGGCGTAACAGGCGAAGAACGAGGCGAAGACTTCACCCGCAGCACTGGCGACTTCCCCCAGCGCGGACCATTCCGCAAAGAATACCGAAGATAACGTTTAAACAGGAAGGCGGCGACAAAAAAGGCCAAGAAGAGCACCAAATAAAGCCACCGCGGAAAACCTGACATAAACGGAAAAACCAGCATATTCCCTACCCTCCCCAGTTTGCAGGCCTTATAGATAGTTGATAGGGGCGGAAGGTACAAGGCATGAATTATATTCACTTGGCACAGTATATGCTTAATAATAGCAAGAGTCGTGCCAATGAATACTATTCACTATAACCACAAGACGGCAGGGGTTTTAGCGCGAAAGGCCCCAGGCGGAGGCCCACGCCAAGGCGCGACCATCCATCAACCAATGATCGTGAATAGCCTGGCGCAGTGCATCACCCTGCGTGGCCAGTGCATCACGATCAGCGACGGCTGCAACAATGGCATCAATCCACGCATCAAAACGATTTTCTACCCGGGTGACCGGCAAGTCATAGTCAAAGGCACCGACACCAGCAGAGCAGATCACCGGATAACCCATAGCGCCCAACTCCAACAAGCGCAAGTTGGACTTGGCGTCATTGTAGGGGTGGACCTCAAGCGGAGCGACCGCAAGATCGAGGTCAAGACTGGCGAGCTTGGCAGGATAGTCTGCGATAGGAACCAGCTGATGCGCCTCAGCGGCATAGCGCCGGAGCACGTTAGGGAGCGCAGCGAGAAAAACCCAATCGACCAAGTGCGCGGTAGCCTTAACCACAGGATACAGAATCTTGAGATCGCCCAGGTGGCCCGTGGAACCAGCCCAGCCAATACGCAACTTGTCACCGTGACGACGACGGCCAGACAAGGACGCCCAGGGGACATTAGGCAAGGCATTTGTGCAGACCATCACGTTAGGGGCGTACTCCCCGTAGGCCTCGGCGAGCTTGGGAGTAGATACGACTAATCTGTCACAGTGACCAATGGCGCGCTTGAGCCGGTCCCCAACATCACGATGGAAAAGGGACGCATATTTATTATCACTAGGCATATCCGTTATCAGGTCATCCAATTCATAAACGAAGAATGCCTCTGTTTCATTCCGCATAGCCTTTAATCGTGAAATTTGAACCTCTTCAATAAGCCGCTGGAAAACCACCACATCAGGATTAAGATCAGCCAAGGTCGGACTGTCCAGGAAATACATGGACTCAACGCCTTGAACCAAGCCGGAACGCTGCAACACATCCAAAGGCCAACGGACCCGATAATTACCACAACCATAACGATCCGAAGGATGGGCCAAAACAAAAGGTAAAGAAGTCATGAGAAACCCTCATATATGGCACGATTTTTATAGAGCAATTAGCGTGCCTGTCAATAATCATGCCAGTATAAAACAAGGACGCGGTCAGTCATTGGCGCAATAGAAAGGAAAACAGCGCATATGCCGCATTGTGTCATGTGTACGTATCCAATGATCGCCGGGACCCTGATCAGTCTGATGATCAAGATGTTGCCATAACGCCTCGGAGGGAGCGCCCGATCCAGCACAACCGGAAAGCGCCAAGACCAACAAAAGGACAGAAAGCTTCACCATCGCCGCATACCTCCAAAGAGCAAGCGCCGGAGCAAGCCCAGCACAAACATGATCAGGAAAACGCCACCGATGACCAAGACAGCAAGGCCAACCGCATTAGTAGGTGACAAGTCACGAAATACCCGAAAAGCCGCAGCATAAGCGACGCCACGCACCACGGCAGAAACCACCAGATGACCGAGCCAAAGCGTCATCATGGCAATCAACCCCCAATCGGCAAACGATGAGCAGGTAAGAGGATGGAGTGATGATGAACAGGCGATACAGAAGGAAGGACAGAAGAAACAGAATGCTGGTAAGAAAGACCACCAGAAAATTGTGACGATGCAGAGGAAGAATGCAAGGCGGGAGAGCGAAAAGAACCGGAGGAAGGCTGAACATCAACAGGGCGCTGGGCAACATAACCACCACCCCAGCGGCAGACCTCCAAGCCCTCAAAGTTAGAACAGCGAATAGCAGGGACGGTATGCACATTGCCACCCTTAGAAGTGATAATCCAATTACGAACACCACCAACAACAATATCACCGACAACGCGATATTTATTAGAAATATCAGATAATTTAGTAGCTTGTTTATTGCGAACATGCAAAGAATAAGCATCAAAGTGAGACAAAGGACGATGAAAATAAGGGGTAGCAGGATGATGACCGGGAGAAACAGCATGAGCAGCAGCAGAAGTCAAAGCAAAAGGGCCAGAAGCTACAGAAGAGGCCAAAGAATGATGTGCAGCTAAAAATTGCTTCATGGGTTTAGAACTATTAGAAGCAAAGTGAGAGATAGCATAGTAAGTATAAAAACCAGCACCACCAATCAATAAACCAATGGCAGGAATACCAAACTTGAACCATTTAGGGACACGGGGCTTTTTAGTATGGACTTGAGCAGAGCGATACAAATCATAAACATCCTTAGGATACTTAAACATAAACTTACGAGACAACTTACGAGCGCGAGGGTCCTTAGGATCATCTTGAGCTTCATCCCATTCAAAAACAGAAGAACGGCCTTTGAGGCCCCAAACATTAACCAAATGTTGATGATCAGAAACGAGACGACGAAGATGAGCATCAATCAACATGGGATATTGAGTAGTCATAAAAAGATCAAGGCCAAGATGGCGATGAGTTTCAGCAGCAGAAACGTAATCAGGAATAGGATCACCAGGACGACGAGGACGGAAAACGGCTTGAGCTTCATCAACAAGAATAAGAGAACCATAAGGACACTTAGCCCAATCTTTGGGGTCATCCAAAGGAAGCCATTTATCAGAAGGAACAAGACCTTCGACACCATAAACATAAATAAGACGAGAACCATCAGAATGAGCAAGATGATCATTTAACATTTTAAGCGTTTTGCCAGCACCGGGAGCACCAGTATAAAGACCTAACATAAAACCTCACTTAGCATTAAAGAAGAAAGTACGAGCAGCCATGATAGTAACGCGAACAGAAAAAGCAGCAAGATATAATTTAATAACAAAAGTAGCACCTAACAACTGAGCAATAGCCAACATATCAGCAGGCAAAGAATGATAACCAATAATGACAGATGACAAATCAGACTGAATAGCAGAAAAACCAGTATAAACACCAATACCAACGGTTAAAGAGGCCAAAACAGCAGGACCAATAGAGGCGATGAGATAACCAAAAGCAGATAAAAGAAAAGGGCCTAACCACTCGGCGAAAGCACTAATAATAGCACCCATAAAAACTCCCTAACGGAAAATGACAATACCAGCACCAACAGCACCCAAAGACTCAACATAAGGACGGACATCAGTAGCCAAGGTACACAAAGGAGTTAAAGGGATAGTAAAAGCAGTACCGAAAGCGGTATAAGAAAGGGGATCAGGACAAACAGAAAAAGACTGAGTAGGCATAGCTAAATTCAATGCAAAAGGAGTAGGAGCAACAGAAGAAGTAGTAGCAGCAGAAAGAGGCGGAGGAATAAAAGAACCCAATTGAGGGGGGGTGGCAGCAGTATCAGTAGTATTATTAGTAGTGGTACAAGAACCGGCAGAAGTACAAGTCTGAGTAACAATATTAGTGGTTTTAAGTACTTGAACCTCTTGCGGTGGAGTAGGTGTAGAAAACTTATAGGAAGGGGTTGATGTAGTAGTCGTAGTTTGACCTGTAGACGGATTAGTTGAAGAAGTAGTCGAAGGGGAACCAGTCACAGTAGTAGGATTAGAAGGAAGATTATAAGAATAAGGAACAGGAGTAGATAAAGGAGCATTACCATTAGCAAGATCATTAGCCAAAGAAATTTGATCAGCAGGAGAAGCACTTAAAGTAGGGGCAACATTAGTAGCAAAAGATGAGGGGTTAGCTTGAGCCCACTGGATGGCCTGAGAAGGAGTTTCAGAAGAAGAAGGAGTATTAGAAGGGGTAGCAGTACCAGTACAAGTAGAAGCAGGATAAGAAGAAAGGGTAAAAACGTAAACATCAGTACCAGAATCACAAGAAACAGAATTACCACTTAAAGAACAACTAGAAGAAGGGTAAACACTCTGGAAATAAGACAAGGCAGCAGACATAGAACAAAAACGAGCAGAACCACCGTTTTCAAGATATTCATAACCGGGAGCAGCAGAAACAGAGGCAGAAGCAGAGTCAAAAGCATCAAGTGCAAGCGAACCGACCAAAGACAAAGCCAAAAAAGCAGCACCATAAGGATTATCAGGAACCATTAAAGCCTTAGCACCATCAATCAAATCACCAAGAGACAAACCACGGGAAAGACCAACACCGTCAAGAATTTCACCAGTAGCACCATCAATAGTCAAAGGACCGGGAGAAACAGACTCAATAACACCATTACCGGCAGAATTTTCAGCAAAAGAAGAACCGGGATTAACATTGCCAGAAAGATGAGGACCCTGAGGATCATACACCTTATAGACATTACCAGATTGACCCAAACGCCAAGAATAATTAGGGGTGTCGAGAACAGCAAAGGCAGGTAAAGAAATTAAACAGAGAGAACCAAAAACAGCGCCAGCAATAAAGTTACGAGGTAAAAAGTCCATATGTCCACCAAAGCCCCCGAAATAAAAAAAAAAGAAAGAAAGAAAAAAGGGGTAGGGGGAGACTTCGTCTTTTCCCCCCTACCCCTCCGCCCCTATTAACCGAAGAACATACCCTTGGCCCACTTATAAACCACAGCAAGACCAGCCAGGCTGATCAATGCTACACCAATGGCACCAATGGCAGTGTCACCACTAGAGGTAAAACTGGCAGCGGCAGCAGTTGCAGCAGTACCGGCACCACCAGAAGCAAAAGCAGTGGCAGCAGAAACCAGCGAGCCGATGGCAACAGCAGCGGCAACGCGACGGGGGGACGCATACTCAGCAATCAAACCGAGGGCACGTTCACGGGCAGAAGAACGGGTCATAACAGCAACTTCTTTAACATCATCCATAAATCACCTCTCATCTATCAAAACCCGGGGGACTGCCCGGCCAGCTTGTCACCGATTCATGAAGAACCGGACCACAAAACGATATAAAGCAGCCAACATCAAAACGGTAATAATGGCAGGTGCAGCAATATCAAACTGACTCTCAGTAATGCCACCGATACCATAAACCGGCACCCATGCAGATGAACTACAGCTATAGGTAGTTACAGAGGTAGTAGAAGACGTTACAGCGGAAACATTAGTGCACACATTAAGAACAAGCGCACCTGAATCACCATCACCGTCACCGTCCATATAAAACCCCTAAAAACAAAGTGGAAAGATAATCAATGATCATAGTAATGAGCCTGCTCATAATCGTCCTCAGTGCCATCGCCCTGCCCTTCAGATTCAACATCAGAATAAGCATCATCAGATGAAGACAAAGACCAACCAGGAAGAGCAGAACCACCGGAGGTAGGAAAAGCACCCTCATCCGTACCAGGACAAGAAGACGGAGAACCATCAACAGTCCAGGAGGCATCGAAAGACGGGTCAGCATAAAAACCACACCGACCGGACACACGATCCAGCAAGGAATGACAAAGAGCACGAAGAGGGGCAAACATGACAGGACCGACTAACTATTCACGGCTTGGGGTTTATGATCTGACTTCACCATGCGGGTGTTAATCAGATTAATCTGTAAAGAACCCTTACGGTCGACTTCAAGGTAATATTCAACCTCATAGTCACCGGGCTGGACGGCCAGTGCTTCATTACGACGCATAACACTGGTCTGGAGGACACGAACGCCTGGGCCTTGCTCAAGGTCATAGGGCTGTTTGAAAAGCTTCTTGATTTGGGCAGTAGACTTATCGGTAAACTCGAAGGATTCAACGGGATAAAAATGGGCAAACGCTTTAGGCATGGCAAAATCTCCTGAAAAAAGGTTATAAAACCGCTATTGGCAAAATAAATTGCCCGAAAAAAACAAGCTCAAAATCAGTACCCTACAAGTGCTAGTTCGGCGTACCGGAAAAGGGAGCGCTGTTAGTAGCTCCCCTTTCCCCTACCCCGTCAGCCTGCCCGGCGAAACACCTCTTGATGCAGCCGCTCAATCACAGACGGCAGCGCGAGCGTATGCGCACGCTCTACGAGGTCAAGACGCTCACGAGGGGGCTTAAATTCGATCACGTTGAACGCGGAGGGGGCCTGACGTACCAGGGCGGCACCATCCTGCAACATGGCGTCAGAGACCCCCGCACGGCCCAGCAAACGACGATGGGCATAGAACTGAGTTTTACCGACGCTCTGACGGGCGGCAGAGAAGCCGCACTGACGTACGGAGTTGTAAAACTGAAAAGCCGCACGAGCAGCACCGGGGGTTTTAGCGAGGGAAAGGAGTTCCTTGATCAAAGTGTCATCAGCCATGGCAACCTCACGAGCAAATAAGTGGGAGAATTCGGACTCCCAGACGGAACGGATATTGAGCAGATCGGCTAGGTAATCGACGGGAAAATAAACGATGGGGGTTTTAGAACGGGTGCTAGAAAGTGGCGTAAAGCCTAAACGATGAAGGTACAAGGCCGCATTGTCAGCGAGCAGGCCCATTTGATCGGCGGCAAAGAACTCAGGGAGCAGGCCAAGCCGGACCGCTTGCCGGGACAACCAAGAGGCACGAGCCTGACACTCAAAACGGGCGATGGGCTGGAAATCTTCGACCAACGCTTCAAGCGTTTGCGGATCCATACTTAAACACTTGGGGGGATGGGCCTTAAGGTCGGCACCTTTGCAGTAAATCTTGCCGACCTTGTAGCGACTACCTAGACCTTGATAGAGGGTGCGACCAGACGGGGCGGCATGAATCGCCATTTGCTCATCATCAGCGCGAACATCGACAGAAGCGCGACGCTGGCCACGCTGGACACCGGCGACGGTATCAAACCAGCTCTCAAGAGCGGGACGGGTACCGAAATCATAGCTATGGGTAATGTCCAGGCGGGCAACATACCACTTGCCAGCGGCAGGCCAACAATCGAGACGAAGCACCACACCGAAGACAAAATCCACCAGGCGCGAGGCCGCTTCGCGCAGGGTGCAGGGACCGTCCACGTTGTGGCCCTGGTAAACCTTGGGCGAGGCCTCCAACGTGACGCGGGAGCCGACAACCAACGAAAAGCCATCGGCCCAACTCGGCATATTCAAACCAGTGCAAAGCGACCACTTTTGAACATCACCAGTGAAGTCCGTTTGCACCAGTTTGTTCATCTGAATTTGCATCCAGCGAAGAGCATCAGACGTAAAATAATCAGCGAGAATCGTAAGGCGGAGGGTATCAATCATGGGGATTACCCCGACCGGCAAGACGATCAACAAGACGGATAAGCATGGACAACAGCGCGGCCAATGCGTCATAGGTCAGCAACGCGGCAAATGCACCGATAAAAACCGCCCACATAAGGGCAACAGACAGAGATTCAATCTCAGCGTTAGAAGAAAATGAGGGAATCACAGGCCACCCCCAAACGGGCGATACTCATGCGCATGGCAGTAATAACTGACCATCACCGGACGAGGGACATGGACAGAACCGATGGAATAGCGCGCCAAAACGGCAGTACATTGGCCAAAAGAACCGATGACATGCCGAAGATGCAGGCAATTACCACAACGCAACGGGGCGCGGCCTGGTGAGGAGTGGGGGGAATCCTGGATATGCCAATAGGGAGTAGTCATAAATCCCCCTCCCCCCAAAATATCCAAATAAGCACAGCGAAAAAGGCACCACCAACAATGGCCGCGAAATGGTAGGGCGTCATAAAACACCCCCTGCCCTACCCCGCAAGCGACGATGAGAGAAAAGCCAAAAACAAACGAGGACAAAATAGAAAACGCACAGGACGCGGAACACAAAACGTTGGTCTGGAGTCGAAAGGATGGGAATCACCAGACACCCCCAGCCACCATAAGGGAGTCATCCACATACGCATCCATCATTCTGTAGAACTCGAGGTCCAACCAGTTACGGACCAGGTAACCAGACAGACGAGACTTGTAAGCCTCCAAATGAAGAAAGCACGGCCAGCGGCGAACATGGCCAGCATCACAGACACCGAACGGCAGGACGGCACAACCCAGCACGGCAGCAGGGAAGTAGAAAGCGCATTGGACACACTGCGCAGACAGAATATGAAACGGTTTATTCTTTATAATCATTTGTCTATCTCCTAAAAAGGGGAGCCGGGGAAGGCTCCAAACCCAGGGGCGACCTAGGACCGCAACAGGAAAATCTACTGATCATCAATTGACGATGATCAATAACAAATAGGGAAACATACCAATGAATGATTGTCAATAGATCAGTAGGCGACTAATCTAAAAAAAAGAATCTGGAGGTGAGCTATGGAAAACAGGGAACTGATAGAAAAAGCGCAAGAACATAGCGGCGCGAAGAGCATGACAGAACTAGCCAAAAAGATAGGAATGAACCAAAGCAGCCTCAGCTTACTAGCCAGCGGAAAGGGCGAACTGTCCGACGAAACCTATATCAAACTCGCCAAGCTGGCCGGAGTGGACCCGGCAGAGGTGCTCATTGAGAAGCACGAGCGAAAGGCAGGCCCGGAAGCGCGGGCAGTGTGGGCGCGTATCAATGCTGCAGTATTATCCAAAAGCGCGGTTCTGGGATTAGGCGCGATCTTACTGCTACCAGCCCCGAAATCACACGCAGACAATCCAAATTTTTCGTTCCCCACAATAAACATTATGCGAACCAAAATATCAAACATACACCAGCCATACACGTCTTCCATCCAGATAGACAAAAGCCTTTTGTCCAAATTGACGAGCAAGCTTGACTGCCGCTGACTCATTCATAGTAAACACCATCAGACTTTCCTCCCACCACGCATCAACACCGCAACAGGATCGTAAAAATCGATAGCCGTTTGCATCCAACAACCTGACCAAACGACGTTGTCTTATTCTGTTTTGCCATGGACTCAATGGCTCTGACTGGGGATTCCAGGCCGTAATAATTGCGGCACGCACTCCATAAGCCGGGCCACCGATATGGAGGTTAAGCTGACCGGGAATCAGATAATGACTGTTTCGGTAGACCGAATCCAAAGCATCTGCGGCGAGTTTATGAGTCTCTTGAAGGCGATAATTGGCTTTTCCCCAGAATGATGTCCCGCACGACTTGGTCCACCCGGGCTCTGGCCTCAGCGTCCGTGCCCTGGAAATGATCGACCATAATCGCAAAGACATAAGCTTCCCCTGACTTATTGCGGAGTAATCCGGCGAGCGTGATTGCATTGCGTAAAGTTCCTGTCTTGGCTCTTATGGTGCCTTTTGGCAGATCAAGAAAACGATGCCTTAAGGTGCCATCTACTGCCGCAACGGGCAAAGAATCACGCCAGATCTTGCCCCAGGATTGCTGATAAGAATACGCCAATGCTGACACTAACTCTTTGGCACTAAGGCGATCTAGCCGCGATAAACCGGAACCATCCACGAGTTGAGAAGACCCATTGTTCAGTATGCCTGATTGTAGTAACCAGTTATGTAATCCCTGCATGGCAGAGGCACGACTGCCATCACCTCCTCGACGCAAATCCGCATCTCTCAGTAAAACCTCTACATGCGTATTTTCACTGACTTTGTTGGCTACTGTTATCTCTTCTGCAAGAGATGGTGACACTCTTTCGGCAAGAACCGTAGTGCCTGGATATCTGCTACGCCAAGCACCTGGAGACCTTGGGCGACGATCAACGCTGATTGTCGGTCCAACCACTATCCCCTCCTCTTCTGCAGCTTGCCGCAGGGCTAAAGCTGCAAAATAAGGTGGATCGGGTTGAGCCAACAATGCAGAAAAATTTCCAGTGTTGGCACGTACGCTACCAATAAGCTGATATTGGTTTCCGGATTGAATGAGCTGGACAGGTCGTTCTTCTCCGTGTTGACCAACGGTTTGCACCTTGTTAATGATGACATTCAGTGGATCAGGCGTAATTTTTACGGTGGCGAGTCTACCCGCCCGGCGTGCGGGAAGCAGCTCAACACTGACCATGGCGTCGTTGAACATCAATGCGCTGACCGGTGCTCCAAACCAGAAACGCTGATCATCTGCTGTCCAACCTGGTATATGGTGATCTTCTGGAAACTTTCCAGCATCCACGACCATACCGTCGGGAGCATAACGAACGCCCCGTGCGTAGAGACTTTTGGCGATGCTCCGCATCGGCAGCATAGGATCACCGCGCTCGGTTTTTTTGACAAACGGAAAATGACGACTGGAAATGTCAGGATCTCCATCACCCAGCACAATCAGTGGTCCAATTACTGTGCCGGTCGATTCAACTGTTCCTAAAACCAGAGTATGTTGTCTGGCCTCCGCCCCTAATACCTGCAAAATATAGGCTGTGGTCAACAACTTGGCCGTCGATGCAGGCAATTGACTATGCGTAGCTTCCTGATTCAGCAAAAGGTGGGCATCATGAATGCTGCGCAGTGCAATACTCCAATGCTCGCCATTGGCGCTGGACTCATTATTTCCATTAGTTTCCGCCTGACTGACTCCGCACAGTCCCAGCATCCCCAAAAATAAACCTAAACTAATCATGTCTAACAACCAGTCTGATGTTTTTTCCTTCAACCCATTAAGCAACATGTCTAACGCTCCTTTTTGATTATTTTATATTGGGGATTTCTTGTCCTGATAGAGCTTGTCCGGCATCCCTATTGCCAGTAAAAGGCTGGGGATCGCGGCCACAAATGCCAAAAGAAAAAATTCGACGAATCCAACTTTTGCTGCAAGAAAACCACTAAAACCTCCTACTACGGTGGCCGCCACAGACATCAAAGCCGAACCGATGGCAAAATGGGTGGCTTGATAATTTTCCTGACAGCGTTGCATTAAAAAAACCATAAGTACAGCCGTACCCAATCCGGCTGAACCTTGTTCAAAGGCAATGGTGACGCCCACCCACCAGATAGATGGATCTGCCCAGGCCAGCCAGGCATAGGCTGGTATGGCCAGAGACTGAATTAAGGTAAGCGGAAAAAGGGCCCTTTTTAAACCCCAACGCGAAATAATGAGACCACCCAGTAATGCCCCTCCAATACCAGTCACCGTACCGACACTGCCAGTGAGAATTCCGCGCGCAATTAATCCGTAACCCAGATGGTTCAGGAAAGGGGTAACCATGGCGAACATCATGGCATCCCCGGCTCTAAACAAGAGAATGAAGGCCAAAGCCCAAACAATGCCAGGCTGCGCCAAATAGGTTTGAAAAGCTTCACGTACTGCTGCCCAACGATGACCTTGATGTTGCGTATTGGCGGGAGGCGGCTCTGGCAGTATCCATTTATGAAAAGCAGCCAGTCCCCACATCATGAATGCAGCAGTCAAAAAACAGACTGTCCATGATATCCATCCCGCTAAAATGACGAGTGCGCCATTTCCTACGAGCATCGCCACCCGATAAGCGGCCACCCTAAGCCCGGAAAAACCTGCCTGATCAGCCGTATCAAGGGTCTGAATATAATAACCATCGACGGACATATCATGTGTTGCTGACATAAAAGCCATCAGAATAAAAATTTTTGCGGCCAGATCCAGATTAAGATGCTGTGCGGGCCATATCAGCAAGGCGGCTACAGCCCCTAAAATCAACTCCATGACTACCAGCCAGCGTTTTTTATTCCCGAATAAATCAATGACCGGACTCCAGAATAGTTTCAGATTCCAGGGCAGTCCAAAAAATGAGAGCAAGCCAATAACCTGAAGACTGGCACCAGCATAAGTAAAAAACTGCACAGAAACCTGTTGCACCAAAGAATAGGGCAGTCCTTCGGCATAGTAAGTACTGGCAATCCAGGATAGTTTTTTAAATTTTATAGCCACAGCATTTTCCATATAAAAAACCCCCGCTGGGCGGGGGTTTTAACGGGCCTGAAAAATGTCAGGCTGATTTCGGCGGAGCAATAGGCTTTTGCGCCAGTACCCAGGCAGCCAACTCTTTAGCCTGAGCCGGTGTCACGCTTTGTGCTGGCATCGGCATTCCACCCCATACACCCGATACACCGTGTTCAATGGCATGACTCAGGGTGTCAACCGCCTTGGGATTACCCTTGTATTTATAGGCAACCCAAGCAAAAGCCGGCCCAACAACCTTGGCTTCCACCTGATGACAGGCAAAACAGCCCTTGGCTTCTGCCAAGGATTTTGCTTTAGCCATCTGATCCGTATTCATAGTAGCCGCTGATGCAGCCACTTTCACAAAGTGCCCGCTCCCTCCCTGCACATCAAAACTGGATGGCGAGGTGGTAGATCCAGTGCTGTCATCACTTTGGGTAGATCCAGAACCCTGGTCACTACTCATGGCCGAACTGGTAGCAGAGCTATCACTGGGCGCGGTGGTGGACTCTTCCTTCTTGGCACAGGCAGCAGCGAGAGTTACCACGCTGGCAAGTACCAGAAGACGCATGACTGGGTTGATATTACGTACGTTCATCATAAATACGCCTCCTCCATTTTCTGGTTATGGACTACCCTTGTAACAACTTAGTCTGTAGAGGCTCCGGAGCTGTCGCTGGCAGCCGTATCCGAAGAATCGGCACTGCTGGTGTCAGCCGCAGCACTGCTGTCGGGCGCAGCTGATTCCATAGGCGCAGCGGCAGCACTGGTGTCAGTGCTGGTCGTGCTTGCCGGAGCAGCAGATTCCGTCGTGGTGGTCGCACTACTATCCGCTGCAGCAGTGGTGTCTTCTTTCTTGGCGCAGGCAGATGCCAGAGCAATGGCGCCAGCAACCAGAACAATACGGGCAATAGGTTTGATCTTAGCGATATCCAACATTTCTTTCACTCTCCTAATAGTTAATACAGGATGACAGCTTCAGTTACACATCATTTATAGCGCAAATGACCGCACCATGTTAGCACTAATTTTTCCCATGCCAAATACCGGTACCGCCCGCTGGACGGGTAGCGAGCTCCAAGACTGGCTCGCCCGGATACTCAAAAACACTTGGTGATCGCGATTTATTATGTATAATGATGTACTATTATATTTATATAGGAGCGACTCCAATGGAAGCAGATCCGAAAAAGCTATATGATGCATTGAAATCGCTGAAAATTCAGACAGTTCGTCAAGCTATTCGGCCGGAATGCTATCAGCGTGATATCAGTAAGGCTTTGTTCAGTTATGCTTTTGACGCTGTGCTTTATCTAGCGGCGATTACCGGCATATTGCTGATTCATCATTGGTGGGCTCAGTTGCTGCTCGGTCTGGTGGCGGGATCTGCGGTTGCCTTCATGTTTGTCTGGGCCCACGATGCCGCACATGGCGCCTTGTTCGAAAATCGGTACCTGGCCGAAGTCTTGGGCACGCTGTTCATGTTGCCTTCCTTCAACATGTATCGCCTATGGGCTTTTGGACATAATCGCGTGCATCATGGGTTTACCAGTCTGAGCCCCATTGACTGGATCTGGAAACCATTAACCCCCCAGGAATATCGCCAAAAAAGCATCTTTCAAAAATGGATATATCGTCTGGAGCGGAGCCCCTATACCTGCGCTTTGCATTATCTGCTGCGCGTATGGTGGCCCGGAATGGTGCGTTTCAAGGCAGACCAGAAAAACAGACGCGCTTTTACCTTAAGTAAAATCATGACTGCACTGTTTTTCCTGGCGTTTTCGGCATTCTCCTGGTGGGCGGCAGGTCCGTTGGGTTTTATCGCAGCGGTGCTGCTCCCCTTTCTGGTTTTCAATTACTACATTGCCCTTTTTGTTTATCTGCATCACACGCATCCTGACATTCCTTTTTTTATGGAAAAAGAAGAATGGAGTCAGAGTGTTGGCCAACTATATTGCAGTACGGTCGTGCGTTGTTCAAAAATCAGCGAGATGCTTATTCATAACATCCTGATTCATGCGCCGCATCATGTAGATCCGCGTATCCCCTATTATCATCTTGAAGCAGCTTATGAAGACCTGCGCTCGGCCTATGGTATCTACCTACATGAAATGCGCTTTAGTTTTAGATCCGTGCGCCGGATATTCAGCACCTGCAAACTCTATGATTATGACGCAAAGCAATGGATGAGCTTCCGTTCCGGACGCAGCTGGATTGAACAAAAGACCTCTGAGATCAGTGCCTCAACCGGTGCCGGTGTTTATCCCGGAAAAACAGCTTACTGACTATTCGTCGTCTGCATAGACGTTCTGCTTTGCATGCAAATTATCCGTAGCGGTGTTCAGAGCCTGAAGATGCAAAATCTTCAGGAGCCGCATGACGATCGGGTAAAGAAGAACAGCAGATACTGCCAGATAGACAATGCCCGAGTACAAAGCGAAGGCACTGGCAAACAGTTTTGCGGCTGTCCCATGCAGACTGGACACCGGACCCATGCCACTGAGAATCATGCTGGCATTGAGCAGGCTGTTGATCCAATTGATTTTCCCCAGAAAATGGTAACCCAGGATACCGACCCCCAAAGAGATGGTCATAAAACCCAAACCAATGGCGGTGTAGCGGAGCTGGTGCCAAATAAACTCCGTTCGACTGCGCAGACGGATGCTTTGCAGATGAAGTGGTTTATACCTATTGGGCATTGCCATAATACCGACGGTACCAGTCCACAAATTGCTGCAATCCTGCACGCAAGGGCGTGTCCGGAGCGAAAGCGACGGCCTCCTGAAGCGCAGAGACATCCGCGTAAGTAGCCACCACATCGCCATCCTGCATGGGCAGCCATTCGATTTCTGCTTTTTTATCCAGACACTCTTCCAGCGTTTGAATAAAGTCCGTCAGGGCTACTGGTGTATGATTACCGATATTGTGTATCTGAAAAGGCGCGGCACTGGATGCCGGATCCGCAGGCCAGTTTGCCTGTGGACCGGGGATTTTCGGAACAAGACGGGTGATCCCTTCTATAATATCGTCAATATACGTAAAATCCCGCTGCATTTTTCCATGATTGAATACCGGAATTTTTTCACCGGCAAGAATTTTGCGGGTGAAGCTGAAATACGCCATGTCCGGCCTTCCCCAGGGACCATAAACGGTAAAAAAACGCAGACCCGTACAGGGAATGCCATACAGGTGCGCATAACTGTGAGCCATCAACTCCCCTGCCCGCTTGGTGGCCGCATAAAGGCTGACTGGATGATCAACCGGATCGTGAACACTGTAAGGGAGTTGACTATTGGCTCCATATACAGAGCTGGAAGACGCAAAAAGCAGATGCCCGACTTTTTGTGCCCGACATCCCTCAAGGATGTGCAAGAAACCGGTCACATTACTGTCCACATAACTGTGTGGAGCCTGCAATGAATAACGCACACCAGCCTGAGCGGCCAGATGGATTACCACATCAAAATGCGGTCCCGCAAAAAGTGTTTCCATAGCGGAGCGATCTGCCAGATCGATTTTTTTAAACTGAAAAGCTGGATGACCTTCCAGTTGCGCGAGACGATCTTTTTTGAGGTTAGGATCATAATAGTCGTTAAGATTATCAATCCCCTGCACAATCCATCCATCGGCCAGCAAACGCCGCGCCAGGTGAAACCCAATGAATCCGGCAACGCCGGTGATAAGTACCCGCGTTTCCATCATTGGTCCCGTTCAGCCAGCCAGTCGATGTATCGTTCCACTCCCTGTTCTACAGAGAGAAAGGTTTTGCTATAACCGGCAGCGCGTAATTGGTGAATATCTGCCTGTGTGAAACTTTGATATTTACCATGCAGTGCTTCTGGCATGCTGATATAGCGAATGGTTTGAGATTTTTGCAGGCCGGGAAAATCGTGAGTTTCCTCACCGGCCATGCGCCGCATACTGTTGACTACGGTGACAGCCACATCATTGAAGCTTTGAGCCTGCCCTGTACCCACGTTATAAATACCACTGCGTGGATGATCCAGAAAGTGCATATTGACGGACACCACGTCATCTACGTGAATAAAATCTCGCCGTTGCTCACCATCCGCATAACCGGCACTACCTGCGAACAGGTGCACGTGCCCATCCAGCCGATATTGCCTGTAAAAATGCATAGCCACAGAAGCCATACGGCCCTTATGAAACTCCCGGGGACCATAGACATTGAAGTAGCGAAATCCATGTACCGGGGCTTTCAACTCATTCCACATACGCCGTAAATACTGGTCAAACTGAAACTTGCTGAAACCATAAATATTCAGGGGGGATTCGGCCTGGCGTTCTTCCGTAAAACTCCCGGTCATACCGTAAACAGAAGCACTGGATGCATACAGAAAAGGAATATTGTGCCGTTGACACCAATGCAATAATGCTTTGCTGAAAGCATAATTGTTTTCCATGACATAACGACCATCCGTGGCCATGGTATCGGAACAGGCGCCTTCATGGAAAACGGCTTCAACGCCTTGCAGCTGATCACTCCCAATCAACTCCAGAAGACGCTCAGCTTCCATGTAGTCGGCAATTTCCAGATCGGTGAGGTTGAGAAACTTGTCAGCGCGAGTCAGGTGGTCGACCACGAGAATGTCTGAAATACCCTGTTGATTCAGTGAACTAACAATATTGGCGCCGATGAATCCAGCTCCGCCCGTGACAATATACATGCGCGATTCTCCTTTTCCGGTTATGATAACAGAAAGTGGGCAGCTGCCGAACATAAGCCCATATCCCTTTCGGGGAGTGAAAATACTCAGTCGACCCTACCTATGAAAACCACGCAAGCGCCATGACCAGAATCTGGCGTGTTTGCTAAGGAGACCTATGCACGATCAGGGACTGCTAATCATCATCTTGCTACTCGCTACAGGCGTGATCCTGGTGGGGGTGCTGCGCTTTTTGCAGTTGCCCGCAGTTTTTGCCTATCTACTGACCGGCGTCATTCTCGGGCCGCATGCCCTTGCTGTCGTGCCCGATCTGGCCAGCACCCGTCAACTGGCAGCATTTGGTGTGGTGTTTCTGATGTTCAGCATTGGGCTGGAATTCAGTCTTTCACAATTCATGAGCATGCGACGACTGATTTTTGGTATGGGCGCTGCCCAGGTTTTGCTTACCAGTGTTATTTTTGTGGGTATTGCTCTGATTATTCCGCTTTCCTGGAAAACCGGCGTGATTCTCGGGGGCATTCTGGCCATGTCATCTACGGCCATGGTAATCCGTGCCCTGGCCGAGAAAATGGAAATGCAGTCCCGTCATGGCCGCATAGCGGTCAGTGTGTTGCTGTTTCAGGATTTGGCCGTGGTTCCCCTGCTGATTCTGATTCCGGCACTGGCAGGGTCCGCCAAAGAGCTTCCTCATGATCTTGCCATGGCTGGTCTTAAAGCGGTGGTGGTGTTATTGGTGTTGCTGGTCATTGGCCGGCCGATAATGCGGCCCTGGTTCCAGTTGATTGCCAACCGCAAATCTACTGAGTTGTTCATGCTCAATGTGTTACTGGTGACCCTGGCGCTAGCGTGGATTACGGAACAAGCCGGGCTTTCTTTGGCTTTGGGCGCATTTGTAGCGGGCATGCTGATTTCCGAAACCGCCTATCGCTATCAGGTGGAAGCTGATATTGCGCCCTTTCGCGATATTCTCCTGGGGCTGTTTTTTGTCACCATCGGGATGTTGGTGGATTTGCCCGCCTGGTGGGCGAATATTGGCTGGGTGCTCATCGTTTTATTGCTGATTGTGTTTCTAAAAGGCTTTCTGGTGTGGGGGCTGAGCCGATTATTCGGTTATGAACCCGGAGTGGCATTACGCTCTGCCATTGTCCTTGCACAAGCGGGAGAATTTGGTTTTGTATTGCTGGCACTGGCCAATCAATACCAATTGTTACCCGCGCATGTGTTGCAGCCGGTGTTGGGCGGTATGTTGTTATCCATGATGTTGGCACCCATTCTGGTAGAACGTAATGGCTGGATTGCGCGCAAATTGGTGGGAAGTTACCGCAATCATCGCGATCAGCAACTCACTGAAATACGCGCCGCTGATCTCAAGGCCCACGTGGTGCTTTGTGGATATGGCCGGGTTGGTCAAAGTGTAGGCCGGGTACTTGAAGAAGAAGCTATTCCTTTTATTGCCCTGGATCTGGATCCGGTGCGGGTCCGTCAAGCGCAGTCTGCAGGAGAGTCCATATTTTATGGGGATGCCAGTCGACGTGACGTTTTGCAGGCGGCGGGGATTTTCTCGGCGCGCGCGGTGGTGATCACCTATGCCAATGTGGCGTCGAGTCAGCGGGTTCTTTCCATAATCAAAGAGCTAATACCAGAATTACCGGTGGTGGTCCGTGCTCATGACGACAGCCAACTGGAAAAATTGGAAGCCGCCGGAGCCGATGAAGTAGTGCCGGAGGTAAACGAAGGAGCATTGATGCTCGCTTCTCAGACCTTATTACTCATCGGTTTCCCCATCAGCACCGTATTACGTCGGGTCCGACGTTTTCGTCAGGAGCGCTACCAGTTCTTCCGGGGTGCGTTCTGGGGCGGTTCTGAACCCGGCGAAGATCAGGCTTCGGCGCGACTGGCTTCTATCCCTTTGGGTGAAACCGCTTTTGGCTTGCGCCTTAGCCTTCGCGAGTTGAATTTGACCAGTTTTGGCGTGTCTGTGGTGGCCGTGCGGCGGCACGGTATTCGCGGGCGTGATCCGGCTCCGGATACCGTATTGAAATCTGGAGATGTACTGGTTTTATTTGGTAGCCCCGCAGCACTGACCAAAGCCGAACTATATGTTCTTGAGGGTAACACTGCACAGGAAACTGCAGTCACCGCATAAGTTTTCAAGCTGGCCAGTAGCCGAATAGTCCAAGAACGCTTTTCTCTATGCTATGTTAAAGTATTATCTGAATATGCGGACCACACAAAAAATTTGAGAGTGATTTATGAATAATGCCATTGATTCCAGTCTGTCCGAAAACCGCCTTTTCGCAGTACCCGCAGATTTTGCTGACCAGGCAAACCTGACGGCAGAAGATTTTGCAGAACTCCAGCAAAAAGCAGCACACGATCCTCAGCAATTTTGGGCTGATCTGGCCCGCCAGCATCTGGACTGGGACACGGAGTTCAAAACGGTACTGGACTCCAGCGACGTGCCGTTTTATCGCTGGTTCAGCGACGGCAAGCTCAATGTGACCCATAACTGCCTGGATCGTCATCTGCATGGGGCACAGCGCCATAAAGCGGCACTGATTTGGGAGGGGGAAGCCGGAGAAGTCCGCACCTATACTTATGCGCAGTTGCACCGGGAGGTCAGCATTTTTACCAATGCGCTCATCCATCAGGGTGTCAAAAAAGGCGATCGGGTCGCCATTTACATGCCCATGGTCCCGGAGGCCGTTGTGGCCATGCTGGCCTGCGCCCGTCTTGGTGCCATTCATACGGTAGTATTTGGCGGCTTTTCTGCTGAGGCGCTTAAAGATCGCCTTGAAGATACGTCTGCCGTGATGCTTATTACCGCAGATGGGGCCTGGCGTGCTGGCAAAAAAGTGCCGCTCAAGCAGCATGCCGATCAAGCATTACTGCGTGAACACGAACATTCCGTGAAACGGGTCATTGTCCTGCGCCGAACCGGTGCGGACATCAACATGCAGGAAGGGCGCGACATCTGGTGGGAGGAAGCTGTTTCCAGACAAAGTGCCGCCTGCCCTGCTTTGCCCATGGCTGCAGAAGATCCGCTGTTTATTCTCTATACCTCCGGTAGTACGGGCAAACCCAAGGGCGTTTTTCACAGCAGCGCCGGTTATTTGCTCTGGACTATGCTGACCACCCGCTGGGCTTTTGATCTGAAGCCTGAAGATGTGTACTGGTGCACGGCAGATGTCGGCTGGATTACCGGACACAGTTATGTGGTGTATGGCCCCCTCGCCAATGGCGCAACCATTTTCATGTACGAAGGCGCGCCCATGTATCCCCAGCCCGACCGTTTCTGGGAAATGATAGCCCGCCATGGAATCAGCGTACTATACACGGCGCCTACGGCTGTTCGGGCTTTCATGAAAATGGGCGATGAATGGCCGGCCAGACATGATTTGTCAAGCTTGCGCCTGCTGGGTACCGTCGGCGAACCGATGAACCCTGAAGCGTGGATGTGGTATTCCCAGCAAATTGGTGCGGGACGCTGCCCCATTGTCGATACCTGGTGGCAAACTGAAACCGGCGGCCACATGATCGCGCCACTTCCCGGCGTCACCGCCAACAAACCCGGCTCCTGCGCCCTCCCCTTACCCGGTATCAGTGCCCGGATTGTGGATGACCAGGGAGATCCTGTTGACGCTCCCGACGCTGGGGGTTATCTGGTGATTGAGCAGCCCTGGCCGGGCATGTTGCGTGGGGTCTGGGGGAATCCGGAGCGTTACATTGAAAGTTATTGGGCCAAATTCAATAACCGCTACTATGTAGCCGGTGACAGCGCCCGTAGGGATCAGGACGGTTATTATTGGGTCATGGGCCGCATTGACGATGTGCTCAATGTTTCTGGACATCGCCTGGGCACGGCCGAAATAGAATCAGCCCTGGTCGCCCATCCGGCAGTGGCAGAAGCTGCTGTGGTAGGGATTCCCCATGAAATCAAGGGAGAAGCCGTTTGTGCTTTTGTTATACTGAAGCATCAACATCAAGGGGATGACCGGGATGAACTCGGTGCGGCATTACGGGTGCAGGCCACTGAACTGATTGGCGCCATTGCCCGGCCGGATGATATACGTTTTACCGACGCCCTGCCCAAGACCCGCTCGGGCAAAATAATGCGCCGATTGTTGCGCTCTATCGCACGGGGCGAGGATGTAACGCAGGACATCAGCACCCTGGAAGATGCGGGTACCCTGCAGCAACTGGGGGCTCAGGACAAACGCTGAGTTCTGCGTAAGCCTGAACACGGCGGATGGCTTGGAAGCTTTTTGCTCCAACGTCCCTTGCCTGTTGTTCTAAGGCTCATCCTGCTGTCAGGAGAGAACTCGCCCTTTGGGCTCAAACAGCTCTCCTGACGGGCGCAGGATTTCACCAAGAACAACAACGGCGCGGGCCAAAGTCGCGGCAAAGCTTCCAAGCCATCCGCCGTGTTCAGAATAAATCAGTGCAGGCGACGCGGGGTGAAGGTGAAATTGTCACCTTCAAGCATCACTTCAATGATTTCACCCGGACTAAAATCCCCGCGCAGTAAACGCTGGGCAAGCGGGTTTTCAATTTCCCGCTGAATGACCCGTTTCAGGGGACGTGCTCCATAAACCGGGTCATATCCCACTTCAGCAAGACGGTCCAATGCCCCCTCACTTAACAACAAATCCATATCCCGCTCTTTCAGGCGCGCCCGCAATGCGCCCATCTGGAGACTGGTGATTTCCCGCAGTTGCACGGCTGTCAGCGGATGGAAAATGACCATCTCATCAATACGATTCAGGAATTCCGGACGGAAATGATCCTGAACCACGTCCATGACGGCGACGCGCATAGCGTCATAATTGCCGCTACGGCTGAACTCCTGAATCCGGTCCGAACCGAGATTGGAAGTCATGACAATGACCGTATTCCGAAAATCTACTGTGCGACCCTGCCCATCCGTCAAGCGACCATCATCGAGCACCTGCAAAAGGACGTTGAACACATCAGCATGGGCTTTTTCCACTTCATCCAGCAGAACAACCGAGTAGGGTTTACGCCGCACCGCTTCGGTCAAATAGCCGCCTTCTTCATAGCCGACATATCCGGGCGGGGCACCAATCAAGCGCGCTACCGAGTGCTTCTCCATAAATTCACTCATATCAATGCGGACCAGTAGGTCTTCACTGTCGAACAGGAATTCTGCCAATGCCTTGGTCAATTCGGTTTTACCCACCCCAGTAGGCCCAAGAAATAAAAATGAGCCATTGGGTCGACGTGGATCAGAAAGTCCTGCACGAGAACGGCGAATGGCATTGGCAACTGCAGCCACTGCCTCGCTTTGTCCCACTACCCGCGCCTGCAGGCGTTCTTCCATTTTCAACAACTTTTCTTTTTCGCCTTCGAGCATTTTCGAGACGGGAATACCTGTCCAGCGGGCCACGACCTCGGCGATTTCTTCTTCACCGACTTCAGTGCGCAGCAGAGTCAGTTTTGTCTGCTTTGCGCCTTCGCCTTGAGTTTCAGCCGCTTTGATCTGGGCTTCGAGGGCCGGAATGACGCTGTATTGTAATTCTGCCATGCGTTCCAGATCATTGGCGCGACGCGCTGTATCCAGATCCACGCGTTTGCGGTCCAGTTCTTTCTGAATTTGCGAAGTGCCTTCGATGGTCAGTTTTTCACCTTTCCAGACTTCTTCCAGATCCTGATATTTTTTATCCAGATCATTGATTTGCGACTGTAAAATATCCAGTCGCTTCAGGCTTGCTTCATCTTTTTCTTTTTCCAGTGCGACCCGCTCAATATTCAACTGAATGATTCGGCGTTCCAGTTCATCCAGTTCCTGAGGTTTGGAATCAATTTCCATTTTGATACGCGATGCTGCTTCATCCATCAGATCAATAGCTTTATCGGGAAGGTTTCGATCTGGAATATAGCGGTGCGATAACTGGGCAGCCGCCACCAACGCCGGATCGGTAATGCGTACCCCATGATGGGCCTCATAACGCTCCTTGAGGCCCCGCAAAATGGCAATACTGTCTTCGACACTGGGCTCATCCACCAGCACCCGCTGGAAGCGACGTTCCAGAGCCGCATCTTTTTCGATGTATTTGCGATATTCATCCAGGGTAGTGGCGCCAATACAGTGCAGTTCACCCCGTGCCAACGCCGGTTTGAGCATATTGCCCGCATCCATGGAACCTTCAGCCTTACCAGCCCCTACCAGAGTATGAATTTCATCAATGAAAAGAATGATTTTCCCTTCACTTTTTTCAAGATCTGTTAAAAGGGCCTTCAGACGTTCTTCAAATTCACCCCGAAACTTGGCGCCGGCAATCAAGGCTCCCAGATCCAGGCCCAAAAGGCGCTTGTCGCGCAGGGATTCCGGTACTTCGCCATTGACCATACGCAAAGCCAGACCCTCAACAATGGCCGTTTTGCCGACGCCCGGCTCACCAATCAACACCGGATTATTCTTGCTGCGTCGCAACAATACCTGAATGGTGCGGCGGATTTCATCGTCGCGCCCAATGACCGGATCCAGCTTGCCCTGTCTAGCTCTTTCGGTGTAATCAGTGGTGTATTTTTCCAGCGCCTGACGTTGTTCTTCAGCATTGGCATCGTTGATTTTTTCGCCACCATGAAGATCATGGACGGCCTGTTCAAGATCCTTGCTGGTGGCTCCTGCAGCTTTGAGCAAGCGTCCGGCCTCGCCCTTGTCTTCCAGCAGGGCGAGCAGAAAATGCTCGGTAGAAATGAAGCTGTCTCCGCGTTTCTGACTGATTTTATCGGCCAGATTGAACATATTGTTCAAGTCACGACTCACCTGTACTTCGCCGGGCTGACCATGTACTTTGGGCATGCCTTCCAATGCGCGACTCAGCTGATTGCGCAGGGCATCCACCTGCACACCAGCTTTGGCAAGTACCGGACGGGCAACCCCCCCCTCCTGATCCAGAAAAGCGATCAAAAAATGAATGGGTTCAATTTGTTGATGATCCTGAGCGAGAGCAAGGCTTTGGGCATCCTGAAAGGCCTGTTGAAATTTGGTGGTCAATTTATCGGTGCGCATGGTAAAGCTCCATGAAATAAACGTTGACCATCACATGGGATCAGCTGGTCTTTTTTTCAAGGGTAGGGGATCCCCGCAATCCTTTAATCAGAAAAACACTGGCCAGCAAGGCCACCAGACCGGCCCCGGCAAAAGTCAGCTGCCCACCCCATTGGGCCCAGGACCAGCCTGCGGCAAGGGCACCCAAGCCGCCGCCCAGGCCATAAACCATACTGGCATAAAGCGCCATGCCCCGGGCCCGCAAGGCTCCGGGAAAACGCTCAGATACCCAGTGTACAGCGGCCAGATGAAAAGCTGCATAACTGGCTGCATGCAGACTCTGGACAAGCACTATCCAGAGTAAGCCCGGCCACCAGGCAATTACGCCCCAGCGCAGCGCAGTCAGAAAAAAGGCGGCCGTAAAAACCAGTGGCACACCAAAGCGACGGATAAAACGATCTCCCCACCAGAAAAAGGCTACTTCGCAAAGCACGGCAAAACCCCAGAGCATGCCGACGCTACTGCTGTTAAGCCCATGCGCCTCGGCATAAATCGAATAAAATGCATAATATACGCCGTGACTGGCCTGTTCGAGCAGGCCCGCCAACAAAAAAAACCAGAGCCCGGCATCCCGCAAGACCGGACTCATGCGCGGACGCAGCTGATGTGACGGATGGGTCTGGATTCCGTAGGGCAAATGACGGCTTACCCACCAGGCAAGCACTAAAAACACGAGGATACCGGGTAAAAATGCGCGCATTCCCCAGTTGCTGATGAACACCCCCATTCCCAGGGACAGGGCAATAAAGCCTAATGAACCCCACAAGCGGATGCGACCATAAGCGGCCGAGCGACGCTGCGCCCAGTCCATCGTGGCCGCATCCACCAATGGCAACGTTGCGGCCCAGAAAAAAGAAAATGCCAAGGTGATAAGCAGAATGACCAGGAAATGACCGGCGCTGAATTCCAGTGCCAGAAACCCGGCAGCGGTGAGCAGAGTCCCCAGCATCACAATCCGGCGGCTCCCCCAGAAGTGGGATAACCACCCCCAGAGATTAGGCGCCAGAACTTTACTGAATTGCACGGCAGCAGTGAGGATGCCAATGGCCAGCGGCGTTTGGCCCTGCGCATGCAACCAGGGTCCCCAGTAGGGCATGAACGCACCCAAGGCGCAGAAATAAACAAAATAGAAGGCGGCCAGCCAGCCCCCTTCCCGTTCAATGCCCATTATTTATGCAGAAATAGGGGGAAGTGGAGACTGTACGTCTCCATTCTGGGCGCGCTGGCGCATCCAGTGATCCATCAAAGTCAAAGCCAGCATGGCTTCAACAATGGGTACCGCACGAATACCTACACAGGGGTCATGGCGACCGGTGGTTACCACTTCCTGTGGCAGACCATGAATATCAATACTTTGACGAGGGATACGGATACTGGAGGTAGGTTTGATGGCCACCGAAAGCGTCAGATTCTGACCGGAAGATATTCCGCCCAGCACTCCGCCGGCATGATTACTCAGAAAACCGTCCGGGGTCAGCGCATCGCCGTGCTGACTGCCGCGCTGCTCGACTACATCAAAACCATCCCCCATGGCCACGGCCTTCACCGCGTTAATGCTCATCATGGCCTTGGCAATATCAGCTTCCAGGCGATCAAAAACAGGTTCTCCCAGTCCTGTCGGCATACCTGTAACCCGGGCATCGACGCGGGCACCGATGGAATCACCTTCCTTGCGCAACGCATCCAGAAATTCTGCCATTTGTTCTGCAGCGCTGGCATCTGGACAAAAAAAGTCATTTTTGGAAATTTCAGCAGCATCAAACGACTGGGCCTTCACAGTTCCCATCTGCGCCATCCAGGCAAGGATTTCCATGCCCAGTCGATCTTTGAGAAATTTACGGGCGACGGCGCCCGCAGCAACGCGCGTCGCGGTTTCGCGAGCCGATGAGCGCCCCCCGCCCCGATAATCCCGTAATCCGTATTTTTGCAAATACGTATAATCTGCATGACCCGGGCGAAACAGATCCTTGATTTTACTGTAATCTTGGGAGCGTTGGTCGGTATTGCGAATCAGCAGGCCGATGGGTGTTCCCGTGGTCACTCCTTCGAATACGCCCGAGAGAATTTCTACCTGATCTTTTTCCTGACGTTGAGTGGTATGGCGCGATTGCCCCGGACGGCGCCGATCCAGATCACCCTGGATATCTTCCGGTGCCAGGGGCATTCCCGGCGGGCAACCATCAATAATACAGCCAATGGCCGGTCCATGACTTTCGCCAAAGGTGCTCACCCGGAAACACTCCCCAAAACTGCTGCCAGCCATGAATTATTTTTCCATTTCGATCATGGCGTAAGCCGAATGGTTATGAATGGATTCAAAGTTTTCCGATGACACCGAAAACCAGCGCACTCGCGGATCTTCCTGCAGACGCAGGGCCACATCCCGAACCATATCTTCGACGAATTTGGGATGATCATAAGCATATTCCGTCACATGCTTTTCATCGGGACGCTTCAGTAAACCATACAATTCACACGAAGCTTCAGCCTCAATTAAATCAATAAGATCCCGAACCCAGATAGTCTCCTGGCTGCGGACATGCACCCAAACATGGGCACGCTGGTTGTGCGCCCCGTATTCTGAAATGCTTTTTGAACAGGGACAGAGGCTGGTTACCGGCACCATGACTCCCAAGGTTAATTGATAGCCTTTCGGGGTAATTTCGCCAATCAATTCCACCTCGTAATCCAGCATGCTTTTGACACCGGAAACGGGTGCCGCTTTTTGCACGAAAAATGGCAGACGCATTTCGAGTCGTGCCGAATCCGCTTCGAGGCGTGTGCACATTTGCTCAACAATGCCCCGAAAAGCTTCGACACTGATCGGCGCTTCCTGGTTATTGAGTATTTCCATGAAACGCGACATGTGGGTACCCTTGAGATGAGCAGGCAGACTGACATACATGTTACACAAGGCAACACTGGGTTGGACTGCTGCATCTCTGTCCGCAATCTGCAGGGGGTGCCTGACGGCACGAATACCTACCTGCTGAATGGGAATGGCACGGGGATCTACCCGACCCTGAACATCTTCAAGAATCTCTGTAGCGCAATTCCTCACGCGCACCTCACTTTGAATAGTGGACCAATTTAGTCAGATATTACGCGTGACCCGGCTTCCGGGCAAGAGAATCCAGCAAAGTACGACCTGCTGCTGTGATTCCAGAAGCATCCAGCCCCAGTTCAGCAAGCCACTGATTGGCATCTCCCTGCTCAATAAACTGATCGGGAAGCCCGAGAATGCGCATAGGAACTATTTGCCCCTGGTTCAACAGGTATTCCGCCACAGCAGAACCCGCGCCACCGGCAATCACTCCCTCCTCTACGGTGAGCAAAGCCTGATGGGTCTGGGTCAACTCCTGGAGCAACTCTTGATCTAATGGTTTGACGAAGCGCATGTTAATAACTGTGGCATCTAACGCTTCTCCAGCCTGCAAAGCTGCTGCAGCCCGTGTACCAAATGCCAATATGGCCAGTTTTTTTCCGGAGCGGATTACCTCAGCCTTGCCTAGTGCTACGGTCCGCTCCAGGTTTTTATCCAGTTCCAGCCCTACGCCAGTCCCACGCGGATAGCGAACCAACGCCGGACCGGGATAAGCAAACCCGGTATTGAGCATGTCGCGCAGTTCCTGCTCATCCTTGGGTGCCATGACCACCAGATTGGGAATGCAGCGTGCATAGGCCATATCAAAGGCACCCTGATGGGTAGCCCCATCGGCGCCCACCAAACCGGCCCGATCAATGGCAAACAATACGGGCAGATTCTGAATGGCGACATCATGCAACAATTGATCATAGGCGCGCTGCAAAAAGGTCGAATAAATGGCCACGACCGGATGGATGCCATCACAAGCCATGCCTGCAGCAAAAGTCACGGCATGCTGTTCGGCTATGCCGACATCATAGTAACGTTCCGGATAAAGCTGCTCAAAACGCACCAGGCCCGAACCTTCGCGCATGGCCGGAGTAATGGCGACCAGACTGGATTCTGCAGCCCCTTTGTCACAGAGCCAATCGCCAAAAACTTTGGTGTAGCTGGGCGGGCCACCCGCCTTTTTGGCCATTTGCCCGTCACTCTGATTGAAAGGGGTGACACCATGATAGCCGCATGGATCCTCTTCGGCTGGTCCGTAGCCTTTGCCTTTTTTGGTCATCACATGCAAAAGACGTGGCCCTTTAATTTTTTTGAGATTTTCCAGGGTAGGAATGAGGGCGTCCAGATCATGACCGTCTATAGGTCCAAAATAATTAAAGCCCATTTCCTCAAAAAGAGTTCCCGGAGTAACCAACCCCTTGACACCTTCCTCAGCTTTTTTAGCCAGCTCGCGCAGCGGCGGCACCAGACTTAGTGCCTGCCCGGCACCATCACGCACGGTATTGTACAAACGCCCGGAAAGGATACGGGTGAGATACTGGGAAACCGCACCGACGTTGGGAGAAATGGACATTTCATTATCATTCAGGACCACCAGCAGGTTGGCGTCCAGTACACCCCCATTATTGAGGGCTTCATAAGCCATTCCGGCGGTCATAGCACCATCGCCGATAATAGCAACCACTTCGCGATCATTTTTTTTCAGTTTCGCGGCTACCGCCATGCCCAGTCCGGCGCTGATTGAGGTACTGGAATGACCAGCCCCAAAACTGTCGTAAGGGCTTTCATCACGTTTGAGAAACCCGGAAAGCCCGTCTTTCATGCGCAGTTGGCCAAAGCGGGGTCCCCGCCCGGTCAGAATTTTATGCGGATAGGCTTGATGACCTACGTCCCAGACCAAGCGATCATCGGGTGTGTTGAAAACCGTATGCAAGGCAACCGCCAGTTCCACTGTACCCAGACAGGAAGACAAATGCCCGCCGGTCTGACTCACGGTTTCCAGGAGAAATTGGCGCAACGTCTTGGCGACACCCTTTAACTCAGTGCGAGACATTCTCCGCAATTCTTCGGGCATGGGAATGCCCTTCAACAAGTCCGTCATTTATTCCGCTCTACAATAAGGCGCGCCAGTGCGCGCAGATGATCCGCCTCATGCTGCAAGGACTGCAAGGCAGCAAGAGCCTCTTCCAGAAGCCGTTGGGCGTAATTCTGGGCTTCTTTCAAGCCCAGCAAGGTGATAAAACTGGGTTTGTTACGACTACGATCTGCGCCTTGCTGGGCTTTGCCGGTTTGTTGCAAATCACCGATTTCATCCAGAATGTCGTCCTGAACCTGAAAGGCCAGCCCAACCCGATCCGCATATTGTAGCAGCATGCCGCCCTGCTCCGAATTTTCTTCAACGCCTGCGGCACAAAGAGCCAGTTGAATAGCGCAACGAATCAGCATTCCGGTTTTATGCAGATGCATTTGCTCAAGAGCTGGCAAAGCCAGCTCATGGCCAACCGCCGCAAGATCAATGGCCTGACCGCCAACCATACCCCGAGAACCGGCTGCCAGGGCTAATGCCGCCAGCATGCGAACTTGCCATTGAGGATCAACGCCCCAATCCGGCTCGGACAGGGCGACAAAAGCCTGGGCCTGCAAACCATCACCCACCAAAATGGCCGTGGCTTCATCATAAGCTTTGTGGCAGGTCGGTAACCCCCGCCGCAAATCATCATTGTCCATGGCCGGGAGATCATCATGGACCAGCGAATAGGCATGAATCATTTCCAGGGCGGCAGCAGGGCGATCGAGTTTTTCCGGGGCAAGGTCCAGACACAGTCCGGTAGCATATACCAGAAGCGGCCGTATGCGCTTGCCGCCACCCAAGGTGCTGTAACGCATAGCGCCGTGCAGACGGGCTGGTAAAATATGTTCGTCGGGCAGCAAGCTTTGTAAAACAGCTTCTATGCGTCGCACAGCATGCTGACGAAATAACGCAAAATTCTGAGTGGTCTCCAGGGCTTCCAGGGTCATTGATTATTCATCCTGAGTCATTGGGGTGGCGTTCTCTCCCAGCAGTATTTCCACGGTCTGGCGCGCCTGCAGTAGTTGTGATTCAGCACGTTTGGCAAGATCCATACCCTGCTTGAACAGAGCTACCGAATCTTCAAGGCCCAGCTGACCACCTTCCAGACGGCGAACCGTAGCTTCGAGGGCATCAAGGGTGCTGGCGAAATCTGCGGGCGTGTCTGCAGAAGAGGGTTCGTTATTCATGTCTTTTTCCATGTTTGCCAATTAAACACTAGGCCCCATCCTCGGGGCAAGCGCAAAAATTTAATTTCATACTGGACGGTCGGTTAATTGGACACTAATATTTCGTCTGGTTTTCCATTCCGAAAGGCTCTTCTCTCCATGTCCATACAAAAGACAGCGCAGATAAACACCCTGTCAAAGCAGGAAGGCACCCGCTTTGACGTGCTTGGTGCCATCAGCGTGTCACATTTCCTCAATGATAGCATTCAATCGTTGATGTTGGCGGTATACCCATTATTCAAAAGCAATTTTGACTTGAGTTTTGCCCAGATCGGGTTGATTACCCTGGCTTACCAGCTGACGGCCTCCATTATTCAACCACTGGTCGGGCGTTATACAGATGGACATCCTCTGCCTTTTTCGTTGCCTATTGGAATGGTATCCACCTTTGCGGGTTTATTGTTACTCTCCATTGCACCCAATTATCTGATACTCCTGCTTGCAGCCGCACTGGTGGGTCTGGGTTCATCGGTGTTTCACCCTGAATCCTCGCGGGTGGCGCGAATGGCTTCGGGTGGTCGTCATGGCCTCGCCCAGTCCATTTTTCAGGTGGGGGGTAATGTTGGCACCGCCGTTGGTCCGCTGTTAGCGGCATTTATTGTCATGCCCAATGGCCAGCACAGCTTGTCCTGGTTTTCCCTGGCCGCCCTGTTGGCCATTGTGATTCTGACTTTTGTGGGGCGTTGGTACCAACATCAGCATCGCCATCCGAAAAAGCACCGTACCGAAGTGCGCGAAGCGCTGCTTCCGGCAAAACTGGTCAAACGCAGCATTATCATTCTGGTCGCTCTGATGTTTTCCAAATTTCTTTACCTGACCAGTATCAGCAGCTATCTGATTTTTTATCTGATGCAACGTTTTCACATTGCCACCCAGGAAGCCCAGTTGCATTTATTTATTTTTCTGGCGGCGGTTGCCGCTGGAACCTTGATGGGTGGACCCATTGGTGACCGCATTGGTCGCAAGAAGGTCATCTGGGTTTCCCTTTTGGGAATCGCGCCTTTTACCCTGGCCCTGCCCTACGTCGGCCTAACCATGAGTGCACTATTAACAGTGGTCATTGGTTTTCTGCTCGCTTCGGCCTTTCCGGCCATGGTGGTTTACGCCCAGGAGCTGGTTCCCGGTAAGGTTGGTACCATTTCAGGATTGTTTTTTGGCCTGGCTTTCGGTCTGGGTGGGGTGGGTGCTGCGGTTCTGGGTGAGCTCGCGGATGTCTGGAGTATCCAGGTGGTTTACCAGATTTGTGCGTTCCTGCCGCTGCTGGGCTTGCTTGCAGCATTGCTTCCGCATATTCCAGCACCGCACAAAAGCGCGCATTAACCGGCTTTACTCGTGGCGGTTGATAGGACAAGCTAAGCACTGCCGCCCGCCTTGCGCGGGCATATTTCATGAGCGGCACTGCCGCGAGGTTAGGACGATTGGCCTTCGCTGAACAAAAGTTTTACTTTTTGATTCCTGATGAAAAACCCCATTGGAGTGAAAGTCTGGCTCCGTGGTTGGTGGTTTCAGCAATCTTGGTGGCCCTCGCCCTGTTTTTACTGATTCATGTCCAGAAGCCCAAAATGCAGGCATTGCACAACCAGACTGAAGTCAATAAAACTTTTCATATTATGCCGTTACCCAATAAGGCCGTGACACCCAGTCCGGTAAAACCGCAGGTAATCCCTCATCCCCGGCCAGTGGTGAAACCACACCCGGTGAAGCCGCAGCTGCGACCAGTACCAGTACCCCGACCGGTGCCACGCCCCGTACCACACCCGGTATTTCATCCTCGTGCGCTGCCGCAAAAACCGCAACCTGCTGTTTCTCAGGCGCCATCCACCCTGCAAAGCATCCAGCCCTCAGGTCCACCCCATATCAATTTGGGAAGGCTGCAGGAACAAATGGACCAAGCCGCGCGTGAAGCTACCGCCAGCCCGCCTTTACCCAAATTCGAGAACCCCAAAGGACCGGTAGCCGATTTTTACATCGCCGGCTGGATTCAGAAGCTGGAACGCATTGGCGATCTCAATTATCCCGGCTCTATGGTGGGTCAATTGAAAGTTAAGGTGGTGCTCAATCCCCAGGGCGGACTGGAGCGCATCATCATGGTCGATCCTTCCGGCAACAAGGAACTGGATGCAGCGGCTGAGCGCATTATTCGACTTTCATTTCCCTACATGCCTTTTTCCAAGCAACTGGCAGCCCAAACCCGGAAAATTGAAATTCCGCTGAATATGCATTTCATGGGTGTGCGCCATGTGCGTGCCTTGTATTGATTCATGAGGAGAACTCTTTGAAAAAACGTAAAGTGGGTCCACTGTTGTTCGCGCTGTTTCTGGTGCTCTGGGCAGCTGCCATGATTGCGCTTGTAGTCATTGGTTTTACCAATATTCAGCCGAAGGGTATTGGTAGCGCAGCTTCTGCTCCCAACGCCTCATCTGCACTCAAGGACGGTCATCATGGATAGCATGCGTATGGCGAAAATACTCGGTTGGGCAGGAATTATTCCCCTTATTCTTGCCAATCTGGGATTCTGGAAAGGTTACGGTGTGGTGGCTTTGACTTTGGGTAATATGTACGCCGCTATTATTCTCGGTTTTCTTGGTGCCATTCACTGGGGCCTGGCCATGAACCGTGAACACAGCGATGACGCACCCATGTTGATGATGTGGAGTGTTATTCCGGCATTATGGGGGTTTTTTGCTTTATGGTGGTCAGCACCCGTAGCGCTGGCCCTGCTGATTCTGGGCTTTATCGCACAGTGGTTCGCCGATTATCGTATAAATAAGCGCTTGAACTTGCCAAATTGGTTTTTGCCGTTGCGCAGCGGCTTGACTGCGGCAGTTATTAGCCTGCTGGGATTACTGCTACTGCAGTTATACGCCGGTTTTTAGGCCGGCGTGAACGTCTCAATGACTGGTATTTTCGCCCTGTTGACTGGCGATTTCCTCACGGACTTTATCCATATCAAGTGCGAGTGCCTGCTGGATAACTTCTTCCAGCGCGCTGGCAGGTAGCGAACCAGCCTGGGAAAAAATACCAATCTGCTGACGAAAAATGGTCAATGTGGGAATGGAACGAATCTGGAAGGAAGCACCCAGTTCCTGTTCCACATCCGTATTTACCTTGCCAAAAACAATATCCGGGTATTTTTCGGCTGCAGCCTCAAAAGTTGGGGCAAAAGCCTTGCAAGGCGCACACCAAGGGGCCCAGAAATCGACAATAACCATGTCATTTCCGGTAACTATTTGTTCAAAGTTTTCCTGGGTAAGTTCCACTACAGCCATGCTATGTCCTCTCGTAAACAGGATTGCGCAGAATCGCGCGCGGCAGACGGGACCATCCCGAATGACAGTAAAGTGTTATATGCTGACCTTAAAGCGCAGGGCAGATGGGGTCAAGGGATGAGGTCAAGACATGCGTATTTCTGAAGAATCTATGCCGGTACTGTCAGTCAGTGCACTGAACAGTACGGCCCGGGAAATTATTGAAGGCAATTTTCCGCTGTTACGCGTCGAGGGTGAAATTTCCAATTTCAGTGCGCCGGGCTCTGGCCATTGGTATTTTTCTCTCAAGGACAGTCGCGCCCAGGTACGTTGCGCTATGTTTCGGCAACGAAATTTATATAGCCGGGTGCAACCACGAAACGGCTTGCAAATTCAGGTGCTGGCACAACCTACGCTCTATGAGGGTCGGGGTGAATTTCAGCTGATTATTGAGCAATTGCAAGAATCCGGCGAAGGTGACTTGCAGGCGCGTTTTCTGGCATTAAAAGAAAAACTTGCAGCCGAAGGGCTTTTTGAAGCACATCTAAAGCGTCCACTGCCCACATGGCCACAACGGGTGGCCGTGATCACTTCGGCAACCGGTGCAGCCCTGCACGATATCCGGGCAACCCTGGCCAGACGCTGGCCATTACTCAGCGTACTGGTTTATCCGGTACTGGTTCAGGGGGATCAGGCTGCCGGCCAGATTGTCGAAGCCTTGGGGCGCGCCAATGCGCGCAGCACCGAAGATGTGCTGATTCTTGCCCGTGGTGGTGGCAGCACGGAAGATCTCTGGTGTTTCAATGAAGAAATGGTGGCCCGTGCCATTCGCGCCTCGCGCATTCCGGTAGTCACCGGAATTGGTCACGAAATTGATTTTACCATTGCGGACTTTGCCAGTGATCTGCGCGCGGCCACTCCCACCGCCGCTGCCGAAGCAGTCAGTCCTGATCGGAACGAGTGGTTGCCCAAAGTACAGGCGCAACATTATCAACTTGAAAAGCTCATGCTCAGAAAGCTGCAGGATGAATCCCAGCGCCTCGATTTTTTGCAAATACGCCTGCGCCATCCTGGAGAAGGTTTGGATGCGGCCCAGCGACGCCTGCAACTCGCTCGTGAGAACTTGACTCGAGCCATGGCCTTGCAACTGTCATCCCAGGCGCAGCAACTAGCCTATCTCCAGGAGCGACGGGCGCGTCAGGATCCAGGACAACGCCTGCAAATTCTGGAAAAGCAACTGCGCGAAAGCCAGAAAAATCTGGGAACCGTCATGCTCGATATTTTGCAGCGAGCGGACCTGCGCCAGCAACAATCTACGTCTGCACTGCGCTTGCTGGATCCTCTGGCAGTATTGCAAAGAGGCTTTGCGGTAATACGGGATACATCCGGAAGAGTTATTTTCGAAAGTCAGAGCACCCATCCCGGTGAAAAACTGGTAGCTACCCTGGCGAAGGGCAGTATCAGTTGCGAAGTCACGAAATGTGAATATGAAAATCTATGAGTTTTCACGTGATTTTTACGGCAGCCGAATGAGCTTTCTAACTGCCGACGTTAGGACAAAGAAATAGTCTCTTCTTTTACGGCCTCATCCAGCAGTTCTTGAGGAACTCCGCGCTTTCGCAGTGCTGAAAGTAGTCGAGCCGTAGCCCCAAAGCTGAAATGTGCTTCATCTTTCCGCAGTCCCTCACTGACATAGGCTTTAAGTAAGGGTTGATAGCCGCTAAACCCTTTCTGTGGAGCTATTTCCTTGAGAGACTCCACCACATCTACCGGAATCCGCAGAGTTACCGTAGTCATGGGACGGTCTTTGTTTAACCGAGTTTTGATGCGCTCAGGAATACTCATAACTTTGCCTCTCTTCATTCGTTAATTTACGGGCTGAAATAATACGGATAAATTCATTCTCTGTTTCAATGTGGACCACAAACAGACCATACCCTGACATGCTCCAACCTATGGCTGCATCACGTGTTTCATGATGGCTACTGGCATCCACCAGACGAAACAAAGGGTCGAAAAATACAGTTGCCGCCTCTTCGAAGGTTACTCCGTCATGCTTTCTGGAGTTGATGACGGCCTTCCTGTCGTCCCAGACAAAAGATAACCCAAGCAATTCGTATTTAACGTCCATGCCATGGATTTTATGGCGACGATTTACTTTGTCAATACACTTTCCCGGATTCTGAGGGCTGGTTTCACTTGGATACCGTATGCGAGCTATCGACAAAAGCTAGGCTGACGCTTTACTCTTCCCACTCGCTGCCGCTGACCCAGTGGTGAATTTATTCTGAACAGGGTGGATCCCTGCAATTCCGAGGAGTCTTCATGACCAATCCACAAGTCGTACTGCATAGCAACAAGGGCGATATTGTCATCGAACTGGATGCCGAAAAGGCCCCCAACACGGTCGAAAACTTTTTGAGCTATGTTGATGAAGGTTTTTTTGATGAAACCATTTTTCATCGGGTCATTCCCGGTTTCATGGTTCAGGGCGGCGGTTTTACGGCAGATATGCAGCAGAAAAAAACCCATGCGCCCATCCAAAATGAGGCGGAAAACGGTCTGAAAAATCTGCGCGGAACCTTGGCCATGGCCCGCACCAATGATCCCCATTCAGCCACTGCCCAGTTTTTCATCAATCTGACTGATAATGATTTCCTGAACTTCAAAGCCGCTTCTGGCACAGGTTGGGGTTACGCGGTCTTCGGAAAAGTCGTCAGCGGCATGGAAGTAGTGGACGAAATCGCCAAAGTGCCTACCGGCAATAAAGGCATGCACCAGGATGTGCCCAAAGATACCGTCACCATTGAAAAGGGCGAGCGTATCGCTACGGCCTGACATGCCCTATCTGGATGTGGATTTTGAAGACGGACCGATCTGGTTCATTTCTGATCTGCACCTGAGCCCCCGGCAGCCTGACCTGACCCGGCTTTTTCAGCAGTTTTGCGAAACCCGGGCTAAAGAAGGGCGGGCTGTTTTTATTCTCGGGGACCTGTTTGATTACTGGGTCCATGCCGATCAATCCCGGGAAAGCGCCTACGCCGAAGTGTTTGCGCACCTGCAGCAATTGGTTGCAGCAGGTATTCGGGTCTATGTGATGGTTGGCAACCGGGATTTTGCCTTGAGCAAAAACTTGCTCGCGTCCTTTGGCCTTATTCCTATTCCCGACCCGATGGCCTTGCGCCTGGGTACCCAGTATATCCTGCTCACCCATGGTGATCTGCTCTGTACTGATGACCGCCGCTATCAGCTTTTCCGGCGGGTGATTCGCCATCCCCTGATTCGCCTCAGCGTCGGTAATCTCCCCTACTCCTTCTTGCAAAAATTGGCGACCGGTCTGCGGCGCGGAAGCACCCGCGCCGTCCAGAAAAAATCCCTGAATATTACCGACGCTCATCCTCTGGCGATCCACACGGCACTGCGGTACGGAATTGCGGATCAGCACCTGGAGCAGGGTTTTGATGTGCTCGTACATGGGCATACGCATCGCCCCGTCTGGGAACACACTGACGACGGCTGGCGGATGGTGCTGGGTGCCTGGAGCCCGGATGCAGCCTGCATTGGACGTTGGGCGGCTGGTCAGTGGTCGCTGGAAAAAATAACGCGCATCCCTTAGGCTTCAGTAACACTGGATGAGAGCAGAAATGCCATGGAAAAACGCGGACTCAGTACTGAAGAAGCGGTTTTACTGCAGCAGCAGTTTGGTCTCAATCAATTACCTGCTCCAAGCCCAACGCCCTGGTGGCGAAGACTCCTACAACAATTTAACAACTCTCTGATTTTCATACTCAGCATTGCCGCTATTTTTTCAGCAGCCCTTGGTCACTGGGTGGATAGTGGCATCATCGTCGCTGTGATTCTGATCAATACTATGCTGGGCTTTATTCAGGAAAACCGCGCAGAGCAGGCTGTTGCTGCCCTGCAGTCGTACCTGATGGAATATTCGCTGGTACTTCGCGATGGTCATTGGCAAAAACTGCCCTCCGCAAATCTGCTGCCTGGCGATTGGGTACGGATTGAAAACGGAGAGAGAATAGCGGCAGACCTGCATATTCGTGAAGCACATCAGCTTCAGGTCGATGAATCCTTGCTGACAGGCGAATCGGTTCCTGTGGATAAACAGCCGATCAACGACAATGAACTAGGTGTGTTGCATGCCGGAACCATGGTCTCGCGGGGTTCCGGTGTGGGTGAAGTCTTTGCAATTGGTGGCGCAACGTCCATCGGTCATATTCAGAAGTTGCTGGCGCAAACCAAGGCTGGTAAATCGCCATTACTGATAGGCATCAATCAGTTATCCCGATGGCTGGGGCTGGGCGTATTCCTCCTGGCTATTATCGCTTCCCTTATCGCCTGGACGCATGGTGACAGTCTCGAATTTGCAATCCTTGCGGCCATCAGTCTGGCTGTGGCTATTATTCCGGAAGGTCTTCCCGCAGTTATCAGTATCAGTCTGGCCCTCGGTGTCCAGCGTATGGCGCAAAGGGGCTCCATCATCCGCCAATTACCCGCAGTAGAAACTCTCGGAGCCGTGACGGTCATTTGTACGGATAAAACCGGCACTCTGACCGAAAACCGCATGGCCGTAGAGGACTTGCGCCTGACCCAGAATGATCCCGAGAGCTTGCACAGGGCGCTGGAAAACATGCTGCTCTGTAATGACGCAGAAATATCTGACGTCGGACAGGGTAGCGGCGACCCGTTGGAACAGGCGCTTATACGCTATGCACACGGCGAGGATGGCGCATTAATCCATTATCAAAAACGCAATCCCCGCCTGGATACACGTCCTTTTGACCATGAAAGCCCTTACATGGCGACCTTGCATGCTGATCGCATCGCCATCAAGGGTGCACCGGAATTCGTGTTGCAGCACTGCTTTCAAGAGTTGGATCAGACGGTCGGTTTCTGGGAGGGGGTTATTTCGGAGATGGCGAATCTGGGCCTGCGTACTATTGCTCTTGCCGAAGCGGATATATCTCGCTGGTCTTCTCTGGATCAGGGGGGCTGGCGCTGGTTGGGCGTCGTTGCTCTGCTCGATCCACCGCGACAGGCAGTACCGGCGGCAATTGCAGCCTGTCGGGGAGCCGGTATCCGGGTGATTATGGTTACTGGTGATCATCCCCGCACCGCAGCGACTATTGCCCGCCAGATAGGTCTTGTGGATGCTGGTTCTGTTCGGGTAGTTGATCATGGGCAATGGTTGGCCGCTTCGCCTGCAGAACGTCAACAATTGGCGCGTGAGGTGAATGTATTTGCCAGGGTACAGCCCACTGACAAGCTGGAGCTGGTAAAAACGTTGCAAGACGAAGGGGAAATCGTCGCGATGACGGGAGATGGCGTTAATGATGCTCCGGCATTGCGTCGTGCCCAGATTGGGGTGGCCATGGGGCTTTCAGGTAGTACCGTTGCTCGCGAAGCCGCCGCCATGATTCTTGCCGATGATGATTTTGCGCATATTGCCTGCGCTGTGGCAGAAGGCCGTCATATTTATAACAACATCCAGCATACCGCACTGTTCATGCTGCCCACCAATTTTGCCCAGGGCATGGTGATTTTTCTGGCGGTTATTTTCAGAATGATTTTACCCATTACGCCCTTGCAAATTTTGTGGATCAATACGGTGACTGCCATTACTTTGGCGCTTGTTTTTGCTTTCATGGGCGCTGATAAGGCCTTGATGCAGCAATTGCCAAGACCCATTGCTCAGCCCCTGCTTCCTGGAACTCTCTGGATCCGCATTACGTTAATGACCCTTTTTTTGGTGATGATGGTATTTGCGATTTTTAAAACAGGCATTGCTTTTTATGATGTTGTGCATGCCCGCACATTGGCCGTGAATGGATTAATGGCCATGGAAGGGGCTGTACTTCTGGCGATGTATGGATCCTGGCGGAATGATCGCGGTGACTGGATATTGATTATCAGCCTCGTAGTCATGATCCTGCTCCAGGCTCTATTTTCGCAGTTACCATTTTTACAGCTTGTTTTTCAGACTACATCCCTGTCGTTAAACGATATCGGTATTATTTTTCTCACAGCCCTGCTGGCCTGGCTGGCAGCACGCCTGATCTTGCACCCGCTGCAAACTTTCACTTTGAAAAGCTGAAATCTTCATCCATGCCCGGATCATGCTAGACTAGGTCCAGTTTCTGGAGAATTCAGGAGATATTGATGAAAATAGAAAAAATACATGGCCAGGCCAAACGGCCAAAACCGCGTCTGGGTGTTCACCCTACCCGTATCGAGAAAGACCAGACGGTTTACAACCGCAAGGTCAAACATCGTGGCAATAATGGTCATCAGGGAGAGGGGCATACCGTGACGATGCGTCATCGTCAGCGTATGCCCCTTTCTGCTTCCACACTATGGAATAATGGCTGCATCGCTTAAACCACAGCCCGTTGAATCCGGCTGGCTGCTGCGCTGGTGGCGGGATTCCCTGATTCTGCTGCGTGCTTCGCCCCGGTCTTTTGCGCTGCTTTATCTGGTGCTGTTGCTACTGAATATAGCCTGGCAACCACTTGTACTAAGTATTCCCATCTCCTGCATTGTCATGGCAATTATATTTGCCGTCGCCATGGCGATTCATCAGGGCAGTACACAGTTGACCGACGTAGGCCGCAGCATTCGCGACGTACCCTGGTGGCCCCTCTTGCGGCTCATCCTGGAAATAGCCCTGCTGGTTGCGGCATTGCTGATGCTGATGCTGATATTCCGGCATTATCTGCAGAGTATATTCAGTCAGGATCATATTTCCTCAGCGGCGACTTTGCACAATCTGAAATCTGCCGACTGGCAAAAGCTGCCGGACTGGTTGCGTTCGCTCATCACCAATGCCCTTGGTACCGCACAGACCATGCTGGGTAATGCATTTTTGCTGCTGTCTGTTGGCGTCATTGTCACGGGTATCACCCAGAGAGGTTATCTGGCCCTGCTGGCAGGATTCCAGGCTGTGCTGGCCAATGTGCGGGTATGGCTGGCTTTCTTGCTGGCAAGCCTGCTGCTACAGGGGGTCATCACCTTCATTTCGGCGCGCCTGCATACTTATGCTGCGGCACTGCTGGTATCCCTGGTTGGGGTTGCCTTATTGATACTGGTTGGGCTGTACGGCTGGTGTTTTGTGCGCGAGACTTTCGGTCTGCCTGGCGCTCAGGTAGCCAAACAGGCAACAGCCCTCGCCCGAAAAAATGCGGCAGCGCATGCCTGAAATTTTTTTGCTGATCCTATAAAAATCATCCCCATGATGTTTCTGAACTTTGCCGATATGGGCCTTGGACTAGCCGCAGGACTTGCAGGCTTTGTCGATGCCGTTGTGGGTGGAGGTGGACTGATCCTGCTGCCCGCTCTTTTTGCAAGCTTTCCGCAAGCTGCACCGGCAACACTGCTCGGTACCAACAAGGCGGGCGCCATCTGGGGTACTGGGGCCGCCTTCTTGTCTTATGTCCGGCGCGTGCGCATCCCCTGGAAAACCGTTATCCCGACTGCGCTGGCGTCTTTGACAGGTTCATTGATCGGGGCGGATATGGTCACTCGTATCAATGGCGACGACTTTCGCCGCGCCCTGCCCTTTGTGCTTGCTGGCGTATTGATATACACCCTCATGAACCGACAGCTGGGTCAGGTGCATGAACCCCGCTTTACCCAAAAGACCGCCACCTTTCTGGGCATAGCTGGTGGATTGCTCATCGGCTTTTATGACGGCTTTCTGGGTCCTGGAACCGGTAATTTTCTGGTTTTTGTATTTATTCTCGTATTTGGTTTTGATTTTTTACATGCCAGCGCCAGTGCCAAAATGGTCAATTTCTCGTCAAATTTTGCGGCACTGGTTCTGTTTGCCAGCAAAAATCATGTGCTCTGGCATCTCGCCCTGTTTCTGGCTATGTGCAACATGCTGGGCAGTCTCATGGGTACCCGCATGGCAATGACGCATGGAACTACTTTTGTACGCCGCCTGTTCATTGTTGTCGTGCTGCTCCTGATTGCGAGAACGGCCTGGGAGGCCTTTGGCGGATAGTAGATCCATTTAGCCTCCCTCCTTGCTCATCCCCGTTTCTGCGCATCGTTCTGATGAAGACGAACCACCGCTCCCGCCTTACCAATGGCACTCAGCACAGACTGCAAGGCGGCTTCGGTGGTGTCTTCACCAAAAGATACTGCTGAAGCGGTTCCAGCGGATTCCACACTGACCCGGGCGCAGGCCATGGCGCGGGCACCAGTCCCGGCTCCCAGGGCGTGCTGATCAAATTGCTCCACTTCGGCGTAAATCCCAGCACCCTGAATCAAGGCATCTACCAGCGCCCCTACGGCCCCACTCCCCTTCCCTTGCAAAATGCGGGGATGCGCCTCTGTGCCCATGACCACCGAGGCAATGACCTTTTCACCTTCACGCTGCAAGCGGTAGCGTTGCATCTGCCAGTCGCCATTGCGCTTCACAAAATGACTTTCAAACAAGGCATATATTTGCTTCGCCGTGATCTCGCCGGATTGCTCTTCAGTCGCTTTCTGGACAACGGCACTGAATTCCTGAGCCAACCAGCGCGGCAGGGAAATACCATAATCCCTTTCCAATACATGGCTGACTCCGCCTTTGCCGGATTGACTGTTGATGCGCACCACCGCTTCATAGTTGCGGCCCAAATCGGCAGGGTCGATGGGCAGATAAGGCACCTCCCAAACAGCCGCATCCTGTCCCTGGCGGTGATTGATGCCCTTGCGAATGGCATCCTGATGGCTGCCGGAAAATGCGGTATACACCAGTTCACCAAACCACGGATGGCGGGGAGAAACCGCCATTCCCGTGCAACGGGTGTAAATTTCGCTGATGGCCTCCCCCATGGACAGGTCCAGCTTCGGATCAAGCCCTTGAGAATACAAATTCATGGCCATGGTAAGAATGTCCATATTCCCGGTACGTTCACCATTCCCGAAGAGGGTTCCCTCAACCCGGTCAGCACCCGCCAACACCGCCAATTCTGCGGCAGCCACCGCACAACCCCGATCATTGTGGGTATGCACACTGATTTTAACGTGCTCCCGTCCCCGCAAATGGTCGCAAAACCATTCAATCTGATCTGCAAACACGTTGGGCATGGCGGATTCTACTGTAGCCGGCAAATTCAAAATAACCGGCTGACCCTCTTCAGGATGCCAGACGGACATCACGGCTTCGCAGATTTCAACGGCATAGTCCAATTCCGTATTGCTGAAACTTTCGGGGGAATACTGAAATGTCCACCGGGTCTCCGGGAAACGGGCCGCTCCGGCTTTTACCCACTCGGCACCGCGCACGGCAATAGCCTTGACGCCCTCTTTATCCAGACCAAACACCTGTTCACGCTGCGCCGGACTGGTCGAGTTGTATACATGCACAATGGCGCGCTGCACACCTTGCAGGGCCGCATAACTCCGCTCAACCAGATTTTCTCGGGCCTGGGTCAAAACCTGGATGGTCACATCCTCAGGAATCCGTTTTTCCTCAATGATTTTGCGGACAAAGTCAAAGTCGGGCTGCGAGGCGGCGGGAAAACCCACTTCGATTTCCTTGAACCCCATCCGTACCAGCAAATCGAACATTTCCATTTTCTGGGCCACACTCATGGGCGACACCAAGGCCTGATTGCCATCGCGCAAATCCACGCTGGTCCAGGTGGGTGCATGATGCATGCGCCGGTTGGGCCAGCGCCGATCCGGCTTGTGAACCGCCGGGAAAGCCCGATAACGACGATGATTAAAGCTGTTCATGATGATTCTCCTGCCTGCTCAAGACGATGGGAGAACTATACGTGGCATTATCCGGCAGGTGCTTGCGAATTTTGACTTTACTGCGGCTGTTCACGCATTATTATTGCTATAATAGTCTTTTTTTAGATTGGATATTGCGCCATGAAAAATGGAGAACCCAAAATGCCCCTGGACCGGTATGATCGCCGCATCCTTGAAGCCTTACAAAAGGATTCCAGCCTGAGCAATCAGCGCCTCGCTGAAAAAATTGGCCTCTCCCCTTCCCCCTGCCTGCGTCGGGTGCAGGCACTGGAAGAAGCAGGCATCATTCGCAAACAGGTGGCCTTGTTACAGCCGGAAAAAATCGGGCTGGAACTCATGGTGCTGATGCACATCAGCATGGACCGCCATACCCCCGAACGCTTTGAGCATTTTGAAGCAGAGATTAAAAAATCCGACGAAGTTCTGGAATGTCATCTGATCACCGGGCACGATGCCGATTATCAGTTGAAAGTGGTCCTGCGCGACATGGCCCACTTTCAGGATTTCTTACTGAATCGCCTGACCAGAATCGAAGGCGTGACGGGCGTACATTCCAGCTTTGTGTTGCGGAAAATGATCGATAAAACCGAATTTCCTATTTATTGAGAACCTGATTTTCTCAAGCCAACTTGCAGGTGTATTCAACCAATTTAATTGTCAGCAGTGCTTTCGATAGCATCAAGATGTTTTATTTTATTATCTTTCTATTCCTGCAATAAATCAGCTGGTTTAACATCTCCTGATTCTCGCAAAAATTTCTGATAATGACTTTTTACACGAAAATACCGAGCTAGTGCATACCCGCCAAGCAGGATGGACATTAGCAAGAAAAAACCCCCAATACCAATAATCCAACCATATTTAAAAAAACGAATAAATATCAAACCTGTTACATTGAAGTCCAGTGTTGTACGCATAAAAGCATACAGTGTGCGTTTATTTGCTGCTACCGTTCTGTCCATAGCCAGCCAGTCCTGAAGTACCAGGTCTTTTTTCTGGTAACAGTGAAAATAACGACGATGGACATCCATGTGCAATGCGTCCAGCCAAGTATTGTTTGAATGGCTACTCATGATGCAAATTCCGATGATGCAAATACGCCTGCACAAGCAAAAACAATCCCGCCACCAACATCATGCCCGCAAAAATCAATCCCAGATAAATCACCTCATCCCATATTTTTCCATTGAAGATGACCAGAAAAACAATCGTAGCGATAACGGCAGTTATGAAAATTTTGATATAATCATTGAACGTGCGGGCAGCAGCAAAAACCGTCCGATCCATCGCCATCCAGTCCCGCAATACCATTTTATCGCGATTATAATCATCGTAGGGATGTCGGTACATATTTTTCTCCCTTCTCCTGTTCATCGTTTTCTTCAGTTTGCAGCTCTGTTACATACGCATGATAGTTCTTTTTTCTTCCCAAATAGATGCGGAATCCGGTCAGCCACAGGATCACGCCTACCGCAAGCGTCAGATAACCTAAAGCTGACCAACTATTCGCCCCAAAAAATCGTATAAAAGTCATTCCTGCAAGAATGAGTACCAAGGCTGTCCGGGTAAAGGACAAGATGGTTCGTTCGTTGGCGAGAATGGTGCGATCCAGCGCCAACCAGTCCCTCAGGATAAAATTATGGGCTGAAAACTTATTTAGATAAGGCAATATTCTCCTCCTGTTATTGACTGACTGCCCTAAAATTTGGATATCAATGACGCCATCGGCATTTTAAGCTGCGGAATCGAGCAGGAATTGGGCTCGACGGGCCACATCAGCGGCCTCGCTTCGCGCAGCGGTCTTCCACCAATGAATCGCCCTATTGATATCACGTGATACACCCCATCCATGCGCATAAGCATTGCCCATCATAAGTTCTGCCTACGGATAAAGGTTGTCAGCACTCTTACGCCACCAATAGGCAGCTTCACTCAAATTTTGAGGAACACCATCACCTGTTGCATACGCCAGTCCTAGACGATATTGATCTGGACCATAACCATGTTCGGCACCAGCACGCCAATTGGCCAGCGTGTGCGCCGTCACCGAAATACTTGATAAGGCGGAAGTAGCATCGGAACTTGCCATTGCGCCAATAGGCATCAACATTAAGCCACACATAAAAATAAACTGCTTGCCAGGCATATTGGTCATTTACGGACTCCTCGAATCAGTAGTTGCGCTCGCGGAGGAATATCATTCAGCCGAAAAACGCTTATTTGGCTTTAAAAGTGTTGAATGGTCCCTACAGTATGGACCATTAGGACGGTTGTTTGGTTTCATCGGCAAGACGGATACCTGAAACTATTAAAGACGAAGAGGTCCCTGAATAGTTCGAATATAAGACATGACCACATTCAAATAACGCATAACCGTCCACCAGATGACTTGTGGTCTGAATGTCTTTAAGCCAAGTATGCTGACTGACGCTCCAGAAGCCTGGACTATCCGGCATTGCTAGTTCGGCAATAATGGCTACATCGGGGAGCGTCTTGCGTATAGCGGCGGAGAAAAAACGAACAATATGCGTATATTCGGTCGGTCTATTTTCATAAGATGCCACGCGAAGAATGATACCATTTCCCTGAGCGGAAATTTTTAGCAGTTTTGATAACGCTGGTGGGACTTGTGCCTCGTTCCTTTTTGCTGAAGCAAAACCGCTTCCATGTAAGCCCAGAACCCTTAAGGATGGGGCTAAAATCGCATATTTGGCGTGCGCAAATGCCAATTTACCGAAAAGCTGAGCCAAGCTTACCGGATGATGCCATTGTCCTTTAGGACTCTCTTCACCAAGGCTTAAAATCCAATTGTTCGGCTGGGCGTGCGCCAAGGCGGAGAAGGAGTTTATATTACTACTCCAATAGGCCCGATCGCTAGGATTTGAAGTAATTTCCACTTTGGATTGATAACAAGGATTGGTTCCCTCTACCAATATAAAATGATTATTATTACCATTCACAAGCGGTAAAGAGCCCAGTGCTGGCAAAATATGTAACCATAAGCTAATTGGTATCAACCATAACATTGTCAACTTCTCCTAATATTTGAAATTCAGGCCTATAATCGTCAGTTACCTGGTTACAAACGATAAGCTCCAGACCATCCTATACACCGTCATTCCCTGTGAATAGCGGAACTCTACAGCAGCAGTACGAGTCTAGATAGTATACATCATTCGGGTTTCAGGAATAATCATCGATATGATAATGCAAATGCTGCTATTTTTAGTCACACCTAAAAAGGCTAGGTGAATGATCAGAGCAGAATTCCGACTGCTTCCTTTGTATTTTTCTGCACTAAAAATATTTGCAGTTTCACTAGCTATACTTATACTCTACTTTTTGCCATCACTGTGGTATAGAATTGCAAAAAAAAGGAACAAATACAAGTTATACATGTTTAATTTTCTATTTGGATGGAGTCTCATTGGCTGGTGGTGGTGCTGGGAACTAGCCGCATCGAGAAGGTCCTTCAATAGTGGTCCTTCTTTCAAAAGAGCTTTCATACGTAGCTTGTTCAGCATGATGATTGTTTGTGGCGGAATAATCATAACCACCATCATTAAGCTCAATTTGCAACCAAATGCCATGGATAATACGAAAATCACTGTTATCAAGCCTTCATGGAACATAGATAATGTAAAAGCAAAACAACGCAGTAGTTCTCATGAAGATGTGTAGATGTTTATGATTGTGCAGACAAGGATAAAATTGCATTATGTTTTTTGCGCTAGTGATTGTTGTGCATATCAAGAAAATCATGCTGGATTGTCATATAAATATCTTAGCCATTACAGGGGATAGATAATGCTACACTGGATTTTACACAGTCCGACGGGATTTACTGTTTTATTGATGATAGGATTTATGATAATAATAGCCATCTATATTTTACCAGTGTTATTGGCTTGGAGCTTGGAAAGTCCTTACTTCCTGGGCATTACCACACTGGATTTGCTATTAGGCTGGACAGTCATTGGCTGGATCGTCGCCTTGGTCTGGGCGCTGGTCTCTGGAAACGGTGAATCATTTGATGAAGAAAACCCATAAAGAATCTGATCACTCCCCTCCGTTTTTTATAACAGGTCTTGTGACATGCCAAAGAAAAAAGTGGTGGTTCTTACTGGACTCAAAAATCTGTTCAATATGCGTGTGACCCTGATGACCAATCCAGAATAACCAGAATACCGCGAATAGAACTACCACGAGGACTTTCAAAATACGCTTGAGCACAAAACTTACTCATCTCTTGCGATCTTTTGCGGATTGTTGCCACCAATAAACGGCTTTGTGCCTATTCGGCGGCACACCCTCGCCGAAGTTATAGGCGAAGGCCAGTTGAAAAGCCCCATTGGCATTCCCGGCATGGGCCGACTTACGGAACCAGGCATCTGCTTTTTGCCAGTTTTCCGGAACATTTATACCATGTAAGTAGTCTGCACCCAAAGCATTTTCTGCTTCAGGATCTCCAACATGCGCCCATTTTTCAAGTTTACTCAAAGGCATTCCCAATACAGATTTTGGCATCTCCATTACATGCACCCGAAATTCAGGTACTTTATGCACCAGTAACTCACCTGCAATTGCTACACCGGATATCCAGGTGAGCCCAACAACCAAAAAGAAGTAGAAAATGCACTTGCGAAATAATAACGGAAACATAACACCTTCCTGTCATCTGAAAATGTCCCGTGACGTGGGGCTTAATTCGTCAAAAACAGCTAATAATTCCCGACATAAGACTGAATTAATGAGGTATTTGGAGTGTTCACCAAAATCATCTGCTGCTCGCGTTGAGACACCACGAGCTGATCTTTTTGATGTACTTCGTAATGCTATAAAATGGGCATTTGGGACGATCCGTTTTCTCAGGATGCATCCAGCGTAGCGACAGGATCTCTAGAGGGACTTCTTTTCATGGGTATCCTCCTTTGCGAATGGCATTTATGGATGTAATCAACAAATCGGTTATGGACAGGCTGGGCGCCCAATCCCAAGAATTTCGGCATACGCAGCCTTACCCATGGATCCGTATTTCGGATTTTCTTTATCCGGAAAAGTTTGACCAGCTCTGCAAGGATCTTCCTGATCCTGTTCTTTTTGAATCCCAAATGGGTTACAAAAGAGCGCACGGGCAAGCAAGCCATGATCGTCTCGCACTGCAATATCGACCAGCGCTGGAGAAAGTCCTGACGCCCAGCTGGAGGGATTTTATTCACGAATTGCACAGTGAGGCTTACCAGGATTTCTGGCGCGAGATGCTCGGTTTAACACCCAGGACACCGGTTATTCTGACCATGCATTGGCATTATGCGCCATCCGGCGCCTCCATTTCACCCCATACGGATGCCCGGCGGAAAATAGGTTCGCATATTTTTTATTTCAATACGCCAGAAGACTGGGAAGAAGCCTGGGGCGGACAGACGCTGGTTCTGGATGATGGTGGCAAATGGCCACGTCATTCGGCGCCGGTCTATACGGATTTGCGCGAGGCCGGGGCCTCACAGGTACTGGGAAATCGCAGTTTTCTTTTTGCACAAACCGATCATTCCTGGCATGCCGTCAAAGCCGTGCAGTGTCCGCCCGGCCATTTCCGCAAGGTTTTTATTGTCGTTGCCAACCGCCTCACCCCGCAGGTCATCTGGCGACGCGTCCGGGGCAAAGACGCCGACGGCTACCGTCTGGCTGGTGGTGTTCAAGAAAAAAACAAGCAGTGATGCGGTTCATGAACAAGCAGGCAACTTCATCCACGCCGCCGTTTCGGGCAGATAATGCGCGAGTCCCTCCAATACGCCGGCGCTGTAGTTCCCGTTCATGCCCAGAAATCCTCCATGGGCCATATAAAGGGTGTCCGCCAGATCCGACGCTGCAGCCATACGTATGGCCTCTTTCTGGACCTCCTGATGGGCGTTGGCTACCAGCACGGAGTGAATATGGCTGCCTAACACCTCCAGATCGTTACCCGAATCACCGGCAAAAACCGTGCGCTCCTGGGGATACGCGCACTGTTGACCGAGAAATTCTATAGCATGGAGCTTGCTGGCGCTGCTGGGCAGAATATCCAGCAAACCCGTATCGGTCATTTCATCGAAAGACAAGACCAATCGCGCATTAACCCCGATGCCCCAAAGGCGGCGGAGCAGTTCGGCCTCGAGGATGTCGCGATTAATACCCATATCCACCTGGTAACTGACCTTGAATATTCCCTGCTGTTCAGCTGGCTGCAAGGTGATGGCGGAAATATCGGCAAGCTCCGTAGTAATGTCGTGATGCGTCATTCCTCCCCAGTCAGGGCCAATTTCTGCTGACCAATGATCCCAATGACGCCAATGTCCTTCTTCGAGAGTGTAAATGCTTGTACCGACATCACCGATGATAAAGTTGGGAACAGGTAGTTGCCATTGCTCAATGGCTGCGGTAACCAGTTGCAGATGGCGGCCGCTAACCAACGCCAGGTGTACAGCAGGATGGGCGCAAAGCTCCCGAAACAAAGGACGGGCCTGTGCGGATTCAGGCTGACTGCCGTTTGGTATCAGGGTTCGATCCAGATCACAGCAGATTAATATTGTCGGAATGTTTTCCTCTGTTGCGTTCATCATGCTTGTCTCCTGCTTCCTTTAAGACAGATCACCATTTCCCTTGCTTAGATCGCTGCATTATTGCTCAGGAAATCATAATGCGTGATAGCCTCCATCGCTCCTGGTAGCCCACTTACCTGACATTGATAAATATCCTCATGTTGCTGCAGATCTTTTTCTCCGCCCACCTGGGCAGCCAGAATATTACCTCCCAGCAAATCGAGATCCGCACGGGCACTGCCGACGACTAGTACGTGGTCAAGAGCGATGTCATGGCGATCCGCCACATAACGAATAGCGAATCCCAAGGAAGCGCGCTGGGGTACAACCAGAAATTCCTGCGGATTGAGGGCCATCAAACGGCTGGGAATATCACAGTTGTGAAGCTGATCATTCAGCTCTGCCAATCCCGCAAATTCGGCGTTGTCATGGATGAAACCATGCACGGCATAAAAACCCTGGCCGCTGCGGCCTACAATCTGCACGCCAGGGGTTTCGGCAAGCAGGTCGTATACCCGATCGCCTTGCCAATCTACGCCAATGTGGCGGCTCCAACCCTGATCGCGGGAGAGACTGGTACCATAATGAATCTGGGTCCCTCCACGGGTTATGAGAATATCAGGAACATTCATGCGGCGCTGCTTGAGCAGAGCCAACAACTCATGGAGAGGACGAAAACTGACCAAACCAAAGGCCATTTTCCGCCGCTGGCGATGCAGCAGAGCGACCAATTCTTCCTGTTGCTCAGGAATGGGTGCTGGATCAAGCAAACGGGCACCAAGAAATAACAGCCGATCGGCAGTAATACGTTCGCCCGTTGGGATACTTTCTTGTTGCTGAGGAACAGTAAGGGGCAATTCATCCAGAGCGGTCAGGTAATGGTTAACGTGGGTCTGCCAGGAATAATAGCGACGTACCCCGGCAATACCGTTCTTGGCATAACTTTGCCAGATAGTCTTATCGCTCAGCATGCTGAGCAGCTTCTCGCCAATTTCTTCAGTACTCAGAGGATCAATCAACACGCCGTTTTGGCAATTGGCAATAATATCTTTGGGCCCTCCGTCTTCAGTCGCCAGGATCGGTAAGCCACAAGCTGCCGCCTCAATGAGTGTCAGACCAAATGGCTCGGTCAGGGCCGGATTGATGAAAACACCCCCCAGGCCTGCCGCCCAGCGATAAAGATCAGGAACGTCATCAGGGCGATGGTAGCGGGGATAGGCGGCTTTCCCATAAAGATCGTAACGATCAATCAACAGCAGAATTTCCGTCAATACCCGCCGTGGACCGGCGGTCATGTCACGAATGTCTTCGCGTGTTCCGGCCACAATCACCAGATTGGCGCGCGCCTGTAAATCTGGATTTTGGCCGTAGGCATGAATCAGACCGGCAATATTTTTTCGTTCGTCGGGACGGGACAGGGCAAGAATAGGTGGCTTTTGTGGTGCCCGTAAAAACCGTCGCAATTCTGTGCTGATGGGCGGCGAGGGTTGAGGACCGGGCTCAAAGCGGGAAACATTAACCCCTGGCGGAATCACCCGCATCCGCTCAGCATTTGCCCAATCATACATCCCGTATTGTCTATCAATCTCGTCCTGGGTACTGGTGATGATCAGGGAGGCAGTAGCCAGAATTTCTTCCTCAACACGGATACGCTGGGACAGGCGATATTTTTTCTCGAGGGTGCGCTCTGACTCTCCAGAGGCCAAAAGACTCTGGCGTTTGCTGCGCCCGAGGGAATGTCCGGTATGTACCAGGGGCACACCGAGTTGCAAAGCCAGACGCATACCCACATAGCCTGCGTCGGCGTAGTGAGAATGGATAAGACTCGGAGATTGCTGACGCAGATACTCCATGGCGTGATCACTAAAGCCATCCAGATAAGGCCACAGGGCTTCTTTGGGCAGGTATTCGTCAGGTCCAGCCGGAAAACGAATAATATGCGCCTTCGGCAAGTCAGGCAGGATCTCGTGTTGCTTGGCGTAATCATCAGCCACGTTAGAATCGTGAATCCTCCGGGTGAGCAGATCGACCCTCCCGACCCGAGGATCTGCGGCAAGCGCGCGCAGCAGTTCGACGACATAAAGAATCTGACCGCCCGTATCCGCATCGCGGCCCAGTTCCAGATTCTGGCCGCGAATCAGTCCGTGAAGGCTGATAAGAACCAGATGGAGCTGGGCTGAGTCCGGCTTGTTTTCCGGGCGATTGTCCATTATCTAACCCTCACTGTATGCTCCCGAAACATATTACCTACTCCTCTGCACTCTCCGTGGTTTCGTCCAGTGTTTCATCGAACCCCAGCCGCTCCAGAAGACCCGGCTCATCCAGGAAATAGCGCGCAAGTAATAGTCCTGCAGCGCTCCACACCTGTCCGATATTGGCCCGACGACCTACCAGACGTCCAAGACGGCCGTCGTAGTATTCTGGCCAACGGTCGGCAAACAGGCGTGGCTCAACCATTTGCCAGGCCCGCTCTGCCAGATCCATGCGTCCCGCCTTGATAGTTGCCGCCACCAGGGGCCAGATCATGACCGGCCAATTGCCACCATTGTGGTAAGACCACGGAATATTTTTAGGGTCAGACCCCGTGATCAGCCGCCATTCATCCCCCTCAACGGCGGGATAAACGAGTTTCATGGGGACTCGTCCAAGCAGGTCGTTCCAGCGCTGCTCAATCAAGCTGGTCAACGCCTGTGCCTGGGCAACCGTGGCCATGCCCGTAGCCAGCATCAACAAATTTCCCTGGGCAAAAAAGCGAAAATCCATCCGCCCTGGACCCAGATTTCCTACGAAAAAGCCGGCCCCGTCGGGAAGCCAGTCCTGGACCCAAAGAGGAATGGATTCGGGGTGGATATTGAATAGATTTTCAATATCCACCCCGAGCATTTCCGTTTCAAAGCGATAAATCCGGTTAAGGACGTCCATATCCAGCCAGTAATACTGCTGTACATAAGAACGCAATACATTTCTGCGGCGCTGTGCCAAATCTACCAACCATTGACTGCCCTGCTCTGGAAGCAAAAGGGAAGCGCAGCGCAGGGTAGCATTGAACAGCGCCTGAATTTCGATGGGATGACCATTGACGCCCATACGTCGATCAATCATGAAGGAGGCATCAGGAACCAGCAGGGTCGGAAAAACCTCAAAGCGACTCTGCAAACACAGGCTCAGAATCATCCGCAACATGCGCTGGATTTCTGGGCTGTGGGCAAAATCCAGGTCCCCTGTATACAGCACGTAGGCATGCAGGAGCATGGACCACCACATCATCGAGTCCACCGGGGCGACCCGGCCAATGGCCCGGTCGCCAAAGTCCGCCAGCACCTCCTCTTCTCCATGGTCATTGCGCTGCACGCGAAACGAGGCAGGCATAACCCCGGGAGCAATCTGCTGCCCTTCAAGTTCTTCCTGCTGTCCTCTGAGCTGCATAATCAGATGCAGGAAGGAGCGGACGACGTTAGCCCGATTTTCCAGCAGCAGAATCAATCCGACGGGGAAAAAATCCCGTACGAAGCAATCTGCATAATTTTCTGCAGGGGCCTTGGGGTCGACGCTGGCTGCCGTACCCACCAGTTGCCCTCCATAGAAGACACCAGCAGCCTCAATCAGTCGATAGGCATCATCCAGGGCTGGACTGACGCCATGGTACCGGGGTTTATTGAAACAAGGTTCATTCTCGGCCAAAGGCTTTTCTCCTCACAGCTGATACTGGGCTAGCGCCTTCGCATTGGGTTAAACAGATTATTCGCCTTGGGTCCAGCGACTCATGAACGATTCATAAAAATCCAGGGAATCCGGCGTCGCACCTTGCAGAGCGCAAACTGCAGCCGCCAATTCCCCGCCCCGGCGCAGGCGTAATTCCGGGCTTTCCCCCCGCAGCAGACTCCATAACCAGGCGGCAGAAAAGGCATCACCCGCTCCTACCGTATTCACCAGATTATTTACTGGTTCAGCAGCGGCTTCATAAAAGTCGTTATGATCCCAGTAGGCAGAGCCTTCCCGTCCACAAGTCAGCAACATCGACTCCAATGAAAAACGGTCTGCAAAAACCCGCATCTTGTCGCGTAGCACAGGCCCGGAACGTAGCGAAAAAACGGCCAGCAAAGTTTCTAATTCATCAACGTTACATTTCAGTATAGATGAATCGGTCAGTAACGGGGCAAGCGTATCAGGCGTCCACCAGGGTGCCCGTAAATTGATATCCAGAAATCGCTTGTTACTGATGGAAGCTAATTTCTGCAAGGTTTGCCGGGATGTACCGAATTCCCGCAAGGCAAGAGAACCGTGATAAAGCCAGGAAACAGGTTCAGGTAATTTTTCGGGGAATGGAATGTAATCATAAGCCTGATGGGGTAGAATTTCGAAGCGATGACCTTCTACCGGGTCAGGTAGCACCTCCACACGCCCGGTTGGCAAAGTCTTGCTGACTGCCACCCCTGACAAGGGCATCTGCCATTGCCGCATATGATCCAGGATATTCCTGCCATTGATGTCATCGCCCACCTGGCTGATAAAAATGGCGGGCACTCCCAAGCCGTTTAAATGACGCGCCACATTAAAGGGCGCGCCCCCAAGACGCTGGCTGTCGCCGAAGTCATCGACCAGACATTCGCCGAAAATCACTCCAAAACGCTTAAAATCATGCATGCATCTCACCATATCGAAAGCATAGGTCACTGACAAGCAATCCCATTTTTTGGCGACATTGAACCTAAAAACGGCAGGTGCCGTGGGTGCTTTGCCGCGACTTTTGTTTCGAGCCGTTGTTGTTCTTGGCGAAATCCTGCGCCCGTCAGGAGAGCTGTTTGAGCCCGCAGGGCGAGTTCTCTCCTGACAGCAGGATGAGCCCTAGAACAACAGGCGAGGAACAACGGAGCAAAAAACACCCACGGCAACTGCCGTTTTTAGGTTGAACTATTTACCCAGATAGTCATCAATATTTTATATACCCATGATTTTTACGCCAATGCAATTTATCACTCAACGTGAGGGGTCTTGCCATGCTTGTAAAAACAACAGCCGAACAGCATCAACCCAGAAACCCGATATTTTCCAAGGAGCGCAGACGTCTGGCCCAAGCACGCTTCGCCACTGTGCTGAAAATTCTGAATGAGCCAAGGCGCTGGATATCGGTCTGGTTTCTGTCCTACGCCCTTCTCGGCGCCATTTCATCTGGCCTCCTCCCCATCCTGTTACCGTTGATGATTGTTGGTTTAACCCATCATCTCAGTTGGGTCGCCTATGTAATGGGTGGGTTTAATCTGGGACTTCTGAGTTCACCCCTCTGGGGCTTTCTGGCAGACAGCAAACAATGGCATCGACCGGTCTTTTTTACCGGGTTTTTGATGCTGATCATCGCCCTTGCGCTCATGCCTTTTCTTCCGGGGCTTTTGCCCTGGAGTCTGCTGGCACTACTGGCAGGGGCTGGTACCTCGGCCGTGGCCACCGTGGCCAGCTTATTCATTGTCGAATTTGATCCCAAAGACCACTGGGAGTCTCGTCTTGGCTGGTTGCAGACTTTTAATGGTGCCGGACAGGTGGTCGGCCTACTGGTTGCCAGTGCTTTTGTGGCCAATTTCAAGATGGGTTTAATCTGCTCGGCAGTGGCATTAATTCCAGCCATATGGCTGGGCGCCAAAGGTCTTCCCGCTGCTGCAAAACGTTTTGACTGGCCTGCAGAAATTGGCAACCAGATGCGTCGGGAAATAGATTGGCGACTGCTGGCCAATTTTGGGCGTCCCGAACTGTTGGGAGGTGGGGTAATGCGCTTTTCCCATCATTTATCTCTGCGGGGTGGCAAACGCTTTAAGGAAGTCTTGTCCACCCGTTTCGGACGTTTTCTGTTCTCCTGGTTTGCTGTAGCTTTCGGCGTTGCCGCCTTTTTTGCCTATTTCCCCGTAGCCATGCAAAAAGCCTACAGCGTGGCCCCCGCCTTGACTTCCAGTGTCTATGCAGTGACGGCTGCCGTTGCCCTGATTCTCTATTCTGTGGGCGGACAACTCTCGGGAAAGTTTGGCGCCGGACGGGTATATCGCTGGTCGCTCATCGGACGACTGCTTGGGTTTACCCTGCTGTTGGCTGTCTTTTTTACGCCCATTCCCAAAACCTTCGTGGCTCTGTTGGGTTTTGTCCTGATTATTGCCGTATGGCCTTTGCAAAGCATCTCGGGCACTACTCTTACAGCCCGTCTGACGCCGTTCAGCCAGGGTGCCGCCATGGGTTTATTTAATGCCAGTGGCGCGGTAGCTACCGTGCTGGGTACTTTTCTGGGCGGACCGCTGGTGCAGTTCATCGGTTACCCCGCACTATCTGCCATGGCCATTGTGGGGATTATTCTCGGTTGGTTAAGCGGACATAATCTGCAGGCAGAAAATGTGTCACTCGCAACAGAGGCGTCAGCCAACGCAACTACGCGATCTACCATATAAAAATGGAAGACTGTTACAAGAAGTCTGACTGAACATCTAAACGAAAAATATGCAATTCCGGAGAAAATTATTCACTATCTTTCTTATCGCCCACATCCGGTAAACGGCGGATCACACGCTGAAAGAAAAAATTATTGGGGATGACGACCACCGCGCCATCGTCCTGTTTGAGCTCGGTAAACATCAGGTTTTCTTCAACCACTTCACCGATGAGTGCTTCAGGGAAAATTTCGATACGCTGACCTAAACGTAAGGGCTGCCAGAACCAGATAAAAAACCGCGCGGTAATATTGCTGACCATCGCCCACAAAGCCAGCATACCCACACCGATTACCGCCAGCAGACTGACAAAAGTCGTCCATATGGCAGTCACATCCACCGCCCAGACGCGCAACACCACTACCCAAACCAGAAGCCATAAAAACCAGGTAGTTATGCGTTTAAAAACGATGCCATAACCATGGGAAATGGTGCGCCGTGATCCCAGAAAAGACAGCAGGTGATTGATGGCTTTACCGTACCAATGCAAAATGACATAGCTGCCCAGTATAATCAGTACCGTATAAATCGCTCTATGCAATAGCCATTCGGGATCTACATCAATCCCGTATACTGTCATTACCATGTCCTATCCTTGCCGGGTATTTTATAGGCGCACCTTAGCCGAGGTGCTAGTATATGGCAACAAACAAGGCAAGGAGTAAGCATTGAAACTCAGTAAAATCAGTAGTAACAGCACCATCGAATTGGCGCTCTGGCGCGGTCGCGACTTGCTGTCCCTGCGGAATATCGCCCCGCGATTGACCCTGATGGATTTGCTCGGCGCGAGTGCCAGCCTGCGCAATGATCTGGAACAACGACTTAATCGTGCTCATGCCCAGGACCTGCTCGATCCCACGCAACTGAATTTTCTGCCTCCCTTACCCGAAAACTGCAAAATCCTCTGCGCAGGGCTGAATTATCAAAGTCATGCCACGGAAGTCTCTGCTCCACCAGCGGAATATCCCAACTTTTTTATGCGTTACGAAGATACTCTGGTGGGACACGGTCAAGCCCTGCGTATCCCTTCCAGCTCCCGGGAACTGGATTACGAAGGAGAACTCGCTGTGGTTATTGGCAAGCCCTGCTTCGGGTCCATGAACGATGCACAAGCACTGGATTGTGTGTCAGGTTACACCATTTTCAACGATGCCAGCGTCAGGGATTTCCAGTTTCGCGCCAGTCAGTGGACCCTGGGCAAAAACTTTCCTGCTACGGGCGGATGTGGGCCTGTGGTAGTCAGTGCCGATGAACTTCCCATGGGAGCCAAAGGCCTGGCCTTGCAGACGTTGATTGATGGTACGGTCATGCAGACCGGCAATACGGCCGACTTGATTTTCGACGTTGCGGCGCTAATTCGTGCCCTGGCGGCAGTCACGCCCCTGCGTAGTGGAGACCTGATCATTACCGGAACACCGGCTGGTGTAGGATTCACCCGCAATCCGCCGCGTTTTTTACAGGCCGGTGAACACTGCGAAGTTCGTATTGAAGGCATCGGGTCGCTCATCAATCCGGTCTCGGCAAATTAACCAGGCATGCAGCCTAACGATTGCGCATAAAATCCGCCGTGCGCTGCAAGGCGGTCTGTAAATGCGTATACACTTCGGGTGGCATGTCCTGTTCCTGCATGGAGCGCAACATGCAGGCCATCCACTGATCCCGCGCCTGATCATCTACCGGAAAGCTGGCATGGCGCGCCCGCAGGCGGGGATGTCCAAACTTTTCGACATACAAATCCGGTCCCCCCAGCCAGCCTGAAAGAAACAAAAACAGTTTCTCCTTGGATTCGGTCAGGTCAGCCGGATGCATTTCCCGCAAAGGACTGCGCCATTGGGCTTCACTGTCCATCAAGTCATAAAAACGATTGACCAATGCCCGGATCGCGCTTTCGCCGCCCAACAGAATATAAGGAGAAGTTTCAGGTTCAAGAATCACAAATCACTCCAGATAAGTATAACCATGCAGACCATCGGCAAATTGTTGCAGGAAAAGATGCCGTTGCTCAGGGTTGAGATGGGTACAATGATCGACTTTTTTCTGGTAACGCGCCAGTAAATCCGGAGCAGAAAACTGCACGTAATTCAATACCGATTCTACGGTATCTCCGGCCACAGGCTGCTCCAGAAGAACCTGACCCTGCGCATTACAAAGCACATTCACCGAATCCGTATCGCCGAAAAGATTGTGCATATCACCAAGAATTTCCTGATAGGCACCCACCATAAATATACCCAATATATAGGGCTTGTCATTTTGCACGGCATGAACCGGCAAGGCCGGCGTCAGGCCTTCTGCGGTCACATAGGCGTCAATCCGACCATCGGAATCACAAGTAATATCTTCAATCCGGGCGCGACGTTTTGGTTCTTCATTTAAGCGCTGAATGGGCATAATGGGGAAAATCTGATCTATCGCCCAGACATCCGGCAAGGATTGAAATAATGAAAAATTCACGAAATATTTATCGACAATTTTTTCATCCAGTTCATCCAGAATATCCCGATGCGCCCGATTATGGGGGTCCAGAAAGCGACGCACCTGCCAGATAACGCGCGCGTAAATTTCTTCCGCCTGCGCTCTTTGTTCAATATGCAGCAGACCAAGATTAAATTGTTGATGTACTTCACCCAGCAGGTAAATGGCTTCCTGATAAACCTCCAGGGCATCTGATGACTGGGCATTCTCCAGGCGTTGGAGCAGACGTTGCCATTCCTCGGTGATTCCCTGCGCGGCAGTTGGAGACAAGGGCAGCTCTCCTGCTGCCATTTCCACATCTGTCACATTCGTCAACAAAATGGCATGGTGAGCGGTCAGAGCCCGGCCCGATTCCGAAATCACATGGGGCTCCGGCAAATTTTCCTGACGGGACACCTCAGCCAGGGCACTGACAATGGCATGTGCATAATCGCTGACATGATAGTTGGTCGAGCAATAGGCACGCGAATGGGTTCCTTCGTAATCCACCCCCAGACCGCCGCCTACATCCACGACTTCCAGGGCCGCGCCCAGACGCCGCAACTCGGCATACAGTCGCGCGCACTCGCGCATACCACCTTTAATAAACTGAATATTGGGAATTTGCGAACCCAGATGAAAATGCAGTAACTGCAGACTTTGCAGAGCGTTCTCCCGGCGTAGATGTTCAAGCAAATCGAGAATATGCGCGGTGGACAAACCAAACTTGGATTTTTCCCCACCCGTGTTTTGCCATTTACCCGCCCCTGCCGAAGCCAGCCGGGCACGAACGCCAATGCGGGGTTGCACACCAATATCCCGGGATTCACTGAGGATGAGCGGTAATTCCGATATTTTTTCCACCACCAGATAAACCCGCAAGCCCAGCTTTTCGCCGCTCAAGGCCAAACGAATATACTCGCGATCCTTATAGCCATTGCAAATGACTGTTCCGCCTACGGGCATTAAGCCCAGCACGGCCAGTAATTCCGGCTTGCTGCCTGCTTCAAGACCCACATTGCCTGAGCCCGCCCGTAGAATTTCTTCCACAACCCGACGTTGCTGATTGACCTTGATGGGATAAACCGGGGTATAGCCCCCCTGATAGCGCGTATCCTGCATGGCGGCCGTAAAGGCGCCACGCAGTTTTTCTACCCGGTGACCGAGAATTTGTGGAAAACGCAGCAGACAGGGCAGCCCCAGGGAGTGTTCTCCCAATTCGCTGGCCACATCAGCCAGTCCAATCGCCGGACTGTCCGCACGCGCATCGGGCCGCACCAGCATTTGCCCGTCTTCGGCGATGTCAAAATAACCCTCGCCCCATTGCTGAAGATTGTAAAGATGACGACTATCGGCCACCGTCCAGCTCATGCCCGCTCTCCCCCTCAAAAGCCTAGCGCAGTCTAAGGGTTCTGCAGGCCACCCGACAAGTCATCTATAGAGCTTCGTTGGCAAAATCCGCCAGTCTTGAGCGTTCGCCACGGCGCAGGGTAATGTGGCCGCTATGTGCCCAATTCTTGAAACGATCCACCACATAGGTCAGACCCGAAGTGGTCTCCGTCAGATAGGGCGTATCAATCTGGGCAATATTGCCCAGGCAGACAATTTTGGTGCCGGGGCCTGCCCGGGTAATCAGGGTTTTCATTTCCTTGGAGGTGAGATTCTGGGCCTCGTCGATAATGACAAATTTCTCCAGAAAAGTGCGCCCCCGCATGAAACTCATGGATTTCACGCGAATGCGTTTGTTTAGCAAGTCCTGGGTCGCACTGCGCCCCCAACTCCCGGCTTCATCGCTGCTGCGCGCCAGAATTTCCAGATTGTCTTCCAGCGCACCCATCCATGGCTGCATTTTTTCTTCTTCAGTCCCCGGCAAAAAACCAATTTCTTCGCCTACTGGTACCGTTGCCCGGGTAATAATGACTTCCGAATAGCGTTTATGTTCAAAAACCTGATCCAGAGCGGCCGCCAGGGTCAGCAGGGTTTTTCCGGTGCCGGCATGACCCAGCAGGGTGACAAAATCAATGTCCGGATCCATCAGCAGATTCAAGGCAAAATTCTGCTCAGGATTACGGGCGACAATTCCCCAAACGGCATGACGATCATGACGATAATCCGTGATCCGCTCGATGATGGCATGTTCAGGATGCACTTCGCGGACAATAGCCGAGAATTCATCGGCATCCGCCTCCCCCTGATGCAGGGCAATAAATTCATTGGCATGCCAGTGCTGAATGGCAGGACCACTGATTTTATAGAAACTGCGCCCGCTTTCCTGCCAGGCATCCAGATCGCGACTGTGCTGATCCCAGAAATTTGCACTGAGAATTTCCGAGCCTGTGTACAATAAGTCCGCATCTTCCAGGGCACGGTCATTTTCGTAGTCTTCCACGCGGATACCCAGGGTCCGGCCCTTGATGCGCAGATTGATGTCCTTGCTGACCAGAATGACATCTTTCTCAGGGTGACGATTTTGCAAGGCCAAAGTGACCGCAAGAATTTCATTATCGGCCTTACCACCCGCCAGATCTTCCGGCAAAGCCTGCTGGTAGGCGGCCGTCTGAAAAAACAGACGGCCCTGGGCGTAGGGCAAAGGCAGGCCCTGATCCAGATCCGCCGTATCCGTCAGCAGTTCATCCAGCCTGCGACTGACCTGACGGACGTTACGAGCCTGCTCGCTGAGTCCTTTTTTATGTTGATCCAGCTCTTCCAGAACAATCATGGGAAGCAGAATGTCGTGTTCCTGAAAGCGGAACAGCGACGCTGGATCGTGCATCAGGACATTGGTGTCGAGAATATAAAGCCGTGGTTTTTGGGGATCGTTGGCAACCGCTTTGCCGGCACTCATGGGAGTTTTTTGACAATATCAAGTATCGCCGCCGCATGACCTGCCGCTTTGACCTTGCGCTCCACATAGGCAATTTTGCCTTGCCGGTCAATAACAAAGGTGCTGCGCTCTACGCCAATACTGACTTTGCCGTACATGTTTTTTTCCTTGAGCACATCAAAAGCGGTGCAGAGGGCTTCGTCCGTATCTGCCAGAAGCGGAAAAGGGAAATTGAACTTGCAGGCGAATTTTTCATGGCTGGCCAGACTGTCGCGGGAAACGCCCAAAACTTCTGCGCCAGCCGCCTGAAAATCAGGATAAAGGGCAGTAAATTCCTGGCCTTCTGTGGTGCAGCCGGGAGTATCATCCTTGGGATAAAAATAAAGGACGACAATTTTGCCGTTGAGATCGCGCAAACGGATTTCTGAATCCTTGCCATAAGCAGCAGCATGAAATTGCGGGGCATCTTGACCAACGGCGATTTTTTCTGAGGACATGGAAGACTCCTGAGTGAACCTGTTGAAAATCTAGCGCGGCTGATGCCCTGATGTCCAGCCATTCCCCGGATCACGGTCGGACTTGCACCCATGCAGGGGCTGCTCTAGCATGAACCCATGAAAAATCATGTTCATGATACGCCCTCCCCCACGCACAGCGATGCAGAAGTGACTCAGCTATTGCGGGACGCGGGGCAACGCGTCACCAAGTTACGCGTTGCTGTTTACAGGACGCTCCTGGACGCCGAGCAACCCCTGAGCCATCCCGAGGTCCAGCAACGTCTGGAATCAAGCATCGCGAGCCCGGTAGATCGGGTCAGCTTATATCGCAATCTGGAGTGGTTAGTGGATATCGGCCTGGCCCACCGCATTACCGCAGATGATAGGGTCTGGCGTTTCAGTGCCCGACGACTGGAACAATCTAATCAGCATCCCCATTTTCACTGTGTTTCCTGTGGACAGGTTTTTTGTCTTCCGGAAAGCCCGGTCTCCACGCCCACTCTTCCCAAGGATTATTCGGTCATCGAAATGGAACTGGTGGTGAACGGTGTCTGTGCCCATTGTGGTAAAAACAAAACCCCCGATTGATCGTAATACGAGGGCTAATATCAGTCTGATTTTCATCCGTCGATCCTCCATGAATACTCCCTTTGCACAAAGCGAGGGAAATGGGAGGATGGCCGTTAGTCTCCCGGCAATGACTTGCAGAAATCCGTGTGTATAATACACACCATGACGAGCTCAGAACTGATCAAATGCCTGGAGTCGGCGGGATGGTTGCATCGAAGTACAAAAGGTTCGCATCACGTCTATGTGCATCCCGATCGCCCAGGGCATCTTTCGATCCCGCATCCACGTAAAGACCTGGGCACAGGATTACTCCACAAACTTTTGAAGCAGGCAGGACTTAAAGAGGGCAACTGCAAATGAGATACCCAATCGCTATTGAATCCGGGGATGAGACCCATGCCTTCGGGGTAGTAGTTCCCGACTTGCCGGGCTGCTTCTCTGCCGGGGATACCCTGGACGAAGCCATCCAAATGGCCAAGGAAGCCATCGAACTGTGGCTGGAGGTGCAGATTGATGAGAGTGGAGACATTCCAGAACCTAAAGCCATCACGGAGCATCAGGCTAATCCGGAGTTTGCTCACTGGATCTGGGCGCTGGTGGATGTGGACCCGGCGCTCATCTCTGACAAGGCGGAACGAGTCAATATTACTTTGCCTGCACGAGTGCTGCGACGTGTAGACGAGGCTGCTAAAAGCCGTCACGAGAGCCGTTCTGGTTTTCTAGCTCGCGCCGCACTGGCGACATTGCGGCGCGAGGCCTCTTAAATCTGCTACAAATTGGGCGACAAAATGGGGTATTCGTAATTTGTTGTGTATGGCGCCTCAGCTGGATCATAGCTCATTCAGGTCGTGTTTGTGTAATTACACCTATGCCCCACCCCCGCCCTCACTCCAGATTTCTGCCTGAGCTCTGGAAACTAGTGGTGCCTGAAAACGGCAAATATGCTTACCCCCCTTGGGAGTGGGCACCATGAGTAATGCGCCCGAGTCGATATCTTCCGGATTAGTCATCTGATTAATCTGCATGAGATGGGCAACAGAACTGTGATACTGCTGGGCAATTTCTGCCAGATTCTGGCCAGGCCTGATGGTGATGGGCATGGTCGGGCCATGATGGCAGGCAGGAGCCACATCCAGCTCCTGCAAGGCATGACGCATGGTCACCCGAAATACGGGTGCCGCTTCTATGCCCCCAAAATTCCATTTGAAATGACTACCGCGCAGGGAAACGGCCATCACCAGTTGTGGATGATTGCCGGGAGCAAAGCCGACAAAGGTGGCATTGGTGGTATGTCCATAAAAGCCGCCATGACCATTGGCCATATTGGCTGTACCCGTCTTGCCCGCTACATGATAGCCCTCAATGGCCGCCAAGATACCTGTTCCTCCCGGCTCCGCCACACTCTGCAGCCAGACTCGCAATTTTTTGGCCACCCAGGCAGGCATAATTCTCTTGGCGACTGGTGCCTGCCCCATGACCAATTCCGGTCGCATATGGTAGCCCCCGTTGGCAAAGGCGGCATAAGCATCTGCCAATTGCAGGGTGGTAACACTAACCCCATAACCCAAGGCAATGGTGGCATGGCGCGCCAGACTCCAGCTATGCCAGTTGGGCAGTACCCCTGAAGTCGCATCTACGAAACCGAGATCGGGTTTGCGCCCAAAACCGGCGCTACGGTACATATTGTAAATAATCTGCTCGGGGGTTTTGAGTGCAATTTTGGAGGCCCCAATACAACTGGAATATTTGAGAATATGTTCAATATTCAGGATGTGATGGCGCACATCATCCGTGATGGCATAACCGTCTACTATCAGCGGATGAAAAACATTGAATCGGGCAGCAGGCTGAACACTGTGGCTCGCCAGGGCTGCCGCTACAACAAAGGGTTTCATCACTGAACCCGGTTCAAAGGCCTGATGCACGGCATTATTGGTATAGTCGGCAGGATCCATGCAGGAACCCTCTGCATTGGGATTGCAACTGGGTGCACTGACCATGGCCAGAATCTGTCCGGTGTGCACATTCATCACCACCGCAGATCCATCTTTGGCGTGAAAATGATGCAGTGAACGGGTCAGGGTAATATAGGCCCAATATTGAATCTGGGGATTAATGGTGAGCTGCAGGGGATGCCCAAAATGCGCGAGTTTTTGCACTTTGGCCACATGCACTATCTGACCATGTCCATCCACCAGTGCCAATTCCTTTCCGGGATGCGCCCTGAGCCAGGTGTTGTAACCACGCTCCAAACCTGCAGAACCCTGGTGTGCCTCATCCACCAACCCCAGCAGGGGGGTTGTCACCGCGCCCATAGGATAATAACTGCGGCTGGTATCCTGTACATAAATGCCCGGCACCTGCAGCTTTTGTAGAGCCGTTCCGAACTCCGGAGCAACCTGACGTTCAATATAAGCATAATCTGCTCCTCCGCTGGCCACTCGACGGGCAAAACTGGCTTCGGAGAGATGCAGGGCATGACTGAGTTCTGCCCATTGGTCGTGGTGTTTATCCAGAATGGCAGGATCCGCCCAGATGGTAACCGCATGCACATTTACCGCCAGAGGTTCACCATTACGGGCTGTGATGATTCCCCGACTGGCTGGCAAAGGAATAGTCCGTAAATAGCGCATCTGGCCCTGCTGACGCAAGGTGGACTGGTCCAGAATCTGCAGATAAATATCGCGAATCAACATAACTGCAAAAGTCAGTAACAGGAAGATGATGACCAGACGCGCCCGTCCTGCGGGCAGGAATTTTACGGGTCTATCCATTGACAATACGGTTCAATAACAACAAATAGTTCTACCTGAAAGCATTGGAGCAGTTAGTCGGCGTATAAGCTTAATATGATATGTAGACAATGCAAAAGTTCCCGGCAACCCGCTTGGCAGTAAGCTATGGAGGATCAGCACCATATTTTTGATATGATAAGCGCCGCAATGCTGACCCCTACCATGGAGACCGCCTGCTGATATGGCCTTCAACAAAACGCTTAGTCTGTCCCGTTTTTATTTTTTATGCGGCCTGTTGTTTCTGGGTGCTTTTATCCTCTTTGCCTACCATAGTGGCAGCGGCAGCCTCTGGGATATTGATGAGCCCAATAATGCCCAGGCGCTCAAGGAAATGTTTGCGCAGCATAATTTTGTGCTTCCCCTGTTCAACGGGACCCTGCGCGTTGCCAAACCCGCTCTGAATTACTGGCTCATGTGGGGTGGCGTGGAAGTGTTCGGGATGAACAGCTGGGGTTTGCGTATGGGTTCGGTGTTGGTGGGAGCGCTGTTTGTCCTGTACCTGACTGTCTCCACACGGCGTCTGATAGGCAGCGGTCCCGCTTTGCTGACGGGCCTGGTGGCTGCCACTATCTTGCATAGCCAGATCATTTTCCGGGCGGCGGTACCAGACCCTTTATTGATTTTATTTGTCAGCATGAGTCTGATCAGCTATTTGCACGCCTATCAATTCCCGGAGACACGCAGCTTCAATATTTTACTCAGTTATGCCGCCATGGCCCTGGCCACTGTGGATGAAGGACCGATAGGCTTCCTGATTCCGGGGCTGATTATTGTGGTTTTTTTATTGTTGCGCGGTAATCTCCCCTATTTATGGAAAGAAGGGCGCCTGCAATGGGGCTTACCTTTGTTTTTGCTGATCGGCCTGCCCTGGTATGTTGCCGTAGGGGTAGAAAGCCACTGGAGATGGGATCTGGGCTTTCTTTTGCGGGCCAATATCAGCCGGTACAATGCTGAAATGCAGGGGCATCAGGGCCCGTTTTTTTATTACCTGCTGACCATTCCCCTCGCCCTGCTCCCCTGGTCCGTATTTCTCCCTCAGGCAATGCGACCTCTGTGGCGCAAACGCAAGCAACTGATCCGGCAATATCCTGTAGATACCTTTTTGCTCAGCTGGTTATTGGTGTGGGTCATTTTTTTCAGTATTTCCGCCACCAAACTGCCCAATTATGTCTGGGAAGCCTACCCGCCCCTGTTTATTTTTCTCGGAAGACGCTTTTACCAGGCCCTGTCCGGGGAAATACCCTTTCGCAGCCGGGGATTATATATGTCCTTGTCCGTACTTTTCAGCGTCGGGGCGGCTCTGGTCTATGCCGGCGCTATAATCGTGCCGGCAAAAATTCCTCCCCTGGGCTCGCTTTATTACCTGGGCTTACCCTATGCCGTGTCTGCCGTCCTTGCCGCGCTTTGGGTATGGAAAGACCAAGTTGGACGCTGGTTGATCACTCTGACCGCCGGGGCCGCCGCCTTGACTTTCGTGCTGATGACCTACACCGAGCCAGCATTGAATATTTTGAAGCCTTCTTACTTCATGGGAGAAAAAATCCGTCAGTACCAAGGTGATAAACCCTACAGTATTGCCGCCTGGCATTGGTTTCAGCCCAATTTTCTGTTTTATGCCGGACGTGGCAACATGATTTTGCACCGGCCCAGGCATATGGCGGAATTACAGAACATTCTGCGTCATAACCCCAGTCCCCTTTATCTGGTCTTGCCCAGTCGGGATGTTCCTGACATGCGCAGAAGCCTGCCGGATCATCTCCATATCCAAAGCATTTATGTCAGTTATGAGTTATATAATCACGAAAATCTGACCTTGTTACGCATCAGCCCGCAATCTGCTGTTTCCCTTCAGCACCAGGCCCCTTCGGGTTAATCTCGGGATTGGGTCCGGCGGAAGTGGAAAACGCCTGCTCTGTCAGATTTTCCTCGCCAGCCACCTGTTCCAAATTTTGGCGGGCAGGTTCAGGCAATAAAAAAGTCAGTGCCAATCCCGTCATACTGAATAAAAAAGTAAGCAGAAGGGTGTTTTCTATGCCCATCGCCTGGAGCAGAATGGGAAATAAAAACACCCCGATAAATGCGCCTACCTTGGCTGTCCCTGCGGAAATACCAGCGGCTGTAGTCCGTAAATGAGCAGGATAAATTTCTGAGGCCAGGACAAATGTAGTGGTATTCGGGCCAAATTCTGCAAAAAAATAACTGATGGCATACAAGGCAATAAACAGAGCAAATGCCCCGGCTATATCAGGAATCACGCCAATGGCGAGAAAAGCCATGCCCATGCAAAAAAAACCGATCAATTGCAGACGGCGATGACCAATACGGTCCAGAGTGAATGCCGCAAGAAAATATCCCGGCACTGCAGCAATTGCAAAAACAATCCAGCTCCAGGCAATATTGGCCATTAGCCCACCATGTGGGGCCAGCGCATGCATAATCATGGGCGTCGAAATAGTATTACCATAATAGGCATAATCAAAAGCAAACCAGGCCCCAGCCGTACCCAACAAATATCGCCAGTAATGTCTCAGTGACTTTGGAGAGGTAACCGATGAATCCGCGTTGTTGGGAGCTTTTGTGGCCCGATTCAGCCAACGCGGTGATTCCGGCATGCTGCGTCGCATCCAGTATGCACCAAGCGCAGGAAACGCCCCCAGCCCCAGCATGATGCGCCAGGCCAGATCATGGTCAATTTGTGCGGCCAACAATGCCAGGGCAATACCAGGGCCAATCAAAACGCCCAAAGCCTGAAAGGAAAAAGTCAGACCCACCAGCAATCCGCGATTATCCCGATTGGCATATTCGCTCATGATCACTGAAGACAAAGGATAATCTCCACCTACCCCCAGCCCCAGAATAAAACGAAAGATAATCAATGTGGTGATATCATTGGCGCAGGCAGATCCGAGTGCGCCGAGCACCATCAACAGGGCTTCAATACCGTATATTTTGCGCCGCCCATAAATATCCGCAATTCTACCAAACAGATACGCCCCAAATAGTACGGCGAGCAAAGAAACGGAGCCAATCAGGCCCATCATCAGGGCATCAGGATGCCATTCCTGACGAATCAGTGCCAAAGCGTATCCAATGATAAATAAATCGTAGGCTGCCGAAAAAAATCCCAGCCCGGCAGTCAACATGGTTTTTAAGTGAAAAAGCCCGAGAGTGGCGTCATTCAGCGCGGCAATGGACGAAACAGATGTATTTGCTGATTTCATATACCCCGACGGACGTATTTGGGCAGAACAGCGCTATTTACAGACCGGCAATGTTTTCAGCTGGCTGAGCACCTGCCCCGCGAAAATTACCCCCGCCGGATGCACCGGATAACCCGCCGTTTTCAGAGCGGTTACGGTCCAGGTATTGCAGGTATGAAAAGCATCATACGTACCCGGCGAGGCAAAAAATTTGCTGCGAGGATAAGGCCCGGCCCCAACAACTGTCAACCCGTCTGTATGGTTTACAGTCAGAAAGGCAGCTATATAATTATCCAGTCTGTGCAGATTTTCCGGAGTGACCGGTAACCACCGGACTTTAACACCCGGCAGATCGCTTGCTGCACTCAGATTTTCCACGGCTCTGATCAGCATCACGCTATGGGAAGGCAACAGGGCGCTGATTCCCTCCCAGACACTGGGGTTTTCGGCCATATAGTAGCGCCGGTTACCCCATCCAAAAATCCAGTCATGAGGCTTGACCCGAAAATACTGCGGTACAAACTTTAAGTCACCCTGCATTTCATCAGCAGGAATGATCAATCCGGTATGCCAGCCTATATCAATAACACCGATCTCAGATCTGTCGCGGGCACAAGCTGCTGTAGCCGCATGGCTGGAAACCGGCGGTAAGGCTGCACAACCGGCCAGGAAGGCCATCATGCCGATCTCCAGAAAAACTGGTCGCCAAGCGCTCACGCGTCTGCCAGTACCACTAGTTGGAGTCTGATAACATGGCATGATAGACAAAATCCACGCGCCGGTTGCGCTTCCAGCACTTGGGATCATTGGCGTAACAAAGCAGATTGTCCTTACCAAAGGAAACCATCTGAATTCTGCTGGCAGATACCCCGTCGGCTTCCAGCAGGCGCGCCACGGCTTCTGCACGGCGATTACCCAGAGCCAGATTGTATTCCTGGGTACCGCGTTGGTCACAATTACCTTCCAGACGTACATCTACATGGGGGAATTTCAATAAAAACTGGGCATTATCCAGGGCAATACGACGACCGTGGACATTGACCTGACTACTGTTCGTAGCAAAATGAACGCGCAGATGCGAGGGTAAGGCGGCCAGTTCAGCGTCAGACAAATACTTGTTCCGCCCCCCGAGGGGACCATTAATATCCTCACTCTGTACGCCTGGAGCCGCATAACGCTGGGTAGGTGGCTGGGTTATAACATGGGAAGGCACAGGTATGTGGGCGACCGGATGGGGTGAGACTTCCTGCGCGCATCCAGTCAAAAGCAAGGAAGCAGGCAATAGCATCCATAGCATATGCATAATGGGCAGGCGGACACGGAAACGTGGCATTTTTTCTCTCCTTGTGGCAATAGCCTTGTGACCGCCGCCGCGCCGCTAAGTTTCAATCCATATGTAGGGTTGTGTGTGACTCCTTTAACAGTTCCAGCAACTGCGCTTCATCCACAACCGTAATGCCCAGCTTGGCTGCCTTCTCGGCCTTACTGCCCGCATCCGCACCCAACACCACATAATCGGTTTTCGCGGAGACGGAACTACTGACCTTGGCCCCGGTTGCCTCAATGGCCGCCTTGGCTTCCTCCCGACTCATCTGCGGGAGAGTTCCTGTCAGGACAAATATGCGCCCAACCAAATATCCAGAGCTTTTGGGCGCGACCTTCTCCCAGTGCAGGCCGGCAGTGCGCAAGGCCGTAATCACTTCCCGATTATGGGATTGCGCAAAAAAATGCTGGACGGACTCGGCGACAATAGGCCCTACATCCGGAATATTCTGCAGTTGTGCCTCATCTGCCGCCATCAGCGGGTCAAGATCGCCAAAGTGCTCAGCCAGTGATTTGGCTGTCGTTTCACCGACCTGACGAATACCCAGGGCATACAAAAAGCGCCAAAGTTGTGTTTGCCGCGAAGCTGCAATTTCGGCGAGCAGATTTTGTGCGGATTTACGGGCCATACGCTCCAGACCACACAACACGTCTTCATTGAGGGAGTAAATATCAGCCACCGTTTTGACCAGTTCACGATCTACCAGTTGGGTAATCAGTTTTTCGCCCAGACCACGAATATCCATGGCCTTGCGTGAAGCGAAATGACTGATTGCACCCACTCTTTGCGCCGGACAATAAATACCCCCCATGCAACGATGCGCGGCTTCATTACTGAGGCGCAACACTTCCGATCCGCAAATCGGGCAATGTTCAGGCATCTGCCACGGCTGCGTATGCTCCGGCCTGGCTTCAAGGATGACCATGACCACTTCAGGAATCACATCCCCCGCCCGTCGCACCAACACGGTATCGCCCACCCGGATATCCTTGCGATCTACTTCATCCTGATTGTGCAGGCTGGCACGACTGACGGTCACTCCACCCACCTGCACGGGACGCAATTGGGCAACAGGGGTAATCACGCCCGTACGTCCCACCGAAGCCAGAATGTCCTCAACCACTGTTTTTTCCTCGTGCGCCGGAAATTTATAGGCAATAGCCCAGCGTGGCGCGCGCGCTGTGAAGCCCAGGCGCTCCCGTTCATGCAAATCATTCACCTTAAACACCAGGCCATCTATTTCAAAGGGCATTTGTTCACGTAAATTCTGCATTTTTAAATAATATTCTCTATAATCATCAAGATGATCGATCTTACTAAGGTAAGAAGTTACTTCAAATCCCCAGCCAGCCAGTTGCTGTAACGCTTCAAGATGGGTTTCTGCAAAGGGAGCACTCAGTTCCCCCCAGCCCCAGGGAAAAAAAGCGAGGGGCCTTTGTGCCGTGATTTGTGAATCCAGTTGCCGCAAGCTTCCTGCCGCCGCATTGCGGGGATTGGCAAACGGGTTTTCAGCATTCCGTAAACGTTCTGCATTCAAACGCTCAAAAGCCGCCACCGGAATGACTACCTCGCCGCGCACTTCAAGAATATCCGGCCAACCTGCTCCCTGAAGTTGCAAAGGCACATTACGAATGCTGCGTACATTGCTCGTTACATCTTCGCCCGTGTGACCATCTCCCCGGGTACCTGCCTGCAGTAATTGTCCGTTTTCATAGCGGATGTTGACTGAAAGACCATCAAATTTGGGTTCGGCGCTCAAACTGACCTGCTCGCGTCCCAGCCCCTTGTGGACTCTCGCCAACCAGTCTGCAAAACCCGCATCGTCAAACACATTGTCCAGAGAGGTCATGGGCACACGATAATGTATTTCGGCAAAATTGCTGAGGGGTACCGCACCTACCCTTTGCGTCGGCGAATCGGCACTGTGCCACTGTGGATAGCGATTTTCGAGTGCCTGAAGTTCCCGCAGGAGCACGTCATATTCCGGATCGCTGAGCGTCGGCGCATCTTTCTGATAGTAGGCGGCATTGGCTTCGCTCAGTTGCGCGCGTAATTGCATAATTCGCTGCAGATCCCTGTCATTGGCTGATGCCACTCATTGCTCCTTTGCTGAAATTCAAGCGTGGGTAATTTTTGGGCGGCGTATCCCGAATGCCCTTTCTGGTATATTTTTGCAGATAATTGAACTACCAACCAGAAGGAGAATGTATGGCTTTGACCCTGTTTGACCTCGATAACACCCTGCTGACCGGTGATTCCGACCACGCCTGGATGGAGTTTTTGGGTAGTCGTGGCATTGTCGATGCGGAAGAATTCAATCACCGCAATGATCAGTTTTACGCCGATTATGTGGCCGGACGCCTGGACATCCATGCTTTTCTGTACTTTCAGCTCACGCCTTTAGCCGCCCATCCCCGCGCCCAACTGGATGTCTGGCATCGTGATTATCTTCAGGAAAGGGTTTTGCCCATGATTTCCAATCGGGCGCGGGCTTTGGTGGAAGATCACCGTCAGCAAGGCGATGTGCTGGTCATTATTACGGCTACCAATCGCTTCGTGACCGCACCCATCGCCACTGAATTTGGCATTGAAAATCTCCTGGCTACCGAACCCGAAGTAAACGCAGACGGAGAATTTACGGGCAAAACAGTCGGCACCCCCTGCTTCCAGGCGGGAAAAATCGAACGCCTGCGTCACTGGTTGCAAGAGCAACAACTGGATTGGCAGCGAAGCTTGCAAGGCAGCACCTTTTACAGTGATTCCTACAATGACTTGCCGCTTTTGGAAACCGTCGATTTCCCCGTTGCTGTGAACCCCGATGAACGCCTGCGTGCCCATGCCACAAGCAAAGGATGGCCGATTCTTTCTTTACATGATCAATAGACGTTCATCAAATTGTCATATTATGGTGCTAGCATTTGTCCATTATTAAACTGTTAACCGGTAAAAACCGGATCAGGAGCCGCAATGCCCTATTTCCGATCAGTGCCCCGTATCGGTAAAACGGGAGAATTATCGCAACTCCCGAAACTAATCGGGTGAGTGTACGCCTATGAATCCTTCCCGGCAGGACACAGCCTTATTACGCTGCAGAACTGTTGGCAAATTCTATGGAGAAGCACGAATACTCAGGGAGATTTCTCTGGACTTATATCCTGGGGAAATCGTGGCGTTACTCGGTCCCAATGGTGCCGGCAAAAGCACCCTGCTGACCTGTCTTATCGGGCTCATTCTCGCCAATACTGGTGACATTGAGTTATTCGGTCAGGATATCCAGCAACTGGATACCCAAAACCGCATTCAGACTGGCTTTGTTCCCCAGGAATTCAGTGGTTTTTCCTGGATGCGGGTCAAGCAACTTCTTGAGTTGATTGCGGGCTTCTATCCTGCTTCCGGTCGCCACTGGAAAAAACTCGAAGACTGGGCTGATCTGGACTCCAGCAAAAAAGTCCAGGAACTTTCGGGTGGACAAAGACAACGTCTGGCTATTGTCCTAGCCATGCGCCACCGCCCGCGTTTACTAATTCTTGATGAACCTGTGTCTCAACTGGATCCACAGGCACGTCAGGATTTCCTGTCCCTGCTGCAGGAGCACGCCCTGGAGCATGAAGCTGCCGTACTGCTCTCATCTCACATTGTTTCTGATCTTGAACGCATTTGTTCGCGTTTTCTGGTACTCCACCACGGCCGGATAATTGAAGAGTGGCCCCGCGAAACCTTACAGCCCGGAGAAGCGGAAAGCCGATTCCTGGCAATGACCAGAGACAGCAACTGATGGGTATCTGGCGCTGTCTCCACCCGCGCCTGCTGTTTCAGGAAAACCTGACCCTGATACTGGGTAGCCTCCTATTTTTAATGGGGATGGGTATAACAATCGGCTTTTCACTTTCCACCCAGGCTAAGCCACAGGCGTCGCAAGCGGTTTTTACAATGATATTACTGCCCGCATTTTTTATCGTAGCCGGCTTTCTCATCCATTACTGGCGGATAATTTCTGAAGACCTTTTGAGAATTTTACCCGGTTTTCGCAGGCAGGCCATTGGTATATTTGTTTTCATTCTTATTCTCTTGCTGGTCATCATTGCCGGAGAAATACGGTTTTCAAACATTCCCTTAGCAGGGGCCTTTGTTTTAACGGTTTACGTGGCATTTTGGGCTGCTTTTTATGCGATTTTGCTCAATACCGGCGGAAGCCGCAGGAAAGACCGAAAATATTGGCAGGGATTCCCCCTGCTTCCAGTGTATCCCCTCATATTTTTCCCACCTGCCAGAGATGTTTTTTTAGCGATTCCCGCACCAGTGGATTCGGTTCTGGGAATTCTACTGCTTTTACTCATCGTCCTGCTGATGCGAAAAACGCCACGAGAATGGCAAGATTTTTTATCCGAATACCTGCACAGGCCCCAGGATATTCGCATCCAGAACATTCCGTGGAGTGCAATCTGGCGCTGGATGCCCGGAAACTGGCACAACCCCATTCTCGATACGGCGCGACGACCTCAGGGAATTCTGGCGGTTCTTTTTATACAACCCCAGCTACCGGCCGCTATTATTGCAATACAATATCTGCGCCTTGGCACATCGCATTGGCCTCAGGTTCTGCCTTTTCTTCCAGTCATTTTCCTTCTGCCTGTCTTCTCATGGGGTATCTGGTCGGCACGCGCATTTGATTGGCAATATCTGACGCTTACCGGTTATTTTGGTGGCAATCACCAGCAGGCAAGTACGCACATTGTAAAAAGTTACGCTGCGCATACCAGCCTGCTGGCCCTGGTATTACTGTTTTGGCCGGCCCTTATTTTGATTCTTCTGGGATATCCTATTCTGCAAATCAGCATGATTTTGTTGATTTTGTATATGGGCATTCTGGTGCTGGCCTGGGCACCCATGGGTATAATCGGTCTGGGTTTTACCGGTATCCTGCAGCAAATCATCCTGCTTCTTTCTTTTGGGTTGGATGCTGTTCTGGTGTTGCGCAGCGCGCACTACTGGTTTTATCGCCACCTGATTCATGTGCCCTTTCATCTGCGCGGAACACTGGTTTTAATGTTTATGGCCCTTGTCAGTGTGGGGTTTGCCGCCTATCTTGCCCGACAACGTCTGAGTCGCAGTGACTGGAATTTATCCCAATTTTCTGCCCAAAAAATCCGGCAGACAGGACAAAAGTACACTTTATCGGCAGAAAACAACAAGCAACGGACTACCAGAAAATCTCTTAGCACGCATTGGGGGCCCTGGGCAGCGATAATCCTCTTTCTGAGCTTTTTCTTCGGTCAGGCCATCATTGTCATTATTATGGTCATGCTGCGGGATTTCGTCGTCGGCGCGCAGTTGGGTATGCATTATGCCTTACTCCATGAAAAAATGCCGCCGCTTGTCCTGGAAAAGTCCTTACACCAAATCAGTACTTCGTTCCGTATCTGGCTGGGCATCCTGAGCTATACGCTTTGTGCATTGGCGATCCTGATTTTTTTACTGATGAAATTTCCTCGGGAGGTCTGGCGCAAAGCTGAAGGTTTTGCCTGGCGCAAACCCAGTCGTCCAAATGCCTATCTGCTGGCCTTGATACTGGCCATTCTGATTGAACTCTTTGCCCATGGGCTTTTCCAGATATTTCCTTTGCCCAACCATCTAAACCCGCGCGCATTAGGTCTCTTTGAGGGACTGAAAGGCTCAGGATTGACGCACTACGTGGTCCTTTTGTTGCTGATTGTCATTGCGCCCTTTGCCGAAGAAATTATTTTTCGGGGAGCCATATATGCCGGGCTGCGCCGGCGGTTTTCAGCAGGCTGGTCGGCCCTGTTCGTCAGTTTGCTATTTGTGTTAGCCCATATACCCAGCAAAATCGAACAGTTTCATTACCCTCCGGCATTGATTATCATCGCCTTATTGGCAGCCGCATTAATATTTTTGCGCATCCGCTATCGTTCACTCTGGCCTGGAATCCTGCTTCATATGGTATGGAATGGCAGTGGCTTTCTGTTACTACTTTGGCATTGAAAAAAGGAACAAATCATGGACAGCTTTACCCCGATGCAGGCGGATAATACCACTTATAGCGGCGCCATCCGTGGTGGCTGGGATCTACTTAAAAACCAATTTAAAACGCTATGGCCGGCTTTACTCATTTTTATCCTCTTATTGGGAATAGGCTTTGCCATAAATTCACTACTCAATTTCAGCGCACCAACATACGTCCAGTTATGGCGATTCCCATTATTCTTGTGGATCACCTTGCTGGATATGGGATTATTCTACCTGTTAGCTAAAAGTCTCACCGCTCAGCCATGGCATATCGGAAACTTGTTTTGGGCATTCAAACGTGGTGAAGCCTGGTTACTTGCCTTGATCTACGCCACTATTGGCAGCGTCCTGGAGGCCTATTCGGGAATGCCTATAGTTCAGCCGGGGCAAAAGTTGCCTACAGACTGGTTCATGCATCAGCAGATTTGGATAATGTTTATTCCACTCATGTTATTGGGCGCATTCTTTGGATATGTATTTATGCTGTATTCTGCCTATGGATTGAATGCCAAAATGTCCATAGTCAGCAGCTTAGGTATTTTTGGGGGAAAATTGAAATGGCTGTTTTTTCCATTTATTCTGGGCGCAATGCTGATCCTGGTATTCATCGGTGTTGGCATTTTTTTTGCTGTATTTTTTGGCATTCTGTTTTTTCTGGTAAAATATCTGGGCGTTATGCTTGTAGGTAAAATCGTTCTCGCCCTATTGGGCGTGGTACTACTGATCGCATTAGAGATGGCCATTCTTATCTGGACATTTGGTAGTATGCTGATTGCCACCGGTGCCTTGATGGATATGGGGTCGAGGCATGATAGATTGGTCCCCTAAGGCTTCCAAAAGCTGACCCAAAAAGGTTAATCCTAAAAACGGCAGTTGCCGTGGGTGCTTTGTAGCGACTTTTGTTTCGAGCCGTTGTTGTTCTTGGCGAAATCCAGCGCCCGTCAGGAGAGCTGTTTGAGCCCGTAGGGCGAGTTCTCTCCTGACAGCAGGATGAGCCTTAGAACAACAGGCAAGGAACAACGGAGCAAAAAGCACCCACGGCAACTGCCGTTTTTAGGTTAATCAATTTGCTGCGTAGGATTCAGAATCGGCGGCGGCGGCCAACGTTTCCGCTACCGAGACCGGTACAATGCGAGAGACGCCGGGTTCGGTCATGGTAACGCCGATAAGTTGTTCGCCCACCTGCATGGTCAAGTTACGGTGGGTAACAATCAAAAACTGGGTTTGCACGGCCATTTCCTGGACTAAATGGCAGAAACGGCCCACATTGGCGTCATCCAGAGGGGCATCTACCTCGTCGAGCACACAAAATGGGGCTGGATTCAGCCGAAATAGCGCAAAAACCAGGGCAATCGCGGTCAGCGCTTTTTCTCCACCAGATAATTGCTGCAAACTGGCATTACGTTTGCCGGGGGGTTGCGCGCGTAACACCAGACCGGCATCGAGCACATCGTCACCCAGCAGACTCAGGGCTGCCTGACCACCCCCGAACAAAATGGCGAACAGGTTCTGCAATTCCTGATTCACCTGATGGAGGGTTTCGGAAAAGCGCGAGATAGTTTCCTGATCCATTGCGGCCATGGCTTCTTCCAGACTGTTCAGAGCCATTTCCACATCTTCCACCTGACTTAACAAATTTCCGCGCCGCTCTTCCAACTCTTGCAATTCTTCTTCTGCGGCGAGGTTTACATTCCCTAGACGCTGTATGGCGGCAGCTATACGCGCCAGTTGTTCTTCCATAGAGCGGGAATCCGGGCAAGGACCGGGGTTTTCCCCCAGATTTTCAGCCAGTTCTGCAGCTCGCAGACCATTTTCTTCCAGACGAACCTGCAAGGCAGCCATTTCCTGTTCGGTCTGCGCCAGGTTTTTTTGCAGATTGCGCAACTGGGTTTCCAGCGGATGACGCTGCTGCTCCAGAGTGCGTATTTGTAGATCTATGGCCTGTGCGGATTCCTGATGCTTTTGGACAATGGCCTGTTGTTCTCCAAGCCGATCCTGAAGGGTTTTCTGTTTGTCCTGCAAATCAGGAAGGGCTTGCTGTAGTGCCTCCAGATTCTGGCAGCTGAGCGCAATGGACTGCATCAGTTGCAGATCCTGCTGCTGGAGATCATCACCGCGCTGTTGCGCTGCTGCCGATTCTGTCTGCAGTTTTTGCACCTGTAATTCCAGTTGCTGACGTTCTTCCCGCAAGCGCCCGTAGGTATTGCGCAATTCCTGAACACGGCGTTTGTCCTTATCCGCTTTTTGTTGCGCCTCGCGCAGTTGTTTTTCCTGTTCGACCCAGTTCTCTTCTTCGTCGGCAAACGCCTTGCGCAGCCCGCTCAGGCGTTCCGAGCTGGCGGTTTTTTCCGATTCCAGACGCTGGGCTTCCATTTGCCGCTCGGTCCGTTGCTGATCTTCCGATTCCACCCGACTGCGTAAACGGGCGACAGACTCCCGTTCCTGTGCTAGTTCCCGGCCAAGTTTCTGCACTTGTGCTTCAGCTTCGCGCAGGGGTATTTGCAAAACGCGAAGAGCCTCTTGGGCTTCATTCAGCGCTGTTTGCGTGGCAACGGCCTGCGCCTCGGCGGCCGTCATAAGCTGCTGGTTATCTTCGAGTTCCCGCCGACATTGCAGCAGGCTGGCTGCGTCTTCCTGTTCGGGAAAAGTCACACCCATCGCATGCACAATGACTCCCAGCGGAGTTATCCAGGCTTCCCCCGCTCCCAGCTCATGCCGCTTCGCCATGGCGCTGGCCAGGTCGGGCGCGGTTCGCAAACCCCAGAGCCAGTCCTGCATGCCCTTTTGCAAATTATCCGGAATCTCCAGCACGCTCAGCAAAGCATTTTCAGGAAGCTTTGTCGGCTCCTCGGCAGACTCCCATAACGTGCTGTGCTTAATGGTCTGCTCAGGCGCAGCAAGCACCCGGGCATGAAGGCGATCACCGAGCACCCGTTCAATGGCCGCCTCCCAGCCCTTGCGAACCTGCAAACAATCCATCAACAACCCTTGCCCGGATACCCCCGCAGGACTGGATTTTTGCAGGCGTTGCAATAGGCTTTCGAGTGCCTTGTGGCGGGCCTTACATTCTTGCAAGTGCCCCTGGGCGCTTTCACGCGGCTCGCGCAGGTTCTCAATCTGTTTTTGTTGTTGGGCCAATTCCTCACGCAAAGTTGCAAGATGCTGGGTTGCCGTATTCAGGTTCTCTTCCAGCGTTTGCACACGCAGTTCGGCTGCATCGAGAGCAGGGCGTTCAGATGGCATTTCCTGAACAAAACGCGCAAGGCGCTTATCCATATCCTGTAAACGCGGCTCCAGCTCGCGGACCTGAGCCAGCAGCACATCACGTTTGCGGCGCAAATCAGCAGCCTTTTGCACGCCCAACTGTCGTGCCTGTTCCTGCTCTTCAGCCTGGCGCTCTGCGGCCTGACGAGCTTGGCGGGTTGACTCCTCCTCTGTGCTTAAGGCTTCACGACGATCCAGCAAAACCAGAAGGCGTTCTTGTCGTTGTTTTTCACTATCCAGTTGGCGTTGTATTTCGTCCTGGATTTTTTGCTGTTGGTTCTGAAATTGCGCCATTCCCGACTGGACACGCTGAATCTGAGCATGATGTTCTTTCAGTTGATGATCGGCTTCACTAAGATCCGCCTGAACAGCATACAGACCGGCCTGCGCGGCGCTCAGACTGTCCTGACCGACCCGCGCCTCCTGTCGCAAGCTCTCCAGACCCTGCTCGGTCAACTGGCGGTTTTCTTCCAATGTCTGGTTTTGGGACTGTAATTCATCACGGCGCTGATTCAGGACTTGTGCTTCTGTCTCCAGCATCTGCAGGCGTTCACAAACCGCCCACCATTGCCATTGACGTTCTTCAATGCGCAAGGCCCGCATTTTCCGGGCAGCTTCGGCCTGACGTTGCAAACGCTGCCACTGACCATCCATTTCACCGTGAATATCATGCAGGCGTTGCAAATGTTCCCGGGTTTCGGCAATGCGCTGGGCGGTTTCCCGGCGCCTTTCCTTATAGCGGCTGATTCCCCCCGCCTCTTCCAGCATGGCGCGCAGATCATCGGGACGCGCTTCAATAATCCGACCAATGGTTCCCTGTTCGACAATGGCATAGGTACTGCTGCCCAAACCTGTACCCAAAAACAGATCACTGACATCCCGCCGCCGGCAACGCGCGCCATTAATCCGGTATTGACCATCTCCCTTGCGGTCCAGACTGCGTTTGACACTGATTTCGGCCACTTCGGCAAATGCACCGGGCGCAGTGCCATCACTATTGTCAAAACGCAATTCCACACTGGCCTGGGAAGTCGCCGGACGACTGCCCCCCCCATTGGAAATGACATCGCTCAGGGTGCCGCCTCTTAATTGCCGGGCGGAAGACTCACCAAGCACCCAGCGCAGGGCGTCCACAGTATTGGACTTGCCACAACCATTGGGTCCGACAATCACTACCGGATTGGCGCTGATCTGGATGCGGGTGTTTTCGCGAAAGGACTTGAAGCCTTGAAGAATAATAGCCGAGAGGCGCATGAACAGTGGTTTTTAGGTATGATATCGGACTATTGAAACTTTCATGATGAGGATTAAGCTATGCCCAGTCAACCCAGCAAAAGTCTGGAACGATTTCCCAACCCCCATCCCGAGCGGGATTATGTGGTGCATATGGATATGCCGGAGTTTACCTGCCTCTGTCCACTGACCGGACAGCCCGATTTTGCGCATTTTATGCTCGATTTTATTCCTGACCAGCATAATGTTGAACTTAAATCCCTGAAGCTGTATCTCTGGAGTTTTCGCGATGAAGGCGCTTTTCACGAGGCCATGAGTAACCGGATTGCTGACGATATTATTCAACTGATTCAGCCGCGTTATCTTCGCCTTCTGGGCCGCTGGTATGTGCGTGGCGGCATCAGCACCGATTTGCTCATCGAACATCGCCAGCCCGGCTGGGAAAACCCGGATATCCTCGGGCAGTTGCCCGGTGTGCAATGGACCCGGCAGCAGCCCGGTTACTGATCGGCGCCGGACATGCCCACTTATCTGGGGATTGATTTTGGAACGTCCGGCTTGCGCGGTGTAATTATTGATGAAAATCTCAACACGATAGCCAGTGCCGCCCTTCCCTACCCGGGCTGTCCGTCTGAAAGTTTGACCGATAGCCAGGGATGGTTGCAGGGACTGGAAATGCTGGCGCAACAATTGCGATCCATTCATACCCGGGCCTGGTCTGCCATCAAGGCCATGAGTCTGGATGGGACCTCTGGAACCCTCCTGCTCAGTGACCGACGGGGTAATGTTCTGGGTCCAGTATTGGCCTATTCAGATCAACGGGCTGCAGCACAGGCACAACAGTTGAAACAGCAATGGCCAGAAGGGGGAATTTGTCTATCCCCTGCCAGCTCCCTGAGTAAACTCCTGTGGTTACGCTGTCATCTCCATAATTTTTCGGAGGCGCATTACGTACATCATCAGGCGGACTGGGTGGCTGCGCATCTCACCAATCACTGGGGGATTTCAGATCGGGGAAATGTTCTGAAAATGGGTCTGGATGCTCAACACATGAAATATCCGGAGCCAATGCTCAATATTCTGAAAACTGCAGATATTGATCCGGCAATATTACCGAAAGTGGTGCGTGAAGGGATCAGCATCGGCACGCTGTATAAACCATGGGCCCAAAGGCTGGGCTTGTCCACAGCAGTCCAGATTCGCGCCGGTTGTACAGACAGCGTTGCAGCGGCCACTGCGGCTGGTTTATATGTGCCCGGCACAGCCCTGAGCAGTCTTGGTTCATCCCTGGCTTTCAAGGTCGTGCATGGCAAACCAATAAATACAATGGGTCTTTATAGCCATTATCTGGGTGATTTTTGCCTGGTTGGCGCGGCATCCAATGCCGGAGCAAGTATCCTGCTGCAGCATTTTCAGCGAGAACAAATGCGGGCGCTGGAATCCTCCCTCCATACGGCATATCCCAGCGCTGCCTTGTTGTATCCTCTGGCCAGCAGCGGAGAACGCTTCCCGATCCAGGCGCCTACATGGCCGGGAAGTACCATTCCCAGCGGACAAAATACCGAGACTTTTCAGATGTTGCTGGAAGGACTCAGCTATATTGAAGCCTGGGGCTATGACGTCATGGAAAAAGCGGGGGTGAGCATTCAGGGGCCCATAAAAACGGTGGGGGGTGGCAGTATGAATGCTGCCTGGATGCAAATGCGTGCCCACATTTTGAATCGGCCTGTAGAAATCACAGTGGACACTGAGGCGGCAAAAGGATCTGCTCTCATTGCTGCGGCTGCCGATTTGGGGGGCTTAAAAATATTAGGGCAGACACCCGTCCAACCGGGAAGAATACTTTATCCTGCAGCAGATGCCGTAGAGCGTTATGCACCTTATGTTCAAAAATTTCAGGAAAAATTTTCCCGATTTTCTGATTAAAAGTTATAGGCCAGATTGATAGTGGTCAAGGTATTCATCGGCCTAAAACCAGCTTGCACTTTCGCGTTATAAGTTGCGATAAAGGCAAGACGCAGATTCAACGGTCCATATAACGGACTGACCACACTAAAAATCGAATTATAGGTATTCGCTCCATTATCCGCCAAAATGGCATCTACGGCCTCTGATAAATGCGCATGTGGACTGAATTTCCAGAGATATTTTCCATAGAGACGGGCAATGGGATGCGTGCTATACACTCCACCAATGGGGTGGGATTGACGCACACCGGCACCCGCTTCAAGACGCAGATGAGAAACCTGATTCAGAACAAAAAAGTGTCCATAACCCAGGGTTTCGTCAGCACGAAAATAGTACCCGTCAAAATGGTTGCGATGATAATTGAGATTCGCAAACAAATATTGCTGCAGGGCAATGTCATAGCGGGTCTGGTTGCTGACATCCAGGCGATCGGCGCTGACTTCTCCTTGAGAAGTCGCATAGTTATACAGAAGCCGACTCTGGTTCGACCACAAACCGCGATGCCAGAGTAACGCGTCATCCGTATTGAGATTCAGCGCCTGACTGGTTCCTGTACTACTGCTTAAACCTAAACCCACAGAGCCAGACCACTCTGGTTTTTTTGCAAATTCACTTTTGGATATAACCAAAGGACTTACCGCCGGTTCATCGGCCATGGCCTGCACTGTAACGCTGGAAAACGCCATCATAACCATCCAGACAGACCATTTATTGAACAGAAAACGCATGCAAATTCCTAGTTAACTGGCTGAATTATACTGCTGAATCCAACAGGAGTTGGGCGCGGCTGGCTACTTCTGGCGGGCCATAGCGCGCGGCAGCTTTCCACCAGTGAATAGCCTTGTCTATATCGCGGGGTACTCCCCAGCCATGAGCATAGGCTTCACCCAACATGAGTTCCGCCTGAGGATTGATGTTGTAGGCACCTTTACGCCACCAGTGTGCGGCCTCACTGAAATTCTGAGCGACACCATCCCCCGCAGCATAAGCCAGTCCCAGACGATATTGATCCGGTCCATAACCATGCTCGGCCCCGGACATCCATTTCGCCAACACAGCAGGTGTAACTGCCTCAGTCGCGCTTGAAGCCAGCGGCTTAGTGCCAGGGGCTGCCGTTGCAGCTAATGGCAAAAAAAGCAGAGAGGCACTTAAAATTAAAACTTTTCCAGGCATTCCCGATATCAACTCTGACCTCCGGTCTGATGGAGAGTTGACCAGACTAAGCTTTTTCCCTATGCTTGTGAAGGGTAAAAATCCATCCAGAGCATAATCCCTTGAGCGAAGCAAAATTCCCTTTGATACACCAGCATGATACGTCAGCGCGTTGCGAATCCCGACAAGATGGGCATGATCACCAGCATCCTCATTCCGGGCATCAGCACGGCCATCACCATCATGCGCCCAAAAGTTTCGGGCGGGCCTTTTCCATTGGCATTTTCCTGAATGTGGTCTTTGTGCTCGCAGAAGCTGTATTTGGCGTGCTGGGTCATTCACTGGCTTTGCTCGCCGATGCTGGCCACAACCTGAGTGACGTACTGGGCCTGGTGATGGCCTGGGGTGCCAGCGCCTTGGCCTTGCGGCCTCCATCACAGCGCTACACTTATGGCTTGCGTAGTAGCTCCATTCTGGCAGCACTCTCGAATTCTCTGTTTCTGCTGGTTGTGACTGGTGGTATTGCCTGGGAGGCCATAGAACGCCTGCTTCATCCCAGCCCGGTAGACAGCCGGGTAGTCATTGCCGTTGCTGCCCTGGGAGTACTGATCAACACCGGTACGGCCCTGTTGTTTTTGTCCGGGCGCAAGGGTGACCTGAATATCAAAGCGGCCTTCTTGCACATGGCCGGGGATGCGTTTATTTCTCTGGGTGTCGTGCTGGCAGGAATCGTCATGCTGTTTATGCACTGGTACTGGCTGGATTCAACCGTCAGTCTCATTATCAGCGCCCTGATTATTCTGGCCACCTGGTCTTTGCTGAAAGAAGCTGCCCGCCTCGTTTTGCACGGGGTCCCGGACAATATTGATACTGATGCCGTGCGCCGCTATTTACGCGGCCTTCCAGATGTGGCGGCCGTACATGATTTGCATATCTGGGCCATGAGCACCACCGAAACTGCCCTGACAGCACACCTGGTTATGCCTCAAGGTTTTCCCGGCGATGGGTTTTTATCGGACATTGCTACGACACTCCGGGAACAGTTCGCCATCGTTCATCCTACCCTGCAAGTAGAAACCGGAGATACCGAACACCCCTGCGCTCTGGAACCAGAACAGCAGGTCTAAACAGACCCCCTCAAATCCCTTCAATAGCAGCCCAGTAGCGATCTTCCGCAACAATTTTTTTAAGATGTTCGCGCAGAGCTTCACCACCCACAGGATGGGTTCTGCCTTGATCCCGGCGCAGGAGATCCGTTAACGGCAAAGCCTGAAAGTACTTCAGGGTGAAATCCGTCACGCCCAACTCCCGTAACCAGGTGGCCTTTTTTTGTAGTTCCACGGCGTCCAGATGGGTATCTGCCATAATCAACACATCACATTGTTTGACTGCATCGTGAACCCGTTGCTCCCAAAGCCATTGTACCTTGCTTTCCCAGGCCGGATTCCATTCGCCCCAGGAAAAGGGTTGACCGGTCTCAGCCTCTTGCAAGGCCACCCGAATCATGTCCCGTTCCAGGATGATAATACGCAAGGTAGGATGCTTTGCCTGCATGGATATTGCCCACGAGCTTTTGCCCGAAGCGGCGGTTCCGACCGTAAAAATGACCAGGGGGAATTTTTCCTGATCGACGGATGGGGCCGTGGCGTCCACTTTAGTTTTTCCCTTTTGCTTAAGCTCGCTCATTTTTTTCCTGAATAATCTGATAATACATTGAGAATTTTTTCATTATTGACAGCTAGCGCAACCAGGGTTCCTTTCTGACAACCGGATCTTCGTCAAAACGCTCAGCTTTGCCAGAAGCCAAAGCCCAAACCAGTACCGCTATCCAGACAAACACAGTCCAACCTAGAAAAACATTCAGCAATGAAATAGTCATCCGCTGCGGACAGGCCATTATCCAGGCCAGCAGAGCCGGTAACAAATACACACCCAGCATTACAATAAAGGCAACAACAAGCAGTGCAACAAAACCTGCAGGGCTTTCGGTCATCCACTGTAGCATGATGTAGGCCTCCTGGCAGAGACAATAGAATTGTACCGGAATTTTGCTCAGAAAGGGAGTGATTAGAACAACATACTATAATAATAAATTATATTAGAATAGAAAATATTATTTAAATTCCATCCAATTGATTAATATTATTTTTTTGAAAATTTCCACGATCATTATCTTTTGTAAGGAAAAAGTCATGAAATTGACGCAATAGTGTCATATTTCGTTGCTATCGTATCTGCGACAGTGAGGTATAGAACTCTCAGAAAGATTTTTGTATCGAGCATAGTTTGAGCATTGCATATTTTACATGGTATGTCACCCTATGTTTGTTGACAATAAAGATAACATGTTTACAATAAATTACAAGTATGACATAGTAACTCTCAAAGAGAGAGTCGGGTAAGGCCCAAATGATGTGTAGGCGTAGGTTGGCATCCAGTTAGAAGAACCCCCTTGGAAAGAGAGCCAAGGTAAGGAGATTATCTTTGTTGGGTACATTGCATGAAACTTTTCTTTACCGATTCTACATGTAGCATTGAGGGCGTTGAGCGCCCCAATATTCCTTTTCTGTGCGATGACCAGATGGAGCTGGTGAGTCCACCCAATCAGTATCTGCGCTACATAGCTACAGTCAGAGGCAGAACGCGGTCGGAGAAAACCTGGCAAACTTACGGGTCGAATCTGCTGGAATATTTTGCCTTTCTGGAAGCAAACGGACTGGACTGGAACGCTGTCAGCCAGAGACAAATTGCCGCATGGCGGGATGCCATGCTGGAGAGGGGGTGTGCACGGAGCACGGTCAATCAAAGATTGCGGAGTGTGCACGCTTTTTATGACTGGTCCGTCAAATCGGGAACAGCCACGGTAGTACCCTTTTCCAAACAGGATATTTGGGTGGCCAAACCGCGAGGATTTCTGGCCCATGTGGACGCCAAAGGGGGACGTCTTGAGGTAAACGCACTAACCCTCAAGACCTACGATCGTAGACCCCAATTTCTATTATTGGAAAAGGCCATCCGTTTTCTGGAAGAGACCCGCCCACGACGGCTGCAATTGATGGGCTATCTCATGCTGTTGACGGGGATGAGACGGGAAGAAGTCACCGCTCTGGACTATCGAGTAGTCCCCAATCCCGCAGGGCGGGATCCAAGAAAACAAATCTCGATGGTCCTGGATGCGAGCATGACACCTACGAAAGGAAACAAAACGCGAACCGTGATGTTGCCTTATGATCTTGCCGTCGCCCTCCATGAATATTTTACATTCGTATGGCCCAAGCTGTTGGCCCTTCATAGAAAAAAATACCAAACGGAAACCACACGTTTTTTTCTATCGAGAACGGGGGATCCGCTCTCCATTAAGGGCGTCAATAATGCTTTTGCCAAAGTCAGTATGAAAACAGGTATTCCCTGTCATCCACATCTCCTGCGGCATACCTACGGGACCTATGAACTTTTGCGCATGCTCCGAACCAAGGGAGAAAGTCAGGCATTGCTCTGGGTCAAGGATCGTATGGGGCACAGTTCCATTACCACAACTGAACAATACATCCATGCTGCGGATCTGATTCAGCATGATGACATTGACGGTTACATAGCTGATGTCTGCAGGTCGCTGAGCCATGGCCATTAGGCGGACGAAATTAGACCGAAAGGTGTCTCTGACAGAAAAGGACGGCGAGCTGATTGATCTGCCACATGGTTGGACTTTTACAATCCAGTGTCCACACATAGGCTCAGTCTGTCTGGATTTTAATCGCTATCGGGCGAATGGAAGAGAAGCACTGGCACAGGAGATGCGTGATGCGGTATGGCGTATGCGCCATGCCGTTGTAGGCAAAACACTGCAGTCAATTACATGGATGGGCCTCAGATATTTTTGGCGATTCCTGGATCACCAAGAAGAAAACGGAATAACCATCGCCAACACAGGTCAGGTTGATCGTAAGGTCATTGTTGATTTTCTCGGCTGGCTGGAGCTTCAACCTGTTACCAGAGGCGCTCATAAAGGATCAATGCTATCACTGGGTACAAGAAGGAGCATATACAATACGCTCAAAACGCTGCTGCTGTACTGTTCTCGGAACCCAAGCGACACTGCTGCGATTTTTCCCAGCAATCCGTTCCCCCATGGGAATCGACTTGTCCCTAAAAAATCTCCTTACTCCCGTTTGGAGCAGCAGCGCATTCTGGCTGCAGCCCATAAAGATCTGAGCAATATCCACAGTTCATCGGGACATGACCTCGATCAGACCCAGGTGCTTGTAGTGCATTTACTCATCATAGGCATTGCCACGGGGAAAAATCTGCAAAGTTTGTTGGATATTCGTCGGAACAGTCTGCAGGAACACCCGCTACCCGACCGAGAGTTTCTTGTAACGATGAAGCGACGCGGATACTCCACGCAAGCCACGGCATTTAGTAGAAAAGCAGGTTCCAGATCGCATAATGCTCTCGAAGCAATTCCTTCTACCATCGCCGACCACATTCGCTTTTTGAGCCAATATACAGAACCACTATCGCGATTGGCTTCAAAAGAACTGCGGGAACTCGTCATGATTCGACGTCTCCGACATGGGAAAGTGGATGGTGAAGTCGTTCGTTTAGACGCTAACTCGGTAGGGTGTGGTGCCAGAAAGTTTTCTGCCCGTCACGCACTTCAAGATGATGACGGGAAACCATTGTCGTTACAATTTTCCAGGCTAAGACCCACGATGGCCACCGAACTGTATCGCCGCACACACGATATCCGATTAATACAAAGGGTATTAGGGCATTCATCAGCAGAAACCACCGCCCGACATTATTTGACACTGCCTGCTGAATCAGAGCGCAATCATGCGTTGGTATTGGATGCTATGGCGCATCGCTTTACCCGCACAGAAATTGAAGGAAAAGCCATTCTGGCCGCAGATGGAGCCATTCCTCTACAGGAAATGCGCAACCTTCTTGCCGGAGGTTACAGTACGGGAATAGCCCGTTGTCGTAACCCTTTCAGAGAGAATGATGCTGTTTGCAATAAATACCTTAGCTGTTTTCGCTGCCCTAATATGTGTGTCTTTGAAGACGATCTTTGGCGACTTTTCAGTTTTTATTATCGCTTGCTGGCTGACCGCATCAAAATAAACCCTGAACATTGGCTCAAAACATACGGCCCGATCATTCAGCGCATTGATGTGGATATAGCCCCCTTGTTTGATCCTGAAATCGTGGAGCAAGCCCGCCAAAAAGCGCAAGTGTCACCGCACCCTACCTGGCGAAGCATATTACCATGAGTCTCAGCCTGTTAGCCCTTTGGCCACAAACGTTAGCCAACCATACGGAGTTGGGAGACTTACCGGTTTCTATCGCAGTACGTGAAGACGGCAGCCTCTTCACGGTCAGTCGATTTGGTGATCCAGTGTGGGATTTTTATCCCTATATATTGCAAGAAAATCTTACCCAAAGCAGTAAGATGATTCGTTGGGACTTTAAACTGCCTCAAGGAGGAAGGTTTACCGATTCGGAACATGCCGATTTGCTATTGTCGGCGAAAAGCTTTATCTGGTCACTTTTCCTGGATCCTGTAGAAGGCAGGAAAAGACCTGGTATGTTAACTCTAAAACACAAAACTGCTTCTGTGCGATATTTAATTTATTGGATGCTAAAATGTGGTTTCAAACAGTTCCGTGAAATAGAAAACCATACGCTTGATTATGCCAAGGTAGCGCGCTTCAGAGCGAATGGAGAGGGTTTGTTAAGCCCTGGAACGATAGCCCAGTTTCTGGGGATTGTAGAGGATATTTATCATCAAAGAGAGAAGTTAAACGATGCCCTCTCTAAGCATCCATGGCCGCATGAATCTTCGGTTTCCCTTGCTGGGTTAAAAACATGGAAGAATCATAGAGCTTCAACGACGGAATGCATTTCTGAAGACGTGCTCAACAAACTTACTAAAATTTCACTAGATTATATCCAGAATCGTGCTCCGAAAATTCTTGAAGTCCTAGAAAATACCATAAATACAGACATAAAACCAAAAAATAAAAATCGATCTTATGACTATATCTCGTTAACGATCAAGAGTAAATCTAAAAATTGTAGTGTTAAGCTCAGCAATGAACTATATACTTTAAGAACAAGTTGTTACATTATCATAAACCTTTTCTCCGGGATGCGTAATTCTGAGGTTTTGTCTCTCGATACAGATTGTATCACCCACAAATCTACAGAGGATGGCTTTGGTTCCCTGACCTTTCTGCATGGCACAACATATAAAACTGGTCACAAGAAAAAGACGTGGCTGGTTCCACCCGTAGTAGAGGAGGCGGTTATTGTCCTCACCCGTCTTATGCACAGTGTCCATGGAAGAATGGAAGCAGAAGAACAAGGACTCAAACGACAATTAGAAAATATTAGTAATGAAGATGTACGGCAGGTTAGTAAGCGGCATACATTTTTGACTCGACACAAAAATAAACTTTTCTTAACTATTCCTGGCAGAAGTCCTGTAACCGTTATTGGAATCACTGCTATTAACAGCGATCTTAAGATTTTTTGTAAAGATTTTGATATTCGTGGTGAGAATAATCAACCCTATCCGCTGCATACCCATCAGTTTCGGCGAACGTATGCACGATTCATAGCCCGCTCGGAATTGGGTGATTTACTGACACTGTGTGAACATTTTGGTCATTGGAGCCTGGATATGACCACTTACTATGCGGATGGGGGTGCAGATGAGTATGAATCGGACATCGAATTGATGGCTATGGTCACGCAGGAAAAGCAAACTCGGCAATCCGAGATTATGACTGGGTTGTTGGATTCAGAGGCCCCTTTGGCCAAGGGGGGCGAATGGCTGAAGGCCTGGCGATCGTCAGTCCGTACGGCGGAAAATAAAGAAAAACTGATTGCGGAGTATTCAGGATCCATCACCCTGAATGGAACCGGTCATTCCTGGTGTGTAGGGAACGCCCGGGGAACGGGATGTGGGGGTTTGTGCATTTTCGAAGCGCAAATGTGTGTGGATTGCCATTATGGCATTATTGGCCCTGAACATCGGCCGGTCTGGGAGGGTATTCGTGACCAGCAAAAGGAGGCGTTGGCTCTGGACGATATGGGAGAATCGGGTCGCGCCCGGGCGCAACTGATCCTGGACAAAGCCGAAACTGTTCTACGCAGACTGGAAGCATCAAAGGACCAATAATTATGGGTTCGGAAAAAAGCCTCGCAGCCTTGAGGCAGCACGGTCAAAATTCGCTTAAGGCGACTCGCCGCAAGCTGGAAGCGGCTCTGAGCCGTCTGGTGCATGGTAATCCGCGCCGGGTGAAAAAAGGGATCAAAATCACGGCCGCCGCCGTAGCTGTAGAAGCAGACGTGGATCGGGCGACGCTATATCGTTTTCATGAACCGATCCTGGTACAGATTCGTAAAATCAACGACATGGCCCCTCGTACACAACTCAAGGCCCAGCGTTCCGAATTGGCTGAGGCCGAAGCGAAACTCAAGGAATACCGGAAACTGGTAGAAGAAGCGCAAGCCGAAGTCGCTGCCCTGGCCCGGATCAATTACCGGCTGGATCTCCGCATTCATGAACTGGAAACGCAACTGCAGGTCCGTGATGCCCGTATCGCGGACTATCAGAAACAGATGCGTGCACCCACCACCTTACAGAAAGTGATCACCCTACCCAATGCTGGGGATGGAGAGACTCTATCCTGACTGTTTTGCGCCGGACCCACTCTCCATCAGTCGGCCATGGGAAATTTTCACGACATAGTGCGACATAATCACGTTGTTAGAATTGCTAATTGCAAGTACTTGGCCTTTTTGTTGTCCATGCGACATATAGCACCGGGGCCAGCCATAAGGTCATCACTGTTCCTAGTGCCAGTCCGCCCATGACCGAGGTGGCCAGAGGTTGCAGTAGATCGGTTCCGTGCCCGATGCCGATAGCGAGAGGCAGAAAGCCAAAAACATCGGCCAGCATCGTCATCAGGATGGGCCTCAGACGCTGGCGGGCAGCAAACGCTACACTGGCCGGTTTTGGATGGTTACCGTCCAGTTGGCGGGCACGAGCGAAGATCAGGATCACATTGTTCACGGCAATCGCGAACACTAGCAAAATCCCGAGAAAAGCCGTGCTGTCAAGATCCTTACCAGTAATCAGCAACAAGATCAAAGCGCCCGGTGCCGCCAGTGCAATGGAGAAAATAGCAACTGTCCCTGCCTTCTGGCTTCCGAACTGGAAGCCCAGCAAGATGAGCAAAATCAATAGTGCGGCGATGAGAATCACCGTCATTTGCTGAAAGCTTTTCTGTTGCTCCTGATAAGTACCGGCTATATAGCTGGTGACGCCAGTAGGCAGGTGTGCACCGGCAATGACAGCGTTGGCCTTGGTCGCAGCCTGTGAAAGCCCCTCTCCTGCCCGCGGACTCAGCTTTATGGCCGCATAGGGCACGAGATTCTGATGGGTCACATAAGGCACCATCCCCTGCGGTAACACCTGTGCGACCTGGGACAACGAAGTTAACGTGCCATTGGGCAGGCGCACCGGCGTATTACCAAAGTTGGTCGAATTCATAGCTTGCCCCCCTGCGACCTGCACACGGATAGGCAAAATCTGCTCGCCATGCAGGAGAAATCCTGCCTGGCGTCCCCAATAACGGGTCTTGAGTTCCTCAGATAAGGCGAGCGGACTGAAGTCTTCCATGTTAGCCAGTGCGCTCGGATTGATAGCGATTTCCGGACCTGCCGAGGGAGATTTGAAAACGATGGACTGAAAGTCATGGCTTGCCTGTAGCGCCTTGGTCAGTCGCAGTCCTGTGTCATGGAGGATGGTGGAATTGCTGCCGAAAAGATCGATTACGAGAGGAGCATGGGAGCCGGAGAGGTTGCCGAGGCGGTTGATCATGACCTGCATGGTCTCCAGGGATGCCAAATCGGGCGCTGCTTGATGAAACCGGCGACGCAGAACGCGCATCACAGTTTCTGTGCTCTGCGTACGATGGGCTTTGAGCAGTATCGTCAATGCACCCTTGTTGGGTGTCGAATAGGCGGCACTAAGGCCACGGCCCGCGACCAAAGAGACCCGCTCCACATTAGGATTTTCCTTGGCTATGCGCATAAAGGCTCGACCGACGCGCATGGTTGCTGCAATACCGCTCCCCACCGGCGTGCGATAGGGCACCACGAAAACACCCTCATCCCAATGAGGTAAAAACGCGGTCGGTATCTGGGTGGCGCCGACCCCCGCTACAAGCATTAATACAAGCACTACTGGAATGGTCACCCAGGGGCGGCGCATGCCGCCCACTAGCAACCGACTGTAGTGACGACGCAGCCAGCGTTCTCCGGGTAGACGATGAACATGTTTCGCACGGGTGGAGATCCACAGAGCGAAAACGGGTGTGACAATAATGGCGACAAGCTGAGAAGTGATCAACGCCACCACAATGGCTAACGCCATGTGTCGGAACAATAGGCCGATGGTGCCGGAGAGAAAAATCAGTGGAATAAAAATGACACATGCGGTGAGCGTCGCGAGCGTCATCATGGGTAAAATATCGCTAATCCGTCGCAAGGTCATGCGTCGACGCGTCTCATCGTCACCTTCCAGCCCGTGTATGCCCCTTTCGACGATAACAATGGCATGGTCAACAAGTGCTCCGATGGCGGCGGTAATACCACCGAGCGTCATGATGTTGATGCCGAGCCCCAGTGCATGCAATACCAGCATCGTTGCGGCTACTGCCAGAGGCACCACGGCCAGGGTCGCAATAGCTCCATCCCATCGGCCCAGAAAGAGAAAGACGATAATGAAAGCAATGGCCGTGCCAAGACCTAGTGCGATCCAGACATCGCTCAAACTGGACTGGATGAGATGGCTCATTTTATAAATAGGAACGATATGCATATGTGCTGGCAAATGCGCCTCCAGCAACTGTATTCGTTTTTGCACGGCATTCGAGACATTGACCTGATTCACGCCCTGTTGTGCCGAGATGTCCATGAGCAGCGCGTGGCGGTACCCAGCGACGGCGGCCTGTCGGATCAGTGGCGGTGGTCCGGTCTGAATGCTGCCGAGTGCCCCCAAGGCGATGGGTGCGTGCACCCCTGCGGCATTGGCGCGGCCTAATGGAAGTGTCACGTTGGCTAGATGGGCGGCGTCACTGGGGCGCGGCGTAGTAGCAAGAATAAATTGCTCATGAAACGCATTGAGTACCCCGGAGAAAAAGGGCCCCTGTTGAGCGCGCAGGGCGCTGACCACTTGAGCAGCGCTGAGATGATATTGCGCCAATTTTTTTGGATTCAGACGGATATGGACTTCGGGCCAGCCGCGCCCTGTGTCGTCCACATGGTAAACCCCCTGCACCGACAGAATTGCTGGACGAATGGAAAAGGCGAAAGTCGCCATCATGGCGGAGCTATCCAGGTGATTGGAGACCAGTGCATACTCAGACAGGGGGTAGATATTGGGCGTCATCAGCCGCACGCTCATTTTTGCTCCGACTGGGAGGACAATGTGTGACAGTCGGGCCTGTAGCATCAGATAGGCAAGATCAGGATTGGTATGGGGGCCAAAGTAGACATGCAGCTTGGTCAGGCCATTTCCTGTTTGAGAGCGCACCAACGTAACCCCTGGTTCGCCTTTGGCGGCTTCCTCCAAGGGCCGAGTCACTTGCAGCAGCATGAATTTGACTGGAAGATCGTTGGTATGTACCAGCACCGACACCTTGGGGAAGTCTACTGCTGGAAAGATGCTCTCTGGCATTTCCTGGAAGGCGATCCAACCGGCGGCCAAGAGCAAACCAATCAGGAGAAGCACTGTATAACGCGTTTCCCACAAAAACCGTAGATAGCTCCGGATCATTTCTGAATCTCCAGCGGAGCGTGACTATTCAGGCGGGTATTGCCAGACATGACGACCCGTTCACCGACCTTGAGATCACCGACTACTCGCGCAACACCATGTTCTGTATCCAATACCCTAATGGTGACAGGCTGGGCATGACCGTGATGATCTACATAGACCACGGCATGAACACCGTGCATCACCACAGCAGCGACCGGTACAGCCACGGCCCGCTTTTTTGGGACTTGGAGATGTACGGAAATCCATTCTCCGGGTAGCAACCGTGCATTCGCAGGCAAATTGATCACAACAGAGACGAGACCAGACTGGCGCGCGCTGCTTCCAATGCTGCGAATTCGCCCAATTCCCTGCCAGGGGCCTGCCTGCAGATGAACGGGTGACCCAACCGTCAGGTGAAAGGCAGTCTGCGGTGGGACGAGTGATTCTACCCAGGGCTGCCCACGACCGCTCAGTCTAGCGATGGGGGCTCCCGCCGTGACCACAGCCCCGGGGGCCACGAGATAATCAATGCTCCCTGCAAAAGGGGCCACGAGTGACTGATCCGATTGTTCAGCTTGAAGCGCGCGTGAGGTGGCGATGGCTTGTTGCAAGGCAACCCGACTGGAATCCACCGTGGCAACGGCAACAACGCCATCCCGCAGCAAGCGTTGATTGCGCTGCAGAGCAATCCGGGCGTAGTCCGTCTGGGCCTTTGCAGCCTGAATGCGTGCCTGTAGACCTGGGGGATCAATGCGTGCAATCACCGTACCGGGCTGAAGCATTCCGGTAGGCTGAAATGGCCCTATGACTCGCCCGGTCATAGGGGCTGTCAGGGTGACCTGTCCAACACTTTTGACTTGTCCCATGGCGGATATCTTTTGCGTCCATGTTGAGGCCTTCACAATCGCCACGGTAACCGGCACAGCCCAGGCCGAAGATATCGATAAAAAGGAAAGCAGCATCACCAGGTATCGCGCAGCATGGTGTGGTCGAATGCTTCGGGAGGATAGCGTCATGTGTGGGAAGTTTCCTTTTTTTCTGTAGGGTAGCGCCCCATATCAAGTTCCAATTGAGCGCGCGTCATTTGCACGGCAATTTTGGCACTGGCGAGGCGCAAGCGCGCTCGTACCCAACTGCCCTCTGCCTGAGCGAGATTCAGTGCATTAAAGGCACCCGCGAAATAGCCTTTTCGGGTCATGGTGTAGACGCTAAATGCTTCATGGGCTGTCGTACGGGCATTATTCAATGTTTCTTCAGCCGCCTGGGCAGCGCCATAATCATGGGCAATTTGGCTGTCAATCTGCAGAATCAGCGCCTGGCGCGCGGAACGTAAGGCGGCTAACTGTTCTTGAGCAGCAGCGATTCGATCTTGATGTGCGCCAAATCCGAATATCGGCATACTGAGTGTCAAGGCTCCCTGCCAGCCGAGATCTCCAGTCCGTGGCGCGGTGGCTGTGTCCACGCCATAAGCAGCACTGGCGTTGATAGTCGGTAATGTGGCACCACGCTGCACTTGAATCTGCGCGCGTGCTAAAGCGATTTGTCGATCCGCAACCTGTACCAACGGTTGCCTTTGCTTTGCCTGGGTATCCAGGTGAGATGGACTGGGCAATAGGCTCGCAAACTCTGGTCTATTGGACAATATGATCTTCCCATCTGCTGCACGCCCTAACTGCAGATTCAGCAACCTTGTCGCAGCACGGGTCTCCGCTGCGGTCTGCTCTAATCCGGCGCGTGCTTTGTTACGCAGTATGGCAGATTGGGTCAGATCCAATTGTGATACGGCTCCGGCTTTATACGCTTTATGCGTGTCCAGATAGAGTTTTTGGGCGACATTCAACGTGCTGCGCCATATGGTTGTCTGAGTTTGCAGCAAGTTGAGCTGATAATAGGCATTGACGACCTGAGCAGCCACCCGCAGAAGGGTTGCCGTTTCTTGAGACCGGTTAATGGCGGATTGATCTTTTGCGGCCTTCGCTAGGGCGTGCAGTTGCGGAGCATAAAGCGGGACTGAGACATGGATTTGTCCAACCACTTCGCGCGGAGCGTTGGCCGCAATAAACAGGGGTTGGCCATTTCTGCTCTCGGACCAGATGCTACCTGCGGCAAGAGAAACCTGCGGCAAAAGCACGGCATGCGCCGCCTGAGAGAGATCTCGACCTGCTGCCGCAGTGTGTGCAGATTGAAAAACTTGCGGTTGCGTGTGCAGGGCTTCGGTAATCGCTGCAGGCAGAGTAAGGGAAACCCCATCTGCAAGTGCAATGCTTGGCAAAATGCAAACTATGAGAGCCGTTAAATATAAACGAACATGAAACATCGGCGAATGTTACTCCCAATCAGCTAGGCTGGTCCATTTGAGGCATATCGTTACGTAATGAACAAGCGCGAATGGTCACGCGATCTCAAAACCCGTCTTGCAGGGCAGAAAAACGGTGCTAGCCTCTGGGCGCGAACATAATAACGGCCATTCCCGTCAGGGCAAGGAAACTGCCGATAACGTCCCAAAAACTTGGGCGTATTCCCTCAACCATCCAAAGCCAGCCGATGGCCACTGCGATGTACACGCCGCCATACGCGGCGTAGGTACGCCCGGCGGCGGTCGGATGCAGGGTCAACAACCAGGCGAAGGCACCGAGCGAGATGGCTGCGGGCAACAGCAGCCAGAGCGGTTTGCCCTGTTTGATCACGAGCCAAGGTAGGTAACAGCCGACAATCTCAGCGAGCGCCGTAACAATAAACAGGAATAATATTCGCAGCAGCTTGAGCGCCACGCCCACATTTGTCATATTCGGTTCAGTTGCGAGCATGTTCAATCCTCTGCTTGGGCTCAAGATCGTATGTTTGGCCTGTTAATCAGCGTCATCTTTTGCCATATGTCAGCATCATGCATTTACCATGCGACTTAGTTAAAAATGAATATTTAACCACGTGATAGATTGACATATTTTGTGGAATACATGTTAGGTCAAGGGCAAACCATTTTGACGCTGTTTTCTGCTAAAAACTGATAAATCTCAAGCGCTGTTTAACACTGGAGGTGGCCCAGATCCGGTCGGTTCGCACCGACTACGCCAAACGCATCGCCCTGGTACCCATGCAGACAGAGGAGCCGGTGGGCATAGACCACTTGCGATCGCTGCTGAATCCAGCGTCGTGACCGTAGTGATCGGACCTGAGAGACCGAACCAGCAAAGAGGAGAAAACGAAATGAACGTGGAGTGACTCATGACTCCGCATCCGATTATCGTCGGGCCGCAGACCCAAGTGGCGGAGATCGCCCAGCTACTGCTGGAACACCAAATCAACAGTGTACCGGTAATCGACACGCATGCACAAACCGCACAATCATCATGGTCTAAAAGCGGCAGGTGACATGGACTGCCGCTGAATTCAATCGCAGTCATTTGGGAAAGACAAAAGCCTTGTTATGAAAAGATTGCGGACGCTACACTGAATCTGTTGCTAGAGATCTTATATGATTGTTTTCTAAAAATACTTATCGTACGCAACGTGACGTAAAGATGACATAAGGCATGGAGATAGCCACATGAACGTCGTAAAACATAATCTGACGCATAGCCAGCCGTGGTTGTCTGCCCATAGCGGAGTGATGATTTCAGACACGATGAAGCAAATTCCTATGCAGCGATCTTCTCTGCTAAGGAGCATCTTGCGCGCGTTGTATTGGCAACGCTCCCCGCAGGCTACACAAGAACATTCGCAGGCATACAACTCATTGAAATGGGTACCGAGAAATTTTGTCCGGATGAGTGTTATCTGTAGTATCTTCGCAGGGCTGCTCTACAACTTGCCAACCGCCTTGGCTAACCCACTTGATCGACAAGTATTGAGTGCGGTTCAGCTTGACGCACAAAACAAAGCAAATTATACCGCCATCTTACCCACCGGACGCAGCGCAACACCGGTTGGTACCATCAACGGCACACCAAATTTCCCTACGATGGTAGCCGCTTATGGCGATGATGTTGCTGTGCTGGCTAATGGTGCGACACCTTTTCAAACTATTACATTTTATGACGGAAAGACGCTTCAGCGGATTGATCGTCTGGCCGCTTTTTCTAAAGTCGTACCGGCTCAAGCAATGGCTTTTGCAACTCCCGGCGGTAGTGGAATCGCTATCAATCCACAACATGCGGGTGCGGCAGGGGTGGTTTATGTGCCCGAGGAAGACGCTTCATTGAAAACTGCCCAAGCCAAAGCTTCACTTACTGCTGAAAGCAATCCGAAAGTGATTTCCACATCCGTTCTCTCGCACAGCGACTTTTTCCAGGGATTGGCTGCAGGTCCGGATGGTACTTTCTACGCTACCGGGGGGAATTCTGATCAAGTAGTGGCTTTGCGCAACATTCAGGGAAAAATTACGGTTATTCATCAGTATTCCTTACAGTGGCAGGCTTTTCCAAAGGATCAGTATCCCTATCAGTATCAGGGCAACCACCAGAAGAAATATCTGTTTTATCCGGACTCTGTGGTGGTTGGCCCTGAAAATAAACACCTCTATGTCACGGGCATGCTCGCCAATAGCCTGGCACGTATCAATATCGCTACCGGCAAAACCGAATATGTCAATGTCGGCGCTTATCCCTTTGCGGTGACCCTGGCCGACAGTGGTCAGCACTTGGTAGTCAGCGACTGGGCGGGTAACGGCGTTGTCGTTCTCAACCGGCAAAGCATGCAGGTTCTGGGCGAAATCCCCACCGGTCCGGCGGTCGGCTCCTCGACAGTGGCGGCGGGTGTGCATCCCACCGCAATGGTTGCCGTACCGAATAGTCCCAACGTTTTTGTCGCCGACGCAAATATTGACAAGGTGGTAGAAGTGGATACTAAAAATTTGCGGCCATTACAGGTAATAGATGACAGCCCTTATCCTGACGCTCCTCCGGGCAGCTATCCGGACGGGCTTGCCGTTGCCGATGGCAGACTTTATGTTGCCAATGCAGGTAACAACGATGTAGCGGTGTATGACATCCACACCGGGAAGCGTCTGGGACTGATTCCTACAGCCTGGTACCCGACCAGTCTGAGCATAGCGAACGATGCGCTGTATATCAGTTGCGCCAAAGGCCTGGGCTCCGGACCCAATCTGCAAAGCCAGTGGATTGGCAACATGATGCACGGCGTGATCCAGAAAGTGGCTCTCAAGGACATCCCGGCCCACCTTGCTGAATGGACAGAGACGGCTTTGCACAATGATGGTTTTACTTTGGAGCAGCGCAACGTCCGCAATAAGGAAAATGTCGAAACTACCGCCTATCTGCGTAAGCATATTCACTACGTTGTATTTATTCTCCGTGAAAACAAGACATTTGATGAGGATTTAGGAGATTATAAACCGGCTGGGAAATGGGCAGATCCGCATTTTGATTTATATAATCAGAAAGAATTACCGAACTTGTATAATTTGGCCGGACATTATGCCTTGCTGGCCAATTTCATGGCCGACGGGGAAGTCACCGCGCAAGGCCACCAATGGACTGATGGTGCCTCGGATTCAGATGTTGTTCAACGCCTGTGGCCAGAATATTATTCCAATCGTGGTTTGCTCTGGAATGCAGGTCCCGGCGGCACATCTTCTCTAAAACCCAAAGCAGCGGGCGCACACAATCCCTATGTTATTTATCAACCGTTGGGCGATCACACTAATCCATGGATCAGCTATCCTGAAAAGCTTTATTTATTTAATGATCTTTTACAGCATCATGTCAGTTTTGAGGATTTTGGCGAAAACGTGACACGTCGCCGGGATGGTGTCATTCGTGCTGGCTTGCTGCAGCACATGGATGTTCGCTATCCCTATTGGAACAGGATGATCCTGGATACAGACCGAGAGAAACTGGCAGAACAATGGCTCAAATCACATCCGGGCGCGAAATTTCCGCATTTCATTTATATCTGGTTGCCGGATGATCATACTGCCGGTTTGTCCCCCTGCTATTACACGCCAGACTATTATGTGGCCAACAACGACTACGCCACGGCCAAATTTATCCATTATCTGTCTACGACCCCGCAATGGAAACATATGGCAATTTTTTTGAGTGAGGATGACGCACAGTCCGGTGCTGATCATATTAATGGCCATCGGACATTGGCGCTGGTTATCAGCCCCTGGGTGTCAAACAGCGTTTAAAAATGACCAGGTAACAGCGTATATTTTTGACCAGTTTTAGAGGGGGTGGCTGCGACGTTTTTTGAACCGGTAAGAATCGTTTCCGGTCTCCAGAATATCGCAGTGGTGGGTCAGTCGATCGAGAAGCGCC
>NZ_MOAD01000001.1:1226779-1236826 GCF_001931655.1 Acidithiobacillus albertensis | reverse complement strand
TTGTCCAGATGATACAGACGGCGCACTTTGGCTATGGTTTCCATGCAAATCACTCCAGTTTCCTCCCGGCAAATCCGGCAGGATATCAGGTGGTCAATTTACACGCTGTTTTCCACCCAATTCTGGCAACTTTTGCACGCTGTTTAACATGAATATTCTGGAAATTGAAAAACTCAGCAAAAAATTTGTGTTGCATCTGCGTGGTGGTTTGAATCTGCCTATTTTGCGCCATATACAATTGAGCGTTGCTGCCGGTGAATGCGTCGCGCTGGTCGGCGCCTCAGGTAGTGGAAAATCATCCCTGCTGAGAACAATATATGGGAATTATCGGGCAGAATCCGGTGCCATCCGCCTGCGCAACGGGCTGAGTATGGTGGATATTTTGCAAAGCAGCCCCCGCGAAATCATCGCGTTGCGGTTACAGGTAATGGCTTATGCCAGCCAGTTTCTGCGGGTCATTCCCAGAGTCTCCACCCTGGATCTGGTCGCGCAACCCCTGGCCGATCAGGGCATTGATACGCAAACGGCCATGGAACGCGCCACTGAGATATTGCTGGAATTGAATCTGCCGCAACACCTGCACGCCCTGCCTCCCGCCACCTTTTCCGGGGGCGAACAGCAACGGGTGAATCTGGCCAGAGCTTTTGTCGGTCAACACCCCCTGATTCTGCTCGATGAACCGACCGCTTCCCTGGATGGTCGCAATGCCACAGCGGTCAAAAACAAGATTCTTCAAGCCAAAAAAACCGGTCGGGCGGTACTGGCGGCATTTCACGACCCCGACTTTATCGCTCAGGTGGCTGATCGCCAATATTCCATCCCATCCCTTTCGGAGCCTGTCCCATGAAAACCCTGACCTTCAGTAATTTCCGTATGGTTCTGGAAGATCGCATTGTTCATGGCGCTCTGACCCTGGATGAAAACGGCAAAATCATAGCGCTGGAAGAAGACCCGCATCCCCGACCCGGCAGTGAAGACGGACAGGGCGACTGGTTGTTGCCCGGACTGGTGGATGTGCACACCGACAATCTCGAACGCCAGGTACAGCCGCGCAGCAACGTGCGCTGGCCTTCCCGTTCCGCTTTTCTGGCCCATGACAGCCAGTGTGCGGCCGCAGGCATCACCACTGTGGCAGATGCCCTTTGTGTCGGAGATGCCGGCTTTGAAAGCCAGCGTATCCAGACCCTTCGCGATGCGGTCGTAGATCTTACTTTTCTGGATGAACAAGGGTTATTACGTTCCGACCATGTGCTGCATCTGCGCTGTGAACTCCCGACACCCAACATGCAGCAATTGTTTGAAACAGCAATGGCTCAGGCCCCGGTTCACATGATCAGCATCATGGACCACACCCCCGGCGTCGGCCAGCATGCCAATCTCGACAAATTCCGCGAAGGACGGCGTGGTGATGGATACAGCGAGGCCGAACTGGACCAGATGATTGTGGAAGCCCAGCAGCGTCGGGAAATGCATAGTGAGATCAATCGGCATTATCTTCTCGAAAAATTGCACGGGATGGGTTTGCAAATCGCCAGCCATGACGACCGCACCGCCGAAGAAGTTCGCCGAAACGCCGCAGAGGGTATTCGCATTGCCGAATTCCCGGTGACCCTGGAAGCGGCACAGGAAGCCAGAAAACTGGGGATGGCCACCGTCGCAGGTGCCCCCAACGTGGTGCGCGGTGGCTCCCATTCCGGCAATGTCGCCGTACGCGATCTGGTTGCCGCCGGACTGGTGGATGTGCTCGCCTCGGACTACGTCCCCCACGCCATGCTGGAAGCGGCCTTTGCTCTGACCCGCATGAGCCTGATCAAGCTCCCTGAAGCGGTGCAGATGGTCAGCCTCGCCCCGGCGCGCATGCTCGGGCTGGAAGATCGTGGCGCGCTGCAAATCGGCATGCGCGGCGACCTGCTCCGGGTGCGCGATTTCGACAACCATCCTTTATTGCGTGCAGTCTGGAAAGCCGGTGAAAGAATTGCCTGAATCCATGCGTGTCGCCATTTATTATGTACCAGAAGCCGATGATCCCCTGTGGATAGCAGGTAGCCATTGGTTGGGTTGGGATTCCGAAACTGCGCAGGCAAGACAAAGACCCCCGATTCATGGCCTCGCAGAGGCTTCACGACGCGCCAGTCGTTATGGCTTCCATGCCACCATCAAAGCGCCCATGCCCTTGCAGGGTAACCTGGATAAGCTGATCGCAAAGCTGGAGCAACAGCTCGCAGATACCCCGGCTTTTTTCCTGCCTCCCCTGCAATTGGTTCAGGATGAAGGCTTTGTTGCCCTGCGGCTCAGTCAGCCCTGTCCTGAACTGCACGCATTGGCAGATGCCTGCGTGCGCAACCTGGAACCCTGGCGGCGGCCCTACACTGACGAGGAAATTTCGGCAAGAAGCCAGAAGTTAAAGCTTCCCCGGCACCGGGAATACCTGGAACGATGGGGCTATCCATTTGTATTTGAAGAGTTTGTTTTTCACATGACGCTCAGTGACCAGCAACCCGACACGCGTTTGCTGACAATCGCCAAAGAGTATTTTGGTGACATCCCCTGGCGGCCACGCCGCTTGCAGAGCCTCGCATTAGCCTGTGAAACAGACCCGAACGCACCCTTCACCCTTTTGCGTCGTCTGCCCCTCGCTCCGGCGACACCCGCCCCCCAGCAAAATAAATCATGAAGCCCCTGCTGGTTCTGGTAGTGGGTCCTTCCGGTGCGGGCAAGGATTCAGTCATTCGCGGCGCAGAAGCCACACTGAAAAATGACCCACGTTTCTATTTCGCCCGGCGAATGGTTACCCGCAATACTCCACAGGCTGGAGAAATCAACATCAGTGCCGAAGCATTCAGACAGCACACTGAATCCGGTTATTTTGCCAAAACCTGGGACGCGCACCAGCTATCCTACGGTCTGCCCCGGTCGGAATTGCAGCCCCAAAACGCCGCTGTGCAAATCATCATTGCCAATGTTTCGCGCACGGTATTGAATGACCTGCTTGCGGAACATGGTGGACATGTTTTATATATCACGGCTTCGCCCTCGGAAATTCGCCGCCGCCTGGAAAAACGCCATCGTGAAAGTGCTGCATCCATCAACGACCGCATGCGTCGTCACATTCCCCTGCCGGATCAGTTGCCCATGACCACCATCCGTAATGATGGATTGCTGGAAGAGGCCATCAAACAATGTGTGCACAGCCTCATCGGTTTGGTGGAACGCCCATGATCAGCACCAGCAAAGTGCAGTTCGTCCCCGGAATCACCATCTGGAAACAAATTGTCGATGATCTGCAGGCCCGCATAGATTCCGGTGAACTTGTCGAAAACCAGAAACTGCCCGGCGAGGCGGATCTGGCCAAGGCTTACGGAGTCAATCGCCACACCATGCGCCGCGCCCTGCAGGAACTCGCGGCCGTGGGCAAAGTGCGCATACAGCATGGTCGCGGCAGTTTTGTTGCCAAGCATGTGTTTGACTATGAACTGGTCGAAAGGCCGCGCTTTTCGGAATGGGTCAAAAAGTACAATAAACCCGGCAAAAATGACATTCTCGAAGCGGCCATACTGAATCTGGCCGAGCTGCCTGAATTGGCGCGCATTCAGCAATATGGCGTCTTCCCGGAATATTCCCAGGTTGCCATGATCAAAACCCTTGGCCGGGTCGGTGAAGAGCCCATTTCCATTGCCAGACATCTTTTTTTCGGGGAAGCCCTGCTGGCCCTGGTGGATGATCTGCACGCCGGACGCGGTATCACTGAATCCCTGCGCCAGCATGGCATACAGGATTATACCCGCATGCGCTCCACCATTTCGGCCGCCATGTCCGGCCCCCAGGAGCGGGAGCTGCTGCAAGTCGAAAAAGGTGAAATCGTTTTTGTCTGCGAAAATGTCAACGTCGATACGAGCGGCGTCGGCATAGAATTCTCAACGGTCATTTATCCGTCTTCACGGGTGCGGCTGGTTTATGAGCTGGGTTGAGCGCGTTCTGGTCAGAATAAACACCCGCTTCAGCCATCTCCGCGCCGAATAAAATGCTGGCCCAGGCCATATACAACCAGAGCAGAAACACCGGAAAAGCGCCCAGAGCCCCGTAAACTGTTTCAAAAGTCGAGAAGCGCAAATAGGCGGATAGCCCGAATTTGTCCAGCTCAAACAAAAAGGCTACCGTCATACCCCCCAGCAGCGCATCACGCCAGCGCGGCGCTGCCGCCGGCAGAATCTTGTAGAGCAGCAGCATCATCACCGTCACCACCAAAAAAGTCAGAATATGACTGAAAAACGGCGGCAGCACGGGAATATGCCCCAGATATTTTAACAAGGGTTGTAAAGGCCCCAGCAGGGGCAGGAGCAAGGCCACACTCAGTGGCGCCACGACCAGCATGGCCAGATAACGCAAAACCCGGCACCACCAGCAATGGGGTGCAACTCCCCAGATGGCATTCAGATGCCGCTCTACCGCGTGCAGCAGAAACACAGCCGTCAACGACAAACCGATTACCCCCAGCAATCCCAGTTGGGCACCCTTGGCGGCCAGTAAATTCACTTCATGAAGAATGGTATAACCCGTCTGCGGAACAAAGCTGCGCAATATCAGACGATCCACCTGTGTGCGATGCATCACGCTGAAACCCACCAGATTCCACATACTGAATACCAGCACTGCCAGCGGAATCAAACCGAATAAAGTCGTATAGGACAGCAGACCAGCCCGATCAATGCAGTCATCTTTCCAGAAGCCATGCCAGGCCCGATACCAGCGAAAGCCAAAACGAAGCACAAATCCCCTACGGGCATGAGGCAGTGGGCGCGAACCATCTTCCTTTTTACCAAAACACTGCTGGCCCTCTTTCTGATCGGTGCTCACGAAGACGCCTCCCTGTCCAGACAATGACGAATAAATGGAATGGTCAGTTGGCGCTGCTGCTCCCAGCTACGTGCATCCAGCATCTCCAGCAAGGACTCCAGCACGACCATATCCCGCGACTGATGGCGTAGCACATACCGGGCAACGTCCCGGTCCATGCGTAAGCCGCGACGCTGGGCCATGGTCTGTAAAATATGCAGCCGCTGTAGATCATCGGGTAATTGCAGAGCCATTGGCACACAGGCACTGAACCGGCTCGCCCAATCCGGCAGCGTCCAGACGAGTTGCCGGGATGCTTCCCGACCCGCCAGCAGCAAAGGCCGGGCTCGATGAAAACGTTCATTGTAAAGGTCATACAAAAATTTTTCTTGATCCACCTGACCGGCCCAGGCGTCCACATTATCCAGACAGACCAAAGGCGCATCCACCAGACTGGAAAAAGTTTCCGGGAGCGCCAGATCTACAAAGGACTGCATCATTTCGGCGCATTCAATATAAGGTATCCAACCCGCATCACTTTGGGCAGCGCCCTGTAACAAATGGCTTTTACCCACCCCTCCCGGGCCATGCAAATAAAGTCCAAACACAGGTGCTGGCCGTACCAGCAGACTCCGAACGGCATTCAATGCGGCAGTGTTGGGTTCTGGACAAAAATCATTGAGCGTTGCGCCGCTTCGCAACCCCAAAGGCAGGCGCATCTGGCCATTGGCGAGCATCAGCAGCGCCTGGACGACAAATATCGTAAGCCTTCAGAGCTTACCCAGGGGAAACTATCATGGCTTGGCATGACTCCAGAAGCTAGGCAAGAGACCCTTGGCTGTCAAGCAGATTCTTATCTACCTTCCTGCTCTATAAAACCTAGCAAATAGGCTTCAGCACCGTCAGACGACCAGCAGGTCGTTTGCAGCCATCCCTGCCACTGACTACAATCACAGGGATTCATTCCCAACCGACCAGCAGGAGAGTAAAGCAATGTCTGAATATAAAGTACGTGAAGAATTGAAGCCCAGCGGTCTTGACGGCATTTCCGACGCCCAGATCAACGATCACTGGGGCTTGTACACCGGCTATGTCAACCAGAGTAATGCCCTGCACAAAGAACTGGAAGAAATGCGTGCGGCTGGCAAAACCGCTTCCCTGACCTATGCCGACCGTCGTCGTCGTTTTGGTTTTGAATACAATGGCATGGTTTTGCATGAATACTACTTTGCCCAGATGAAACCCGGCGTCAGCATGGATCAAGCGCCCGGTTTCAAGGCTGCCGTCACCGAACAGTTCGGCAGCGCCGAAGCCTGGCACGAAGACCTCATGGCTGCTGCCAAAAGCCGCAGTATTGGTTGGGCGATTGCCTATTACGATGGGACTACCGGCCAGATCAACAACCATTTCGTCCAGTTACACGAAGATGGCAACATTGGCGGCTTTGTTCCCCTGGTCATTGTAGACGTGTTTGAACATGCCTACATGGTTGACTGGAAAGCCCTGGGGCGCGGCGATTACCTGGCAGCACTCCACAAAAACATGAACTGGAGTGTCATTGAAGCACGCTTCCAGGCAGCCAAAAGCGGACAGATTTTCAAGCGCTTCTGATCGATTAGCGGGGTAACCCTGACGCCCCATGACTTGTGGCGTCTGAGTGAAGAGCGGCCTGGCCGCTCTTTTCTTTTGACAGCAGCCAGCCCCCCTCATAACATGACCCGAAATTGACGGAGGAACTTGCTGTGGACAGCCCCAAACCGCTTAGCTATCGCAGTGCAGGAGTCAACATTGACGCAGGAAATGCGCTGGTTGACCGGATCAAGCCCCTCGCCCGCAGTACCCACCGCCCCGGAGTGCTTGGCGGTATTGGCGGCTTTGGTGGACTTTTTGAATTGCCCACCGGTTATCGCGAACCGGTACTGGTATCAGGAACCGATGGCGTCGGCACCAAATTGCTGCTGGCCCTGGAAGCCCAGCAGCATGATGGGATTGGCATTGATCTGGTAGCCATGTGTGTCAACGACATCCTGGTTTCCGGCGCTGAACCCCTCTGGTTTTTGGATTACTACGCCTGCGGACAACTGGACACGGCGGTAGCCGAAGCCGTCATCACCGGAATTGCCGAAGGCTGCCGTCAGGCGGGCTGTGCCCTACTGGGCGGCGAAACCGCCGAAATGCCCGGTATGTACCCCGGCGGTCATTATGACCTGGCGGGCTTCGCGGTCGGCATCGTCGAAAAAAACGAAATATTGAGCAGTGATGCCTGTCAGGAAGGGGATGCCCTTATCGGCATCGCCTCATCCGGCGCCCACAGTAATGGCTACTCCCTCATTCGTGAAATTCTGGTCCGCAGTGGTGCTCATGCGCATATTCAGTTAAATGGCGAAGCCCTGGTCGAACTCCTGCTACGTCCCACCCGGATTTACGTGCAGGCAATCCAGAATCTGCGTAAGGTCGTCAGCGTTCATGCTCTCGCTCACATTACCGGCGGTGGCCTCACTGAAAACCTGCCGCGCTCCCTGCCCGCCCAGCTGAGCGCCCACATCAACCCCCAAAGTTGGCAAATCCCTACGCTGTTTCAGTGGTTGCAGGAGCAAGGTCAAGTCAGTACCGAAGAAATGCGGCGGGTATTCAACCTCGGCATTGGCATGGTCGCCATCGTCCCCTGGGAATCCCGGCAAAACGCTCTGGAATCCCTGCAGGCCAGCGGGGAGCAAGCGTATGTCATTGGTCAGCTTGCCCTCCGTCAGGCCGATAACGGGGTAGTTTTTCTTGACTAAAAAACTGGTGCTGCTGATTTCCGGTCGCGGCAGCAATTTACAAAGCATCCTGCGGGCCTGTCAGACCGGACAAATAGCCGATGCGGAAATCGCCGCAGTCATCAGCAATCGGGCCGAAGCCCCAGGACTGATGGTGGCTCAGGCAGCAGGTATCCCCATCGAAGTCACAGACCATCGTGACTTTCCCAGTCGCGCCGAGTTTGATACTGCGCTGCAGCAGCAGGTTGACCGCTACGCTCCGGATCTGGTGGTACTTGCCGGTTTCATGCGGCAACTGACAGATACTTTTGTAGAACACTATCTGGGACGGCTGGTCAACATTCACCCTTCCCTGCTGCCCGCCTTTCCCGGTCTGCATACCCATGCCCGCGCCATCGCTCAAGGTGTCTGCTGGCACGGTGCCAGCGTCCATTTTGTCATCCCGGAACTGGACGCCGGCCCGGTCATCATTCAGGCTGCCGTACCTGTCCATACGGATGACGACCCGGCCAGGCTGGCGGCAAGAGTTCTTGCTGCCGAACACGAAATTTATCCCCGGGCATTGAGCGCCGTTCTGAGCGGCTGGTGCAGCCTAAAGGAAGGTCGGGTGCGTTGGTCAGAACCTGTTCCTTTCTGCGCAGATACAGCCGTCAATCCGGTTTTTACAAGACCGTCATCTCCCTGAAAGTCTGTCACTGTCCATTCAGACAATGCACTGAACCGGAAACCTCCACAGACATCGCCGATTCACCGGGCGCACTGGCCACGGGAGTACGCGCCGCCATCATCATCACTGGCCCGGGAGAACTGCGTAACGTATTAATCTGTACGGAATTCAGCACGCTTTGCGAATAACCAAAATCCTTGCAAAAGTTATTCGCACGCTGCTTAAAGCGCTGAATAGCCTGATGGGCTGCTGCTGTTGCAGCGCTTTCACGGGCACTTTCAGTAGGGGCAGCCTGCATGGAAACCAGCTCCAGACGGGATTGTAAATCTCCCAGGAGCTGATCCAGCCGGGAGGATTGTGGAGCGCTGACCTGCAAAGTCTGCTGTACGGTCCAGCCATCGGGCTTACCATCCACATAATCACGTTGCGTGTGATAATTCATCGTCTGCGCCTGGACATGATCAGCTTTCCCCGTCTGCTGTAAGGCCCAACGCATTTTTGCGTTCACTTTTTGCCCCAGATCTGCAGCATTTGGCCCGGTGGCACTGGCCTGCAACTGCGCAACCATGAGCGTATTGGGCACATGGTAAGCTTGTTGCACGCTGAGATTTATTTCCTGGGCAGCCGTACCCGCTGAAGCCGCCAGTGAAACAGGGAATAATCCCCACAGTAAAATTTTCATTGCATTTTTCATTTAGTTTCTCGCTCCATTCAGTGACTGATGCATGCACCCGTTCGCCAGTGTTAACAACTAACTACCCAGACGGAAAATATCAAGAATGCGATCGCGGCGCAGCAAATGCACACTAAACATCCCCACATGCCCAATCCAGTAAGCCCATACCAGATTGGACAAAGCTTTATGCAAAGGGATCAGAGTTTGCAGCACCGCTCCAGGGGGCGTACCTCCCTGGGGTAGAAAGAAAAAAATTATCGTACCGGTAAGGGCCATCCAACTGACCAGAAGCAGACCAAGCCCATGGATCAGGGCAGCAAGTCCAGAAGCTGGGCCGGGAGATTGAAGTTTTCCGTGCAAAAGTAACCGAAGGTCATTAAAAACCGGTTGCCAGGGACCCGTTAATGGAAAAAATTGCTGGCGTACCCTTGCGGAAGTGGCAATCCAGAGCCACTGCCAGAGCAGGAAAAGTGCAGTAGTCAAACCCACCCAGGCATGAAAGCTGAACAGTAACTGGGTGAAACTGGCATAATCTGCGTGTTGCCAATCGGGTGTCATCCATAAGGAGGAAAACAGTTGAATGGTTACACCGACAGCAATACCGGCGTGAAGCCAGCGTGCCTCCGGTGGCCACAGATTTTCCCTACCAGCGCCAGAGTCTGAGCTATTTCTTTTCAAAGAGATAATTCCATAATTTGCCATGCGTCAGACATGAAAACATAGCCCACATCCATTTTAAGGACCTTCGCCATTGCTCCGGCAATCATACCAGAGTGCCTCCAATAAAAAGCAACAGCTTGTCCACAGCCATTTCCTTGACTATCTTTTATTCAGAGTGTTTACTCTGGTTTATCTGGAGAAAATCTTATGACTGCGAAATACATACGTTTTTTTAATGAAATTCGCATAGAAGATGTGCCCTTGGTCGGTGGTAAAAACGCTTCTCTGGGAGAGATGTATCGCCAACTCACGCCGCAGGGAGTGAAAGTACCCAACGGCTTTGCCATTACCGGCGACGCCTATCACTATCTGCTGGATCAGGCCGGTGCCTGGTCAAAGCTGCATGAGGCACTGGACGGCCTCGACCCCGATAATGTTCGCGATCTGGCCAA
>NZ_MOAD01000001.1:1178209-1226679 GCF_001931655.1 Acidithiobacillus albertensis | reverse complement strand
CTGGGCAACCCGGAAATTGCTTTCCAGACGGCTAATCTCCCCAGCGATGGTATTGGTCTGGCGCGGATGGAATTCATCATCAGCAATACCATCAAGGCGCACCCCATGGCTTTGCTCTACCCGGAAAAGGTCAAAGACCCGCAGGAGCGTGTAGCCTTGGCTAAGCTAACCCAAGGCTACACGCAGCCCCAGGATTTTTTTGTGGAGCGGCTATCAGAGGGCGTCGGCACCCTGGCTGCCGCTTTTTATCCCAAACCGGTAGTGGTACGTATGTCTGATTTCAAAAGCAACGAGTATGCCTCATTGCTTGGGGGTCGCGGCTTCGAACCCGAGGAAGACAACCCCATGCTGGGCTTTCGCGGCGCTTCCCGCTATGCACATCCAGCGTACAAAGAAGGTTTTCATCTGGAATGCCTGGCCATGAAAAGAGTGCGCGAAACCATGGGCCTGGATAATGTCATTTTGATGCTGCCTTTTGTACGCCGCGTGCAGGAAGCCGACGACGTTCTTGCGCAAATGGCAGAATTTGGCCTGAAGCGCGGCGAAAATGGCCTGAAAATTTACGCCATGTGCGAAGTCCCCAACAACGTGCTTTTAATTGATGCGTTTGCCCAGCGCTTTGACGGATTCTCCATTGGTAGTAATGATCTCACCCAACTCACTCTCGGAGTGGATCGGGATTCGGAAATTGTCGCCTTTGACTACGACGAGCGCGACGAAGGCGTGAAAACCATGATCTGCCTCGCCGTGGATGGCTGTAAACGGCATGGCATCCACTCTGGAATTTGTGGTCAGGCGCCTTCAGACTATCCGGAAATGGCTGAGTTTCTGGTCGATATTGGCATTGAATCCATGAGCCTCAACCCGGATTCCGTACTGAAAACCACCTTGCATGTTCTGGAACTGGAAAAGCGAGAAGCCTCTTGAATATTCAACCCGTGCTGTTAGTCATTTTTGATGGTTTCGGCCTGAACCCCAATCGGGCCTACAACGGCTGGGCGCAAGCCCATACGCCACATCTGGATCATTATTTTGCCAGTTATCCCCATACCGCCCTGCAGGCATCCGGGCGGGCTGTGGGTCTGCCCGACGGACAATTTGGAAATTCAGAGGTCGGTCATTTGACTTTGGGTTCAGGGCGCATTCTGCTTCAGGACATGGTCCGCATATCGGACAGTCTGGCTGATGGCAGTTTTTCCAGCATTCAGAATTGGCAAAATATTTTGCAAAATACCCGGCGCCTGCATCTGGTCGGGATGGTCTCCGATGGCGGTGTGCATTCTCATATTGACCATTTGCTGGAGATTCTCCCTCTGGTGGTACAGGCAGGTGTAGAACCGATTATCCACATGATTACGGATGGGCGGGACACCGCCCCGCAATGTGCAGATGTTTTCGTCCAGATTCTGGAAAAGCGCCTGCAAGAACTGGGCAGCGGCAAAATTGCCAGCATCTGTGGCCGCTATACCGCCATGGATCGTGCCAGTCATTGGGATCGCACCCAAAAAGCCTGGGCCGCCTTGCTGAAAGGTGAGGGACTTCAGTCAGCAAACGCCCTATCGGCTGTTCAGGAAGCCTGGCGACGCGGGGAAGGAGATGAATTTATTCAACCCACCGTCATCGGCAAGCCCCAGGAAAACCGGATTGCCGCCGATGAACCCGTATTCTTTTTCAACTTTCGCTCTGACCGCATGCGGCAACTGAGCGCCGCCGTGGCCATGCCCGAATTTGAACATTTTGATCGCGGATCAGAACAGGCCAGAACCGTCCTTTGCATGACTTCCTACAATGACGCCTATCCCTTTCCGGTCCTGTTCCCGCCGGAAATCCCGACAAAAGTTTTGGCGGAAGTCATCAGTGACGCCGGCCTGCAACAATTTCACTGCGCAGAAACGGAAAAATATGCGCATGTCACCTATTTTTTTAACGGTGGCCGCGAAGAACCCTTTGCGGGGGAGGATCGCGAGATCATCCCATCGCCACAGGTAGCCACCTATGATCTCCAGCCCGAAATGAGTGCGGCAAAAGTCGCAGATCGTATCATTGCAGCACTGGAAAGCGACCAATACCACTTTGTTATTGTCAATTTTGCCAATGGTGACATGGTCGGTCATACCGCCAAAATCCCGGCCATTCTCCGTGCGGTAGAAACGCTTGATCTCCAATTTCATCGGATTACCCAGGTAGCTCTTCAGCACGGTTTCAAAATCATCCTCACGGCTGATCACGGCAATTGCGATGAAATGGTGGATCCAGTGACCGGTGAGCCTCATACCCAGCACACGGTCTATCCCGTCCCCATGCTCCTGATTGGCCACGAAGGTGTAAAATTGGGAATTGGCCGGGGCACCGCCGATATTGCGCCAACGATTCTTGATCTCATGGGACTTTCCCAGCCGTCCGAAATGACGGGGAAAAGCCTGATTCTCCGGGACAAGCTGCGTTGAATCCAGATCCAAGCGCCGACATTCACGCAAGTACTGCCAATGCCACTGGATTAAAAAACCCTACTGCGTCACCTGTGGATTCTTCGCACCTTATTCATCCCGATCATGCCGCAATGACCGCCATACTCGACAACAGCCCGATGTTGCTGATCCACTATCGGATTTGGGCCTTGTCCACAGGGGGCACTTTATTGAGTGGGGTTTCCATGTTTTTGCTGGGTGTCACCCTGCCACTGGTAATTCCCCGCCTGCACATGCCTGCCAGCAGTGTCGGCATGGTGGCTGCCATGCTCATGGGGGGAACCGTCATCGGTGCCCTGTTGGGCGGACATATTGCCGATCGTTGGGGGCGCAAACCGGTCATGATCAGCGATATGATTTTGTTGATCATTGCCGCCACATTAGCGGCACTTGCACCCAATGCCACCATTCTGACCCAGGCGGAACTGTTGCTGGGTATCGGTGTCGGCATGGACTTTCCAGTCGCCAGCAGCTATCTGGCAGAATTCATGCCTCAGGGACGCCGGGGCAGAATGATGGCTGCTTCCATCGCTATTCAGTCCGTCGGCATGTTGGCGGGCGTCGCCTTGGCCATTCTCCTGCTGCAAAATGCCCGGACTGGCGATGATACCTGGCGTTGGTTACTGGCCGCAGAAATTCTGGTGGTGCTTCCCTATCTGATCGGCCGCCTGAGCCTGCCGGAAAGCGTACGCTGGTGCATGGGACATGGCCGCAATGCCCAGGCCGCCAAAATTCTCACCCGCTTTGCACCCGACCAGAAAAAACAACTGCTGCAGATTGCCCAACGCCTGGGTAGAAAACATCATCATGTTGCCAAAATTCTGCCAGGTCATCGCCTGGGTATCGCGACGTTATTTGCCCCGGAATATCGTCGGCGGACCCTGCTGGTGACCCTTCCCTGGTTTTTTATGGACATCGCTACTTATGGTATTGGCCTGTTTACCACGATTCTGCTCGGCAGTATGCGTAGCGATCTGCCCACATTAAGCTCTACCTTGGGACGGGATCTCAGCAACGCATTGGATAGTGGCAAGGTGGACCTGTTCCTGCTACTGGGTTCGCTGCTGTCGCTCTGGGCAGTTCCCAAACTGGGACGCATTCATATGCAACTCATTGGGTTTTTCGGCATGATCCTGGGAATGACTCTTCTGCTGATTGCTGCACATCAGCATGCAGAAAATGTCATTCAAAAATATTACATGATCCTCGGCGGCTTTATGCTTTTCAATTTATTCATGACGATGGGTCCCAATGCCACCACCTTCATTTTACCAACCGAAATGTATCCTACCCAGGTACGCGCCTTTGGTGCCGGATTTGCCGCTGCAATTGCCAAAATAGGCGCCACCATCAGTGTGTTTTTATTGCCACTCATTCAGGCAAACTGGGGCCTTTCAGCCGTGTTGCTGCTCATGATTCTGGTGAGCCTGCTTGGCCTGGGAATGACCTGGATCTTCCGGGTCCAGGGCCATGGCAAAACCCTCGAAGAACATCATGGCCCGGAGGTACCACAATAGCCTCTGCACCCAAACCTGAATACGGCAGTTGGTCTGGAAGCTTTGCAGCAACTTTGGTCCGCGCCCTGCTAATGCCTATTCCCGTCGCATTTCCACGCGGCGCTGCCATGCCAGAACGGCGTCAACCACTTCCTGATCAAAGTCACGGCTTTCATGCTCCTTGATCAATCTGCGAACCCATTCTACCTGACTACTGATTTCAAAGGTTTTCTGTATATCTGCAAAATACGGATCATTTTCGAGGTAACAGTTTTCCTGCAAAGTACTCCGCTTTATTTTCATCGGCTTAGCCAATTCTGATTGACAAATAACCAGTTTGGAGCGAATTTCAGTGACTGTATATTTTTGAACCCCTTTAATCGTGCCACTATAAGGTACATGTTCGACGACCCAGAATACGTCACCGATTTCAGCGTCCGCAAAATCCAGTTGTTTATGATAAGCGTCATTTTTGGCAATAAGCATACATTATTCCTTCACTTGCATGGATGCCCGCCAGAGGCCGACAGCGAGGAGCAACCATGCGACAATCCACGCTGTGCCACCCAAAGGGGCAAAAATTGCCCAGAATGACTGGCCGGTAATGACCAGCAAATAAAGTCCCCCGCTGAAAAAAAGCACACCAAGAGCCATCAACAATGCCGAAGCACAAAGTAGCCTTCCTTTACCCCATAATCGAATCAAAATACCCAGCAGAACCAGGCCTAATGCATTATAAATCTGAAAACGCACGGCAATATCGTACACATGCAAACTTTGCCTGCTCACCTGCCCAGCAACCAGATGGTCACCAGCCGCACCGGCAATAATAGCCAGCCCCACCAGCAAAGCACCTAACGCAGAAATTTGTCCTCCCCTGCGGGCACCGTTTTGAATACCACATTCCGCCATTCCTTTCTCCTGGTTCTGTACCTCGCAGTTTCCGGGCATATCCCGCCCATCAGCCATGTGCAGCCAAATCTATTCTCTTATAGCCTACCTTCATGCCCTGATTCAAACTTTCTGCAGCATCGGGGCAGGCTAGCTGTGCTATGCTATGCTCTGGCTGATAATTTGCGGAAGAGTATAAGCTCATGGCAACACATAAAATCTGTATTCTTGGTGGCACGGGTTTTGTCGGCCGACATCTGGCGGAGCACCTCAGTCAGGATGGGCACCAGATTCGCATTCTGACCCGCAATCGGGAGCGTAACCGCGAAAACCTGCTGGTTCTGCCACAGGTCGAGGTTGTTGAATGTAATGTGCATAACCCTATTGCGCTGGAGCAACAACTGAAAGGACGGGATGTAGTCATCAATCTGGTGGGCATCCTTAACGAAAACCGTCCGGGGCGCACCGATTATCCGCCCGAACGCCATGGTGATTTTGAAAAAAACCATATTGAGCTTCCCCGTCTGGTCGCTAATCTTTGTGGACATCTGGGCATTCCCCGGCTCCTGCATATGAGCGCCCTCGGTGCCAACCCCATTGCCCCCAGTGCCTACCTGCGCTCCAAAGGTATCGGTGAAGAAATCATCCGTCAGTCTGGCGAAAACAGCGCCAAAAACGGCTATTTCAATTATCTGAATGGTCCGAAATTACTCTGGGGACGCGGTCTTAAAGTGACTTCATTTCGTCCTTCGATCATATTTGGTGAAGGGGACAGCTTCTTCAATCGCTTTGCTCAACTGCTGCGCAATATTCCTTTCTTTTTACCCATGGCCGGCACTGAGGCCAAAATGCAGCCGGTGTGGATTGAAGATGTAGTGAGTGCATTTGTGCAGTCCATAGACGACGAAAAAACGTATGGCAAGGCTTTTGATCTCTGCGGTCCCAAGGTCTATACCCTGGGTGAGTTGATTGCTTATACCCAAAGCCTGATTGGCACGCATCGCAAGGTGATTGCGCTCTGTCCTTTATTGGGCAACCTGCAAGCGGGACTGATGGAAAAACTGCCGGGCAAGGTGCTGACGCGTGACAATTTGAAGTCATTGTCCGTAGATAACATTTCCAGCAAAAAGGATTTGCAGGAAGTGTTTGGTATTCAGGCTACAGCCATTGAAAGTATCGTACCGACTTATCTGGGCGGCAAAGGTCAGCATACCGAACGCTTATCAGCAATCCGTAACCGCCGCTAAAACTGCAGCAAACAACCCTTGCCTGGCGGGCTCGGATACTTCCTGATGGGTAATAGGCCTTGTCAGGGGCAATCAGGCTGCCCGCTTAAGCCACTAAAAGCTCTTGGTAGATTTGCCATTTTCAGCTTAGTGGGTAGCGGCACCCTGGTCGCCCTGCCCAAAGTTTTTAATGAGCTCCTCAGCGAGTTCAGTGGGGACCTCGCCGAGAATCGCCGTCATCCCGGCCTGGGCACGCGTATCACCCTGCGCTGCGGCGAGACTGAATAACTCGTAAGCGCAGAATAAATCCTTGCGCAGCCCCTGGCCTTGATAAAACAGCAAGCCCAGATTGAATTGCGCGGGTGCATCATTCTGGTCTGCCGCTGCACTATACCAGCGCGCAGCTTCCTGATAATCCTGAGGGACCTCAGACCCTTCGGCGTATTTCACGCCCATATTGAACTGGGCTACGGGATCTCCTGCCTGGGCACGGGCGCGGAGATCATCCAGATCATTGCGGATGCCAGCCAAAGCCATGAGATCAAGGGTTTCACCATTTTTTGCCATAGGGTTATTGTCCTGCCTGATTGATCAGATCCTGATCGTCACTCTCCACGCCCCAGGCCGTCAAGCGTTCCCGGTCATTCATGGACCAGACAGCCCGGTGTAGAGACAGCATGGAGTTGCGATCACTCAAGAGGATATTACGCTCGCGATTACTGAGTTGCTGGGGGCCTTCTTCCAGAGCCTTGTGGCAAAGACTGGCAGCACGCGGCCATAATCCGGTGCGATTGCGCTGCAAGGCGCTGTGAATGGCATTAAAGCGAGGATCAACTACGACCTGCACAAAAGCATCTCCCTCAATGTGCGGAAGATAGGCCACACTGTCACTATCCAATGACTGCAATTCTTCGGGGACGATGACCTCCTCGGGAATCACAAACAGGCGATGCTGGCGTGCCCAGCGTCCCAGCCCAGGGCGACTGGTCCATGCGCCCAAAGGCACGGCGGCGACCAGACCACCCAAAATTGGAACCAACCAGACAAAATGCCAGAAACCCAAAAAGGGGTACAGAGCAACTGCCAGCACCAGCCCCAGTGCCGAACACCAACCAAAAAAACGCAGGGCTACTGACCAGCTGGTTTCCTGGTCACCACGCACCTGAGCCCCCCAACGTACGCCCTTCCCCATGAGGGTTTGAATGACAAACTGACTATGAAAAGCCATCCGGATAGGGGCCATCAAAACCGAAAACAAACTCTCGACCAGCATGCTCAGAATAAGATGAGACAATCCCCCAAACTGCTGGCGGCGACCAGGCTGACGGGCCACCCAAAGAACGGCCATCCACTTGGGTGAAAGCAGTAAAACAGCCGTCACCCCAAACAACCAGAACGGTAAGGGATCAATGCCACTTCCCCAATGAAAAGGGGTGACCGTATCATCATTCCCTCCACCAGCCCAATGCAGGGAACCCAACGCGCCAAGAATCAAAAACAGTCCCCAGAGCGGTGCCGCCAGAAAAGACATGGCCCCGTTGATGAAAAGGAAGCGGTGGGCAGAACGCAAGCCCTCCCCGGCCAATAAACGCAGATGTTGCAGATTGCCCTGCGCCCAGCGTCTATCCCGTTTCAAATCATCAATCAGGGTGGGAGGAACTTCCTCATAACTACCTGACAGACTGGGTACAAACCACACTTCCCAGCCATTTCTGGCCATCAGTGCCGCTTCGACAAAATCATGACTGAGCAAGGGTCCACCCAGAGGAGGCCGACCGGGTAATACGGGCAAGGCGCAAAATTCGGTGAACGGGGCAGTTCGCAAAATGGCATTATGACCAATGTAATGCCCGTCACCCAACTGCCAGAAACGCAATCCGGCGCTGAAAATCGGGCCATACAGATGCTGCGCAAATTGTTGCAGACGGGCATATAAGGTTTCCCGATTGACGGCCACCGGCTGGGTCTGAATGATACCGACCTGCGGATTTCCTTCCATCATTTCCAGCATGCGATAGAGGGTTTCACCGTTCATGACACTATCAGCGTCCAGCACTACCATATATTCGTAAGCGCGGCCCCAGCGTCTGCAAAAATCAGCGACATTGCCACTTTTGGCTTTATTATTAACTGGTCGCCTTCGATAATGAATTTTGCCAAAAGCATCCAGCGACTCACAAAGCGCCGACCAGACCAGTTCTTCACGTAACCAAATATCAGGATTGCGGGTATCACTGAGCAGAAAAAATTCAAAATGGGCCAAGGCCCCAGCCCGCTGCAAAGATTTGAAAGTGGCCTGTAGCCCGGCAGCCACCCGCTCCACTTCTTCATTATAAATGGGCATGAGAATCGCCACTTTATTCTGTGGGAGGGGCTCAGCCAGGCGGAGTTCGGGGCTACCGGGGGCGGTATCAGTGCGCCCGCTCATCAGCAGAATAAAGCCAACCAGTGCTGTCCAGAAGCCTGCAGAAATCCAGGCAAACAGCATGGAAAATATGATGAGAGTAGGTATTTCCAACCAGAGCGGCAAGCGATCGGCAAGAACCTGATCCAGCATCAGGCCTGCACTACAGGCCGGCAAAATAATAAAAGCACTTAACCAATAACGTCGGTACCGGCTGATGGTTTCCCACTGCCGGGCCATAGCCCGTGCCAATTCAGACTTCTCCGGTCAGAATACGGCGGCTCGTCAATACCTTGCTGCGGCTAAACAATGTCTGCCACAGGCGCGATGCGGCAGCCAGCCAGGAACGATTCATGGGAAGAGAGGCCATATTGCTGCGCTGAATGGCAGGCGCTACCTGCTGCTGTAGCCAACGGCATGATCGGGCATCCTGGGCCGCATTTGCAGTCATGCGCAGGGAAAGATCGAGGCGGGCATCCAGCTCATCCCCATTTCCCAGAGTCGCCAGTGCCTGATGCAGACTGGCAAAAGCCCGGGCATAAAGCGCATCCTGATGGGTTTCCACGCCTTGCAATTGGCTGATCACCTGACCACGTATCCATAAACGCTGGGCATCGGTTAACGCCAGATACGCCATATACCGCTCCATACGAGCAAGAACGGGTGCGCTATTTGCGACGACCAGGGCCTCTGCTGTACAACCTGCCAGCCACTCACCCGCAGGATTGACGCTGTAGCTTGATTCATCTTTAAACATTACACCTACTCCTTTGCCGCATGAAGAAGATAAGTCCAGGTATTGGTCATAACCTGCTTATCGAGGGTTAAATAACAACGCACATTACTGGGTGAAGCCGTTTGCGGCTGTATGACTGCAATCACCCGCCAAAAATGATCCTTAGCATCCCATTCCAGCTTTTGGCTCAAAATCTGAGCCCCGTTTTCAGCCGTGAGATGGGCTTTAACAGGCATATTCCCGGGTAATTTCGTCAGAGCACCACCGCCAAAATCAATAACGACCGTACGCGCTCCGGCGGTTTTCGGGTCATCGCCAAGATAGGTTCCGACGGGATGGGCCAAAGGAATCAGGCCATGGTTATCCAGAAAGAAACGCAAGTTGTAGGCAAAATGCAGGGGCGTTTTCGGAGCGGGTTCCTGATCCGGAACCCAGAAAACATCAATGTTGTCCATGTCCCGGTTATTGGTAGGCAGCTCAACGAGACGTACCTGACCCTTTCCCCAGTCTCCTACCGGTTGTACCCAAACACTGGGACGGCGCTGGTATTGGGTTTCAATACCCTGATAGGCGGAAAAATCACGATCTTCCTGAATCAGACCGAAGCCTACCGGGTGATCCATGCTGTAGGTCGTAGTCTGAATTTGCAGGGGATTATCAATAGGACGGGTCAACCACTCGCCATTACCATTGGCCATGACCAGATCGCTGGAATCATGCTGTGCAGGATGCCAGTCGCCGGCGGTAATCCCACGACCATGACCGTGCCAGTACATGCTGGTCAAAGGCGCCAGTTCAAGCACCTGTACGGGTTTACGCAAATATATGGTGGCCTGCACCTGTACCTTCGTACTGTCACCGGTCTGGATGGTGAAGCGGTAAGCACCTGTGGCTACTGGACTATCCATAAGCGCATAAACCACCATATCCTGCGCACCGGCTTGCGGCTTTTCCAGCCAGATCTCTTTGAAGTAAGGGAATATTTCTCCAGACGGTTGGGCCGTATCAATACCCAGACCGCGTGCTGAAGTGCCATAAACGGCATGTTTACCCACCGCACGAAAGTAGGTTGCGCCCAAAAAGGAAATAAATTCGTTATAGTTCGGCGGCGTATTCAGAGGCGCTAACAAGCGGAATCCGGCGTAACCCAGGTCACTCGGCAGATCAGCGGGAACCTTTAAATTACCAAAACTGAAGTCTCCGAGATTAAAAGGGATGGGTCGCACCTTGCCATTGACCACTTCGCGGATGACTTCAGGCTGATGAAACCAGGAACCGGGCAGGTAAAATTGTGCCTGAAAAGGCGTATTCTCGTTCTGCCACAAAGGTCTCGTGTCCTGAATCTGACTGTACTGTTCAGGGCTTAGATTTTTGAGAAAAGCAGGAATCGGCAAAGGCTTGGGATTATAATGCGTGTCTACCAGTGCCTGGGCCTTGGACTCTACGTTCTGCATGTTAAAATCATTCGCCGACGCCGCAATGCTGAAGGCCCAGCCTGACAGGCTGAGCGCAATAGCAGAAGCAAGCTTCAAGGAGGAATAATTATGAGATAAATAGTTCATGGTGATGGTTAAGCAATTCTTGTACCAAAATATTAACTATATGTTTATAATTTACTTTTTTTGAATGCCCTGATATTTTTGTCGCCTCTGCCCGACGCAGAATGCCGAAATCAGCCATAAAAAATGCTATGGATAATGCCGTCATTCATCAATAATTTTGCGGACAAGATCTAACCCGCTGAAAGTATTAATTTATCTAAATTTCCTGTTAAACTGATGCAACTTTGCGCGACACCAAACCGTAACCGTAACAAAAACCTTCTCGTCGCCGAAAAACAACAGGAAATTTAATTACCGCAAAATACTTCATAAACTACTTTTGAAATATTTTTCAACCGAATGATAAGGATGGACTTATGAGCAATTATCAAGTAGATATCACCATTATTGGTAGTGGACCAGGTGGATATCGTGCTGCAGTTTTGGCGGCTTTACGTGGCCAAAAAGTGGCCATTATTGAAAGTGCTACCTGGGGCGGAACCTGCCTCAACCGTGGTTGTGTTCCCAAAAAAGATTGGCACGAAACGGCCAAATGGATTGAACAAAGCCGGCATTTTGCCAAACGCGGTGTCATCGGCACTGATCTGAAAGGGGACATGGCTCAAGCCTGGGAACATCAGCACCAGGTAGTCGAGTCCGTTCGCAACAGTTATGTGGATTACCTCAAACGTCTGGGGGTGCAACTGTTGGAAGGAACCGGCAGCTTTGTAGATGCCCGGCATATTAGCGTTGACGGCCCAACTGGCAGCAGCCAGATACAAACGCGGTACACAATTATTGCAACGGGATCCACCCCTGCCCTTCCCGAGGGCATCCAGACCATTCCTGGAAAAGTGCTCACCAGCGACATGCTTTATGACGACGGAGCTCCGGCGGGCAAGCGCGTTATACTGATTGGCGGCGGCGTAATCGGCACAGAGTTTGCATATATTTTTGATCAGCTGGATAAAGACGTGCAATGGCTGGTGAACTCCGCCTCACTGGCCCATACCCAATTTTCACCACAAGCCAAGGATACCCTGAAAGCCGCCCTCAACGCCTTGGATATTAAGGCCGTAGAGCATTTTCGCGTAGCACGCATTGCCGAGGATGATCAGGGCGTGACGGTTTTTGCAGAAGACGGGCAATCCGTACAGGGCGACTGGGTACTATTGGCAACCGGGCGTAAGGCTTTCACCCAGGGCCTGGGTCTGGAAAATACGGCTGTGGAACTTGATGAAAAAGGCTTTGTACAAGCAGATGAACACCTGGAAACCGCAGAACCGGGTATTTTTGCCCTTGGGGATGTAGTGGGCCCGATCATGAATGCCAATCAGGCTCTGAGCGACGCCCAAATCATCATTCACAACCTGCTCAGTGAAGAAAAACTGGAGCGGAATCCAGCCTGGGTACCGGAACTGGTTTATTCAGCGTTAGAGCTGGCGCGCATTGGCCTGGATGATGACACAGCAGAAGACCAAGGTTATGAACCAGCCGTAGGCTTCGCGGCGTTTGAAACCTCGCCAAGGGCATTGGGTCAGGATGACACAGCAGGTTTCGTGCGACTGCTCGCTGATATGGATAGTGGTGAGTTATTGGGCGGCGAAATTATTGGCCGGGATGCCGGAGAACTGATTCATCTGCTCGCCAACAGTGGCGATCGCCAAGAAGCGCTGCGCCGTATTGCCGAAATACGTGTCAACCATCCATCCCGCGCCGAAGAACTGGTCAATGCCACCGAAACACTGGCAGCCCGCTGGGGACTGGAAGAACAGATTTTTGGATCTGCGGAATCATCTGATTAGGCATCGAAACTCAGCCACTATCACCAGGGCGTGCCAAACACGCCCCATATCCCCACCAGAATGACAATAAAAGACAGCACAAGATTGGTGCTGGCCAGCATTCGCACCTGACCCAGGGCTTTGGAACCCGCCTGCCAGTCCTCATCACGTACCGCCCGGCGCAGCCGTTTGAGTGGTGCAAAATAAGTGTGCAGAACAATCATCACCATGATCGTGCCTAATACCACCATGATCCATTCGGGGATGGTCAGAGCGGCAAATCCCCCGTAGAAAACGAACACCATGCTATAACCCGTGAGCAATAACAGGAAAGCCGCGAGCAACATCCAGAAAAAGAAACGGCGCAGCAACACATGCATCAAGGCAATACGCGTACTGTTCTGCGTGATTTCTTTTTTCAGGGTCGGGGCCAGCACCATCGTCACAAAAAACAGGCCGCCAATCCAGACAATCACCGCGAGTATATGTACAAACTGCTCAATCCAGAGGGTATTCATGATTTTTTCAAATTTCCTTGCATGACTATGCTGTCCAAAAATTTCCGTGCGTCCACAAGCTCTACCGCACAAATACTATGATCCATGGGATAAATATGGGTACTGAGAGCGTACCCCAGGGATTCCATGATGTCGCGGGCAATTTCCATATATTCCAAAGGCAGAACGGTATCGGAACGACCATGCCCCCAGAAAATCGGAGTCACCTGAGCGGACTGAGGAAGCGTCTGGCGAAGCGGTAAATAGGCGCTGAAAGCCAGCACAGCTGCCGCCGGACAAGCATGATGAAAAGCCAAATAAAGCGCCATCGCCCCGCCCTGGGAAAACCCGCCCAGTATCAAGGGTTGAGTACCTGCCTGCTGCTGTTCATGCTCCATCAGCGCAGCGAGGCGAGTCGCCATGTGTTCCATTCCCGCTGCATCTTCGCCAGAATCCCGACCCAGCCCATAAATATCATACCAGGCCCGCATTGGCCGCCCGCCATTGAGAGTGACCGGACGTACTGGAGCATCGGGGAGAACCCATCGAAACTGTTTTTCCGGATCGACAAAGTCTGCGAGGGGAGCAAGGTCTTCTTTGGATGCGCCCAGGCCATGCATCAACATAATGCAGGGGGCCTCTTGCTGCGCTGCGGCTCGGATCCACAAGCCTTCGGGCCAGATATTTTCATTCAAGACCATGTGCTTCCTTCAAGGCATCCAGCTTACGATAAAGGGTGCGCTCACTGACACCCAGCCGGGCGGCCAGACTGCGTCGATCCCCGCCAAAAGCACTCCGCGCCCATCGTAAATACTGGGCCTCCAGATCAGCCAAGGGAACAATGGCATCCAAGCCGGAAATTTTGGCATGATTATCCTGTTTGGGCGGCGTGCCTTGCTCTTGCAGGGCCAGGGGCAGATGCTGGGGGAGTATCCAATGTTCATCGGCCATCAGCGCCGCGCGTTCAAGAATGTTGCGCAACTCGCGGATGTTGCCCGGAAAAGTGTATTGACCCAGCAACTGTAGAGTATCAGCGTGCAGTTGCAGCCCCTTGGCTGCCGGGATGCGCTGCAAAATGGCTGCGGCCAGCAAGGGAATATCATCCAGACGATCCCGCAACGCCGGTAAAGCAATGGGGAACGTGTTGATACGATAATAAAGATCCTGACGGAAACGCTCCTCTGCGACCATTTTTTCCAGATGACGGTGCGTTGCTGAAATCAGTCGAAACCGGGAACGAATCGGTTCAACCCCCCCTACCCTGCGAAACGTGCCGGTTTCCAGAAGCCGCAACAATTTCACCTGAAGGTTAAGAGGAATGTCACCCACTTCGTCCAGAAACAAGGTTCCCCCATTGGCGGCTTCAACCAAACCGGTTTTTCGGGAATGGGCACCCGTAAATGCGCCTTTTTCATGACCAAACAATTCGCTTTCAAAAAGTGTTTCCGGCAAACCGGAGCAATCGACGGTGATGAAGGGTCCGTGACTGAGATGACTGGCCTGATGTACCGCCGCTGCAGCCAGTTCCTTGCCGGTTCCGGATTCCCCAAGAAGGAGCACTGCCGCATCACCGGGAGCTACCCGTCGAATGAGGCGCACTACCTCCCGCCAGGCCTCCGATTGGCCGACCATAGCCGGTGTCCCATGCGTTGCGTCTGCGGGGGTCACATTCAGCAATTCAAGAAAATAAACGACTTCGGCGCGTTCATTACGAATAGGGTACAAATCAATTTGGGTATTTCCCGAGGTATGGGAATGGACTACATGCTGATCCACGCCCGTCTGCTGACAGTTGTCCAGAGGACAGTGATTACCACTTTGCTGACAGGCAAACCCCGCCTCGGCCATAATTTCCGCACAACGTCGACCCTGCAGGGGTTTGCCATCGCCAAAAGCGCGCCGGTAGGCCTGATTGGCGGCCAATACTGTATAGTCGGCGCACAAAAGTACTGCCGGAGTACTAAAACAATCCAGTAATGAAGTCATTTCCGGTCGCAATTGTTTCAGTAAATCAGTCATAAACCTCCCGCCGCAGCACCTGCGCACTGACAATTGTAGCAGTCTCTGCCAAATCGTCTATGTCATTTTTGACAGTTTACGGGTGTGAGGCTGCAGGGGCACTAGGCCTTCAGAAAAATATACCGCCCAAATTTCAAATATTACATTGAAATAATGATGTTTTTTCATAAAAAGGATATCCGCATACAAACTCCTGAAAATGGCACAGAGTTTGCTGATGCTCTGACGTCCGGTGGCAACTGACGGTGGAGCAGATGATTTTTAGACAACTATGTGATTCCCAAAAAGGCGCACTCAGTTATTTGCTGGGTGATCCCGTCACTCGGGAAGCCGTCATTATTGATCCGGTGCCTGCGCTTTTGGAAAGTTTCGCACTATTTATTCAGGAGCGGGGCCTCATCCTGACGTACATATTGCAGACCCACCATGAGGTCGAACAGATGAGTGCGGCAGAAGAGCTGAAGACGGCCACTGGGGCGCGGGTGCTGGCTCATGAAAGTAATACAAACAGTCAGATTGATCTGCGTTTGCGCCATGGCGATCGCCTTTATTTTGGCGAAGAAAGCCTGCAGGTTTTGCATACTCCCGGACAAAGTCCCTGCGCCCTCACTTACCATTGGGAGGATCGCCTGTTTACTGGAAAAACCTTATTGGTCAACAGCACCCTACCCTGCCCCAGCACAGATGATACGCGAGTACTTTATCAAAGTATTACTCAACAATTAATGACATTTCCAGGGGAAACCCTGGTATACCCCGGTCTCGAAACCAAGGAAAGACGCCTGACCAGCATTGAAGAAGTCCGCCGCAAAGACAACTGGTTCCATAACCAAAATGGACATCGGGAAATTTTTCAAAAGTATTCCCGCCTGTTCACTAATAGCACCAGCAAAAGCAGTAACGCAGTAAAAAAACCCGGATCACCTGATGAAGAGGTGCACCGTTACACGCCGGACCGGAACAACCCGGTTTCTTTGTAGGAGGATGTTCATGGATATGTTAATTAATCCCACGGTGGTCGAGCTGTCGCGTCTGCAGTTTGCGCTGACAGCCCTGTATCACTTTCTGTTTGTACCCCTGACTCTGGGCCTGTCATTTCTGCTGGCCACCATGGAGTCGGTTTATGTCATCACGGGGAAACCCATTTACAAGGAAATGACCCAGTTCTGGGGCAAGCTTTTCGCCATTAATTTTGCATTGGGTGTGGCCACGGGCCTGACCATGGAATTTGAGTTTGGTACCAACTGGTCCATGTACTCCCATTTCGTCGGAGATATTTTTGGTACGCCTCTGGCTATTGAAGGCCTGATGGCGTTTTTCATGGAATCCACCTTTGTGGGCATCATGTTTTTTGGCTGGGACCGGATCAGTGCCAAGGCCCATCTGGTCGTTACCTATCTGGTAGCGCTGGGCTCCAACCTTTCCGCATTGTGGATTCTGATCGCCAATGGCTTCATGCAGGACCCCAGAGGCGGAACCTTTGATCCCAATACCATGCGCCTGGAATTCAGCAGCTTTGTCCAGTTGATTTTTAATGAAGACGCTCAGGCAAAATTTGTCCATACCTCCATCGCCGGTTTTGTGACCGGATCCATGTTTGTCATGGGGATCAGTGCCTTCTATCTGCTCACCAACAAGCGCAAGGATATTGCCCTGCGTTCATTTCGTATTGCTGCCGTTTTCGGAGTGATTTCCACCATTGGTGTGGTGACTCTGGGCGATGCACTGGGCTTCATTGACGCCAAGGCTCAACCCATGAAAGTGGCGGCCATGGAAGCCATCTGGAATACAGACTACAACACGGCATCTGCACCCTGGAATCTGATTGCTTTCCCGGATAAGGCTGCAGGTAAAAACCTTTTTGAAATTGGTGTTCCCTATGTGCTGACGCCTCTGCTTACCCACTCGGAGGACACCGTCATCCCCGGTATTCATCAATTGGTGGATGAAGCCAAGCCCAAAGTAGTTAATGGCATCAAGGCCATGGTTGCCCTGAAAGAATATAATCATGACCACAGTAACGTGCAGGCTTTGGCGACCTTCAAACAGTATCAGACAGACATGGGCTATGGCTTTCTGGCCATGCAGTACGCCCCTGATCAGGACCTGAAAAAGGTGGATGCCAGCAATCTCGCCAGCGTCGTGGACAAAACGGCTCACGAAACGGTTCCCAATGTCTGGGTAGAATTTTGGGCATTCCGTATCATGGTGGCTTTCGGCTTTATCATGCTCGCCATTTTTGCATTTGCCGCCTATTTCAGCCTCAAAAATGAGGTGGAAAAGCATCCCCTGCTCCTGAAAGTCGCCTTATGGAGTATTCCATTACCCTGGTTTGCCTGTGAATTTGGATGGATTACGGCAGAAAATGGTCGGCAACCCTGGACGGTTTACAATATGTTGCCCACCTTTGTGTCAGCTTCCAGTCACAGCGTCGGCTACATGATTTTTTCCCTGATCGGTTTTGTACTGCTTTACAGCTCGTTCATCGCTGCAGAAATGTACCTGATGTTCAAATACGCGCGTCTTGGCCCACAAGCCAGCCATCATGGTCATGACAAGGCTCCTGCCGGGGGCGGTATGGCCGGTCAGCCCGTTTTTGCCAAGCCCAGTCTGGCCAAGAAATAAGGAGGCAACACAATGGATCTCTATATTGGACTTAAACTATTGTGGTGGGTGCTGCTGGGCGTCCTGCTCATGGGCCTTGCCATCATGGTGGGCATGGACATGGGTGTTGGTACCCTGCTGCGCTTCGTCGGCAAAAATGACGGCGAGCGCCGTCAGGCCCTGAATGTGGTGGGTCCCCATTGGGACGGTAATCAGGTCTGGTTTATTCTGGGCGGCGGGGCCATTTTTGCGGCCTGGCCAACCCTTTACGCCACTTCTTTTTCAGTTTTTTACATTGTCATGATCCTGCTGCTGTTCAGTATGATTTTACGTCCGGTGGCTTTTGAATATCGCTCCAAAGTGGCGGCCAGCAAGTGGCGGGATTCCTGGGACTGGGTTTTCCTGGTCTCCGGCTTTTTGCCCATGTTTGTTTATGGAGCAGCCATCGGTAATATTCTCGAAGGCGTCGGCTTTCATTTTGGTTGGGATGGTCAGTATTATCAGACGGAGTCCTTCATCTGGTATTTGTTGAACCCCTTTGCCATTCTAAGCGGCTTATTGGCGGTCAGCATGTCGGTATATCAGGGCGGGGCCATGTTGATGCTGCGCGGTACCGACCCCATTGCTTCCCGCGCCCGAAATTACGCCAGCACTGCAGGGATCATTGCCATTGTGCTGTTTATCATTGGTGGCTTCATGATTTCCGGCATGACGGGGTATAGCCTCATCAGCGGTGATCCGGGAATGCCCGCCAACGCCGTCAGTGGTCAGGTGGTGCATGCGGTTTCTGGTGCATGGCTGGATAATTATGCAGCACAACCCATTTTGTGGATTATCCCGTTGCTGGCCATTGCCGGGATGCTGTTCGGTGCATTGATGTTGCGTGCCAACAAACCCATCCTCGGCTGGTGGTTGGGAGCCATTGCCTGGATTGGCATTTTAGGCACGGTAGCAGCTTCCATGTTCCCTTTCCTGATGCCTTCGTCTGAGAATCTCAACCAGAGTCTGACTATCTGGAATGCTTCGGGAAGTCGTTACAACCTGATCTGGATGACCATTTTCACCGCCATTTTCGTACCCACGATTTTGGCTTATACCACCTGGTGTTTTCGGGTCATGCGCGGCAAGGTCAACCCGCCCAACCCCGCCGATGACCATGCTTATTAAGGGAGCAACCCAGTCATGAAAAATCTTTTCACTTTTGTCGGGATGGCTCTCATCATGGCGTTATCCCTGTTTCTGGCAGTCATCACTGGTGACTATGGCCCCTGGTATTTCGCCTGGTTGGTGGGTACGACCATGATTGTGCTGATCGCCGTCGCCGGTGCGGTCATGTATGAAAAACAGGATGCGGAAAGTCAGGGCAAAACCGGACGCTTACATTAAAGGAGTAAGACCATGCATCTGGAAGACTATATTTTCTTTTTACCCATTGTGTATTTTTTCATTACCGTTATCGCGTATTTTTATACACGCAAGCGGTTCTGAGTCGAGTCAGTGATCGGGACTTTGTCCCGGTCAAAAAAGCCCGGTTTATCCGGGCTTTTTTATTGTAGAAAATCAGATCACCACCTAAAAAGGGCAGTTGCCATAGGTACTTTTTGCTCCGTTGTCCCTCGCCTGTTGTTCTAAGGCTCATCCTGCTGTCAGGAGAGAACTCGCCCTGCGGGCTCAAACAGCTCTCCTGACGGGCGCAGGATTTCGCCAAGAACAACAACGGCGCAGGCCAAAAGTCGCTGCAAAGTACCTATGGCAACTGCCCTTTTTAGAACTCAACGCAAATAAATGTTTTTACCTAAACGCCGGAAGTCCTCGGCTTTTTCCTGCAAGCCCCGGGCGCGCGCTGCCTCCAGATCTTCTGCGCCTTGATTCTGGGCGTATTCCTGCAAATCCTGGGAAATTTTCATGGAGCAGAAATGCGGTCCACACATGGAACAGAAATGCGCGGCCTTGGCCCCTTCCTGGGGAAGGGTTTCATCGTGATATTCCCGGGCTTTTTCCGGGTCCAGACCCAGGTGAAACTGATCTTCCCAGCGAAATTCAAAGCGCGCCTTGGACAAGGCATTATCCCGCACCTGGGCACCCGGATGGCCCTTGGCCAGATCCGCAGCATGGGCAGCAATCTTGTAGGTAATAGCCCCTTCCCGAACATCATTTTTATCGGGTAAGCCCAGATGTTCCTTGGGGGTCACATAGCAGAGCATGGCAGTACCATACCAGCCGATCTGTGCTGCACCGATGGCACTGGTGATATGGTCATAGCCTGGAGCAATATCTGTGGTCAAGGGTCCCAAAGTATAAAACGGGGCTTCAAAACAGTGCTGCAACTCTTCGTCCATATTGGCGCGAATCATCTGCATGGGCACATGGCCGGGACCTTCAATCATCACCTGCACGTCATGCTTCCAGGCAATCTGGGTGAGCGCACCCAAAGTATGCAACTCGGCAAACTGCGCTTCATCGTTGGCATCTGCCAGACAACCTGGACGCAGGCCATCGCCCAGTGAAAAGCTGACATCATAGGTTTTCATGATTTCACAGATTTCCTCAAAATGAGTGTAGAGGAAACTTTCCTGATGATGCGCCAGACACCATTTGGCCATGATGGAACCACCCCGGGAAACAATACCCGTAAGCCGCCGGGCAGTAAGAGGCACATAACGCAGCAATACTCCGGCATGAATGGTGAAGTAATCCACGCCCTGTTCAGCTTGCTCAATCAGCGTATCGCGGTATAAGTCCCAGGTCAGATCTTCAGCTTTGCCATCGACTTTTTCGAGGGCCTGATAAATGGGTACGGTACCAATGGGAACGGGGCTGTTGCGAATAATCCATTCGCGGGTTTCATGAATATGCTTGCCGGTGGATAAATCCATCACGGTGTCGGCACCCCAACGGATGGACCAGACCATTTTTTCGACTTCTTCGGCAATGGAAGAAGTGACCGCTGAATTACCGATGTTCGCATTGATCTTTACCAGAAAATTGCGGCCGATGATCATCGGTTCCAGTTCGGGATGGTTGATATTGGCAGGGATGATGGCACGACCACGGGCAATCTCTTCACGGACGAATTCCGGGGTGACCACATCCGGAATCTGCGCTCCGAAGGATTCGCCACGATGCGCGCGAAACAGTTCGGGATGGGTGGCGCGCAATTTTTCCAGGCCCTGATTTTCACGAATAGCCACATATTCCATTTCCGGGGTGATGATTCCACGTCGTGCATAATGCATTTGGGAGACATTTGCGCCTTCTGCGGCCCGCCGGATTTCGCGGCGCTGTTGAAAACGCAAATCAGCCGTCCTGACATCAGCGAGGCGGGCCCGACCATAAGCCGAACTCGGTTCAGGACGATGCTCCAGCGGCGTCTCCATGGCAGTCCACTGCCAACGGGTAGCAGGAAGTCCCGCATGAATATCAATCTGGGTATCAGGATCAGTGAAGGGACCACTACAGTCATACACGGGAATATTCGGATTATGCTCCACCGAACCATCGCGGTTGCGGGAGTCGGTCTGCTGGATTTCACGAAGGGGAATACGTAATTCAGGATACATTTCACCGCTGAGGTAGGCCTTGCGGGAACCCGGTATGGATCCTGTGGTGACCGTGGCTTCCTGCATGTTATGGGTAATATCGGTGGGACGTGTCGCCATTGTGCTTCCTCCAAATTCCAGTGCATTGCGAAAAACATGATCGGGACACGGAAGAAGGACGCAGACAGTTGATCCTGTAGCGCTTCCCTACGCCGGCATGACCCGGATCAGGTTCCAAGGGTTCCTCTCAGCCTGCCCCCTGGCAGACGCCCCCAGCGTTGTTCAACTCATAAAGCTAAGGTATAGGCTTGATTGCTGTCAAGCGGATCATTTGTTCAGCATGCCCACAAGCAAGGACACTTATATCCCGATCAGTGCTATTATCGCGCCCATTCATTATTGCGTATTGGAGTATGCCGTGCTCAGTACCCATCAACTGACCATGCAGTTTGGTTCAAAACCATTGTTCGAGAACGTGTCCGTGGACTTCGGGGACGGCAACCGCTACGGTCTGATTGGTGCCAATGGCAGTGGCAAGACCACTCTCATGAAAATCCTGGGTGGCGACCTCGAACCCAGCGCCGGAAATGTCAGCTTGAGTAGTGGCGAACGGCTGGGCAAATTGCGCCAGGATCAGTTTGCCTTTGAAGAATATACGGTACTGGATACGGTCATGATGGGTCATGGCGAATTCTGGAAGGTGAAAATGGAGCGCGATCGCCTCTATTCCCTGACGGAAATGAATGAAGAAGATGGCATGGCGGTAGCCCACATTGAAAGTGATTTTGCCGAACTGGGCGGTTATTCGGCTGAAGCCCGAGCCGGGGAACTCCTTATTGGCGTGGGCATTCCTCTGGAGCAGCACGACGGCCTGATGTCGGGGGTGGCGCCGGGCTGGAAACTGCGCGTGCTTTTGGCCCAGGCTTTATTTGCCGATCCTGATATCCTCCTCCTGGATGAACCTACCAACAATCTGGATATTCATACTATTCAGTGGCTGGAAGAATTGCTGAGCACCATCAAAAGTACCATCATCATCATTTCCCATGACCGGCATTTTTTAAATAGTGTTTGCACCCACATGGCCGACCTGGATTACGGCGAACTGCGTGTTTATCCCGGTAATTATGATGACTACATGCGCGCATCCACGCTGGTCAAGGATCAATTACTGGCCGATAACGACAAGAAAAAGGAAAAAATGGCAGAACTGCAAAGTTTTGTCAGCCGTTTTTCGGCGAATGCCTCCAAAGCCAAACAGGCCACTTCCCGCGCCCGTCAGCTTGAAAAAATCCAGTTGGAAGAGGTCAAACCTTCCAGCCGCCAGAATCCCTATCTGGTTTTTCAGCAGGAGCGCAAGTTGTATCGTTATGCCCTGGATGCCAAAGATTTATCAAAGTCTTTCGGTGAGTTGCGCCTTTTTCAGAAGCTGCGGCTGCATATTGAAGCAGGTGAACATATTGCGATTATTGGTGCCAATGGTCTGGGGAAAACGACTTTATTGCGCTGCCTGATAGGTGAAACGGAACCGGATGCCGGGGTGATCAAATGGGCGGAAAATGTCAAAATCGGTTATTTCGCCCAGGATTATGCGCCGGAATTTGCGGAGGACATGACTCTTTTCGACTGGATGTGCCAATGGCGCAGCGAAAAAGACGATGATCAGGCTATTCGTGGGGTTCTCGGCCGTCTGCTCTTCGGTCAGGATCAGGTCGGGCGCTCCGTCAAGGTGCTGTCGGGTGGCGAAAAAGGCCGGATGTTATTTGGCAAGCTTACCCTGCAAAAACCGAATGTCCTGATTCTGGATGAACCCACCAACCATCTGGATATGGAATCCATCGAATCATTGAACAACGGGCTGGAAAAGTTCGATGGAACCCTGATTTTTGTCAGCCATGATCGCGAGTTTGTCTCTTCCCTGGCGACCCGCATTATTGAATTCACCGCTCAGGGCATTGAAGATTTCAAAGGCAGTTATGAGGATTATCTACTCAGCCAGATCAGCGTCAGCGACGCCGGGAAAAAGAGCGCCAAAAACCGATAAGCAGGAAGAGGAAACCCAGTACCAAAATTCCTCCGATCCATTTCCAGCGCACCATGTTCAGAATATTGGCCAGATGCAGGAGGCTCCCGGCTTGCGCATCCACCCCATGATGGACCGCCAGCACCGCTACGGCATTGGTTTTGAAAACCACCCCCAGATATCGCAGCACCATCAGGAGCAGGTCGAGAATGATCAGTCCGGTTCCTGCATAGATCCACCATGCCCGGGAAAGACGTGGCAACAAGTTAATGCCGCCAGCCATGCATAATTTGCAAAGCAGCACGCAACATGCGCTCGGCTTCTTCAGGCGAATCCGCTTCGCTGTAACATCGCAATTCCGGCGCATTTCCCGAAGGACGCAAGTGAATGATGGTGCCATTTTCCAGAATCACACGCACCCCGTCGGTGTAATCCAGACTGCCTGCCGGGCCTGCCACTTTTCCAAAAGTCTGGCTGAATGCTGCCAGATTCAGGACATTGTCGGTTCCCCTGAAAGCATCCAGATGCTGCTGACTCAACCGGGTAGGAAAATCCTGCAGCCGGTCACTGGCGGTAAAACGCGGGGGTAAATGGTCCAACAGTGTCGCAAGAGCAATACCTTGCTGTTTTGCCGCTGTCAGAACAGTGAGCATGGGGAGAATGGCATCACGGGTTGGGAGCGGCTGCAAGGTCTGTCCATGCTGCTGCAGGGGACTGCCCAGCAGGAATCCGCCGTTGGCTTCATAACCCACTACGGGCCCCTCACCGGCAGCGAGAGCAGCCTGCATGGCTTCAATGACATAAGGCGAACCAATGCGGGTACGGTGGACCCGCGTAAACAATCCCGATAACTCCAGCGCAGTATTACTGCTGACCGGGGTCACCACAGTTTGTGCGCCCAGGGCCCGGGCTGTAAGCACACCCAGCACATCGCCGCGCCACCAGCGCCCCGTAGTGTCCGCAATCATGGGGCGATCAGCGTCTCCATCTGTCGTCAGTAAGGCATCCAGCTGATGCTCGGCCACGGCCTGTTGGGCAAACACGGTATCTTCAGGGCGCAACGCTTCCGTATCCAATGAAACAAATTCTGCAGAACGGCCCAGTGGCAATACTTCCGCACCCATAGCGACCAAAATATCGACCAGCAGATCCCGGGCCACTCCAGAATGCTGATACACACCGAGCCGCAAGCCTGCCAGACTTTCCTTGCCAAAAAAATCCAGATATCTATTCTGGTAGTTTTGCAGATAATGCAGGTCGGCATCCGGCACCAGCGGCGGGTGCAACAAGGCACCCTGTTCGGTAAATAAATCCGCTGCAACTTGCATGTCCTGGGCGAGAATACCAGCTTCGTCGGCCTTCATCAGTTCGCCGTGCGGACGATTAAATTTGATGCCGTTACGATCGAAGGGAATATGACTGCCGGTTACCATCAACGAAGGGATTCCTGCCGAGATTCCGGCAAAAGCCAGTGCCGGCGAGGGCAGATAACCGGCAAATTGGGGTTTGCCCTCCTCTGCCAGCACCGCAGCCCAACTGGCAGTCAATATGCGTGGGGTACTGGGTCTTAAATCGCCGCCGAGAATCACTTTCTCACCGCTCTGATATTCGCCGATGTCGCGGAGATAACGAAGAAATGCCCGCACATGGATAAAAACCAGCTGATCGGTTAAATCGCTGACCAGGCCTCTTAACCCACTGGTTCCAAATGCTGCCATCTTCCTACTCCTTCGATCCTGTTCAGTGTTTACGTCATGATAACCAGATAAATGCCAAAAAGGCAGTTAGCATGGATAATTTGCACACTTTCCCAGAGGGCTACAGGCTGTGTATCATGGTCCATTAGTATTCGCAACGGATATCCAAGCAAGGCAATGCCCAATAATGACGACTGGATGAACTGGCATCGCGGCAACCAAACGCTACCCAGTCTGGACACCTATGACTACGACATCCTCCGCCAGTGGCTGGGTGACCTGGAAATCCGCAAGGCCCAGCCTTATCGACAGGCGGTCAGTCATCTCGAACGACCAACCGACACGGAGCTCAGTGCATGGGTACAAGGTAGCATCCGCAATCCTTATCATGTGGATATTCATCTTAGTCAGGGACATCTTATCAGTTTGTGCACCTGCCCCGTTGGCAGTCGCTGCAAACATGTCGCCGCCGTGTTACTGGCTTATCTGGCCCAACGTGGTAGCCCACAGCCGGTCAACAGCCCCAGGCCGCATGTGATGCAATGGCTGGGTGAACTGCGCTCACATCTGAATCCGCCACCACGCAGAATCCCCACTACCACCTATCGACTCCACTGGATTCTGGAAATTCGTGGTCATCAGCAACGTGTGCCCACCCTGCATTGTCTCAAAGCACGCCTGAACAAGCAGGGTATTTGCAGCGAACTCACGCCCTGGAGCAATTTTGAAGCGGCCCTGCGCCGTCCACCCGGTTTTCTGGATGCAGCGGATCAGATGGTCATCCGCCGTTTGCTCATTGAAGATGTTTACGCCCCCCGAAGCGGATATTTTACGCTGGGCCCACGCCATGGTAGTGCCGCTCTGGGCATGCTGGCTGCCAGTGAACGCCTGTTTATGAACAAACCCGGTTCCTCCCCATTGCGGATGGGCGATATTCGTGCGGGTAAATTACTCTGGAAAACCCTCAAGGGTACGGAACAACATCCCATTCTGGAAACCGAACCGCCCACCCAAACCTTGCTGACCCTGGACGTGCCCTGGTATCTGGATGCGGAAAATCTCGAAATCGGTCCGATTGACATCCCTATCAAACCTTCGCTGTTGAAGGACCTTCTCCAGGCACCACCTCTCAACATTCAGGAGGCCGCACTGTTAAGAAATATTCTGGAAGAATCGGCCCCCGACCTGCCTGCGCCGGTGGCCGATCCGGTGAAGGATCTTCGGGTCATTGCCGAGCCACTCCAGCCTTCTCTTTGGTGCGACACCCTGGCATTGATGGGGATGCAGGCCTACCGGGATTATCCCGGCCAATGGAGTCCCAATTGCCGGTTTGATTACGGGCAGCCGAGTTTTATCTATGGGCCCGCGCATATTGCCATTGATGATGACAGCGAAACACAGACTCTCGCCAATGGCGAAACTGTGCAGGTCCAACGCGATCGCAAGGCAGAAAAAAAAGCGCTGAAAATTTTGGCGGATACCGGCATGAAAGTCGCCAAAGCCAGTCTTTTTCATAGCCTCTCCTTGCTGCCACAGCCCATTTATGGACTGGCCAGTGAAAAAGACTGGAATACCTTCATGAATGAAGGTGTGGAGGATTTGCGCGCCGCAGGTTGGGAAGTCCACTGGCCGGATGGCTTCCGCCATCATTTTTTGCATATTGATGCCTGGGATATGCAGGTGGACGGTGAGGAAGAAGGCTGGCTCGGCCTGGATGTAGGCATCGTCGTCGAAGGCGAAAGGCTGGCGCTGGCTCCACTTTTGGGTGCGCTATTTGCCCGTGACCCACGCTGGCTGAGTCCCGGAGGCTTAACTGGCATTCCCGATGAAGAAGCTATCCATTTGCACACCCCGTCGGGAATTCCCATTCAAACCGCTGCACACCGACTCAAACCACTGGTAGGTACACTTATTGACTTGTTCAGTCTTGGCGCTTCGGGACCCATGCGTGTTTCTGCCTATGACGTCACGCGACTGGCCGAAATTACCGATAGTCAGCAATGGCGGAGTGAGGGGATGGAAGCCATTCGCAGGCTCAGTAAACGCCTCCCACAAAGTGGCGAAATACCCCCTGTAGAACCTCCCCGGGGTTTTGCCTTGCCGCTGCGCCCCTATCAGCTGGAAGGTTTAGCCTGGCTGCAGTTTCTGCGGGAGCATGATTTGGGTGGCATTTTGGCTGATGACATGGGGCTCGGCAAAACCGCCCAGACCCTCGCGCACCTATTGCTGGAAAAAGAAAACGGACGCCTGCAGAACCCCGCTCTGATTATTATGCCGACGTCGCTGATTCATAACTGGCGGGAGGAAGCGGAACGCTTTGCGCCCGATTTACGGGTGTTGTCACTGCACGGTAAGGAGCGACTGGACCTGTTTTCGGAAATACCCCGTCATGACCTGGTGCTGACCACTTACCCGCTGGTCTGGAGAGACATTGAACTACTCAAAATCCAGCAGTTTCATTTGCTGATTCTGGATGAAGCGCAGATGGTTAAAAACGCTCAAAGTCGCGCTGCCGAGGCGATTCGGGAAATACCTACCACCCATCGTCTGGCACTGACCGGAACGCCTCTGGAAAACCATCTGGGCGAGCTCTGGGCGCAGTTTGATTTTCTCCTGCCCGGTTTTATGGGTGATTTGCGCACGTTTCAAAAAATCTGGCGGGGCCCTATCGAACGCCATGGTGATGTGGAGCGTCTGGACCTGCTGGCCAAACGCGTCCGCCCCTTCATTCTGCGGCGCAAAAAAGAAGAAGTAGCACAAGAGCTTCCGGAAAAAACCATCATTATTCGTTCGGTGGATATTGAAGGGGCGCAACGTGATCTGTATGAAACCGTACGTAGTGCCATGGACGAAAGAATTCGCCAGGAAATTGCCGCAAAGGGCTTTCAGCGCAGTCAGATTGTGATTCTTGACGCCATGCTCAAATTACGTCAGGTTTGCTGCGATCCACGCCTGTTGAAAAGTGAAAAGGCCCGCAAGGTTCAGGAAAGCGCCAAACTCGCCATGCTGATGGAGATGATCCCCGAACTCCTTGCCGAAGGTCGCCAGATTCTGCTGTTCTCCCAGTTCACGGAAATGCTGGCCTTGATCAGTACACGCCTGGATAAAATGCATATTCCCTACGTACAGCTCACCGGAAATACCCAGGACCGCAAAACGCCGATTGATCGTTTTCAAAGGGGTGAGGTTTCATTATTTCTGATCAGCCTCAAGGCTGGCGGTGTTGGCCTGAACCTCACAGCAGCCGATACAGTCATTCATTACGACCCGTGGTGGAATCCCGCTGCCGAGAATCAGGCCACGGACCGTGCCCATCGCATTGGTCAGCAGCGGCGCGTATTTGTCTACAAAATGATTGTAGCGGGCAGTATTGAAGAAAAAATCCTGGCGCTGCAGGAGAGAAAAGCCATATTAGCTTCCGGGGTGCTCGATAAGGCGCGTAAGGACAAGCTGCAATTTGGCCCGGATGATCTGGCTTCCCTGCTCGCCCCGCTTCCAGAGATTCGGCGCTGAGGCTATGCTGCCGGATCCCGGTTAAAAGCTTTCCGACAAAACCGCCAGATGGCACTATAATGGGGTGCATGTAGATTATTTCCGGGACATTCATGCTGAATGGTCTCTAACATAGCAGGAAAAAAGCATGAAACAGCAAGAAGAACAGCGTCGCGACCGCTTCATCATCAGTGGGGCCCTGCATGGGGTGACCGACTCGGCATTGGCAGAACTTAAAGTCTTTGAAGAAATGGGCGGGCATGTAGAAGTACTACCGGAGAAACACCTCGTCCTGATCCAGTATGATGGTCGCTGTGGAGCAGAAGCAGAGGCTAAAATGGTGCAGATTTTGAAAAAAGCCGGTGAAAACTGTGATTCCCATGGGGTTATCTGCCACGGCAAGGATCACTGCGAACCACTGAATTTGCATGTTGGTCCGCTGGCGAAAGATCATCCGCAACGTTCACACTCTCTTGCAAAACACCTCGGCCGATGGCTTCACCTCAAAAAACAATCGTGAAGAAAAAATTATTGCTGTGGGCGGCCTGCATTTTTGCCGTAGCAGGCAGTGCTTATGCAGACAATATTCCCCTTAATTCGGCGCAGGAATCCCTGTTGCAAACGGCCGCAACGGCTTTTTCACAAGGTAATTACAGGCCAGCTGCAGAGGCCCTTCCCGCACTGGAAAATACGTATATAGGTTCCTGGGTAGGCTACTGGTCTTTACAACCCCGCCTTAAAACCTTGACCCAGGAGCAGTATCTCCAATATTCCGCGCGTTTTCCCGATGGTGTTGCCCACCATCTGCTGCGTCGGCAATGGTTGATCCACCTGGCGCATCGACAGGACTGGAATAACTTCACCCGCGTTTACCAATCCGGGCAAAAGCCGGATCTCATCCAGTTACGCTGTGACGCCCTGCGTGATCCCGCCTTACAAAATGAAAATGTGGTTTCTCCCTTTTTTCTGTGGAGCAGCGCGCCGGCCAGTAATCATTCCTGTAATGCCATGGCCCGCGACGGCCTGCAGCAAGGTCTGATTACCCAGGATCAACTCTGGCAGCGACTGCAGCAGATGTTTGAAGCATCGGCTTTTTCTGAAGCGCGCCATTTTGCGCCTTACCTGAATGGTCAGGCTGGAACAGAGCTGACTGCCACCATTGATCATCCCGATATCTGGATACAAACGCATATCCAGCAAAACGGCACGGGATCATGGTCCGGGACGCAAACCCGTCTTCTTGAACTTGCCCTGTTGCGCCTGGCAACCATTCACCCCCTGCAGACTGTAAAATTTGTGCAGCAAATCCATACCCTCAATGCGGCACAAAAAGCACGGGTACTGTATAACTGCGCTTTTCAAGCTACCCAGACTTTTCGTCCCGAATCCGGAAGCTGGTATCAGTTGGCCTATAACACCGACCCACAGTTTCATCCTCAGCCGGAAATGCTGGCCTGGATGGTACGGACTGCTATTCGGGTGGGACGCTGGACCATGGTGAACGATGCCGTCACCCTCATGAATCCTCCGCAAAGCCAGCAACGGCAGTGGCAGTTCTGGAAGGCCGTAGCCATGCTGCAACTGGGGCATACGGTGCAGGCGAAAGCAGAACTCGGCCCCCTCGCTTCCCCCTGGACTTATTATGGGCAGTTAGCCATGGCAGCGTTGGGACAGTCCCTGGATCTCAATACGAATACCGCCGCTGAACCAGAAGATGTTGCCCTACCCGTGTTGCAAGAAACTGCGTCTGAGCGGGCGGCCATCAAGCTCTATCAACTGGGCTTGTATTATGATGCCTTGAGTGAGTGGGATCATGACCTGAGTACCCTCTCCACTCCCGGCCAGATCAAGGCAACAGCCCGTATGGCTTTTCAGCAACAGGCCTGGTTACTGGGCATTCACGCCAGCAGCCTGATCCCCCATGGCGGTGACTGGCGTCAGGGCTATGTCCTCCCTTATGCTGATGAAATCAGCGGTGCCGCCAACCAGACAGGATTGCGCCGGGCCTTTCTGGCGGGTCTCATCCGCCAGGAATCGGGCTTTGCTTTTGGAATCCGTTCGGATGTTGGCGCGCAAGGGCTGATGCAGGTCATGCCTGCCACTGCTGAATGGTTGCAATCACACATTCCCGCCGCCGCCGATGCCGATCTGCACAGCATCCGGGGAAATCTGGTGCTGGGTTCCAATTATCTCAGCCTGCAACAGCAAAGTTTTGGCGGATCAGAGTTACTCGCGGCAGCCGCTTACAACGCCGGCCCGGGAGCACCCAAGCGCTGGCTGGGTCGTTGGGATGGTCCCACGCAAGGACCCTGGGCGGGTCCCATTTTTACTGCCAATATTCCTTACCGCCAAACACGCCATTATGTCCAGAGCGTACTGACCAATACCATTATTTATGCAGCCATACTGGATCGCCAGGCTCAGACCATCTGGCCGCAATGGCAGTTAAAAGCGACGACGCCCGGCTAACACGGATAATCAATCCTCACGAAGAATGGGTTTATAATGCGCTACCCAATTCAGAATATCCTCAGCCGGCATAGGCTGTGCTACGGCAAAACCCTGTAATACATTTACGCCCAGATCTGCGAGCTTGCGCGCATGTCCCAGGCTTTCTACACCTTCGGCCACAATTTCCAGGCCCAATGCCTGCGCAGTGGAAGCAACTCCGGCAACAATGGCCAAATCTTTGTTATCAACAAGGATATCGCGCACAAAACTCTGATCGATTTTAATGGTTTGTGCTGGCAATCGCTGAAGATAGGTTAGTGACGCATTCCCGGTGCCAAAATCATCCAGGGCAATGTGAATTCCCAACGCATTAATCGCCTGCAAAGTAGTAATGGCTGAGGGAAAATCAAGCATCGGCGCACTTTCTGTTACTTCCAGTTCAATCAAGTCCCGAGGAAAATCGGGATACCGGGCTAAAATAGCATGAATATCCTGCATAAAATCCGAGTCCAGAAGATGCCGGGCACTAATATTGATACCGACCCGCAGGAAAAAGCCTTGCTTACGCCAAAGCATTCCTTGATGCACTGCCGCATCCAGCACAAAACGCCCGATTTTTCGCGCCAGCAAGGGATGATCCAATGCGCTGGAAAAATGACTGGGATTGAGCAGACCTTCTCCTCTACCCGTGTCCAAACGTAACAGGGCCTCCACACCAAGTACATGCCCATGTAAGGCAACCAGCGGTTGATACCAAAGAACAAAACGATTTTCCGCTAGCGCCTGCTCAGCCATATGTATTCCTTCGGCGATAAGCTGCTGTTTCGCTTCTAATGCTTCATTGTAAAACACATAACCATTTCGTCCTGCGGTCTTGGCGGCGTACATCGCTAGGTCTGCCAAGCGTAATAACTGTCCTGGATCATCAGCATCCGAAGGGAAAGAAGAGATACCAATAGTTGCCGAAACCGTCACAAGACTGCCCAGCACTTCAACCGGCTCACTAATTTTCCCCAAGGCTTGCGTGAGCAAAACATCAATTTCTTTGATTTTCTGAGGCTTATACAGGATCAGACCAAATTCATCGCCACCCAAACGCGCGATAATATTTTGCTTGCCAAAAATGAGCTCCATACGTTTCGCCAGAGCGCAAAGCAGCACATCACCACTATCATGACCAAACAGATCATTGATTTGTTTAAACCCATCCAGATCCAAAATAGCCACAAAAAAGGAATTTACTCCCTGACCCACTTGACAGGCAGCTTCCAGATGTTGCTGAAACAGGCGTCTATTCGGCAATTGTGTGAGAGCATCATGCCCGGCCTGATGGGCAAGCTGATCGGCTAACTGCCGCCGTTGAGAAACGTCATGAAAAACCAGAACCACACCCAGTATTTGCCCGGTACGAGAACGAATAGGGGCTGCCGAATCTTCAATGGCATATTCATGACCATCTGCGCTGATCAGCGTGGTATGATTGGCAAGTCCCATGATTCGCCCTTCATCAAGCACCCGATGAACGGGGTTGGCAACGGTTTCTCGGGTCGTTTCATTGATGATTTTAAATACATTATCTAGCGGTTCGCCGCGAATATCGGAAATCTTCTTCCCCAGTAAATTTTCAGCCACTGAATTGGCACCCGTCACACGGGCCTGAGTATCCGTGGTAATCACTGCATCACCAATAGAAGATAAAGTAACCTCAGCACGCTCCTTGGCCTCCCAGATGGCCATTTCAGCATCACTGCGAAGCTTTTCCTGGAGTTCCGTGTAATACCTTAGGTAACGATAAACCAGCAATCCCAATAAAGCCAAGAAGGCAATTACCAATGAAGGACCAATCATACTGCGCGCCCACATACCCCATAATGTGCTGCGCAAGATACTGGCTCCGGCTATTAACGGATAATCAGGTACGTCTTCAACCGCCCCGAGGCGCCATTGGCCTACTGCTGTTGAATAACCCATATAAACGCCACCCGCCGAATGCGTATGAGCAGCTACGTAGCGAGCAGCAATTCCGGTTTGGCGTATAGTAAAAGAAGTCTTGTCCGGTGGCGGATTACGCGCCTCCAGATAACCATCTCGCCTGAGTAAAAACAGCCCGGTATGTGCCTGCAAAGGGTAGCCCATCCAGCACTTGAAGGCTCCATCAACCAAGGGCAACAATACAACTACAGTTACCACCTGATGATTTTTTAATTGTACGAGACGTTTGAATGGAATATACCAGAGCCTTTTCTGGATATCCGGAAACAAAGACCCGATATAAAAATCGCTTTTTAGAAAAAAATAATGGACATTTTGCATGGCCAACGAGTTCGTACCGGGATAATCTTTGCGGAACACTTCCGAAAGAACCCGTCCCTTGTCATCCATCACGGTAATATTCTGGATTGCAGGCTGTGCCTGCAGATAATTTTTTAACCGGTGAGACAAATTCAAATCTCGACCAGCCGACATATTGCGAAGACTGTCCGCAAGCAAATCCAGGGAGGACTGAACATTAAAAACACTTTGCGATGTACTATGGGCAAGAGCAACTGACAATATTCGTAGGTTAGCAATTTCCTGAGCCCTGACTTTCTCCCAAGTATAAAAACCAACCAACACCCAGGAAAGAGCCATCAGCAAGAAAAAAACCCAAACAGAGAATCCTAATAATCTTCTGCTGTAATTTTTCGATACATCAACTATTTTTCCGTGATGCGGCATAGGATGATTGTGAACCGTTAGAATGGTTCAATACTTTTAGCCAACTTTCAGCTTAATTTCAAGGCGCGTAAAAAAACCTGCATCACTAGGCAAGGGATGCAGGCTGCTGCGATAAAGTTATGAAACGTTAACTGGGCATGGCGGAGATGAAAGCTGCTGGCACCGGGAATTCTCCCAGGGCACTACGCAATACCGCAAAATGCATGGCTTCATCTCCTTCAATATTGGCTGCTGCATGGGCCAGTTCCGGATTACTGAACTCAGGCACCGTTCCCAGATAGGCCTTGGCAGCACCAACCTCCAGACCGGCCGCAAAATGCAGAACATCATTCTGATTTTTCAGCTTATCCAGAGGAAATCCCCACTTACTGGCCAATTCGGTCATCGGCGCTTTCAGAGAGACTTTCGGAGTAACCGGAGTCCCACCCAGCTTTTTGATGGTTTCGGCAAGAATAGCCGCATGGGCTTCATGATCTGCCTGAAATGACAGAGCTACTTTAAGCAATGCCGGGTCCAGCAGCTTGCTTTCGGCCCCGACCTGATAAGCAGCAATGGCCTGATGTTCCGCATTCAGGGCAAAGTTCAGCAAATATAAATCATGCTTCGGGCCTTTGGGCATGGCTGCCGCTTCTGCCAGAGCGGGCATGGTTAAACTACCGACCGCAGCCAGTCCCAACCCGAACAATACACTTTTTTTGAAAAAATCCCGACGATCCAAACCTTGATTTTCCATTTCTTTCATGACGTTCTCCTGAGTACGTGACAGCAATATTGCCATCCTCAACTAAATACGCATTCGCTCCATGCTTGGATGCAACAAGATGATTATTGCAGACTCAACTACTTAAATGCGTCGATAAAATATCTGCCTTGTATAATATGGCCGTGGTCGGCTGGCCCGTTGGCGAACCGCCTTCTGGCTCCATGGTCACCGCAATCAGGGCAACCGAGCGCATATCCAGATGGTCTGGAGTAATCAATATCGGTGTGCGTCCTGGATGGGTCGGCAATAACCCCATGGATATGGGCTTTTTACCCGGAACAATGGCCCAGAGCTGCAAGGATTTATCGGCAGGCAAAGACATGCTGCGCATGGTCACCAAGGCCATGTGATGATCATTGGCCCGCAGCATCCACACCGCCTGACCTGATGTATTGTTCAACACCGCCATATAAGGCATTCGCGGCGGTGCTGGCCAGAGCAGCAGAAGAACCAGTGCCAGCGCCAGGCCAGCCGACATGGTGCGCCACAGCCCAAGTTTCTGCCACCAGGAAACATGGCTGGCTATATCTGCGTTAACGGCACGCGCTGGCAATTCTGCTACAACCCCTTGCCAGACCGAATGCGGGGGCGCGATGGGTGGCTCCTGCAGACTGTAAGGCATCAGGGTGTCCTCCCACTCTGCCACCCGAGCAGCCAACCAGGGACGAGAGCGCAGCATGTGGGCAAAACGCAGCCTTGCCCGCCCGCGCAAGGTTCCCAGTACGTAGGAACCCGCGAGCAGGTCCGCAAGCTTTGGCCACTTATTCAGATTCATGATGCAAACAGTCTCTCAAACTTAAAAGTCCCCGACGAATCCAGCTTTTGACCGTACCCAAAGCTTCACCAGCAAAGCGCGCCACTTCGTCGTAACTGGCTGCGCGATAAAAAGCCTGGGAAATAGCCTGCCTTTGATCGCTGGGAAGTTGTTCAAGGCAATCCAATAAAAGTTGCTTTTCCGAAGCCATCCGGGGGTCAGCAGGAAATTCCCGTTCCCCCCACTGCTCCCAGTTTTCGTCTTCCCAACCTGGCTGGTCTTTCGGAAGCCGTCTTAATTCATCAATAGCCTGATAGCGGACAATTGCCGCTGCCCAAGCCATGGGAGCGCCCCGACCTGCTTGATATTCTCCCGCTTTTAACCAGATTTTCACAAACGCATCCTGTAAACAATCGGCCGCACGGCCCTGCTCTCTTAAAATACGCAAAGCAACGGGAAACAGATGCGCAGCCGTAGCATCGTAAAAATCACGAAAGGCTTGCTGATCAGCAAGCGCTACTTTCTGCAGGAGTTTTTCCAGTTCGGCGACTTCAGGCACCGGTTATCACCGTAACCTGATAAACAAAAATTTACATTTTACATCTCGATTCATGGGACAACACACCTTAATCTGTATTTCACAGGCAAAAGCATAGCGCAAAAATCTTGTCCTGTACCATGTAGTCGCATTTTGAAGATTTTTCGGAGAGGATGATAATCATGAAAAAATTGTGGATAAAAAGTCTTTTGACCAGCGCCGTGCTGGCGGGACTGGGATTGAGTAGTGCGGCCTTTGCTGGCCCCGTAGATATACAACTCAATGTAGGAACCCAGCCAGTGTATGCGGCACCTGGATACCCCCCAGCCATTCTTACGGCACCGCCCTTGATGGTCTGGCTGAGCAACCTGGGTGTTTATGCGGCCTATGGCGCTTCGCAACCCATTTTTTATCAGGGTTCCAACTACTATTATTATTACGGCAACCGCTGGTGGTCGGGTCCGGGCTATCGTGGTCCGTGGCGCCCCATAGCGGCTCCGCCGCCCGCATTGCGGCGCTGGAATCATCGCGATTGGCAGCGCGTCCAAAGAGATGCTGGCCGCTATTCCCGAGACCCACATTGGCGGCATTTCCGTCCGGCAGAAAGGCCCATGCCAGGGCCGCAGCAGCGGCCGCAACCAGGGCGTCCCGGTGGTCCACAGTTTCAGCATCCCCATCGTCCGCAGATGCAACAGCGCCCGCAACCCATTCAGCGTCCAGCCCCCGGACATGGTCGTCCCGATAATGGTCCGGGGCGGGGTCGCGGGCAGCCAGGTTCAAAACCGGACCGTGGACATCAGAATCAGGGCAACGGCCAGCCCTGGCAGGGCAACCACTAGGCCAGCTTGTTTCTGACCCAATCGCGGGCGGCCTGGAGCGCATCATCCAGTGCCGCCGGATTACCGGCACCAGCCTGGGCCATGTCGGGTCGGCCGCCACCTTTACCACCCAGCGGCAAAGCTACCACATTCACCAGATCACCCGCGTGAATCCGGCCAGCCAGGGTTTTCGCAACAGCAGCAATCAAGGCTACTTTTTCCCCTTCAACTCCAGCCAGGACAATCACGGCTTCGGGAAGCTGACTGCGCAGACGATCCAGCGCATCACGCAAGGCCTTACCATCCATACCCTCCAGACGGCTGATGAGAACCGGCACACCAGCCACCTCTTCACTTCGGGCAGCGAGATCTGCGCCAGCCCGTGCTGCTTCATCCCGCTTGATTTTTTCCAGTTCTTTTTCGAGTTGACGCAGACGCTCAAGGGTCTGAGCCAGACGCTGATCCAGATCTGCTGGTGCCACTTTGAGCAAGCTGGCTGCGGCCTGCAGACGTTGTTCATCGCGCTGGATAAGCTCCAGAGCCGCCGCTCCGGCTACGGCTTCAATACGACGAATACCCGCCGCTACGCCACTTTCGCTGAGAATCTTGAAAACCCCCATATCCCCGAGCGCCTGCACATGCGTGCCACCACAAAGCTCCAGTGAAAAGTCGCCCATGCGCACGACGCGGACTTCATCACCGTACTTTTCACCGAACAGCGCCATGGCGCCCAGAGCCTGGGCTTCGGCAATGGGCAGAACTTGCGTATCAGCAGCGTAATTTTCACGAATCACCGCATTAACGCTGCGCTCTATCTCCTGCAACTGCGCCGAAGTCAGGGGTTCAGGATGGCTGAAATCAAAGCGCAGCCGCTCCGGATTGACCAGCGAACCTTTCTGCTGGACATGAGAACCGAGAATGTTGCGCAAAGCGGCATGCAGCAGATGGGTGGCAGAATGATGGGCAGCGGTCGCCCGCCGGGCCAGCTCATCCACGCTGGCCAGCAAGGTGTCTCCGGTCTGGAGGCGACCCGACTGCAGCACACCCACATGCACATGCAAACTGCCCATGGGCTTTTGGGTATCATTCACCAGAAATACGGCATTTTCGGACTGTAATTCGCCGCGATCACCCGACTGCCCGCCCGATTCTCCATAAAAAGGGGTCTGATCGAGAATCACGATGCCCTTGTCCCCGGCGTCAAGAAAAGCTACTTCTTCGCCATCACGCAACAGCGCCAGCACTTTTCCCTCACCCACACATTGGGAATAACCCGTAAATTGGGTAGCGGCAAGTCGCATGGTGAGGTCGTGATAAATCCGCTCGGTTTTGACTTCGCCACTGCCGCTCCAGGCGGCGCGGGAACGATTACGCTGCTCACTCATGGCTACTTCATAGCCTTCCATGTCCATACGCAGGTTTCTTTCGCGGGCGATGTCGGCGGTTAAATCCACCGGGAAACCATAGGTATCGGCCAATCGGAAGATAATCTCACCAGGAATGGCCGCATCAGCGGGCAATCCGGAAATGGCGTCTTCCAGCAGACTCAGGCCACGTTCCAAAGTTTCCCGGAAACGGGTCTCCTCACGCTCCAGAGCGCGTTCTACATCAAGCTGTGCCTGAGCCAGTTCAGGAAAGGCCGTCCCCATTTCGCGTACCAGTGGTGCAACCAGTTTATGAAAAAACACGCTTTCCATGCCCAGCTTGCGGCCATGCCGGACCGCGCGCCTAATGATGCGGCGCAACACATAGCCGCGCCCTTCATTGGCCGGCAGTACGCCGTCCGTAATCAGAAAACTGCAGGCACGAATATGGTCGGCAAGTACCCGCAGACTGGTATCTGTTGCGGCATCCTGACCATAGGCTTTGTCGGAAATTTCGGCCGCTGCCGCAATCAAGGGCTTGAATAAATCCGTGTCGTAATTATTGTGGACACCCTGCAGAACGGCCGCGAGACGTTCCAGACCCATGCCGGTATCCACGGAAGGTTTGGGGAGCGGGGTCAGTTTCCCACTGCTGTCGCGGTCGTACTGCATGAAAACCAGATTCCAGATTTCAATATAACGATCCCCGTCTTCTTCAGGGCTACCGGGAGGGCCTCCCGGAACATCCGGGCCGTGGTCATAAAAAATTTCCGAGCAAGGACCGCAAGGACCGGTATCTCCCATACTCCAGAAATTGTCTTTCGCGCCACAACGGGAAATGCGCGCTGGATCAATACCCATTTCATTGATCCAGATCTGAGCGGCTTCGTCGTCTTCTTCATAAACCGTAATCCAGAGCTTAGCCGCCGGAAGCCCCAGTTTTTCTATCAGAAATCGCCAAGCGAAGCCAATGACTTCGCGCTTGAAATAATCCCCGAAGGAAAAATTGCCGAGCATTTCGAAAAAGGTGTGATGGCGGGCCGTATAACCCACGTTTTCCAGGTCATTATGTTTTCCGCCCGCCCGCATGCAGCGCTGGGAAGAAACAGCGCGCTGGTAGGGACGTTGCTCCAGACCCAGGAACACGTCCTTGAAAGGAACCATACCGGCATTGGTAAATAGTAAGGTCGGATCATTGCGGGGAATCAGCGAACTGGAGGGCACAATCTGATGACCCTGTTCCACAAAATAATCCAGAAAAGCTTGGCGAATGGCTTGCGCTTGCATAGGTCTTCCGTCATCCATAAAAAAATCTAGTCGTTAAAATCATCCGCATTGTTGCCCGGATCCGCCAGTACGCGTCGTATCTGTTCGGGCAAAAATCCCCGTCCCGCCAAAAAACGTGCACGCCGCGCATATTCCCGGGCATTTTCGGGGGCTGTGTTACCAAAACGTTTTCGGTAAGCGGCCTGCGCCTGTAGCTGCCAATTGACACTTTGCATTGCCATGCCATCTTGCTCTTTAACATCAACCCCTGCCCGCTGTAAATCCTGACGCAGGCGTAAGGGGCCATGCCCCTGGCGCAGCCGGGTTCGGGTCAACATTTCCAAGTAACGCTGGTCATCCTGATAACCGGATGCTTTCAGGCTGTCGAGGACCATCTGTAACTGCAAGTTATCAAAACCCGCGTGCAGCAGTTTGTCCTGCAACTCCTTGCGACTGTACTCCCTGCGCGCCAGCAGGCGCAGGGCAATGGTCATGGGATCGGCAGGAGAATGGCTGGACAATTATTCGGCTGCCGCAGGCTCCACAACATCATCCGTAAATGCCAGCGGATTACCGGCCGCAGCAGCACGAACCTGTTGCTCGATTCTGGTCGCCAGTTCCTTGTGCTCCTTGAGATACTGACGGGCATTATCCTTACCCTGACCAATACGTTCACTCTGATAGGAGTACCAGGCTCCACTTTTTTCAACAATTTCAAACTTGACACCCAGGTCCACCAACTCCGAAAGGCGGGAAATACCCTCGCCGTAATAAATGGCAAACTCGGCTTCGCGAAAAGGCGGAGCCACCTTGTTTTTGACGACTTTGACCCGGGTATCATTGCCCATGACCTCGTCACCTTTTTTGATGGCACCAATCCGGCGAATATCGAGGCGTACGGAAGCATAGAACTTCAGGGCATTCCCACCGGTCGTGGTTTCCGGACTGCCATACATGACCCCGATTTTCATGCGGATCTGATTGATGAAAATCACCAGAGTATTGGTTCGGGAAATATTGGCGGTGAGCTTGCGCAGGGCCTGACTCATCAAACGCGCCTGGAGGCCAACGTGCGAGTCGCCCATATCGCCTTCAATTTCCGCCTTGGGCGTCAGGGCAGCTACCGAGTCCACCACAATCAGGTCCACGGCGCCGGAACGCACCAGCATGTCGGCGATTTCCAGGGCCTGTTCGCCGGTATCCGGCTGGGAAACCAGCAGATTTTCGAGATCAACCCCAAGCTTGTGGGCATAGCCGGGATCCAGAGCATGTTCGGCATCAATAAAAGCGGCAGTGCCTCCGGCTTGCTGACAACTGGCAATGGCATGCAGGGTCAGTGTGGTTTTACCGGAAGATTCGGGTCCATAAATTTCGACCACCCGACCTCTTGGCAGACCGCCAACCCCCAAAGCCAAATCCAGACCCAAGGAGCCGGTAGAGTAAACCGCAATATCCTTGATGGCGTTGTGGTCACCCAGGCGCATCACTGCACCTTTTCCAAACTGCTTGTCAATCTGGGACAAAGCGGCCGAGAGGGCCTTGCTGCGTTGATCATCCATCATGTTGTCCTTTTCTGAATTGAGAAGAGTATTCCACTCGGGCATAACCCGTTTTTGCAGCGGCCTGCTCCGGGCATCCAGGCATCGACCGACCCGGTTGTCCAATCTATATTTCCGCGCATTCTACCTGAGCAACCGGAATGGGCAAAGACGCCCGGGATAAAACTTTCATCCACACAGCAAACCCAGCAGACCACCCAATGCCACCGATCCGGATGCATACTGTACGTTCCAGCGATCACCGCGAAAATGGCAGGTACGAACCTGTTGTTGACCATTGCGCTGTCCCCAGGCAATACAGACCGTGCCAACCGGCTTGCCCGGCACCGCCCCGCCCGGACCGGCGATACCCGTAATCGCCACGCCCAGATCGGCTTCGCGCAGGAGACCATTGAGCATTTCCAGAGCCGTCTCTTCGGATACCGCCCCATAGCGCATCAGGGTTTTTGCCTGTACCCCAAGAAAGTGGCGCTTGGCAGTATTGCTATATGTCACTATACCGTGCTGCAAAAGCGCCGATGATCCCGATAAAGCGGTAATCCGGGCTGCGAGGCCGCCACCGGTGCAGGATTCGGCCAGGGCCAAACGCGGCCCACCTGCTTTGGAGCAATGTTGCAACAGTGCCCATTCTGGTGGCGCCATGGACAAATCAAAAGCGTTCGATGTTTTTTCCTGAAGCCAGAATTCACCGGGTAAAATTTCTGTGCCCTGACTCTGATCGCTAAAGTGACTGAAACTTTGTGGACAAGGTGGTAAATAATGCTCCGCCCAATCGCGCAGACCCTGCCAGTCGCCAGCCGGGACCAAGGCACGCTGCGGAATGACTTTCCAGGCAGCGGCGTTGGCAAAAGCGCCGATGCCCAGTGCCGCACCCTCTATATCGGGCAGGACAGCGGTCAGCTCGATGCGCGCACGCACTCCACTCCTTAAGGCCCAGGCTTCCAGGCGCTGAGCATCGGGCAACACCGCTGGCCGCATGGGCAAAAAAATATGCAGTAATTCGCCGCTGTTCATAACCAACCCATCGCTTGCAGCCCCTGTAAAATCAGCCAAGCTGGAATCGCTGCCGCCATGTCATCCAACATAATGCCCGTTCCACCATGAATATGTCGATCCAACCAGGAAATAGGCCAGGGTTTGAGCATATCGAAAAAACGGAACAGCAAAAAACCGATGCCCAAGGCTGCCCAACTGAACGGTATCCAGTACAGGGTCATCAACAGACCCACCCATTCATCCCAGACAATGGCGGGTGGGTCAAGGGCACGCTTGCCGGCTGCACCGTGACGCAGGTCTTCGGCAGTCTGACCACAAAGCCGGGGACCCACAGCGATCATGAGCAAAAGGACAGCAGCATATATCCACAGATTGTGCAGCAGTAAAACCAGCAGCAAGTAAAGCGGAACAGCCGCAATGGTACCCATGGTTCCCGGAAGAATGGGCGATAGGCCACTGCCTCCACCAAAAGCCAGCCAGTGATACCAGGGCCTAGAAAACATGTTGGTGACCCCGTATGCCCGGCAGTGCCAAAGGCCGCTCCTGCCAGTAAATATCTACAGACTCAGTGGGTTGCGAGTCTGCTGGCAAAATCTGCCCCACTGCCGTTATTGGCAGAGCACAGCTATGCGCGATATTCAGCAATGCCGGGGTCAGCGACGGTGGCGCACAAAAAATCAGTTCATAATCATCTCCGCCGGTCAGAGGCCAGCGTTGCCAGCGTGCCAAGTCCTGATCAATGCAATCACGCAAAGCCGGACTGAGGGGCAGATGCTCAAGATCAACCCGGGCCCGCAGCCCGGAGGCCTTGAGGATATGATCGAGATCAGCCAGAAAACCATCAGAACAGTCCAGAGCGCAGGCCACTCCGGCAGCCTGTGCCGCCCGGCCGAAGTCCAGGCGCGGGAGCGGACGCAAGCGCCGGGCTTCCAGTGCTTGGGCCTGCGTCGCCGGACCGGCAAAATCATAGCCCGGCAGGCCACGTGCCACAAAAGCCAGATCCAGGGCGGCTGCCGCATCTCCCAGTGTCCCGGTCACCCAGATCAGATCACCGGGACGGGCGGCATCGCGCCGCATGATACCCTGCTCCGCTACGCCCAATACGGTAACAGTCAAAGTCAGCGGACCATCTGTTGCGACCGTGTCTCCACCGACCAGCGCCACGCCAGTGCTCTCAGCCAGAGTATGCCAACCCTCGGCAAATGCTTCCAACCAGGGCGAATAGCCTTCCGCACGCATCGGCAAAGCCAGACTGAGCAGGCACCAACGCGGCTGCGCCCCCATGGCGGCCAGATCGCTGAGATTCACGGCCAGGGCTTTCCAGCCCAGATCGGCAGGATCCACATCGGCGAAAAAATGGCGGCCAGCAACCAGTGTATCCATGCTGGTCACCAGCGACTGTCCCGCCGGATCCAGCCAAGCTGCATCATCTCCCATTCCCAGGAGCACCCCCTTCCCGCCGCCACCCAGCCTGCCTTGCAACTGCTCAATGAGTGCAAATTCTCCAACCGCCATGAATGCTCCGTTTTTAAACTGGTCCGCGCTTAAGCAGCGCTTTCGTGATGCCGGGACTGATCACCAATGCCCGCAAGTAATCCCTCCACTAAAATATCTTCATCCAGTTCCGGCCAGTGCAACCCGCTACCACCACCACTAATTTCGTAGATCATCCGCTGTTCAGGGCTGGCCCTTAACAAACGTGGGAAATAGGCCAACGGCACACCCAAAGTACGCCCATCCAACAAATCTACCCAGAGCATTTCACTCTTGAAATATACAGATTTAGCTAAAGAATTCATGCCATGCCTCCTCAATTTCCTGCCGGTGACTGGCTACAATTGTGGCAAGCCAGCCCTGCTCCTGACTATTCAAACCATAACTCTCCGCAAGACACAGCTCGGGATCAAGCCAGAATTTGGCAACCGCTGCACCTTTACGTACATGAATGTGTAGAGGCTCCCTTGGGTTTCCCTCATTGGAATAGAAAAAGAAGGCATATCCTTCTACGCGGAAAATTACCGGCATACCTGACCATTCATTCCTGTGTTAGATTTGCTTGAATTGTACAGCAAACCGAAATAAACCATAGTCAACGGAAATGCTTTACACCTTTTGGAATCAGCGCGCATTCATCAAGCCATGTCCAGTCTTTCGCCACCAACAATGCCCCAAGCACAGGCCCGGAAAAAGCCGGTCGTGGGGCGCTTTGCGCCCTCCCCCAGTGGTCCCCTGCATGCCGGTTCGCTGATTGCAGCCATTGGCAGCTATCTCAGCGCGCGCAGTCAGAGTGGGCTTTGGCTGCTGCGTATGGAAGATGTGGACGGGGACCGGGTGCGGCCCGGAGCTGCGGACACGATTTTGCGTCAGCTGGAAGCACTCGGCCTTGATTGGGATGGCCCAATCTGCTGGCAGTCTCAACGTCATGATTATTATCAACAAGCCTTGGACCATTTGATAAAGGAAGGTGATGCCTACCCCTGCGCCTGTACGCGACAGGAAATCCGCCAGCACGGCGGCAATTATCCCGGCACCTGCCGCCATGGACTGGCAGCAGGTCGAACAGCACGCTCCTGGCGACTGCGCGTTCCCGAACAGTTTCCCGTCTGGAAAGATCGTTTTCACGGCCTTCAGAACACGCCTCCCGAACAGGGAGATCCAGTTCTGCTCCGCGCCGATAATTATTTTGCTTATCTACTGGCTTGCGTGGTCGATGACGGCGCACAGGGCGTGAGCGAGGTCATCCGTGGAGGCGACTTACGCACGTTTACTGGAGTCCAGCGCTATTTGCAAAGCCTCCTGCACCTGCCCCGGACAGAATATGGGCACCTGCCACTCCTCTGCAATGCCGATGGCAGCAAGCTTTCCAAAAGCAGTCAGAGCCCGGCCTGGACAGGAAGCCCCGGACAAGGCTGGGAAACAACCCTGGGCCTGCTGGGTTGGGACACCCCCGCCGAACTCCACGGCGCATCCGCTGAACAGTGGCGCAACTGGGCGCTGGCGGAGGCACGGGGCAAGACACCATTCTGGCATCCACCGGCTACAAGCGTTACGCTGCCCCTATGAATATTGACCCGATAGTTGTTCTGGAGGCTTTTCTGCGACTTTGGCCTGCGCCGTCAGGACGGCTGTCGGCACAACGATGAATTTACCGGAACTGGTCCCCGCCACCCTGATTCGTCGCTACAAACGTTTCCTGGCGGACTGCGAACTCGAAACCGGCGAGCAAATCACCATACATTGCCCCAACTCGGGAAGCATGCGCAGTTGCGCAGAACCCGGGCAAGCCATTCTCATTTCCCACAGTGACAACATCAAACGCAAACTGGCCTGGACCTGGGAGCTTTACTGGAGTGGCAGCAGCTGGGTATGCATCAATACCCAGCGCCCCAATCACATTGTGGCCGAAGCCATTGTCACCGGGCAGATTCCCGCCCTGCAGAATTATGACGAACTGCGGCGCGAAGTGCCCTATGGCAGCCATGAACGGGTAGATATCCTCTTGCAGAATCCCCAGCGTCCACCCTGCTATGTCGAAGTCAAATCCTGCACCCTGCTCGATCCTGATGGCGTCATCCGTTTTCCCGATGCGGTCAGCACCCGCGCCCTGCGCCACCTGCATGCACTCCGCGAGGTCGTAGCCAACGGTGGGCGCGCCGTCATGTTTTTTTTGATTGGCCGCGAAGATGGTCAGGGTTTTGCCCCGGCCGACCAAGTGGACCCGGCTTATGGACAGGCGCTCCGGGAAGCGCGCAGGGCGGGTGTGGAAGTACTGGCCTACCGAACCCGGGTCAGTCCTGATAAAATAGTCATTGATGCGGCAGAGCAGCTACTTTTTTAGCCGCTTTGAGTCGCCCCAGGAGAATCTCATGTTACAACGTCGAAAAAATCCCCCTCAGGGCAACATCAAAACCCCTGAAGAAGTCGTAAAAATGCGTACTGCCGGGCATTTGACCGCCATGGTGCTCAACATGATTCGGCCTCATGTCAAAGCCGGAATCACTACCGGAGAATTGGACCGGATTTGTCACGATTATATTGTCAACGATTTACAGGGAATTCCTGCCCCGCTGAATTATCAGCCCAGTCCGGAATATCCACCCTTCCCCAAATCGGTCTGTATTTCCCTCAACCACGTCATCTGCCACGGTATTCCCGGCGACCGGGTTTTAAAAGATGGAGATATGCTGAACATTGATGTGACGGTCATCAAGGATGGCTACCACGGCGATAGCAGTAAAATGTTTACGGTTGGCGAAGTCCCCTTGCGTTCCAGAAGGGTGATGGAAGTTGCCCACGAGGCCATGGTGCGCGGCATTGAGCAAGTCCGACCGGGCGCCACCCTGGGCGATGTCGGCCATGCAATTCAGATCTATGCTGAAGCCCAGCACTGCTCGGTGGTGCGGGAATTCTGCGGGCATGGCATCGGCCGGGTATTTCACGATGAACCACAGGTGCTGCATTACGGCAACCCCGGCGAAGGCGTGGAGTTGGTGGCAGGGATGACGTTTACCATTGAACCCATGATCAATGCCGGCAAACGTCACATCAAGGCGTTACCCGACGGCTGGACCATTGTCACCAAGGATCACAGTGCCTCGGCGCAATGGGAGCATACCATTCTGGTCACCGACGACAGCTACGAGGTATTGACCCAACTCCCCGGCGATCCCATCTGAACATGCCCGAATTCATGGCAGGCGAGAACCTGTCAGGCGTACCGGAAACCCTGCGTCAGGAACGGTCTGTTTTACAGAGCCGTTTCTCTCCACGGCAGAGTAGTCGCTCGCTCTTGCGCCAGCACTGTGCTCTACTGGACAAATCCTTGCGCAAAATCTGGCGTCAGACTGCAGCAGAGCATGAACAGAGCGTAACCAGACTCAGCCTGATTGCCGTAGGAGGTTATGGGCGCGGGGCCCTATTTCCCGGCTCGGACCTTGACCTGCTGATTCTCACACCACCCGCACTTTCGGAAGACGAAGAGCAGTTCATTCATTTTTTTCTGACGGCGCTGTGGAATTTGCAAATGGAAGTAGGCTCCAGTGTGCGGTCGGTTCAGGAATGCCTGGAAAAGGCGCGAGAAGATCTCAGCATTGCCAGCACGTTTCTGGAGGCCCGTTATCTTTACGGATCGCGGGAATTATTGGCGCAACTGAAAGAAGCCCTCCGCGCCAATCCGCCCTGGAAACCCGAAGTTTTTTTTGCTGCCAAACTCGCCGAACAGGAAAACCGCCACGCCCGCTGTAGCGATACGGCTTTTCATCTGGAACCCAACCTGAAAGAGGGTCCCGGCGGGCTTCGCGATATTCATCAGCTGCAATGGCTGACTGGTAGCATTTTCGGAGACAGCAGCCTGCTGTGCCTGCGCCAGAAAAACCTGGTCACCCCGGAAGAATATCGGCAACTTCTCCGGGCTCAGTCTTTTCTGACGCGCCTGCGCATCACCCTGCACTATGCCAGCGGCCGCCATGAAGACCGCTTGCGTCTGGAGCAGCAACGCCAACTCGCCGAGGTACTGGGTTACCAGGAGCGTCCCGGCCGCAGTCCAGTTGAACAGCTCATGCAAAAGCTTTATCGCGCTTTTGCCGACATTATGCGCATTGCTGCCATTGCTCAGGAAAATATTGCCCTATACCTGGCTGATCAGGGCAGCCTGGGCGAAGATTCAGCACAACCTGTGCGGAATACAGTGCCCCTTCCCCAGGCAGACGATCCGCAATTATTGCAGAAAATATTACGCCTGTTTCGCGAGCTGGCCGAAAACCCGCAGAGCATTTCTCTGGACGCATTGACCCAACGCGCGCTTTATAAGTTGCGCAGTAAAATCCAGCCCCGCAATCTTGAACAGGATCCCATCGCCAGAAATGAATTCCTGGCGCTGCTGGCGCAAGCAGATGGCGCTTATGACAGCCTGAAAATCATGCACCAATGTGGCATCCTCGGGCGGCTGATTCCCGCTTTTGAACGCATTACCGGCCGTATTCAGCATGATCTGTTTCACGTCTATACCGTCGATCAGCACACTCTGTTTCTGCTGCGGAATATTGGACTGCTTCATAAGCAGGAAGAAACCCGGATGTCCGTACTCAAACAGGCCTGGGCACAAGTGGATAAGCCGGAACTGCTGGTTCTGGCCGGGTTATTTCATGATATCGGCAAGGGCCGGGGCGGCGATCATTCCCAAATTGGTGCACAGGAAGTACGGCGTTTTGCCCGACGCCTGCAGCTGTCCGCCAGAGACACGGAACTGATGATCTGGCTGGTGGAGCAGCACCTGCAGATGAGTACGGTCTCCCAACGCCGTGACCTGGAAGATCCTCAGGTCATCCAGGATTTTGCCAGAATGGTCGGCGATGAACGGCATCTGGCCTACTTGCTGTTACTGACCGTAGCAGACATGCGTGCCACCAACCCGGACCTCTGGAACGACTGGAAAGGCTTGTTGCTCAGCACCTTGTATCGCGCTACGGCTACCGAATTGCAGCAGGAAGATCGCAGCCGTCAAGACCTGCCGCACATTGTCCGGGATCGTCAGGAAAACGCGTTGCAATGCCTGACGCAGGAAGAACAAACCCGCGCCAGAATATTCTGGCAGCATTTATCAGGGGCCTATTTTTCACGTTACAGCGAAAATGAACTGTTATGGCACATTCAACAGATTCTCGCCCATAAAAGTCGTAGGCTCTTCGTCAGATTGAGTGGGTAGGGGGTAGAATGCTGTGGAGCGGTCGTGCCCTGAATAGGAGTTAGCTGATGGTCCCTGAAGAGCTGTTTTCTCTCGCGTTAGGATTGGTTCCGCCGTGGTTGGTGGATCATGTGACTTTCACGG
>NZ_MOAD01000001.1:1149985-1178109 GCF_001931655.1 Acidithiobacillus albertensis | reverse complement strand
TGGAATTCTGGAAGGTTTCAACAGCCTCATTCAATCCGCCAAGGCCAAGGCTCGGGGTTACCGCACGCACAAGAACTTTATCAACATGGCCTACCTGATCCTGGGCAAGCTGGATCTCAGGCTACCCACTTGAAATGACGAGGAACCAAGTCGTAAAACCCTAGTAGCAGTACGCGCCCACCAGCCTGAGGGCAGCGAAATCCTGATTTATGGTCCTGACCGCCCCGGTCTGTTCCAGCAGATTACCGGCGCCCTGGATCGCCAGTCTCTCAACATCATCGACGCGCGCATTGATACCAGTGAAGATGGTCGAGCCATTGACACATTTCTGGTCATTGACAACAGTCACGCCTTTGCGCGAACCGAGCAGGCCGACCAGGATCTGGCAGCGCGACTGCGCGCCATTATCGAAGGAGAAACCGAAAGCAAACCACATTTTGGTCTGCGCCACCGCGACCCACGCCATCGCTTTTTCGCCCAGCGTCCCGCTGAAATCCGTGTGGATAATCACGCCCTCTCCCGCTATACCCTACTGGAAGTGCGTGCAGCCGATCATCTCGGACTGCTTTATCGGGTGGGTGAAGTATTACGCGCCTTACAGCTGAATATTCATGGCGCCAAGGTGTCTACATTTGGTGAGCGGGTTGAAGATACTTTTTTTATTCTCAATGAAAGAGGTCGGCAATTAACGGAAACCCAAAGCAAAAAACTTACTGGCACGCTGGATGAAATGCTCAACGGGCAATCACACTAAATGATTTTTTCAAATAATAAAGGCAGATTTACATGTGGGATTTTCTGATTCCCAAAGCAGACCGCCGCCGTGATCGTACTTTGGCGTTGGCCGGTATTATCCGTAGCGCCCTGCTGGTACAGAACATTGCCCGCAATGGTGAACAACCGGGGCCACTATTGGCCACCTGTATTCACAGCATTCTGTCCCTGGACAGTGCCAGTACTCGTCAGGCATTGGGAGACATCCAGAGTTTACGACAGGCACTGGCCCTGCTCTGCCCGCTCCTGCAACGCGGCCCCGCCAATGCCCAGGAAGCCGAACTGCTGCGCTACGCTATGGCGATGAGCAGCCTGAGTAAACGCCTGTTAAAAAATCAAAGCGCTACCCAGCGCGTGCATGAAGGTATTCAGCAGGCCCAGCGGCAAATCCAGCATTTTGGTGACCCACTGCAGAGCAGCGTCATTGCCGGTCTGGCGCAAACCTACACGGAAGCTATCGGCACCTTGCGCCCGCGTATTATCGTCAGCGGTGACAGCCGCTATTTAAGTGACGCTGACGATGCCGCCCGTATCCGCACGCTCCTGCTCAGCGGTATTCGCGCTGCCGTACTCTGGCGGCAGGCCGGTGGTCACATTCCCGGAAGCCTGCTCGAACGTCGGGGCATTTGTCAGGAAGCGGAAGAGTTGCTTTCTACGAACAATTCATGCTGAAAATGGCCGAATTAATTTTGGAAACCATCAAGGCCCGAAGCATCAGTGTTTTGCCTTTGTACCGGCACCGCATTGCTAAAGACAGATGCCGTAGACGCGGTGCTCAGCGGCGCGATGGTAAAGGATTTGATGCGGGTGGTAGGTAGCGGAGATTGGGTCTGAGGTTGAACTGAGACTGAGCGCGCGGGAGCCGTCGCCGACTGCGTACTTGCTGTACTGAATTTAAGTGGCTTGGTGGCAACCAGATGCGCTTGACCTGATTGAACAGACTGCGCATGAGCAACCGGCTGAGGTTGTTGATAACCCATGGTGTACAACTTTCCAAGCATTGCATTCACCAGGGCCTGGGCACCGTCCCAGGTCAAGTGGACCTGATCAGGATCAAAGTAATTATATTGATCATGGCTGATACGATCCCAGTGCAACAAATAAACATTGGGATATTGTGCCTTGGCGCGGAGATACTGTGCTTTAACTTCGTTTTCCCAGACTCTGGGAACATTGGGAATAATCAGCATGACTTTGCGATTTCCGGCTTCGCGCATGACCCGATCCAGATCCTGGGTAAAGACATCGCCATTACTGCCCAGCTCCAGGACAATATAACGAATATCTGCATTTTGAGGTTGCGTCAACTCTGCCTGCAGGACGGATGGGGCACGCGAAAACTGTCGACCCACTTTACCGTCCAGTATCGCATTGGGAACCTGATGAATCACAAAGCCTGACCATCCCAGAAGAATGGAATCCGTAACAACCAATACCTGTTTGTCTGGATAGGCACGATTTTGGCGGATTTCCTGTCCGTTATAGAGATACCCCGGTTGTGGATTGGGCTGCCAGGTCATGGAGCCAGCCGCCGGGGCAGACGTTGCGCCTCTGGCACTGAGGGCATTTCCCGTCGGTTCCGCCAGGGCCGCATTACCTGATTGACGGATTGCCAGTAACTGATTCTGCAACTGGGCAATTTTGAGCGCCTGGTAATGCTTGTATAACAGCAGGTGGAGATTTTTTTCGCGTTCATGAATAAATTGCTGATTAACCACCACCGAATCATACCAACCGGCAATGCCCAAGCCCAGAATCAGAGCCGCAGTAAAAGCGGTTTGCAGGGAAAAATGATGCCGCGCTTTCTTGCCAAAAGCATTCTGTATACTGACTTCAACCAAGGCATAGGTAAGCACCGACAACAACAGGATAATCAACACAGAAAGGATCACTAAAACGTAATCAGTCGCGCCATGATAAAAATAATAGAGGAAAGAAATAACTGGAACATTCCATAAATACAAGGAGTATGACATCTCCCCCAAAGCCCCGCCCAACTGCCATTTCATCTGTGCAAAGACAGTGGATCGTTCCGCAGCATAAATATAAATTGCAGTAAGCAATAATACTGGTAAAGAATATATGACATAATTCTGATAAGGAGCCAGCAGTAACAGGACAATAATACCCAGCACTGCCATGACCACCAAAAAATCAAAAACGACGGGAATTTTTTTAGCCTCACGACCACTCAGAACCATGAAACCCAGAATCCCGGCAATATAGGAAAAACCATGCCAAGGTAAAACATAAGCAGCATTAAGCTGATGATGTACACCCAACCAGTATGCTCCCCCGGCCGTAACCATCAGCAATAGCAACATCAGCACAAAATAAAAATACTGGTTACGAATTATTTTACGCAGCAAAAAATGCAAAACATACAACTGCACCAATAATGAAATAAACCACATTCCAATAAAGGGGTGCGGCATCGCAAAGGTCTGAAAATAAGGTATATGATGAAATATCAGATAAAAGTTATAGACAAAAAGCGATGAATAAACAGCCGGTTGCCAACTGGTCAGATGAAAGTAATAACCAAACAGAGCAACTACCCAGGTTACCACCAGCATGGGAATGACAATACGAGAAAGGCGTCTTCTGAAGAAAGTGCGCACACTGTTCAGAAAGCCAGCATCCGGCGCATGGCGCATGGATCTCTCTATTAAGTATCCGGAAACAAAGAGAAATACATCAACACCCAGATAACCACCAGAAAACCATGCGCTGCCAAAAGTAATGGTTTCATGCACATGAAACCCAATGACGCCGACCATGGCGAGAAATTTCAGATAATCCAGATAGAGCATACCGTCATCCCGCAAAATTTTATGAATTAGTTTTTGTCTTCAGTTTTTTTAATATCACGAGCAATGGCATGTACCATGACCTGAATTCCCTGCCAATTGGGATGAACCAGGTCCGTCCAGAAATATTGCGGATGATTTTTGCTGAGCAGATCCCAACGTACCAGATGCACATTCGGGTGTGTGGCGGCGGTTTGCAGATAAAGCTGTTGTACTTCATGTTCCCAGGATCGGGGCATTTCCGGCATCACCAGAAATACCTGGCGGTGGCCAAGCATTTTGAGTAGTTGCTGCATGTCCTCAGGATACACTTCACCATTCGTACCCAATTCGATGACGACATCACCAACCCCTTGGGTCATCCCGGTTTGTTGCATGGTCTTCCAAATGGGCAGGGCGCTGGAAAACTGTCTGCCCACCCGCCCACTGATGAGCGCATTGGGAAACACATGCGCAAAATATCCCGACCAGCCAGTCAAAATACTGTCACCAATGATAATGACGCCGACTGGATAAGTTTTAGGAAAACGCAGCACCGAATGAGCATCCAATACATAGCCCGGATCGGGTGATTCGGAAAAGTCCTTGTGCGCATCAATAATTGCCATCTGATCCAGATAACGTTCCGGTTTTTGCGGAGCTGGTGCCTTACGCGCCACAACGGGGGCAGGCAGAGTCTCGTGGATGGACTTCACCGCATAGGAAGTGTTTTCATCCATGCAGGCCGCGAGGCCCAGACAGACCCCGATCATCAAACTGAAGCGTACCAGACGAATAGGCTTTACTCCCGTAAAACGACTGGAAAGGTTTCGAAACACCTGATGCGACATGACTATCCTTGATGTCTTTATTTTTTTGCTGGATGACTCTAACAATAAAACGAATTACATGCCACGCTCAATTTTATAAACCCAGGCCAACACCTCGGCTACAGCCTGATAGAGCTGAGGTGGTATTTGTTGATCCAGGTCCAGCTGCATGAGCAGACTAACCAGCTCCTTGGATTCATGGACAAATATCCCAGCCTCTCGCGCTCTGGCAATAATTTGCTCAGCTACCAGACCCTGCCCCTTGGCAATCAGAGTAGGTGCTGCATCTTCTGCCTGATAACGCAGAGCCACTGCACTTTTAGGTTTATCCATGTACGGAATCATCCACCGGACGAATCTGCGGCGTCGAAACCTGTAAACCCAAATTCTGCAAGGATTGGGTCAGCTCGCCTCCGTGCGCACGTAGTAAAGCGGCCTGATCTGCAGTGAGAACTAGATGCAAGGTAGATTTGTCTAATTGCAGACGGGCTTCCACGTGCCCAAGCTTGGGCAGATCCAGAATCAGGGTACTATCCCAGCGCCGGGAGGGAACATCTTCACCCGCTTGAGAAGGCTCTTCACCATCTCCATCATGACGCCTCAGCAACCAGCTCACGTTCTGACCCGGCCAAAGAGGCCCCGTCCAGACAAACTGCTGCTGATTCAACACCTGGATTTGTTGACCCAAAATCTGCGTAGAAACGGCATTTGCGTTGCTGGATAAAAATAACGCGCCCGATTTATTCAAGTCGGCAATTTGCGCATATGTTGCAGCACCTTGGTTTACCGTCTTGCTGGTGTCACCTGCAGAAAAAGGAAGAGATGACAATGTGGCTCGCGACGCATTTTCATTCGCTGGTGCTAATTCGGTTGCGCCTTTTTGAGTGGAAGGCGGAACAGGGTTGTGCATGGTACTGGCGGCTGTGTCAGTCATGGGTCTGGCGGCATTTTGTGGTTCGGCCAACAAGTTTTGTGTAGTCCATTGACCCTGATTCCACGCGGCCAGATGGCTTTCGTAAAAAATACCACTCTGCTGCAAGCTGCTCTGTAAAAAATTCGCAATATTGGCCGGAGACGTCTCATTCGGCGCCAACATAGCCGCAGTATGAACGATTTGCGCAGCCGGTTTCCCGGTCTGGACCAGATCGCGTAAGGACTGCGCAGTATCCGATAAAGCCACCTGGTCACTACGCACTGCTGCCAAATGACTCATCAGCAAAAACTTGGGATTATTACTGCCACCCAGGTAGGTCAACTGTACTTCCTGCCCTGCTGACCAGTGGCCCGGCAATTCAAAGGCCAGCGTCTTTCCGGCTACCGTAAGCATGGTTTGCTGATCGCCCGATTGTAAGACTTTTGCACTCAGCGTATTTCCCGGCAGCAGGCTATGAGATAGCGATATTGCCGTGGCATGATTCAGAGCTGTTTCCACCACTCTGATCGTGTATGCCGTTTCCAGAGTCGTGGAATTCATGCGCGCATTTCTTCAGGCATCTCAACCGTCAGCTTTTCCACCAGCTTTTTATTTTACCGCCCCAAGAAGAAGGTTGCTGTTTTCCTGAACTGCGCAGTCCAATACCCAGCATCCTCAATATTTCCCGATCACGGGTTTGCACATATTGGGCCACTTTTTCCTGATCGGCGGCCGGTGGATTTTGAAACTCCACACCCAGAATGACGCCGGTAGCTCCCGCAACTTGGTCATCCACAAAACGTATGATTGCCGGCATGTGCAAAGGCTCACTGTCGCGAAGTCTAAATATCAATTGAGATACGATTTCGTTGGGCTGAAAAGGCAGATCCTTGGGGCAGCGACTCATAATCCGGATTCCACCGGCACTGATATCCTGCATTCGTCCAGAAACCATCAAGGCACCCTGACGGTAGATTTCCACCTCATCGGGATCCTGTACGGCAGGCGGTACCCGGAAAAGTTGACGACGCTGCAACTGATAAATCGCATCGGGATAATACAGGACAATGCCAGATTCGTCTTGACGCAATACTTGACTCTGAAAACCACTGATTACCCCATCTACCCTGGAAAGTATCGTGACTTGCAAGCCAGCTTCAATCTGTTTAGGAAAATTCAAAGGCACATCTATGTGCAACTCACTTTCCGACTTTATATCTAGCAACACAGTGTTATAGCTCTGGATCTGGTCATCCAGCCACAAGGTACAGAAAATATGTTCCCGCAATAAATTTTCCAACATGCCTGATGCCTTCACCGAGGCTGTAACACGAAAACGTTCGGAAAACAGACTGCGACGCATGTCATGAATTTGTTCCGTCATAAAAACCTGCTCTGATCCAGAATATGCATTATCTTATCAGCACCCATGATAGCTGTCGTCAGTTCTGAGCTATGCATGAATTTCCTGCCAGAGACCAGCCATATCCTGAAGACCTACCGTTCGTACCGAACGGAGCACCGGCGGAATCAGGCAATCTCGCCAGGTAAAAAAGGCATTTTCCGGCAGCGGAGGAGAAAGAAGGTATCCCTGAATATAGCGACCGCCAAGTTGTAGCCACAAATGAAGCTCATCTGGGGTGGAAATACCCTCTGCAACCAAATCGCAGTCCGTCAGCTGGCTGAGCAGGTGACTGGCTCCCGCCACACCAAAGCTGGCGATATCCTCACGGAACGCCCGAATAAAACTCTGATCCAGCTTCAACTCATTGAAGCGTAAACGGGCAACAGAAAGCAGTGAAGAATATCCAGTCCCAAAATCATCCATGGATAACTTGAATCCGCGCATTTGGCACCATTCCATAACTGGACGCGCAGATTTACGCCCGATAACAGAAGCCGTTTCGGTAATTTCCAAGGTCAAACCATTACCATCAGGACACAACTGTTCAATATCCTGCATAAATGCGGGATCAAGAAAATGCTTGGCCCCTATATTCAGCGAAATCTGCAAGTCCAGGCCTTCTGAGCGCATGCGCGCGCGTAAACGCCCTGCTTCTTCCAGTGCCCAGCGGCCTAGCAGTCTAACCAAATGGGCATTTTCTTCGACATAAGGCATAAATTTGCCGGGTCCAATCCAGTGAGCATGTGCTGGACACCAGCGCGCCAGCATTTCCACGCCGGTCAGGCAGTCTTCCAGCATATCGGCTTTGGGTTGCAGGAAAAAATGAATATCGCCCTTCTGCAAAGCACATGGAAAATCTCGTCGTACCCACAGCCTTTGCTTCGCACGGCGAGAGACCTCTCCTCCGAAAAACTTAAAAGTATTTCCGCCCTGGCGCTTGGCTTCGGCCAACGCTTCATCGGCCTGGGCCATCAGGGTGTAGACATCCTGTCCATCTGCCGGAAACATCGCCCAGCCAATAGATGTAGACAAAGTGGAGTCCAACATTTTGCGTGCCGAATTCTGAACAGCTTTCAGAATTTCTTCTCCGATTGAAATAGCATGATCTGCATCGTTTAATTTAATAAAAAGCCCGAATTCATCTCCACCGACCCGTGCCAGGATATCATCAGATTGTGGTAGCACTCCCTGTAATTGACAGGCAATTTCCTGTAAACATTGATCCGCTTCCAGTGAGCTGAAAGAAGTATTGATCTCATTAAACATGTCCATATCCAGCAAGGCCAAACCAAATAATGACTGAGCTTCACTGACAGTGTTCAGGCTATTTGTAACGAGCGTAGTAAAATGGGACCGGTTCGGTAATCCGGTTAATGCATCCGTCTGCAGCAGGCGCTCCTTCTCTTTTATTGCTTGTATTTTTTCCTTATAGCTTTCGAGATCGTGCAACAAGGATTCCCAATGCACAATTAAACTTCGGCCAAAAAGCCAGCGGGTCAGACGGGTTATTTCCAGCACAAAAATGGCTACTGGAAAAGGCGATCTTGCCGCCATGACCGGCCAGGCGATAACCTCGCGAAAACCACGCAACGGCGGATAAGCAGCCATCGCCTTGGTCATCATGCCGGAAATATGAGGGGTTCGCGGAGTCACCCGGCATTGTAGACGATACGCCAGAGAGGGCAGGAGTTGCCCCCAAGGTAAATTCTCCGGATCGAGACTCAGGGGAAGTTGCCGGAGCGTCCCGGCAAGCCCTGGTTTACGGGCCGAAGCCGCCACCACAGATAAAATGCCCTGTTTTTCATCAGGCACAGCCACATAGGCCGCTAACGCCCCTGTACCTAACACACTAAGCTGCACCAGGCCCTGATAGATTTCATCAACATCCTGCGCCTCATTTACCATTTCATGTAAGGCTTGATGCGCCCGCTGATAACGGCTTTCCACAAAACGCCGATACATCCAGATCAAGGCGACCAAAGCCAGTCCAGATTCAGCAGCAAGTAGCAATACTGTCCAGATATCCAGACGATCCAGTAAATGCTGAAGATCCGGGAGCGGTTGGGAATTCCAGCGCACCTGCATGGCCCACGGTGTACCGCGAACCGGAATCTCCAGATGGGCGGTCCAAGCCTCAGGAATATCGCCTGCCTGTTGCCAGTGTCCATTCATCCATTGAGCGAGGACATGGTGTTGCCCGTCCAGAAGCAGCAACATGTGCGCATGCTCCGGGCTGGCACTGGCATGTTGGTTGCCAAAAAACAAGTCCGCCTGACAAATTCTATAAAAATGCTTGCCGGTTAGCTGCGCAGATAACGCAAAAATACGCAGAGGAATATGCAGCAGCCCCTTCTTGTCCACAAAGGGGCGGTCTACTCCGCCTTTCCAGGTATTGACGCCATCTGATAGCAACATATTGAAATCCAGCGGATAATCTACCGCCAGCGGAGATTTATGCGAAGCATCAGCCGAACGGCAGGCCACTCCCGAAAGCCAGGGGTGCATATTGTTAAAACGACGCAGCAGATCGGGGCTTAGCTCCCCGGTCGGCAAACTCGTCATAAACTGTAAGTCACGCATATGCATCTGAATCATGGCAGAGAGATTGCTGGAAAAGCTTTCGGCCAGACGCGTGGCTGCTTCCTGTGTGCGTAACCGGGAACGATCCAGCAAGTGCTGTTGCCAGCTCCCTATACTGAAAATCGTCAGGCCAACCAGACTCGAAAAAACCAGCAAAATTGACAGGATAAAAATACGCTGCCGTTTTTGAATGCGCCGCGACATCAGTATGAGCTTTTTCAACGGTTCCGGCATGACGGAATTTTCATCAGCCAAGCCCTGAGAAGTTGTCATCATCAGCGCGCCCCCTCTATGGATCGCGGCAAGCGGCTGGTAATATGGGTCAGGGCTACCACTTCATCGACCCCACCGAGTTTTATCGCTTCCTTGGGCATCCCGAAAACCACGCAACTGGATTCATCCTGGGCAATGGTGCGCGCTCCCGCCTGATGCATCTCCAGCAATCCCTGGGCACCGTCATCTCCCATTCCGGTCATGATCACGCCCCAGGCGTTCCGGCCAGCTACCTGAGCCACCGAACGAAACAGTACATCCACTGAAGGCCGATGATGTTTGACTAAAGGTCCATCAAAAACCTGAACGGCAAATTGTGCACCACTTCGGATCAGGCGCATGTGCTTTCCGCCCGGAGCAATCAGGGCGCGCCCCGGCAGGACCCGATCTCCATCCCGGGCTTCGCGCACTTCAAGGGCGCTGATCGTATTCAGTCGTGCGGCAAAAGCCGCCGTAAACTTTTCTGGCATGTGCTGTACCACCACAATGCCCGGCACCGTCACCGGCAAGGCGCGCAACAAAACTTCCAGAGCCTGGGTACCGCCCGTACTGGTTCCTACCGCAATGACTTTTTCCGTACTTTTTTGTAAAAGCAGATCCGCAGAAACCGGTGCTGCAATAGCCACCTCAGGAGAAGCTAAGCGCTGGGGACGCATATTCCGCAAGTTGGCACGTGCCGCAGCTTTCACGGCCCGGATAATTTCCGGTGCATCTTTTTGCAAAAAGTCTTTTAGTCCAGTTTGTGGTTTCTGGATAATCTGCACCGCCCCTGCGGCCAGAGCATCCAAAGTAATCTGTGCCCCAGATTCTGCGAGACTGGAACAGATAATCACAGGCAAGGGATGTTCTTGCATGATTTTACGCAGAAAAGTTACACCATCCATACGCGGCATTTCAATATCCAAAATCACCACATCCGGCCATTGCCGCTGCATGCGATCCCAGGCAAACAACGGATCCTGGGCGGTTGCCAAAATGGCAATATCCGGATCCTGACTTAATGCGGCCTGGAGAACCTGGCGGACAACGGCCGAGTCATCCACAATAAAAACCTGTATTTTCTTGGTCATATTCACTCTGGAAAATAATTTTTAATATGTTTTTTGTACTGATGCCCCATGCCCGGTAAATTTCATATAAACATCGCCCGTCCATATTTCAAAATACACATTACGATGTCCGTGCCCGCCTAAATGCGAAGCCGTTACGTGAAAACCCGCCTGAGTAGCCAGAGTTTTGGCGGCTCTGACATTTTTGCAGGGTACATCGCTGCAATCCGGATTCCTGGAAGCTGTCCCCGGTGGCTCCCGGAGAGCGCTCCGCGCTGCCAGAGATTGAAACATATTGCCCCCACCAAAAATCTTGCAGACATACTCGCCGGGGTGAGTGCGCTGCCTTCGTACCTCCTGCATCAAGGCGGCAATGGCCTCATCCCCATAGCGACCGTCGAGACCCACGGGCGGGGTACAAGTCCCTCTTCCGGGCAAAAGGAAATGGCACATACCGCCCACCAGAAGTCGCGGATGCCAGATAGTAATAGCAATACAGGAGCCCAACAACGTTCTTATACGAGTATCTCTATCACCGAAATACCAGTCTCCGGGCTGGAGAAAAATCTCCATGATTGCCATAACAATTTATTCCTTCCTGTATATAGCCGGCTGGATTAACTGCAAACCATCTACAATTCCATTGAGACTTTCCGAATGTCCTACCAGAAAAAAACCACCGGGACGCAATTGCTGCAACAAACGTTGGCAAATAGCTTTTTTCTCCGGCACTTCAAAGTATATCAATACATTGCGTAAAAAAATCATATCGAAGTCTCCAACTTTCGGCAATGTACTATTTAGATTAATTTGTGAAAATTTCACGAAACGACGAATTTCCGGGGCCACTGAAAAAAAACCATCCTGCTTACCTGTTCCACGCAAACAGTAACGCTTCAAGTAAGGTTTAGGAATTTTTTCCGCCCGCGTCATGGGATAAATGGCTTTTTCAGCAATTGACAATACTTTTGTACTTAAATCGGAGCCGAAAATTTCCCAATTTTTAGTACGCCTTTCGGCAAGAACCATGGCAATACTATAAGCCTCTTCTCCAGATGAACTGGCAGCACTCCAAATTCTGACGGTTTCCTTATTATTCCAGGCGGGTATGGCCTGTTCTGCCAGAAAAGCGAAATGTTTAGGCTCACGGAAAAAATAGGTTTCGTTGGTGGTCAGCAAATCAATGGCGCATTGACGCTCTTCAGCATCCTGATTAAGCAGGCGCAAATAGGCATCATAACTCGGGCAGTTGGTGGCACGCAGGCGTTTGCCCAAACGACCCATCACCAATATTTGCTTGGCCGGTCCCAATGAAATTCCCGCCTCACGAGAAAGAAATGCCTGAATACGCTGATATTCAGGCAGGGTCATGAACAAATCATGAGGGGATGAAGCCATTTTCAGACCTCTGGCCCAGCAGAACCAGACTCAACAGGCTTTGCTGCAATCACCGATAGCGCTGACATTTCCTCCATGGAAAGAACTTTATCAATTTCCAGCAGGATCATGAAAGTTCCATTTATTTTTCCCATACCCCGGATGAATTCTGTTCGTAAACCCGCGCCAAATTGTGGAGCCGCTTCAATTTGCTCGGCGCCAAATTCCAGCACTTCATTCACCGCGTCCACCACCACCCCGAGCCGTTGTCGGAAATGACCATCTTGCAGGTCAATAATGATAATACAACTCCGTTTATGAATTTGCGTGGCCGGACGCCCGAAGCGTCGGGCCATATCAATCACCGGGACTACCTGCCCCCGTAAATTGATCACCCCTACCACAAAATCAGGCATCATCGGGATCAGGGTTGGAACAATGTAGGCAATAATCTCCCGGACACCAGATATTTCCAGCCCGAAGGCTTCACCTTGAAGCTGGACAATCAGGTACTGACCGGCCCATGAACGCGGCGATGTGGACGACTCTTGGGCTGCTAGCATTTCCATGACAAGCTCCTCAGAAACGGACAAATTCGTGACTGTCGGTGCCGCTCACGGATGATTCTGCGTGGGCATTTTTAATATGGGCTACAGCAGCACTTTTCCCTTTACCCGCTGTATATCCCTGCCTGGATGCGACTGCGGCCCCTCCGGACTGCAAACGGAAAGCCGCCATCAGTTGTTGTAATTGCTCAGCCTGCCCACTCATTTCTTCAGCTGTAGCCGCCAGCTCTTCAGATGCTGAAGCATTTTGCTGGGTGACCTGATTGAGCTGACCCACGGCCACATTAATCTGGTCAATGCCGGTTGCCTGCTCATTTGAAGCCGCATTGATCTCCTGCACCAAGTCCGAAGTTTTGCCAATAGCTGGTACCACTGCATTCAGCGCGTTGCCCGCCTGTTCCGCCACTTTGACGCTGCTACTGGCCAAAGTACCGATTTCCTGTGCGGCGACCTGACTGCGTTCGGCCAATTTACGCACCTCTGCAGCGACCACAGCAAATCCTTTGCCGTGCTCGCCTGCCCGCGCCGCTTCGATGGCGGCATTCAGGGCCAACATATTGGTCTGATAAGCAATATCATCAATAATCCCGATTTTCTCGGCAATATTTTTCATGGCCTGCACCGTGTCCGTTACCGCCTGTCCACCGAGCTGGGCTTCTTTGGCGGCACCCGTAGCAATATCATCGGTAATGCGCGCATTTTCTGCATTTTGTTTGATAGACGCCGCTGCCTCTTCCAGGGTTGCCGAAGTTTCCTCGACGCTCGCAGCCTGTTCTGAAGCTGCTTGCGACAGGGATTGGGAAGTTGCACTGACTTCTTCGGAAGCGCTGGACAAATTATCAGCAGCACTGCGTACCTCGCCGATGGTCTGGTTCCACTTTTCGACCATCTGCGCCATAGCCGCGATCAATCTGCCCGTTTCATCGCGGGTACGCGCAACTACCTGCATACTCAGATCACCATCCGCAACCCGCTCGGATATACTGACCGCCTCGGCCAAAGGGCGGGTAATGGAACGGGACAACGCCCACGCAATCAACATTCCCAGAATAATGGAAACGAGGGAAATAATGACAATAGCATCAATCACCAAAGTGACATCACTGGCGCCCTGTTTTTTGAGGGTTGCCATCGTCAACAGTGCGTCTCCACGTAGCTGCCAATTTATTTTATGTAATTGGTTTTCAGCCGGTAACGTGGTGTTTTGATAATACTGATTCGCTGCCTGTACTTGTGCCGCCGCATTTTTGGCATCAGGGACAATCGCTGCCAGCATACTCAAATATTGCTGAGAGGAATTCATGAAACGGGTAAATGCTGCCCTGGATTCCGGCAGCACAATTTTAGCTTTTGGATCTATCAGACTGCTTTTTAAAAAGTCATAATATGGGAAAATTTTGGCACTATCCGCAGACAGGATTTGCGAAGTCTGTTTGGCCTGACTAGGTAGACTATAACTAAAAGCAAACGCGGTTTTCAATTTGGCTGTGGCCAGCATCATGGAATCGACTTTATGAATATTAGGCGCCACCTTGTCCGTGGCATCTTCCAGATCCTTCTGTAATCTTCCGGCTCCCCACCAACCCGTAGCACCCACTATGATCAACAGCAAAATAACCAGTGCGAAAGCCAGACCCAGGCGCAGTCCGATACGCATATTCCCAAACATGTTTATCCCCTTTTAATGAATGTATGTATGCGCGGACTTCGCGCTGATGGCATTGTGCCGTTGAATTAAAGTAGGTATATCCAGTATCGGGGCGACATCGCCGTTTCCCAGAATGGTAGCGGAAGCGATACCCGGTACTTGTTCAAACAATTTACCCAGCGGTTTAATGACCGTTTGCTGGCTGCCTAAAATGCCACTGACCACCATCCCGATGCGCTCAAGACCATGCCTGACAACCACCACATTACGACGACCTTCGTCGGTAGCGCGCTTGTTGAATACCGCATTGAGATCCAGAAGGGGCAAAGGTTGATCACGCAATTCCATGTATCCCACCGTACCCTGCACTTTTGGATATTCCAGACATTCTTCGACGGACTCGGAAGGAATCACATAGGTATCCTGGGCCAGTCGCACGAGAAAACCATCAATAATGGAAAGGGTCAGGGGTAGATGAATCCGCATGGTGCTCCCCCGGCCGGGGACTGAATGGATTTCAATGCGACCACGCACGGATTCAATATTTTGCCGAACCACATCCATGCCCACGCCACGACCGGAAATATCACTGATTGTATCGGCCGTAGAGAATCCCGGCGCAAATATCAGGGCGTATATTTCCTGATCGCTGAGGACCTGATCGGCGGTAATCAAACCCTTTTCCAGCGCCTTCCTCTGGATTTTTTCACGATTCAGGCCAGCTCCGTCGTCACTCACTTCAATGACAATGCCTCCCGAATCATGGCGAGCATGCAAAGCAATACAACCTTGAGCGGGTTTACCGACCTGCAGACGCTGCTCGGCAGCTTCAATACCATGATCCATGGCATTACGCACCAGGTGCATCAACGGGTCGGTAATTTTCTCGGCCATGCTTTTATCCAGTTCGGTGCCTTCGCCGTGCATTTCCAGACGAATATCCTTGCCCAACGTACGGGCAGTATCGCGAACGACCCGAGGAAAGCGCTGAAACAATTCCGACACATCAATCATGCGCAGGCGCAAAGCCCCGTCACGAATCTCCTCAACCAGGCGGGCAACCTGCGTGGCCGATTCTAGACGCGCTTCCAGGGCGTCCTGACCCGCAAAAAGCCGATTGGCGGCACTGGCAATAACCAGCTCTCCTACCAGATCCACCAGATAATCCAGATCACTGGCACGCACCCGTAACAGTTGTCGTTCCGCACTTTGCGACTCCCGTTGCTGTTGCTGCTTTTCCAGAGCACCCTGTACTACGGGTTCCTGAACCATTTTCTGGTCCACCAGGATTTCTCCCAATGGCTGATGTTGACCGGTCTGATCTGTATTTTCCTGCAATGCCAAAGCTCGCTGCAACTCTTCCGAAGTCAATGAGCCTACCGCCACCAGAATCTCACCCAAATGTTGATCTGCCTCTGGAAGCTGCTGGATCATTTTGAGATACGCACCAATTTGACTATGCGCGGGCAGCAGATGAACCACACTACTTTCCTTCACAAAATCGAAAACATCCAGAATAGTGGCTTTGTCAGCGACACTACGAAAACCAATCTCAAAACCCAGATAACAGGATTCTGCGTCCATCTCCGGTAATACAGGCAAGGCATCCGTCAGGGTGACAAGCCCCGTAATATCGCCGAGTTGCTGCAAATAGCGCAGAAATGACAGGGGATCCATGCCGTCGCGAAAGGTATCTATCCCGAAACGGAGAGAAATATGCCAATTAGCAGATGTGGAGACTTTTTCATCCGCCGGCATTTCCGTGACAGACGGTGAGGAAACTTCTATATGCTCAAAAAGCTGCAGTTCATTCTCTTTGGAAATAGGTAAGTGCTGGCTCTGCTCCTTTGTACCCAATGCGGCCTGGAGTTCCGCGAGAAGCCTTAAATCTTCGGAAAGAAAATGCTGATCCAAAGGCGCGGCAGAAACCAGACGATCCAGATAATCCCCGATATGATCACCACAAGAGAGTAGCAGGGTGATATTGGTGGGCGTCAGGGTCTTGGTTCCAGAGCGAATTTGATCCAGGAGGTTTTCCAGACGATGCGTAAAGCGCACAACTTCTTCAAGCCCGAATAAACCTGCAGAACCCTTGATCGTATGAGCCGCTCGAAAAACCGCATGGATGCGCTCTAAATCTGCACCGTGGTCTTCCATAAATAGCAGCGCGCTTTCCATCTCTTGCAACAAATCCCGACTTTCCTCAAAAAAAGTCTGAAGGGCTGCGGCCATCTGCGGATCCAGATCCATCATTTAAGGCATCTCCTTGGTCAATACAATCGGATCGCCAAAAAACCTATCCAGGCGACAAAGCTGCAGAGCATTAACGACGGCAACAGAATGGTCACTCAAAGATAAGCGAACTCCTTGCCGCAATGCTTCATTTTTGGCTGCCACCAAAACCTGCAAACCAGCGCCATCCACTTCACTGACATCGGCCAAAAGTATTTCTATTTCGTGATGTTGTGAAACAATTTTTTGCAAGCTTTCGCGTAGAGTTGCAGCGGCATAAATATCCAGTTCACCAGACAGATGAATCTGCAGCCTTCCGGCACAAACTTCCTGTTGAATATCGAGACTCATAATCAGGGCAAAATCAGTTTACTGACGGCGGCCAGCATTTGTTGTGGTTGAAAAGGCTTGATCACCCAGGCCTTGGCACCGGCCGCCTGCCCTTCCCTCTTTTTTTCCTCTTCAGCTTCCGTGGTCAGCATGATCACCGGGGTAAACTTGTACTCCGGTTTTTGCTTAAGTGTTTTCACAAATTGAATGCCGTCCATGTTGGGCATATTCACGTCACTGATGATGAGATGAACCTTGTCCGCCGCTGCCAGTTTTGCAAGCCCATCCACGCCGTCGCAGGCCTCGATCACGTTATAACCCGCGCCCTTAAGGGCAATGCCTACCACTTGGCGCAGTGAAGCAGAGTCATCAACTACCAATACGGTTTTTGCCATTTCTCAGTATCCTTAATTAAAAAAAGGTGATTTCCTGATCCCCTGCCGAAGAAGACTCAGCGGCTTCCCCGCGATGAATGGAGCGTTCTTCCGAAGTTGTGTACTTGCTTACCAGCGATTGGAGCCAGTTTTCCAGACCCTGATCGCTGTCAGATTGCAGATGACCAGGTAACTCTTCCATCCCTTCTTCCACATGCGTCAGCGTCTGGCTGACCCGGTCCTGAAACTGCAGTGCTACCAGCAATTGATCCATTTCTGTGCTGATCCCCTCTGCTTCATGCTGCAAAGTTTCTGCAGAAGCGCTCAAATGCCTGGTCATATCCTGAAGACGATGAAGAACATCGCGAATGGACCGCTCCGCATTACCCAAAAACTGGCGCTCTTGCTGAATGGCTGTAGCCGACTGATGTACAACCCCGCGAATTGAAGTGGTAATGTCCTTGACGCTTTCCCCCATTTGCTGACTGGTTTCTTTGGAACGCGTGGACAGCTTGCGCACCTCATCGGCCACCACCGCAAAACCACGACCCTGCTCCCCCGCACGCGCGGCTTCGATGGCTGCATTAAGTGCCAGCAGGGTTGTCTGAGAGGCAATTTCACCTACATCTCTGGCCATCCTTTCCAGGACAGTGACCTGTTGCAACAAGGCCGCAATAGTGGCCTGCTGTGCTTCATGCTGCGCAGTCGCCGCAGCAATGTGCTTGAGCACACTCAGCAGCTCGTTTTCACTGCTTTGAAATAACGCAGCAAGATCTTGTGGTGAGCCACCCTGGCTATCACCACGTGATGCCTGAACGGCGTTACCGAGACGCTGATGCAAATTGACGAAACGGGACATGAGGTCAGCAATGGCCGATTCCATCTGGACGCGCCCGGATCGCACCTGAGAACTCAAGACTTGAACAGCTTGCCCGAGGGCATGAACGAGTGCTTCCGATGCCATTTATCTATCCATCCTGGAGAGTTGTATCAAATTTAAAACAGTCAGGATTCAATACGGCACGGTGCCGATAAAACTTTAGGGGGAGCTAATACTGCTTGTGCTGCTTTCTGGATTGCTCCATGCTCATTCACAAAAAGGTTGGAAGATTCCAGAAAAGTGACTAATTGTTATACCATCCATGTGTCAAGGATCGCGGTAACCCAATGAGCCTAAACTCCCAAAACGCACTTTCCCCTGAAGACAATCAAGAACTGGTGGCGCGGCAGGCGATACTCGGTCGGCAGGATGAAATCATCGGCTACGAGCTTTTTGCGCGTAACGAAAGCAGTGGACCGCTGGAAGACCCCTTTCTTTGCTCGGCACGGGTTTTGATCAAAACCTTCAGCGTTTACAATCTTGAAAGCCTGCTCGGCGGGAAACCCGCCTTCATCAATTTCACCAATAGCAACTTTGATGAGAAAAGCCTGGAGTTGTTTCCTGCTCGTCAGGTGATTCCCGAATTCACCATTACCGAAGCCCCCAGTCGGGAATTTCTGGAACACCTGCTGCAGTTACAAAAACTGGGTTTTCGCCTGGCTCTGGATCGTTTTGAAGGCTCCCCTTGGCATCTGGCATTACTCAAAATTGTAGATTTCATCAAAATCGACTGTTTGAACAACACGCCGGAACAATGGGAAGGCTGGATCAAGCAAATCAAAAACTCCAAGCTTCCTCGACATCCTGCAATAGTTGCCACGCGCGTAGAAACGGCTGTTTTAGCGCGTCGCTGCTTTGAGGCTGGTGTCGATTACAGTCAGGGCTTCTACTATATGGAGCCGGAAATCGTTAAGGGGAAAACCCTGACCTCCAATCAACATACCATTTTCAATTTGCTCAATTTGCTCCTCGAAGAAAACCCCGTCAGTGACATAGAAGAAGCTTTCCGTCGTGATCCCGGCCTTTCTTATCAACTTTTGCGCTATTTGAACTCTGCTGGAATGACACGTGGTCAAGAAATAGAAAGTATTCGACAGGCCCTTATTTTGCTCGGTAGACAACCCTTGCAACGCTGGTTGACTTTACTGTTGTTTGCCAGCCAGGGGACCCAAAAATCATCCATTCTTGTTATGGCGGCAACCCGCGCCAAGTTTGCCGAACTTCTCAGAGAAAAATCTCCAGTCCTGGATGATCAGCCAGCCAGCCTTCATCGTAGCTTTCTCGCTGGCATGTTGTCTCTTCTGGATATTTATTTAAAGCAACCATTAGCAGATCTCTTGAATGAACTGAAAATTTCAGATGAAATGCGCAAGGCCCTCATTGACCATGAAGGCGAGGATGGCGTAATACTTACGCTTATTGAAGCGGCAGAACATGGAGACCTGGATACCGTTAAAAAAACTGGACAAACATTGGCACTACCACTTGCCGAAATCACAGCTGCATCACTGGAATCAATGAACTGGTCTTCCGGTTTAAAATAATGATATTTTATAGAATTAACTGATAGATGGGTGCGTACAATCATGCTTATTGAAACATTTTTACCACAGCTAGAAAAAGGCAATTGTCCTTCTCCATCACAAAGTACATTAGCGCTCATGGAGTTGCTACAAAAAGAAGATGCAAGCTTGGACGAAGCTGCGCAGCTCATTCGTCTTGATCCGATTTTGGTAGCCAAAACCATCAAGCTCGCCAATTCCCCCATATATCGTCCTACGCGTCCGATTATATCTTTGGATGAAGCCTTGATGCGAATCGGTCTGCAGGTGGTAGTTCGTATGGCGCTAGGCCTTGCTTTAATCAATGGAAAGCTTTCTGACACTCCTGATTTTGATTTGAATCATTTCTGGTCAGCCAGTCTATTACGGGCGATTGCCATGCAGGCCCTGGCGAAAGAAATCGGAAACTGGCCAGCCGGAGAGATTTTTATTTTTGGCTTATTAAGTGAAATCGGCAGTTTAATGATGGTCTGTACTGCTCCAGAAAAAAGCACCATATTCAGCAATAAAGGCCTAAGTTTTGCAGAGCAGCAAATTCTGGAAAAAAATGAATTCGGATTTAGTCGTCATGATTTGACTGCCGCTCTGATGCGGCAGTGGCGACTCCCGGAAACCATGGTTATGGCTATTGAAAACTGCAATTCCGGCATTGATTTCGACCTTGAGCACGCATCCAATAGTTTGTCAGATCGACTACAGACACTAATTCGCATTCTCGGCGCCGGACGTAGTATCACGGAATGGGCCATGTCCCCGGCATCTGATCGCAGCCTGGAAGTCCTGCAGGAAAACATCCAAAGCTGGTGGATGAATACGCCGCACTTTGTAGCCATGATTCACCATATACTCTCTGAGTGGACAGATATCGCCGAAATTTTTGAATTGCCGCAATCTCCCCCGGGACATGAAAACCTGGAGTCCATTCGTAATACGTTAATGCGTTTACGAGAGGATCACGAAGATATTCGCAACAAACCACTACTTCTGGTAGATGATCAGGCCGGAGACCGGGCATTGTTACAGCGCACTCTCGAGCCTGCCGGCTATCAAACTCTTCAGGCATCCACTGCAGACGAAGCCTTCACCATTATCTATAAAAATTCTCCTCGGATTATTCTGTTGGATTGGGTGATGCCCGAAATCAACGGTCTGGATTTATGTCGTCGGCTGCGCCGGGAGTTTGGCCCCCGACTGTACATTATTATTTTGACGGCTCACTACAATCAGAGCTATGCCGTGGAAGCTTTGCAAGCCGGTGCCAATGATTATTTGAGTAAGCCTATATCCCGGAGTGTTCTATTAGCTAAACTTGCCGTAGCCCAACAGATAGTTGAATTCATTTCTTCACTCGAAAGCAACTGCGAAAAACTCATTCATCAAAATAACTCGTTACAGTCTATGGCGATGAAAGACGCATTAACCGGTCTTGCCAATCGACGGGGAGCTGATGAGTTTCTGAAGCAGCACTGGTCGAATGCCCTGCGCAGTCAAAGCATTTTAAGTTGCATCATGATAGATATTGATTATTTCAAACAAATCAATGATCAACATGGTCACGATCAAGGAGACTTAGTACTGGAAGCCTTGGGAAAACTGCTTCTGGAAACGTCACGAGTGGGTGATCTTACGGCCCGGGTGGGAGGAGAAGAATTTATGATCATTTGCCTCCAATGCCAATTGGCAGACGCAGCGGCTTTAGCCGAACGTATCCGCCACAAAGCCATGAGCCTATCCGATAAACTGCCGCCCATTACCATTAGTGCTGGTATCGCAGAATTGAGTGAAAACATGATTAACAGCGAGGCATTACTGCGTGCAGCTGACCAGGCTTTGCTTGTAGCCAAACGGAACGGACGAAATCAGGTGGTTTGTGCGCCCAAAGATACCGGGGCTGCTGCATTATGATTGGCCTGATTCAAAAACTGGTTTTGCAAATGGTCGCAGAAATAGGCGGCCCGGAAGCTTTGCAAGAAGTTAAATGTCTTACAGGCTTACCAGAAGATTTCGAGTTTAGAATTGATACGGACTATGACAATCAGCAAATGCGGGAGATTCTCGAAAATGCTTGTAAGGTTTTAAAGATAAATGAAGACGCAGCCCTCAGCGCTTTTGCAGAATTTTTCTTGCGTGATGTGCAAAATCGCTTCCCCGTGTTTATTGCTCAAGCACGGAACAGTCGAGAATTATTAATTCATCAAACCACCATTCATAACATGCTGGGGTCTGGACTCAGAAACGCCGAAAAATTAAAAGCTATTAATGATAAATTCCAGGTAATCGAGCACAACAACGGTGACCTTGAAGTACTCTATCGCTCTCCAAATCAGTGGTGCACTCTTTACCGCAAACTTGCGGAGGGGGTCGCCGAAATGTATCATGAAGTTATAACCCTTAGCACTATCCAGTGTCGTAAACGCGGAGATCAGCAATGCGCTTTTCTCATTCACTGGCCTGAACATGACGAACAGTAATATGCAAATCGGTATCAGCCAGCTACACACGGCCATGCGGGAAATCTCTGACCAGCTCTGCCAGGCTGTTAATGGTGATTTCAATTTTGTGGTGCATTGTTCTATAGCCGATGAAGAGGCGGAAAAACTGACTTTACTAGTCAATTTTGTATTAAGTGCTGCAGCAAGAGCCATAGAGCAACGTGAGTTGCAAACCGCCAATTTGGATAAAATTGTAGCAGAAAGGACCGCTATGCTTACTGAAGCCAAAGAAGTCGCTGAAGCCGCTTCCCAGGCTAAAAGTCAGTTTCTGGCCAGTATGAGTCATGAGTTGCGTACGCCTCTTAATGCGGTCATTGGTTATAGCGAACTGATTTTTGAAGAACTGGAAGATGGCGTACCTGGTACCAATACTCAAAATGATTTAATGATCATTCGCGATGCCGGCAGACATCTTCTCGGTCTCATTAACGATGTTCTGGATTTAAGTCGCATTGAAGCCGGACAAACAGACATTTTCCCAGAGTATTTTGATCCTTTGGCTTTTACTCGATCTACTGCAGCGACATTGCATTCGCTCATCCAGTCTAAAGGAAACGCTCTGAAATTTGAGTTACCTGAACAAACGAGTAGAATTTATAATGATATGGGTAAAGTTCGACAATGCTTGATTAATATATTGGGTAATGCCGCAAAATTTACGGAACATGGGTCTATTACTTTAGGATACCGGGAATCAACTTCAAAAGATCATCCGGGATACGTCGAATGGTGGGTTAAAGACACAGGACCGGGAATTGGTCCCGATCAGATCCAGAAAATTTTTGAGGCTTTTACCCAAGCAGATGGCTCTATCAATCGCCGCTATGGCGGGACAGGATTAGGGTTGACACTCACCTCCACTTTATGTCGAATACTGGGTGGTGATATCCGGGTAGAAAGCACACTTGGTCAAGGCTCCACTTTTATCATCCGTCTGCCTGGTGATCTTCAGGCAGCAGGCGCCAATCCATGATCATCCTGGTGGCAGAAGATGATTCACGTAACCGGGAAATGCTGGTTCGTCGCCTTCAGCGCCGAAATTATACAATTCTGGAAGCCGAAAATGGCTTGAGGGCCGTTGAGATAACCAAAGCCCAGCAACCTGACGTTATTTTGATGGATATTGCCATGCCTGTGTTGAATGGTTGGGAGGCGTTGGAGCAAATTCATGCTATTTATCCAGAGCTGCCCGTCATTATACTCTCGGCCCACTCCATGATTGATGATCAGCGCCGCGCCATTAACGCAGGGGCCGTAGCTTATCTTTCAAAGCCCATTGATTTTGATAGACTATTAATTAAAATTGAACAATTCAGACGATAATAAACATCCACAGTGCATTTTGGTGGTTGAAGACGATGCACCCAGTCGTCAACTCCTGGTACGACGCCTGAGCCATGCTGGTTGGCAGGTTCTTGATGCCCCGGATGGCCCGTCTGCATTGGAAATTGTCGCAACCCACGCGCTGTCAGGTATTCTACTGGATATGGGATTACCCGGCATGAATGGTTTGGAAGTTTTACAGCGGATACGCCAAAACAGTACCCCTCTCATTTTGCCCATCATCATGGTGACCGCTTTTGATGAAAGAGATTATCTGGCTGAGGCCCTGAGTAAAGGAGCCAATGATTTTGTCAGCAAACCAGTGGATTTCAGTGCGCTTAAAGCGCGATTAAAAGCCCATTCGGCTTTGGCTGAAACCAGCAAAAGTCTCAGCAGTCTTCAGGCACGTCAAGAACTCATATTGCGCGGTGCCAATGATGGCATCTGGGAACTTGACGTACAATCAGGACGCTTAAATCACTCACAACGCTGGCTGGCCTTATTGCAGTGTCAAAGCAACCAGGCGGATATGACCATTGAGCAATGGATTGCGCGGGTTCATCCAGAAGATCAAGATCGTATTGCAATGTTCATCCAGGATTATCTGGGCGGACATCAATCAGAAACATTAAGTCTTGAGTACCGCATTCGCCGGGAAGATGGACATTATTTATGGATACATACGCGAGGTGCTGCAGAGCCTGATTCTTCTGGTCAGTACGCTTATGTTGCGGGAACGCACACGAATATCAGCAAAGATCGCTATAAACACCAGGTAACCGGCCTAAATAATATTGCATGCTTATCCGACTTCTTAGTCAGCATGGGCTCTTTTCAACCTGAAAAGTCCTTAGGAATATTGCTCATTATTTTTAATTATGATAGTCAGAGCCCGAAAGAGCGTGACATTTATCGCCATATTGCTGAGTCACTGGCTAAAGAATTATACCTGAAAATACCACAAGTATTGCAAGTTGGTACGGGTAAAGAAACGAATCATCTCATTATCATCACCGAACCAATGCAAACCGGAAATCTTAATCTGACAGAAATGATAAACACTACCATCCCGATTATAAATAATATTATTTTACAAAGTAGTGACGCGGGGAATATTAGCTATCACTGTGGTCTGCTCGAAATGAAACATGATATCACTAACAATGGAGAACCTTTCACAAACGTATTAGCAGCTGCTGAACATGCAGCCGAAATGAATTTACCTGTTTATGCATTTGATGCATCACTCCGCGAAAAGTCCGAAAGAAAAAAATTAATCACAAAATCCATATTAGAGGCAATTGTCAAAAAAAATATCTGTCCTTACTTGCAACCGATTTTATTAAACGGCCGGGAAATTGCAGGATTCGAATCTTTGGCCCGCTGGCACCATGAGGATTTAGGCATGATCAGTCCCGCTGAGTTCCTGCCAATAGCCAGAACATCCGGACAAATGCTACTGATGACACAAAGTTTACTAGACCAATCCCTGGAAGCACTGAACTTGCTACGAAAAAAAAGATTGGTTGGCGACCAAATATATGTGTCTGTAAATTTTGAGGCAGAACAACTCCTGCATTCTGAATTTGAATACATGCTGGAAAACGAGACTCAACGCCATGGATTACATCCGCATCATCTCTGCATTGAATTAGTAGAGTCCAGTTGGCTGGATGTCAGTAAATCATTAAGAGAGTGTTTAAACCGCTTGCGCGCACGCGGCTATATGCTTGCCCTGGATGATTTTGGCACGGGTTATTCATCACTGAGTATGCTGAATCAACTACCATTCAGCACCTTGAAAATTGATCAGAGTTTTGTCCGCAACATGCTCAGCAATCATTCTACACAATCCCTCGTCGAAGCTATCATTGCTATTGCTAAAGCACTCAAGCTGCGCATCATTGCTGAAGGTGTTGAAACGCTTGAAGAGGAAAGGTTCTTGCTGGAAGCTGGGGTGGAGCTTACGCAGGGCTTTTTACGGGCGCGGCCAATGGCAATGGAAGCGCTCCAGGAATGGCTGGGGGAACACTCCCAGCAATAGTTGGCCTTTCTGCAGCCCCACCGATGATTTGTTGAGCAGCACTGGTATTATCCACACTTTTTTCTACCTTCTGGTTACTAACAATCCGTAATGCTGCTTTTTGACTCAACACCACAATGCTTACGCGTCTATTCAAGGGAGAGTCCGGCTCTTTAGGAACGTACAACACCGCCGATCCCATGCCGACTACTCTCAGTATTTTACTTTCATCCAGACCATTCTGAACCAGCACCTGACGAACTGCATTAGCACGTCCCGCCGACAGGTTAAAATTACTGTAGCCTTTACCGCCATTAGCATACCTTACGGCATCCGTATGTCCGGTAATGCTAATTTGATTGGGTAATTGATTCAAGGTTGGTGCAATAGCCTTGAAAATTGTCTGGGCGTAGGGTTCAAGGGTCGTACTTCCATTCGGGAACATGGAACGTTTGGCGCTATCCACTACCTGGATTCGCAAGCCTTCCGGAGTAATATTGATCAGCAACTGATGACGAAAAGCAGCCAGAGCAGGATTACTGGCAATTTGCGTTTCCAAAGCTTTTTTTAAATGTTCCAGATTCTTACGATCCATCGCTTCTTCAGCCGAAGTGATAGCCGGAGCATTGTTAAAATTTTGTCGCGTTTCGCCGCGCTGAACTTCTCCAACTGTTTTCGTCGGATTCTTGCCACCACCTGGCAGAATGGAATTGGAAGAACCACTACCGGGCCCACCCATCAAAGAAACCTTCTGAGGGTCCTTAAACCACTGGGCAATACCTTGTAATTGAGCTTTGGTAGTGGACCCCAGCAACCACATCAGTAAAAAGAAGGCCATCATGGCGGTAATAAAATCAGCATAAGCGATTTTCCAGGCGCCGCCGTGGCCTCCACCACCCCCTTTCTTGATGCGTTTTATGACAATAGGCTTATTTTTCCCCTCTTCAGCCATGATGTGTCATTTCCCCTTGAGCTCCCGCAAATGACTGTCCAACTCTTGGAAGCTTGGACGTTCTGTCGAATATAAAACCTTACGACCAAACTCCACGGCTACCTGAGGAGGATAAGCATTCATAGTCGCCAGTAACGCCACCTTGATACATTCAAAAATTTTACTTCCTTCTGCTGCCCGATCTTCCATTCGCGAAGCCAAAGGCGACAAAACTGCGTAACCCAGAAGAATACCCAGAAAAGTACCTACCAGGGCTGCCGCAATCAACTCACCCAAAACCGAAGGCGGTTTATCCACAGAACCCATGGTATTTACCACGCCCATTACCGCAGCAACAATACCAAAAGCAGGCATTCCGTCTGCTGTACGAACCAGGGCATGAATAGGAATTTCCATCTCCCGATGATGGGTATCAATATCCACATCCATGAGATTTTCCATTTCGAAGGTGCCAAGATTTCCGCCAATCATCAGACGTAAATAGTCGGTCATGAACTCCATGACATGATGATCCGCAACAATAAGCGGATACTTTTTAAATAACTCACTGGCCGCCGGATCATCAACATCGCCTTCAATAGACATGAGCCCACCCTGGCGAATCCTACTAAAAAGTTCATTGAGCAGACTGAGTAGCTCCATATAAACGGCTTTGTTGTACTTTGACCCTTTGAAGGCCAGCGGAAGTGATTTAATGACGGCCTTGAAAGTGCGGGGGAAAGTTGCTGCAAAAAAAGCGCCGAAAGCACCGCCACCAATCATGAGGAGTTCATAAGGCTGGATCAGCGCAGTAATAGCTCCGCCTTCCAGCATGAAACCACCAAAAATGGCACCCAGTGCAATCACATAGCCAATAATCAGAAACATGTGTTAAATCCCACTATTGAACAACAAAACTGGCAAAATAAACAGCCGCTATGGGAGGAGTTTTCTCTGGTGCCGGTTTAGCAAGGGCGCCGCCATCTGTTTCCAGGACTTTATTAACCTGCTCCTTAATTTTTTGCAGAAGCTGATCACGCACCGCTGGCTGGCTGACGGTATCGGCATTCTGAGCACTCAATAACAGTAAAATGCCATTACGAATTTCTGGCATATACGATTTGACCGAGGCTTCTACCGTAGGATCATAAGTTTTCAGCTGAACCTGAACCTGTATGTAGTGGGTATTACCATCTGCACTTTGGAGATTGGTCACCAGAGAACCAAGATCTATAAACTTGGTGTTCTTGAGCTTTTGCTGAGCCTGTTGTTGGGCGACTTGAGCAGGCGTAGGAGCAGATGTGGATCGCATCATGAACCACCAGACAGCAGCACCACCAGCAATCACCAGTAAAACAATGACTGCAATCAAGATGATAATGAGTTTATTTTTTCCTGCTTTTTCTGCCATGGTGTCCTTGACTATATGAATTTCTCAAAAATGTAGAATTTACCCAGTAAGCATATCATCAAAATCTATCAATCTGGAAAACCGGACATCTTCATCTCTTCGCTCACCCTGGACAATAGCCCACTCCAGCCGCAAATCCGCAATGATCGGTTCACAACCATAAAGCGCCTCCATATCGTTAAACATATTACAGCGGGCCAACTTGAGCAGCAGGGTTCCTCGTCATTTCAAGTGGGTAGCCTGAGATCCAGCTTGCCCAGGATCAGGTAGGCCATGTTGATAAAGTTCTTGTGCGTGCGGTAACCCCGAGCCTTGGCCTTGGCGGATTGAATGAGGCTGTTGAAACCTTCCAGAATTCCATT
>NZ_MOAD01000001.1:1108310-1149885 GCF_001931655.1 Acidithiobacillus albertensis | reverse complement strand
CGTGAAAGTCACATGATCCACCAACCACGGCGGAACCAATCCTAACGCGAGAGAAAACAGCTCTTCAGGGACCATCAGCTAACTCCAATTCAGGGCACGACCGCTCCACAGCATTCTACCCCCTACCCACTCAATCTGACGAAGAGCCAGCAGCAGATAACGATACAACCGGTCCAGGCGCAGAATCACTGCTTTTTGTGTTTCTGCTCCTAAATGCAGAAGGAGATGTTGTACGAGTTGTTCGGCGCGTTCTACTGCCACACGTTTAGCCACATAATCACGGTGCTCGAGAGCGTTCTGGATACGCGTTAAATAGGCTACAACGCCCTCCAGGCCAAGCTGCATCAGTGAAAAATCTGTTTCCTGAATGGAATCGAGACTCTGGTCACGCGCAGATTGCTTCAATGTATGGTGCATAATGGATCTCCCCACCCGTAATGAACAGGATAACGGCACATCTCGAGAAAAACTTAAGGATGCCTCTTCAACAACGACTTGAGCCAAAAAGTCGGAAAATGGCATACGTTTTGCTTTCAAGAATCCCAAACGGAGGTGAGCCATGACTGCACGATCACAAACTGAAACATATGCGTATCCAAATAATGCTTCTCAAGTTGACAGCGGCCCCTATCTGGCTGATCTCGTCAATTTTTATGAGGCATGGAAATCATTCTGGCAACTTTGGCTACGCGAGCATCTGCAAGGACGCCCATTACCTCGACCGGCTGAGCAGGGCGTCCTGCAATCCATCCATACACCGGAATCGCGGGTCCCGGAAGCACGTCGTGTGTTTTGGCAGGAGCTCCAAAAAAGCTATCACAATATCCTGCAAAAACTGCAAGATCTCAATTTAAATGAGGAACCTGCCAATGATTTATTTGCGGTGATGAATGCTGCCGAGGCCCTTGAACGTCAATGTTTTGACGAAATCATGGCATTCAGTAGAAATTTGGGCGAAGTGGACCCTCTCACTGGCCTGCTTAATCGTCGCCGCATGGAGGATGACCTTTGTCGCGAACAGGCCTTGGTTGACCGTGGCGCTTCTGCATTTATTGCCATGCTGGATGTGGATCATTTCAAGACATTCAATGATCGCTTTGGGCATGTGAATGGCGACCTTGTTCTGAAGGAGCTTTCCCGACGTTTGCACTCTGCATTGCGCCCTTACGATGGATTATATCGCTACGGTGGCGAAGAGTTTATGGCCATATTTCCGCAAATGCATAAAAGCTGCGCGCTGCTTACTGCGCAAAGATTGTGTCAAAAAATTGCCTCCGCACCCTTTCCGCTAGAACAACACACGCCTGTTCAAGTAACTATTTCCATTGGGATCACCCCCTTGCTGCCTAACGTGCCATCCCATGAACGGGTTGTCATTGCCGATGCAGCACTGTATCAAGCCAAACACGAAGGACGAAATCAGGCCCGCCTACTGCCTTGACCTTTCCTTTTTTCCATTAAGTTATTACGATAGCTTTTGAGCGTAGCAATAATCAGAGGCATTATCAGCATGACCCACAAAAACCCCTCAGAAATTGCCCGGGAAGCCCTTAAACGCCTTATGGAGCTTGATTTATCCCCGACTCCCGAAAATTATACGCAGTACTATCATGAAATTTCTGGAACGCATAGCACCCCCGAAATAAATTGGCAACATCTTATGCGCCGCTTCTGTACGGAATGGGAAAGGTCGCAAGCGGGTTTATCGCATCTTCAAAAAATATTAGCTAAAAATCAGCTTCTGGACGAAAAAAATACCGGCACTTTAGCCATAAAACTGGAACAACTTCTCCAAAAATGGGAAAAGCTTCCCACACGTCAGGCAACAATCAGCTCCGATGAAATCAATGAAAATGATGGTTACGATGTAAATTGTGTGCTCTGGCAGAAGTTATTCAGGACAGTTATCCGGCATTCCATACGAGAACAAGATCAGCCTAGCGCCCTTCTTCTGGAGCAAATGGATGGACTCCTCAACGAAAAAGAAATTCAAGCGGATGCACTGTTTCCTCTAGCCAGAGATCTTTTACATCATCAGCAGGAACTGCACGAAAAGGAAACAAAAATTCGCAAGGGATTACAGGAACTTTTGCAACAACTTCTGCGAAATGTTGCCGACCTGCTTGATAATGATGCGTTTTTGTCCGGGCAAATGGACTTTGTGCGGCAGGCCGTTCAAATTGCCGATAATCACGAAGAGCTGGATTTGGCAATCAGCCGGGCGAAAGAAGTCATTTTTCAGCAAGGAAAGCTCAAATCTGAAGTTAGAGAAGCCCGCGAGGCCATTCGTGATCTCGTGAACCTGGTGCTGGTATCTGTCGAAAGTATGGCCGGTGAAAACGGACGCAATCACCAGCAATTGGAGAATTTGGCTAATGAGTTGGATAGCGCGGCAGATTGGCAGCAAATAAGAAAAATTGTCAACGAAGTCTTAAATACCAGCAAAAACATCACCAAACAATCCATTGAAGCAAGAGACACCTTGCTCCAGGCAAAAAATCGCCTGAGCGCTGCCCAGGAAAAAATTCGTAAGCTGGAAGAAGAAATGGAATCCATCAGTCAGCTGGTTCATGTAGACCCTCTCACAGGGGCGTTGAATCGCCGGGGCATGAGCGCCGCTTTTGACCGCGAATCCGCCAGGACCCAGCGCCTCAATCAGCCGCTGATTGTCGCCATTATAGATCTTGATCATTTTAAACAAATCAATGACCGGTATGGACACGATCTGGGTGATCAGGTGTTACAGGGAGTGGTTAAAATCATGCAAGATACCTTACGAGCCAATGACGTCATCACCCGTTATGGAGGTGAAGAATTTGTCATTTTGATGCCCGACACAACGCCAAAAAATGCGTTGGACATCCTCGAACGTGTGCAAACCCGACTGAATCGGCAGTCATTCCAGACTCAAGAACAGCCGCTGAAAATCAGTTTCAGCGGTGGGATCGTTCTCTGGCAAAATTCCTGCAGTCTGGAACAAAGCATAGCTGTTGCCGATGATGCCATGTATCACGCTAAAACAGACGGACGCCAGCGCATTTACCTGGCTGATCAGGCAAACTCATCCACTTGATGACCAGGCTCCCCCTTCTTGCGCTTAGGGGTTTTGGGCGACTTTGGATTTTGCTTTTGATCCTGACCGACAGAACGCAAAGGTTGGACAGGTTGAGTGCCGGTTTCTACTGGACGAAAAGGAATATCAGCCATGTGGTTGCTCCTTATTCCGCATAAAAGCTTTGAAGTCGTCCTTCAATAAGTTTTGGATTTTCTCCTTCCGCAATGCCGACCAGACCTTCAATGATCATCTCCCGCAAATAATTCTGCTGGTGAACAATGCCCTTAAGCTTGTTGGAAATAGGCAGAAACAGCAAATTGGCAGACCCTACCCCATATATCGTGGCAACAAAGGCTGTGGCGATACCTGCTCCCAGCTTAGCAGGATCGGCAAGGTTTTCCATCACGTGTATCAAACCCAGAACCGCACCGAGGATACCTATGGTCGGTGAGTATCCGCCCGCTGACTCAAACACCCGCGCCGCCTGACGTTCAATTTCCGAGCGGGAATCCATATCCACTTCGAGGGTAGCACGGATTTTGGCAGGCTCTGAGCCATCTACCAGCATCTGCAGCCCTTTACGCATAAATGGATCGGTGACGCTCTCCAATAATCCTTCCAAAGCCAGCAGGCCATTTTTGCGCGCTGTATTACTCCATTCCAGAAGCTCTTGAATAATCGGTTGAGGATCTGTTTTGGGGGGCAAAATAATCCACGGCACCATTTTCAAAGAACGTACAAAAACCGGGAGCCGATACTGCACCATTACCGCCCCCATGGTGCCGCCAATGACTATGATAAAAGCCGTAAGCTGCAAAACAGAACTCAGCTTACCGCCCTCCAGCAATTGCCCTAAAAATATCCCGCCAAAGGCCACCACCAGCCCTATGATTGTCAAAAAATCCATGTAGCACCCATTTTACGGAGCATCATTCCAATCACCAAGATTACTGCGCAAACGCAAAATCGCCTGACGCATAATCTGGCTAACCCGGGACTCCGTGACTTCAAGCACGATGCCGATTTCTTTCAGGGTCAACTCTTCCTGATAGTACAGGGCTAATACCTGCTGCTCCCGCTCGGGAAGGCCTTTTATACCACCTTGAAGCTCTCGAGCGAATTCTGCAGAACCCAATATGGAAGCCATGTCGGGGGTTTTATCGCGCAAATAGCGACCCGCAAAAACATCCTGATCCGCACTTAAATCTTCCAGATAAACAATTTGCCCGCCCGTATCCTGCAAAGCGGATTGATAGGTTTTGAGATTCCATCCCAACGCAGCGGCAATTTCTTCTTCTTCAGGAGCGCGGCCCAGTTGCTGTTCAAGGCGATTAATGGCTTTGCGTATAGATTGCTCCTTGGCCCGCGCACGCCGGGGAAGCCAATCCTGGTTACGTAGCTCATCCATAATGCTGCCACGGATACGCAAACTGGCATAAGCTACAAAAGCTTCACCCGGATTATTTTCCTGGCCGGAAAGCGCATCCATCAAACCAATCAATCCCGCCTGAACCAAATCTGCCAATTCAATATTGGCTGGCAACCGGGCCCATACCCGCTGAGCAATACGCTGTACCAATGGTGCGAAACGCGCCACCTCTGCACTCATTGCAACTGATGGATCAGCGGCCCGTCGAGCACTCATCAGATAGATGTCTCGGGATTTTTCATCAGCAGACGCTCCATGAAAAAAGCCATATGCCCAGAAGCATTAAAGGCGTGCGGCCAACGTTCAACCGCCACAGCCAAATCTTTCAGTGCGCGCGAAACCGGCGCATCCGGATACATTTCCACAACGGCTTTCTGGGAACGAACCGCCGCACGCAGGGCAGGATCCAGCGGAATACTACCAATCTGTTCCAACGTCACATCCAGATATCCATCAGCCACTTTGGCAATACGCTGGAATAAGGCATCTCCCTCTTTTTGATCTCTGACCATGTTGGGTAACACCTTGAAACGACGCACTCCGTGATTACGGCTAAGTACCTTGATTAACGCATAAGCATCTGTAATGGAAGCAGGCTCATTGGAAACTACGACCAGAATATTTTGTGCTGCCTGACTAAAAGTCAGCAAGTCCCCGGCGATACCGGCAGGCAGATCTATCAACAAATAGTCCATATCCAGACTCAGATCACTAATACCCTGAATTAAATTAGCTTGAGACTGTGCATCCAGATTGGCCATCCGTGCCACTCCACTGGCAGCTGGCAAGATAGAGATATTCCGAGGCCCGGTAATCAGCACCTCTTCCATACTTTTTTCGCCGGAAATGACATGCGACAGGTTATAACGCGGACTAAGCCCCAACAGCACATCGACATTACCAAGACCGAGGTCCGCATCAAAAAGCAGGGGTTTGGCCCCCTGTTGCGCCAAAGCTACCGCCAGATTAACGGCCACATTGGTTTTACCCACCCCGCCCTTGCCACTGGCAATAGCGATTACTTTGATTGGATTTCTTGCCCGCATTCGGCGCAGCCCTTCTGCCTGATCTATTCCGTTCTCTTCCTGAACCATTACATTTAACCCGGACTCATTCATAGCTGGGCGCCATGGTAACGGCTCCCTGATTCAACTGCCAGCTTATCCTTCTGGAGCACAATATTCATCTTGAGCAAGTTCATTAATTGCTCCCACGGAGCCTCATGCATATCTTCCGGGACTCTCTGGCCATCACTGTACCAGGCAACAGGCAAATGCTGAGCAGCAAGCCATTCCAGCACTGCCGCAAAGGCCGGAGTTTCATCCACCTTGGAAATAATGGCTCCACTGAGAGGAATATCCGTATAAGGTTGCAGAACGGCAGATAGATTTCGACCACTGAGGCTGGCCGGAATCAGCAAAAATCTTTGCGCATCAGTGCCCAGTGCCGCGAACCACTGGAGTTGTTCATTCAAGCGGGGATCCTTGGGTCCCATGCCGATAGTATCTATAAATATCCATGAACGGTCACGATGCTTTTCCAGGGATTTCAACAAATCCTCAGGGCCTTTGATCACATCCAGAGGAACACCAAGAATACGCGCATATATATCGAGCTGTTCAACACCGGCAATCCGATAGGTATCGGTAGTCAGAAGGGCCACCGAGTGAGGACCATGACGGAGAACCTGAGCTGCAGCTAATTTGGCGATGCTGGTGGTTTTACCCGAGCCCGTTGGCCCCATCAGAATAAATAAACCTGGTTTTTCCAAAGATGCCTGGCTAATCCCGACTTTTTCTTGCAGTATTCTGAGCAATGCTGGCTCCCACTCCTGGGATTGTTCCTGCTCTAGAAACTCAGCAATCCACGCTTCGGAAAAACCCATCTCCGTCAAGGACGATTGAGCAGATTGCTGCACGGGTTGCGCCCCCCAACGTCTTTCCACCAGCTGTTTGAGGGCTTGCAGTTCATCACGCAATGGCGCGGAGGCCTGTGGATGTGATAAGTCACGATGCGAGGCTGTTACCGAAGGTTGAGGCGGTGCTATTGCAGCTCCTTGAGTCAGTATTTGTGATGGCTGAAATGCTTCGGATTTTTCCGGGTTCGTACGCAAAGGCTCTGGCCAAGCCGGTATGGACTGATTTTCATTCCATTGTTTTTCTTCAAAATCAATGGCTGCTACTATTTCCACTTCACCGTCAGACTCCCGATTGGAGAGAATCACTGCATCGGGACCCAGAGTAAGCCGAATCTGCTGGAGAACCTCTCGGGTGTTGGCACCACTAAATCGTTTGATTTTCATAAAAACTGTCTCCTGTTAGACGTTCAGGCACCATCCTGAAAAATCAGGCACCCAGGGTAGCCACCACCCTGATTTTTTTACTTTCGGGTATTTCCGCATAAGAAAGAACCCGCATCCGGGGCGCACTGCGCGCCAGAAAACGCGCCAAAAACGTGCGCATGGGGGCCATGGCCAACAATACCGGCTGCATACCCCCTGCCTCCATTTGCTGCATCAAGTCCCCTGCCTTTTCCAGTACGCGTTGAGCCAAACCCGGCTCCAAAGCTTCGCCGTTACTATTGCGCAGACTCTCTTGCAATAAGTGTTCCAACTGCCCGTCCAGCACGGCAACAGGTAGTTCGGACTGCCCGGGAAACAGCCCCTGAACAATGTAGGGACCCAGAGCTGTGCGCACGGCTGCCGTCAATTCGTCAACATCCTGGCTTTGGGGTGCATGCTCCGCCAAAATTTCGACGATAGTGCGCATGTCGCGAATCGGGACCCCCTCATTCAGGAGGTTCTGCAAGACTTTTTTCAGTTTGTCCGGAGAAAGCATTTTGGGAATGACATCTTCCACCAGCTTGGGGGAGCGGCTGGCCAGATGAGAAAGCAAGCCTTCCACCTCTTCCCGACCCAGCAAGTCCGCACCATGGCTTTGGAGAATCTGGTGCAACTGGGTGGCAATGACGGTGGCCGGGTCCACTACGGTATAACCCAAAGCCACGCTTTTATCGCGTTCATCCTTATCAATCCAAACAGCGGGCAATCCAAAAGAGGGATCAGTGGTCGGGGTGCCCGCGATTTTTCCGAGAACATTTCCGGGATCAATCGCCAGCAGCAAATCCGGAAACACCTCCCCACCCCCCACCTCCACGCCTTTGACGTTAATACGGTAAGCCGTTGGCCTTAATTCCAGATTATCCCGAACATGGACTGCCGGTACCAAAAATCCAAAATCCTGGGCAAATTTTTTGCGAACGCCGCGAATACGTGCCAGCAATTCACCACCCTGACCTTTGTCCACCAGCGGAATCAAACGGTACCCGACCTCCAGTCCCAAAGGATCCAACGGCTCCACACTCGCCCAGGTCACCTCCTCCGGCTCTGTAGCACCAACAGGAGGTTCAACAACTTTTTCCGGCGCTTTAACTTGTTTGCCATACCAGACGATTGCACCCAGCAAGGCTGCCGCCCCCAGGAATGGCAAATGAGGCATCCCTGGAATCAGACCCAGAATGGCCAAAATAACAGCCACAATAGTCATCACTTCTCTATTTTGAAATACCTGGCCGATCAGCTGCTTGCCCAAATCCTGACCGGTATTGACGGTGCTGACCACAATACCGGCCGCTATGGAAATGACCAAAGCCGGAATCTGTGCAACCAGGGCATCACCAATACTCAACAAGGTATAATCGTGGGCGGCTGTACTCAAACTCAGACCATGCTGCCAAATGCCAATAATCAGACCACCAATCAGGTTGATAAACAGAATCAAAATGGCCGCTACCGCATCACCGCGTACAAATTTGCTGGCACCATCCATCGATCCGAAAAAGTCGGCTTCCTGAGCAATTTCGCTGCGCCGCCGATGAGCCTCTTCCTGATCGATAATTCCTGCATTTAAATCGGCATCAATGGCCATTTGTTTGCCGGGCATGGCATCCAGGGTAAAACGGGCGCTGACTTCGGCAATACGACCAGCCCCTTTGGTAATCACCACAAAATTGATGATCACCAGAATGGCGAAAACAATAATGCCAACGACGTAATCTCCACCCACCACAAACTGACCGAAAGATTCAATCACCTGCCCTGCGGCGCCCGGACCATTCTGTCCATGCAGGAGAATAATTCGCGCAGCAGCCACGTTCAGGGACAAGCGCAGCAGAGTCGTCAGCAACAAGGCCGTAGGAAAGGCGGCAAATTCGAGGGGCCGCTTCATGTAAAGGCTGACCAACAGAATAATCAACCCCAGGGTAATATTGAACGTAAACAAAATATCCAGCAGAAAAGTGGGTAGCGGGATAATCAGCATGGCCAGCACCATAATCACCAGTATGGGCGCGGCCAGGGTATGCCAGTTGAGTTTTTGCAAGAGACGGCTGATAAAATTCATCGGTTAATCCCGTTTGTCCAGTTCTGCAGGCACTGACCAGGTATCCGGCAATGGCGGATACTGCTGCGGAGCAGCAACCCGTAATTGATATAAATAGGCGAGAAGTTCTGCCACTGCCCGATACAAGCTCACAGGAATTTCCTGCTCCAGTTCGACATGATGAAACAAGGCGCGCGCCAATGGTGGCGCTTCGACAATAGGAATGTGATGTTCGCCGGCAATTTCACGAATTTTAGTAGCCACCAGATCGGCACCTTTGGCGAGTAACATGGGGGCACGTTGTTCCCCTTCTTTATATCGCAGGGCAACGGCATAGTGGGTTGGGTTCGTCACAATGACATCGGCTTTAGGAATGGCTGCCATCATCCGCCGGCGCGCCATTTCCCGCTGCATGGCGCGCACTTTGGATTTAATTTCAGGATTACCATCAGATTCTTTCATTTCATCCTTGATTTCCTGATGAGACATTTTTAACTTCTGATTCAGGGTCCATATCTGAAAAGGTACGTCAAAAAGTACGATCAACAGTGTGGTAGCGGAGAGGATCAAAAAAACCAGTCCGCTCATACGCATCAGATGTAAAAGAGCATGATCGGGGGTTTCCGCCATAAGGCCGAACAGGGCGTGGCGCTGCGCCCAAAGCAAGGTCACCCCGAAGCCACCGATCACCAGGGTTTTCAAAACTGCTTTCACCAGTTCCAGAGCACCATGTTTCGAGATGATTTTCTGGGCACCACTGATTGGGTCCAGCTTGGTAAAATCCGGTATTAAGGATTGGGTACTGAAAACCCAACCGCCGACCATCAGTCCCGACGCAATAACTGCCACCAGCAAAATCAGGAAGTAAGGCAAGGTCATCCAGGTAGCCATCATTAACATACGTGCAAAATGTCTGAGCAAATCACCAGAATCCGTCATTTCGGGAGTAGACAAATGCAGACCGGCATACAAAAAAGCCGCAAGACTCTGATAAATGTGGTTCGCAAACACATAAAACAGGCTGGCAGAAACCAGTAACAGAGCACTGGTAGACAGCTCCCGGGAGCGCGCCACCTGGCCTTTTTTGCGGGCGTCCTCCTGACGTTTCGGCGTCGCCGCTTCAGTGCGTTCCTGCGCGTTTTCTTCCGCCATCAGACGGCATCTCCAATGAGGTGTGGCTGAATAGTCATGGCTGTGCCGCCGTCAACATGGTTTTACCGGCAAAGCTCATGGACATGCTCAGCAAATGTTCAACCAGCATCTGCATGGCGGGCATGAATATATAAATGGCCAGCAGCCCAAGTCCCAACAATAGCGGAAAACCAATCACGAAGATGTTCAGTTGTGGTGCCAGCTTTCCCAATATCCCCAGGGCAATATTGACCAGTATTAATGTACCCAATACCGGCGTGGAAATGGCCAGGCCCAGGGAAAATATCACGGCACCTTCGCTGACCAGCAAATGCCAGGTTGATGGGTTGAGGCTGAGGCTGGCGCTGACCGGCAACAAGGTAAAGCTGCGCATCAAGGTTACGAGTACCAGCAGTTGTCCATTCATCCCCATGAACAGCAGCAGCACCAGCAAATTCAGAAAATTGGACAAGGTCGGGACTTGCACACCGGTAGTAGGGTCAAAAAAGCTGCTGAACCCTAGCCCCATCTGCAAACTGATCACCGAGCCCGAAAACTGGATCACACTGAAAATCAGGGTAACGGCAAAACCCAGTCCAAAACCAATCAATAATTGCTGAATCAGGAGAACCACCCCTTCGCCGCTCAGGAAATGCACGGCGGGCATGGCGGGCAATGCCGGGGCAATAGCCACGCTGATCAGCAGCGCCAAGCCTACCCGAACCTGGACCGGCACCTGCGTCGCACTAAATACCGGAGCCGTGGACAGTAGCGCCAGCACCCGTACGAAAGGCCAGAAGACCAGGCCTATCCAGTGCTCTAATTGCAGACTGGTAAAGTGAATCATTGATCAATAAGATGAGGAATATTATGAAAAAGCTGGATGGTATAATCCATCATCAAATGCAACATCCAGGGTCCGAGAATAACCATGACCAAGCCCATGGCAATCACCTTGGGCACAAAACTCAGGGTCATTTCGTTAATTTGCGTAGCCGCCTGGAAAATACTGACCAGCACCCCGACCACCAGAGCAATACCCAAGAGCGGAGCAGAAAGCAGAAGAGTCGTCCAGATGGCCTGTTGCCCCACATCAATAACACTTTCTGGAGTCATAATAGGCTCTCCTCAATGCACAAAACTTTGTACCAGCGAACCAATCACCAGATCCCAGCCGTTGACCAGCACAAAAAGCATCAGCTTGAAAGGAAAAGAGATGGTGACGGGTGACAACATCATCATGCCCATGGACATCAGCACCGCTGCCACGACCAGATCAATGATGACAAAAGGAATAAATATCAGAAAACCGATCTGAAACCCGGTTTTCAGTTCGGAAGTCACAAAAGCTGGAACAAGCAAAGTCATGGGCGTATCGACAGGGGCCTGCAACTGCTTGTGTCCGGATAATTTGACAAAAAGCGCCAGGTCATCCGGTCTGGTCTGGGAAAGCATAAATGTTCGCAGGGGCCCTTCGGCACGAGACATGGCCTCAGTGAGGTTGATCTGGTTTTTGGTTAATGGCTGCAGGGCCTGAGTATTGAGCTGCTGAAAAACTGGAGCCATCACAAAAAACGTCAAAAACAGGGAAAGTCCGACAATAATTTGACTCGGAGGCATCTGGGTAGAACCAAGAGCTTGTTTGAGCAGGGATAACACAATGATGATGCGGGTAAATGCGGTCATCATCAGTAACATGGCTGGCAGGAAAACCAGCACGGTCATGAAAATCAGGGTTTGGATGCTGAGGCTGTACTCAGTAGCACCTCCAGCCTGTGGAGTTGCGGTCAGGGCCGGGAGTCCTCCTGCCAGGGCAATCCCCGGCAGAAAAAAAACCATCAGTCCGGTGAAGAATCTCCTGAAGGCGGATGTTGATCGCCGGTTTTTACATTTCCCTTGGGGGCTGGGGTGTTTGGGCTCCATGTTCCTTGCTTACGCCTCTCCATCGCAGTACGTAACCAGCTGGCAAAAGCCGTTGCTGAATTACTGGTCGTATCCGGCAGCGCTGTCTCCAGGGTATGCAACAGATGAATGCCTGTTGGTGTTACCCCGAGTAGCAATTGCTGCTCTCCGACCTGTACTAGCAAAAGACGTTCCCGCGTACCCAAAGGCAGGGATGTCACTACTTTGAGCCCGGCAACCGGGTTATTCATTGCGCCCGGCTGGAAATGTTTGAGCATCCAGATCACCACAAAAAATATAGCCAATACAAACAACAAAGCGGCAAACAACTGCAATATGGACATCCACGAAAAGGGGCTGCCCGTGTCCATCACGGCGGGAGTACTGGCTTGGGCCAAGGGACTGAACCCGGACAATATCCAGAAGATCAGCCAAAATTTTGGCGTTTCAAAAAGACGTTTCATCGCAATTTTTTGGCACGCTCTGCAGGGCTGACGATATCGGTCAAACGGATGCCAAATTTGTCATTCACCAGCACGACCTCGCCCTGGGCGATCAGATAACCATTGACCAACACATCCATGGGTTCACCGGCAAGTCGCTCCAACTCGACCACTGAACCTTGGGCAAGCTGTAACAAATTACGAACCTGAATTTTGGTTTTCCCCAATTCCACCGAGAGGGTTACTGGAATATCCAGTATCATGTCGAGATTTTGTGCCTGGGTTCCGGTTGATCTGGAAGCTTGTAATTCCGGCATGGGCACGGGTGTTGCTGTTTTCGCAGATGCGGCAGAAGAAGGAACACTCTGCTCTGCAGTGGCCCCCGCCTCTCCGGAAACAGCTTCGGAATGATTTTCAGCCGTTGTTTCTGCAGCCTCCTGTTCGCTCATTGCTGCTGCCCAGTCATCCATAATATCGTCTGCCTGAGCATTGTCAGCAGACTCTGTTGCAGACGCCGTCGGGGTTTTCTCTTCTTCTGCCATCTTTTATTTCTCCATAGCTACCATTGCTGCCTGTCCAGCAATCATTTCCGGACATAAATGTTTTTCCAACTGTACAGCAATTTTTCCGTTAGAAACCCCATAACGTCCCGAAAAAATAGGGATACCATCCACCTGAGCAAAAACCTCCTCGGGCATTTCTACGGGAATAATGTCTCCGTCACGGAGTGCCATTAATTGTCGGAGAGTCAATTGTGCTTTCAGAAAAAGCACTTCTATATCCATAGAGGCTTCCTGCATTTCTTCTTGCATGGATTGTACCCAACGCCGATCAACTTCTGAGCGGTCTGCCGTCGTTCCGGCGGTCAGCTGATCGCGAACCGGTTCCACCATGCCATAAGGCAGACAGATCTCAAACGTACCACTCCCCGACTCCAGCTCAACATTGAATGTACTGACAATTACTACTTCCGTAGGCGTGGCAATACTGACAAATTGCGGGTTCACCTCGGAACGGGTTAATTCTGGATTTAATTCGGTTACGGGTGTCCAGGCACTTTTGAAGTCTTTAAATGCCAGGTCCAGCAGTCGTTTAATGATTCTTTGTTCCAGAGGCGTGAATTCACGGCCTTCGATACGCGCATGGAAACGCCCATCCCCCCCAAAATAATTATCCACCACCGCAAAAATCAGTCGTGGATCAAAAACAAACAATGCGGACCCTCGCAAGGGTTTAATTTGCACAATATTGATATTACTGGGAACGACTAGTCTGCGTATAAATTCACTATATTTAATTAGGCGCACCGGACCCACAGAGATTTCGGCCGTACGGCGGAGAAAATTAAACAGACTGACCCGCCAGAGTCGTGCAAAGCGTTCGTTGACCACTTCCAGAGTGGGCATTCGGCCACGCACAATCCGATCCTGATTCGCCAGATCATAAGTACGAATACCGTCTTGATCGGGCTCAGGTTCAGCTTGTGTTTCGACATCACCATCTGACATGCCCTTAAATAGAGCATCCACTTCATCCTGAGAAAGAATATCCTGTGCCATGGCGTCACCGTATATTGAATGTCAGGACAAAGCAAGATTCATGCAAAGGCATTGATCAGGCCTAATTGCACTCTAATAACAGAGGATGGCGCTGTACTATCCAGCGGCTTTGTCACGGATTTTAAAGTGTCTGACGGGGCTGATCTGTTTTTAGAAAAAAACCGTCCACCGCCATCTGCACCTACATTGGCTTGACCAAGACTCATACCCGCAGCGGCAAAGCTTTGTTGTAACTGCGGGATGGCCGTACTAATGGCCTGCAGAACCTCCGGATGGGGCGATATAAAAGTCGCATTTGCCTGTCCATTAGCCTGAATATCCAAATGCACTTCCAGTGGACCTAAATGCGGCGGATTGAGTTGTAATGTTGCCTGCTGAATCCCCTGCCCCAACAGAAACTGAACCTGCTGTCCCAGAGCTTCACCCCACTGCGGATTCGCACCGACCGGAGCGGCCACAACCTGCGCAGAAGGCGTCGATGCAACGGGTGGCAACATAATCGTGCTGGCAAGTAACGGCGGCGCACCATTACCTGCAAGGCTGACTCCCGAATCAGAAACAGTCTTTAATAATTGCGTTGAAGAATCGACCAGGGAACTGCTGAAAGTACTTGTGGAGACAGGTTGCGCGCCTGAAGTGGAACTTGCAGCCTGAGCGAGATTTTGCAGAAAACGTCCGACAATTTGTGAAGATGATCCATCTTTAATGGCAGAATGCACTACTGAAGCAGTTATTTTTTCGTCCGTAGCCGGGTGATCGGCATTTGCTATTTTTAAAAGATCCTGTTGCAAAGACCGGGGCAAAACGGGCTTTGCTGATACTTGCACTGACTGGTTCTCCAGTCCATCCATATGGATAGCAGCGTTAGACTCTCCAGCAGCATTAACGGATGAAAGCGCCTGACTGGAACCCGGCGGCATGATGACAGGTAACGGCAGCACTCCACTTGGCAAATTTTCTACCATTGAAGCAGGTAAATTGACTGATTGAACCTTCGATTTTTTATGGTCATCGTCTTTGGCAGCCGGTACATTTTGACCCCTAACATTTAACTGCGACTGTGACTGCGGCAAACTTTTGCCGCTTACGGATTGCATGAAATCCGCCAAGTCTGCCTGCGCAGTTTTAGCCAAGGGTTGCGAGCGCTCATTGTGATCCGAATCCGAATTCAGCTTCAGTTTAGAATTCTGCTTAGAATTCAGCATCGGATCCTGGTGCTCTGGTGACTTTTGCGGCAGCGTTTCCGGGGATTGCTGTTTTGCCATGACCGCAGCAAATTTTGTATTGTCAGACTTTTCCTTGCCTGCTGGCGCGCTGCCCTTACCCACGGGGTTTGAGGCAAGACTTGATGAAGACACGAGGTTGACGATGCTTACGGCTGCCATCCGGATAAATCCTCAGCTTAAAATTATCAGACAGTACCCAAGCAAATTTCACACCAGCTCATTGACAGCCAGGGCGACGATTCGCCCACTCATCCAGTTCTTTCTGAATTTTGCGTAATTCCAGCTCATGTTGTTCAATCTCGATACGGCGTGCCAAAGCGGCAAAGCCTTTTTCCTGGACACGGGCAGAAGCCCATTCAGACTGGATTTGCGCCACGCTTTGCTGTTGACGTAGAGCATTTTCCTTCTGAATCTGCAGGACCTGCTCCAGTTGATGAATAAAATTGCGGGTATCCAGAGCCTGCGCACCGAGGATTCCTGAAGTCTCGGCCGCAATCGCCTGATTTCGATACTGCTGCAGATAATTTTCCAGGAGTTGCAACTTCTGCTGCACTTCACTCAGTAAACTTCGCTGCTTTCCTAGACGAACAGCTATTTCTTTCTGTCTTTTATCAGCATCCTCCCGCAAAAATAACAAGACGTTCTGGCGGCTCATCATCTATAACTAACCCTCTTCCATATATGTTGCCATGATCTGCGCCAATTGCTCCTGACTGCTCTGCAAAGACACGGACTGCTGCTGATTCTGGCGGAGAAATCCCAGAATGGCCGGATAAGCACGTACTGCCTGATCCAGCAATGGATCCATGCCCGGCGTATACGCACCCACCGCAATCAGATCCTGATGCTCCCGATAACGACTGTAGAGACGTTTTAAACGATGAAGCTGATTGATCTGAGCAGAAGACACGATGTTGGGCATGACCCGACTGATGGATGCTTCCAGATCAATGGCCGGATAATGGCCCTGCTCCGCCAGACTGCGTGACAAAACCAGATGCCCGTCAAGAACTGCCCGGGCATTATCAGCAATAGGGTCTTGTTGATCATCCCCTTCCATCAAAACGGTATAAAAAGCCGTAATACTCCCGCCGCCCACCGGACCGTTGCCCGCCCGTTCCACCAGCGCTGGCAGCCGCGCAAAAACCGAAGGTGGATAACCCCGAACAGCAGGTGGTTCGCCCACGGCCAGGGCGATTTCTCTTTGGGCCATGGCATAGCGGGTGAGTGAATCCATGAGCAGCAAAACATGCTTACCCTGGCTACGATAATATTCGGCTATGGCTGTGGCCAGATGGGCCCCACGAATCCGGGTCAAAGCCGGAACGTCAGCAGGGGCTGCGACTACGACAGCGCGACGCAGCCCCTGGGCACCAAGAATATCTTCTATGAATTCCTTGACTTCACGACCACGTTCACCAATCAGCCCCACCACAATCACGTCAGCATCGGTGTTTCGCGCCATCATACCCAATAAAACACTTTTGCCGACGCCACTCCCGGCAAAAAGCCCCATGCGAGCGCCGCGACCAATGGTAAACAAGGCATTGATGGCGCGCACCCCAACATCCAGGGGGCGCTTAACCGGGGCACGCTGCATGGGATTGATGTTGACACCCAACAGAGGCACGCGGATGAGTCCTGATACCGGGCCAAGACCATCCAGAAACTGACCCTGTCCATCCATTACGCGACCCAGAAGACGTTCGCTGACACTCGCCTGTGCTTCCCCGGACAAGGGCTGCACCCGGGCACCGGGCCTGACTCCGTGCAAATCACCAGCAGCCATCAACTGCAGCTTTTCATTGTGAAAACCGACCACTTCAGCATCAATACCACGTTGATTGCTGGCTTCCACCCGGCAGCGGGTGCCGACACTCACGTCAAATCCTTCTGCTTCCAGAACCAGCCCCACCATGCGCACCAGACGGCCGCTGGGCAGCAAGGCGGGGAATGTTTCAGGTAATCTTTGCGTAAAATGATTCAGGGTATCTCCCCACAATTTTTGGCGATCAGCAAAGCGCAACATCATACTGAAAGCTCACCAAATAAGCGTTCGAGGACGGCACGCCAGCGATTTTCCAGGCGCAAATCAAGCTGAGTGGCCGCATGATCCAGATCCCGATCCTGCCAACGGCGGTCGGGTCTGGCCGCATTATCATCCAGACCCGCAGAAACCAGAACGCCTCCCCGTTCGATTTGGGGATCAGCAAGCAAGTCCACTCCCTGGTCGCCAAGTTCAGGCATAAGACGCTGCAGCATATCCACATCATCAGGATGCAAACGGATAACCGGGTTGACACTCCGCAGAGGTACCGCACGCAAAGCTTCCTTCAACAAGGGTAACAAAACTTGCGGGCGCAGCCGCAATTCTTGACGAATAACCTGGCGGGCGATTTCCAGAGACAGCGCCAGCAAAGATTGCTCAACACTCGCATCCAGGGCTTGTAAGGGTGAAAAAAGACCGGAAAGAATATCCTGCAAAGAACGTCTTTCAGCTTCTGCGCGGGCCAGCCCCTCTTGATAGCCTTCGGCCTGCCCTTCTTTATAACCTTGCTGATAACCCTGCTCATGTCCTTTCTGCTCACTTTCCGCATAAATGGCCTGCAGTTGCTCGGCCGTTGGTAAAGTGATGATGTCAGCAGAAAGGATTTCGCCCCCTTCCGGAGACGATTCCATCTCAGCATGGGAAGCTGTTGAAAAGCTGCTGACCTCCGGCAGTTGCCAGCGTTGCACCTGAGCACTGCTGTCTCTGGAGATGATCTCCGCACCCTTGTTCACAGGGGCTGCCCAATCACAACATGGCCTCGCTGCTGCCACCACCCAGACTGAGCTGACCGGCGGCATCCAGTCGCGTAGCTATCTGCAAAATCGCCTTCTGACTGCTTTCCACCTCACTGACCCGTACCGGACCTTTTGCCTCCAGATCATCGCGCATCATTTCTGCCGCACGTTTGGACATGTTGGCAAAGAATTTTTCGCGCAGTGCGGCATTGGCACCCTTCAGCGCCGTCACAAAACCATCCGAGGGTATTTCACGCAGTAACACCTGCATGCTGCGGTCATCCAGCTTGATCAGGTCGTCAAATACAAACATTTTTTCCTGAACCTTGTCGGCCAACTCATCGTCGGTCTCACGCATGTTGTCGAGAATGCTGGATGAAAGACTGGTTTCCAGGCGGTTCAGAACATCAGCGGCGGCTTTTGGTCCGCCCAGGCTGGCTACCTGCAGACTTTGCGCTTCACCGGAAATTTGTTCCTCCAGAATTTCATTCAACTCGCGAATGGCAGCTGGCTGCACCGTTTCCAGGCTGGCCAGACGCATCATGGCTTCACTGACCAGGCGATCAGGAAGATGATGAATGACCTCTCCCGCCTGCTCCGGCTCCATATAGGCAAAAATCATGGCAACCACCTGGGGATGTTCCAGTTTGATCAAGTCGGCTATGGAACGGGCATCCATCCATTTCAGATTCTCCAGACCACTGGCATCACCACCATGAAGAATCCGATCAATCAGACTACCCGCTTTATCCGCACCCAGAGCCTTGGTCAACATGGCCCGAATATACTGGTCGCTGCCCACGCCCAGAGAAGTCTGGCGCTCCAGTCGGGAACGAAAATCCGAGAGGACTAGCTGTACCTGGTCCGTGGAAATGTGCGATATCCGGGCCATTGCCGCACCGAGTTTCTGCACTTCTCGCGGTCCCAGGTGGCGCATGACTTCGGCAGCTTCGTCCTCACCGAGACTCAACAAAAGAATGGCACTACGATCCGTGCCACTGAGATCTTCACTCGTGCTCATTAGATAACCATTCCTTGACAACCTGCGCAGCTCTGGCGGGATCTTGCATGACCAGCTGCCGGGAGACATACAAATCTGTTTCCAGGGGATTGCCGGGAATATTGACCTGTTCGCGAATGGCTTCAGCATTAGCCATTGCTGCTGCTGATTCTGGAGAGGAATCCGGCGATCCATTGGCGGAATTTTCTCCAGATTCCATATCCGCACTATCCATGCCGGGTTCCTGCTGCACACGGCGTTTTAAAAGCGGGCGGACAACACCGAAGTAGAGGAGTAATGCCACAAAAAGAATGACCAGATAACGCAGCCCGCTGTTCATGAGATTCAGGAACCAGGGTTGCTGCCACCAGGGCAAAGCGCTTGCCGCTGACTGGGTAGTGAAGGGCATATTGACGACTTTGACCGTATCGCCCCGCTTGGCATTATAACCAATGGCATCTTCCACCAGCTGCTGGATTTGCGCCAATTGCGCTGTTGATAAGGGTTTTGCCTTGACGGCACCCAGGGAACTTTCGGAAACCTGATCATCGACGAGCACGGCCACAGACAGGCGCTTGACGGTTCCTACCGGCTGAACCGTGTGGACAATAGTCTTGTCCAAATCGTAGTTGGTGGTTGAATCCGTACTGCTTTCAGTAGGCGCCAGCATTTTCAGCGTGGGGGCCAGAGCAATAAGCGCTCCAGGTGACAAATTGGAAGCCACCGGCGCAACCAGGGGAGCTACCGCCACTCCGGGAGGCGTGTTGGAGAGTGCCCCAGGAACCCCGTAAGGCCCGGAACCACCGGTGCCAGAAGTATTGTGGGTTTGCTGGCTGAGAATCTGACCTTTACCATAACTCACCGAACTGCTTTCACTTTTGGCGAAATCAATATCTGCCGATACGGCTACGCGCACGCCTTTGGCACCGACAATAGGGGTGAGAATAGCCTGAATACGTTTTTCGTATTGCTGATCCACGCTACGCTGGTAAGCCAGCTGGGAAGGTTGTAATCCGTTATCCGCATTGCCACGGGTGCTCAGTATATTGCCATGCTGATCCACTACCGTAACATTTTTGTCCATCAGCCCCGGCACGCTGGCAGCAACCAGATGAACAATGCCTGCCACCTGGGCACCGCTGAGTTCGCGACCGGGATACAAGTTCAACATCACCGAAGCCGTGGGTTTTTCCTGCTCGCTCAGGAATACCGAGGGCTTGGGCATGGCCAGATGTACTTTGGCTCCCTCCACAGAACTGAGGGAGGCGATGGTTCTTTCCAGAGAACCTTCCAAAGCACGCTGGTAATTCACGTGCTCCACAAAATCACTGGTACCCATGGGTTCATGGTCCAGAATGGCGAAACCCACACCGGCACCTTTGGGTAACCCGTCTGCGGCCAATTTCATGCGGGTCGCATACACCTGATTGGCAGGTATTGAAATGACTGCACCGCCATCACCGATTTGGTAGGGCACATTCAGCTTCTGTAACTCGGCAATAACCTGCCCACCATCACGATCCGAAAGATTGGTGTACAACACCTTGTAGGAAGGACTTCCGTTCATGAAAATCACGGCAATCAGAACGGCAAGCACGGCAGCCAGAGCCACCAATACGCCCAGACGGCGATTCGGCGGCAGCTCCTGCCAGCGTCGCTGCACCTGTGCGGCTCCGCCTGCCAGGTTGAGATTCGTCGCGGTTTCAGTCGCCATCAGCAGAATCTACGCAAGTGCTCGAAACGCATGGAATCATGCCTGTATATTCATGATGTCCTGATACGCAGACACCAGCTTGTTGCGCACCTGAAGCATGGTCTGAAAGGAAAGATCCGCTTTTTGCGAAGCAACCATCACTTGACTGAGGCTGACCGATTTGTCGCCATTGGAAAAATCTGATTGCAGTGCACCCGCCTGACTTTGTTGATTATTCACCGACCCAACCATGCTTTTCAGCGTGTTGGCAAAATCATCGGGACCGGCGGCAGATTTATCCGGCACTTTGACACCCTGTGCCTGATCGGCCAGAGCGCGCAACTGAGTCATTAAGGAATCCAGGGAATCTACACTACTCATGGTCGCACCTTTCGTTTATTTTTCCTAAAAATTACAAGCAATATCCGGGCCAATTTTATCCCAACTCATAACCGGCTTCCCGAAAACGCTGTATTTTGTGACGCAAGGTCCTGGGACTAATGCCCAAACGCTCTGCAGCCTGAGCCTTTGAACCGCGACTTTGGCTCAAGGCCAAGGTAATGGCTTCACGTTCATGATGCGCACGCAGATCATCCAGGGCCACAACAGAGTCTGCTGTTTCCACCACCAATGTAGGACTCATCTCAGGCAAAGGTATGCTTGCAGATGATCCTTGTAAACCCAGATCATTTACCTGAATGTCATTTTCAACTGAGAGAATGAGCGCACGTTGCAGGGCATTTTCCAGTTCGCGCACATTGCCGGGCCATTCATAAAAGTAAAGCTGTTGCTTTGCTGCCATACTGAGCCCTTTTACGGGAATCCCCATCTGCTGACAGTGCCGCCTTAACAGATGCTCGGAAAGCGGCAAAATATCCGCCTGGCGTTCGCGCAATGGCGGAATCTGAATAGGAAAAACCTGGAGACGATAATACAGATCTTCCCGCAGTACGCCTTCCGCTACAGCCTGGCGCAAATCCCGATTACTGGTGGCAATCAGACGAATATCGAGGGAAATGGTCTGCTTGCCGCCGACCCGCTCCAGCTCACGCTCCTGCAGCACCCGCAGTAATTTGGCCTGCAACTGAACAGGCATTTCTGTCACTTCATCAAGCAGCAGCGTACCGCCTTGAGCCTGCTCAAACTTCCCTGAACTACTTTGCGCCGCACCCGTAAATGCCCCCTTTTCATGCCCAAACAGAGTGGCTTCGAGCAGGGTTTCCGGAATGGCCGCACAATTAACAGCAATAAATGGCCCCGACTGACGGCGGCTTTGCTGGTGGATATAACGTGCCAACACTTCTTTCCCGACACCGCTTTCGCCTACTAACAACACAGTGGCATCCGTGGAAGCCACCTTTTTCGCCATTTCCAGCGTCGCCAACATGGCCGGAGACTGCGCCACGGGTCCTTGGGTATCGGCCGGCAATTGTGGAAGCGCAAATTTACGCAGCTTTTCCAGCAGGACATCTACCGTAAAGGGCTTCACCACATAATCTACCGCACCATTTTGCAAAGCCTGCACTGCCTCGGAAATCGTACCCCAGGCTGTCATCATCAATACCGGCGGTGCATCATGTTGTACGCTCAAGGTTTTCAAAAGGGTATAACCATCCATAGGACGCATCTGCACATCGCTGACGACCAGATCATAAGACGTCGCCGCCAGCAGGCGTAATGCGGCCGTTCCATCTTCGGCCCATTGCACGCGGTAGCCCTGATCCTCCAGCGACTCCTGCAAGGCTTCAGCCAGATATTCATCATCTTCAACCAGTAAAATACGTGCCTGGTACTGCTCCATACTTCCTACTCCTGACTCATTGAACCGCTGGGCAGTGGCTGAGCTACCTGCCATAACGGCAGAATCAGCACCAAGCAGGTACCAGGAGATACCTTTTCCAGCTCTATACCTCCCCCCATGGCCACCACAAAATTACGGGCAATGGCCAAACCCAATCCGGTACCATCCCGACGAGTGGTATAAAATGGGATGAAAACCTTTTCCTGATCCGCTTCAGCAATACCCGGGCCAAAATCCCGAATGCTCAAGCGCAGGGTACCCCGATTGGCTTCGTCAAACCTAATAATCACTGACTGTCCAGCGTTGCTGAATAGCAGCGCATTATGCAGCATATTGGCCAAGACACTGACCCAGGCAGCCAGGGTCCCCGTCAAAAACCAGTCATCCCGTGCATCGCCAATATCCAGAGTGACATTTTTTTGACAAAAATGTGGGCCCCACTCCCGCTCTAACGCACTGCGAATCGCGGTCAAAGCCACAGAGCCGCTTTCCTGCTCCGCACCGCGCAAGAAACGCAGCATGGCATCAATGGTCGCATCCAGATGTTGCAATCTTTCCAGCGCGCGCTGCTGTTGCCGTGCAAAATGTTCGGGACCACGTTCAAATTGCAGGTGCGAAACAGAGAGCAGCGCCGTAGCCAAAGGGGTACGCAATTGATGCGCCAGTCCCGCCATCGTTTCTCCCATTGCAGCCAGACGTTCCCGTCGTTGGGCAGCCTCCTCACGGGCGCGCGCCGCTGTCACATCCTGTAATAAAATCACCTGCCCACCCTCGCCCGGCAACGCATTGACAGCAAGTGTCACCTGTACCGGCTGATCCCTGCCAGAACCGCGCAACAGCAACCACTCATCCCCGGAACCTGACATGGGTCTGGGTTGCAAGGCCTGCCAGTCCGAACCACGCAAATCCGCACCCAGCAAACGAATTGCTTCCGGATTCATTTCCGCAATCAGCGCCGTATGGTCCACCACCAACACCGCGCCCGGGAGCATTTCCAGAAGCAGGGCAAGGCGTTCACGCATTTGTTCCTTGGCTTGCAGTTCGGCGCGAAGGCGCACATTCGCCTCGGCCAGCTCTGCAGAAAGACGTTGGACTTCCTGCTGCAGGGTGCCGTAGGCTTCCGTCAGTTCCTGTGAGGTTTGGTTGAAGAGTTTGAAAGCTTCGATAAGGCTCGAAGCATCAGGCAAGGGCGAGGAGCCATCACCAGACATTAATGATCCATGTCCCTGATCGTGCTCAGTCCGTATTTTTTCAGCTTCTCGACCATGGTTGTCCGGCGCAGTCCCAAACGTTCCGCAGCCCGGGCAACAACCTGATCGCACATAGCCAACGCTTGCAGCAGGAATTCCTTTTCTATTTCTTCCAGATGCAATTTGAGATCAAAGGGCGGCTCCGGCAAACTCCCCGATGGCTCTGCCCACACGGCGGCAAGACTTTGCCGTTCATCCTGCAGCTCCAGATTCTCCACACTGCGCATGCGGGCGGGCAGATCAGTACAGGAAAGCGTCTCACCACCATGCAAAATTACCAGCCTTTCTGCCAGATTACGGAGTTCCCGGACATTCCCTGGCCACTCATAAGCATCCAAGGCCCGCAGAGAGCCTCCGTCAAGCTTAACGGCCAGATGACCTTCCGTGATCAACTTATCCATAAAATAAGCAAACAACAAATGAATATCACCCGGGCGATCGCGCAGGGGGGGCACGTGTACCGGAAAAACATTCAGACGATAGTACAGATCTTCTCTGAAACTGCCCTCCTGAATCCGCGTCTCCAGATTACGATGCGTAGCGGCCAGTATCCGCACATTACTCTCCATAACCCGCGCACCGCCCACCCGTTCAAATTGTTTTTCCTGAAGCACACGCAGCAGTTTCACCTGCATTTGCGGACTCATTTCGGCAATTTCATCCAAGAAAAGAGTGCCGCCCTCAGCCAGTTCAAAACGGCCTTTACGTGCGGCCAAAGCCCCCGTAAAAGCCCCTTTCTCATGCCCGAAAAGCTCGCTTTCCATCAATTCTTCTGGAATAGCTCCACAATTAACTGCCACAAAAGGTCCCTGACTACGCAAGGAATGCTGATGCAGACAACGGGCTATTACTTCCTTGCCCGTACCCGATTCACCCAGAATCAAGACAGTACTGTCCGTTTTCGCCACCTTAGCCAGCATCGCTGTCATCTGCTGAATAGGCACACTGTTTCCAACCAGTCCGCAACTTTCGCGCGACAGGCTGCGCCTCTCCAGAGTTGATCCGTTTTCCGTGCTTACTTCAGTGTACATAACAAACGCCTGTCATTCTGCGGACAAATGATGATGATCCTTTTGCCGCGCTATGGAACGCCGATGGTGACGGAATATTAGTCGATCCAGTGATTCTTGCACGCGCGCGTCTAGCTGAAAGTGCAAATGATAACTCAATAGCGTTTCTGCGCTGCCCTCCGGCTGAGTCACTGACATATGGAGGGTGCCCGGAAGAAACAGCGGCATGGCAATCCTGGGGCGCAAAAAAAGGGCCACGCAGACCGGGCCATGCTCATGGGGAAAATCTGCTGAAGAAGCGGCCTCCCAATACAGATCTTCTGCACCCAGCGCGCAGGAATAAGATGTTGGCAAAGGTTCCAGTCCTTGTATGCCCTTACCTACCAACAGCAGCAGCAAATCGATTTTGGTCTCGAGGCTGCTGATGGCTTCACGGTTGTCATCCTCCATCAGCAAGTGATCATCCATAACCAACAATGCCTTGAGAAGCGCCATATTATCCAGCATCAGGCGAGCGCGTCGCACAGTGTCTACTTCACCCTTCTCCAGACTCAGGGGAAGCACTTCCTCCAGTACCACGGCATGCTGCTCCAGCATCAGTCACTCCTTCAGATGCGGAAAGTTATGCCTCAGGAATGACCCAGCAGTCCCCTCCACGCATCGCGCAGATCCACCAGCACCGGCTGGCAGGCATCCAGCGCCTGCAAATCATCAAAAATATTGGCTTGTGCCAACTGATTTAACAGGAAACGATAAAGACTGTCGAGATTTTTGGCAATTTCACCGCCCTGCTCGAAGTTCACACTGGCCAAAAGGTGGGCAGTCAGCTGGTAGGCTTTATCCATGGAATCCGCCTTGACGCTCAGGTCCTTAGTCTGGATCGCCAGACGGGCGCGCCGGGTATATTCCAGAATACCTTCCAGCCCCAGCAACACCAGACGATCACTGGAAATCCCCTGATTGCCGACCTGCTTATAAGCCTGCATGGCCGCCGCTGTCGCTACACTCATAGCTTAAAACCTCCCTCAACTGCTGGAGCTCGAACTGGAACTGGACGAGCTGGAACTATTGGAAGAATAAAATGCATTCAGATACTGACTGGTAGACTGCAGAGAAGACAGTTGTGACTGCATGGCAGCAAACTGCTGCGTAAGCAAGGCGGTCTGATTGGAGGCTGACTGTTGCAATGTTGTAATCTGCGCACCCAAGCCATTGATGGAAGAAGTGATACCGTTCTGGGCGGCACTCACAAAACCACTTTGGGTATTGAGCGCGGAACTCAGCAGTGTAGTCATTTGTTGATATAACCCCTGGCTGAGGGTTACTGCTCCCAGGTTTCCCGTACTGTTTCCGGTAATGCTTACCTGCAAACCCGAAGCATTCCCCGGACCGGTGACCGTCAGGGTCTGACCGGAACCGCTGGTAGTTTGGCCATTAATCGTCCCCGCTACATCGGTTCCGGTAGCCGTCAACAAGCTCGTACCAATTCCGGTACCGCCAGAACCTGCCGCCACATTGGATTTTACGGTGAAAGACTGGGCGCTCCCGTAAGCATTGGACTGCAATTCCAGATAACCATTATTGGCACTGGCGGTAATGCCCGTCATGCCCGACTGCTGCAGGGTATCATTGATGGTACTCACAATATCATTAAGAGTGCTGCCCGAACTCAAGGACACCACTACCGAACTGCTCCCCGACCCAAAAGTCAGACTTTCGCTCTGAAGAATGCCACCGGAAGGAATGGCGGCACTCCCCGAAGTGCTGGCCTGGGTCGCGGCCTGACTCACATTAATGGCATAAGTACCCGCCTGCGTTGCGCTGGTCGCGTTCAGATACTGAACATTGGCGTTGCTGGTACTGCCCGCCTGCCCGAACAGACCCGCTACCGTATTGAAATCAGCAGAGAGCGCTGTAGTCAAAGTGCCGGTATTCAAACTGATCGTACCACTGCTGGTGAGTCCCAAACCCACACTGCCCAGGGAGTTATACGAACTACCCGAAGAAATCCCGATGCCCTGTCCGGAAATCATATCCAGCAACTGGGTCCGCAAACCCTGCACCGAAGCATCACCCAACAGAGGACCACCGGAACCAGCCTGAGCATTATAAGCGGTCAACTGGTTGATGGTGCCCATGGTCTTATTGAAAGCACTCACAAAACTCTGGACACCCGACACAAAAGCGCTATTACTGCTGGAAACCTGCAGGGTTGCACTACCGCTAGCTTGCAGCAAATTGAGTGTTACTCCGGGAATAGCTCCGGAAATCGTATTGGTCGTACTGGTAACCGGCAAACCATTAATGCTGACACCGGCATTTTGAGCCTGTTGGCTCAAGGTCATGGAACCAGATGCGCCACTACTGTAGCTGAGCGAAGATAAGCTGCCCGTTGTACCACTGGTACTCACCGAGAAAGCACTATTCACCCCCGTACCCTTTCCGGTCAAAGTCAGGCGATAGCCGGTGCCATCATAGACAACGGCGGCATTCACTCCGGTGTTGGCCTGATTAATGGCACTGGCAATGCCATCCAGACTGTCATTGGAAGCACTGATAGCCACATTCTGGACAGCACCACTACCGACCTGAATTTGCAGGGTACCGGTACCCACTGAATTATTGGTGGCGCTGGTAAAATTGCTGGAATAAATACTCTGGGACTGCGCCAGAACCATATTACTCAGACTGTAACTTCCCTGCGGCGCATTAGCAGAAGCCGTAGCCGAGGCCGCATTATCATTGGAAAGGGTCACGCTGCGATTATTGGTATTACCCAGATTCTGCAAACTGCTCATGGCTGACTGCAAACCGGATAGACTACTCTGCAGGGTACCCCAGGCACTTAAAGTCGTTTGGTAAGATTGTTGCTGATTCTGCAGGATAGTAATAGGGGCCTGATAAGCCGCACTTAAATTCGTAATAAGTGACTGGACATCAATGCCACTGACCAAACCAGATAGTGAAGCGGTCATAATCTTTACTCCTGCACAATAAATTTAAAAAATTCAGGCCTTGGTATTCATCAGGCTGCCGGGTTGCAATGCGTCTCCGGTTTCAGCACTTTTCACGACCTGTTCGGCCGGTACGTAATATTCAAAAAATGTTTGTTTGGTAATTTTATCACTGAGTTTCACCAGAACCTGTCCGGGATGCGTTCCGTCCGGGTCCAGACCAGCCTCTAAGGTAACAGAAGCACTCGCTGGTAAATTATTTTGTAATTTCTGAATAGCCTGCTGCACTTTTTCAGGATGCAATGTTTTGTTTTTGGGTGTTGTTGAAGTTATATCCAAGGTATTTTGCTGCGCTGTCGGCGGCCGTGTCGGCGGTACATTCGCCTCACTCACTTGCTGCGTATCTGACGCTGCACTTCCGGGTATAGATAACGAACTCTTTGTCATAGAGAGAGCATCCATGTTCATTCTCCACTGATAAAACTCTCCCACCCTGCAGAAGTGGGAGAGAAACTGATTAAAGCATCATCACCTTAGGGCAGAAGCTTGAGGTAGCTCTGCTGCAAGGAGTTTTCCTGCGCCAGGGTAGAAATACCTGCCTGTTGCAGAATCTGATACTTGGTCAACTGCGAAGTCGCCTGCGCGATATTCGCATCCTGAACCACCGATTGCGCAGACTGCAGGTTGGTAGCCGTAGTTTGATCATTGGAAACCGAAGCCTGAATCCGGTTCTGGATAGCACCCAGACTGCCGTTTTGCTGGTTCAGATAGTTGATGGCCTGATCGATGATCCCGATGGCCTGTTGGGCACCGGCGGCGGTGGTGACATTAATATCCGCAACAGCTGAACCACCTGCACCAGAAACCAGGCTGGCCGCCTGCGAACTGAAACCGATACCGCTGGCGTTGCCAATGGCATAGGAAGAGGAGGATTCAAATTGCACGGCGCCTTGGATGAGAAGACCGCCGCTACCAGAGCCAAAAGCGCCCCCAATTGAAGACGGTTTCGCACCAGCGGCGACATTATTATTTACCACTTGCAACTGTGCAGTAGAGCCAGAAGTCATACCCCCAGATGAAGCTGTGCTAGAGCTTGCCTGCATCACAATATTGCGGCCCTGACTTTGGGTGAGCACTAACTCCTGAGTTCCATTCACAGCTTGGGTACTAGCAGACACGCCAGTGATAGCAGCCTGATTATTAATGGCTGTCACCAAAGAACCGAGATCCAATTGCCCACCAGCACCACTAGTAATCGTCGCAGAAATGTTTACAGCGTTAGAAACACTCCCACTAGAACCATTTCCAAGAGTGAAACTCACACTACCCGTTGCCGCAACTGAAAAAGCCACACTGGTATAAGATTGAGCGCTTACACCAGTCTGGGCAGATACAGCATTGACACTCTGAGCTAGGGTAAATGCAGATTCATTAGCGGCTCCCACTTGAACTGAGGTGCTGCCAACTGAACCTGAAATTCCAAGAGTTTGGCTAGTAAAATTCCCCCCGCCACCTACACCACTTGTTGTACCACTACTAACGGTAAATGCACCTCCAGCAGCATAACCCCCATCCATGAATACGCCAGATGAGCTGGAATAAGCACCTTTGGTATTGGAAGTCACTGCGGTACTATAATTACCCATTGCGTTGGTTTTTGTATCGCCCACCGCCACATTAATGATCTGGTTAGAGTTGGCCCCTACCTGGAAAGCGGCACCCGCAAAAGTACCATCCAGCAGATTTTGGCCATTAAACTGAGTCTGGGTGGCAATGGTTTGCACCTGCGCCAGCAACTGACTGACCACACCCTGCAGAGCCTGACGGTCCGAAGTGGTGTTGGAAGCGTTAGCTGCCTGGACTGCCGTAGTCCGAACCTGCTGTAACAGGCTGGTCTGATTCTGAATGGCACCTGTAGCTGTCTGGACCAGAGAAACGCCTTGGTTACCGTTAGAAACCGCTTGGTTCATTCCATTGATTTGGGTCTGGAAACGTTGAGCAATAGCATAACCTGCAGGGTTATCCGCCGGACCATTGATGCTCTTGCCGGTGGACAACTGCTGAAGATAAGTGTTGAGGCTACCCTGAGTGTTATTCAAGGCATTTAAAGTGCTGAGTGCACCCACGTTGGTATTGATAATTCCTGAAATCGCCATGATCGTGCTCCTTTCTTAGGGTTGAAATGGCATCCTTGCCAAGCTGTACTTACTCTGTACACTCCCTATAACGACACTCCAGCGAAAAACTTGAATCGATTAAGCAGATGACCTTTATGAAGACAGCGAGCTTTGAGCCTCAGGGTAGCCAGGCCGCCAACCAGTCATCCAGATGCTCTTCCAGCAACCAGTGGGCGCGCACATATTCCCGTAAGTGGTCACCTGCTGTTGCCAGAGCCTGTCTATCGGCAATCTGCTCACGGATGGCCCGTACCCAGTCGCGATAGCGGTTGGCAACCCGGGTGACGGGGAAATCTCCCTGATAGGGGAAAATGTCTGAACAAATCACCGGATAGCCGAGAATCCCGTATTCCAGAATCCGCAGGTGGCTTTTGGCTTCATTGAACGAATTATTCTCTAAGGGCGCCAAAGCCAGATCCAGGTCCAGACTAGCCAATTTGTTGGGATACTGGGGTAAGGGTACCCCAGTATGAAACTCGCGGACATAAGGACGCAGGGCATCGGGACAGAGGCCGAAAAACACCCAGTCCACTTCGTCGGCCAGATCGCGCACCACATCGGCGATCATTTCCAGATCACCCGTGTGCCCTACACCGCCGGCCCAACCGACCCTGGGCTTAGCTTCGGCGCGTCGGCGGGGCTGCAAGGATCCCCAAATGGCTTCTTCAATACAATTGGGTTGAACGCGCACCTCATCGGCGAATCCTTTATAGGCTTTGGCGAGGGGCTCCGTCGCGACCACCAGACGGTTACACAAACCCGCTGCTTTGCGGAACCGCTTGGCGATATCCTTGTGTATCTGGGCCTTATGCAGGCTTTTCACCGGCAAATTGGTGATCAAGTCATCAATTTCAAATACCCGGAAGGTTTTCAGCAGCTTTTTGTGGCGTTCCAGGGCTTCGATTTGCGGCCATTCCATCTGCCGCTGCAACACAATACTTTCCGGAGAAAAACGTTCCATTTCCGCTGGTTCAAAAATCCGCATGGTTTCCCAGCCCTGTGCCCTCCCCGCCTTTTGCAAGGCGCGCATAGGGGAGATGATCCGGTACTCTCCACAACCCTCCCGGTCCGCCGGATGCACCAGAATGCGCGGACGCGGACGCCATTCCGGGTCCCAGGTCAGGGCGGCCTGATCTTCAAGCAAGAAATCCGTACTCGCCAGACTCAAATGGCGATTATAGGCAGGATCAAAAGCCAGTTGTGGCAGCCATTTCTGATAAAAAGCCATTTTTTCGCCGGCAAAGCGTTTTTCTTTTTCGGGGCTGGGTTTTTTCTCGACTTCACCGCGCTGACTGGCGGAACCTTCATGGAGGAGCATCGCCCAAGGAGTGAACACAATTTTATGACCGGCTTCGCGTGCCTTCAGGCAGAGATCAATGTCGTTGTAGGAAACCTGAAACTGTTTTTCATCCAGCCCACCCAGCTCTTGATATAAGGATTTTTTAATCAGCAGACAGGCTCCCGTCACCGCCGATAAATTCTGAGTCAGCATGGCCCGGCCAAAATAGCCCCGATATTCGGGTGGCTGACCAATAAAAGGATGTTCTGCCGGCCCGCGCATTCCTAGAATCACGCCGGCATGCTGAATTTTGCCATCAGGAAAGAGCAACTTTGCGCCGACAATACCCACCTCCGGACGCAAAATCTGGCTGACCATTTCATCCAGCCAGTCATCATGCAGTGCCGCCGTGTCGTTATTGAGCAAAAGGACGTAATCGCCCCGCGCCTGTTCCACTGCACGGTTATTCATGGCCGAGAAATTGAAAGGACCGGGATGCCTGAGTACGCGCAAACGACCACCCAGTTGCTCTTCCTGTGCCTTAAGCATATCCAAATAAGTGCGTGCCTCGGCATCATCGCTGTCATTATCGACAATGAGTATTTCATAATGCGCATACCTGGTTTTCTCGATCAGCGATTCCACGCAGCGCTGCAAATAGCCGAGTTGATTGCGGGTGGGGATAATAATGGAAACCAGAGGCGTGCCAGTCAGGGGATAACGCACCCGAGTGGCTGGCGGGAAAGGTCCGGGCAATACTTCCGCAGCAATATTCAGGCGCTGTAAATGCCTCTGCAAAGCAGCCTGACTGACCTGGAGGATTTCCTCAACGGACTTGTTACAGTGCCCGCCGCCCTGCAAACGGTGGTAAAGCACTTCAGGAATATGACCGATACCGGCATCGCCGATTTTTTCCCAGGCCCGCAGGACGAAATCGTAATCTTCCGCCCCATCGGCTTGCGGATCGAAACCACCCAGCGCCTCAAAAAGTTCTTTTTTGATGACCAGCAAGCCGCCTATGTAGGGGAGGCTTCGCAGGTAGTCGATGTTGAAATCGGGCTTGCAGTGCGGATTGACGTGCTGACCGTCAGCCGTGAGGGAGTCCTCGTCGGTGTAGATAAGTTGCCACTCGGGATGGTTCTGGACGGCCATCTGAATGCGGAAGATGGCGTCGGGGGCGAGTTGGTCGCCGGCGTCGATGAGTATTAACCAGTCACTATTGGTACATAATTCGATCCGATCAATTGAGTCAAAAAAGTCATAATTATTATAAACTAAATAAATTTTAATGCTGGATGCATACCATAGATTTTTTAGATTTATTTTGGTGATCTCACATTTTTCATTTAGACTAGAAGCAAAGCAAAGTGCCTGAAATACAGGAAAAATTTTCGCACCCGTCCACTCTTTGGCCCATTTTTCTACATTTCCAAGTGAACGGAATTCTAACAACCATGGATCGTTTTGTGAAATCAGCTTACTAAAAGCTAATTCCTTACGACGCCGACGTTGAGGAAATAAATTATACTGATTACTCAAAGCAACCAATTGTATAAGCCATTCGCACTTATTTGCTTTATCAAAATAAATTGCCGCTGCTTTGGCTGCTTTTTGCCCAATATCAGAACGCAGCTGAGAATTATTAAGAAGCATTTCAATCCAAACAGCGGCCTCCTCCACAGAAGGGTCGGCCCACTGCACGCCCGATCCTATAAAATCAGTTTGATAAGCTCTAATACTGCCATTTACTGGTATTAGTTTATAAGAAACAAGACAAGCACAATCAGCATCCATGTAGGCCATATTTCCTGACCATGCTGTTGCAATGACTGGTTTTCCTAGTGCCATAAACTCCAGAGGTACAAGACCAAACCCTTCGGCTCGATGCAATGAAATAAACACATCGCAACAATTATACAAAGAGATTGTGTCATCATAAGATAATAGTTTTTCAAAAATAATAATTCTAGAATCATTTGCAATAAAACGCAGTAATTCTTCTCGCCAATAATCACCTGTTGAATTTACTTTTATAATAAGAATGGCTTTTTGGCTATTTCCTACTCCACGGCGAAATGCATCTATTGCGGCGAATGGATTTTTTCGTTGAGGATCACTAAATGGTTCATACGCACTCAAAAAAACTATTTTATCTTCGGGCAATAAAAAATGGTCACGAAGATATTTCTGATGGACAGGCAGAACATGAGGGACCGCCGCATCCAAAACAATTGGGCCATCTAAAGAAGTCGCAACAGATGCTGTAACAAAAGGAGAACCTCCCATAATAAGGTCCATCAGCTGTAATCCAAAGTACCATTCTCGAGGTATTTTAGGTAATTCCCACATCGTCCAAAGCACATTTACACGCTCAAAAATCCGCAAGGAATTTCCCATGATAGGAAGGAGCCATGACATCGTTTCCGGTGGAAAAAGAAAAATGTTTATAGAATATTGAAGTTTTTCCGGAGGTAGCGAAAGATAATCAAAGCTAATATCATGTCGCCAGCGATTATGACCAGGGTCAACATCCAAAATTGAAACCTTAACACCAATATTCAACAAAGATGAAACCACCGATCTGGCAAAAACGCCTAGACCTAGATTTCCAGAAATATATCCAATAATGTTAACACCAAAAGGAATTTTATAATTATCTTCTCTGTCGATGACAGATGATCTTTTTTCTTCTTTCGTACAATCGGGTAAGGTTTTATATCCATCCACTTCTTTTAGCTCAGTGATGTTCATCAACCCATCAAATAACTGATCGACAAATTTTCTAGTTTCGTCACGCTTTTTTAAGAGCATTCCATTATAATAACTAACAAAATTATTTTTATTATTAGCATCATCTTTCATCAGGATTTCATCAGGATTTTGCACATCGGGGAAGTTTTTTTTATTATTTAATAACTCTGAATTACTCGCTCCTGACAACCTGTTGATAGACTTAATTAAACCCTCTAGCGTATTAGACCAATAATACTTGGAACGAATACCTTGAGGAGTTAAATCAGTTTTTCGCGGTTTATCAAGAGCAGTCCGTATTGCCGCTCTGAAGCTTTCTTGATTATCTGCGATATAAACATGATCCAATGCCATCGCATCTTCATAACCTCTCATGGCTTTACTAGTCGCCACAATAGGTAAACCAGACTCCAAAGCCTCAGCAGTTTTTAAATTTGATCCTTCACCACAAGTGATTGGTAACAGCACAATATGGCTAGCGCTAACAAGAGAATGAAGTTCGACCTTCTCCAACACCCCAGCAATAAAGAATTTTTCAATGTCAATACTTGAAACAGACTCTTGAATATTATTATTCAATATAATTGACCCCACACTCCCAATAACCAAAACTTTTTCATCTGGCATTAAGAATGATAAGTCTAACCCGATCATTTCCCAGAACCCATGCACATTTGGTAAATGCGCACTACTAACAAAAACTAATAATTTTTTATTTAAATTTTCATGCAACTCTAAAACATGTTCATGCTTATAACTAAATGGTTCTACACCATTACACGCTAAAATGCCGTTAAAATTTTTTTTACTTACTATATTTTCATAAAATAATAGATCCTCATTCGTACAAGCAACAACTAAATCAGCAGCGCGAGCAGCGCTTTCTTCGACGCATCTTATCTTTTCAACCAAAAGATCCCTATCGACACAACCATATCGTTGCAGCAAATCATTTTTCAATCTCCATTCAACATTCTGTGATGAGTAAACCAACTTGATATTACTATTTGATTTAACAACATTTTGCACTGCAGAAAAAAACCATGGCTGTTCAACAATTATTATCCTTGGTTCAAATTCGTCAACAATTTTTCTTAATGCAGAAAGGATAGCGATATCCTTCCTAGCAATCTCCCCACCAAAATAGTCAGATAAGATTGATTCACAAAGATTCCATGGGTTTGATCTATTGGGCAACTTTATATCCTCTGGCCCAACATCATTATAATTTTCATCATATAAGGCGATAGATTTTACTTTATGCCCAGACATTCGTAGAGCGTGCGATATCTGCGAAGCTCTTATCTGGCCACCATGTATTGGTTTCAGCGTAGGATATGGTGTTACTTGAAGAATACGCATAATATACCTTCTCTTGTTAAATTTTTTTAAAATTTATAATTATTAAAGCTTAAAAGATAGTCTAATAAACTTAACATTTTACATGTTAAGTTTATTATAACATAAAACTCTACGATTTGACTTGAAATGAGTCTCTTCGGAGATTCGGGTCCCGAGTTCACCTGCAAGAATGACACATTTCATAACATTTACCCGTAGTAATCGATATACAATTAATCGGATATCACGAAATATAATTAAACAAACTCAAACCCTGCACCTGCACAAAGGCCTTCTGTGCAGCCTGCAACGCCGTCGAGCTTTCCTGAAACTGGGTAATAACCTGAGGGTAACTCACATCGGCAATATTACCCTGGTCGGTCTGGAATTGCTGGGTCAGATTGGCATTCAGCGATTGCACACTCTGGGCCTGCTGGATGTTCGAACCAATTTGCGCCTGGGTACTCAGCAGCGTGGTCTGGAACTGGTTCAAATTTGCCAGAGCATTACTAATGTTTTGTGAGCGACTCGTGTTAGCACCTGGAGAACCGGCACTACCAGTAAAGGCGGCAATCAGATCACTGAACGTCTGAAAAATGCTTTGGGGCTTTGCCGCAGCCAGAGTAAATTGCGCGGTCTGTCCCGATACCGGCTGCCCATTGGTCGAGACCGTCATAAAGGGGCTGCCGCCCAAGGTGCTGGGTATGTTAATACTTTGCCCGGGCGTATAAGTGCCGCTGACAACGGTTCCGGAGCTGGCTGACCATCCTGTACTGTCAACCGTACCTGTGCCACTGCTGACCGTATATGTCAGGCCGCTGGAAGTATTACTGATACTGACTTCGTATTGAGCATTATCGGCCACAAACTGGCTATCCGCCGTCGCCTGATTCAGCACACTGCCCGGCCCTAAAGTGGTATTGCCTACATCCGTGGCCGTTGCTCCGGAAGTTGCCGGAATCAAATAATTACTGCCGGACGCCGTTACCGTAAAAGTGCCATTTCCTGCCGGAACATTCATGAAAATCGCATTACCCGCCTGAGAAACAGGCGTTGTCAGTCCCGGGCCGATTTGCAGGGTTTTCTGACTGGAATCGCCCATGTATTGAACAGTGCCATCACTCTGTAGCTGAAATGGCGGAGTCTGGGCATTGGACCCACCATAGATGTAAGTACCATTGGCATCTTGCGTATTGGCCAGTTGCACCAGTTGCTGCAGGTTTCCCTGCATGGTCGTTACAGCATTTTGCAGGTCATTGGAATTGACCGTAGCATTATTCATCTGCACCGCCAGTTGCTGCACCTGATTCATCAGGGTACCGACACTTTGCAAGGTGCTGGAACTCATACTGAGTCCCTGTTGAGCATAAGTATTACTTTGTTGATAGCTGCCCAGATTGGCAATTTTGGTATTGAGGTCCAAAACCTGAGCATTACCCACAGGATCATTGGTAGGGTTGATCAGCGCATTGCCGGTGGAAAGCTGCTGCGAAAGATTATTCAGCGTACTTTGTTGGTTCAACAAGGAATACAGGCTGCTTTGGTAAAATTCCTGGGTACTGACGCGCATGCTGTTCTCCTTATAGAGCCTGTATCAATGACTGAAACAAGGTACTGCCGACCGAAATGGCTTTTGCCGCCGCCTGATAGGCCTGCTGATACTGAATCAGGCTGGCGGCTTCCTGATCCAGATTCACGCCGGAAACCGCTTGCTGCGAGGCTTGGGCCGACTGCAAAACCGTGAGCTGGGCCTGAGCATTATTCTGGGCCTGAGCGGCCTGATTGGTCACCTGAGTGAGTAATTGCGCGGCATTGTCGTTGAAGGTCGCCGTTCCATTGTTCAAAACCTTGCTGGTGGCCAGCGCTGCCATCGCCTGGGCATTGCCGTTACTCCCCGCCCCGCCGGGACTCAAGGTAAACGCATCGCCGGAAGCCGCCAGGGTGCCACTGAGATTCACTTGCCAATATCCTCCTGGTGGATTGGGATACGGGATATTGATAAGCGTACCGGAACCACCTAGACTGACAGTTCCAGTAGTTATCACCGAGGCCGTAGTACCTGAACCTGAAGTAATCTGGAAAGTCGCCGTACCACCCTGACTGGCACCGCTGGTCATGGTGATCTGCAAATTAGTCGGAAATGACGATATGTCGCTAGGGGGGACTCCCACGCCGGAGGCGGCACCGCTGACATATTGTCCGGCAGAAAGGGTCATATTACCCAGATTATTATTCTGCAGACTGCCGCTGACTAACATGCCGGGGCTACTTACAAACGGACTGGCGGCTGCGATGCCCGCAGGATCAGTCAGCACCGTCTGCATGCCCACGGCACCCTGACGCGTCGGTTCTACCAGAAAGCTGTCCCCTGCTGCCGCAGTTCCGGAAACCTGCAACTGGAATCCTTCACTGGAAAAATTCAGGGTCGTCGTGTGCCCAGATACAAAGCCGGAACTGCTTGCCACCATTGCTCCCGTACTGCGGTCCTGCAAAGTCCATACGGAACCTGAGCTTTTGGTCAAAATATAATCATTGCCACTCAGATTTCCGACGTTGGTAATGCTGCCCAGCACAGAAGCCGCGCCACTACTGTTATGCGTATTTGCGAATACCTGCACCGCACCTGTGCTGAACAAGGCTGAACCGCTGCTACCGTTCAAATTCAGGCCTTGCGCCTGCTGGGCATTCAAGGCCGAGGCAATACCATCTGCCAAAAGTCCCAAGCCATTTTCGGCAGGGTTCAACGATTGACTGCGAAATTGCAATAATCCGCCCAGGGTTCCACCAGTGAGGCTTTTGGAGATGTCCGCGCCGCTGTTGGCATAACCTACATCCAGAGTTTGCTGGTTATATGGGCTACTCTGGGTCTGTAGGGCAAACGATTGACCACCCGCCACCAACACCTGTCCATTACTCAGAAAAACACTGAGCTGGGAATTCTGCTGTTTAAGAACCTGCACACCCACCTGACCATTTAATTCGGTAATCAGATGATCGCGCTGATCCAGTAAATCATTGGGTGACCCGTTGGGATTACCCTGCGCGGCAGAAATCTGAACATTCAATTGTGCAATCTGCTTGCTGATGCTGTTGATCTGGTCAACGGACTGGGTAATTTGCTGATTAACCCCGCTGCCAACACTGGCCAACTGCTGACCCAATGACTGAAATGTCTGGCTGAGGGTCTGTGCATTACTGAGCATACTCTGGCGGGCGGGAATGTCATCCGGGCTGGCAGCCACTTGCGCGACCCCGGAAAAAAACTGGCTGACCTGGGAGCTGACGCCGCCATTATTGAGCATGCCCAGAATATTCTGGAGGGAACTGGATAAACTGGCCTGCCCGCTGGCGCTGGCACTGGCCGTCCAGACCTGACCCTGCAAAAAGCTGCTGTAACTGCGTTGCACGGAATCGATCTGAGTGCCGTTTCCGTAATAAAGGCCGCCAATGGCGGTAGGGATAGCCGTTGACTGCAAAGCACTTTGTTGACTGTATCCGGGCGTATTTACATTGGCAATATTGTCCCCAACCACCTGCAAGGCGGATTGGGCAGCTTGCAAGCCGGTCAACGCATTATTTACCAACCCACTGATTCCAGACATTATTATGCACTCCCCAATGAACGACCCGTATATTCCCCGCTACCATAAACAATTCCGGCTTGTTGACGCAGCACAACCAGAGCCTCTCCTAAACCTGAACCGGCAACCCGCAAGGCATGATCCAAGGCGCTGTAACTTTCCTGAAGTGCCAATACCGCCTCACCAAGCTCTACTGAAGTCGCAATCTTTTGATTACTGGCACGAAGCGCCAATAGTCGCTTGCCCAAACGTTCGGGGGCATCGGCCTTGGGCATGGGCCGGGTCCAGTCACCTCGGACAAGCCACTGTCTTTGCTCTTCAAAGACCATCGTCAGCTGGATAACGGTTTCCAATTCTTGCCCCAACGATTGACTATCCATTTTCTGACCCGGTCCCCGCACTATTCTATATTCTTGTAACGACACAAAAAGGCATAAAGTTTAGCCACCGGCCTTAGCCAGCGACACGTCTCCCATCACTTCTTGCATGAGCGGGCTGTCTGCCACTGCCACCAGCTTGTTCGCATATTGCGGATCGGTCGCATAACCTCCCTGCTGCAAGGCTTCAGCAAATCCGGCAATATTGTTACCCTGCCCTAATGCCCCGCGATAACGGGGGTTATTCATCAACAAGCTGGCGTAATTGCGCACACTGTCCCCGACCGACTGGTAAGCGCGGAAAGCAGCATTTTCCACTTCATTCACGCCGTTTTCGAATTCATGCGTCAGACTATCCACCGAACTGCCCAGCCAGGAACCGCCCCCCTTGATGCCGAAAAGATTGTTACCGGCCACATGACTCCCCCAACCGGTTTCCAGGGCAGCCTGGGCAATAATGGCAGTAGGTGCCACGCCCAACTTCTGTGCCGCAGCCTGCACGGCAGGCAGTATGGATTGCACAAAGGACTTGGCCTGTTCCAGAAGACTCTGCGAAGGCTTGGCCCAGCTTGCCGAAGTCATGACCGGAGCCGATAAGGCCGCATTACGGGCGGGCATGGTCATCGCCTTGTCCCCGGCCGGTGATGCGTTCTGCTTACCCCAATGGAGGTTGTAACGCGTAGCAATTTCCTTGGCCAGGGTCTGGGCAATACCTATGCCCTGCCCCTGACTGACGGTTTGCGCAATCTGCTGGTTAAACAGAGACTTCAGCATCGGCCCGGAATTTTTTCCAGTTAAATCCGAACCGAAGGAAGTGGCCGACATGGACGAGAGCATCTCCTGCAGCAAAACGGCTTCAAACTGTTTGGCGACGGCCAGAATGGTTTTTGGATTGTGGGCTTGGGCCTCACTACGCAACTGGTTCAGTCCGGAAAAGTTGAGGGCGTCACTGGCAGTAGCTGCCGCAGCCTGTGGACCAACCTCCGCAGAGCGCGTTGTAGCGGTCAGATTGATGGCAGCACTCATATGACTTCCAGTTGCGCGTGCAAGGCACCCGCCGCTTTCATGGCCTGCAAAATGGCAATCAAGTCTGTAGGGGTTGCTCCCACCGCATTGAGAGCACGTACCACAGCTTCCAGACTGACTCCCGGTTCAAACATCAACAACTTCGCCTGGGGCTGCTGAACTTTCACATTGGCCTGCGGCGCCACCACTGTCTGCCCCGCGCCCAGGGGATTGGGCTGACTGACCAGATACTTTTGGGAAATGGTCACCGATAAATTGCCATGTGCAACCGCACAGGCACCCAGCGTGACATTTTGTCCTAACACGACCGTACCGCTGCGGGCATCAATAACTACCTTGGCCAGTGGTGTTTCGGGACTGACATCCAGATTTTCAATCTGTGAAAGAAAATTGACCCGCGCTCCGGGCGAACCGGGTGCATTGACCCGAACATCTCCGGCGTTCAGTGCTTCTGCCACCCCATATCCCAGCTGCTGATTGATGACATTGGCAATACGTGCCGCCGTCGTAAAACTCGGATTATGCAATTCGAGCATCATCGGCCCCGCCTGATCAAAACCCGACGAAACAGACCGCTCCACATTGGCCCCGTTGGGAATAGTTCCAGCCGTCGTGATATTTACCTGTGCCGAGGAGCCGTTACTGCTGGCCCCAAAACCGCTGACAATCAGGTTTCCCTGAGCTACTGCATAGGTTTGGCCATCGGCGCCCTTCAATGGCGTCATCAGCAAGGTACCACCCGCCAGACTGCTGGCATTACCCACAGCAGAAACTGTTACGTTAATAGTTTGTCCCGGTTGCGCAAAAGGCGGCAGATGTGCGGTCACAATCACTGCAGCCACATCTTTGGGTTGCAGATTGGTGGCAACAGAGGCGGGTAAATTGATTCCCAAACGCTGAAACATATTGAGCAGGGACTGGGTGGTGTAGGGCACCTGCGTAGCCTGATCGCCCGTACCATTCAGCCCGACTACCAAACCATAACCGACCAGCTGGTTGCTGCGCACCCCGCCTACCGACACCAGATTGCGGATTGTTTCGGCCTGGGCGGAAAACAATCCGGTAAATGTCATCAGTACCAGCATCAAGATGATTGCAGAAGATAATCGCAAAAGCTTGGGCATCTGTTTTTTCCTCAGAAAGGCCATAGCGACAGGAAAAAGCGCGCCAGCCAGGGCATCCGTGCGGCTGAGTAAATGCTGCCATTGCCGCTATATTCCACGCGCGCATCGGCAATTTGCGTGGATAAAATGGTATTTTGTGGCGTCACGTCAGCGGGCCGCACCACCCCGGCGACCCGGATATACTCATGCCCACCATTGAGCAGCACTTCTTTGGAACCCTCAATGACCAGATTCCCATTGCCCTGCACTCTCACTACCGTTACTTCCAGAGTGGCGGTAAAAGTATTGCTCTGGGTGGTCGCC
>NZ_MOAD01000001.1:1051583-1108210 GCF_001931655.1 Acidithiobacillus albertensis | reverse complement strand
GGTCGCCCCCGTCCCGCCGTATTTCTGGGCACTGTTTGCGCCCATACTGGGGCTGAATGGGGTACCAGCGACACTCCCAAACGCCGGGACAATGCCAAAAAAGTTGGTCAGCGCTGCACTCAAGGAATCTGAAGTATTAATAGCGGTATTGGTGTTGTTGCTGGCACTGGAGTTTTCCTGAATCAACACGGTAATCAGGTCGCCCACACGATTGGCTCGATTATCACTGAATAAAGACACATTGGTGCCTGCCTGCCAGATGGACCCGTTAGGAACATGCGCCGCCAGTGATTCCGGTTCTGCGGGAATAGGTAACGGTTTGAGCGGCTTGAGATCATGATGCCCCTGCAAAGTGGCGCACGCCGTCAAGCCCATCACCAGCAGCAACAAAAAACCCAGACGCAGCAAAACCATCCAGATTTTTCCGAAGGATACTGGAAAATGCATGGGAACCTTGTGGATGGCTTGCGCAGTCATGTTATCAGCCTCACAAATTCTGGGTGAGATATCCGAGCATGGAATCCGAAGTGGATACCGCCTTGCTGTTGATTTCGTAGGCACGCTGCGTGGCGATCATATCCACCAATTCCGACACCACATTGACATTGGAAGATTCCAGGTAGCCCTGCTGCACAGAACCCAAACCATTGAGGGTGGGCTGTCCCGTTTGCGGCGCGCCGGAAGATCCCGTCTGCAAATACAGGTTGTCGCCAATACTTTGCAGGCCGGTGGGATTGATAAAATTGGCGAGCTGGATGGTACCCACCTGCTGAGGTTGGGCCTGCCCCGGCAGCACTACCGAAACAGTCCCGTCACTACCAATCGTAATGCTTTGGGCATTGGGTGGAATGGTTACCGGTGGCTGCAACAGATAACCGTTGGAGGTGACCAGTTGCCCCTGATTATTCATCTGAAAAGTACCGTCCCGGCTGTAAGCAATGGTCCCGTTGGGCTGCATGATCTGGAAAAAGCCCTGGCCATTGATCCCCACATCCAGCGCATTGCCGGTCTGGGTCAAGTTGCCCTGGGTCATCAGGCGTTCCGTGGAAACGACGCGCACCCCGGTGCCAAGCTGAAGTCCTGAGGGATATTGGGTAGTCTGCGAAGACTGCGCACCCGGTTGCCGCAGATTCTGGTAGAGCAAATCCTGAAAAACTGCGCGGGACTGCTTGAATCCGGTGGTGTTGACGTTCGCCAGATTGTTGGCAATAACGTCCATTTTGGTCTGTTCACCTTCCAGGCCAGTTGCTGCTACATAAAGAGAACGCATCATGATTTATTGCTCCTGATTGTTCATGACAACACCAGCAATTGATTGGCACTTTGCCGATCCTGGGAAATGGTTTGCATCAACTTGGTCTGCATATCAAACTGGCGGGTATCTTCGAGCATCTGGATCATCGCATTGACCGGATTCACATTACTGCCTTCCAACGCTCCAGGCTCAAGCACCACATTGCCATCTTCAGCTGCCGGTTTGCCATCACTATTCTGAAATAGTCCATCGGGATTTTTCTGCAAGCCTTTTTCCGAAGGATTCACCAGTTTGATCTGGTTGATTGTGACAACAGCATTGGGTTGACTGCCTACCGGCACCCCGGAAATCACCCCGTCACTACCAATGACCAGAGACTGCATCGGCGGCAGGGAAATAGGCGAGCCATTCACGCCCAGCACCGGATGCCCGGTCGCAGTCATGAGGATACCCTGACCATTGAGCTGCAGATTCCCGTCCCGGGTGTAAGCTTCCTTGCCATCAGGCCCCTGAACAGTCAGCCAGCCCTGGCCATTCACCGCCACGTCCAGAGGCCGTCCGGTGCGTACTACGGGGCCTGACTGAAAATTCACACTGGGGGTTTCCGTAGCCGTATAGGTGCGGGTCGGTAAACCTTGCCCATACACCGGCAAGGCACTGAACTGGGCTTCATCCGCACGATATCCGGTGGTATTGGCATTAGCCAGATTATTCGCCGTAACCGTCTGCTTTTGCAGAATGGCATTGGCGCCACTCATGGCAATGTAAAGGGTATCCATGACTTATCCTCTTACAAACTCAAGAGCGTCTGTACTACCGTATTCTGGGTTTTAATAGTCTGGGCATTGGCCTGATAAGCCTGCTGCGCCACAATCAGATTCACCAGATCCTTGGAAATATCCACATTGGACTGTTCCACCGCCCCGGCCTGTAAAACGCCCAGATTGGAACTGCCAGGGCCACCGGAAAGGGGTTGTCCCGAAACATAGGTTTCTGCCCAATAATTATTTCCGAGATTTTGCAAACCATTATTATTGGGGAATCGGGTCAGGCTGATTTGCCCCATGAGCTGGGATTCACCATTGCTGTATCTTCCATAAATATTCCCCCCGGCATCAATGGAAAGTCCGGATAATTGCCCGGCACTATAACCATTACTGTTGTTGGTGATGACGGAATTGGGAGAATTATAATTCGTGCTGCCGCTGAAGCTTACGTTGATGGAGGTGGGAGCCGCACCATCAGCCCACGGAGTACCAGTAATAGGTTGAGAAATTGAACTGGTTTCCTGACCATAGGCATTAAATTCCAAAGTTCCAACATAACCAGAAGTAATACCACTGGCACCAGTAGTTCCCGTTACCGAGTAATCCACGTTCCACTTTTGCCCGGATGTTGTCGTACCTGAACCGCTTTGCAATTGATAATAAGTAGTCAACAATTGCGGGGTACCCAGACTATCGTATACTGTCGTCGTGGTCGAATAATTATAGGTACTCGGATCATTCATATTAATAGTGCCACTGATGGGCGTATTGGTTGAATCCAGGTTCAAACCCAAACTCAATCCTGAAGTCGCTTGCGGGGCAATGGCATTCTGATTGATGCTCAAGGGACCGCTGGCACCGGTCAGTTGACCATTTTGCGCTTGTATCCCGATCAATTCACCACCGTTGGCATCCACAATAACGCCGTTTTTATTCAGTTGAAACTGTCCATTACGGCCATAAACTGTTGAACCATTATAGTTGAACTGAAAAAAACCATTGCCGTTAATGGCAACATCCAGAGGATTACTGGTTGTTTCAATATTACCCTGAGTAAATTGTTGAGCGATGGTTTGTACAGTAGTGCCAATACCCACCTGTCCGTCGGTTGGTGCTGTATTGGCCATGGCTGAAGCATAGGCATCAGCAAACTCGGCATTGGAGCTTTTAAATCCTACCGTATTGGCATTGGATATGTTATTACCCAGAGTCTGCAAATCCGTATTAGCTGCCTGTAATCCACTTAACGCTGTATTGAATGCACCCATTTTGCAAACTCCTTAAATAATATTCTGTACAGAGCTGAACGGCACCGAGCCTTGTTGCCCCTGTAACTGCAGGGTAGGACCAGAACTTCCCAAAGTAACGCCATTCACCACGCCAAACATGTAGGGTGTAGTCGTGACTGCATCCCCATTGGCATCGGCGGCCTGTACCGAAAACTGATAATTCCCTGACGGCAAAGCGCTCCCATTGGCGCCTTCTCCATTCCAGCTAAAAGTCTGCATTCCCGAAGACTGCGAACCCTGAGGTAAAACCGCCAGTGTCTGACCGGCACTATTCTGTACCAGCACGTCCACTGCACTGGCGGCGCTGCCCAGATTATAAGCCCCATTGGCACTGCCGCTGCTCAAGGTCAACTGATTCCCTGAAGTAGTGACCGACTTGCCAATCAGGGAAGCAGCCTGCAATCCCTGGTTCTGATTGATTTGATCCATGAGAGAACTCAGCGAACCCTGAATGGCCTGGACGCCATTGGCCATGCTGAATTGTGCCAGCTGTGAAGATAAATCCTGATTACTGAGTGGGTTCAGGGGGTCCTGATTGGTGAGCTGGGTAACCAGAAGATTGTAAAAGGTGCTTTCGCTGGCAAGGCCACTGGCGCCGCTGCTGGCTGTACCTGAGCTACTTGCCGAACTGGTCTGCAACGATTGATAAAAAGGATTGACGCTGGATGTCAGAGAATTGACGCTCATGTTCAGGCTCCAAGGCTAAGGGTTTTCTGCAAAAGGGATTTCGTGGTGTTCATCACATTCACATTGGCCTGATAGGCCCGCGAAGCCGAAATCATGTTGACCATTTCATCGACGGGATTCACATTGGGCATTTTGACGTAGCCTTCTTTATCTGCCAGCGGATTCCCTGGTTGATAGACCATTTTGAATGGCCCGGGTTTACTGATGACCCCGGCCACCCGTACGCCATTGACCCCAGCGGGAGCGCCAGCATTGGCAAAAGGTTGCGCGGCAAAAACCACTTCCCGGGCCCGGTAGGGTTGACCATCTGAACTGGTTGCCGAATTGGCATTGGCCATATTACTGGCGACCACATTAAGCCGATAACTTTGGGCGGTCAGCGCCGAGCTCGCTACATCCAAAACTGAAAACAATGACATAAGTCTTACTCCTGCATGTTTAAGCGGTTGTTCCCGTAATGGCCGAGGTCAAGGTTTTAATTTTTCCGGTCAAAAAGGTCAGATCGGCCTGGTAACGCACGCTGTTTTGCAAAAAATCTGCCTGCTCTCGATTCATATCCACCGAATTATTATCCAGTCCTACCTGGCTGCCACGTTGATATTGCACAAAAGCAGCCATGCTCGCGTTATTGCCGGTTTCAGTAAATTGCCGGTTACTGTCAGTCGTCAATGGTAAACTGCCTTTATCACCCGCCTGAACGGCTTGCATCACCTGAGCAAACGGAATATCTACGGCCCGATAATTGGGCGTGTTGGCATTGGCGATATTGGCTGACAGCAGTTGCTGCCGGTAACCCGTAACCTTAAGCGCCGCAGCCAAAGGATCCAGAGCCTGATCTAACAATCCCGACATTGTCGTGAGCCCCTTAAAATTATTCACAATCACCTTAAAGCAACATACATGCCAAAAATTATCCCGTGATTACCCCTTCATTACGCATGCTACACGGCAGAATAAAGCCGCCCCGCTTCAGTCCTCAGGACACAACCGGCAAAAAAATGCCGCTCAACCATTCCCGCTGCGCGCATTCAGAAACCACTGGACGAAATAACCTCCTTAAAAGTCTGGCGCATTATTTGCTTTGCTTGTTGACTAACACCCTATTTACATGAGGTGCCTTGGGGTTATGAAGCTCAGTTTCACAAACAGCATAAAATCTATGGTTGCCAGCTTGCTGCTCGCGGCGATATCCGCCATGGTCAGCCCCTGCGCTCAGGCTGCTGTAGAAAACCCCGCAACTATTCGTGAGGTGGTTCGGAATTTTGTGCGGGCGCATTTACCTGATCAATCAGCGGATGTTCATATTCAATTGGACGGACCGGCCCCGGGTATTCATTTTCCTGCCTGCAGCAAGTTGAAAGTGGCGTATTTTGGTTATAGCAACCCCTATGGCAACCAAACCGTACAAGTCCACTGTCAGTCGCCTTCCCCCTGGCAGTTATATTTACCCGTACAAATCCAAATGGATCAGAGTGTCGTCATTGCCTCCCGGCCACTATCTGCCGGATCCATTCTGCAGGCTGGAGATCTGGCTGTCGTACGCAGGGATACCAGTGGTTTGGGGGGCAACACCTTAAATTCGCCCCAGGAAGCCATCGGTAAAATTCTGCGATTCGGAACATTAGCCGGACAACCTATTACTACGAGCATGCTGAATGCCCCTGATGTGGTCCATGCAGGGGAGCAGGTCACTCTTTATGCCGAAGGCAATGGGATTCGTATTGCCACCATCGCCGACGCCATTGAAAGCGGTCGCCCCGGACAAAGCATCATGGTCAGAAACCTGCAGTCAGGTCGCGTAATCCGGGGGACAGTAACCGCACAAGGGCATGTCGTGGTAGACTTTTAGGCCAATTCAGAGTAATTCATTGGCTATTTCGCTTTAGTTTTTAATCTGATGTGTCGTAGTAGTGACTATGGCAGCAGATACGTTAGGAGATAAGCGCATGAATCCCATCAATCCATATTCTGGATCACTTGCAGGAATACCGACTGCAGACACGCGGAGTAACACCGACAAAGCAGTGAGTGGGTCCACCCCGGACTCTGGTAAATCTTCCGGACAAGCTCTTGCCCCGAGCACTGTTGCACAGGATCATCTCACGCTTTCACCGCAGGCGCGGCAATTGATGGCTGCTCAGGATACGAATACTGGCCATACTGATCAGCTCGCGCAGATCAAAGCCGCCATATCCAATGGAACCTATCAGATTTCTCCCCTCAAAATTGGCCAGGGCCTGACTCAGGATAATCAGCAGTTCATGCCTGCAAGTACCAACAAGTCAGCCTGAGCCGATCATGGATCTCAACGATTCGACTGATTCTCAAGAAAGCTTGCTGCTCGAACAATTGCAGGCCTTACTGGATGACGAGACTGAGTGCCTGAAATCAGGTCAGATGGCAGAACTCCAGCGGATTGCCACTGAAAAAATGTGCTGTTTTGCCGATATTCAGAGCTGCATGACAGCAGCAAGGCAACCTTCAAAAAATTCATCCGCTGATGCGCATTTACGCAATTTATTAAACGAAATCATGCGTAAAAACCAACTAAATGGTCAGATTATCAGCGCATTGCAACGCTTTAATCAGGGCGCCTGGGAAATTTTTTTCGGTGTACAGCCCGCCACATACTCAGGCCTGGGTACTGCAAAATCATCAGCTGAACACCATTTGATCGGGAGCGCCTGAATCGTGCTGGTTCTTACCAGACGACGCGGTCAGGCCATATGTATTGGTGACAATATTCGTATTGTAGTGACCCGTATTGAGGACGGGCAGGTCCGCCTGGGCATAGAAAGCAGTGACAATGTCACCATTTTACGTGAAGAATTACTGGAAACCGTCAAACAGGCCAACCAGTCCGCTCTAAGCTCGGCCCCGGAAGCATTCAATCACTGGCTGAATCAACAGCCCAAAGCCGTTGATGATGCTGGCAATACAAAGGACAAAGCCTGATGAAAACCTATGATACCCGGTTCGGCCCATTTTCTATTGCCGACGAGGAAGTATGGCACTGTATTGCGCCCATGCCAGGCTTTACCGACTTGCAACGCTTTGCTTTACTACATCTTCCCAGTCAAGGGCCATTTGTCTGGTTACAGTCACTGGATGAAGCGTTGATCACTTTTTTACTGGTTGCTCCCGAACACTTCAATATACGGTATTCCCAGGTTCCGCATTTTGCCAAAACGTCAGGGGTACCCATGGTAATGGTGATACTACCCCAAACGGAAAACGGCACACTCCAAAGTAACTCGCTGGCCCCGCTTTATTTCCTCCCGGAAACCAGACAATTTGGACAATGGATTGTAGAACATCACGAAATGCCTACTGAACCATTAAGTGCTGCACATCTACCACCGGCTGAACTTCAAGCTCAGATTATTGTTCCCATTCAGGATCAATCCCTAGCGACTGGCACGGCGTAGGCATTCCCGATCATAACGTAGCGTGTACTGAATGATTTTATCCTCCAGCGCAACGGGCAAATGGATAAACGCCAAACCTAACTGCTGAACCCCACCTTGGGTGTAAATTCCTGGCCCCAGATGACAGACCTTAGCCTCCACTGAACAGGCTTGCCCCTGAAACTTAAACTGAACCTGGGCCAGGAGTTCACCCTGAGTCACCGGATAGTCCTGTGGCGCGGTGATGGCGATACGCATACCACCGGCACCAATATCCACACATTCACCCTCTACAGCCCTTGCTCCATAACGTTTTAATAATACAGAAGTTTTATTGGACGAATCGACTACTGCACGCAATGTACTGCGCCTTTGCCATTGAAAAACCATTTCGGGTCGCTGGATACGAATGGCCGCAAAACGCTGCCAGATAAGTTGCTCTACAACCACCGTCTGAAAACCAAGGGGCAAGGCATCGTCAGTCCACAGCAGCAGGTCTTCGCCGGCGAGCGCATAAGCATTAGCCGCATCCGGCGTCAGAGCATCCAGAATCAGGCTCTCATGAAGCGCATCATCATACAGCAGAGCGGCGTGCCCCATGAAAGTGCCGGGTTGACCTACCAGGACCTGCATGTTTTGCTGATTTTTCACCAGGAACTGGAGTGCGCGATCGCACGCTGCTTTTAACGTCAAACGATTGGCATCTACAAACAGTTTATCCAACCGGGTTTCATCATTGACCATGACTGCTTCCTTCTCACATCTATCCATATGTCAAAAATTTGACAAGTCCAGTAAGGTTGGCCCTGCATTGACGACCTTTCAGCAGAATTCATGCCGCTTCACAGCCAGCCTGATCAGGCATAAATCTCGCTTATTTTTCGAGCGGACGCTGTAAACGTAAAAAACCGACTATTTAATGGCTGAGTGTATTAGAGAACACAGGAGAATATGGGATGGCACGCAAAAAGAAAGCAGAAGAGGAATGGGAAAACCACGAACGATGGTTGGTCTCCTACGCCGACTTCATTACCCTGCTTTTCGCATTTTTTGTGGTCATGTATGCCATTTCTTCAGTAAATGAAGGAAAATACAAGGTATTATCAAAAACTCTGGTATCCGCCTTTAGTGGTCAACCCTGGTCACCCGTCCCGATACGATCGGATACCAATAGCCTGACCCAAACCCCGGTAGCCCTGCCGGCATTACCGAAAGTAGCCACCCTGGACCCGGTTCCCCATGTGCAGCAAGGTCAGGTATCACCCCGAGCGCATGAACCCAAACCCCAGGTAAATCCGGAAATGCAAAAAATTGAGGCGCAAATGAAGGCCTTACTCAAGCCATTGATTGATCAGGGTAGCGTGGCCATCCATCGCAGCAATTTGGGAGTAGTCATTGACTTGAATGCGAAGATTCTCTTTCCATCAGCGCAGGCACAACTCAGCGGTAATGCGCGCAGCACCTTAGGCAATATCGCCAAAGTTCTGGCGCAGGTACCTTATCAAATCCAGGTGAACGGCTTCACGAACGACCTGCCCATCCGTACCCCACAATTTGCCTCCAACTGGGCACTATCTGCAGCGCGGGCCGTATCCGTCGTCGAACTGTTTATTGAGCATGGCGTCAACCCGCATCATCTGGTTGCTGCCGGATATGGCAAGTACCACCCTGTAGCATCTAATAATACCGCCAAGGGTCTGGTCATGAATCGTCGTGTGAGTATCGTGGTGGTCGCTCCTCAAAACCCCAGCAAGGCAGGAACAGACCCGATCATGGCAGGCAACATCAGCCAGCGCGGCTGATTGCCTATGTAAGCATTCTTTAACCTAAAAACGGCAGTTGCCGTGGGTGCTTTTTGCTCCCTTGTTCTTCGCCTGTTGTTCTACGGCTCATCCTGCTGTCAGGAGAGAACTCGCCCTGCGGGCTCAAACAGCTCTCCTGACGGACGCAGGATTTCGCCAAGAACAACAACGGCTCGAAACAAAAGTCGCTACAAAGCACCCACGGCAACTGCCATTTTTAGATTTGGATTTAACCAACCGGCTTTAGTTTTCCTGGAGATGTGCCGTATTGAAAAGCAGAACATCTGCACTACTCCATCCAGACAGGTGGTACAGGAATTGCTTTTCCGTATGCAACGGATGGAGTACGACTCAAGGAGGAGATCAGCATTTATGGGTATTGATCAGGTCGACAAGGGCATCCACATTTTAGTGGTGGATGACTTCTCTACGATGCGGCGCATTGTACGCAATTTGTTACGCGAACTCGGTTTCAGCAATTTTGATGAAGCTGAGGACGGCGTTCAGGCACTACAGAAACTGCACAGCAGACCCTTTGATTTCGTTGTTTCCGACTGGAACATGCCCAATATGCAGGGAATTGATCTGCTGCGTGCCATCCGTTCAGATCCACAACTCAAACATATTCCGGTACTCATGGTCACAGCTGAAGCCAAACGCGAAAACATCCTGGAAGCAGCCCAAGCCGGAGTCAACGGGTACATCGTCAAGCCTTTTACGGCCGACACCCTGAAAGAAAAGCTGGATAGCGTGTTCAAGCGTCTTCAGGCGGCTCAGGGAGGCCAGTGATGACCACACAAAATCCGCTGGATCCTAATCGTCTGCTCAGTGAGGCCGAGTTACTGCTGCGTGAAGGCCTGAAGCGAATCGCCAATACTGCCGAAGAAAATTTGTCCGGCGCACAAAACCCTCTGGAAGAAGCACTGCGCTTAACCGAAGAGCAGACTATGGCCACTCTTGCCGCTGTCGAAAGAGCGCAAGATGCGGTAACCATCATTCGCAACACGCACAATAGCTATATTGATAAGCCCCTGAAAGACATTGAAAGCGCCCTGCTCGTTATTCTGGCCAGCCAACAGGGGCAGGATCTTGCCGGTCAACGGCTGAAAAAAGCCATCACCCTGCTTCAGGCCGTTGAAGAGCGCATACGCCTTACCCTGACAGAAGCCGGTATGGAATCAGCCAGCAGTATCGCAGAGGAAAACGCCGCAACCGCCGAGGCTAATCCCAGCATCAATCAGGAAGAAGTGGATAGCTTGCTGGCAGAACTGGGGATCTAAAAAGCATGGATATGGAAATTCTGCAGGATTACTTGCCGGAAGCTCGGGAACTCCTCGAAAAAGCTCAGGACGACACCCTGCGTCTGGAATCCGATCCGAACAATGATGAGGTGCTCGCCTCTGTCTTCCGGGCTTTTCATACCCTCAAAGGGGGTGCCGGATTTCTCGAAGCCGATCATCTCGTCAGTTGGACCCATCATCTGGAAGATCTGTTGGACAAGCTGCGTTCCCATACCCTGGTCGTTAATGGAGCGATGATTGATGCCATCCTGCGCGGCCTTGACGTGATTGATGATATGCTGCAACAGCTTGCCTGTGGAGAATATCCCGGGCCAGGACCAGAAGAACTCGGCCAGCTTATTCAGGAACTGGCAGCAGGAAAACGCGCAGAGCAAGTTTCTGTAAATGGACCGATCGAAAGTGACGCAACACCTTCCAACCCCTTTCCTCCGGAAGCCACGCTATTGGTCAGCCAGCGACCCACAGCTGCTGGTGAATCTGGACTGTTCCTGGAACGCACGGAATCCGCATCTTCCAGCGAGACTGCAGCGGATGAAATTACCGACGCAGAATTTGAGGCCACTCTGGACGCTCTTTATGGAAACAAGGCCCCAGGGGTTACCAGTGCGTCCGATTCCGGCCAATTGAACAGTGACGAAATTTCGCCGGAAGAGTTTGAGCAGGTGCTGGATCAACTTTACGGCCAGCAAGCTCCAGGATATGAACAACCCGCCCTTACCGCAACCGTTTCTGCAAGTTCGATAGATTCAGAAAAAGCCACTGCCGAGATTGCTCCGCCAACACAATCAGTCAGCACAACGACCAATCCATCCTCGGAAGCAACCAATGCAAGCAAAGCAGCCCCCCCCGCACGCAGCGCCGCCGCTGCGCAAGAAGCAGCCGATACTACATTGCGCGTCGATGCCGCCCGTCTGGACGCCGTAATGAATCAGGTGGGTGAACTGGTTTTGCTCCGTAACCGACTGAGTTCTGCCATCGGCAGCCTGGGCGAAGAAAATGAAGACATGCTGCGCATCGCCCGCGAAGTGGACATCACCGTCAACGACATTCAAAGCACCGTCATGCGTCTGCGTATGCAACCCTGCAAGCGTCTGTTTCAGCAGTTGCCCAGAGTAGTCCGGGACGCTTCCCGGCAACTCGGCAAAGAAGTTGCGCTCGAAATTGTGGGCGAAGACGTTGAAATCGACAAAGCTGTGGTCGATGCACTATCTGGTCCTATGACCCATTTGCTCCGTAACAGTCTCGACCATGGCGTTGAGTTACCTGCAGATCGCCAGGCCGCAGGGAAGGCGCGCAGTGCCAAAATCAGAGTTGCTGCTATTCATTTGGGCGATAAGGTGCGTATTGAAGTCTCCGATGACGGGCGCGGTATTGACAGTCAGTTTGTTACCCGGAAAGCCGTGGATAAAGGAGTCATCACTGCAGAGCAGGCGGCGCGCCTCTCGGAACAGGAAGCGGTTGAACTGATTTTCCGCCCCGGATTTTCTACCAATGATCAGGTTACCGACATTTCCGGACGAGGTGTCGGCATGGATGTGGTCAAGGAAACTGTTCGCAAGCTGCGTGGGCGCCTGGATATTCAGACCAAACCGGGTTTAGGCACAAGTATTTCCATGGAATTTCCTTTGACCATGGCGGTACTACCCGTGCTTTACCTGCGTTTGCGGCGGGAAATCTACGCGCTTCCGGTATCCAGCATCGAAAGTCTGTTAGATATACAGGAAAGCCGGATTCATCGCATGAGTGGTCGCAGTGTCTATCGGGTAGACGGTACTGAAGTCATCCCCATGGTCGATCTCGGCAGACTTCTTCATGATCGCCCCCTCCGTTTAGGATCAGAACCGATAGAGGGGATATTGACAGAGCGGGGTTTGATTATGGTTTCTGAAGTGCTTGGAAACGAGGACTCTGTGGTCAAACCCATTGATTTCCTCGCTGAGCAGAACTGGTACCAGGGCGCTACCATTTCCGGAAAAGGTAATGTCGTGCTGATTCTCGATGCCGGCGCCCTGGCTAACCATGTTATTGATCATGGTGGAGATTCGACCATTATAAATGTTTCCTGTAAGGGAGCTGCCTGATGGATATTCAGCACATCATGAGGGTCGTAGACGCGTCCTTTGCAGCACGGCAAAGTATCGAAAAGGCATTGCGTGAAATTGACCGGCGCGCACTTAATGCCATGGTGCTGGTCAAGCGTCATGGTAACGCCTTGGCCGGTTATGGCGTGGTAGCCCAGGCCTTCCGGGAAAGAGCAGCCATTTTAAAGACATCAGCCTCTCATCTTCAGGAAAGTATCGCGCCACTCATTGAAGCTTATATGCGCATTTTGCAGCATCAGCGCTTTGCTCAATCATTCCAGGAAATGCTGAGTGACAGCCCGATCCATGGCAAGGCTTGTCCCAACCTGATCAGCACCCAGAACACCTGGCAAAAAGTTATTCAGCAGGAAGAAGTCGAAGCTGTCAAAATTTTGGGCCATCTCCTGGAAACCGTTCAACAACTTCAAGAAGGTATTGAAGAACAAGAATATGTAGTCACCAACGGCCGAATCGAAGCGGCACTTGCAGAAAGAACCGGAGCTCCGCTGATGCGGGTTTCCAGAGATATGGGCGAAGCCGTCCGCACCGTCGCGCAGGCGATTCGTAGCTATCGCCATCAATTGGAGAGTCTGGAACATGAAAGCAGCACCCGTCTTTGAAGCAGGCAGCCATCGCTGGTGGATCATTTACGATCAGGACGAACATCGGGTCATTGATTCCAATGTTTACGTCATCGAATCGAACGGACAAAGCATCATTCTGGATCCAGGCGGATTTGAGATTTTTCCCCAGGTCTTTGCAGCCATGGTGGAAGTCATTCCGCCTTCCAGCCTGAAAGCAGCCTTTGTTTCACATCAGGACCCCGATATTGCTTCCAGCTTGCCGCTATGGCATGCCTGTAATGATAAAATGGAATGGCACGTTCCCAAGCTATGGGAAGGTTTTATCCGTCATTATGGTGCGCTCAATGCCCCACTGCAAAACATTCCTGATGAGGGCGGAGATGTGATGATTGGAGGGCGGCGCCTGGAGTTTATACCGGCTCACTACCTGCATTCTTCAGCTAATTTTCATGTTTATGATCCAGAGGCAAAAATTTTGTTTTCCGGTGATGTGGGTGCCGCATTATTACCCCCCGGTCATGACGCATGGGTAGACCGACGCGATAAAACCGGGCGCGCTTTTGAAGAACATATCAAGAAAGCCAAATATTTTCATGAACGCTGGATGCCTTCCAATGCCGCCAAGAAAAACTGGATAGAGCGGGTAAGCCAATTAGATATACAACATCTCTGCCCACAGCATGGGGCTATTTATAGTGGCGACAATGTTAAGCGCTTTCTGGACTGGTTCGACAAAATCAATGTCGGTACCGGGATCAATTAACCATTAAAGGGAATAGAGTACTATGGATGAATTTTCGGAAAGTAGCTCCAGAAATGCGACCCAAAATGCGCGTATACTCACCCATACCTCCGCTGAAGCTGCTTCGGCTATGGAAACAGTCAACAAAAACCTGACGTTACTTACAAAAGCTATTGATGATAACCATCAAGCCTCGCAGTCCCTCATGAATCAGGTAGTTGCAATCAGCCGCATCGCCCAGACTATCCGCGAAATTGCTTATCAAACCAACCTGCTTGCATTAAATGCCGCCATTGAGGCCGCTCGTGCCGGAGAACATGGTCGAGGTTTTGCCGTAGTAGCTGATGAAGTCCGGAATTTATCCAAACGTGTCCAGGATGCCACAGACGAAGTGCAAAACAATATAACAGCCGTCAATTTAACGGCAAAAAATATTGATAGTGCCGCACAGAACAATCAGCAACAGGCGCAGCAATCCATGGATGTGACGCGCAATCTGCAAAAAGAAATAAAAAATTTACGTACGCTAGCGGTATCCATGACCCTGGATGCCGCCCGTCAAAGTCATGAAGCATTGGTTCACCGCCTGCAAAATGCCGTGAGTGATAATGGGTCACCAATGAGTCCGGATGATCTGCAGGACCAACATCAGTGTGCTCTGGGCTCATGGTATGAAGGAACAGGGAGGCAGCTTCTGGGCAATGAAGCTGAATTTGTCGCCCTGGCCGAGCCGCATCGGCAATTCCATCAACGCGCGCGGGAACTACTGGCTGCACATCAAGCCGGTGATCAGGAAAGTACTGGCAAATTACTGCGGCAGGTCCTGGATAGTCGGGATAATATTTTCCAGCATATGGACGCGCTAAGCGCGATCATTCAAAAAACCTATTGAGGATTGGATCATGAATCAGTTACTGCGGGAAGTTGATGAACGCGCCCAGCTTGCGGGCACCAACAAGTTTGAGCTGCTGGTATTCCGTCTCGGCACGGATCCCAAAATCAATAGCCGCGAACTTTTTGGGATCAATGTGTTCAAGGTCCGTGAAGCACTGGTCATGCCCAAAATCACGCCCATGCCCGGTGCGCCTGAGCATGTGATGGGCGTCGCCAACATACGTGGACAAATCATTCCCGTGATTAATTTACCAGAGGTGGTCGGCTGCAAAACAGACGGATTAAATATTCTGCTGGTTACAGAATATGAGCGTTCTGTGCAAGGATTTGCCGTTGAAGATGTCGAAGAAATTGTCCGACTGGAGTGGAGTCGCGTACTTTCTGCGGAGGGTGCCTCAGTAGGCGGCCTGGTCACCAGTCTGGCACGGCTTGATGAGGACGAAGAAACCGCACGCCTGGCTCTGGTGCTGGATGTGGAACACATTCTTCGTCAGGTATTACCTTCGCGTTTCAAAGCCGGAGATGAACTCGTACAACAACATGCCATAGAAATTCCCAAAGGTGCCGTCATTCTTTATGCCGATGATTCTGGTGTCGCGCGCAATCAGATCGAAAAAACCCTGAAAAGTTTGGGCTTGGCTTTTATAGGAACCAAAACCGGCAAGGAAGCACTTGAACGTTTAAAACAGCTCGCGCAAGATGCCAAAGCGTCAGGCACCCCACTTCGTGACAAGGTCGCACTGGTTTTGACCGATCTTGAAATGCCCGAAATGGATGGATTTACATTGACCCGTCATATTAAAGAAAATGAAGCCCTCCGCGATGTACCGGTCGTCATTCACTCATCGCTATCTGGTACCGCCAATGAAGCCCATGCGCGCAGTGTCAACGCGGATGGCTACGTAGCAAAATTTTTACCGGATGATCTGGCTCGCGCTATTACGAGCGTTATTCATTCTCACTAAAATCTCACCATGACGAGGCTACGCCATGTCCACTGAAAACCATACTCTGCTTTCCCTGTTTTCTGCCTGCCTGGATGGTGACGCAGAAACGGCACAGTTAATTCGAGATGATCCTGAACTCGGAAAAACCATTACGCCGATTTGTGATTGGCAAAAAGCACGTCTTTGGCAAAGCTGTAAAGTTCTGGATCATCAAGTTACAGCCCTGGAGCAAACTGCTGAAAGTCACTTGCTGGGTATGGACTTAGAGCAGGATTTACGTACTGCACAGCTGGATAGCCAATCTCTGTATGATCAGGCCGATGCGGTCATAAAAGCGGTGCGCAGCACGGCTGACAGTATTGGCTCCAACCAGTCGCTGGCCGAAGCGACCTTACATGATGTGCAGATGGGAAACGAACGGCTTTCCGTGTTAATTGGCGAAATGGATCTCGTCGAGCAAACCGTCACATCCATGGGGGAAACTGTACAGGCTTTTCTGCAGCAAACCCGTACTATTACCACATTGGCAGGCAAAGTGCAGGAAATTGCCAAGCAAACCAACCTGCTGGCTCTCAATGCGGCTATTGAGGCTGCACGCGCCGGGGAACATGGGCGCGGTTTTGCGGTAGTTGCCGATGAAGTCAAAAAACTGGCGCAAAGTTCTGCTCGTGCTGCTGCTGATATACGTAGTTCTGCAACCACCATAAACAAAGGAGCCATACAAGTTGAAACGGGCGTCAGCGCCAGTGTGGAACATTTGCGTCGTGGCGGAGATGCTCTCGAAACAGTTGCCGAGGTCCTGGGTATGGCCAACCAGTCTGCACAAAAAACCCGTGGAAACATTGAAAACATTGTCAGTGGGAGTGCCCGGGAAGTTGTCGCCGCAGAAAGCATGGGTACACACATGAATGCATTGCAGCAGTCCATGGGACAATTTGCTCAGCAATTCCAGGCTATCCGCCAGTGTCTCGACCATGTTCGTGATGAACTGGCGCACGCCAGTGAAGCGGCCATGCAGGGTGATCCGGCACTGGCCACTCGACTGACCGTGGTTAAGGCAGACCATGTTTTATGGGTCAGCCGAATTCTGGAAGCGATTACTGATAAAGCCAGCCAAATTGATATCAACAACATTAAGGACCACCACCAGTGCCGTTTAGGGCAATGGATGGACAGCATGCTGGAAACTCCCATCGCTCAATCCGAAGCCTTTATTGCTGTACAGCAGGTTCATCCGCAAGTACATAAGTTGGGAATCGCCATTATTAATGCCTTAAAAAAAGGAGATAATGCCGCCGTTCATACTGGTGCCGATCAGCTGAAAAGTCTCAGCACCATGGTGCAACAACAACTGGATAAACTGCGCGACCATGTCATGGGTCACTAAAAAATAACTACGAGATATCATGGCAAAGGACAAGAAAGAAGAACCAATAGTTGATCAGAAATTCAAGCCCAAGCGCCGCAGTAGCCCTACTGCCAGCGTAAAAAGTTGGGCGATCACCTGGTTATTGGCCATTATTGCTGCTGAATGGGGATTGCTACCCCAGCCCTTGGGATTCGGTGGGGAGTTCCCTTTCTGGATACCTATAATAATGGATGTATTACGTTTTTTTGTTATATGGTTCGCAGCACATATCATCACTCGGATAATTTTTGCTGCTTGGGAAATTATCGGTGAATATTATCAAGCTTCAACGAAATAGTTTGACAAAAAAACCTATGACCTCTGAAAGAATAATAAACAAAACTGTTGTCATCCATGAAATATTCGCATCATCCTTCTCCGGATCAAGGCACTGTGCCCGCGTAACTTCTTGAATCTTGTTTTCCGGTACCAATAAATAAGTCCGCACCTCGTTAACGGGGCTTCTGGATTGGGTCGTGAGTTCCATATGAACACTCTCTCAGCATGCTTACACGAGCAAAGTAACACAAATATTACATATGAATCAATTATAATACATTCGTTCAAAATTTGTACCTCGATGAACGAGATGCCCCTGGATGCCGCTCCGATGATGATCTGTTTGAGTTGTGCGATTTGGAATCTGCCACTCCATGCTCGGTCATCGGTCTTGCCGGATTCACCCATTTGACGCTAGCCAGCAGATTATCTCGTTCTTCATCGGGTAATTCATCAAAATAACCATTTTTGAGTAAACGCGGCATTTCCACCACGCCATAGCGCACTCGAATCAAACGGCTGACTGCCAGGCCCAAGGCTTCAAAAAGACGGCGCACTTCCCGATTGCGACCTTCAGCAAGAGTGACGTGATACCAGTGATTGGCTCCCTCACCGCCGGCTTCTTCAATTTTGAGAAATCGCGCTTCCCCATCTTCCAGCGCCACACCTTTCAAAAGCTGGATTTGCTGTTCGTTACTCAAAACACCCAATATGCGGACCGCGTATTCTCTTTCAATGCCCGCACGGGGATGCATCAAGGCATTGGCCAGATCCCCATCATTGGTGAGAAGGAGGAGTCCTTCCGTGTTATAGTCTAAACGGCCAACGGCCACCCAACGACTGCCACGCAACTTGGGCAAGCGATCAAAAACAGTTGGACGACCATCGGGATCATTCCGGGTAGTCAGCTCCCCTGCCGGCTTGTGGTAACGCAGCACCCGCAGACGCGGGCGAACCCAGGAGGGAATCCGCAAGGCTTCACCATCTACCGATATTTTATCGTGGGCTGTGACCCGATCCCCCAGCTTGGCGACCAGCCCATTCACCTGAATACGACCGGCAGCAATCCATTGTTCCATAAGTCTTCTGGATCCCAGACCAAAGCGTGCCAAAACTTTTTGTAATTTTTCATCCATTGTTCAAAAATCTCCGGACATGCCCTATGGGTAGTTTTCAGGATAAAAAACCCCGCGCAAGGCGGGGTCTGATGTTATGCTGCGGGTGATGCTCAGGAAGCTTTACGATGTGGCGGCACTTCTTCCTTGAGGCGGGTGATGCCCATCATCTTGAACAGCACTTTTTCATAGAAAGGTTCGGAAACACCCATTTTCATCTTGCGAATGAAATATTTTTCAAAGGCCACCTTGGCCAGATGCACCCAGCGACCATAGGCAAATACGTCAACCTTGCGGGGACGCAACTGCGGCAGAGCTACGAAAGCTGCGCCGCGATCACCCATGTCAGCAAAACAGACGGCATTCCAGGTACCCATGGTCTGCTCACCTTTACGACCTTCCAGGTCCGCTTTGATATTGTGCACCGCAGCAGAAACCATGGATTCGATCATGTAGCCGGTTTTCGGGGCCCCAGTAGGCACCGGTGTGGCTTCCACCGGAGGAATCGCAATGGCAATGCCAGCAGCGAAAATGTTGGCGTACTTTTTGCTGCGCTGGTGTTCGTCTACCAGCACAAAGCCGCCCGGATTACACAAGCCTTCAACACCCGCTACGGCAGGAACCCCCTTGAAAGCAGGAATCATCATGCCGAACTTGACTGGCAAGGTGAATTCCTTGGCTACTTCACCCTTGTCATTGACCTGGGTGACAAACATTTTGCCACCTTCTACTTTGGTGACCTTACAATTGGTGTAGGCTTCAATACCTTCTTCCTTGAGCCCCTTGCTCAGGATTCCAGTAGAATCACCAACGCCCTGAATACCCAGGTGACCCAAATAGGGCTCACTGGTCACAAAAGTAAAGGAAGAGATTTTGTCACGCATGCCGCGCTTTTTAAGGTCGGAAGCTACAACCATAGCATATTCGTAAGCTGGCCCGAAACAACTGGCACCGCCCATGGCACCGATCACAATGGGACCGGGTTCGGCCAGAAGCGCCTGATAGTCATGATAGGCTTTTTCCGCATGATCCACCGTACAAATAGACTGAATGGGGCCTTCGTGCGGATCGGAGCCCGGTACATTTTCAAAAGCCAGTTTCGGTCCGGTGGTAATCAGCAGATAGTCATAACGCACCTTACTTCCGTCAGCCAGGGTAATTTCCTGGCCTTCAGCATCAATTTTTTCCGCTGCCTTGGGAATAAAATGAATGCCCTTGCGTTCTACATAAGGTTTAATGGGGAAAGCAATATCATCCCGTTTGGTCCAGCCCACGCCCACCCAGGGATTAGATGGTACAAACTGGAAATAATCATTGGCGCTGATGAGCGTCACTTCATGCCCGGAACCCAAGGCTTCCTTCATTTCATAAGCTGCGGGCATGCCACCTGTACCTGCCCCTAAAATCACTACATGTGCCATTGGTCTGCTCCTCGTCACATTATTGACCACATCTAACCCAATGCGGATGCCGGCCTCTTTTTATTAACCGCCATCAACAAATTCCACAAAAATATGCGACCATATTATCAAGCCGTCAAATAAGTTTTTTCTAATATTAAAATAATCTTTCTATTTATCGGTCCTTACTACGGGCAAATCTCCCAAGGAAGCCAAAGCAAAATGCTGCATAAATTCAGAAGTAGTTGCCCAAAGCGCCGGACGACCAGGGCTTTCGCGGTGACCTACCACAGCAATCCAGCCAAGCTCCTGTAACTGCTCCATGATGCTCGCACCTACCGATACTCCCCGCCAGTGTTCAATTTCCGGACGGGTAACAGGCTGTTGATAGGCAATAACCGCCAATGTTTCCAGCACCGCTTTGCTCAATGGGCGGGGAGCCTCTACATGCAAGCGCGCTAACAGCCCATGGTGGCGAGGATGAATCTGCAGACGATATCCACCTGCAACGGCGATCAGCTGCATGGGACCTTCACCAGCGGCCAGTAAAATCTCCAGTGCCGCTTCCCAACCCGCATATTCCGGGTCGTCGGCGAAAATGCCAGCGAGCTGTTCCCGCGACAGTGGTTCTGCACTGGACAAAAACAAAGCCAGCAAGGCCTCACGCATGCTGCGGAACCTCCATGCCCGCAATACTTACCCGCCAACCACCGGCACCGTCTTCAAGCAATTGCAAGGCTTCCTGGCGCAACAACTCCAGAATGGCCAACAAGGATATAGCCAAGGCCTGCCGACTCAACTCCGGCAACAACTCAAGCAGTTGCCAGGGACGCTGATCCCGACGACAGCAAAGCAGCACTTCCACCATGCGCTGCCGCAAACCCATGGCCGGGTTGGAAAGCTGATGGACAGTTTGATCACGTCGCTCGGGGCGCCGCTGTATACGCAACCAGGCCGCAGCGATATCACCCAGTTCGAGCAGAGGCGGAGATGAGGGCAATGCCGCATAGGTGACCGGGTTGACCATCCAAAAATCGCGCCCTGACTGCGGCAAAGATTGGAGGATTTCTGCCTGGCTTTGCACCAGGGCCAGGGCTTCCAGGCGGCGCGCCAATTCCAGTCGAGGGTCCATGTCTTCATCTTCACAGGCGGGCGGCACCGGAAGCAGCATTCTTGCCTTGATTTCCGCCAACCAGGCGGCCATCAGCAGATATTCTGCTGCCAGCTCCAGATTCCGCCGCCGGGCTTCCTGGAGGTACTGCAAATACTGACGGGTGACTTCCGCCACCGGAATATCGCGAATATCCATACGGTTACGACGAATCAGCCAGAGCAGTAATTCAAGAGGTCCGGAAAAGCTGTCCAGAAGCAACTCCAGGGCATCGGGAGGAATAAACAAGCCCTCTGGTAAGCTGTCCAGAGGCTGACCATTGACCTGTACAGCCTGCCCCATACCAGCATTCACCACCGTCACGTGAATACCACTCAACCAATACCCAGTTCGTGAGCCAAGCCCATGGCGGAGCGCACTTTTTCCATAGTCTGCTCGGCCCTGTTACGGGCACGTTGCGCGCCAGCATGGGCAATTTCCCGCAATTGTTCCGGACGCGCTGCCCAGTATTCGGCGCGTTCGCGAATCGGTGCCAACTCCACGAGCACTGCTTCAATCACAGGCTGTTTGCAATCCAGACAACCAATACCAGCGCTGGTGCAACCCTGACGTACCCAATTTCGCGTCTCCTCACTGGAATATACCTGATGAAAACCCCATACCGGACATTTTTCCGGAGTACCCGGATCAGTACGCATGACGCGCGCCGGATCAGTAGGCATGGTACGGATTTTCTTGCGAATCTGTTCCAGGTCTTCCTGTAAGGGAATGGTATTCCCATAGGATTTACTCATTTTTTGGCCATCGAGGCCGGGCAATTTGGAAGCGGCAGTCAGTAACGCCTGGGGTTCGCGAAGAATTTCACGGCCCTTCCCTTCCAGATGCGCCAATAACTGCGCCTGCATCAGCGGACTCAATCCTGCCTGTTGCCGGAGGAATTCAGCGGCTTCAGTGACGGCCAACAAATCCCCATTTTGCTGAAAACGCTGTTGCAACTGAGCAAAAGTTTTGGCAGCACGCTTGCCCATGGCCTGCAACCCTCTTTCAATCTGCTGCCGGGTTTCCGCATCACGGCCATAAAAGCTGTTGAAACGTCGAGCCAGCTCCCGGCTGATTTCCAGATGCGCCACCTGATCGGCCCCTACGGGCACCTGTTGGGCCTCATACAGCAGAATGTCCGCCGTCATCAGCAGCGGATATCCGAGGAAACCGAAGGTCGCCAGATCCCGTTCCCGCAGTTTTTCCTGCTGGTCCTTGAAAGTCGGCACGCGCTCCAGCCACGACAAAGGCGTCAGCATCCCCAGCAGCAGGGCCAATTCGGCATGTTGGGGAACATGCGACTGAATAAATAGAACTGCTTTATCCGGATCAATTCCCACCGCCAGCCACTCAACCAGCATATCCCAAACGGCGGTACTGATGCCCTCAACGCTTTCATAATGGGTGGTCAGGGCATGCCAGTCTGCCACAAAAAAATAGCACTCGCCCTGATCCTGCAAGCGTACCCAGTTTTTCAGTACGCCATGATAATGACCAATATGCAAACGCCCGGTCGGGCGCATTCCAGAGACAATAATTTCTTTCATTATCCAGCACCTACTGCCAGGAAAAAATGATAAACCCACAAAAACAATGGGCCCAGTACGTTCCACAAAATGCCGGTAAAAAGCAGCACAATGAGAATAATAAATCCATAAGGTTCAACCCGGCTGAGGGCGATACTGGCAGAAGCCGGCAACAAGCCTACAGCAACCCGACCACCGTCCAGTGGCGGAATCGGTATCAGGTTGAAAATGATCAGGATGACATTGATGATGATGCCCGCCTCGCCCATCAACTGCATGGGCGTAGCGACATAAGCCAGGGTGCCGGGAAGGTGTCCACCCAACCACAGTATGGCTGTCCAGAAAATGGCCATCAGCAGATTGGCTGCGGGTCCGGCGATAGCTACCCAGACCATGTCCGTTTTCGGCTTTTTCAGGCCACTAAAATTCACCGGCACTGGTTTGGCATATCCAAATAAAAAGGGGGAATGAAACAGCAACAAGATACCCGGCAGGATAATCGTTCCAAAAGGATCAATATGTTTCACCGGATTCAGGGTCAGACGACCCATGAGCATCGCCGTGGGGTCGCCTCGCTTCCAGGCCACCCAGCCGTGGGCGACCTCATGCACGGTGATGGCAAACAGCACCGGAATCGCCCAGATCGCAAGGGTACGAACAAAATGTGTGAGATCAAACATGGTCGCGAGTATATCAGCAGGAACTACCGGCCACCTAATGCAGCCCATTTGCGAGACCCTTGTCCTGGTAACAGCCATGGGCCGAGAAGCTTTGCCGCGACTTTGGCCCGCGCCGTTGTTGTTCTTGGCGAAATCCTGTGCCCGTCAGGAGAGCTGTTTGAGCCCTCAGGGCGAGTTCTCTCCTGACAGCAGGATGAGCCTTAGAACAACAGGCAAGGGACGTTGGAGCAAAAAGCTTCTCGGCCCATGGCTGTTACCAGGATTATTCCAACCCCAGAGCCGCCGGATCTCCGGCCCCCTTGCGCAGCAATTGCGGAGGCCATTGCAACAAATCAATAACGGTCGAGCATTGGGCCCGCCCCTGTTCGGCGAGGATCACCTTATCCACCTGGTTACCGAGCAGCGTGCAAATTTCTTCTGGATCAATCAGCGGAATATCAGATTCAGGCAATTGCAGTGTCGAACTCATCAAGGGTTCACCCAACTCTGCCAGGAGCATTTCACAAATGGGATGAGCTGGAATACGCACGCCGATACTCCGTTTTTTAGGATCCGCCAAACGCCGAGGAACGTCTTTGGTGGCTGGCAAAATAAAAGTATAAGGTCCAGGTAAGGCTTTACGCAGCAGAGCAAAAGCGCGGTCATCCAACTTGGCATATTCTGCGAGTTGGGCAATTCCCGGAAACAGGAGGGAAAGATCATGCTGCAAATCCAGCTGCCGGATACGCCGCAGCCGTTCCTGGGCGGCGCGAGCCCCAACCATGCAACCCAAGGCATAACAGGTGTCTGTCGGAAAAACAATTAACCCACCCGCCCGTAACACATCCAGTACCGGCTCCAGCAGGCGCCATTGAGGATTGACCGGATGCACACTGACGCATGAACTCATGTTATCTTTAATCTCCATGAACACTCATACCGAAACCGCTGCGATCATACGCCAGCCCGACCCAATGTCGCCAGACCCGATGTCTCTGGACGTGGCCCGGCCCAAAACCGCAAATTGCCTGCTGCTGATGAGCGGCGGGGTAGAAAGCAGCACGCTGTTATTTCAGCTTGCCCAAACTGAGTGCCCCCAACCGGTTTTTCTGGACTATGCGCAACGCGCTGCCCAACAGGAATGGGAAGCCGTGCAAAGGCTCAGTGAAAATCAGCAAGTCCAAGCACAGCGCTATGATCTTTCCGCTTTTGGAAATGCCGTTGGAGCATTGCGCGCTGAACGGTACCATGTCCCCCTGCCCCATCGTAATTTTTTCGCTATTGCTGCCATTGCGACGATTGCCAGCAATTTGAATATTCAACGTATTGTGATAGGTCTCAGCGCTGATGATGCGCAGGTAGATACCTGCTCACGTCCCGCTTTTCAAAATGCCATCACAAACACCCTGGGCACTTTGAATTTGCAACTGGAAACGCCTCTGATTCAACTCAGTAAGGCTGCCATCATACTTGAGGGGAATCGTTTGCACGTTCCCTGGAAAAAAACCTATAGTTGCCTGCTGGGGCGCGAAAAACACTGTGGTTTTTGCCCCCAGTGCAAGAAAAGACGGGAAGCTTTTGCACAGGCTGGCGCCAATGACCATGATCTGGGCTATAATCTTTGACCCGATTTCATCCGCCCCAAAGGAGACGGCTCAATCCATGCCCGTTGCCATCCCCACTATGAGAAAGCATCCAACCTGGACTCTGGCAGATATACCCTATGCAAGCATAGAAAAAACCAGAATAGTTGATCAGACAGACTGGTTTTATTTGCTGGCAGGAGCCTCCTTTGTGGAAACGCTTTCTGACCTCTATGCCCGCAATCTGGTGGAATACTTTCAGGAGAATGCTGCGGCTACTGCATGGCTCAGCAAAGAATGGGAGCAGGAAGAAGTTCAGCATGGATTGGCCCTGAAAGCCTATGTCCTGCAGATCTGGCCAGACTTCGACTGGGACCACGCTTATAAAGGCTTTGTGCAAGCTTACATGCCCTACTGCCAGACAGATTTATTGGGTCCTAGCCAGGCGCTGGAAATGGCGTCTCGCTGCGTCGTAGAGACAGGTACCGCCAGTTTTTACACCATGATTCAGTCCGCCAGCCCGGAACCGGTTCTCCGCTTACTGGCTGGGCGCATTCGTGCTGATGAAGTCCACCACTACAAATACTTTTATAAATTCTTTCAGGCTTATCAGCAGCAGGAAAAAAATTCACGCTGGCGCATTGGCCGGGAACTCTGGAAAAGAGTGTCGGAAGTCGATCAGGAAGATAGCTATTTAGCCATCAAAAATGCTTTTGAAGTAAAAAATCCTGGGCAAACTTTTTCAGGTAAGGACTTTGCGGCATTCCGGGAACGGATGGGAGACTGGGTCAGCCGCCACTATCCCTTTGAAATGGCAATTAAAATGCTGCTAAAACCGGTATCCCTACCACCCACCTTACAAAAAATGGCACTGCCCCTGTTGAAGCGCAGTGCCCGAAAGGCCTTGGCCAGTTAGAGTGACCAGGTGCGAACTTTTAACTTGTCCGGATGCAACTGCAGCCAGCCAGCGGATTCAAGATGCGCGGCAGTTTTACCCATAACGCGTACTGCCTGATATTCACCGTGAACAATAGGGTGAGGCAAAGACCCTTGCGCCAGTTGGTTATGTAAAGGGGTGACGGCATGCACAAAGCTCCCCAAGGCCATAAAAGGCGTGGCAAGCAGCAGAACAAAAATCATATTGCTGAGTGACTTTTTCATGAGAGGTCCTTTTTCGATTCAGGGAGAATGGTATGCTTAAGCAAACTGCATGCCAGTTATTAAAAACTCTCATTCCTTTAGCCGGATCAGAAGTAAAATCTTTTCTCTACCGGTAGTTACGTCATCTTCATGAATAGGATCAAATTCTGACAAAATGATTATCTTAGCCATGCACGCCCTACATACTCGCCCAGCCTGTCTCCATACCCCGACAAGCAGACGCCCCTTTTCGTTCACAGACCGGTTTTTAATGATCTGACCATACTGCGGTCATTTGGCTACAGCCTAAGGATTAGGTCTTTAATGCCAGATTATGCTATATTTATTCATCCTGATATTTGTTGAATATTATCTTACTGCCATAAATAGGAGTTATTGTGACAGAACGAAAATCTTCTTTTTGGATACGGCACGGCTCACACTTTAAAAACAATTCCATGTACACTGTTATCATTAATATTCTTATATTTATAACATTGGTTTTTTCTTTTTCTGCTGATGCATCTACCAGCACAAAAATTGATCAGGACAGCAAAATTCTGCAGGAAATACATACACAATTAGAACAACCAGTTGATATGCAGCAGCTTCTTAATTGGCATAAAAGCACCAGCATCATCAAAGACCATGCACAGAAGTGCATCAGCGACAAGAATAATCAGCTTAAACAGACTGATAATGGCTTGGGAATTCTCGGGCCTGCGGTCACCGGTGAACCAGAAAACCTGACGGCATTAAGAACAAAACTACTCACTCGACAGAAAGATCTGCAGGGAGAAATTGCTACCTGCAAAGTTATTGCGGTAGCCAGCACTGACTTGGAACAAGAAATTGAGAAAAAGCGTGACAATCTGCATGCGCAAATACTATTACGTAAGGATCAAAATATATGGGCACAGATTAATACTTTTTGGGCTGTAAGTTCAAGTACCTGGACGCAGGAGAGAAACTACTGGTTTCATCGCAATCATCGCTTCATTTTTGCCCAGAAAAACCTTCAGGTATCCATAGCCATTGGTCTATTTGTTTTTTTATTACTGCTGATTGTACGTAAATCACTTCCCGAGAGCACAAAGCTTGGAACGCAACTATCGGCAGCGCAAAAAAGTCTCTATCACTACTTACCCATTGTTGCCGGCGTTTCCGCAACGGCACTAGCAGCGCACTTTACAGGGGTCCTTTCTCCATTTGTAGATATTGTGCTGATAACCTGGGGAGGCTATGCCTTGCTGGCGATTCTGGTCACCTGGGCATTACGTCCTAGTGGAGTCGTTTTTCATCATTTCGCCTGGGGTCCGAAAACCTTACGTTCCACATTGCGTACCCTGCGTTTTATTGCTTTTTTAGCCGCCTTTGCGGTGAGCTGGATTATTACCGCTCCACAGGATTTCCTGAACAGGCAACAACAGGCTTTATTATGGTCGATTTATCATCTTTTGGTGATCAGCGCGGTAATCCGACTGGTCATGGAAGCCGGGGGTAAAAAGCCCTTTAAAGCTTACCCTTTTTTGCGGATTATTATACTGATTGCGCTGCTGGCAACAGCTGTATTTACATTACTGGGTTATCGCAATCTAACCAACTATCTGTTTTTTGGCCTGCTGATGTCCTTGTTAGCACTGGGTATTGGCCTGTTTATTTCCTGGGGGCTCAGTGATTTCTGGAATTACACCGCGCGTAAAGATGGTCGCTGGCAACATGTGCTGAAGCTACGTCTGGGACTCAAGGATGATCAAGCACTACCTTGGCTTGGCTGGTTCAGTGCGCTGAGTCATATTGCCGTCTGGTTGGGAATTGGCGCCTTCATTCTTTACGCCTGGGGGCTCACCCATACCGGCTTCTCATTAATATGGAAGTATTTCATTACCGGGTTTACCGTTGGAACCTTTCATCTTCAACCTTTCCGCTGGATTATTGCCATTGGACTATTGATCCTGCTGATTAATATCAATACATTTGTGCAACGCTATCTTTCTGATAATTCCCGTATTATTGGTCATATGGAAAGCGGTGCACGTCATTCAATTCTGTCTATTGTACGTTATACAGGTTTTATTATTGCCATACTTATTGCCCTTTCAACAGCCGGTGTAGCCCTCCATAATCTCGCCATTATTGCGGGCGCACTGTCAGTGGGCATTGGTTTTGGATTACAAAATATTGTCAATAATTTTGTCTCTGGGTTGATCCTGTTACTCGAACGACCGATTCGGGTGGGTGACTGGATTCAGGTCGGCAGCACCCAGGGTTATGTAGAAAAAATGAGTATTCGTTACACACTGATCCTGACTTTTGATCGTACCGAAGTCTTTGTACCCAACTCCGAGCTCATCTCTGGTCAGGTAACCAACTGGATGTATACCAACAGTGTGCTGCGCCTGATGATTCCATTTAATGTTGCCCATAGCGCGGATATTGAACTGGTCAAAGAATTGTTGGTCAAGGAAGGGCAAAATCATCCGGATGTTCTGCAGGATGACCCGCGTGGAATTCCTCCAACTGCCTTGTTGCTGGATGTCAGTGAAAATGCCTTGCAGTTTTACTTGCGTGTTTATCTTGATGACTGCAACAAAAGTTTTAACGTCCAAACCGATTTGCGGGCATCGGTCGTGGAGAGTTTGTTACGTCACAATATTCGTCTGGCCCACCAGCAACAGGATGTGCACTTTATTCCCAGTCAAATTCTTCCTGTAGATAAGGCTACCGGGACCATTCATGATCCACTAGAACCAGGCAATCAGTGAATTAATAAATTATCGCGATGAATCATGACCCCTTCTGCCACATCGGGGTCATCTGTAATTTCCGCACTTTTTTTACCCAGACAGCGTTGCACCACGTTAGCGTCCCAATTGACCAGGCCTCGGGCAAACACATTACCATCGGGATCCTTGCAGAGCACCAGATCCCCGCGATGGAAATTGCCTTCCAGAGCCGTTACTCCAACCGGTAACAAACTCCCGCCATCCTGCTTTAACGCGTGGACCGCGCCAGCATCCAGGTGCAGCGTTCCTCTTGCCCGCAAATGCCCGTCCAGCCAGCGTTTACGCGCATCCAGTTTGGGAAGTCGGGCATGAATGAAAGTACCCAGAGCTTCGCCATCGCGAATGCGCAGTAAGACATTGTCGCAGCGACCATTGGCAATAATGGTGGATGTGCCGGAACGGGCAGCACGAGTTGCTGCACGCACCTTGGCAAGCATACCACCGGTGCCGACACCCGAACCGCCACTACCGGCAATCCGTTCCAGCATGGCGGCACCAGCATTAACTTCTGTAAGTAGCTGCGCGTCCGGATTGCTGCGCGGATCGGCATTAAACACCCCATCCTGATCCGTTAGAATGACCAGCAAATCCGCATCCAGCAAATTGCTGACCACAGCGGCAAGCGTATCATTATCACCAAGATTGATGGCATTGTAAGAAACTGTGTCATTTTCGTTGATGATTGGCAAAACATTCATTTCGAGTAAGGTCAACAAGGCAGAACGGGCATTCAGATAGCGGCGTCGGCTGCGCAGATCATCGTGTGTCAATAAAACCTGACCACAATGAATGGGCATTTCATTGGGTTCATCGCACTCTCGAAGAAGTTTTTCATAGGTGTGAATCAAAGCGGATTGACCAACACTAGCGGCCGCCTGACGTTCCTTAAGATTCGCTGGTCGTTGCGACCAACCTAAACGTTGCACTCCGGCACTGACTGACCCTGATGAAACCAGAATGACTTCAATGCCGGAACGGCGAAGTGCAATAATTTGTCGGACCCAGCCGCCTATGGACTTTCGATCGAGGCCTCTTCCCTCATCCGTAAGAAGACTGCTGCCTATTTTTACAACCCAACGTTGTGCTTTCGTTTGCAATAAATTCCGCGATTTATCCGGTGATTTATTTCTCATGTCCGCCTAAATTTCATCAAATATATTTTAATTATAACATATTATTATAAAAAAATAAACATAATATGGCAATTGCAAACTATCCACATAATTAATCCATTATTTAATCGACTATACTAATAATCCAGTCCAATATGGATGAACTATTTTTTTACCAGGAATTGATAATGCCCACTCCAGCAGCTTGAAATGACGCAGTATCGCGCGATGCCATAATAAAGCCCCGCGATAAGGCAATTGTCACGATATATCCGTCTATACCAGATAACTCCAAAAAAGCCTGCATGAATGCAGGCTGGGAAATATTTTCAGATCACTCCCACTCAATGGTGGCCGGTGGCTTGGAAGAAATATCGTAAACCACCCGATTGATACCCGATACTTCATTGATGATTCGGGTGGAAATGCGGCCGAGAACTGCGTAGGGCAAATGCGCCCAGTCCGCCGTCATCCCGTCGGACGACTCTACCGCACGCAGGGCAATGGTTTCATCATAAGTGCGGGCATCGCCCATGACCCCCACACTCCTCACGGGCAGCAACACGGCAAAAGCCTGCCAAAGCTGATCATATAATCCAGCCTCGCGAATTTCTTCCATGACAATGCGATCCGCACGCCGCAGTATCTCCAGGCGTGACGCATCAATGGCCCCCAGACAACGAATCGCCAGACCAGGGCCAGGAAAGGGTTGTCGACGAATGACTTCTTCGGGCATGCCCAATTCCCGACCCAGCTCCCGGACTTCATCCTTGAATAATTCCCGGAGAGGTTCCACCAGCTTCAGATGCATGCGTTCCGGCAACCCGCCAACATTATGATGGGATTTGATGGTGGCACTGGGACCCTTGAATGAAACTGACTCAATGACATCGGGATATAAGGTGCCCTGCGCCAGAAAATCGGCACCTTCCACCTTTTTGGCTTCTTCCTCAAAAATCTCGATGAACAAATTGCCAATAGCCTTGCGCTTTTTTTCAGGGTCCGTAACCTGATCCAACACATCCAGAAAACGTTGCCGGGCATCTACGACCTGTAATGGAATCTGAAAATAATTGCGAAAAACCGTCTGGACCTTTTCGGACTCACCGAAACGCAATAAACCATTATCCACAAAAATACAGGTCAATTGATCGCCTATGGCGCGATGAATCAAAACAGCCGCCACAGCCGAATCCACGCCTCCAGACAGAGCTGCAATGACTTTACCCTTGCCGACCTGAGCGCGAATGGTGGCTACGGCGCTGTCCACATAGGAATGCATGGTCCATTGACCGTGACAACCGCAAACACCACGCACAAAGGCCGTGAGCATTTCTGCCCCGCGCGGCGTATGGACTACTTCCAGATGAAATTGCACGCCATAAAAATGGCGCAACGGATCGCCAATAGCCGCCAAAGGGGAATTGGCGCTACTGGCCAGAATCCGAAATCCGTCTGGCATTTTTTCAATGCGATCACCATGACTCATCCAGACTTCTTCGGTGGCATCCGCGCTTTTAAAAGGCAACAAAGGCCCCGAAGCTTCCTGAATCTGCAGCTGGGCGCGCCCATATTCCCGATGTTCGGCTTTGGCGACTGCGCCACCCAGCACATGAGCCATTAATTGCAGACCATAACAAATACCAAGAATCGGCAGACCCAGCGCAAATATACCCGGATCCACCATGGGTGCATCCTGATCGTGAACAGAAGCAGGCCCTCCCGACAGAATAATGCCCTGGGGTTCCCAATTCTGTATATCCGTCAGCGACATATGATGCGGATGTATTTCGCAATAAACATGCGTTTCACGCACCCGCCGGGCGATCAACTGGGTGAACTGGGAACCGAAATCGAGAATCAGGATGCGTTCTTGCATGAGTCACTCCACCCGGTAGTTAGGGGCTTCTTTGGTAATATTAACGTCGTGAACATGACTTTCACGAACGCCAGCCTGTGTGATCTTGATGAAACGGGCGCGATTGCGTAAGGCGGTCAAGTCTTCGGCCCCCAAGTAGCCCATGCTGGAACGTAATCCACCCAGCAATTGATGAATCACCTGTCCAGCCGGCCCCTTGTAGGGAACCCGGCCCTCCACACCCTCCGGAACTAGCTTGGGTGCTTCCGGGCTGGCGTCCTGAAAATACCGATCAGCCGACCCCTGTTGCATAGCGCCCAAAGAACCCATCCCGCGATAAGCTTTATAAGAGCGGCCCTGATAAAGTTCAATTTCTCCAGGCGCTTCATCCGTACCCGCCAGTAAACCACCAACCATCACCGAGTGGGCTCCGGCGGCCAGTGCCTTGGCAAAATCACCCGAAAAACGAATGCCACCATCGGCAATCAGGGGTACCCCGGTATTGGCCAGGGCATCAGCCACATTACTGATAGCCGTCACCTGCGGCACGCCGACACCGGCCACAATCCGGGTGGTACAAATAGAGCCCGGCCCGATACCGACCTTCACCCCGTCCGCGCCCGCTTCCACCAGGGCCAGGGCCGCTTCACCGGTGGCGATATTGCCGCCAATGACATCCACGTCCGGGTAACGTTCCTTGATCCAGCGCACCCGATCCAGAACGCCCTGGCTGTGGCCATGAGCCGTATCCACAATGATGACATCAACCCCGGCCTCAGCCAGTGCCTGCACCCGGGCATCGGTGCCCTCCCCCACACCCACGGCCGCGCCAACCAACAAACGGCCTTGGGCGTCACGACAAGCCAGTGGATGCTCCGTGGCTTTGCGAATGTCTTTGACCGTAATCAGACCGCGTAACTCAAAGTCTTCATTAACGACCAGAATTTTTTCAATTCGATGCTGATGCAATAGCGCTTTGGTTGCATCCAGACTGGTACCTTCCGGAACAGTAACCAACCTTTCCCTGGGCGTCATCACACTACTTACGGGCGCATCCATGCGCGTTTCAAAACGCAGATCACGGTGGGTCACAATCCCTTCCAGATGTTCTCCATCCACCACCGGCACACCAGAAATACCATGCAGAGCCATAATCTGTAGCACCTCACGGATGCTGACGTTGGCACGCGTAGTGATGGGATCCTTGATGACTCCGGCCTCAAATTTTTTGACCCGTCGCACCAAAGCGGCCTGCTGATCCGGTGACATGTTTTTATGGACGATACCAATACCACCTTCCTGCGCCAGCCCGATGGCCATGGTGGCCTCCGTCACCGTATCCATGGCAGCCGACAACAAGGGAATATTGAGGCGGATGCGTCGACTCAACTGTGTTGAAATCTGGACGTTGCGGGGGAGCACTGCAGAGTGGGCAGGTACGAGCAGGACATCATCAAAGGTCAGAGCTTCGCCGATCAGTTGCATAATGGATCACCTATAACAAGAAAGGGGCCGGGTGTGCGCATCCCAGCCCCGTGATAAAAGGCATCCCGAACTATAGCCAATGAGCAGCCATTTTTCCAGTATGGAGGATTGATTCGGAATTGACCGAAGCGGTCTGAGCCTGCTAACTTTCGCAATTAACGCCGCAGGCTACTTATATCATAACGAAAACATGCAATGACCGTTTCCATCATCGTTCCCTGCCATAATGAATCGGGCAACCTGAAAATCCTTCATGAGCGGGTGAGCGGCATCATGGATGCCTGTGGTGAACCTTGGGAAATGGTCTGTGTGAACGATGGCAGCACCGATGATACCCTCCTGCAGCTGATCGCCCTGCACCAACAAGACCCTCGGATTCAGGTCATAGACTTATCCCGCAACTTTGGAAAAGAAGCCGCTTTGACCGCCGGTCTGGACGCAGCCCAAGGCGATGCCGCCATTCCTCTGGATGCAGACCTGCAGGACCCTCCCGAGCTCATCCCTGAACTGATTGCCCAATGGTACGACGGTTATGATGTGGTCAACGCCGTACGTCTCTCCCGGGAGGGAGAGTCCTGGCTCAAACGCGCTTCTGCCCATTTTTTTTACAGGACAATCAACCGGATGAGCGCCGTAGATATTCCCGCTGACACGGGTGACTTCCGGCTTTTGTCGCGTCCGGTACTGGATGCCTTACAAAGCCTCCCAGAACGCCGACGCTTCATGAAAGGACTGTTTGCCTGGGTGGGTTTCCGCAGCACCAATGTTTACTACCATCGTGCGCCCCGACATAGCGGCAAAACCACCTGGAATTACTGGAAACTATGGAATTTTGCCGTCGAAGGCATTACTTCATTCAGCCAGGTGCCACTACAATTAGCGGCTTATCTGGGTTTTATCGTCTCCGGCCTGGCTTTCCTTTATGCCTTGTGGCTGATTATCAGCACCCTGGTTTATGGAAACCCTGTCAAGGGATATCCTTCCATGATGGTCACCCTGCTGTTTTTAGGCGGAGTGCAATTGATGGCGCTTGGTGTCATTGGTGAATATCTTGGAAGGATTTACGAAGAAAGCAAGCATCGCCCTATATATCTTGTCCGTAATACATGGAAAAACCAGCAGAGATCGAATAGTGAACTTAATAAAAACAAAACCAGTTGATCAAATAGTCATAACATTCTTGTTCACCATTTGGGCTGGGATATGGTTAAGTCAGTATTTTTTTATACCTAACGCCACGTACGATCAAATCCCAAATATTATACAATCTTTAATACACTGGGATGCCGGTTGGTACATGGACATCGTCCAGCATGGATATAGTTATAATGGCAACCCGAATGTCCAGCAAAATATAGCTTTTTTTCCATTATACCCTATTATAATGAAAGTTTTAGGACAATTATTTGGCCTACAAAACGGAGTTGCGACTATTTTCCCAGCTTTATTTTTTGGGGTTGCATCAATCTATGCATTTCACGCTTTAGCGCGAACGAGATTGCATGAAAATGCATCACTATTTGCTACAGCTGCTTATGCACTTTATCCAGGCGCGACTTTTTTCGTATCTGCCTACCCAACTTCTATCATGAACCTGCTTGTTATAGCCACTTTACTGGCTTTCAACAGAAAAAAATACTTCCTAGCGGCAATAGCTGCGGGAATAAGCACTGCCGGAGGAGCATTATTAGTATTTTTAAGTGCCACAATAACTCTAGCCTATGCAAATAAAATTATGTTCGAAAAAAACCAAAAAAAAAATCTCTGGGTTTTTTCAGGTTATATTTTTTGCCACCTTGTCTCTTTTTGGGATTATCGGTTTTATGTTGTACCAACAAATTGCTTTTGGCAACGCACTCGCTTTTGTGGATGTACAAAAAGCTTGGGGATATAAATCCATTGTTGATCGTATAATAAATTTAGTCACGCTCTCCCCAATTTTCGGCGGTGGATATGGGAGCTTCTTCCGGTCAATTTTCTTTTTGCAACCCACCAGCAAATCTCCTGAAGGATCAGTTGAATACATAACTAATACTTTCAGCATAATCATGGCAATGTATTCAACCTGGATACTATATAAATTCAAGGAGTATTTGTTATCAATATATAGTCTACTGGTTTTATTGGGATACATATGGTTCATTGGTTCAGTTCAAGGACCTTCTTCAACTTTTAGGTTGCTCTATATAGATATCCCGATTTTTATTGCAGCTGGAATTTATTTTCAAAATTCTGATAAAAAGATTTCATGCGTTTTATTACTTGCATTTTCAGCTCTCGCGCTGCTTATCCAGACCTCTTTTTTTGCAAGCGGGTATTGGGTTATTTAGGTCCTGACAAATTAAATGATGGGTATAAAAACAGAATGCATGCCTTTTAAACATACGGAATCAGGGGTATTCAAGGCCATTGCAACTGCTTTTCCCCGATTTTTCAGGTACACTGTCGCCCAGAATGACAGACCACCCTCGCTAGGGATCAGCCTTGGTATCTTTAAAGTCTTTTATAACCAGTCAGTTAAATATTGCAGAGACCAGTACGGACAGCTCTGCGGATGTGCCGACTTCGCTCCCCTTGCAGATTCCCGGCGCGCAGGTAACGCCGCGAGCAGAGCATAATATCTCCCGGAGGGATATTAGCGACGGCGCCTTGCAGGTACTGAATGGCTTGCATCGGGCGGGTTTTCAGGCCTACATGGTCGGTGGGGGGGTGCGTGATCTACTTCTGGGTCGCGAACCCAAAGATTTTGATGTGGCCACGGACGCGCATCCGGAGCAGGTGCGCAAACTGTTTCGGCGCAATGCCCGCCTGATCGGGCGGCGCTTTATTCTGGTGCATGTGCAGTTTGGCAGCGAAATCATTGAGGTGGCGACATTCCGGGGCGGCGCCGATGGCAAAAAGAAAGAAGCCAGTGAGCGCAGTGAAAGTGGACGGATTCTGGCCGACAATGTTTACGGGTCGCTGGAAGAAGATGCCCGGCGCCGGGATTTCACGGCCAATGCCTTGTATTACAACATTGCTGATCGCGGCATTCTGGATTTCTCCACAGGCATGGAAGATTTGCGGGCTGGCCTTTTACGTATTATTGGGGATCCCGAACAACGCTATCGCGAAGATCCGGTACGCATGTTGCGGGCAGTGCGCTTTGCCGCAAAACTGGGGTTCACACTCGACGAAGCCGCCCGTGCGCCCATCAGCACCTGTCGGGACTGCTTGCAGGAAGTGCCCTCTGCGCGACTTTTTGAGGAAACCCTCAAGCTGTTTTTGAATGGCAACGCCCGTTCCAGCTTTGAATTACTCCGCCAACATGGCCTGTTCGCTGCTTTATTTCCACAAGTTGACGCCCTCCTCGATACGGACAGCGCCGAACCTGCTCGGATTTTATTACAGGGCGCCCTGGAAGGGACCGATCAGCGGGTTCACGATGGCAAATCCGTCACGCCGGCCTTCTTGTTTGCAGCCCTGTTCTGGCCGGTATTGCAACAACAAAGCCAGGTACTGGAGCAGCAAGGAAAACCTGCAGCCATTGCCTTGCAGCAGGCGGCCAGCGATATTCTCCAGGATTGCATGGGCCGGGTAGCTGTACCACGGCGCTTTTCCCTGCCCATGCGCGAAATCTGGGATCTCCAGGCGCGTTTTTTGCGCAGAGGCGGAAGACGTCCCCATGCGCTACTCGCCCATCCCCGCTTCCGTGCGGCCTTTGACTTCTTATTACTACGGATCCAAGCCGGAGAGATCGCTGCCGAATTAGGAAACTGGTGGGAACAATTTCAGACTGCCGATCATGAAGGTCGCCGCATCCTGATCGAAGCCGCCCGCTTAGAGGAAAACGGACAGGAAACGGCTCTCGGTCCGCTGCCCGCGACCCGCAGTCGCCGTCCCAAACGACGGCGTCGCCGTCATCCCCGTTCTGATTCTGTGGCTGCAAAAAATACAGCAGACACTGAAGAAGTGACAGACAACGACTGACTAGGTCGTACGTCTATCCGCCCCATGGAAGCAGACTCCGCAAATCTCCTCCCCTTGCTGGAAAAGCAGTGGGGAGCTGCAAGGCTGGACCATCTGCGGCAAATTGGCCATATTGCCCAACAACTGGGCACCCCTGCCTATCTGGTTGGTGGTGCGGTCCGTGACCTGTTTTTAAAGCGCTATGCGCCCGATCTGGATGTGGCCGTAGAAGGAGATACGCGCATGCTGGCGGAAGCCTGCAAAGCGCAGATTCATGGCGCGCACTATCAGTTTCATGCCCAGTTCGGCACGGCTATTCTGGAAGACAGCCAGGGAGTTGCTCTGGATCTTGCCCAGTGCCGACTGGAGCATTACCCCGCCCCGGCTGCCCTGCCGGAAGTTCACCCCGGAAATATTCATGCCGACCTGGCGCGCCGGGACTTCACCGTCAATGCCATGGCTATCCGGCTGGATCCCCAACATTTCGGAATCCTGCTTGATCCTTATGATGGACAGGCTGATTTACAGGCCGGTTTACTCAGAACCCTGCATTCCCGCTCTTTTCTGGATGATCCTACCCGCATATTGCGGGGATTACGCTTTGCAACACGTTTTCAGATGGATTTGGCCCCGGAATGTCATCAGCAACTCAAACAAGCCCTGCAAGCAGACATTTTTACCCAACTGAGTGGCGCAAGATTGTGGCGGGAACTCCGCTACCTGTTGGAATTGGAAGCACTACCCGTTGCATTATCCCTGCTGACTGCCTGGAAACTCTGGTTTTTGCTGCGCCCAACGCCACCCGCAAGCAACACCATGCCAACTTTGCTGCAGCGTGGTCAGGAACAGATTCAGTGGCTGAGTGCACAGTTTCCTGAGGAGCCGCTGGCCATTTTTATCCCCATGCTGACTCTCATCTGGCAGGATGTAACCCTACCCGATATTCAACACTATCTCGACCGGTGGCCGGTTCCAGACCGGAGTCGACTGCTGGCGGATCTCCGGGTCTTGCCCGGCTTGCCGGACACCCTGCTTAAGGCGAAGCGTCCCAGTCAAAAGGCAAACATCTGGCAAGGCGTCTCGGTCGCGGGCATACTGGCGGCTATGGCGATATATGCCGATAACCCAACACTGGTGGACAGCGCCCGTCTTTACTTGCAGGTACAGAGACGTCTCCCGTCGCCATTCAACGGACAGGAACTGCAAACGCTGGGGCTAAAGGCCGGACCGTCTCTGGGAAAAACATTGAAATTATTGCGGGAAGCCCAACTGGATGGCGAAATCTCGAACAAGGAAAACGCGCAACAATGGTTGATCAAACAGGGCATTCTGCCTCCGAACCCGCTGTAATTGCCTGGATCAGTATTGGCAGCAATCTTGCGCAGCCCGTGCAACAGGTGCAGAAGGCCATCCAGGCTTTGGGAGAATTGCCGGATTCAAAGCTGCTCTGGCGTTCGCATCTCTATCGAACGGAGCCGGTTGGCGGGGTCGAACAACCGGCGTTCATCAATGCGGTTGCCCGTTTGCAAACCCATTTGCCGGCCCAGGACCTGATGAAAGCCCTGCAAAATCTGGAAGCCCTGGCGGGCCGACAACGCAGTGCCGAAATATTCTGGGGTCCGCGCATTCTCGATCTGGATTTATTGAGTTATGACCATCTGATTTCCCGTGATCCTAGCCTGCGCATACCGCATCCACGCATGAGCGAGAGAGCCTTTGTCCTGATTCCACTCGCGGAATTTGATCCTGCGCTGAACCTACCAGGATGTGGATGTATTGCCGATTATCTGCCCGCCGTTGCTGACCAGTCTGTCACGCGCCTGCCTGAATCGGCCATACCCAAGGAAACTTTACGCCAGCACAGAGCCAGCGCGTGAATCATCCGCGCATCATCAGCATTGAGGGACCCATAGGGGCCGGTAAAACGAGCTTGGCCCGTCTTCTCGCAGATCATTTTCAAGGCGAAATGATTCTTGAAAAGCCTGAAGAAAACCCCTTCCTGCCCGGATTTTATCGGCAACCCGGTGGCGAACTGGCCACTGAACTGCAGTTTTTACTTCAGCGTCAGGCGCAGTGGCAAACAGCGGCGCTGACCAATGCCTACATCATCAGTGACTACAGCGCCCGCAAAGACGAAATATTTACGCCCCTGACACTCAATGCGGCTGAATTCCAGTTATTTCAGCAAATCAAAATGCAACTGCATTATCAAGCCACGCCCGCCGCTTTGCTGATTTTTCTGGATGCCCCCCTCGCCACACTCAAAGAGCGTATCCTGTCCCGGGCCAGAGCCTATGAACAAAATCTGAATGCGGATTATCTGGCCAAAGTCCAACAGGCTTATCTGCACTGGCGCAGCAACTACACCGCGCCGTGCCTGGAAATCAATACCGCAGAACTGGATTTTGTCCATGAAGAGCGGCACAATGAGAACTTGATCAAAATGGTCAAGTATCACCTACAAGACATTTGAGGAGCACAAATGCACAAGAAAATTTCCCGCTGGGTTAAAGACAAACAACAGGGCGTCAAACGGGCGCTGGTAACCGCCTACGATTACCCCACGGCGCGCTTTGCAGCGGCAGCGGGCATGCACGGTGTTCTGGTCGGAGACTCTCTGGGGATGGTCGTCTGTGGGGATCATGACACGCTCAACGTCACGCTGGAGCAGATGTGCTACCACACCCGCATGGTGCGCCGTGGCGCTGGCGGATGCCTGGTATTTGCTGATCTTCCCTTTGGTACTTATGAGAAAAGCCCGGAACAGGCCTGGGAGTCGGCGGGTGAATTACTGCGTGCCGGGGCCGATGTCATCAAACTGGAAGGCGGTGCGGAAATGGCAGCGACGGTAGCTTTCTGCACAGAACGCGGCATCAATATTTGTGCGCATATTGGCCTGACACCACAGCGCGTTCGCCAGTGGGGCAGTTTCCAGCGCCAGGGAAACACCGATGCCGAGGCTCAGCGTCTGCATCATGAAGCCGCAGCACTCAGCACAGCCGGGGCGCGCTTTGTGGTTATGGAAGCCGTCCCTGATCAAGTCGCTGCCAGAATCAGCAGAGCCATTGATGCCGTCACCATTGGCATTGGTGCGGGGCCTGACACCGACGCTCAGGTGCTGGTAGCCCATGATGTATTGGGTTTGGAGGCAGAAAGCCCACCCTTCGCACGCCGCTATCTGGAAGCCGGAAACCTGCATCAGAAAGCCTTTGTCCAATATGTTCAGGACGTGGTCAGCGGCAATTTTCCGCCCCGACGCCCACACTGACATGCCGGTATTCAAGGATATTGCCAGCCTGCGTCAGTGGCGCCAAAGCCTGCGCGGCACCCTCGCGTTTGTCCCCACCATGGGAAACCTGCACGAAGGGCATATGGCTCTGGTCCGTCTGGCTGCCGCCCGCGCCGAACAGGTGCTGGTCAGTATTTACGTCAACCCGCTGCAGTTCGGGCCAAATGAAGATTTCGCGCAGTATCCCCGCAGTCTCGACAAGGATTTACAGCAACTCCACGCAGCGGGATGCTCCACAGTTTTCACCCCGGACGATGCATTGATGTATCCGCATGGCAGAAAGGATCTTTCCATCATCATCCCGCCCCACAGCCTGACCAAAGTCCTTTGTGGGGCCAGTCGTCCGGGACATTTTGCCGGGGTCTGCACTGTAGTCAACAAACTCCTGCAAATGGTTCAGCCCGAAATTCTGATTCTTGGCGAAAAAGACTATCAGCAGCTGCGGATTGTTCAGCAAATGGTGGCCGACATGAACATGACCACACAGATTCTTCCCGGCCCTGTTCAAAGAGAAGCGGACGGGTTGGCCTACAGCTCACGCAATGCACGGCTCAGCCCTGGCGAGCGGCAAATAGCCCCTCTGTTGGCTGCTACACTGTTCGATCTGGTCCAGCGCAGCACCCCTCAGGCATCTATTGCAGAGTTGGCCCAAGCCGGTCAAGACAGTCTCGAACAGGTCGGATTTGTCATGGATTATCTCGAATTACGGGATAGCGACACGCTACAGGCCGTGAATGTCGCCCGGCCCGGTGCGCGTTGGTTTACGGCCGCGCATCTGGGGCAGACCCGGCTCATTGACAATGTTATGATTCCCTTATGAACTCACGTCTCCGCGAAATCCCCTACAATTACACCTCTTTTTCCGATGGCGAAATCGTCTCACGCCTGATTGGCCAGGAAGCCTGGCGTATTCTCGAAGACCTGCGCGAACAACGCGTCACCGGGCGTTCAGCGCGCATGCTTTTTGAGGTATTGGGTGATCTCTGGGTGGTGGAGCGGAATCCTTATATTCAGGATGACCTCGCCCGTGATAAGCACAGGCGCGAAGCCCTGTGGAATGCGCTGGACCATCGGCTCAACGACATCAGCGCGCGAGCCGAGGGCAATGCGCTGGTATTACGACTATTGGATAACACCCGGGAAGCCGTACGAACCTTCACCCGGCAGTTTGATGAAGATCTGCAACTGCGCAAAAAATCGGAAAAACGTCTCCTGAAAATTACGGCACGGGACAATGTCGATTTCAGCGCCTATGCGCGTATAGCCCATATCACCGATGCTTCCGACTGGCGGGTGGAAATTCCTTTTGTAGTGCTCTATCCCACCGATGAATCCGAAGTGCAACGCATGGTAGCCGCCTGCCGCGAACTGGGTCTCGCCATCATTCCGCGCGGCGGCGGCACCGGCTATACCGGCGGCGCCATCCCGCTCCGGCGACACACTGCCGTCATCAACACCGAAAAACTGGAGCAGACCTCGGCTATTGAAATGATTACGCCGACGGGACTGAACTCCGCAGTACCCAGCATGGTCGCGGGTGCCGGCGTTGTCACCAAAGTGGTCGCCGATGCTGCCGATGCCGCTGGTCTGGTGTTCGCGGTAGATCCCACCTCCATGGATGCTTCCACCATCGGCGGCAATATCGCCATGAATGCCGGCGGCAAAAAAGCGGTACTCTGGGGTACAGCCCTGGATAATTTAATCTCCTGGCGCATGGTCACCCCCGACGGTAACTGGCTGGAAGTGGAACGTCTGAACCATAACCTCGGCAAAATTCATGATCAGCCGCAGGTGGATTTCCTGCTCAAACGCTTTGCTGCCGATGGCAAATCGCCATTGGGTGAGCCAGAAAAACTCAGCCTGCCGGGCGCCAGCTTCCGCAAGCCGGGACTGGGCAAGGATGTGACCGACAAATTCCTCGGCGGACTACCGGGCATCCAGAAAGAAGGCTGCGATGGCATCATCACCTCCGGACGTTTTCTACTGCATCGCATGCCCGCCCATATCCGCACGGTTTGCCTGGAATTTTACGGGAGCGATCTGAATGCCGCAGTGCCTGCTATCGTCGAAGTGAAATCCTTCGTGGAAAGCCAGAACAATGTTCTGCTGACCGGACTGGAGCATCTCGACGACCGCTATCTGAAAGCCATCAAATACAGTAACAAGGCTCCCCGCCACGAGCGCCCGAAAATGCTCCTGCTGGCCGATATTGCCAGCGATGATCCTGATGCGGCCGGAGCCACGGCGGCCGCAGTCGTGCGCATTGCCAATGCCCGGGGCGGCGAAGGCTTCGTAGCCACCACGCCCGAATCGCGACGGCGCTTCTGGGCCGACCGCAGCCGCACCGCCGCCATATCCGCCCATACCAACGCCTTCAAAATTAACGAAGATGTGGTGATTCCCCTGGAACAACTGGGTGCTTATACGCGCGCTGTGGAACGCATCAATATTGAACAGTCCATCAGCAGCAAATTGCGCAGCCTCGCGGCGTTGGAAGCCTATTTCAACGGCGACATGGCCGAAATCCGCAAAGCCAAAGATTACGAAGATTCCAGCGAAGATCAGGCCATTGTTGCCGCTAAAAGAGCGGCGGCCCTCGCCCTGATTGAGGATACCCGACAACGTTGGGAATCCCTGCTCAGGCTGCTCGATGACGACGCAGCCTTGCATCCCGAACTGCTGGACGCTCCGGCGGCTGCGGCGCTGCAGCCGGAAGAAACCCTCATTGACCTGCTCCTGCGCGGGGCTTTGCGGGTCAGCTATCGGGAGCGGGTAGGAAGGCCACTGGAGGCGCTATTTGCGGGAGACGCCTTTAATGCCCTGCGCGAACGGATCCGGGAAATTCACGCAGAGCACAAACGCGCCCGCTTGTTCGTCGCGCTGCACATGCATGCGGGTGATGGCAATATCCACACCAACATTCCGGTTTTATCCAGTAATCATCGCATGCTCCATGAGGCCGACGGCGTAGTGGACCGGATAATGGCCATCGCCCTGGAACTGGGCGGTGTCATTTCCGGCGAACACGGCATTGGCATTACTAAAATGCGCTGGCTGGAACCGGAAAAAATAGCCGCCTTTGCCCGCTACAAGGCCGAAGTGGACCCCGGTAATGTCTTCAATCCGGGCAAGCTGCTGGCAGGCTCAGGTCTGGACAACGCCTACACCCCCTCCCTGCAACTGGTGGAGCAGGAAGCCCTGCTCCTCGAAGCCAGCGAACTGGGCGAACTCAACCGCGAAATCAAGGATTGCCTGCGTTGCGGCAAGTGCAAACCGGTTTGCATGACCCACATTCCCCGGGCCAATCTGCTCTATTCGCCGCGCAACAAAATTCTGGCTACCGGCTTGCTTATTGAGGCCTTTTTGTACGAGGAACAAACCCGGCGCGGTGTTTCGCGGCAGCATTTTGAAGCGATGAATGATGTCGCCGATCACTGTACTACCTGTCACAAATGCTTGACGCCCTGCCCGGTGGATATTGATTTCGGCAAGGTTTCCATTCATATGCGCAACATTCTCCGGGCGCGTGGTGAAAAATCCTTCAACATGGGGACCCGCCTGGCCATGAGCTACCTGAATGCCACTGAACCCGGCAAGGTACACTTCATGCGTCAGGGGGTTCTGCAGACCATGTTCAAGGCCCAGGCACTGGCCCATGACATCGTCAAGCCCTTGCTGCCCAAGGGCCCGCCGCCGGCGACTACCGGCAAGGCCAGCATGCGTACGGAAGTCATTCATTTTTTACGCAAACCCCTACCCACCAAAATGGGTGCCCAGACCATGCGCCAGCTACTGGCCATTGTCGATGACAAAACCGTGCCCATTATTCGTGATAGCGCCAAAGTCACGGACGACAGTGACGCCGTGTTTTATTTTCCGGGATGCGGCAGCGAACGGCTGTTCAGCGACATTGGTCTGGCGACACTCGCCATGCTCCATCATGTCGGTGCGCAAACTGTCCTGCCACCCGGTTATCTCTGCTGCGGTTATCCCCAGACAGCGGGCGGACAGGAAGACAAAGGGCAGGAAATTTCCGTGCGCAATCAGGTGCTTTTTCACCGGGTCGCCAACACCCTCAACTATCTGGATATAAAAACGGTCATCCTCTCCTGTGGCACTTGCATGGATCAGTTGCTGCAATATCAATTCCAGCAAATATTCCCCGGTTGCCGTCTGCTGGATATTCATGAATATCTCATGGAAAAAGGGATTGCTCTGGAAGGCGTCGCGGGCGTGCAATATTTGTATCACGACCCCTGCCATAGCCCCATGAAAACCCACAAACCCCAGGCAGTTGCCAGTCGCCTGCTGGGTCAGGAAGTGCTGGAATCGGCCCGCTGCTGTGGCGAAGCCGGAACGCTGGCCAGCAGTCGTCCCGACATTGCCACTCAGTTACGCTTCCGCAAGGAAGAAGTGCTCAAAGAAGGCGTTTTCCAGCTCACCGGCAGTGACAAAGCCGTAGACAACAATGTCCGTCTTCTGACCAGTTGCCCGGCTTGTCAGCAGGGTCTGGAACGCTACCGGGAAGATACCGGTCTGGATACCGACTACATTGTCGTGGAGCTGGCCCGTAAAATTCTCGGCAGCCAGTGGCAACAGGGCTTTATTGACGCCACCCGACAGGGAGGCATTGAGAGGGTTCTGCTTTGACGCAAGGGCCGGATCCGGTTTTCAAAAGCGCAATAGATGGGGTTCTTGATCTCCATGCCTTCCGTCCCAAGGAAGTACCTGATCTGGTTCGGGAATATTTACGCAGTTGCCGCGCTGCCGGCATTACTGAAATCCGCATCATCCACGGCAAAGGTAAAGGCGTGCTCCGTGAAACCGTACATGCCTTGCTGCGCCGGGAACCCATGGTCAAAAACTTTCGTCTGGCCAATGACCGCAGCAGTTGGGGAGCCACCCTGGTAGATATTTACCCGCCGGATGTAGCCCTGCCCGAGCACCCGACCAGTCCCGGCAAAACAGTGGCCAGATTCCATGCAGCCCAATCCGGCCCGGTCACCCTCCCCGGCTGGTACCGACTCCTCCAAAAAATTTTTGTCCGGCGCTAAAACCGATGAGCACAGCCAACACATCCGAAGAAGGCGTCACCAAATTCCTGTTGCACTGGACACCGGCCGCAGCTCCTGATCAGCGCGAAATTACTACCTTACAGGACTGGCGTGATGTTTTTTTTGCCCGCCAGCTGATCGGTGCGGATCCACAGCGCTATGGCGGCATCGGTTTTGGTAATGTGAGCTGCCGCAGCCCGCAGGGCTTTCTGGTCAGCGCCACCCAAACCGGAGGGCTCCCGACCTTGAGCGCGCATAATTTCTGCACTGTGACAGGCTGGGATATCCAGCGCAATGAAATCCGCGCCAGGGGGCCGCAGCCGCCCTCTTCCGAAGCCCTGAGCCATGCGGCCTGTTACGCCGCACGCTCTGACATTCATTGGGTATTTCATGTGCACAGCCCGGTACTCTGGCAGGCTGCCGCCCGACTGGGCATGGCGGCCACCCCTCTGGATGCGGAGTATGGGACCCCCGCCATGGCCGAGGCCATCAGCAGTATTATCCAGAATGCTCATCTGCCGGTGTTACTGCAAATGGCGGGGCATGAAGACGGCATCATCGCCGCTGGCAATAGTGCCGCCCAGTGCGGAGCACTACTACTGGAGGCAGTACTGCGTGCTCAGCTTTCCAGTGCCTTGCGCAAATAAAAGTCCATGTCGGTAAGATTATTCAGTGCCCATTTACGGTAGTCATCGGGCAAATCAATAATTTTGACGCCCTTATGCTTACCAAAAGGCATGGTCTCTGGAATACGGGCACGCTCACTAAATTCCCACAGGTCTTCCCAGGAAGAAGGACGCACCGCCAGAATCACCTTGTTGAGCAAAATCCGGCAGAATTTCACATCGGCCAGGGCGGAGTGGGCATTTTTAAGATTATCCCGCGTTTTTTTGCGGTCCTTGCTGAAATGAAACATAAGTGCCGACTGGGAGTGACTATCCACTTCCGGCCACAATTTGCGGGTCATGGCATAAGTGCAAATGCGTTTGACATCGGGTTTACCTATCACACCCCAGTCATAATCAATACTATGCCCTACCAGATAACCCGTATCTTCCGGCAAAGTAAAAGTCCGCGCCGAAGGACAATCCAGCAGTTCTTCTTCAAGAATATGGTGCACCGCCATGGCCCCCATCTCAATGGGCTTATCCGGGCGATAACGCTGCACAAACTGTTCTTCTACTTCCAGGGTCTTGAGATCACTGACTGCCAGCCAGGCCGCTTCGATCAGATCGGGCTCCACCCGCCCCGTGGTTTCCGTGTCAAAAATCAGTGCGCGCATGCTGGCTCCATCATCAATCCGAGAAAAGAATTGCAGGGTAATGATGTGTTCAGCAATGGGCAAGTCACAAATCGCCGATAACTACCGGAACTTTTCGCCGCTGCCAGACTCTTAGCCCCGATCTGCTTTGTTGAAAGTTCAGCAGGACCATTGATTTATCGAACAGAAACCCCCATTCTTCAGATATACCCAAGCACGTTGCTTGTTTGAAGGAGTCCGTAAATGAATCAGGATCAGAACCCCTATCAGTTTCCCGACAGCATGAACCCCCAGGGAAGCCGTACTGGCACGTCCATTGGCGCATTGCTGGGGAAGACCTACGCGCTGCTGGCTGCGACTCTGGTCGTTTCGGCCATTGCTGCGGTTTATGGAATGAGCTCTCCGTTTGCCTATGAACATCCCTTCATCCTGATGATTGGCTCTTTTGCCCTGCTGTTTGCCGTGCAGTATACCGGTGCTCACCGCAGTCCTTTTGCCATACCCCTGGTTTTCCTCTTTGCCGCCGGCATGGGCATGATGATGGGACCCGCGATTGAAATGTATTTGCGGATGCCCAACGGAGCCACCGTCATTGCCGAAGCGCTGGGCACCACGGCAGCCATGTTTATCGGCCTGTCTGCTTACGCCATGACCACCCGCCGGGATTTCAGTAACATCGGTGGATTCCTCATCACCGGACTGATTCTGGCCATTGTCGTGTCTTTGCTGAATATGTTCCTGCTGCATCTGCCAGCCCTGCAACTGGCTATTGCCGGGGTTCTGGTACTGGTGTTCAGCGGTCTGATTCTGTTTGACACCCAGCGCATGGTGCGCAGCGGCATTCAGGAGCCCGTTCTGCTGGTAGTCGGCCTGTACCTGGACATCATCAACCTGTTCATGGCCCTGCTGGAAATTTTTGGCGGCGGCAACCGAAGCTGAATTCATTCGTACCACTTTCCGTCCGTCACCTGCAAGGGGTGACAGACGTAGCCGCAACTACTTGTCCTGCGCTATCCTCCGCGCAATATGAATATTGATTCGCACAGGCAACCCTCTCACCATGCGCTCCACTGAACCAAGCGCGAAGCACACCCCCATGATGCAACAGTAGGTGTTTATAGGGTCGTAAATTGTTGATTTTATGGAGTTAAGTGGGCTGGGCTGTCTAATACGATTGACCTACCAGCCTCACCTAAGTTATTGATTACACATGCGCTCAAACAGTAGTATTAGACAGCCCCTGCAGGTAATTCCGCAGCAAATCGACCCGATTTAACCACCCTTGCAGGAACTCTTGCTGAGACGGATTGGCCGCCGCGTCGTCCTGATACCACTGCTCCCGCAGTGCCAGATACTTCGTCACTGTCGGCCACACATCGCAGCTGTTCGCTGCCCGAAGCGTGATCGGGCCAATGTCCCCATCCTGGTAAACGCCCAGTGCGGCCTGCAGTGTAATGGCTGCACCCCCCACGCCGTGGTTTACGCACCAATCGAAATGTGCGACTCCGAGCTGTAGGGGCATCTGGCCGCAAAAACCAGCATCCCAATAACCCCACTGATAGACGCTTGCAGCATCCAATATGACAATGTTCGCCACATCACTGGATGGCAGTCCCTGCGCCTGGCAGTAGGCGTCCCACGTTGCCTGTGTGACCCCGAAGTTCGTGGGGCCACCGTGGTCGTTGGGATTGTCTGAAAAGCCACCCTCAATGCTTGGGCCGAGGGTGAACTTCAGCGCGGTCTGCAGCGGGGTCATGACGCTTGGAACACTTGGCCGCTGGCCGGAGCAGGTGAAGCTGCCACAACTGCAGGAGCCGCCGCGTTGTGTGCTGCGACCTTCTGCGCTACAAACGCTTGAATGGCCGCAGACGAGCTTTCGTCCTGAGCGACGATCTGCGCCCACTTCGTAGCCATCTGGGCAGCAGTGTCGGTGCCAGCGGACTGCTCGCTAATCACCTGCTGCATGATCTGGATAAATACGGGCGTGAGGCCGAGGATCAGCCCGGCTTCAGGCGATGCAGCACCGGCAATAGGAGCCGCAACCTGCGCGGCCATTGAGATTTCCTGCAAAACAGTTTGTGTGGTCATGGCTTCACTCCGTGAGCGGTTTCGATAGCAGTCAGTGTGGCAATCGCTGCTGTAATCTGACCCAGATTGGCTGAGGACGGGTTCACTCCAGGTCCGCACAGCGGGCTGACTGAGGCATCCACAGTCCCCAACTGCACAATTTCCGGGTAACTGAGCACCCCGGCTTTGGCGAGCGTGAAAACGCCCTGATCCAGACCGATATAATCGGCACAAGTGTTCTGGTAGGTGGCTGTAGCCGAGTTTGGCCCAGTCGCGCAGCCAGCCATCAACAGCGCGGCTGCACCGCCCATCGCAATCTTCGGCAAGCGCCGACGTATCCACGGAATTAAGATTTTCTTCATTGTTCAGCCCTCCTTGGGCGCTTCGATAGGGTTTTCAGGTGCCGCCTTGGGGTCGTTCAGCATCCTGATGATGTGGTAGAAAAACGCGCCCAGTACGAACGCGGTGTATTTTTGATACTGGGCAGCGGGGATCAGCCCGGTGAACATCATGGCGGCAATCACCCCACCGAGAATCACGATGCCGAGCCACTGCCGCGTTGAACGCTCAATCTCAATTTTCATCACTCACCCTCCACGCCTTACCTTCCGCAGAACCCAACCACGCAGTTACTGCGCTGTATCCAATTTGATATAACGTCTCTTTGTCACTGCGCGTCATATCCCGCACAAGAAAACCCCGTCGGCCCACATCGAGCTTGATGACGGGGACACCCAGCGATTTGGCATAGGCTTCGGACTGCATGACGTTGGCTTCGAGCATCATCGAGAGCAGGCGCAGGGCTTGGTCTACCGGGCCGCTCACCGGCTCATCGGAAGTAAACGCAGTCACGGCGAGGGCCAGGCGCTTAGGCATCGTCGGCAGCTGGTTCACCGGCAGGTTATCCATCGTGCCGCCATCCACGTACTCGCCAAGGTACGGCGGGAAAATGAAGGGGATCGCCATGCTGGCATAGACCGCCTCCCAGACTGGCATTTTCGGCACTTCCCAACTGCGCCAGTACGTCGGAGTCTGACTCGCCAGATTACCACTCACTGTCACCAGTGGGATGGCGCAGTCCTCCATCGCCTGGTCCTCTGTGATTTCGCGCAGCCAGGCGATGACATTTTTGTTCGATGCGGCAGTCCAGCGACCGGGCACTGTGAGGTAGCTGTAGTCGATCAGCTCCGCGTAGTCTGCGTCGAGCACGATCTGCTTACACTGTGCAGGAGTGCGGCCTAGGGCGATCAGGGCGGCGGTAATACTGCCTGCACTGGTGCCTACTGGCCGCGTAATCTGAATTCCATTATCAGCCAGTGCGGCCACTGCGCCCACTTCCGCGCCCCCGTTGGTTCCTGCGCCGGATATTGCGCCTGCGATGTTTGTCATGAGTGCGCCTCCACGAGTTCGCGTACCAGGCGCTCGATGACGACCTTGCGCCTGTCTCCTTCTTTAATGGTCTGGTGCAGGCTGGCGTCCCGTTCGGACTCACGGTTGCCCATATCTTCCAGCGACCGCATCAGTACAAGGGTGGACTCCATCATGCCGACCAGCAGTGTCGTCTGGGCGTCGGTCTTGGCGACCAGCTCCGCCGTTCTCGCCGTCTGCTCGTCGGCCTTGGAGCTGCCGACGATCTGGGCGATAACGATGATGACATCCATTTCCGCCACGAAGATGGCAAGAATTAAATTAAGAAAAACAAAGGGGTAACTGTCGAACGGGTGGAAACTGTGCTCCTGCCATTCGACATAGACAATGAGGAACAGGTTAATAAACGCGAAGAACCCCCACATTACCGGCGTCGTAAATGCGGCAAGAGCCATCCGGTCCAGAAAGGAGTGCTGCTTCATACAGCGTGGGTCCACATCGCCACGGTGAGCACGACCACAATCCCCATGAGCGAGATAATCGCCCCGAGCATTGCGCCCTTGGACCGCCCGTCTGCAATGGCGCGTTTTTCTACCAGTACGCGTTCATCGGCTGCCCACTTCGGGAGGCTGTTGAAGGCGTCCGTCTGTACGGTCTGCAGGGTGGCCTGAATCTGGGTAAGCTGGGAGGCTGTGGCGCGGTTGGCGTCTACCATCTCGGTTCTGTAGGTGCGTAGTGCCTCTTCGGTCAACGCAATGCGCTGGTGTAACGCTTGTGCAGTGGTGAGGATTTCCTGTTTCAGATCCTGATGGTCGTTTTCCAGGATGGCTACGCGGGTGTTGAGGTCGTCGGACATGAGGGCTCCTATGCGATTCCGGCGTTGTAGTGGTTTTGAATTTGGGTGGCGGTTAGGGCGCTGTTGTAAATGGCAGCGTTGCACAGCGCTCCACTGAAGAAACGGGCAATAGCATTCGCGCTTGAGCTATTTGCATCATCGGCACCAATTACCCACTCCCCAGTAGGCCCATCAATATTTGAATTAGAATTCGTGGCGACCTGGACACCATTGATATAAAATGCGCTTTCGCTATTTGGACCAATCACGTTGACACAGTGCTGCCATCCCGTCGTTCCGATTGGCGAAGTTGTTGGGTTCCAAGATGTAATTTCATACAATCCTAGAAAATAGTTTCCCGAATTATCGTATGTACCGTTGCTGTTCCCGAAAGAATAACCGTTTTGATAAGTGCCGTTCTTGAGAAAACAACTACCGGGCGGAGTGCTAACCCCCTGGAAGTTAACCCATGCTTCCAATGCCACATTGGCTGTAGCCGATGTAATTAACTGACTACCTGTGACATAACCAGAAGACCCATTAAAAACAGGAGCCATGCCGCCGGCAGGGAATGCGACGGATGCCAATGTTACACCGCCCTCAAAAGTCCCATTGAAGCCATTCCCACTCAAATCATTCGCCACCGTCCCGCCCGTTTCGTTGAGCGGCCAGTAGGCGACGGGCTTATCGGCGAGGATAACACTCTGATAGGCCACAAGCCCCAACACTTTAGGTGCCCCGGAGTATCCATACGGCGTACAGATCAGTCCCATCAGTTCACCCCCACAATACTGAGCGACACGTTCGCCAGAGTGCTGTCAGCTGTACTGGGTGCGAGGACCAGCAGAGTGTCACCCACGCCAAATGACCGGCTTACGCCCGACTCCGTAGCAAACGTGGGTGCATACGCCCCCGCCGCGAAGCTGACCGTACCGATCAGGGTCTGTGTAACTTGCCCCGCAGGAACGTGGTACACGTTGAACGTGGCTGCTGCGGTAGCCGCAGTACCACATGACCCAGTGGACCCGGCAAACTGCGCTGGGATACTTCCGGCCACCGTGGCGCAGTACCCCATAACAATACTACTGGCGGGCAGCGTACTGGCTCCGCCTGAAACAGACATGACCGATACATCTGGGGTGAGCAGGAGCGAGATAGACACCGTTGCCAGGGTGCTGTCTACAGTGCTCGGTGCGAGGACCAGCAGGGTATCACCCACTGCAAACGAGAGGTTGGCCCCCGACTCCGTGGCAAACGTGGGTGCATACGCCCCAGCCGCGAAGCTGACTGTGCCAATCAGTGTCTGAGTGCTGGTCCCTGCCGGAACATGATACACGTTGAACGTGGCCGCAGCCGTGGCTGCAGTACCGCATGACCCGGTGGACCCGGCAAAATTAACCGCTGCAGACGCAGCAGACGTGAGTGTGGCCGTGCCCACAATCACACTGGCAGCCAGCGTAGCCGCACCAGCGGCCAGCACCGTGTTAGTAGGTGGTAGCATCGTTGCATCCACCTGACCACTTGAATTCAGCGCCACCACACTGCCTGCACTCGACGCACCTGCGCTGCTCTGGACGGGGTTAAGCCCCACCAGCTTTCCAGATACCCATTGCAGGAGCTGCGGGAGGGCCATGAATTATGCCAATGTGACGGGCTGTTCGGGGCGGAATTGAATGGCAGTGGCCGATACGGACTTACCCACCACCTGGCTGATATACCCTGCGGTGGTTGGCGGGGTTGTTGACACGCCGCCTGCGGTGCTGAGGTAATACGGAGTTGCGGGAGTGAGTGCTGTACCCGCCGAGCTGTTCTGATCGTTCAGATACACGGTGCCAGTGTTACCAGCAGTGACAGCAGCCAGCACATACCCATCAGCAGGCAGGCCCGTTGAGCAGTCGGCCAGCTGGGCAGTGACCACCCCGGCATTGTTGTAAAGGTTTACGAAATTACCAGCGGACAGGGCCACGCCTGCCGTGGCAACCACACTGTCTACACTGCCGGTACCTGCGGGCAGCATACTGGAATCAAACAGACCAGAGGTGTTCAAGGCCGGAATCATCCCTGCGCTGGCGCTACCACCAACCACGGCGGGGACCACTTCGGTCAGTTTGTTTCCGGTTCCCAAACCTAAATAACGGTTCGTCATGGTGTTCTCCTAAGCAATCAAGACAGGGGCTTGCAGCCCGATGGACATGGATGTGGCGCTGATCGGCACCCCCACAATCTGGGAAAACCCGCTCGTCGGCGGGGTCTGTGTCAGGGGTCCGTTCGGCCCCACAAAAATCAGATTACCCAGCACCCAGTTCCATGAAGACAAGCTCATTTCTCCTAACTGCTGTATATCAATAAGCGTCCCCGAAAGTCCGCCATTTTGCGCGATGCCAATAACATTTCCCGCCTGCGTGGCGTCTCCACTCTGCGCGGGAACCGCCTGACCATTCACCAGTGCGATGGCGGTGTTGGCGCTGATGGTGACTGCTGCGGTCGCCTGAACGGCCTTAACCGAGCCAGCGGGTCCGGGCGGTCCTTGTTCTGCCCCTGACACCACGGCAGACGTAACCGGCTCGACGGCGGCAATCGTGGCTCCCGTAGCTGTTACGGTAACGACGCTGGCACTGCCATACGCGCCGGTTACGGCCATACAGTCACTCCGGGATTAACAGTTACGGAGCCTGCGACCGGCGTGTTCACCGTCACTCCGTCCGCCATGAGCACTTCGATGTCGTACAGGCCACTAAGCAGGTTCTGGGCGTCCGTGGCACTGATGTTCACTTCGATGGTTCCAGCCGTGCCGCCCAGAGTCAGACCCGACCCGTTGGTAGTCAGTGCGGCACTGGAGAGGCTGAGCAGTGCCGGATCGCCGTAGTTCTGTTTGATCTGCATGTTCGCCACGCAGCCGGTCAGGTCCACAGGTGTGCCACCGGCAGTCCAGGTGAATGTGTAGGGGAACGTATCGCCCTGCTGCACGGCCAAGTTAATTTGTGCTGGGATCATGTCGAACCTGCTAGTCACCGTATTACAGTCACGCTATCATGAGGAAAACTGAAATCGCGCCATTTTGCGGGGGTGGGAAATGAGAAAAATAAGTTTGGTGCTGGCGGTTTTGATGGGGCTGAGTGGTGCGGCTTACGGGGCGGACTGGGTGCAGACAAACAGTACCCCTGAAACGAAGATTTGGCTGGCTCCTGCACCTGCGGCCCATCAGGTTTGGGAGAAAATTAAATACTCCACTCCCCAAACTGCATCCGACCATAAGTATCTATACGATAAAATTGTTCTGCTCCCCCAAGCAGATTGTAAGAGAGGCTCGTTACAGATTATTCAGTCCGTTTCTTATTTACGCGGCCACATTGTTTCAATGTCTGGCGCATCTGCACCTGTTTACCCGCTTCCAGGTACGGGCGGCGCACAGATACTGCACATGCTGTGCGCCAAGAAATAGTCAGGGACGGACAGCAATCGGCGGCATGGGGTGCAGGCCGCGCCCACTGAACTCACCTAACCGCAGGCGCTGCATCGGTGTCAGGCTGTTCAGCATGTGATGGCGCATCAGTTCGCTGTAGTCCTGTCCGGTAATGAACTCGTGGGACCACGGCGCGGCCTTGGCGTAAGACTGGATAATCTGGTTTCCTACTGCGCTCAGACCTTGGCTACCCGGCTGTTCCATTGATGCCTGCAGGTCTTGCAGAGCCTGGTCCTTCACCAGTTTACTGACAGTCTGGGCGTACCGCGCCTGGCCCAATTCGTCATAGCTGTCCTGCAGCCTGGTAGTAGGTAGCCCAATCGTTGCAGCGGCAATCTGAGCCGGTGAACTTTTCATCACCGTGGAGCCTGTTGGCGTAGTGAACCGGCCCGTTTTGGCGGCTTCAGCAGAGCGAATCAGATTTTCTACCAGCGGAACCGGTAGGCTCCGAGCGGCCTGCATCCAGTTATCGTTAGCCGCTGCCCGCGCAGTGTTTACTCCGCCCATAATGAACGAGGTCGCTGGTGCGGCCTGATCCGCAGGGATGAGGTGCAGGTTCTGGTTAGCCACGTCCCCACCCAACTGCACCAAATTGTTGCCCACGTTGTTTCCCAGCCCTGCAAACTCTGACAAGTCGCTGCCAAATACGTTGTGCAGACCGCCGTGCATCGCCAGTTCCGCCAGCTTGGGCGGCAGGTTTTTAATCATCCCTTCGTTGATAAGCGCCTGTGCCCCCTGCCCATCCCCCAGGCTGCCTAAGTGGTAGCCGTGGGTCGCCATCCATGCAGACAGCCCGTTGTAACCAGACTCTGCATCCTCAGCCAGCGGCAGCGCCTGATAACCGCCCAGCCCGGCTGCACCAGCTACCAGTGCCGCGCCAATCAGGGGGTTAGTGCGGGCCATGTGGTGCAGCATACTCAGGTTTCGCGCTTGCGGGGTAGCAAACTGGAGCATGGTTCGGAGATCCCCGAGCTTACCAAGCAGCGGGATGGTGTCCTCGCGCTGGTAGTTCTGGTTGCTCAGGTTACTCATATCACGGGCGTAAGTTTCCGGGTTCATTTCCGGTATGCGTTTACCCTGCTCGTTCATATCCAGACCGAGGGGCTGCTTACCGGCTTTCAGGAGCGCGGCGTGTTGGCGCAGTGCGGCCAAATAAGTTGCCATGCGAAGGTGGTTTTCGGTCACTGCAAGCGGTGACATTAGAGCGTGTTCCACTGCCTGCCGCCCTACGCTGCTGCCACCATGAGCACCGAGCACGAGGTTGGCATACTGCGGAGCCAAGTCGCCCGCCTGGTGGGCCTTCCACATGGTTTGCGTTTCTGCTTTGGTCAGCCCCGGTACTGCTTCACTTTTATCTACGGCAGCACCCAGAGAGTGGGCGGTCAGGCCGACTACATCCTTCAACGCCTTGGTGTAGCGTAGGCTGCCCATTCCACGCTCATTACGGGACAGGTTTGCCATTGCAAACGGCATGTTCTGCAGGGCGTACAACGGGGCTTTCAGGTTGCCACCGAGCATCGCCAGCCCCGTGGCTGACCGGATAGCCTTTTCAAATCCCGGCTGCGCCCCATCTGCATGAAGCCCTTTTTCGTAGGCTTCGGCGTAGGAGGCCAGTCCTGCATTGCCGCTCTGGCGAATTCCCCGCATCGCGTCTGCACGTTCGCCCGCTGTGCGGTGTGCGCCCATCTGTTCGCCGGTGAAGACTGCCCAGTGTGCCAGCGCCTTGCGTACATCATCATCTTCGCCAGCTATATCTTTACGTTCGACGTGTTTGTTAAACCCAGTGGAGTCGGCATCCACCACTTGGCGGAGCAACGCCAAACGCTGGTCGGTACTCAGCGCCACGCCATCGTCGTTCAGCCCTTCGAGCAGGCGTTGAGCAGCTTCCATCCCCAGGCCGCCTTGCGCCGGTGCAGGCTTACGCTCCACTTGCGTGGTTGTTAAACAGCGTGCAAAAGTTGCCAGAATTGGGTGGAAAACAGCGTGTAAATTGACCACCTGATATCCTGCCGGATTTGCCGGGAGGAAACTGGAGTGATTTGCATGGAAACCATAGCCAAAGTGCGCCGTCTGTATCATCTGGAC
>NZ_MOAD01000001.1:1019936-1051483 GCF_001931655.1 Acidithiobacillus albertensis | reverse complement strand
GGCGCTTCTCGATCGACTGACCCACCACTGCGATATTCTGGAGACCGGAAACGATTCTTACCGGTTCAAAAAACGTCGCAGCCACCCCCTCTAAAACTGGTCAAAAATATACGCTGTTACCTGGTCATTTTTAAACGCTGTTTGACAGGCCCGAATAGCGGTTTACGGGGCGTAAGGTAATTGGGCGCTACTCAGCGCCCAACCCACCGAGGAGCGTATGGACACAGAACAATTCTTTTCAATGATCCTCCCCGCCAGTGGCACAAAGTGTCTGGCAGTCAAAACACCCGAAGGTATGCGGCACCGCTGGTTTACAGACCTTCATCAGATGTCTCAAGTTATGCAGCAGTTATCCAACGCAAATTACGAAGTCTATTATGGTTTATCTGGATTCGTTCCCGACGATTCCACCAAATTCAGACGAAAGGCCGAGCAGGCCAAATTCGTCAAATCCTTCTGGGCGGATATTGATGTCGGCCCGAACAAACCCTACACCAGTCAGCTGGAGGCGGTACAAGCGGTCGCCACGATGTGTAAGACCTACGAGATCCCCAAGCCGGTTCTGGTGAACTCAGGTTACGGCGTCCACGCTTACTGGCCGCTGCCGCAGGAAATCAGCACAGCCGCATGGATGCCTCTGGCGTCCACGCTCAAGCAGCTGCTCCCCGCACTCGGTCTGCAGATCGGCGTGGAACGTACCGGCGACTCCGCTTCTATTCTGCGTCCGGTTGGTGCAGCCAACTACAAGCAGACCGAGCCTGCGCCGGTCAGTCTGCTCTGGGCACCGGCGGATATGAAAGGCCGTGCCCGCAAGTTCATCCAGGCTGTGCAGTTTCAGGCGCAAGCCCGCAACATTACACCGAATATAACGGCCAGTGTGCGTAGTGCGCCGCTCACCCTGAACCGTGCGCTGGGCGCGATTTATGAGGAACGGCCTGTCAACGCCGCCAAGCTGGCGGAACGGTGCGCTTGGCTGCGTAACGCCCACGAGCATCCGGCAGACCTATCTGAGCCCGAGTGGTACGCGATGCTGAACATCCTCAAGTTCACCGAAACGCCTGAGCCCACCGCGCAGTTGTGGAGTCAGGGCCATCCCGGTTACTCAGAGACGAACACCACGGCCAAGCTGGACCACGCCATCGCGTCCGGTGCAGGGCCCTCCCTCTGCACAACACTGGAGGGTTACAAGCCGGAGCTGTGCAGCGGCTGCCCGCAGCGTGGGAAAATCAAGACGCCTCTGGTGCTGGGCCGCGTGGCTCCTGAGCCTGCTCAGCCACCGGCTCCCGACGCCTCGGAGGTGATGAACGGCTACGCACACCGCGCTATTCACCAGCCTGCACCACCCTACCGGATCGACGAGTTTGGCGCGATCTGGCGGGACGGTGAAGACCCGTTCCGGCTGTACGCCTACCCGATCATGCTCACCGCACGATGCCGGGATAAGGATGGCCGCGAATACTACACGTTCAGCGTAGGCCGTGAAGACAAAACCTGGGTCGATTTTGACATTAAAGCCGCCGATCTCGCCAGCCAGACAGACTGCGTAAAAGCGTTTGCAGCAGTCGGCGTCAACGGATTCCCGCATGGAGAACTTATGCACTACGTTCGCAGTTTTGCCGAAGACATGAAGTCACGCCAGCAGGCCGCTGGTATTTATGAGCGTCTGGGCTGGCAACCGGACCAGTCCTTCGTTGGCCCCGAAGGCCGGTATCAGGACGGCCACGAACCGGAGCCGGTCCTGTTCACGCCGTCTGCCTCGACCATACTGCGCCATATCCGCAGCGCCGGGTCGCTTGAGAAGTGGCAGGAAGTCACCAAGAACCTGGGCCGCAGCCCGAGCCATGCCATGGGATTCCTGATGGGCTTCGCGGCACCCCTCGTGCAGTTGTCCGGTTACAACGGGTTTCTGGTGAACCTGTATGGCGGCACTGGCGTGGGTAAGTCAGCCGTGCAGGAGGCAGCCGCGACCATCTACGGGCCGTGGAACCACCTGCACCTACGCGCTGTGGATACGGTCAACAGCACCTTCACAATGGCCGGAACACTCAGCGCCCTGCCCGTCCTGATCGAAGAAATCACCACCATGCGCGATCACGATTTGGCCTCGCTGGTCTATTCGGCTACTGAGGGTCGCCCCAAACGCCGCGCCCAGCGCGACGGTGCGCTGGTGGAGTCCTCACTGGAGTGGGCCACCACGTTTGTCACCAGTACCAACCGGTCCATCGCGGATATGATACCGAGCGGTCAGGCCGTGACGCAGGAGGCACTGTTGGCTCGGGTGCTTGAAGTCGAGCTGCTTCCACCCTCGAACAGTGAAACCGACAATGGCGAGCTGCTGGTGAAGCACCTGCGCGACGTGCATCTGCAGTGCCGTGAGAACTACGGCCACGCAGGTCCAATCTGGCTGAACTACGTAGTCCACAACGCACACATACTCACTCAGGAAATCCAGCAGTTTCAGGATGCGGTCGCCCTGCAGTGGGGCGTAGATCGTACCGCAGGACGTTTCTGGCTGGCTGCTACGGCACTGGCTCTTGTGGCAGCCAAGCACACCGCGAAGCTCGGCCTGTTTGAAATCCCTGATCTCGCGGAGTTCAAAGAGTGGCTGCGCCTGCAGTACGGAGCCATGAGTGATCTGAGCAAGGAAGTGGCCGTCAACCTGAGCGAGCGCCTTAACTTCTTCCTCGACGAACATCTGGGGTACACGCTCACCGTGCGCGGCGCGGATACCTCATGGAGTCTGGTGGGTGGTGTACCCATTCAAGGGAAAGCCGCATACATCCGTCAGGAAATGGACGACCTCGGGAACATCCACACCGTGTATGTTTCCACTGCCGCACTGCGCGACTGGTGCGCCCGCAAGCAGTTCAGTTACACGGAGCTGCGGAAGTGGATGGCCGAGCAGGGGGTGCTCATGCGTACCGCGTCGGTGCGAATGGAGCGCGGCTCTGTCATCGACACCGGCCAGCGGAAAATCGCCTGCCTGGCATTGGACGGCGCTCACCCGCTGTTTCGGACCCTCACCATTGTGAAGAATGACATGGAGGCCACTCGTGCAGCTGGCTGAAATGACGGAACAGCTGCGCGTCTACCGCGCAGTGCAGCAGGCCGGTATTCCGGTCCCCACAGTCTGGATCAAAAAGGTGGCTGGGGTGCCATTTAACCGGCTGGGGAAAATCCTCCTGCGTCTTGAGGATTCCCACTCGCTTTTTTGTGTGGGCGAAATTGCTATCCCGCCGTCGCGCAGGGAGGCTGTGTATGGCAAGCACCGCAGCAAGCTCTACACCGCCACAGAGGCGCTGCTGAAAGGACCAACCGACGAAGTGATGTGCAAGGCACCGCACGTCTGGGCCTCGGTGCTGGAGAGCGCCGCCCGTGAAGTCACAAACGGGCCGCTCACTGCAGAAACGCGGCTGTTAATTGGTGTACTGCGTAACGCCGCCGTGGATGCTCAGGCCACAGGGATGCTGGACTTTTTTGAGGACTGGCCGTTCCAGGCGTATTGCGGGCTGATGGGGATTTCAAGTAGTTGGGCACTGAGGAAGTTGAAACAGATTTTAGGGATAGGAGAACAGCATGAGTAAAGTAGTCCTGAAAAACAGCATGGGCGACGACCTCGCCGTGGTCAACGCCGCACGGGTCAGTATGGCGAAGGAATCGAAATGGGAGTGGGCCGCACGGGGTGACGAGTCAGACCTGCGCTGCCATATCCAGCTGCCTGAGTCCGACAAAAAACTGATCGGGTATCTCGCCAAACACGAGCACTGGACTCCGTTCAGTCACGTCATGCTGACCTTCGTGATCCAGATGCCTATTTTTGTCGCCCGCCAGTGGTTCCGCCATACCGTGGGGTTCACGCGGAACGAAACTTCACGGCGATATGTGGATGACGCACCGGAGTTCTTTATGCCTAAGTATTTTCGCACCCGTGCGGCCAACGTGAAACAGGGCAGCACCGACGAAGTGCACAAAGATAGCGGCCCGTGGATGGTGGAAGCCAGGACGATCCACGCCCATGCGCTGATCCTCTACAACAGCATGATTGCCGACGGTGTGCCACCTGAGCAGGCGCGGATGTTCCTGCCGCAGACGATGGAGACGGAGTTCTACGAAACGGCCTCACTCGCTGCGTATGCGCGGCTGTGCAGACAGCGGCAGGACGCCCACGCACAGGCCGAGATCCGCGAATTTGCGGATAAGGTGGCGATGGGGTGCCAGCACGTTGCACCTGTTTCTTGGGCTGCACTGATGGGAGGTGAGGGATGACCGACAAAATAGATTACCGCAAGAAAATAGCCCGCCTGGAAACCCTGCTGGCTGAAGAACGGGCCAACGCCAAGATGCTCCTTGAAGTAGTGCGTAAACAGATTATTACTTTGGAAACGCAGCGGGAGATGCTGCGGGAATTGGAGGCACAGAATGGAGATTGAGGAGGGAAAACGATATATGCGACGTGATGGGCGCAAAACTGGGGCGCTAATGAGGTGCGGCAGTAAAAACTACCCATTTTTAGACCCTTATACCCGCGATACTTACACCTGCTCTGGGGAGCAATATGCGGGGGTTATGCGCCCCGCTGACCTTATAAGCGGTTTATACGATTCGGAGGGGGAAGATTCTGAGTATCAGCCAAAAACGGCGGAACCCGCAGCGTGGCCCACTGAAGCCATTAAACAAGACCAAGGCAAGCCCCGCTACGACCTGCTTCCAGGTGATGCGCTAGACCAGATTGCCCAGGTGCTCACCTACGGCGCAACGAAGTATTCCCCGCGTAACTGGGAGTCTGGCATGGCATGGGGTCGGCTCTACGCGGCCCTGATGCGCCACTGCTGGGCCTTTTGGCGGGGTGAGGACACGGATTCGGAAACAGGGATGCATCATATGGCCCATGCCGGTGCCTGCATACTGCTGCTGCTGGCAAGTGTGGGGCGTGGGATTGGAACGGATGATAGGAGAGAGTGAGATGCAATACTACCCAGAAGAAGGGGAAGAAAACTGTTACCCGTTTGCGGATCACAAAGATGAGGTGGACGCCCTCACGGCTGAAATAGCCGCACTCCACGCCGAATGTGATCGGCTGGCGCTGCTGGAAAAACCCAAGGTGCTTGAGGCGCATGAGGTGTTGTATCAGGGAATTTATTGGCACCGATTCCTGCCAGCAAAAGAGTGGCATATTGTCAATGTGTACGCCATACAGACACTGCGGGGCCAATTTATCGGCCCATTGAAAGAGCCGGAGGTTGACTGATGTTCCTGACTAAAGAGCAGCTCCAAGAACTCACCGGCTACCAGAACCGGCCTCACCAGATACGGTGGCTGAAGGACCACGCCTACCCGTTTGAAATCGCGGCGGATGGGAGGCCGCGTGTCCTGACTGCCGCCGTGCTTGCCAAACTGGGGGCACCGGCGCAACAATCAAGACCCCAAGTGAGGATACCGCCCCGCCATGCGACCGCGTAAAAGCCAGAGAAACCTGCCGCCATGTGTTTATCAGAAGCATGGCGCATACTGGTATGTCAAAGGCGGTAAGTGGACTCGTCTGGCTCCAGACCTGCCCACTGCACTGCAGCGTTACGCAGTCATGGCAGCCCCCAAGGACTCCGGCATGGCGGCACTCATCGAAACCGCGCATGTAGAGATTATCCGTAACAAGAAACCTAACACCGCCAGCCAGTACGACCAGTGCAGGCGGGTTCTAAAAACTATGCTGGCGGACTTCGCACCGGACCAGGTGCGCGGCTCCGACGTAGCTACCGTCAAGGCTGAGTACGCGGATCGGCCCAACATGGGCAACCGCATGATTTCCTACCTACGCCTGGTGTTCAACTACGCGCTCGAAAACGGCATCGTGGATTACAATCCGTGTGTCGGCATCAAACGCCACGCAGAATCCAAGCGCCGCCGCTACCTGACAGACACCGAGTTTCAGGCCATCTACACCGCAGCGTCTGACAACCTCAAACCCATCATCATGGTCGCTTACCTCACCAGCCAGCGGATTGGTGATGTGCTCAAAATCAAACTCTCGGACGTGTCGGCAGAAGGTATTTACTTCGAGCAGGAGAAAACAGGCAGTCGGGTTCTGGTCGCCATGACGCCCGATCTGGAACGCGCCATCAAGGCTGCTCGCGCACTTCCCCGCGCCGTTGCTTCGATGAGCCTGTTTAGCGTCAAACGCGGCGGTCGGCCTTACACCTACGCGACTGTGCAGGATATGTGGGCCACAGCCGTTGAGCGTTCCGGTGTGGCCGACGCCCACCTGCACGACCTCCGCGCCAAGAGCCTCACGGATGCCAAAAAGCAGGGATTGGACCCCGTGGCACTGGCTGGTCACTCCGACGCCCGAATGACGGCACGGTACATCCGCCAGCACGACACCGTGGTTGCCATGCCTCCCAAGCTGGCCGAGTTTTAGACAGCCCCATTTTCCAATTAGACATATTTTAGACAATTAAGCGTAAATGATTGATTCAGAAAGCGTTAAAAAGCACACCCCCATGATGCAACAATATTTCGGACTGAAAGCTGAATGTCCGGATGCGCTGCTGTTTTACCGCATGGGTGATTTTTACGAACTGTTTTACGAAGATGCGCAAAAAGCATCGACCTTGCTGGGTATTACCCTCACCAGCCGGGGGCACAGCGCAGGAGAACCCATCCCCATGGCCGGGGTTCCGGTGCATAGCGTCGATGGTTATTTAGGAAAACTGGTCGCACTCGGTAAAAAAATCGCCATCGGCGAACAAATTGGTGACCCCACCACCAGCAAAGGACCTGTCGAAAGAGCCATTGTCCGGGTCTTGACCCCCGGTACCATTGTCGATGGGGCCTTGCTGGATAGTCACCAGGAGCCCCTGCTGCTGGCCATCTGCCCGGAAGGCCCAAGCTGTGGCCTCGCCTGGCTGGATGCAGCCGGAGGGCGACTGATGCTCAGGGAAATCCCCCAGACCGGCTTGACCGACCTGCTGGCCCGGCGTCCTGTAGCTGAAATCATTCTTCCCGAAGATGCGCCCCTTAAAACCAGCCTGAACAACAAGCATGCCCAGGGGCTGGATAAAACCCTGTTCCAGACCCGTCGCAGTCAGGCCGTGCTGGAGCGCTATTTTGGCGAGCGCCTGGACAGTTTTGGCTGCAATGACTGGCCACTGGCCCTGCGCGCCGCTGGAGCGCTTCTCCATTATGCCGAATCCCAACTACGGGGCAGTCTGGCTCAGATCCAGTACCTGCAGCCTGAGCGTGCTGAAGATGAGCTGTATCTGGATGCCACCGCTTATCGTGCGCTGGAAGTTGTTGAAAGTCTGCATGAACAGGGTCCTACCCTGCTGTCTCTGCTGCAAAAGACCCGCACCCCCATGGGTGCCCGGCTTTTGAGGCGCTGGTTATTGCGACCCTTGCGTCAGGGACCCGATTTGCTGCAGCGCCAGCAACATGTCAGCGCACTGGTTGCCGGCCAGGGTCCGGAGCCGCTGCAAAAGGCCCTGCAGGGCATCGCCGATGCCGAGCGCATTCTCACCCGTATTGCCTTGCGCAGCGCCAATCCTCGTGATCTGGCGCAATTGCGCAGCACCCTCCAGGCCCTGCCCGCCCTGCACGAAAGCCTGCAGCGCTTCGCACAAAGTCCGCTTCATGATTATCGGGAACGCATCGGGTTATTCGCAGAAACCCGCCTGCTGCTGGAAAACGCCATTGTCGATCAGCCCCCCATGACCCAAAGGGACGGGGGTTATATCCAAACCGGCTATGACACTGAACTGGATCGTTTGCAGGCCCTGAGTCACAACCTTCAGGATGTCCTGCGCAATCTGGAGCAGGAAGAACGCCAGCGCACCGGCATCAGCCAGCTCAAAATTCAGTACAATCGGGTTCACGGCTTTTATATTGAAATCAGCCGCAGTTATCAGGGACCTATTCCCGACGATTACCGCCGCCGCCAGACCACCAAAAATGCCGAACGCTACATCAATGACGCCCTCAAGCTTATCGAAGATCAGGCGCTTTCTGCCGAAAGTCTGGCTCTCAGCCGGGAACGTCTGCTCTTCACAACGCTTCTGGACGCCCTGATACCGGAAGTTGCAGCCCTGCAGAACACCATGACCGCAGTGGCAGAACTGGATGTCCTGAGCACCCTGGCTGAACGCGCCATCTCGCTGAATTGGTCCGCACCGCAACTGGTGGCGGAAAACAGCCTGCACATTCTTGATGGCAGACACCCGGTCGTCGAAGCGCAAATGGGTAGTCAGTTTGTGCCCAACGACCTTCATTTTGATGGGCAACAGCGGATGCATCTGATTACCGGCCCCAACATGGGCGGTAAATCTACCTACATGCGCCAGAGCGCACTGATTGTACTGCTCGCTCATATCGGCAGTTGGGTGCCCGCTCGCGAAGCCATTATCGGGCCTGTCGACCAGATATTCACCCGCATTGGTGCTGCCGACGATCTGGCGGGCGGACGCTCGACCTTCATGGTGGAAATGAGCGAAACCGCACGCATACTGCATCTGGCCACCGCCCGGAGTCTGGTCATTCTCGATGAAATCGGGCGCGGCACCGCCACCTATGACGGCCTCGCCATTGCCTGGGCCACCGCCGAAGCCCTGCTCGAACGCGGGGCATTTACCCTTTTTGCCACCCACTATTTTGAACTGACCGAACTGGAAAACCCGAAGCTCAGCAACCTGCATCTGGATGCCTTCGCCCAGAACGATCAGGTTATTTTTCTGCATCGTGTCGAAGAAGGGCCAGCCGCCCAGAGTTACGGCCTGGCCGTGGCCAGCCTGGCCGGCATTCCAGAAAAAGTAGTCAGCACCGCCAGGGTACGACTGCAGTTACTTGAAAATTCGAGCTCTGCACGACCAAGCATCTTACCCAATCCGGCACCCGCACAAAATCCACCGGCGCAAATTCCCCTATTTGCAGCAACACCCCACCCCGCGCTGGAACTCCTGGAGCAAATGGACCCCAACAATATCAGCCCCAGGGAAGCATTGGCCGTTTTATACCAATTGAAAGAGTTGCTGTAGGCTTCTTGTAACGGGACGTATCCGGACAACCCGCCAGCAAAGCATCGAAAGCCAAGAAATCGCCTCGCTCTTGGTGTTCACGTTATGCGCTGTTTTTATCGTGACCCTACCACCTACGCGGATTTTTTTGCCTGCTGTGAAATACCTGTATTATTTCCACGGCATCATACCGCACGCAATAAGGGAGAATGTACGGGTGATCCGTTATCACTAATTCCCTGGTTACAAAAACCCGCCCAGGTCTGCCCATGGCCGGATAGGCGCATAACAAGCCGGTGCCCTGGTGTAGGGTTGTTTGTCACATCCAGATTCGGGAGATCACTTGATTTCCCTTTTTTATCTGAATCCCACGTTGCAAGAACTGTTGTATGAACCGTTGCATTCTTTTACGCTGCAACATTTATAATATTTATTATATATCAATATATTGGCTTAATTTTCTGTTGCAAAAAGATAAATTTCTTAAACCCATAATCCCCAATAAAACAAGAGATTAACTTCTGGCACGTTGTTTGCTGATAAAGCTTACTGAATTAGCCGATGGCGTGGCGGGTTCTGGAAACCAACATTATCAAGGGTTTTTTATAACGAACATGGAGGCAAATGTGATGAAATCATTGAAAAAAACACCAATGGGCCGGAAACTGCGGTCTTTGGCTTTGATGGCGGGTGTCGGTATGGCGGGCTTCATGATTGCAGCCCCGGCGTATGCCTGGGGTCCTTGGGGTGGCGACATGCCCTGGAGCGGTGGTGGTGGAGGGATGCCCTGGAGTGGTGGTGGCATGCCCTGGTCCGGTTATAGCGGCCCCATGAATGGCAACAGCGGGCCTTTTAGCGGCTATGGTGGCCCCATGCAGGGATCAGAAGGCCCTTGGGATATGGGTGGCATGAATTTCAATGGGCCGCATGGTGGACCCATGAACATGAACAGCGGTAACTACGGCGGTTATGGGCAGCCTTATCAGGGCGAATATCAGGGCGGTGGTAGTAATGGTTATCCGCAATCCTACGGACAACAATCCTACAACGGACCCAGTCAAGGTTATGCCCGTTATCCGGCACAACAAAACTCCGCTTATCCTAATCAGGGGCAATATCCACAACAATACGCACAACAATATCGCCAACCCTATCCGCAGCAGATGCGTCCCAGCATGCCGCCTCCGCCCATGGGTCCTTATCAGTCTCCTTATGGTTATTCGCCCTACGGATATGGCCGCTAACCCGAGGATCCCATGCGTTTGGTAGTGGCCTCCATGAAGGGTGGGTCTGGTAAAAGCACGGTGAGTTTCAATCTCGCCGTGTGGTTGGCGTATCGGGCTCCCGTGCAACTTTACGACCTCGATCCCCAAGGGACCTTACGCGATGTCTGCAGCGATCGCACAGAACAGCACATTCTGCCCGCTCTTTCTGTAGCTACAGAGATGGATGATGCCCTGCCCCAGGCTGAATACGTAGTGATTGACTGTAGTTATTCCGAATTGACCGCCTTTCGAGGAGCCTTGAGCGTCGCCGATGCGATCCTGATGCCCGTCGGCCCCAGTCAGGCCGATATCTGGTCTGCACAACGTTTTCTGGAGGATTGCGGCCAATGGGCAGCCCCTCCGGTCTGGGCATTTATCAATCGCGCCGATACCCACCACGCAGTCCGTGAAAGCGATGAAGCCGAGGCCATGCTGGCCGAACTTCCACAGGTCAAATCCTTGGGATTACGACTCGGACAACGCACGGCCTTTCGCCGCTCACTGAGTGAAGCCCGTGCCGTTTTTGAATTGGATACCAGCAGCAAAGCCAGCCAGGAACTGGAAAAACTGGCCAGCACTTTGTATCCGGAATTATCTATGTTCTAGCACCCAACCCATTTAATATTGAGGCGAATAACTTATGCGTGTTTTCTCCCTACCCCTAGTGCCAAGACACCCCCTTTTCAAGGTCGGGATGCTTTTCACCTCACTTTTAGTGGGTGCCAGCCTGCAATTCGTCTCAGGCGACCTGAATCCTGAATTTTCGCCTTTCAGCTGTATTGCCAGTGCCGCAGCCGCAGAATCTGCCTTACCTGCAAAAACTGTCCCCGCAGCCAAACATCCCGTCGCGCCCAAAAAAACTGGACAAAGTGGCGCTGCCAAAGCGCATTCTGCCCACAAAAATATCAAGGCTCCGCCCACCTTATCCATGCCTATGCCGGCTTCGACAAAAAGCCTGAGCAAAGCCGAAGTCAAACTGCTCTTGCAGGCTCGGGCGGCCTACTGGCAGCGCAATGCGCCGAAAGCCATTGCCGACTACCAAAAACTGCTTCACGAAGCGCCTGATCATCCGGGTATTTATGGTGAATTGGGCAATGTGTATTACATGACCGGCAAATATCCGGAAGCCGCCATTGCCTATGGAAGTGCAGCCCGAACCATGATTCGGATGCAGCGCTTTGCAGAAGCCTACAGCCTTTTGCCGTTGATAGGCTCCCTGAATCCTCAGGAAGCTACCGCCATTGACCATAGCCTGCAGGTTCACAGTGCTGCGGCCGCCAAAAAAGCCAGAGCAGCCGCCCAGCAAAAATCTGAGCAGTCCGCAGTGCCCGATTGAAAAACATTGCGCCAGCAACATATCATCCAGTCTGATCTCAATAAGCTGAGGATGTTGCTGTGCAAGAACTCAACCTGATTCGTCCCGACGACTGGCATCTGCATCTGCGTGACGGGGCCAATATGGCCTCAGTGCTTCCTGACAGTGCCCGACGTTTTGGTCGAGCCATCGTCATGCCCAACCTGAAACCGCCCGTGACCACGGTGGACCTTGCCGCTGCTTATCGTGACCGGATTGTTGCTGCACTGGAACCGAGCTCAGCATTTCAACCCCTCATGACTCTTTATCTCACCGATAACACCACTGTGAGTGAAATCGAAAAAGCCAAAAGCAGCGGTTTTGTACAGGCAGTGAAATACTATCCGGCGGGAGCAACCACCCACTCGGAAAACGGTGTCACCGACCTCAAACGCGTATACAACGTGCTGGAAGCCATGGAAAAAATGGATCTGCCCCTGCTCCTGCATGGAGAAGTAACCGATCCGGATATTGATATTTTTGATCGGGAAGCAGTATTCATAGAACGTCATCTGCTACCCCTGACTCGCAATTTTCCGGGTCTGCGCATGGTTCTCGAACATATCACCACCCGCACCGCCACCCAATTTGTGGCCGATGCCGGAAAGCAGATAGCGGCCACTATCACCGCTCATCACCTGCTCCTCAATCGCAATGCCCTGTTTGTCGGTGGGGTTCGTCCCCACCATTACTGCCTGCCGATTCTCAAACGGGAAACCCACCGCCAGGCACTGATTCAAGCCGCTACCAGTGGTAATCCCAAATATTTTCTCGGTACGGACAGCGCCCCCCATCCCCGTCAGGACAAGGAGTCGGCCTGCGGCTGTGCCGGAATTTACACCGCCCATGCAGCCATTGAACTTTATGCAGAAGTTTTTGAAGCAGCAGGCGCTCTGGACCGGCTGGAAGCTTTTGCCAGTTTTCATGGACCGGATTTCTACCAGCTCCCTCGTAATCAGGGGCACATTACTCTGGAAAAACGGAGTTGGACAGTTCCCGAAAGCTATCCCTGTGGAGTGGACACATTAATTCCTCTCCGGACCGGAGAGGAATTATCATGGAAATTGAGAGAATAACTAAAGGAATAATAGGTATTCATCCCGTCCTGTATTATTTACTAAAACTAGATTTTTTATACGCCGGATAGTCAGTATATCCTTTTGGCCCAGGAGAATAAAAAGTGGATTGGTCAGGAGCATTCAAGGAATAGCCTGCACGAATCCGATCTGGCAAATCTGGATTTGCCAGGAAAGCCGTTCCAAAAGCAATGGCATCAACAACACCAGAGGCTAAAGCTTCTTTGGCTTCTTCAGGCGAGTAGCCCATGTTGGTAATCAGAGATCCACGGTAATGTTTCCGCGCTGGAGACAAAATATCGCCTGATTGATGGCCGTAAAAGTCTCCGCGCATTAAATGTAAATAAGCCAAGCCAAAATCATTCAAGCGATCAGCAAGCCAGGTCAACAAGGCCACGGGATTACTATCACGCATATCGTTGAAGCTATTGAGGGGAGATAAACGCACCCCGACCCGATCGGCACCAATGGCATTTGAAACAGCCGTCAATGTTTCGAATAGCAGTCGCGCACGGTTTTCCATGCTACCACCATATATTCCAGACCGAACATTGCTTCCGTCCCGCAGAAATTCATCCAGTAAATATCCGTTTGCCGCATGGACTTCTACCATATCAAATCCGGCAGAACGGGCATTCAGGGCAGCCTGGACAAACCCTTGGACAATAGCGGGTATTTCATCATCCTTTAAGGCTCTCGGTTCAGTATATTTTTGCTTTCCATTTGGGGTATGTACCTCTTCACCCTTAATGGCAAGGGCACTGGGAGCCACAGGAACGACCCCATCATTCAAATCAGGATGGCACGCTCTACCACCATGCCAGAGTTGCAGGGCAATTTTACCTCCAGCCGAATGCACGGCGTCGGTCACTAAGCGCCAACCATCAATCTGTGCAGCGGAATAAATACCCGGTTCATGCCAAAAGGCAGAATTACCCGGCAAAATCATGGTTGCCTCAGCGATGATCAGCCCCGCACTGGCTCTTTGAGCGTAATATTCTGCCATAAGCAGCGTTGGTACATGTTCGTCCTCTGCGCGGCAGCGCGTCAAAGGGGCCATAAAAATGCGATTAGCTGTTTGGATGCTGCCCAGTTGCAATGGTGAGAACAAGTCGGCCATGGTTTCTCCTAGTCAGGGTTTGTTCAAAGTCATAGATACAATAATGATACCGACCAGTCAGTCGGTTTACAAGTATCCATATTCTTGTCCGATATATCATGCGCGCAAAACTTCAAAGCAATCGCTGGTTAAATAAGTCGTTGACCAATTGGCTACCAACTTACTGTTCAAAAATGATGATTCGGGGAAAGATGTCGACAAAAATAACAACTGCGAGGCCCAAAATTGCTGTAAAGCCTTCCCGCAATCTGCGCCTTTTATTCGAATAACTTGATCATCTGGTTTGTGACGGTTGATCTTGTTATGATGCAGGCACTGTTGATCAGACTCTCGCCACGGTAACAGCGTACGATGAAAAGATCAGCCTGTACCTTGCCCAGGTGGCGAAATCGGTAGACGCAAGGGACTTAAAATCCCTCGGTTTATACCGTGCCGGTTCGAGTCCGGCCCTGGGCACCATTTCGTAACATAAGGATGCCCCTCATGTCGATTGAATCCATAAACCCTTCCGCTGTGACCCCTTTGAGTAACATCATTGATGTGCGCGGGATGACTTATACCGAAGCACAACCCGTTGTTTATGCAGCCAGTATTCGACTGTCCGTCGGGCAAAAAATACAGGTGCTTACAGATTCAGATCCTGCCGCCATGATGCGCGCCGTAGCTTTTCAACTGCGTGATGCCATCTCCTGGCACATGGAAAGCGATGGCAAACTATGGCAGGTCGAAGTTCAGCCCCGAGCCGAGGCAGAAGCCAAAGATGTGGTTGACCTGTTGACTTGGGACCATTATCGCCTGGATCACCAGTTTGCCCAGGTTCTTGCTGCAGCCAACGAAAACAGAATTGCCGACGCTGAAAGTATTTTCCAGGATTACTGGATTGGTCTCCGTCGTCACGTTCATCTGGAAAACAATCTGCTGGGTCCGGTTCTTGGGGGGGGCGAAGAGCAGGGACCCTTGGCAGATATGCTTTTTGAACATGACAGTATTATTGTGCAATCGCGCTTGCTCGAAGAAACTTTTGACGAAAAAGACTATGGTATGTTGCCGGCCATCTGCGCCATGCTTTCCGGCTCACTTGCGAAGCATGAAAACCGTGAAGAAACCACTTTGTTTCCCATTTGGCAGACGACAGATAATAGTGATCGTGGCCGTGCCACTGAACATCTTGCCAGAGCAAAAGAGCTTCTATCGGGTTCAGAAGATAGCCAGGTACTGAAGGTTTTTTCCTGAACAACCTGACAGCTTAACGGTATGCTCCCATCCGGCGCTGGGCTCGCACCATATACCAGCGCCCCGCAAGAATGAGCATCAACACTCCGGCGGTAATCAGGAAAGCTGCAGCAAATGCCAACATATGTGATTCTGCAAAGGGCTCGTTGATGAATGTCCAGATGACATAGGTCAAGTAGCCGATTGGCTCATTGGTCAGTTTTCCGGTCCACATATAGTTAGACCAGCCAGCGGTATACAAAAGTGGAGCCGTTTCACCCATGGATAAAGCCACCGCGTAAAAAAGTCCGGTCATAATCGCCGGTGCGGCACCAGGTAGTAATATTTTGAAAACAATCCGCCCCTCCCCTGCCCCTAATCCATATCCTGCTTCGCGAACAGATAAAGGGATGTTGCTCAGCGCCAATTCGGTGGAACGGGCAATATAGGGAAGGAGCATAACGGTCAGGGTGATGATTCCTGCAGCCACTGAAAACTGCCAGCCCAAATAAATGACCATCGTAATATAACCGACGTAACCCAGCACTATGGAGGGTACCCCAACCAGAACGTCTGAGAGAAAGCGCAGCAGCTTGCCCGCATTCCCATGACCATGTTCGCTCAAATAAATGCCTGCAGATATCCCGATGGGCGCAGCTAACAGCAAGCTACCAAGAGACATGATAATGGAACCTTCAATGGCATTTTTCAGACCACCACCAATACCATTGGTAATTTCTGTCAACAATTTGATATTGAGCGCTGGCCAGGCATGTATGAGCACATCAACAATAATGGAAAGAAACATGGCCGCCAAAAAAACAAAGGACCCTGTGACCATGACGGTAGCAAAAACAGTCCTCAGCCTGCGCCATAAGGATACTTTAAATTTCCTGGGTGTACTCATTTTCGGTAATACCTGCTCTTCCAACACATTAATAGCCATCAGCGCACCTTTGCCATCCACAACATCATTCTGGCAGCTATATTGACAACCACCGTAATCAGCAATAACACCAGGGCTATTTCAGATAATGCTTCAACAGCCATATTGGTTGGGTCTTGCAGTGCACTATCCAGCTGCGAGGCAATAAATGCCGCCATAGTCGAAATGGGCGCATAAATATTATTGGGTAAGTAGTTCAGGGCGTTACCACTGACCATCAATACCGCCATGGTTTCACCCAAAGCCCGCCCTAATGCCAAAATTCCTACGCCGATCAAAACGGTTCTTAGCTTGGGCAAAACAATATGCCAAAAAACTTCAAGGCGATTCAAGCCAAGACTCAAACCAGCCTCTTTCAAGGCAGGTTCCGTCATCAGTATAGATTCACGCAACGTCGCCGAAATCAGGGGGATGATCATGACTGCCAAGACAAAAGCAGAGGTCAATAGCCCATAACCGCTTCCCGCTTCGCCATTCAGGAAAGGAATAAAAGAAAAAGTCTTTGCCAAAAAAGGAAAAATGCTGTGACCAAACAGCGGCACCAGCAAAGCATATCCCCATAAACCATATACTACACTGGGAATAGCAGCGAGCAGATCAACAAATAGGGATAAAGGTCCTGCCCAGGTTTTGCGAATGCCTTCACTGAGAAAATAGGCTGCACCAACAGCGATAGGCATAGCAATAAGCATCGCCAGTACCGAACTGGCAATCGTCCCAACGACCAGAAACCAGATGCCATACTTGGCACCAGGCATGATTTGGTGCCCATTTACTGAAACTGGGTTACCATAAAGATTGCCAAGGTTCCAATCATTCGTCCATAAAAAATGAAATTGATTATACTGAATCGCTGGCCATGAATACACGGCCAAAAAAATTATCAGAAGGAGTAATGAAATCGGCAAAAAACTTGCGGTAGCCACTAATGCCGTTCTGAATACAGGAATTTTCATTACAATGATTCCACTTCCAAAAGTAAGTAAAGTTATCTAAACAGTAATAAATGCGTATTAAAAAATTACGGTGCCGGGTTATTACCCCGGCACCGTTCAGATCTTAGTGAATTTCTGCGATCTGTTTACGTGACAGCTCAGCTGCGCTGTCGGGTAGCGGTACGAAGTTTACCGCAGTGATAAAGTGTGGTGCATTACCGCCCTTAGGATCAATGGCCCAGTTCAGGAATTTCTTCATGGCTGCAGCCACTTCCGGCTTGGCCTGGGTCTTGCTGACGATGGCATACTCATAATTGATGATGGGGTAGGACTTGGCACCAGGAGCGAATACCAGACTGATCCGTTCATCAGCAGGGGTCTTGCTGACCATTTCACCAGCTGCAGCCTTGGCATTTTCCACTGTAGGCAATACGAAATTGCCTGCGCGGTTTTGCAGCATGGCCAGGCCCAATTTGGCTTCTTCAACTGGTTTCTTCCAGCTGATACCGATGTATGCCACACCATAAGGCGTTGTCTTCAGAGCCTGGACCATGCCGGGGTTGCCTTCGGCACCGATGCCACCCGGAACGGCCGGCCAACTTACCGTCGTACTGTAGCCAACGCTTTTGCTCCATGCTGGAGTGGTATCAGCCAGGTAGGTGGTAAAAATAAAAGTGTCGCCAGAACCATCGGTGCGGTGGATAGGGACAATCTTGTGGTTGGGCAGTTTCACACCAGGATTCAGCTTGGCAATGGCCACATCGTCCCAATTGGTGATTTTGCCGGAATAAATACCGGCAAGTACAGGACCGGAAAGCTTCAGATGCTTATTGTTCAGACCCGGCAGATTATAATTGACCATCTGAATGGAGATGGCCAAAGGAATGTTGAGGATGTTCTGATGCATTTTGATCTGGGCATCACTCATATATGCGTCGGAGGCGCCAATCTGGGCGACGCCGGAAATGGCTTCGGCAATACCCGTACCACTTCCTGTACCCTGGGTGGTTATCTGCACGCCGGGATTCATTTTGGTGTACACAGGTACCCACAAATTGAAAAGTGGATACAACAGGGTGGAACCGGTTTCCAACAAAGAAATCGTGGCAGCATTGGCAGGCATAGCATACATGCCGACAAGACCCAATGCAGAAACCATGACGGCACCCTTTACACTGCGAGAAAGCTCTTTCTTCAAACGATACAGCATAAGACCTCCAAAGATGGCGAATACGTTGATTTACGGCTTATTCCCAAACACACACCGTACGTCATCAATGCTTGCGAGCAGTCCTGACGCGACGTAATTAGCAATCTAGCACAGTTATATGACAGTATGATGACAAAACTTCTGTTACAAACAGAGCCCGACCAAAAGGACGGGCTCTTCAAGACAATGAAGGTTTTTAAGCGCCGATTACCAGGTCAGAATCCGACCTGCAGCGGCCAATGAAGGCAGCGCAGCACTGGGATTCATCATGGGAATGGGTTTGGCCAGGTCATCTTTGGTCATGCCATTCAATTCCAGAGACTGCAGGCAACCAATAATCTGAACTTCATTATCTTCGGCAAGCTTCATGAAGTCGGCGACACTTTTGCCACCTTCCATCGGAAATATACTTTCGGCCTTACCTTTGGCAAGCAACTCCGTGGCCGGTCCGGTGAAATACATGACGACTTTCTGCTCGGCGGCGGCAGCAGTGGCTGCCAGGAAAAAAGCGGAAGGAAGACGCTTGGGATTTTCAGCGCCAGTGATAAGAATGATAACAAGATCCGCTGCTTCGGACATTTAACACCTCCTGATTGAACGTGTGAAGTGACTTATCAATTATACACCAATTTGCGGTGCTGACTAAAACGGTTGTGCTTAGGCTTTGTTCTCAGTCGCAACGGCGCGCAGCATTTCCGGCAAAGCATACCACTGAAGTTCACCTTCCATTTGATCAACAGTTTTCAGATGAATACCAATTACGCTGGCTTTTTTGACGGGGACACTGACCCGGGTTAGCCGCGTCGTCCAAATTCCGAGATGGGGTTGATGACCCACCACAATCAGCGTTTCGGGCTGTTTGCTCAGGTTCTGCCAATCCCGACTGAGCGTGTTCAGATCGCCAGCCGGAATCGCTTCATGATAGCTATTCACTTCAATACCAAAAGCTTGGGAAATATAAGCGGCAGTTTCGCGGGTACGAAGCAAGGGGCTACTCCACAATAGAACTGAACCCTGAATACAATGACGCAAGCCCCGGGCGACAGCCGCTGCGGTTTCATGTCCATAGCAGGTAAGTTGCCGCGCAAAATCCGAACCGGAAACCGCTTCGTCTTCTGCCTCAGCGTGGCGTACGAGTAAAAGGTTCACGCTTTTGCACCTCCTGACCAAACCAGATGACGGTGATTGCACGGGGTAACACGCGGGCAAGAATCGTGATTACGGCAATGCCAATCAGAGCAGTCATCCATTCGTCCACCCGGGTTTTAGTATCGGGACCCGAACCAATGAAAATCTCCAGCCCGGATAAAACAGCCCCCACAAAAATAGTCACCGGACGCCAGCCATAAGGACCAAGCACCGGATAAAAGCGCGCCAGGGCACCCAGAGTTACGGTGGCCCAGAGTGCATACTCCCCGGCACGAATCCACAAACCCTCGGGATTGACCGGCAGCATCGCCCCACTCCATAAAATACCGAGATAAATAAGGAGCGCGATAATGGCCCAACGCCACCATCCAGAAAGACTGCCTTTCATCTAATGTTTGCCTCTTTGTGGATCATAGGGGTTTTCACCCTGGCGAAATAACAGACGTAAGGGAATGGAATCCAGGCGTAAGGCTTTCCGGAAGGCGCTTTCCAGATAACGCTTGTAGCTACCTGGCAAGCGCGTTAATTGATTCCCGTGAAATACCAGGGTAACCGGATTTTCACCACCCTGATGACAATAACGTAACTTGATTCGGCGTCCACCAACCATGGGTGGCTGATGGGTTTCAATAATCTCGCCCAAAGCCCTATTCAGCTCTCCTGTTGAAAAATGTTTGCGGGAATCCTGCCAAAGGCGATCAATACTTTTGTACAAATCGCCAACACCGGTACCATGCAAGGCGGAAATGGTGTAGACCGGCGCATACTGAATAAAACTCAGGCGGCGCTCGAGCTCCTGCTTGACCGCCTTACGCTCGTGAGGACTCATCCCGTCCCATTTATTGATCACGACGACAATCGGGCGTCCCAACTCTACAGCGACCCCCACCAGATGAGAATCCTGTTCAGCAATACCGACCCTGGCATCGAGCACCAGCAACACGACATCGGCTTCCCGCAATGCACCCAATGTTTTCAAAACACTGAGCTTTTCCAGGCCTTCGCCGACTCGGGCACGCCGCCGCATTCCGGCCGTATCAATCATGACATAGGGCTTGCCATCCCGTTCATAAGGAATGCGGATGCTGTCCCGGGTAGTCCCCGGCTCATCAAATACCAACACTCTTTTTTCACCAAGCATGGCGTTTACCAGTGTCGATTTTCCTACATTGGGACGGCCGAGCATGGCTATGCGGGGGCCTTTTCCGGCATCCTGCTGCGCAATTTCCTCACTGGGCAGATCCGAGAAAACGGCTTCCAGCAGGGTTTCAACCCCATGTCCATGGGCGGCCGAAATGGTATAGGGCATTCCCAGACCCAGGCGATGGAATTCCGGGAGTTCGCTGACGGCTCCTTTGGCATCCATCTTGTTCACAACCAGATAAATCGGTTTGCCACCACGGCGCAATTCCATGGCGATTTCTTCATCCTGGGCAGACAAGCCTTCTTTGGCATCGACCAGAAAACAGATGGCATCGGCTTCCTGAATAGCCAGTCTGGTCTGAATGGCCATGGCTGCAACCAGGCCCTCGCGTTCTTCAGGTTCAAAGCCACCGGTATCAATGACCAGATACTGACGCCCTTCAAACTGCGCGGTTCCATAGTGACGATCACGCGTCAGCCCGGGGAAATCGGCAACCAGAGCCTCACGCGTACGGGTTAGGCGATTAAAAAAAGTGGATTTACCGACATTGGGTCGCCCCACCAGGGCAATAACTGCAGTCATGATACAGCCTTAGCGCTTTTCGAGCTTGATCCGATACAAAGTGCCCGCATCACTGAGAGCAAGAATCTGGTTATTATCCAGACATACAGGACTACTTTGAATTCCACTGGAGGAAAGGCGTGTCTGACCAATCCGATGCCCGGATTCGGGATTGAAGGCGTAGAGATAGCCACCATTATCGGTTGCCAGCAAATCATTTCCACAACTACTCAGACCGGTCATGGCATGGCCTTTGAGTTTATCGTTTTTCCACAGGATGCTGCCGGAACCAGGATCTATTTCAGAAATTACTCCATCTGAATCGGCCACATACAAATGTCCCTTGAACCAGACTGGAGTTAAATACACCGACATGGGGACACTCCAGTTCTGGGTGCCTCCCTGCTGTGTATAGGCAGCCAGATTACCCTGATAGGCTGCCGCAAAAACCTGATCATCAGCAACTATCGGACGCGCTGCCACATCCACCATCCGCGCCAGCTCGTTGCTGCCATGGGCAATAGCTACACGGGCATGCCACAACTCAGCACCCGTGGAAAGACTTAATGCTGTCAAGGTTCCATCAGCAAAACCGGCATAAACCACACCATCATGCACAGTCGGGGTAGAAACTGCGCGCAAGATGAGGGAGGGCTGGTTCATGGAGAAGGTCCACTGAATTTTGCCATCCTTGGGGTTTAGCGACCAAAGATGGCCATTTACGGTTTGCATCAGTAGGTGATCGTCGGCATAGACTACCGGTGTCAACACTTCGGAGCTGAGTTGTACCGACCAGAGTTTATGACCATTTTTAGAATCAAACGCAAATACCTTGCCGGCATTGGTTCCCGCATAGACGACGCCATGGGCGATGGTGGCACCGCGCGCACTTTTGCCATCCAGACTGCGCATCCATTGCTGACTGCCCGATTCATTCATGCTGACCAGATGCCCGGAAGCATTAGCCACCACAATCTGATGCGCAGAGTGGGCAATTTCTGTTCCCTGGTAGGGGTTGATAGGCCATAGTCCATAAAGCCGGGCCTGCCATTGCGTCGAAAAAGAAACTTTATTATGACCTTTACTGATGGGTGGAGGCGTTTTGGGACTGGGTGAGGATTTAAACCAGGACATGATGCCGCAGCCATTCAGCAGGGCAGCAACTATTCCCAGAACGGCTAAACGCCATATGCTTTTGAAAAAATCATTCCGCATCACGGCGCAACTCCAATATTGGCGATTTTCATTTGCAGATAAGTACGATAAGGGTCAGCCGCCGGCAAGGCGGACATGGCCGAATGGTAGGCCTGTTCTGCCTGACTGATCTGATTCAGAGAGGCATAGGCGTCCCCTTTGATTTCATCAGCTAAGGTAACATAGGCAGGCTGTGGATTTTGCAGGATATCCAGGGCCTTATGTGCCTGATGCTGATCCACATACAGGCGTGCCAGATTCAAGCGAGCAAGGCTGCGCATGCCACGGGGTGCGCTGGTATTCTTTATCACGCTCATGAGCGTTTTTTCTGCGGCAGGAACTTGTTTGCCCTCCATATCCATGCGTGCCAGAAAAAAATGCGCCATGGTTGCATAAGGAGTATGGGCGTACTGATGAATCAGCGTATCCGCACTGGCACGGGCCGTACTGGTCTGCCCCTGAACCATGGTATCTACCAGCTCACTATACAATACTGCCGCTTTTTCGGTTTGATGGCGTTGATATTTTTCGTAGCCAAAAAACCCCATGGCGGCAAAAAGAATCACGAGAATACCCACAATCAGGGTAATACGATGGCGGGAGAGCAATGCGGAAAGTTCTTGACCGGTCACTTTGATCTTCTGGCAGTGGCAAAATTTTGCCCAGTATGGGGTGCATGCTTGGGGAAATCAACGCCGAGGCTTTGCAGACCAGTGATCACTGCCTCCAGACTGCCTTCCCAACGCCCTTCCCCGCACTGTTCCTTGATGATTACTGGTTTTCCTTGCAATTGTCCCAACCCGATGACCAGCTGGAACAGCGCCCGGGAACGTTCTGCCTGCTTCAGCAGAGCTTTGAAACCCGCAGGGCCGCCAGTGACCACACTGATACCCAGATCACGGAGAGCTTCAGCGAGTTGCCAGGAACGAGCGAGACTATCGTCCTCCATGGCCCCGATAAAAAGTACAGGTTTGTCGGCGCAGGCCTGGTTTCCCTGAATTTCCTGCAAGGCGAGTAAGCGTTCCAACCCTACAGCGAAACCAATGGCGGGAGTATCCTGACCACCCAGCTGGGCAACCAGTCCATCATAACGACCACCGGCCAGCACGGTTCCCTGCGCACCCAAGGCATCCGTAACCCATTCAAAAACCGTCCGGTTATAGTAATCCAGCCCGCGTACCAGGCTGTGATTCAATTGATAGGAAATATCAAGAGCGGTCAGCAGTTTTTGCAGACTGGCAAAATGCAGGGCCGATTCGGTATCGAGATGATCCACCAGATGTGGTGCGCTGCTGGCAATCTGCTGACAGCCAGGCACTTTACAATCCAGAATCCGTAATGGATTGAGCTCCATACGGGTCTGACAATCAGCACATAAGGCTTCCTGTTGCGGTCGCAAATACTCCAGAAGTCGCTCACGGTAAGCTGCCCGAGCCTCTGGACTGCCCAATGAGTTGATTTGCAAAGAGGCCTGCACCCCGGCCTGCTTCAGAATACGCGCAGACAGGGCGATGATTTCGGCATCTGTACCGGCTCCGGCCTGACCGAAAACCTCAACGCCCAGTTGGTGAAATTGCCGATAGCGGCCTTTCTGGGGACGTTCATGGCGAAACATGGGGCCCATGTAATAATAACGCGGAGTCTGCCCGCGCATGGTCTGATTCTGGATCGCGGCTCGTACACAACCAGCAGTCCCTTCCGGACGCAGAGTAAGACTGTCGCCATTACGATCGGCAAAGGTGTACATTTCTTTCTGGACAATGTCGGTGACGTCACCAATGGCACGGGCGAAAAGTTCTGTCGATTCCAGCAACGGGAGACGGACTTCGCCGTAATCATACAACTTGAGCAAGCCCCGCAAATCCGTTTCCAGAGCCTGCCAGGCTGCTGCTTCTGCGGGGAAAATATCGTTCATTCCCCGCACCGCCTGTAATCCCTTAACAGCCATACGAATAACTCACTTTCCCCAAACGAACCATTACCAGGCGCTCAGGCATCATTACGGGCTGCCTGACGCTCCGCAATTTCGGCACGAATCCGTTTTTCCAGCACATCAACTATATTCACGTTTTCTACCCGGTCTACCTGCTTGCCGCGATAATAGAGAATGCTACGCTTGTCTCCGCCCGCCAGACCAATGTCCGCTTCCTTGGCTTCGCCAATACCATTGACCACGCAGCCAATCACCGACACATCCATGGGCTCAAGAATATCTTCAAGCCGCGCCTCGAGGGCATTGATGGTGTTGATGACATCAAACTCCTGACGGGAGCAGGAAGGACAGGCAATCAGGTTAATACCCTTCTGGCGCAGGTGCAGGCTCTTGAGAATATCAAAGCCAACCCGGATTTCTTCGACGGGATCAGCGGCCAGGGAAATACGGATGGTATCGCCAATACCATCACGCAGCAGCAGACCCAGACCAATGGCGGATTTTACCGTACCCGAACGCAGACCACCCGCCTCGGTAATGCCCAGATGCAGGGGATAATCCACTTTTTCTGAAAGCAGTCGGTATGCCCCTACTGCGAGAAAAACGTCGGAAGCTTTCACGCTGATTTTAACATCGTGGAAATTCAGCTCATCGAGAATACTCACATGCCGCAAGGCAGACTCTACCAAGGCTTCAGGCGTGGGTTCGCCATATTTTTCCTGAATATCTTTTTCCAGGGAACCGGCATTCACACCGATACGAATGGGAATGCCTTTATCCTTGGCCATTTCCACGACCAGACGGGTTTTGTCCAGTGAACCGATATTACCGGGATTGATACGCAGACCATCAACACCATCGGCCATGACCTGCAGAGCAATGCGATGATCAAAATGAATATCGGCGACCAGAGGTGTTTCCACTTGCGCACGGATGGCCTTGAAAGCCTCAGCAGCATCCATACTGGGTACAGAAACCCGAACAATGTCTGCTCCCACCGCTTCCAGACGGCGAATTTGCGCCACAGTGGCTGCTACGTCCCGGGTTTCGGTATTGGTCATGCTTTGTACGCTGATCGGCGCATCTCCACCGATGGCGACTTTTCCAACGTGAATTTGCCGGGTTTTACGACGCTGAATAGGAGATTCATGGTGCATGGGATGCCTCGCTAGTAACAGATGCGCTTACGGAAAGCGCTGCGGAAGTGATTGGGGCAACAACGTCGGGTTGTGCACTATGGTTTAGCACAGCATGGTTCCGGTTAACAGGACTGTGAATATCTGCCGAACTCTGTGCTGACGCTGTAATCGCTGGAACAGCAGCAGATTGCGTGCTTGCGGTGGGGGGGGTTCCCAGTTGCAGACGGGCTACACCCATGGCGTTCGCAGGAAGCGCAATAGCTTTACCCTGATAATGAATGGTCACGCCCTGGGCATTGCCAACCAGAACCTGATAAGGCGGTTTTCCTGAGTTCACTTTGAGCAGATCACCCGGACGACCGAGGACCGCCAACAAGGTTTTACCGGCAGCGTCCCTGACCTGTACCCAGCAGTTGGCATGAAACTGGAAAGCGATTCCCGCAGTCGTATTGCTGGTCACTGTAGAGCTGGTCGCAGCCGATTGCGCGGTGGCTGTCACTGGACTGGAGCTGCCTACAGCCTGACTGCGAGTGACTACGACCACACTTTGCACAGAAGCAGTGGGCGCCGTATTGGAAATTGCCGGCTCAGCCAGGGTCGCCGGCATGGAGGAAACACTGTGGCTGTTATTTTCAGGTAGTACGGTCGAAGCGTTCTCGCTCCGCCCCCAGAACCACCAGACAGCCACTATAACGGCAATCAATATCAAGAAAGAAATCAGCAGGGTGCGTTTACTGTAATCCAGCAGGGGGCTCTCGCCATCAGGAAGCAATTGGCGCGTCGGAGAAATTCCCGACCCCGCGTTGGCGGCGTCATAATTGCGCAGCAACGGTTCCGGATCCAGATCCAGAATGCGTGCATAATTCTTGAGGAATCCACGCGCAAAAGTGGCGCCGGGAAGCGCGGCATAATTCCCTTCTTCGAGCCCTTGAACCTGAATTTCAGTAATATGTAAGCGTTCCGCTACCTGCTTTAGAGTCCAGCCACGTGCTTCACGGGCATTTCGCAAATCCGGATTGCTGAGGCTTTCATCCATGGAGTCCATCTCTTGATCAACCATGTTGCAGCAACAATTGCTGCGCTTTTTTTCCCGCATCGGAATATGGTGCGGCATTGACGCAGCGCTGCCACAGAGCCGCAGCCTGTTCCGGGCGTCCTTGCCGGGCGGCAATCTGTCCGGCCAACAGTAACGCACTGGCGTTATCTGGTTCCTGAGCAAGTACCACCTGCAAATGTCCATAGGCGGCTTGCACATTACCTTCTTTAAAGTCCATTTCGGCCAGTATTTGCAAGGCAGGTGGATAGTTGGGAAGAAGATAGAGCGCACGATTCAGCGCATTGCGCGCGGCAACCGGATCTTTGAGGCCCGCATAGGCCTGGGCCAGATTGGTCCAGGCAAATTGTGGCGTGCTGTATAAAGGATCGGCGGTAGCTTGCTTGAGTTGCACAATCGCTTGCTGGTAGTCACCCGTATTCACCAAAAACGCACCATAATTATTGCGGTATTCCGGATTTTTGGCGTCCAGTGACAGGGCCTGTTCAAAAGCCTGGCGTGCCAGAGTTTTCTGTCCTAGCTGCTCATAGGCCAGACCCATCACATTGTAGGCATCTGCATAGCTGTCATCCGCCTGATTGGCCATTTGCAGTTCGCGAATGGCTTGCCGGGGGTGTCCATCCTGCAAATAAGCCGTGCCCAGTGAAGTATAAATACCCGCTTTGGCTTTACCATCATCGGCAGGAGCCTGAAGACCCTGGTCAGTAGCACGGGTTTTGTGTTCATGAGCAATAAAGGCGGCCATTTGTTGATCCGAAGTCATGGGCGAACTTTTACTGCCAAATAGCCCACAACCACTCAATGCCGACACGACAAGCAAGCCAGGAATCCAGATTACTTTATGGAAGCGCATTCCATCTGTTTTCATGCCTGAACCCTCAAAGGAATGCTGCGTCGACCATCGCGCACCTGTCCCGCAAGCTGTCCACAGGCAGCGGCGATGTCATCGCCACGCGGGCGACGGGTGACGGTCATCACATCGCCGCGCAGAATAATATCCCGAAAGGCATCAATGCGTTTTTGCGGTGAACGCTGGTAATCAGAACCCGGAAAGCTGTTAAACGGTATGAGGTTCACCATGGCTGGAATACCCGATAATATGCGCAACAGAGCCCGGGCATCGGCATCGCTATCATTGACGCCATCCAGCATGACATATTCAAAAGTAATGCGGCGACGCGGGAGCAGCGGATAGCGACGACAGGCATCGAGCAATTCAGCCAGAGGGTAATGACGATTGACCGGCACCAAAACGTCACGGACTTCGTCCCGGCTGGCATGTAAACTGATTGCCAGATTGACCGGACTTTCCGCACCCAGTCGATCAAGACCCGGAACCACACCAGCGGTGCTGACTGTGATGCGCTTGGGCCCAAAACCATAGGCAAAATCGTCGCGCAACAAATCCAGGGCCGGCAAGACCTGGCGTAAATTCAGCAGCGGTTCGCCCATACCCATAAAGACAATATTGGTAATGGCATCCAAGCCCTGTATTTGCCGGGCCGTTCTGATCTGGGCAATAATTTCATGGGTATCGAGGTTACGGTTGAGCCCCTGAGCGCCCGTCGCACAGAAGCTGCAAGCCAGCGAACAGCCTACCTGCGAGGAGACACAGAGAGTTCCCCGATCTTCCTCGGGAATAAAAACCGTTTCAATCGCATTGCCGTCGGGCAAACCCAACAACCACTTTCGGGTACCGTCAGCAGCCAGTTGATCAGCGAGAATTTCCGGCTCCGCATATTGGGTTTCTTCGCTCAGCCGCGCACGTAACGCCTTGCTGATGTTGCTCATTTCCGCAAAGTCTGTGATCTGCCGGCCATGAATCCATTGCAGAATTTGCTTGGCCCGAAAAGGCGATTCCCCCCAACCGGCCAACAGGAACTCCAGGGACTGGCGATCCAGCCCCAGAAGCTGCGGCTTTTGAGCCGGCATCACAGCACAAGCCTCGGCACTCATTTAGCGCGAAAAAATCTCCCGTTGACTAAAGAAATAGCTGATTTCCCAGGCAGCTGTTTCGGCACTGTCCGAACCGTGGACGGCGTTAGCATCAATACTGTCAGCGAAATCCGCACGAATGGTTCCAGATGCAGCATCTTTGGGATTGGTCGCACCCATGAGATCACGGTTTTTCAGGATCGCGCCCTCGCCTTCCAGAACGCTGACCAGCACCGGGCCGCTGCTCATGAAAGCACAAAGTTCACCGTAAAAGGGACGGGCCTTGTGAACAGCATAAAAACCACCCGCATCTTCCTGACTGAGATGCAACATTTTACTGGCTACCACCCGCAGACCCGCTGCTTCAAAACGGCCCAGAATGGCACCTACTGCATTTTTCTGGACGGCATCGGGTTTAATAATGGACAAAGTGCGCTCAACAGCCATAAGTTCCTCAATAGGGATAGATTAAAAGTCGCCATAGGCTAGCATTACACCGGTTTACTGGCAATCGATAGTCCTGTTCCAGATGTGCTTACCCATGACGTTCAGTTCCCGTAAAAACCTGGCGTCATGAGTGCTTTCGTTCAATGACTACGGAACAAAGCATCCCGGCAGTCAGCGGGAAATCCTTGGGTTTTCTTAAAATCCTGATATGCACGGGAATGCGGGCAGGTAGACGCACCCAATTGAAGCTTGCCCGGACATTTGCCACGAGACGTGCTCCGGTGTGGCTTTCGCGATCAGTAATAGCTGGTGCGATACTCTCCACCAACCCCGGAAAAGTATGTGCAGATCCCAGCAGGCGCAGATGCGCATGATCTCCTACATGCACACCCTGTAGCCGGGTTTGTTCAAAGTAACCGTCAATCCAGTAGCTGCCCGTCTCCACCAAGGCCAGAAGCGGCTTACCGGTTGCTGCGTAATCCCCTACGCGCAGACGCAGATGGGAAATAATACCCGCCACCGGAGCCCGCACCTCGGTATGGGCAAGATCATATTGCGCCAGATGGACGCGCGCACTTGCAGCGTCAGCCTGCGCCCGGGCTACGCGCACTTGCAGCAGGGCATCAGAGCGAGCCTCAGCCGAAACAACGTCGTCAGGCAAATGCGCCCGACGTGCCGACTGCTCCTGCCGCAACGCCAATTGCGCATTGGCATCCGCCAGTGCGGCCCGCGCATTGGCGAGAGCCAGACGATAGCGCTGTGGATCAATGCGGAAAAGTACCGTTCCGGCTGCTACTTTCTGATTATCCTTGACATAAAGATCAATCACTCGACCTCCGACGTCGGCGTTGATTTGGGCAATTTGTGCCTGTACCACCGCATCTCTTGTCCAGGGCTGATCCATATAGGCCTGCCATAGTCGCCAACCCAGCCAGGCAGCAAGGAGCACGACCAGAATGGTAACCAAAACCCGCAATATGCGTGCAATCATTTATAAACCTCAAGGCCCAACAGTGCAAAAACACACACGAACAGGGCCAGACGAAACAGTGCCGGATGCCATATCCAGCGATCCATATCCCATCTACCGGTCCATTTGTCCACGATCAGATACAGAATGACGCTCAGCCCAAAAATAGGCAAAAGCGTTGGCAGCACAGCACCAAAGAGGACTATTTCAACAGGCATGCTCAGCCTCGTTTGCTACCGAGAAGCGTCGTGATACGCTGGCAATGACATGAACATAAACACGAAACAGGGCATCAGGCGGCAAAATAGGGTGTAAGGCCGTATCGACGGTTTCTACTGGCAAATTGGCCGCAGCGTCCATGACCGCGCATAGACGGTTTTCATAATTTGCCGACATGGGTACCTCATATTTTTTGGGAAACGCTTCAAGTAAGGGAGTAACATATTGCGCTTCGTAGCGCGACAAAGGTTGCTCACCTGCCATTTCTGCCTGTGCATGCAGCAAAATACGCAGCTGCAGGATGCCTTCGGCGAGCTCATTAAGACGCATTACCTCGCGCAGAATTTTCAGGTCACTGGCCTGCTGAGGTGACAAATCTGCGGCCAATAAACGCAAATATTCACGACTTTCCGCTTCAAACTGGTTACGTAAGTTGGGTAATGGAGCCTGCGCCGCAACCCGGACAAGTTGGCGAAAGCGTTGCAGAAGTCGCCGTCGCTCCCAGTTATTACCCACTGGAAAAATGAGATAAAAAGCAATTCCCACTATAAATACTGCCAGCAATTGTGCGGTCCCATTATTCAGCAATGCGCTATAAGATATTTCCTGCCCATCTCCCGGAATGGCAAACAGGGGGAAAAATATACCAAAACCAGCCGCAGTGCCTGACCACCGGGTACGCGTCAACAACCAAGGAGGGATTAACAAAAACGGCAACAGTGCAAGAGCCAGCATGGGAAAACCCGATATTCGCGGTAAAAACTCCAGACTGAACAGGAGAGCCGAGAGGAAGGCAGTGAGTACACCAAACCCCATCTGCCGCACCGAAGCCAGCGGATTGGGAAAGGTGGAAAATAACGCGCTGAGGACTACGGCAATAATGACGGCTTCGGGACCAGAAGGCCACGCCGTGTTTAACCAGAAAAGCGAAACCACCGCAACAACAACCATGCTGCGCAAGGCCGCGCTCAAGGGCTGGGCTATTTCTGTAGGCGGACGGTCAAAAGAGGCGTGCCAATGTTTCTCTTGTACTCTGGCAATTGCCAGCGGTAAGGGGGGAGCCGCCTTGATTGCCTCGGGACAAAGCAATTGCCCATAACTGACCATATAGCGCCGGAGTTCAGCCAGAAAGCGGATGAGTAACAGTATCAGGCTATCGAGAGCCAGTCGTTGATCAGCATTCAGGTCATCCAGCAAAGAGATCCGTAATTCATCTAATTGCTGCACGGTCCTGTTTTGCAGACTCTGCAACTGATTTTCTGCGGTAATTATTTCGCCATTCTGGATTTGTTGTTGTATCTCCTGAAAATCCAGACATATCGAATCGATCAAATTTTCAGTTTTGATACGCACCGGTGCGAGCGTATCACGTTGCAATCTGCGAATATGACTATTCAGTAAATGCAGCGAACCCGAAGCAAACATCATGTCGGCAATCATCTGCCGAACGCGCATATTTTTACGGCGTCCGCGACTACTTTCAAAAAACGCCCCGGAACGATAACTATCCAGCTGCAAAATCTCCTGAATCGCTTCAAGATGCAGGGCAATCCAGTCAGCCCTCGGCACCCCTCCCTGCAGTACGCGCAAGGTATTGCGCAAAAAATGCTGCAGGCGCGTTTGTGCCGTATGCTGCAGCAGATCTTCCAGCGGTTGCGGAAATACAATGGCACTCATGACCG
>NZ_MOAD01000001.1:1006805-1019836 GCF_001931655.1 Acidithiobacillus albertensis | reverse complement strand
GCAAGAAGCTGTTGCAACACGGCATTTTCAAGAATCAACCTGGCAGCGCGCCGTTGCTGTTCGGCTGCCTGCAAGCGCAGGCGCGCCTCCTTGACCTGCTCCTGCTCCTTGCCCCAAAGATCAAGATGAAAAGAAAAATCAAACTTTAACAAATTGTTCCAGGAGGTTTCTCCGGCATAGGGTGGCAAATAAAATTGATTTTTGGTCCAACGGCTTACCCCAATCTGACCGGTGCCCTGGAGTTGTGGTTCGCGCTGCGCTCCCGCTTCGCGCAAGGCAGATAAAGCCAAGGCTATTCTAGCTTTCGCAGCAAGCATGTCCGGATTTTTTTCAAGAGCCAGTTGCATGATGTTTTGCTCTGGCTGATTGAGTAAAGGACGCCACCAGTCCGCAACAGCAGCTACAGACGATTTTTTTTGTGTCAAGTCACTGCCAAGCTGTAAATCCTGCAATGGGGTAGGTTTTGCCAGATGCGGCATGGGCGGTGCACAGCCAGCCAGCATCAACGCTGGCAGCAAGCAGCCCAGGAAATGCCAGGATTTCAATCATTTTCTCCCGTAGAAGATTTTGGAGCTTGGCCCGGAACCGGTAATTGCCGTCAGAGCCGATAGAGCAAAATGAAAGTGTATTACAGCATTTGCTGTCTGATCCAGTTCGGCAAAGACTTCCATGCTTGATCTTCTGCCGGATCCAGCACCAGATTCGCACTCTCTCTTTTAAACCATGTGTCCTGGCGCTTGGCCAGCTGACGCGTTGCCGCCAGGGCTGCCGCATAAGCTTCTGCCGCTGTAAACTCGCCATTCAGGCGGGCAAAATATTGGCGGTAACCCACTGCCCGCATGGCTGGAAGATCAGGATCGTAGTGACGTTTCTGTAAAGCCGCCACTTCTTCCAGGAAGCCCTCCTGGAGCATCATATCCAGTCGTTGCTGAATACGATCATGCAGCCAGGCGCGAGGCGGACGTAACAGGATTTTCAGTAGTGGTCCGGGGAAAGCGCCCTGCCACTGCCGCAATTGACTTAACGGTGCCCCGGTTTGCTGAATGATTTCCAGCGCACGCTGAATACGTTGCTGATCATATGGCTGAATGCCTGCCGCCGTTTGCGGATCAAGAGCAGCCAGCCGCTCATGTAATGCCGGCCAGCCCTCTTGCGCGGCTTCTTCCAGTAGTTTTCCCCGTATTTGCGGATCGGCAGGAGGCAGATCGTCAATACCACGTTCCAGCGCCCGGAAGTACAGGCCGGTGCCCCCCACCAGCAGGGGGATGCGTTCACGGGCGCGTGCCCGGGTGATGCAAGCCAGGGCATCTTCCCGAAAAAGTCCGGCGGAATAGGGTTGATCCGGTTCACGAATATCCACCAGAGCATGGGGATATTGCTGCCTTAGTGCGCAATCCGGCTTGGCGCTGCCAATATCAAAATGACGATAAACCAGCAGGGAATCGACGCTGATAATGTCTACCGGCAGCTGGTTGGCAATATGCATGGCCAGTGCTGTTTTGCCACTCGCCGTAGGCCCCATCAGGAACAGGGCGGGAATCATCGGCCACGCAAAAACAGGCGGTCAAGATCCGCCAGAGAAAATTGCACAACCGTAGGCCGACCGTGATTACACTGTCCAAACCGTGGCGTCACCTCCAGCTGGCGCAGGAGACTGTTCATTTCATCAAGGTTCAGACGCCGACTGGTCTTGATGGCCGCCCGACAGGCCATTTCAGCCAATGCCGGATTACCCTCCACGTCGCCCTGCCCCCAGGGTTTTTCCATATCCAGAAGTTCCGCGACCAGTTGCGCAAAATTGCGCGCATCCAGGGAACGCAAAGCACCATGAATAGCCAATGTGCCCGGCCCGGCTACGCTGATATCCAGACCAGCAGCTCGCAATGTCTCCTGCCGCTCTTCAAAACAGGCCATTTGTGCGGCGGTAACATGCACATATTCTGGAATCACAAATTGTTGTTTATCATCCAGTTGACAGTCTTTTTTCATTTTCTCATAAAGGATGCGCTCATGCGCCGCATGTTGATCCACCAGAATCATGCCTTCCTGATTCTGCGCCACGATAAAACGGGCATGAATTTGCGCTATGGCTTGCCCCAGCGGATATTCCGGCGCCAGGGATTGTTCCTGCGGAGAGTGATCGAGGTAACTTTCTACCGGACGCGACGTACCGGCTGCAACCATCTGCTCCCAATAAGCGGCTGTCCGGGCCTCTGCGACACCACTCAAGTCCTGCTGGAAGGAAGGTACATAAGCAGAAGATGGACCCGAAGGCGGACGGACAGCACCAGCAGCGGGGATATCCAAAGCAAGGCCGAGGGGGCGCATTGCCGGCTGTACCGGAACGGAAATTTGCGGTTTATCCCCACCCTGCTCGGCAATAATCCGACGCAGGGTATGAAAAAGGAAATCATGTACCGCGCGACTATCCCGAAAACGGACTTCAGCCTTGGCTGGATGCACATTCACATCCACTTGCTCGGCAGGCATATCCAGATATAAAACAAACAGCGGGTGACGATCCTGAAACAATACATCCTGATAGGCAGCGCGCAAGGCATGGGTCAGCACCGGATCACGCACCGGACGACCATTGACGAAAAAGTATTGTTCGTCGCCCCGGGCACGATTATAGGTAGGCAAGCCCAGCCAGCCCCGCAGCGACATACCCTGATCACTTTGCTCAAGGTACAGCGCATTTGCCAAGAAACCTTCGCCCAGGATGCTTGCGACTCTGGCAGAACGGGCTTCGGCATCAGCGGCCGCCGGATACTGCACCAGGCTGCGACGATTTTGCAGCAGTTGAAAAGCCACCGGGAAATTGGCCAGAGCTATCTGTCGGAGCACCTTCTGGATACGCGTCAATTCGGCGGCAGCCGAACGCAGAAATTTGCGGCGCGCCGGGACATTGTAAAACAGGTCGGCAACCTGCACCGTCGTACCGGGGGCGCGAGCAGCAGGTTCCGAGGCCAGGACCTCACCACCATGCACCTGGAGCCGGGCACCCTGCCCCGCGTCGTGCGTTCTGCTCAGAATTTCCATCCGCGCCACCGAGGCAATAGCGGGCAGTGCTTCACCACGAAAGCCCATGGTCTGGATAGCCTGCAAATCTTCCCAGCTTGCCACCTTACTGGTGGCATGACGCTCCAGTGCCAGCGGCAGATCTTCGGGTAATATGCCGGTGCCATTGTCTTCCACACTCAGCAAATCCATACCACCACCCTGTAATTGAATGGTAATCCGGGTAGCCTGTGCATCCAGACTATTTTCCAGCAGTTCCTTAAGGATCGAGGCGGGCCTTTCCACCACCTCCCCCGCTGCAATCTGATTGGCGAGGGTGGCGTCCAGGCGGCGCACGCGTGGCGGGCTGGTCACTGACTTGTTCATGTAATGCTCGCCAGATCAACCGGTAAAGCCTGCACCCAGGCTTCGGCGCGCACATGCTGCGCCGTTGCGGACAAATGATGCCGGGCATCAGCTTGAATATGCAAATGCAGTTTGAGATCAGCACCCGGCAGATGCCCCTTGCCTCTTTCCGGCCATTCGATCAGCCATAGGGCAGGGGTCTCCAGATAATCACGTATACCGATAAATTCCAGCTCTTCGGGATCATTCAAACGATACAAATCCAGATGATGTGCCAGTCCGGATTTTGTTTCATAGGTTTCGAGCAAAGTATAGGTGGGACTTTTGACGGATTGGGTGACGCCCAGTGCCCGCAAAATACCCTGGGCAAGCGTTGTTTTACCGACTCCCAGGTCGCCTTCCAGATAAATGACTGCCGGTGCTCGCAATGTTTGCGCCAGGGCCGCCCCCCAGGACTGGCAAATATCTGCACTGGGAAAGTCCCAATCCATCCGCAAACTCAGGGTTTTAACAAATGCTGGAGAATATCGGAGCGGGTGATGATACCCAACAGCTTTCCATCTGTATCCACAACAGGCAAGGCATGCACTTCCTTACGCAAGAGTTTTTCGGCGACCGCATCGGTGTTTTCGTCGGGTCCTGCGGTCACGACCTTGGTAGTAGCCAACTGGCCTGCAGTAACAGCCGTGACTTTACGTAACTCTTCTTCATATTCATGCATGCCACCCAACGGAATCAATCCATCGAGAATGGTCAACATAGTGGGCAAATGCACCTCGCGGTTGGCATCAATCAGGTCGCGCTCACCGATCATGCCGACCAGATGCCCGGAGGCACTGACTACGGGAATACTGTGGTGCCCCGTCTGCAGCAAGATTTTGCCGACATTCTTGACCGAATCATCTTCCTGCACCGTGCTGGGCGCACGGGTCATGATTTCCTGGGCCGTTGTCATTGGGTTCTTCCTTCCGCCATGGCGTCAAATAATGTGTGGAGAATAGTGTCTATTTCCTGCTCTGTCACCGACAGAGGGGGCACAATGGTGAGCAGATCACCAAGGGGGCGGCTATACACACCCATTTCCCGGGCACGTTTGCAGACCATGTATTCAACACGTTCGCCATAAGGGTAAGCCGCTCCAGTAGCCGGGTCACGCAAGGGAATGGCCGCCATCAAGCCAAATTGCCGGGGCTCACCTGCCCAGGGTTGATGGTGAAATACTTCCAGACCTGCGCGCAGTTTTTCGATTTTATTGGGGATTTCGGACAACAAATAGCCTTCGGCAAAAATGCTCAGATTTTCCAGAGCCACCGCAGCGGCCAAAGGGTTGGCCGTAAAGGTATGTCCGTAATAAAACTGTTTGGCTTCGCCAAAGGGGGCCAGAAAAGCCTGATAGATTGCTTCTGAAGTCAGCGTTGCGGCAATGGGTAAATAACCGCCACTCAGTCCTTTGCCGAGCGCCAGCAAGTCAGGTTCGACCTGTTCTTTTTGGCAGGAGAACAACTGGCCGCTGCGACCAAAGCCAGTGGCTACCTCGTCAACAACAAGCAGGACCTCATGGGTATTACAGAGCTTTTGTGCGCCCGACAAGACCCCCGGTGGAAAAGGCAATATCCCGGCTGCACCCTGCACGCCGCCTTCCAGAATCAAAGCGGCAATATGGTCTTTTTCGGCCAGTAAAACAGCTTCCAGAGTATTCAGCCAGAGCTTGGCTGCCTGCCCGGCATCTCCCTGGCATTGTTCCCATTGCAGCACATAAGGGCTGGGCAACCTGCGCGTCGGGAACAGCAAATGACCATACACTTCATGAAAAAGCGGAAATCCGCCCACTGAAACAGCTCCCACCGTATCGCCGTGATAAGCGTTATCGAGGGTCAGAAAAAGATGCTTCTCCGGACGCCCGATGTTGGCCCAGTACTGCGCTGCCATTTTAATAGCCACTTCTACCGCCTCGGAACCATCTTCACTGAAAAAACAATGTTGCAGAGATTCGGGTGTGCACTCAACCAGCTTTTGGGCGAGACGGATAGCCGGTGGATTGCTGGCGCCCAGGGCTGTGGTATGCGCGACTTTTGCCAACTGCTCCATAAGGGCAGCATCAAGGCGCGGATGACGATGACCGTGCACATTACACCAGAGACTCGCCACCGCATCCAGACAACGCGCACCATCCACATCGTACAAATAATGGCCTTCCGCCCTCTCGATAATCCAGGGATCATCATCTCCATAACATTGCATCTGGGTGAAGGGGTGCCAAAAATAACGGCGATCCCAGGCTTTCAGCATTTCGGTTTCAGACATGGATGGCATTCAACTCCTGTATGACAAAAGGTAGTTCTTCGAGAATATTGCTGGCCAACAGGCTTTCTTCTCCCAAACGTCGGGCCGCACGATCGCCGGCGAGGGCATGAATGGCAACCCCCAGAATCAAGGCATCATCGGCTGACAGGCCCTGGGCCAGCAACCCCGCCAGCACCCCGGTCAATACATCGCCGCTGCCGCCAGTTGCCATTCCCGGATTTCCCCAGGGGCAATAACAGCGCGCTGTTTCACCCAACATCAGACTGTGCTGCCCCTTCAAAACCCAACGCCCGCCATAGCGGGATTGCAGCGCATGTATTACCCCTATCCGGTCCAGCTGAACGTCAGGAAGCGGCATTGCCAGCAGACGGGCCGCTTCACCTGGATGCGGGGTAAACAGCCGAACAGCCTTAGCACTGAGCAATGGCGCACCAAAACGCGCAAGAATATTGAGGGCATCCGCATCCCAGACCTGGGGAATGGGCAAACTCCCGACCTCAGTCAGCATATCATGGGCTGCCAGACCCTGCCCCAGACCGGGCCCCACGGCGAGTACTGCATTGTCCGGTAAGGCAGAGAAACTCGGGGGCCAGTCCCACCAGGTCGCTTCCGGAAGCGCGGAAGCCAGATAAGGAACTGCGGAAGGATGACCCACGGCGGTCACCAGCCCTGCCCCAATTCGGTAAGCAGCCGCAGCTGCCAAAGCCAGTGCTCCGCCCATTCCTGGCGCGCCGCCCAGTACAAAAACATGACCAAAACGACCTTTATGTGCATCAGGAGACCTTTTCGGTATTTTTGGCAGACTCTCCCAAGTCAATGCAACAAAGTCATTATCCACGTTCAGGCCCTCTCAATATCCTCCTCAGGATACGCGCTGACATGGTGAATACTCAAATCGGGACCGGCATATTCCGCCTCGGCATCCAGGCGAATCCCAATGAAAGCCTTGATGGTGCCGTAAACCACTCCGCTACCCACCAGCGCAATCAAAACCCCCAAACTGGTGCCCAGCAGTTGCGACCAGAAACTGACTCCTCCGGCACCGCCCAGCATTTTCAGCCCGAAAATTCCCACTGCCAGACCACCCCAGACACCGCAAACGCCATGCAAAGGCCAGACTCCGAGCACATCGTCCAGGCGCAGTCGATGTTGTACAAAGGTAAATAAATACACAAAAATAATCCCGGCTATGGCACCAATGGCCAGAGCCCCGATGGGCTGGACCACATCCGATCCGGCACAAATAGCCACCAGCCCTGCCAGTGCCCCGTTATGCACAAAACCCGGGTCGCCCTTACCAACGGCCAGAGCGGCGAGCATGCCACCCACCAGGGCCATGAGTGAATTCAGGGCCACCAGACCCTGAACCTGAGCCAACTGCTGGGCGCTCATCACATTAAATCCAAACCAGCCGATGATCAGAATCCAGGAGCCCAAGGCCAGAAAAGGAATATTGGAAGGCGGCATGGCATGCACCGTACCATCCTTACCATAGCGCCCCCGGCGCGGTCCCAATAACCAGACGGCCATCAGGGCCATCCAGCCACCCATGGCATGGACTACTACCGAACCGGCGAAATCATGAAAAGGCGCACCAAAGGTCTGCGTAAACCAGGCCTGAATGCCATAATTGTTATCCCAGACGATGCCTTCATAAAAGGGATACACCAGGCCTACCAGAAAAGCCGTAGCCAGCAATTGCGGATAAAAACGGGCGCGCTCGGCAATGCCTCCGGAAATTATGGCGGGTACGGCTGCCGCAAAAGTCAGCAGGAAGAAAAAACGCACCATTTCGAAACCATGATCGCCGGCAGTCAGGGTTTGCACGTTTCCGAAAAAACTGATGCCGTAAGCAATATGATAACCGATAAAAAAATACACAATGGTCGAAATGCCAAAGTCACTGAGGATTTTGACCAACGCATTGACCTGACTGCGCCGGCGCACGGTTCCCAGTTCCAGAAAGGCAAAGCCGGCATGCATGGCAAAAACCAGAATGGCGCCCATCAACAAAAAGAATACATTACCGCCCGGAGGCGTCACACCCGTAGCCAGCATACGACTTCTTCCTCTCTCTAATGTTTTGTTTTAACTATTCATCCAGCAGGCGGCGTCCATGCAGCGCCCGTCCGAGTGTGCCGCGATCTACATATTCCAGTTCACCGCCCACCGGAACGCCGTGGGCAATACGACTGATGGTAATGCCTGCAGGCACCAGATCTGCCAGAAACTGGGCAGTGGCTTCACCTTCCAGAGTGGGGTTGGTGGCAAATATCACCTCCTGCAGATCCGCTTCTGCCAAACGCTCACTGAGACGATCCAGATGCAGGGCTTCCGGACCGACTCCATCCAGAGGTGACAAATGGCCCATCAGCACAAAATAGTCGCCGCTGAACATGCCTGTATCTTCAATGGCGCGCAAATCTGCGGGTGATTCCACAATGCACAACAGCGAATGATCCCGGTGCAAACCCTTACAGACAGCGCACAAAGGGGCTTCGCTAAGATTATTGCAGCGTTCGCAAAAACGCACTGCAGCATGCGCGCGTTCCAGCGCGGTGGCCAATTGGGGAAGAAGATTGCGTTTACGCACCAGCAGATCGTAGCAGATGCGCTGCGCAGAACGCGGTCCAATACCGGGAAGGCGCCTTAACAGCGCCTCCAGAGCCTCCATACTCGGAACATCAGCCATATCAGAAAGGCAGGTTCATGCCTGGAATATTCATTCCACCCGTGACTTCCGACATCCGTTCAGCACTGACCTTTTCAGCATTGCGTACCGCATCGTTAATGGCCGCAGCTACCAAGTCTTCCAGCATTTCCTGATCATTATCCGCCAGCAACGAGGGATCAATTCGCACTTTGCGCACATCATGGCGACAGGTCATGGTGACCTCTACCAGATTACCGCCGGCATGTCCCTGGACTTCAATATGGGCCAGTTCTTCCTGGGTTTTTTGCAGGCGATCCTGGAGTTGCTGCGCCTGTTTCATGATATTTCCCAAACCACCTTTCATCATCGACTACCTCCCTGTTGATTCGTTAAAGTCATCAAGGTAATGAATTCTACCTGAGTACCCAGTATTTCTGTAAATTGTTTGATCAGAGGATCATTGGCCACCCTGATCTGTGCTTCTTTCTGTCGCGCGGAGGCCTGAGATTCTGCTTCAGCATTTACACTGCGTACGCCGCTTGCCTCGGTCAGTTCACTGATGACGAGTTGCGGCGTCTGACCAAAGTGGTCACTGAGCGCTTTCAGAATTCGTGCTTTTTCCTTGATAATAAAGGGCAGGTAGCGAGGCTCTATGAGCAGATCCACCTTTTGCGCATCACGCTGCAGGGCTTGACCGTGACGCAGCTGTTCCTGCAGCAGCGGTGAAAGTGATAATGTGGCAATCAGTTCCTGCCAGGAAAGACTCATATGGACCGCTTGCGGCGGTATGAATACATTTTCTCTGTGAATTTCAGGAGCGGGCTCGCGGACCACATCCGCAAATGTGCGTGATTCTGGAATCAGTTCTGGCAGGACGGGTTGAACAGTTTCAACGGTTGTGATCGCAGTCTCTGTAGAAGTTTGAGAGATCGAACTGGGCTTTTTCCCCGGTTCGGGCGACAGCGCCGATGGTGGAATATTCCCCGTAGAGAAACTGAGCACCCGCAAAAATGCCATTTCCAGTGCCATGCGTTGATCTGGATAGAGCTGAAAATCCCGGCGCGCTGACAGCAACAGGGCGTACCAGGACTGTAAAACCAGTGGATTGATTTTGTTTCGTAACTGACTGATCAGTTCCGCATCATCACCCTCTGCAACGCCCGGCACAAACTGAGCAAGACTCAATCGATGCGTCCCCTCGATAATCAGGTCCAGTAGCCCGGCAGCATCCAGACCCCGCGCCAGGTGTTCGTTGACCAGCGCAAATACCCGTTCCGCATCTTGGGCAATCAGCGCTGCAATCATCAGCATAACAGTATCGTCGCCACTGCGTCCCAGCATGCCAAGCACACCCTCACGGCGCACTTCGCCACCACCATGGACAATAGCCTGATCCAGAAGGCTGAGGGCATCGCGTAAACTGCCATCGGCAGCTTTGGACAATATGTGCAGTGCGGCATCTTCTGCGGAAATTTTCTCTGCCAGCATGATCTGCTGCAGGCGCCCCTGAATCTGGCCGATTTCCAGCCTGCGTAAGTTGAACTGCAAACAGCGGGATAAAACGGTGACGGGAAGCTTCTGAGGATCAGTAGTTGCCAGCAAAAACTTGACATGTTCAGGCGGCTCTTCAAGGGTTTTCAGGAGTGCATTGAAACTATGAGTGGACAGCATGTGCACTTCATCGATGAGGTAGATTTTATAGCGCCCGGCCACCGGCGCATATTGGACGTTATCAAGCAGTTCACGGGTTTCATCCACGCGCGTGCGGCTGGCAGCATCCACTTCCAGCAAGTCGACAAAATTTCCGGCGCTGATACTCAGACAGGCGCTGCAGGTTCCGCAGGGTTGGCTGCTGATACCTTTTTCGCAGTTCAAACATTTGGCAAGCAGCCTTGCCAAAGTGGTTTTACCTACGCCTCGCGTTCCCGTAAACAAAAACGCATGGTGGATTCGGCCGGAGTCCAGGGCATGACGTAAGGCGGCTACAACGGCCTCCTGCCCAACAAAATCTTCAAAATGCTGGGGCCGCCAACGTCGGGCAAGGGCTAAATATCCCGTCATGGGAAAACACTAAATTGGGAGGCGACGCTAATCAGCCGCACCCCGGCACCTGGATCGCCGGCTGCCGCTGCTCCCTTCCGGGCCTGACGGGGTTCACCAGCTACCACTGCGAGGGGACCGATTGTTGTCGCCATAGAAAACCTGAAATTGTCCACGCAAGGACGAGAACAGACGAAAAGTGCAACACCACTATTGCACTCACAAGTTGCGAAGGTATCAGAACCCCGATCTGCGATCAATATTGACCACTCAAAATCGTCAGGGTTAAAACTGCTCTATCATCACGAAAGCAGCGCGGGTCAGTATAACGGAGGTGAAACCTTCTTAGGACATAGCGCCAGAACCCCAAGATGAACAGTAACAGAATCCACCAACTCCCTCCTGCCAGAGTGGAAATAGCCATGGCGTCCACATTCTTCCAGCAAGAAGAAAGAAGATATTCGGGTAAAAAACCCAAAAAATCATTCGTTAAAATATCAGCACGATAACCCAGATATATAAAATTCCACCCAATAGCCAGAGACTGAGTGCCATGAAGTCAAATTCCGTACTGGACATGAAAAACCATTGGATATCTGGCAATAAGATCAAAATGGCAATAAAGTATGAGATGATGATGTGCAAGAGCCAGTCACCTTAAATACTATTTATTATTTATATTTTATTTTTTAATCATTAAGATAGTTTCCTATAATTAATAATTAATATGCAATAAATCATCTTTATCTTCCTCAGATAATGAGCGACGTAGCAAGCATCAAGCTTTTTGCGTATGACCTGGTAACGCTCAAATTGGAGTTGTTTTGAGAATCCACTACGGTTGACATATATATGCATGACCCACATGATCGGGACGTTTGCTCAAATCAGCACGGAAATGGTTTCCTGTTCATGGCTTTTTCACAAAATGCTCCGGCAGTTTCCCCGCTCAGCACCGGCATGGTATTGCTGCTGAACCTGGTGATCGGACTCGGACATTTTCTGTTATTATTAAACACCGGTGCCTATCTGCCCATGATACCCCATGTTGCCGGGAGTCTGGGCGTCAACCCGGACTTTGCGATTTGGACCCAGTCAGATTTTTTTCTCGCCATGGCCCTGGCCTTTCCCTCCTCTCCCTGGTTTTTGCAGCGCTGGGGGGAAATGCGGGTTTTGGCAGGTGCTTTTATCGTATTCGCCCTGGCTTCAGCCATCTGTGCCCAATCGAATGATTATGACATCTTTCTGATTGCCCGTATTGTTCAGGGGTTCTCGAGTGGATTGACCATTCCGGGATCTTTGCAGATTATCCTGCGCCACTATCAAGTGCATCGCCGTAACATCGGTCTGAGCTTGTGGGGGATCGCTGCGCTCACGCCCTTTACCCTGGGTCCATTTATCGGTGGCTGGATCACCGACAGCATCGGTTGGCGCTGGCTGTTTTATGTAAACATTCCTATTGCCCTCAGCGTGGCTGCCTTTATTGCGATTCTACTGTTCGGTAGAGAGATGGAACACCATCATCCTCCCCTGGATTGGCCGGGGCTACTTTTTCTGCTGATTGCTCTGGCTACTCTGGAGTCAGCACTCGATAGGGGAGAGATCATCAGTTGGTGGCGCTCATCCCCCATTATTTTCCTTGGTATGATCAGTCTGCTTGCTCTGATGGTATTTGCGATTTGGGAATGGTATGGCAGGCATCCTTTGCTGGAGCTGCATCTTCTGAAACGTCGTAATTTCTTGATCGGTGGCATGGTTCTTTTTTTTACTATTCTGCTTTTTCAAGGCAGCATTGCCCTTTATGTTGTGGGATTTCAGTTGGTCATGGGCTACAGCGCCTGGCTGGTCGGCCTGTTGATATTACCCATGGCGATTTTTTCGAAAATCAGTTTTATCTTGACCCAGCGCCTGCTCAATCATCTGGATGCACGTATCCTGGCTATTTTCTCCTTATTGGGATTTGCGGCCGCCAGTTTTTGGGTTTCCTCCTACAATCATCCGGCCTCTTTCAGCGAATTACTGTGGCCACAAGCTTTTGTAGGAATATTTCTGGGAAGTTTATTTCCATCCATTAATACCGTTGCCTTGTCCGGATTATCCGGCCCCGCCGAAATGCGTGGTACTGCCTTTTTGAATGTATTGCGGCTGTGTGGGCAGGCTATGGGCATCCCCCTTATTGCCACACTTTTTGACCGGAGAACAATTCTGCATGCACATTTTCTTGCTGAGGGTAACAGCACCGTGATGGCTCATACGCCCACAATTTCGTCAAGCAATATCCACATCGCCCACTACATTGCGCATCAGGCAGCCATGCTCGCCTTCAACGAAATATTTTATATAGCCGCATGGGGATTCCTGCTCGGCGCGGGTCTCCTGCTGCTCAGTAAACGTGTGCCTTGAGTGACGCCGGATATATGGATGCGCCGCGCCATAGAAGAACTGGTGGATCTCTGATGAAAAAATCCATTCTTCTGCTGCTATTGTTGCTGCTTGCGGCCTGTGCGCGCCTGCCTGAGCATCTTCCCGGCGCGCATCTCGCCCATAGCCCTCAAATTCAACAGACCCTGGCACGGGCCGATCATCACTATGGAATCACGGCGGGTCCATGGCCTGCACAGCAGTGGTGGGATGCGGCGCAAATACCTGCTCTTGACCATCTGATTCA
>NZ_MOAD01000001.1:886793-1006705 GCF_001931655.1 Acidithiobacillus albertensis | reverse complement strand
TGAGTGGTGGGGCTATCGGTGCTGCGGGCGGTGCAGTGCTGGGTGCTGTTGTGGGTGGCAATCCGGCCGTAGGGGCCGCAGTGGGCGGTGCAGCAGGAGCAGCAACCGGCGCTTTGATGCACTGAAATCCTGATTCATGACCGGAGGAAAAGCCCCATTTCAGAAAAATGGGGCTTTTTTTAGACCTGTTTACAGAAAAATTGTCTGACTTTTACAAGACATACGCGCCCATAAAATCCTTCACGGAGGAGGTGGCGGAGGCGGCGGCCCCGGTTGCTGGTAATACGCCCCGGGACCCGCTGGCCCTCCGGGCGGCGGTGGAGGTGGGGGCGGTGCAGGATGCGCATAATATCCGCCAGGGCCCGGAGGCGGTCCAGGGGGATAGGCATAACATCCCGCCAACGCCATCAAGGTGCCGAACAAGGTCGCTACACGTAAAGCTGGTTGCCAGATGTTACGGCGCTTCAGTGACTCTATTTCATGGAACATACGGTTCTCCTGTAGGAAGATCGGTTTTTTATCTTTCCCCGAACAAATAGCTCAGGGGTTACGGTATAAAAAATGTGCATATCTCCTTTCCGCTTTGCGGTCACGTTTTTCGGACTTGTGTATTGCTTTCCAATAACGATGATCGGCTTTACGTTCCCGTTTGACCAGTCGTCGCTGATATTTTTCTGCACGCCGATAGGACTTTCTGCTGTAGGTATAAGGTGCGGGTGCATATCCTGGATAAGTCGGGTAGGCAACAGATGGTCCATAAACAGGTTGACCGATGTTGAGTGCCACGCCTGGTATCCAGAGGCTTCCAGTGAGCGAGTCAGCGTGAACCGGCAAAGGCGCCCAGCACATCATCGCAAGCACCAGTGGAGCGACCACGCGCAAAACGGTAGGGAATCGGTTCCCCGGGATTCTGGTTTTGGTTGATAAAAGCATCGTACTTCTCCTGGCAAAGGCTGAATGGATGTTGAAAAGCAATAAGCGTTCCAGTACAGCGGAAAGATCTTGCGACAGAAGCGACATACTGAGCCGTGCCCGATTCCAGAAGAGAAGGGATCCGTTTTTATGGTAAGGGCATACAACAGGGACACTATAGCGCCATATTGTCGCTAAAGTACAACAGATCTGATCAAGAAAGGGCCATCTAGTCGCACCATTTCGTGAGCAGACGGCGCAGGCCACTGATTACATGAAAATCTATCCCACGGGAACCTTTGGCATAAATTCTGCTGTCTTAGTCTCTGGACTCGACAGGGAGATTGCCTACTTCTTGTCTATCCCGAGTGGCTTGATCGTAACGGTGTGACTTCGAAAGTCCTGCCATCACTTTCCGGCTGTTTTTTGACTCAACCAACAGGAGTGTTCCGATGATTCAGAAAAAAACATGTCTTACCGCATTGACCCTCGCACTGGCATTACCCCTGGGCGCAGAAGCGTCCGTATATGGCGTCATGAATCAGGTTGGTGTTTCCGGCAATGTACAAGGGGCCACCAATCGGTATGGGAACACCAACGGTGGACTCGGTCTACGGGCCAGCCTTTACAATGGTGGATTGTTCGGCACGGGGAAATACCGCCATGAGTTCGGGGCTACCTACCAGGGTTACACCGGTGGCAATACCAACACCATTGGGCTCAAGCTCGGCTATCTTTTCAACGCCAGCAATATCCTGGCTGTCGGGCCTTATGTCGGCTATGAGTATAACCGCTTTGCACAGTCCAATGCCTATTATGACTCTCACTCTTCGCTGAGCACCAACGGTCTGGGTGGTGGTCTTTATGCGGCAGCATCTCTGCCAGGCGTCAATTTCACCGGATATGTCGGATACCTTGGCGGTATTTCGGAAACCCAGCATCTCTCTGGATTTGCACCAACCACTTTCAATCGCACTTCAGACCTTCTACAAATGGGGGTGAACGCCTATTATCCCCTAATGGCCAATGTCTCCCTGTACGTCGGATTACATGATGATGATTTTACACAGCGAGGCGCGCCCAATATTCTTCGCGGCGAAGTGGGCTTGGGTATGCAGTTTTAAGGCACAATGCGGGCAGGATGGTCTAGAGCATACATCAGCGCCTGGAAACAGCGGATCCAGCATCATATTAGCCACATCAGGAGGTTAAAAATGTCCCGCAGACTTGGATTGTTGCCTATCTCGCTCGCTTTGGTCGGGGCGGGAGTATTGTCCAGCTTGACACCTGCATCAGCAGAACCATTTGATATCAGTGCGTTGTTGGGTGATATAGGCATTAACTTTGGTAATACTGGATGGCCCCAGCAATATGTTTACTTTCAACCACCTACCGGGTACATCAGTTATTACAGTCAGCCACTCTATGCACAGTACATGATGTGGTATTACTACCCGCAAAGCTATTACGAGTATTATCCGGCACCGCCTCCGCCCCTACCAGCAGGAGCGCCGCCCCCACCACCGCCGCCACCTGGAGCACCGCCACCACCTCCTCCCGGCAGTTATTTTAATTATCTGGGGGTACAACCACCGCCACCGGCTCCGCCTGGTGCACCACAACCACCCCCGCCGGGGCCACCGCCGGGTGGACCGGGTGGACCGCCACCGCCGGGTGGACCGGGTGGACCGCCACCGCCGGGGGGACCGGGCGGACCGCCACCACCAGGTGGACCGGGCGGACCGCCACCATCAGGTGGGCCAGGTGGACCGCCACCACCGGGTGGACCGGGCGGACCGCCACCATCAGGTGGGCCAGGTGGACCGCCACCACCGGGTGGACCGGGCGGACCGCCACCATCAGGTGGACCAGGTGGACCGCCTCCTGGAGGCCCCGGCGCACCTTAACGGCCAAAGCAAAACGAGCCGCTCGTCATGGGGCTCGTTGTTTGGGGCTGTTAATGATGTCCTCAATAAACAAGAACAACGTTTACCATACAGAACGGCGCATTTAGTATGGTGGTACACAGCGCAGGATGCCTTTGGAACTCTAGTCTGTTTCACTAACTACTGACACCGAAAAGAAAAAATTAGTTACCAGCCCTATCTATTGCCTTAAGAACACCAACTGCCGGGGGGAACCTTGATCTGCGGCTTTTTTAAGCCAGTTAATGGCTAACGTATGTGAGTAAGCGTCATTTTTTCCATTTGTCAGTATAATGCTTTTTCTACATGACCTTGTTAAAATGAATATGTAACTGCCTAATAGGTTGAAGTAATTTACGGAGTATATCTCTAGTCATGGTTAAAACATTTTGGTGCTGTTTTCTGCTAAAAACTGATACATCTGAGGCGCTGTTTGACAATCTGGTCTCACTTGATCCGACCGAAGGGCAGGAGCAGGCAGCAGCCGTCCCGTACTGGTTGTATCGTCTGCCGAATTCAACGAGGCAACCAGGCTGCCCGTGATCTGCCCGATTACGAACGGCTTCGCCCGCCGCATCAAGTTCGCCGTTTCAGTGACTGGCATCCTGACCACCGGCGTCGTTCGCTGCGATCAGCCCCGTGTGCTGGATCTTGGTGCCCGCAACGCCCGCAAGGTGGACATCTTGCCAACTTCTATCATGGAAGAAGTGCTGGCGAAACTTGCACCGATTTTCGAGTGAACAGATATTTAGACCGTAAACGTGCGATATGTCCGGCGCTGGCATTCATCCGGGTATCCCCAGGGATTTGCCAGTATTCGGGTTCTGCCAATCCGGTAATCAGCGGGATCATGCAGGTGCCCATGTATCAAGCAACAGGCTTCCAGCGTTGGATGTGCGCATCCAGATTTGAACAAAATCCGCCAGAAAGAGCGCTACCCGCGAAACGGGGATGCTCACTGAGAAAAGAGGGCGCATGGTGGGTAATGACGGCTGTGGGATCAGGGCAGTGGGCCGCAAACTGTGCATCCAACCAGTCCAGACTTTTCCGATGTGTCTGGTATGCTATTTCAGGTGTCAAATCCTGAATGACGCTGAAATCAGACATGCCCCGACGACAGTTTTCCAGATGTCTGCCACCTGCAAAGTCTGTCCAGAGGGTAGCGCCCAGAAAGCGAACGCCGTTTATCGTGACCGATTCGTTTTCCAGTAACCAGGCCCGATCATCTTCGGCAATGGCTTTCCGGTATTTTTTCTGAGCATTAGGAAAACGGCCATGATAATATTCGTGGTTGTCCAGGACAAATAATACCGGACCCGAATAGACCAGCCGCAATCTGCGTAACAGAGTGGTGTAAGAGGCAGGTGAAACATCCACGTCGCCCGCCAGTATCGGTACATCCACATTGGAAAGCCCCGTCAGTGTCAGGGTATCGTCAAATTCCAGATGCGGGTCAGAAGCAAAAGCAATTTTCATAAAGTTTTTCTGGATATTTCAGACGTGCGGCTCAACCTTTCCCGCTTTTGCCGGGCATAGTCGCGATGTTCCGCGCTGACCGGTTCTATTGGTTTCCCGCCCAGGTCATGCCGCTGGCGGTTGGGTGCTGCGACCACCCTTAAATATTCCGGGCGCCGGGCATGAATCCGCAGTATCGCAAAAATGATCTTGTGTCGATCGCCCTTGTTCAGTTCCGGCCAGCGTTGCTTGAGCTTGAGGCGGTTTGGCAAGTCCTTATGCACATGAAGACGCAACGGCAATACCTGACCCAAAGCCGGGGCCAGATGTTTCAAGTCGCCATAGCACAAACGGCGATACAGCATTTCGATAAACTTTTGATTGAGGATTGCGCCTTCTTTGCCATAAACGAACAGGGGCAATTTGTGAGGATTTTTGTTGACCTGCGGCTTTTTATTGGCGGGTTTTTTGTGCAAGGCTTTTTCTTGCATGGGAGTCTCCTTATCCTTTGCCCATCGCTAAAAATTCCCGATGGATTTTTCCGATCAGGGGTGGAAAAGACCAGCCGAACCAGCCAAACATCATATAGATAATGATGTTTTCCACCGTGAAAGATTGCCCCGTCATCCAGAGGACGATGACCGCTAAAGCGCCTAACAGTGCCAGGATACCGAACGCGGCAATGCTGGCATAAAAAAAGGCTTTGACAGTATTACTGGTCATTGTGCTGCCCGCCAGTCTTTATTGAATTGCGTCTGTAATTCGGTAATATCCCGCCCATTCAGCAATAACCCAATTTCTCGGTTCCGTTCAAGTGACGTGCGGGTCAGATTCTCGCTACCGATATAAGCCAGGGTGTTTCCTACCACCAGTTTGCTATGCACATAGATCGGTTTGACGAGTAATAAACGCACCTGTACGCCGTGTGCTTCCAGAAAGGCCGCGTCTTTCTTATCCTGCGCATTGATATTGGCGGGCATGATGACGCGAGCCAGTTTTCCTTTGGCGGCAATGGCGTCCAGCGTCGGTGCATAAGGCCCGATTTCCTCATCTTCAATAGCAATCGGCCCCGGCTGGTCGATGACCTGCGCAATCTGTTTTACGGATGTACCCGGTGAGAGCACCAAAACCTGATGCGTCCATGCCGGCGCCCGGCGATTATTCCAGTCAGCGTTAAAAACCGCATTGACGGCTTTGACGATGGTGGGGTTTTGGGTGACGTAAAGGTAATTGCGGGCATTATGAAAATCTGACCAGGCAAAATTCGGATTGCCGATCTCGGCCTCGTGGCCTGATGCCAGATATTTGGCATGGTAAAAAGACCACTGACTGCCGTGGCTGGTAAAGCGGTAAGGCGCCAGATGCAGTTGCGCACCGGTCGCTTCGATGGCTTTTTCCTCTTTACGCACCTGCCAGGATTTCATGCCATAGGGCTTGCCCTCGATGATGACCCGTACATCCACACCCCGCGCTTTGGCCGCTTGAATGGCGCGAAGAATCGGGCGGTCGGTCATGTAGTAAACGCCCACATTCAATTCGTGACGAGCAGACTGAATGACCTGTAAAATTGGCGAAACGCCCGCTTGTGGTTCAATATACAGCATGTTTACTCTCCTTTTTTTCTGCCAGAAACAGCCAATACCCGTAATTACCGGGACGTAAACGCGAAGGCGCATACGTTTTGGTTGGATACGCTTTTAGCAGGTCGCTCAAAAATCGGTCCTGACGCTGTAAGGTTTCGGACACTTCGGGATGCCCTATTAAAAAACCCGGTGATCTTTCGGCCAGAAATTCAAAAAACTCCCGGTGTTCATCCGGACGTTTGACGATACCGCCCTCGCAATGGTCCAGAATGTCCTGAATCACAGCCCACTGTTTACGGCGTTGCCAGAAATGACAAGGGCGGCTGGCTTCCCGCAAGCGGGTCAGGAAAATACGCTGGCTCTCCAGCCAGTATTCCAGCCACACGCATTGATCCGGCGTCCAGTTCCGCGCCAGAAGTCGAATGATTTTCTGGTTGTCCTCCAGGCAATCCCGGACGCCATCTTTGAGGATATTCTGTAGGGTCTGTATGTTTTCCATATTACCTGGATCTCCTTTGCATCCAGGGCGATCCTGCACCAAAGGTTACGGTATCGCCTTTGACTTGCACATTCACGAAAGCGAGATATTCCAGGAGTCCTTTTCCGGTGGGCAGGCGCCCTGTCTCTGCAATCTTTTTGGCTGCCGCCCGTTTTTCCGGCATGGACAGGGTTATCCATCCACCCGTGCGATCCTGCCAAGTCGCAAACAGGACCAGCGGTTCTTCCAGAGAAAAAACGCCCTTCGCACCCAATTCCATCATGCGCGTCAAAGCGGCATAGGCTTTTTCTTCCTGATCTTTTTCGCTGCAATGCTCAGGAAACTCCTGTTGCAAGTGGTTCAGGATTTTCCGGTACAGCTTGAAAAAAGCCTGTCCTGCATCCAGCACATTGATCGTTAGGGGTTTGGGTGTCTGCTCTGGATAGGTGCCGTTTAACTTGCGGATTTTGGCTTGTCCCATGACGTGTTCCTCCTTACACCAAAAAATCAATCAATTCCTGACCGGACAAAATGATGATCTGGCCGTAGCGATGCCGCAGCCCTGCCGGGGTTCTGCCGGTATGCACGAAATAGCCCTCGGTCAATCCGAACCGGGACAGATCACGGCCAAACTGTTTTACATGCGCGGTCTGGATCGCGTCCTTGTAGCGTTTGCACTGAATCCCGATCCAGTGATTGTCCCGAAAGACCTTGCCATCCAGTCCACCATCGCCGGAATAGCGGGTGCCGCGTTCTACAAGGCATCCTTTTCTTTTGAATCCGTCGAGGACCAGTTCCTCAAAAACGAGGGGGTCCAGCTTGCGCAGATAGCCAATGCGTCGGGCAAAAGCATCCTTGCCCTGAATCTCGGCCAGGGTGTCATAGCGATGGACGGCGGCTTTCTGGCGATGACGGTGACTGGCTTTGCGCCTGGATTGCCATTGAGCTATCCAGGCTTTTCCATGGGCCATCATCCTGTTTAACATGCTGTCCCGCCAAGCGGTTTTCCGTCATAACCTTTATAATGTGGTTGCTCCCTGCTAGAGATATGCTCCCTGCAAGGGATTTCCGGGATTTCCTGCAAGGCATCCCGCAAAGCGGCGCGAAGCTCTTCCACGATGTGCGGATACAGGCGGAGATAGGGAATAACGTCCTGGCGGGTCAGCGAGCGCCAATACTGTTTGCGAACGGACAAGGGCAATGCGCTCATGACGTGCCCCGCTTTTTGGGCTGGTATTGCTGCAATACCTGATAAGCCGCTTCCCGGTGGGCAATGGCCTGATCGGGTACGCGGCCCTGGCAGATCAGTACCAGACTGAGCAGGTCCAGCCAGGTAAACCCGTAGCCGTCCCGGGCATCCATGGCTTTCATGAACGCCTTGCGATCTTCGGCGGTTCCCATCGGATCACCCTGCAATAACCACTGTTTCTTGCGTTCCAGTTCGGCCTGCTTTTCGGAAAGCTGACGAACGCGACTTTCTGTATCCAAGGCTAATCTCCTCTGCTTCTGACAGGGTGATGCCGTTTTTGAAAGCCGGTTTTGAATTTACGGGTTCTTGCTGATGACGAAAGCCATTTGTGCTATGATTGCAAAGAGGAAAGTAAGAGGGGAAAACGCCATGAAGACAGACATTCATCTGATGGCAAAAAACATTTTCCATCATGTAGAGATGCACTTTCTCAGTCCGGCTTATGCGATTGGCATGAGCACCATCGTCAGGTTTTATGGGAAAAATACCCAGTTTCGTCGATGGGTCAAAAATGTGCCCCCGAGCCGGATACAAAAGATGCTGGCCGTCATGGTCCGGGAATGCGCCTGGCGGAATGAGGCATGGTTGGCGGAATACATAAAGAACCGTTCTATCCAGGGGTCAGTGTTTACTCAGGATAAAAGACAGACCAGTTAGGGGCGATCAAAATAAATGCGGCTACATCCGCGCCCTATTGAGCTCTTCGTGGCCGCGATATATGGCAAACCAGACGTGGTGGCGTCAAAAACGCGTGGGGGTGGAGATCACCATGACTATTGGCTTGGCTCTTGGCAGTGGTGCGGCCCGTGGGTGGGCACACATAGGAGTAATAAACGCGCTAAATGATCAAGGAATCGTACCGGATATTGTTTGTGGCACATCCATAGGCGCGTTGGTTGGTGCATCCTATGTTTCTAACAACCTTGGGAAGCTGGAAAAATGGGTTTGTTCATTAACAAAGCTTGAAACAGCCAAATTTTTTTCCATCAAATGGTCTCTGAATGGTTTTGTCAATAAAGAGCGGTTACATTATTTCCTCAACAAATATGTGGCAGATGATGACTCAAAAATAGAAGCGTTAGTCAACAAAACATATGCCTCAGTGGCAACAGACCTGCAAACCGGTAGCGAGATTTGGCTGACGAACGGCTCTATTTTGGATGCCGTCATCTCGTCCATATCTATGCCCGGCCTCTTTCCCGCAGTCAAAAACAACGGCCGGTGGCTCATAGATGGCGGATTGGTGAACCCAGTCCCCGTTTCGGTCTGTCGAGCGCTGGGCGCCGATACTATTATTGCCGTAACTTTGAACGATACTCTTGTTCGAGAGCACCATCAAAATAACAACGTCATAAAAACACAGGACACCGGAATTACCGGAAAAATATCGGATCTGCTCACTACCTATACAGCTTCAATATTTCCGACGATAGGTGACGAGGATCGACCCCCCAGTCTCTTTGATACCATCTCTGCCTCGGTGAATATCATGCAGGACAGGATCATCAAAAGCCGTATAGTTGATGATCCTCCGGATATACTCCTTTCTCCAAGGCTATCCCACATTAGTCTGCTGGAGTTTTATCGTGCTGATGAAGCCATCGCGGAGGGGAAAAAATACGTGCAAAGCATATTACCGGAAATACAGCGCGTGTTGGGGATATTCTGATGCAGGTGCGCCTGCAGATTAAGGGCTCCGTCAAATAGATTCGGTAAATCGAACGCTCAGCCATTGCATTTTGAGTGTTGAAGATATCTTCGATCTCCAGGATCAGACGCATATTGACCAATGGGGACGGGATCAGATTCCAGACAATCGGCCAGAGTCTATCCCAGACCAGGCGGATAGCGGCGACGCAATCATTGCGGGATGGTCTACAATTGCCGAATCAGGCTTGTTACTTTCCGTAACTCCGTGATGGTGCATCGTCATGGAAGTTCTATGGCAACTACAAGGAGGTGGTTTATGCATGCCATGGTCCTGGAAAAGGTGGGTAACCCTTTGGTGTCCACTGAATTGCCGCGACCACAGCCCGAGCCGGGCCAGGTCCTGGTTAAAATACTGGCATGCGGAGTGTGCCGTACCGATCTGCATGTCGTGGACGGTGAATTGCCCAACCCCAAACTACCACTCGTTCCCGGTCATGAAGTAATCGGCCAGATAGAATCGGTGGGAAGCCCTGATATTTCCTTAAAGACCGGTCAGATGGTGGGAATTCCCTGGCTCGCATGGACTTGCGGAGCCTGCGAATATTGTCGGTCAGGACGGGAAAATCTTTGTGATCAGGCACTTTTCCATGGTTACACCGTGGATGGTGGTTACGCGGAGTATATGGTCGCTGATGCGCGTTACTGCTTTCTCCTTCCAGATATTTACGCTAATCCGGAAGGTGCCCCGCTATTGTGTGCGGGGCTCATCGGCTTTCGGGCCTTACGTTTTGCAGAGGGGAGCCGGCGCCTCGGTCTTTATGGATTCGGTGCCGCCGGGCATTTGCTGATTCAGATGGCACGTTATCAAGGTATGGAGGTCTATGCATTTACCTGCCCGGGCGATAGCGAGGCACAGGATCTGGCGATCAAATTGGGGGCTGCGTGGGTTGGCGGATCGGATGTCCTGCCGCCACAACCGCTGGATGCGGCAATTTTGTTTGCACCGATTGGAGCCCTCATACCTGTTGCTCTTCAGGCGGTCAGGAAAGGGGGTGTTGTGATCAGTGCAGGAATTCACATGTCGGATATCCCCACTTTCTCCTATTCCTTTCTCTGGGAGGAGCGACAGGTGCGATCTGTCGCCAACCTGACGCGCAAAGATGCCGAAGACTATTTCCCATTGGCACGATGTGCCTCGGTACAAAGCCACATCACAACGTATCCTTTGAGCATGGCGAATGTGGCATTGGCAGATTTGAAACGTGGCGCGGTTCATGGTGCAGCGGTGTTGGTTATGGGGGCATGGCAGGAAAGAGAGACGTTAAAAGGAAATGGATTCTGACCTGTCTCATAGGCCAAATCATACTAGACCCATGCAACGACTCCAAGCCTACAAGTTTGAGCTACGACCGACTGGGGAACAGCAGCGCCAGATGCGCCGCTTTTCCGGATTGTGCCGCTTCGTGTTCAATAAGGCATTGGCGTTGCATAAGGAACGCTACGAGCAGGGAGAAAAGAAAGTGGGTTATGTGCGCTTTCCAAGTACGCGCATGACCGGCTGTTTCCCCCATGGTGAGTGTTATAACGATCCAGATGTGCGCTTCGTGAATTATTTCTGGGATGGTCGGGCAGTACACTGTTTCCCCCGTCTGGCGTATGGATTTCGGCAAATCAATGGTTGTGTGGAGTTGCCATTAAAAGCAGCACAACGGGCCTATGGGTTGATACATATCGGTACGCCGGTGACGGTGATGCCATGATCCGTTGGATGCGACTCAGCCGATTTGTACTGTGGTGTTTGTTGGCTATGGTGGTGCTTGTTGTCCCATTAGCGTCCAGCGCGACCACTACCAGCGTGAATGCGCCTATTGTACTGAAGATACTGACCCCGCGTGCGGGAGAGGTGATCCATAATAATCAGGACAAGGTCGCTGTGGGTCTTTTGGTCTTGCCGGAGTCCGTGTTTCAGGAATGCTTGCGAATCAGAATGCGACTGGATGGAAAATTCCAGCAGCGGCTTTGGAATCGGCCCTTCTTCACGTTGGATCAGGTATACCGTGGAAAACACACTTTGCAGGCCGCTCTTGTCACGCAAAACGGTCATATTGTGGCCCTGTCTCCCGTGGTGGTGTTTTATCTCTGGCAGGCTTCCCGTCTCTTTCATATGCCTTCTATTCATTAGGAATGTTGTGGCGGAAGCCTGTTTGTTGCGGTAAAAAGACAATCAGTGATAGCCACTAATGCTGCCTAGGGCGAGAACCATCAGATCCATATGCTTTGGAGCTAATAATATAGAATCGGCATGATGCTATTACTCATGATGTGAATTAGTTGGCACGTGAAATTTCGGCATCACCCCAGTATTAGTCAGATCATTCTGGGGAACAGGAGGAAAACGATGACCAATTTTCGATTCAATGAGGAACAGACGGCGATTCTGGATCACCTGCATTACAGGGATTCCCAAATTCTGGCGGTGAATGCCCTGGCGGGTACGGGCAAGACGACCACCCTCAAGGGCGCCGCCGAGTATCCACTGAACGCAGAACGGTTACGCTATTTCGTTTTCAATAAACGCAATGCCGATGAAGCGTCCGCTGAGTTTCCCCGGAATACGACCGTGAGTACCGCGCACAGTTTTGCTTATCGCTCTCCACACCCGGACGGCGGCGGCACCATGAGTGAGGTATACGGCGGATCACAACCCCGTTTGTTCAGTGGCAGCCTGTACGGACCCTTGCGCGACCAGTTGCGGCAAAGCACGGATTTTGCGGATCGTGTCCGGCAGATTCGTCAGGAACTGCGTTGTTCCGAAGGCCGGGCGATCATGGCCGTGCAATCCGTGTTACGGCAGTTTAGTCAGTCCGCCGATGCGCAGATTGGCCCGCAGCACATCGCGCCGGACCTGGCGGAATACATTCATCGTGCAGGATTACAGGGAAATCCCAAAGCCTTGTTGGGCACATCCGCCTGGGCCTGGGACCGGATGCGTGATCCCTTTTCTCAATTTCCCATCGACCACAGTGCTTATCTGAAACTGTGTTCCTTGTCTCCGCCCCGGATTCCCGCAGACACCATTCTTTTTGATGAAGCGCAGGATGCTTCACCACCCATGCTGGAAATTCTCAAGGCGCAGCTACAGTATGGCACCCGGCTGGTATTGGTGGGCGACACTTATCAGCACATCTATGATTTTACGGGTGCCGTGGACGCCATGCGGATCATGCAACAGGATCATCCCGATCTGACCCAGACTTTGCCACTGGCCACCAGCTATCGCTTTGGACAGGAGATTGCCGACGCGGGCAATCATTTTTTAAGACTGATGGGTTCGCCTTATCTGCTGACCGGGAAAGGTCCCGATGGCCAGGTGCTGGATGATTCCGTGAATAATGTCCATGCGGTCCTGTTTCGCGGCAATGCCGGATTGCTCCAGGCCGCTGTTCAAGCGGTTTTGGCCGGGCAACGGATTCATGTGGTTGGCGGTACGGGCGAGATTGTGAATCTCGTGGAAGCTATGGGACGCCTCTATAAAGGTGAATTTGCCAAACATCCTGAACTGAGTTTTTTCGATGACTGGCATCATCTCTCCGAATATGCGCAAACCCCTCTGGGACAAGGTTTCTCTCCTCTGGTCAGAATCGTGGAACAGAAGCAGGGGCGCGTTGAAGCGATTGCCAAGGCATTGCGTCACACCGAAACGGACCCCAAACAGGCGCAATATGTCCTGTCCACCGGCCATAAATCCAAAGGCGGGCAATGGGATAATGTCCTGCTCATGGATGATTTCCAGCGCAGTTGGCTGAATACCGAACCCGAAGCAGAGCGGCAGTATCAGGTGCCCGACCATGACACACTCTGTTTGCCGTATGTAGCCTGTACCCGCGCCCAGAAAACCCTCCTTACGAACGGCTTACTGGACACCATGGAACGGGCTTTGCGGGAAGAAAAGGATTATGGATACCCCGATGTCCGCAAGGACACCGCACAACATATTCCAGAAGTTCTGGACGGATTGAAAGCGGCCAGGAATCCTGAACCGGTCAATCCAATCATTATCGGTTTGTCCGGCGCACCGGGCGCAGGTAAAGATACAGTCGCCGATATGCTGGACATGAAAAAACTGTCCTTTAGTGACCGCATCTATCAGGAAGTCGCCCAGGCTTACGGCCTTTCTTCCGTGGATTACTTGAAGGATCGCAGTAATAAAGACAATCCCATAGCGTTAAATGGCATGGCCGTCATTCCTGAAATGGCCGATGCCCTGACAGCCGCCCATTTTACGTCGCCCGTAACACCGCGTATGGCTTTGCAGGCATGGGGTGATTATCGCCGCAGCCAAGACCCTGATTACTTCATTCGGAGCATACGGGAACAGGCACATGGTAAATCCGTGGTTATTTCTGATGTGCGCACTCCGGCCGAGGTGGACCTAATTGAAGAATTGGGCGGGATAATGGTTCGGATACGCCATGACGAGGCTGAAAAAGTATTCCATAACCATCCCCTTGAAACCGCACTCTCTGGTTATCAAATGCACTACGAAATTCAGAACAACGGCACACTGGACGATCTTCGTGAGAAAGTGGCCTTGTTCAAAAAAGAAATCAATGGTTCCGCACCAGAAGTTCGACCCCTGTATGCCCTGTCTCCTTCTCTGGATGACGTGAAAGCCGGGCGTTTTGTGGGCGGGCCGACAACGGATTTGCAGGAATTGCTGGCTTTCGGACAGGGAGACACCTTTCTTGTCGGATTGCACAAAGAACGCGCGCCTGAAATCCTGGGGCATCTGAGTGACCAGACCCGAAGCAGCCTGCTGCGCTGCAACACGCAAGATGATCCACAGATCGGTCCCATCCCGCCGAGTGAAGAAGCGACACCGCCGCCCGCTTTTATGTACGGGAGGCGCCCATGAGACGTGAAACGCATGAAAAGCAGTTGACGTTTTTCCAGACGGATGCAGACCCACATCGCTTTCAGTTACGCTGGTATCAGCAGGAAGCCGTGGACGCCATGATGGCAGCGCTTCTGGAAAACGACCGCCATCCGGCCTGTATTGCAGCGACGGGGGCGGGCAAGTGCCTGGGCAAAGATACGCCGGTCTTGCTATATAGCGGTGAGGTCGTGCCGGTACAGGACGTGCAGATAGGCGATCTGTTGATGGGGCCGGATTCCGGGCCGCGTACTGTGCTTTCCCTGGCGCGTGGGCGGGAGAACCTGTATTGCGTTCATCAGACCAACGGGGATGACTATGTGGTCAATGAATCCCATATCCTTTCCTTGCGGGTCGATGGGCCTGCAGCCTGCGAAGGGCCTGCAGCCAGCACAGGGCCTGCTCCCCGCAAAGGGCTTGCACCCGGCATGGGGCATGTGGTCAATATTTCCGTTCTGGATTATTTGCGTCGGGATGCAGTTTTTAGGGGGCTGGCAAGCGGATGGCGCAAAACACCTTCTGATATTGTGCTGACGACTATCTGCCTGGAACCCATAGGCGAAGGGGAGTATTACGGCTTCGAGATCGCCGGGCCGGATCGTCTGTTTTTGTTGGGCGATTTTACGGTGACCCATAATACCGTCATCATGGGCGCTTTCATCGAACGGTATTTACAGGAGAACCCCCAGGAAAGTGTGCTGGTACTGGCGCATCGCGCCGAACTGATCACCCAGGCGGCAGAGCGGTTTTCGCATATTTTGCCGAACGATCTGGTGCCGGCCATCCATTGTGCGAGTCTGGGCAAAAAAGAGTTTGGTAAGGTCACGGTGGCCAGCGTACAGACCATTGGCAAGCCGGACGTGCTGGGCGCCATGCCCGCGCCAGGACTCGTGATCGTCGATGAAGCGCATCGTATTCCGACCGAAGGGAACGGTCAGTATCAACGGTTGATAAAAGCCCTGAGTGCCCGTCACCGGGATATGCGCGTCGGCGGGTTTACGGCAACGCCCTGGCGTCTGGATGGCGGGCATATTGTCGGGCCTGACAATCCATTGAATTACACCGCCTATCAGATCGAACCCGCTACCCTGATGGACGAAAAGTTTCTGGTCAAACCCCAATGGGAAAAAACCCTGTATCCCATCGAGACGGGCAAGGCGCGATCCCGCAAGGGTGATTTTCTCAATGAGGACTTGCGCAATGCTGCGACCATTCAGCACAAGGAACGGATGCAGGATGTCTTGACCCGCACGGCGGATTGTCAGCATAACATCGTGTTCACCATCGACCGCAAACATGCCCGTCTGGTCGCGCAATCCCTGCCGGACAGCGTGGTGATTGACGGCAGCATGTCGAAAGACAGCCGCGATCAACGTCTCCAGGATTTTTCGGATGGTAAATACCGGTATCTGGTCAACGTCGATCTGTTCATTGAAGGCTTTGATTTGCCCAAAATCGATTCGGTCACGGTGTTGCGGCCTACCCAGAGTGCGGCCCGCTGGATTCAGATGGTCGGACGCGGATTGCGTACCGATGACAGAAAAACGGTTTGCCGGGTACTGGATTATGGCGGCAACCTGGAACGCTTCCCCATGCGCCCCGATGAACCCGGTTTTTTTAATTATAACCCCAGGGGAGAGGGGAATAATGTACCGGGCACACTGGTTAAAAACCCCAATACGTCAGAATTTCCTGTGGAATTGCCACCGCCTTTGACCATGAATGTCGTCCGGGTGGATGCGAGTGTTTTTCATTCCAATCACAAGGACCGGGACTTTCTCAAAATCCGGTATTTTATCGGCATGACTTCCGTGGATCAGACCTGGGTGGTGCCGAGCAAGGATTTTGCGGACTTCTGGGGTCGGCACGGTTTTGGCGATGCCCCCAAAAACCCGATGGAAGCCATGAACCGGGTACGGGAGGGCGATCTGCTAGTGCCTCGCGCGGTTTCCATGCGGTATCGCGCCAATCTCAACAAGCCCTTTGGCTTTTCCGAGATCGTCTCTGAGGTCCATTCCTGGACGGAAACCATGAAAAACCGGCATATCTTTTTTTCTATCCCTTTGCATGAAGCGGGTGAGCCTTCGGGCTATACCCCTGAAACTCCCGGATTCATTCGCCCGACCCCGATTTATGGGCAGAAGATTTATGCTGATCTGGTGAATCAAAACATAGTGCCGACTAGCGGCCAGTGGGTCACTGCTTATCCCACGCAAGACGGTCAGCCGGTCCGCTTTAAACAGCCGATCATGCTCTATAATAACCAGACAGGCATGAGCTTTGTCGCAGAGAAATCCGAACTGGATCAGCTTTTGCGGCATAAAATGGTTTTTCGGCCAGTTATAGTAACAGGTGGTCCTGCTGCATCCAGTCAATATGCAGGGGTCAGTGATCGTCAGGTTTCTTTGCTGGCACCTCATGAAGCGGGCAATATGGGTTTTCTTTGTGCCCAAAAGAAGTTGTGGGACGGCGCACGGTACTGGTGGGAAAAGGCTGCAGGGCAGGGTGACGTGGCTGCACAAAAGAATTTAAGACTGCTGGATGAATGTCAGAGGGTGAGCTCCCTGCAAGGGGTGAGCACTCCGTCAATTTCTGTTGTTCAACATACCGAAACGCCGCAGGTGGTTTTTGCTTACGGCGGACGACGACCGTGATGTTAACGGACAAAAAAGTACCATGCTGGATCAGCCGTATCCAATTGATTCTACCCTTTAAAAAATTTCCACGTTTCACGAAGTATCATCCTGAGTAGCCCTACCGCCTTTGCCGACCCGGTGATGGTGGACAATAAAGTTTCATCCTGACGCCTACTGACATCCCTTGCGCTTGCGCTACACCCAATGACACATAAGCAGCGTAAGCAGTCATTCGGTGGACTGACCATCCTGTTCTCGAAACTCATCATTAATTTCTCTAATGTGCCGGCCAAGGTGGTACCAAAAATGCCTCCGAGCGTATCGACGAAGGTGCCAGCGGTTACGCATACGCCACCCAAGTTATCGAGACCTACTCCGGGTGAAACGATGAACCAGTTCGCATCTTGCTGTCTGAATAACGAGTAATCACTAAAATGCAAAACGGCTTGGTCTGCTCGGCATACTGAAGCCCAAAAAATCAATCCACAATTAGTTAAAAAATCTCCATACAAAATTCTTATCAGAGAAGGCATTACCCACGTTTATAAAACGCTCAGAGGCAATGTATAGGATATTCCGGAAAGGATGCAAGAACGGGCACCTATTGGACTTGCTGAAAACAATGTGTAGTCTCATATGGATACTGCCTATTTTGATGCTGCATAGGGCCTATATTGAGGTCACCCATTCACGGAGAAAGAATGTTTTTCTGGACTTTGTTTTTTGCTTTTTTGTTCACTACAATGGCTGGATTATCTTTGTTTCTTTTGGATGTACGCCGTAATAGGCTCGCCGCATGGGTACTGGTTGTGACGCTTCTGCTCATGGCAGGGCAGCAATGGTCACAGGTGTTTTCTGTTACTGCTACAAAAGCGATTAATCACCCAGGAATTTGGCTTTCGTTCTGGCCAGGCATCCTGGGGATTGCTGCGGCAGCTATTCTCGATGTCCGATGGTGGGCGCGACTATTATTCATGGGAGCAGGTTTTTTGGGGATTGCCTTGGCTGTTCTTAAGATATAGCAAGTCAGCACTGCCATCTCTAACAAGGCCAAAGGTAGAAGTTGGTGCCAGTGACTAGGTTCTTTTCGGAGATTGCCACGGTTGCTAAAATGACATGGCTATTACGCCATCTGGAATCTCTCTAGCCCCTAATCATCCCGCGAAAGAATATGCTCCAACTCGGAAAAACTTTGCACCGCGTCACTGACCGAAAGTTCAAGATCGAGTTGACGGGCAATTTGGCTGATGGAAAAAACCCCTCTGATTTCCGTCTGCTGCATCCTATTCTCTCGAACCAAAGCATGTTGGCGACCCGCGTCACGCAAGGTAAGAACAATGTCCCCTACCATGGAACGCTCTACTTCAGACAAATCCAACACATCGATTTGATGTTGACCGATCATCACGTCCTGCACTGTAATTTCATCCCGAGTCAGGCCTTTTTCTGCCGCGATACGAATCGGCTTCTCTCCTGTGAGATCTCGAGCCGTTACCAATCCAATCAGGATGTCCGCATCGTCCAGAACAAAGAGCATCCGAACGCCCGTGTGAATCATGTGTTGTAAAGCATGATCGATAGATGCTGAGGCTTTGGTGGTAACGGCGGGAACGCGATGCAGGTCCGTCATACAATGGATAGCCGGGTCTTCAGGTGACACTTTGAGCGGAAGCCCGTCATCCATTAGACATAAGCGCGAACCCGGTGGAAGTCTATAATGTTTCAATGCCCGAAATGCCTTCATTACCGTATCTCCTATCATGCTTCACGATAACCCGCTCAAATCAGTTTGCAGGGGTGCTCGATTGGTTTGAATGCCAGCAATGCCTCTCATGGGCTGGACTTTACCGGTTCATCTCTATCCAGAGCAAAGTGCCCGGAGAATTCGGCATGATCAAGTATGTGCCACAAGTTGTAAAACTCTCTGGCTCGACGATCTGTGGCTGGAGGGATATCCAGTTGATCGGCCTTTCTTCCTGGTGTGCGAAGCTTGGCCTTCACCATCTCCCAGTCGGCCCCTTCCGGAAGCCCCAGTGAAGCCTTGTCCGTGGCCATTAACAGAAAGTCGTAATGCTGAAGCTGGTGACTGGCCGCTCCTTCTGGAGGTTTGTACCCCATAAATCCAAAGCTGTTACGTCCTGAAAGGATACCTTCAGGCAGAGGACCACCTTCATGGATCCCTTCAATGCTTGGCGGAATATCGTAGAGTAGCCAGTGAATACGATGTTCGCTATCCGCTTCGCGATGTTCCATAAGGAGTATCAGACTTTTGGTTCCTTCTGGCACGTGTTGCCAGAAAATAGGCGGGGTTGCTCCGTCTCCCTGTTGCGTAAACCGGCGAGGGATCCAGTCATCAGAATCAATTCCGGTACTGAATACTCTCATTGGGATAGCCATGTGAATCTCCTTTCTCAGCAGAAAAACAAGTCGGAATGGCTTCCGGTAAACCAGAAGCCATTCCAGATCGCTCAGGAAATGGTGATCCTCTTCCGCTTGGCGGATTCCGTTTTTGGCAGTACCAATTCAAGTACACCATCTTTAAAGGTCGCCTTTACCTGATCACTATTGATATCCACCGGAAGTTGAATCGTCCGGGAAAACTCGCCGTAATGCCGTTCACGATATACATAGTTCGCGTCTTTTTCCGTTTTCTCCTCTTGTTTCAAACAAGAGGAGAAAACGGAAAAAGACGCGAACTATGTATATCGTGAACGGCATTACGGCGAGTTTTCCCGGACGATTCAACTTCCGGTGGATATCAATAGTGATCAGGTAAAGGCGACCTTTAAAGATGGTGTACTTGAATTGGTACTACCAAAAACGGAATCCGCCAAGCGGAAGAGGATCACCATTTCCTGAGCGATCTGGAATGGCTTCTGGTTTACCGGAAGCCATTCCGACTTGTTTGTCTGCTGAGAAAGGAGATTCACATGGCTATACCAATGATAGTATTCAGTACCGGAATTGATTCTGATGACTGGATCCCTCGCCGGTTTACGCAACAGGGAGAAGGAGCAATCCCGCCTATTTTCTGGCAACACGTGCCAGAAGGAACCAAAAGTCTGATAGGGATCGGACCCATTCGCCGGGAACGGATGGTTACCACCTGGGCAGACCAGAAAGTAATCCGGGAGATCATGCTGTTCCTGCATACCCATGGTGTTGGGACCGCCCGCGCTGTGCGGATTTTTAAAACTTATGGCATTGCTGCTGTTCGGATAATGTCATAAGAACCCTAAAGGCTGGCTCGGGACATACACGAAAGAGGCTTCAAAACGGCCGGTACCATCGCCATCAAACGAGTATCGCACAAAATGCACCCATACGGATACGGGCAGGTATTTCCTATGCACTGATGATAGAAGCCAGGGTTGCTACCTGATATTCGGCCTGTAATGCATGGCGATAAGCCTAATAGTGGAAGGAGATGTTCATCTCATTGTAATAAACTGCATCATAAAAATGGGGAAAATATGCGTGTGCAACCATCAAATAGCCGATGGTGAAATGGCCGTTTCAAGTATTCGGCATAAGTAAACTGTGTTGCGGAATTTTGATGCGTGCGGAATAACGTATTTATTTTATTGACGAGCAGCGCATTATAGCATTCAACATTGAATTCAAAATTAAGCCGAAGACTGCGTTCATCCCAGTTACCAGAACCCATTAATAACCATTGATCATCCACTATCATCAGCTTAGAATGGTTAAAAGGTGGAGGACATAACCATAGGCGTGCGCCATGCTCAAGGATCTCGTTGATGGTTCCCATAGTGGCTGCTAGTAATATTTTACTGTTGTTTCTGGGGATAAAAATGTCCACTTCAACCTGACGATTAATAGCATCACCAATCGCTGCAATCAACACCTCATCAGGGATGAAATACGGTGACATGATTTTGACCGATTTTTGCGCCACGTTCAGCGCGGTGAGATAGGAACCTCGTAAGCGTTCCTGCTGTTCATTCGGTCCAGCAGCAATGCCACGCGCCAGCACTCTACCTTCATGCGGGATTTCATCTTCCTCTAAAAACCATGGTTCGCCACGCAAAGTCTCCCCGGAACTGTAAAGCCACTCATTCACAAACACCGTTGACAGTTGCGCCACTATTGGTCCAGTAACCCGAAAATGCGTGTCCTGGTGCACCGCTTCATCCGGGTTGGACGACCAATAATCGCGATGTATATTGAATCCTCCAGTAAATCCGATGCGACCATCTACAACACAGATCTTCCTGTGACTCCGTAAATTTAGGAAAATAAACTGGCGAGCCAACAATGGTGAGTTGAATAACGCAAAAGGAATGCCTGCATTACGGAGTGCATGAACTACAGATGGACGTGTAAGATGTGCCATCACTCCATCCAGTAGCACGCGAATTACAACGCCACGAGCGTGGGCTTGACGCAATTCAGAAATAAATTTCACTCCAATGCCATCAGCATGAAAAATATATGTCATTAGCACGATAGATTTTTTTGAATTAGCAATAGCTTCTAACATGGCATTATAGGCCGTATTACCAGTAAATAATGGCTCAATCTCGTTTCCATCAATCAGGCTTTGTTCTGCAAGTCTATGAATGGATTTTGCTAGAGGAATGTAATACGAAGAGATTTCATGAACATCTAGTTTGCCTTCGGTTACAATGAACTTTTCCAAAGTAGGATGGTTGTACCGGTGCAATCCCTTCCGCATTCCAACCGCTTTGCGTTTGACGCGATTGATCCCTAACATAAAATAAAAGAAAACCCCTAAATAGGGAGCCAGCCATATAATGACCAACCATAATGCAGCGGCCAATGGGTTACGCTTGTTCAGAACAACTTTTATTGAAGTAATTATGGAAAGCACAACATAAGTTAGCCATAGAAATATAAGCATATAAATATTTTCCTAACCATGGTTTCATTGGAGAAAGCTCCACCAGCAGACAATACCAGAAATATGTTTCTATAAATTTAAAATATTTCTCCTTATGCTCATTTGTAAACATTGAACATAATTTATAGTGGTTTTAGGTGGCGGTTCATCAGAGCGCAGTTACTCTCGGAAGGGCGGCGGAAATTCGCTCAGAAAAAGAATGAACTAATACAGGTAACAGATCAACCATTGCCTACTTAAAGTTTCCATATCGGATCAGTTTGAGCGAAAGATGTCGGCCCCGTCAACCCAAATTGGGTGCCCACCTCCGCTGAACTGACATTATTCATTCGATAGAATTTGGTTTTCTTCGCTGATGGAGGTTTACTCTACGGGTGAAACACAAAAATACCAGTAATATTCCTCTCGGAGACGCTAAAGACCATGATCGACATAAATGAGCGACTACGCCACTGAATATCGACGCACGAAGATTAAGCGACGCGGCAGGTAATTGCGGCTCCGCCTAACCACAACCACTTTTCAGTTTTACATTAACCTAGAAAATGCAGTTACGGCCCGCCAACGGCTGGAAAGGCCCCCGGGGGGTCCATGGTTTTTGGGTAATTTGCGCGGCAATATAGCTGACGAGAAGTGTCCAATGTGAGCGCCCAATGTACTGTTCCGCAGTCTGCCGAACCATCCGTAACCTTCTGCGAATATTCTCGATTCCACGTTCTACCTTTTTATGTGCAGCATGCATGGGCGTCAGGTAAATCTGAGTCTGACCTGCATGTTTCGTGCTCCGGCCTATGGCGGACAACAGCAACGGGGGCTGGTGATGGCTTCTTTGCGGATACCCGGGAAGCCGTAACCATCCTCTCTCTGAATGCCAGCAGCGGCGAAACCACAACATCGCCAAAGTACGGGCGCGGGTAGAACACGTCTTTGCAGACATGGAGCAAATGGGTGGCAAGCGTATTCGGACCATCGGCCAGGTACGTGCAAGCTTCGCCGCGATGACCATGATGGTCGTGACCTAAAACATCAAACGCCTAGCCTTTCTCGAAAAGGGGCCAATCAGGGCAGCAGTATGCCCGTAATTCAGAAAATCATGGAAATATGGCCATGAAAAATACCGCTTACTACAAAATCCGTAGGAAAATGTCCTGAATCCTGATTCTTGAAGCTAATATCCGTCAGGAAAGCAAGTTTTTCGAACTGCCCAAGGAGTCAACGGCAAATCCCCTCACGAATACCGGGATGAGTTGCCTATCGCTTCAACCGATGCTTCTGGGAGTCTGAGTTGCCATTGCGCCCGCTCAATGCCTGTATGGAGCTCACGCCTGTCCGGCTGAAAGCTGAAAAGGTTAATAGGAATGTACGAAGAAGAATTTTCACCGAGTAAGATCAGAGGCAAGATCAACTAACTTTGAAAAAATTATTTTTGATATAAATCAGTTTCTTATATTATTTTTTTGGCGGAGAGGGTGGGATTCGAACCCACGGTACCCTTTTGGAGTACACAGCATTTCCAGTGCTGCACCTTCGGCCGCTCGGTCACCTCTCCTGAGGCTGCGAAGTGTAACCCAGACCTTGCTCAAAGAGCAATGACCGGAAACCTTGGTACCCGCAACTTCAAAACCTGATACTGAAAGCCTGATGATAATTCTGTCAAAAACTCAGCACCGCATCACCACCATGGGTGGGCAATCCAGACAGGGCATTCTGAATGCGCGTGAGTACCCCTGAGCGATCATTCTGAAACTGGACGCCGATGGCCGGTGGCCGACCATCGCGGTTTTCCACGGGGGTGACCCAGATAACCTTACCCATCACCGGGGCGCGGGGTTGGCTGTCGGGCAGGGTAATCATCAGCAGCACTTCAGTACCCATGGGAAGAAGATTAGGTGTTTCCACCAGTAATCCGCCGCCCTTGATAGCAGACATAAAGCAACGCTGAACGGCCTGGGGATCACGCAATACTACAGACAACGCGGTAGCCGCGCCTCCCGGTTTGGGCTCAGTTTTGAATTCCATGGGTTTTCCTCCTTGGCCACAATTTCAGCCAGTCCAAAAGCAACTTTTCCATGACCATCATCCCGTTACTGTTTTGGGACAGGGTCAATGGCAGTTGCAACCAGCCATCCAGGTTGGACTGCAGCGCTTCCGCCGAAATATCCGGAGCTTTCAGTCGCAACTCTTCTAGATAGTCCAGGTCAGCGATTCTGTCCAGCAGCCCCTGTCGCAATCGCATAAAATCGGCGAGGACATTCAGTACCATCTCCCGGATCAGGGGTAGATCTGAACTTTTGCTCCATTGCTCCGCAAGTTTCAGGGCCGCCACGACCCCCTGCCCAGATAAATCCAGCAAACTACGCAGCCATTGCTGGCGCTGCTCCAGCCAACCGGCCTCCCAAAGCTCCAGGGCGCGCAAGGGCCGATTGCCTAATTGACGGAGCAAAGCGCCGCTATTTTCTGCATCCACACCCTGCTGTTGCAGCCAGTGCATGGACTGCACCATCTGCATTTCCGGCAGGGGAATGCGCTGCAGGCGGGAGCGAATGGTAGGCAATAGACGGGAAGCCTGTTCACTATGCAAAACAACGTGCGCACGGGTGGGGGGTTCTTCCAGGGTCTTTAGAATGGCGTTGGCGGCTGCCACCGTCATGGCTTCGGCATTATCGATGCGCAACCAGCGCGAGTTGCTGACCTGCGGCGTGTACTGAATCCATTCCATGGCCTGACGCAAGGTATCAATGGCTATCTGCTTACCCGGCTCAGGGGCGGCTACCCATAAATCCGGATGAGAGCCTTCCGCCAGCAACTTGCACGAACGGCATTGTTCACAGGCAAACCCTTCGTCAGTCGGCTTGAAACACAACGTGGCGGCCTGCAGCGCATCAAGATGCAGGGGCAGCAGAGAACCGGATTCACCGACTGCCAGCATGGCCTGCGGTAATCCGGAGGCCAATAAGGCCTGGATGGGTTGCCAGGATTGGGGATCTGGCTGCAAAGTTTTCATGAAAAATGCTTACGCAAACGGGGAGCCAGGGCCTGCTCCAGCGCGGCATGCACCTGATCCATAGGGGCTGAGGCATCAATGCGGATGATCCGCTGGGGTTCGGCCGCCCGACGTTGGGCAAACACGGCCCGCGCTTTGGTAAAAAATGGGGTCTGTTCCTGTTCCAGACGATCTGGCCGCCGGTCACGAATACGGGCGGCGCCGAGTTCCGGGCTAACATCAAACCAGAAAGTCAAATCCGGTGCCCGGGTAATGCCAGCCCAGCGCGCCAGTTCGGCAATACGCTCTTGAGGAAATCCCCTGCCCCCACTTTGATAAGCATAGGTGGAATCTTCATAACGGTCGCAAAGGACGATCTTACCGTCCGTCAGCGCCGGCTGAATCCGGTTTAACCAATGGTCGCGTCGCCCTGCATAAAGCAGAAGTAACTCCGCTTCCACATCCAGGGCCAATTCCGGATTCAAAAATATGCTGCGCAAGGCTTCACCCAAATGACCACCACCCGGCTCGCGCGTACGCTCCACGCTCAATCCCTGAGCTTCACAAAAAGCTGCCAGCACTGGTATGGCAGAGCTTTTGCCAGCGCCCTCAATGCCTTCCAGGGTGATGAACATTCCCGGCGTGATCGTGGATTTCTGAATAGTGGATGCCTGAGCTGTCATGAAAGCGTCCTCGCAGTAGGTTGCAGATAGCGTTTTATCTGCTCAATATGTTGCTTGTAGCTGGTCGAATAATGGTAGGCATTCCCCTGGGCAATAAAATACAGATCGTGGCTGTCACTCGGATGCAATACTGCCTGCAGACTACTCATGCCGGGCATGGCAATGGGCGTTGGCGGGAGTCCTCCATGCAGATAAGTATTATACGCACTGGGCACGTGCATATCCTGCGGCGTCAAATGCCCCTGATAGTGCTTGCCCAGCGCATAAATCACCGTCGGATCTGACTGCAGTGGCATTCCCTGGCGTAATCGATTCAAAAACACGGCTGCTATATGCGCCTGTTGTGCGGGAGGCGCTCCTTCCTTTTGCACCACAGAGGCCAGAATGAGCGCCTGATAGGGGTTTTTTAAAGGTAATCCGGGGGCACGTTGTGACCATAAATGCTGTAAATTGTCATTCATTCGATGATAGGCGCGCTTTAGAATACTCAGGGCTGAAGTCCCGGGAACATAGCGATAACTGTCGGGGAAAAGCCAACCTTCGGCACTGTCCTGGGCGCCGATTCCTGCGGCAGCCAGTTGTTGCGCGGCCTGATCGCCCGTCGGAAGTCCATGCAGGTTCACATAAGGAGACTTTAAACGCAACTCCTGAAGAATCAGCGACAAATTCCAACCGGGGATAATGACCACATTGAGTGGCCGGGATTGCCCATGTATCAGACGTTGCAGAATATTCTCCTGCGAAACATGACCCTGAAAATCATATAGACCCGCCTGCAGCACTGGACGACCGGCCAATATCCAGGCCATACGAAACATCTGCGGATAAGGCAGAACACCCGCCTTGTGCAAAATCTGAATACTTTCCAATGTGCCACTACCGAGCCGGATAGGGACCTGCTTTCCCGGCTTGGGAAAAGATTGCGGCAAGTACATGGTCACACCGTAATAGCCCAGCGGAGCGAGAATAATAACCAGCAGCAAAGTCAGGATTATGCGCCGCATCAGGTTGGACCCAGCCCGAGTGTTGCCTGCCATTGCAGTATTTTGGCACTGATTTTACCCTGGCTACCCTCCAGGTTACGATCCTGAAAACGCCTGACCGGCCAGATACCAATCAGACTGTTACTGAAAAAAATTTCCTCGGCCTCGATCAGGTTTTCTGCCCGATAATCCCCGATTTGGCAGGGAATGCTCGATGTCTGCAACCAATTTAAAATCGCCTGACGCTGGATTCCGGCAATACCCCCCTCCTCCAGTGAGGGTGTATGGACAATGCCCGCAGCAACCCAGAATAAATTGGACATAATCCCTTCGCGCAAAAAGCCCTGCTGATCGAGGACGATGCCCTCGGCGTATTCCTGCGGCAAGGCATTACGGGCCATGACCTGATTCAGACGATTCAGGGTTTTCGCTGTCAGATAAGGGGCTCCGGTCAACAGGGGAACCGAGCAAATATCTGCGATAATCCCCGGATGCCAATAAGCTGCACTACGCTCGGGCCAGTCCGAAGCAAACAGATAACGGGCGACGGAGACATTGCGGGGAATACCATAACCCCCTCCCGGACCACGACTTAAAATCAATTTGAGAACGTAGCGATCGGGTAAAGAAACATGCGCTTGCAAGCGCTGAAAATCTTCAAGCCACGGCAATGAGCCGGGTAGATTCATCTGCAATAATTGCGCGCCTGCCTGAAGGCGTTGGAGATGCTCATCCCAGAACAGGGGTTTACCCTGAATGATGGGGATGGTCTCAAACAGACCATCCCCATAATGAAAAGCGCGATCAATAGCAGCCGGACAGGCTCCCGATTGTTGCGGGACCCCATCCATCATCACGGCCTGCACGCGCACTGAACGGATTAGTCGCTATGGCGGCGAAATACGAGGGTGCTGTTGGTACCACCAAAACCGAAAGAATTGCTCAAAGCGACATCTACGCTTTGCTGGCGGGCTTGCAAGGGGACGTAGTCCAGATCGCAGCCTTCATCGGCTGTATCCAGATTGATGGTCGGCGGCAATATGCCATGATAAAGGGCAAGCGTGGTAAATACTGCCTCCACCCCCCCCGCTGCACCCAGCAAATGACCAGTCATGGATTTGGTGGAACTCATGGCTAAAGATCGCGCATGCTCTCCAAATACGGCATGCACAGCTTCCGTCTCGGCACGATCGCCCAAAGGGGTGGAAGTGCCGTGGGCATTGATATAACCCACCTGTTCCGGCTGGAAACCGGCATTATGCAGTGCGACACGCATACACCGGGCTGCCCCCTCCCCGCCAGCTGCGGGCTGGGTCATGTGATAGGCGTCGGAACTCATACCATAGCCAGCCAGCTCCCCATAAATACGGGCACCACGCCGCATGGCAAACTCATATTCTTCAAGGACCAAGATACCGGCACCTTCACCTAAGATAAAACCATCACGATCCTTATCCCAGGGCCGACTCGCCTTTTCGGGCTCATCATTGCGGGTCGAAAGAGCGCGAGATGCTGAAAAACCACCCAAGCCCAGTGGGCTGATGGCGGCTTCGGCACCGCCGGCGATCATGACGTCCGCGTCCCCATATTCGATGAGCCGAGCGGCATCACCGATGGAATGGGTACCCGTGGAGCAGGCCGTAGCCATAGCAATATTCGGGCCTTTGGCACCATACATAATGGAAATATGTCCCGCGACCATGTTCACAATACAACGCGGGATGAAAAACGGTGAAATACGTCTGGGGCCGCTATCCGTAACAATTTGGTGTTCGGACTCAATACCAGGCAAGCCACCAATGCCGCTGCCAATCGAAACACCTACCCGTTCAGCAATATCCGGACTGATTTTCAGGCCGGAATCTGCAATGGCTTCCATCGCTGCCACAATGCCGTAATGAATGAACAAATCCATTTTTTTTGCATCTTTGCTGGGAATGTATTGGGTGACATCAAAACCGCGTACTTCTCCGGCGATTTGCGAACTGTAAGGGGCAGGATCAAAACGTGTGACGCGACCGATACCACTACGTCCCCGCACAATGGCATCCCAAGCCGCAGATATACCGATCCCCACAGGGGAAACTATACCCAGCCCTGTAATGACAACGCGTCTTTTCAACGGTCGGTTCTCCTCATGTTCCTGAAATAGACGATGTCTCAGGCATCCTTGGCGGGCATGTGAGAGGATACATAATCAATAGCCTGCTGCACGGTAGCAATTTTTTCAGCTTCTTCATCAGGAATTTCACAGTCGAATTCTTCTTCGAGGGCCATGACCAGTTCCACGGTGTCCAAAGAATCGGCGCCCAGGTCATCCACAAAGGAAGCCTCATTGGTCACTTCATCTTCATTGACACCCAACTGCTCGACTACTACTTTCTTTACTCGTTCTGCCACATTTTCCATTTGGGAGAAACTCCTTTGCTGGTTAAAAATTATTGTCGGCGAGATTGGACCACAGGGGTGCAGTCCTGTAAAGCCAACGTTACCTTATCCCATCCACATGCCACCATTGACATGAAGAATTTGTCCGGTGATATAACCGGCTTGCGGGCTGGCCAGATAAGCCACAGCCCCCGCCACATCGTCGACACTACCCAGGCGACCTACAGGAATTTGCTGTAAAAGCGCTTCCTTATGGGCCTCACTTAAACCTTCGGTCATATCGGTACTGATAAAACCGGGAGCCACACAATTGACTGTCACCTGACGGCCAGCCACTTCTCTGGCCAGGGCACGCGTAAAACCTGCTACGCCCGCTTTGGCCGCCGCATAATTACTTTGTCCGGCGTTACCCATGCTGCCCACCACCGAAGTTATGTTGATTATACGGCCAAAACGCGCCTTTAGCATATCGCGCAAACAAATTTTGCTGAGGCGATAAACGGCGCGCAAATTGGTTGCCATCACCGCATCCCAGTCTTCATCTTTCATGCGCAACAGTAACTGGTCCCGAGTGATTCCTGCATTGTTAATCAGAATGCTGGGCGCGGCATGCTCACTTTGAATTTTTTTCAGGCAGGCATCCATCGCCGCATCATCCGTGACATCCAGAACAACCCCGTGTCCTTGGATGCCGCTGGCCTGAAAATTTGCAGAAATGGCCTCAGCCCCCTTGCTGGTGGTTGCTGTAGCAATGACCAGGGCGCCTTCATTGCCGAGCACCCGGGCTACTTCCTGACCAATACCGCGACGGCCTCCGGTAACCAGCGCGACCTGATTTTCCAGTGTGCTTCCCATCAAACCAGCTCCAGAGCAGCCTTGAGGCTTTTACCATCTTCTACATGCAGCATGGTCAAAGAAGGTTCAATCCGCTTGCCAAGACCGGATAAAACCCGTCCTGGTCCCATTTCCACAAAGGTCAGGGCACCCTGGCGCGCCAGATAACGAATGGTCTCGGTCCAGCGTACCGGACTGTATAATTGCTTAGCCAGAACGGCACGAATACTATCGGGCGTGTTATGACTCAGCACGTCAGCATTGTGGATCAGCATGGCCTTCGGGGCGCGGAAAGTGACCGACTCCAGCACTGTGGCAAATTGTTGAGCCGCTTCATTCATCAAACTGCAGTGACTGGGGACACTGACCGGCAACAGAACGATCCGTTTGGCACCGGCAGATCGGGCCGCTTCAACCAGTCTTTCCACTGCGGCGGTTTCGCCAGCCACCACGACCTGTCCGGGCGCGTTAAAGTTCGCGGCAGAAAGGACATTATCCTGAGCTTCCTGGGCACAGAGCCGCTTGAGATCATCATCCGCCAGACCAATGACCGCAGCCATTGCACCGGCCCCCTCCGGTACCGCTTCCTGCATCAAACGACCACGTTCGGCCACCAGGCGAACCGCATCGGCATAATCCAGCGCGTCGGCGACTACCAGCGCCGTATATTCACCCAGGGAATGCCCGGCGACAAAATCAGGATAAGCACCGCCCTCTTCCTCCCACACCCGGTACACCGCATATCCGGCAGCCAGCATCAGGGGCTGCGTCCAGCGGGTCTGGTTGAGTTTTTCGACGGGACCATTCTGACTGAGAGCCCAGAGATCTTCTCCCAATACGGCAGAAGCTTCTGCAAAAACCTCCTGGACCAGAGAATGGGTAGACGCCAGATCGGCAAGCATTTGAACAGACTGGGAACCCTGACCGGGAAATACAAAGGCGATAGAGCCGTGCAATCGAAACTCCTCCTAAAGCAAACTGTCAGTTGATGCCCTTGGGCAAAATAAACTTCAAGCCCAACGCAACAACGCCGAACCCCAGGTAAAACCACCGCCGAAGGCTTCCAGCAGAAGATTTTGCCCGGCCTTGAAGCATCCCCGCCTGGCTGCATCATCCAGTGCCAAAGGCACCGATGCTGCAGAAGTATTACCATGATGTTCCACCGTCGTCACTACCCGATCCATGGGCATATTCAATTTATCGGCCGTAGCCTGGATGATGCGGATGTTGGCTTGATGGGGTACCAACCAGTCAATATCCTCTGCACCCATTTGGTTTTCTGCCAGGGTTTCCTGAACAATATCCCCCAGCGTGCGCACGGCCATACGGAAAACAGCATTACCCTGCATGGTCAATTGATCGCGGCCTTCCGGAACCTGCAGCAATTCGGCATAGGCTCCATCGGCATGAATATGCGTAGAAATGATACCGGGTGTCGAATCTGCACGTAAGACCACCGCGCCCGCTCCGTCTCCAAACAAAATGCAGGTCGAACGATCGGTCCAGTCGACAATGCGGGACATGCTTTCCACCCCGACTATCAGGGCCGTTCTTACCGTACCACTGCGAATAAACTGATCAGCCGTAGCCAGAGCATAAATGAAACCGGTACATACTGCCTGCACGTCAAAGGCCGGCGCGCCACGATTACCCAGTCGGGCTTGCAACAGACAGGCCGTACTGGGAAAAATCTGATCGGGCGTGGTAGTCGCGACCAGAATGAGATCCAGGTCTTCAGCCTGAATATCCGCATCCCGTAAGGCTTGCCGGGCGGCGTGCTCGGCCATGTCAACGGTTTTTTCGTTTTCTGCAGCGATATGCCGCGAACGAATACCGGTACGCTCAAAAATCCAGGCATCACTGGTGTCTACCATCTGTTCGAGATCGGCATTATGCATGACGCGCTCGGGCAGATATCCGCCAGTAGCGGCAATACGACTATAAATGGGATTCACGCGCTGTTTCGCACCACAGGGTTGAGGTTTTCCTGAATGACTTCGGCAATATGCAAGGTTAAGCGGTGCTTGGCTTCGGCAATTCCGACTTCCACCGCTCGCGCAAAGGCGTAGCGATCGGCATTACCATGACTTTTAATGACAATCCCATTCAGGCCCAGCAAGGTCGCCCCGTTATACTGCCGGGAATCCAGACGTTTTCTGAGTCGCTGCAAGATGGGCCGATTGACCAGATAAGCCAGCTTTCCATAAATCCCTTGCGTGTAGCTGGCGCGCAACTCGTGACTGATCATGCTGGCCAGTCCTTCTGAAGTTTTCAGCGCGACATTCCCCACAAAACCATCACAAACGACCACATCTGCAACGCCGCGATAAATGTCCGAACCTTCGACATTACCAATGAAGTTGAGCCGTGCCGCACGCAGCAGCAAAGAAGCTTCCTTGACCTGCTCATTACCCTTGATTTCTTCGGACCCGATATTGAGCAGGCCGACACGTGGTTTGGCCACACCCATCACCCGTTCGGCGAGAATCGAGCCCATGACCGCGAACTGAAGCAGATGTTCAGGGTGACAATCCACATTGGCACCTAAATCCAGGGCCAAAAACCGTCCTGTGGTAGTAGGCAGGAAGGCGGCAATCGCCGGACGATCAATACCCGGAATAGTCCGCAAAAATACTTTACCCATAGCCATCAAGGCACCAGTGTTACCCGCACTGACCACCGCATCGGCATGCCCGTCGCGAACCAGGGCAATGGCTATGTGCATGGATGAATCGCGTTTACCCCGCAATGCCTGGGAAGGTGCCTCATCCATACCTATCACCTGACTGGCATGGTGGATTTTCACCTGCTCCGAATCCTGAAGGTGCATGCGTTGCAATTCACTTTTCAGGATATGACTGTCCCCGACCAGATGAAAAGTGACATCGGGATAATTTTGCAGCAGATCCTTGATGGCAGGGATTACCGTCGAGGGGCCACTGTCTCCGCTCATGGCGTCCACCGCTATATGCGGCATGAGAACAAGCTCGCGTTGTGCCGGTTCAGCAAGTCACTCAGGCTTCCACAGACTTCTTGACCATTTCACGGCCCTTGTAGAATCCGCACTCGGGGCAAACGTGATGAGGTAACTTGGCAGCGCCACAATTCGCACAGACCGAGCGGTTGACGGTTACCAGAAAATCATGGGCACGACGCATATTACGACGTGAATGGGAAGTTTTACTTTGTGGTACGGCCATGTCTCAAATCTCCATTAATCAACAATAATAAATGCTTCCAGTCCGGATACCGGACAAGTGCCGGATTGCCACTCCGCACAACGCGGAATCATGGGCAAAGCCAGCAGAACCTCGTCTTCCAACCACACCTGCAGTGCCACAACACCCCTATCGGCCAACACGATGTCCAGATCCGGATCCAACGTGCTGACCATCTCTTCGGTTTCAGCCAGACCGCTATGCACGGGCACCTTTAAAGATAAAGGCATGTTTCCCAGGCAACGCTCACAGCGAATTTGTCCAGAAACCTCTATAAATCCGTCTGCCAATACGACTGAACCATTTCGCTGCAAATCCAGATCTGCCTGCACCGATTTCACTTCTGCCATCGCCGCCGCCAGACGACTCCAAGCAGCAAGATCAACCGGACCTTCCAGGCGATCACCAGGGCCGGTCACTTTGGTAAGATGCAGACTGTTGGTTTTAGCGGAAAACATAAGCGCGGCATGTTAGCGATGACTGCGGATTAAGTAAAGTATTTCATGAGATGAAGGTCAACTACCCTGTCTTGAATCTGCGTATCATTCAACACGAATTGATGACGATTTCAGGATGTGGGAACTAGGCGTGCCATTGAGGGGCAGCCCGATGCACGCACCACCAAACACCACCGGAAGTTTGTCTTGAGCACCAGCCAAAGAAAGCCGCAAGCCATCTTTTCCTGCCAACATGGGGTGACGCGGTAATTCATCCAGGATGACCACGACTTCCGCGTCGCTCAGCCATTGAACGTCATCGCCGCCTGTCGGAACAGGCATAGTCTGCCCCGGCTCAAGGAAGGTCACAGCCCCGGCACATTCGCCACCGATGTGGTCCAGCAGCGCAAAGTCGTTCTGGTCAGACACCTGAACTGCTGCGCAATCAAGCGGCGCATTTGCCCTTCGGGTAGAAGACCCGCAAAAAAGGGGCGCGTTTTGCGGTCGTCTAACGGCTCCGTTTGCAGGGGCAGCGAGGCGGACAAGGCAATGGCGTCTTTGTGAGTCAGCCAACTGGGAGCGTAGCAAAAGCTTAGCCGCCCATCGACCAGCGCCAACGTGCCGACACGATCGGCGAAAAGCCAGACTTCCAGTTCATGCGCCATGGCCGTCATCCTCTCGTTGAGCGTCGGAAGCAGCGGATGGCAATCCACTCAACTGAAGCTCACCACCCAGAGCATCAATGACCCTCAGCACATTTTCCAGCCGCAAGGTGGGCTTGCCTGCTTCAAGGTCGACAATGAAGCGCACGCCCACCCCAGCTGCCAGCGCCAACTGGGGCTGGGTCAGCCCGAGTTGTTTGCGAGCTCCACGCAGTGCATCGCCGAGTTGTTGAGGTGATCGAATGAATGGCATGGCTGACTCAGTTTCCTGTTCGGGAAATTGTCAGTCAAAACCGGACTAAGTGCAAGCGATATTTCCCGATCGGGAATGTTTAGTGCGGTTAGGGCATGATTCGGTCTGCTATTTCCTGATCGGGAAATTTGGAAGGAGACCAAAATGGAAGTCGTTCACCGCAATCAGAAACAACTGGCCGCGCGTGAGTACGGTCAGGGATATTGATGGTTTTAGAGGCGCTGATAGTCACGTAGCGTGAGGGGCTGGGGGGGGTAAACCCCATACCGGGAGCATCCAGGCTGGACCGCCCAATTGCACTACAACAACCTGCAGGCCGCCCTGCGGGGGCAGGTTGTGACGCTGCCGTCCTACCCGACAATCCGCCGCTATTTTCAGGGGCAGGGCCTGTTCCAGCCAATGTGGAAGTCCGCCCCAGCGAATTTGTAGAGTTAGTGAAGCTGCTGACACCGCTACGCGGTTAGTGGCAGTGGACTCCTCAAACGAGGGGTATATGGCTGAGCCTCATAAACGCAAGTGGCACCTGGAGTAGCCGCACACCCGTTAAAATTGACTTGGCTTGCAGTGGACAGCGCCAGCGTCAACCGAAAACCAAAGGTAGGACGCGGCCAGCTGCGGGCCTGCGGGTGTTTCTCACCGAGAGAGCAGTTCAACGTAGGCCTGGTAGCTGTAACTCCGGTTCTTTTTCTGCCCGGTCATCTCCGTCACGACGCCCAGATCTTCCAGAAGTTTTACGGCCGCCGTTGCTGTGGGAAAGCTGGTGTCCAGCTGCTTTCTGACGCGTTCAATGGTGAAGCGCGGCATCATCGGCAACATCTCGAACAGCCGGTAGCTGGCCGGGCCTGCCTTGGCGGATTGCAGCAAGCGCCTGCGATCTGTAGCCACCAGACTGGCGACCTCGATGATGTTTTTTTCCGCATCGCCAGCGGCTGTAGCGACACCTTCCAGAAAGAAGATCACCCAAGACTCCCAATCCCCATCTGTGCGGATAGCCGATAGGCGACGGTAATACTCCGTCTGGTGTTGCTTTAGGTAGCCGCTGAGGTACATCAAAGGCTCGGACAGCAACCCCCAGTGTTCAAACAGCGCCGCGATCAGGAGGCGGCCAATGCGCCCGTTGCCGTCAAGAAACGGATGGATGGTTTCAAACTGCGCGTGGATGAGCGCCACCTTGACCATCGGTGGCAGGTCCTTCGCTTCGTCATGGATGAAGCGCTCCATGTCGGCCAGCAGGGTTGATATGTGCTCCGGCGGCGGCGGTACGAAAACCGCATTGCTGGGCCGTGTTCCACCAATCCAGTTTTGCGACCGACGCAACTCCCCGGGTTGTTTACCTGCGCCGCGCGCTCCATCCAGCAGGCGTCGATGCGCCTCGCACAACAGCCGTACGCTGATGGGCAGCCCTTTCGGATCGCGCAGTTGCTCCTGTGTCCAGCGGAATGCACGCAGGTAGTTGGTCACTTCTTCCACGTCGTCGGTGTTGCTGACTTTGAAGCCTGCTTCTTCATCGAACAAGTCGGTCAGCGTGGCCTGCGTGCCCTCGATCTGTGACGTAAGCAGGGCTTCTTTGCGGATGGCGCTGTACAGCAACCAATCTGCCGACGGCACCAACCCTGACACACCCGCTAAACGCGCAAGCGCCAGTTCTGCCTGCCGATTGAGATCAGTGAACACCTCGGGCGGCAGGGCTGGCTCAGCTGGCGGCAAGGCGTGGGGCACGAAGGCGAGCACCGACTCGCCCAGTGTCGTGGAAATTGAGTAGGTCCCAGTGATGCGTGTCATTGAAAGCTGTCTTTAGTAGAATCCGATCAAATTAAAGCATTCTTTATTGTGAATGGCAACGATTAAAGATCGCTTTCATAATGTGAAAGAAATGCGGCCAAGATAAAAAAATAAAGCCCCATAATATCAGGGGCTTACTTAACGTCATTGGTGGAGGCGGCGGGAATTGAACCCGCGTCCGCAGTACCTAGACCACCGGATCTACATGCGTAGTTTGTCTATTGGCTTTAACCGCGCCACCCTCCGACAAACAGGATGATGCTACGGCGATTCTGCTTTAGTTTAGGATCGGTTCCACAGACTAGAACAGACCCGATTCCGTGTTTTATGACCCTCCGCGCGTCTTTCGACTCCGGATCCACGAACAAATCCGGGCAGAGGGCTCACTGCTTAAGCAGCGAGGGCGTAATTGCTGTCGTTGGCAATTATGAATCTGCGACCAGTTTTAAGAGCAAACCGCAGCTCTGCATGCACCGAAGGCTTCGCGACCTGCGTCGAAGCCGGTCGCCCCCTACACCCTCTGTTAGACTGGATATGACAGACAAAGTTTCTGTCAGTCAGTCGTCACTGAGGATTGGCAATCATAACGTAGAAGCAGCCAGAGCACCAATCAGGAAATTCTCCTCAGGGGACACAAAAATCAGTGCAGAGGATGTTCCGGCGCAAACATCAAGGCCACGTCTTCTTCACCAAAACGATATACTTCCTGGCAATATTCGCAGGTCACCACTATCTCTCCCTCACTTTGAAGAGTCTCTTCCGCTTCTGTTTGCCCCAACGAAATCAGCATGCGCTCCACTTTTTCGGAGGAACAGGAACAGGAGAAAACCAGGGCTTGTGGCGTATGCAGTCGTACCGCCGAATCGGGGAAGATTTCCGGCAGGAATTGTTCCGGTTTTGCCTGTAGCAGTGACTGATCTGAGCCAATGGCTATGAATTGGGTCGCCAGTTCCCAGTCTTCCGTAGCCAGCACGCCAGGCAGGCGTTGCAGAAAATAGCCGCCCGCCTGCTGCCGTTGGGGATCAGCGACCAGGCGAAAATACGCGGGGGACTGCACTGATTCAGCAAAATAGGCATTAAGGGAAAGGGTGAGACTTTCGCGCAGCTCAACCAGTCCCTGATAACGCTCCCGATCCATGCCCATATCCACGGTAATAGCCAGCAGGGCATCAGGCAAATGTGACAAGTCCACCGAGACGCCCTCCTCCCAATTACCATAGGCACGCATACCTCCGGCAGCCGTCATCTCCGCGACCAGAAGTTTGAGCGGACCTTTGCTTTGCGCCTGAATAATCAGACGTTCATAATTTTTCTGGGTGGTAGCCAGTAAGGCCAGACCAACCAGCGCTTCGCCCAATAATTGAGCCATGTCATCCTGTCCCTTGAAGTCCCGTAATACCCGGGCATAGATCTCGTCAAGGCGGCAGCGCGCGCCGCGTAATGGTAGGGTTTCCCAGTAAAAGACTTGTGAAAAATCAGTCATGCTCATCCTCAAAATGCAAATCTTCCAGGCCCGTTCCCATCAGCGGCTGCAAGGCGCGCTGAAGCTGCTTGAACAAGCGCGGATCATGGGCTTCCTGTTGCGCCAGCAGTTCTTTCATGTGTTGGCGTTCTGTGGGCTTGCCAAAACAGGCCGGACAGTTCTCATAAATGACGGGTAATTTTTGTTCTTCAGCATGCTGGCGCATCTGTCGTTCGCGACAATACACCAGCGGACGAATGACCCGTAAATCCCCCTCCCTGACGCGATAATGAGCTTTCATGGTCCGCATTTCGCCATTATAAAACATGGACATGAAAAAGCTTTCGGCAAAATCATCCAGATGCTGCCCCAAAGCGAGAACATTGTAACCTTCGCGGCGGGCGCAGCGATAAAGGACTCCCCGGCGCATGCGCGCACAAAAGCTGCAGTAAGAGGGACGCAACAGATGCTTTTTGGCCCGCTCGTAAATATCCTGTCGCTCCAGAAAATAAGGAATACCCAGAGATTCCATGTAAGGCAGCAGCACTTGCGGATCATAGTCGGGGCTCATAGGGTCAACGGTCGCCACCCCCAACTCAAAGGTTACCGAAAATTGCCGCTGCATGGCACGGAGCATGTGCAGCAACGTGAGCGAGTCCTTACCTCCCGAAAGCGCCAACAGTATGCGGTCACCGGGCTGGATCATGCGAAAATCAGCCACCGCACGGCCAATGCGCCGCTGCAGCAACTTGGGTACAGGCAGACGTGGCACGACAGAAGAATCGGGGTCTTGCTTCATTCGCCGCCCTGGGCAGCCAGTTCTTCGCAACTGACGACGGCCGCACCCAATTTGCCGACCACAATGCCTGCCGCCCGATTAGCCAGCTCTACCGACTGATCCATGGGCCATCCGGCGGCCAGGGCCGTCGCCAGGGTGGCAATGACCGTATCCCCGGCACCGGTCACATCAAATACTTCACGCGCCCGGGCGGGATGATGATGAATGGCATTTTCGGTGAACAGGGTCATCCCCTCCTCGCCGCGTGTGACCAGGAGCGCTTCCAGCTGCAATTTCTGGCGCCATTCCCGGCCAAGCGCCAGAAATTGTTCTTCACTGGTCCAGGTCCCTGCCACCGCCTGAAATTCATTCAGGTTGGGCGTAATAATGGTTGCTCCGGCATAGGGACGATAATCCCGTCCTTTGGGATCAATCAGCACCGGCAGGCCTACCGCCCGCCCGGACGCAATCAGGGATTCGACCGCCTGCAAGGCTCCTTTTCCATAATCGGAAAGCAGCAAGGCACCCGCACCCGTCAATATTTCATGGGCCGTGGCGCGCATATTTTCCCCATGCTCGGGGCTGGGTTGTGATTCAAAATCCATGCGCAGCAACTGCTGTTGATGGCCAATAACCCGTAATTTCACCGTGGTCGGGTAACTGGCATCAGCGATGAGCCGGGTTTTGACACCAGCCTGCTCAAGAAGGCGGGTCAGCTGAGCCCCCGCAGCATCCTGGCCGACTGGCGCCAGCAAATGCGCCTCGGCCCCCAAGGAAAGCACGTTCAGCGCCACGTTGGCGGCACCTCCCGGTCGCTCTTCTTCACGACGAACCTGTACTACGGGCACCGGCGCTTCCGGCGAAATACGATCGACCTTGCCAAACCAGTAACGATCCAGCATCACGTCGCCAATGATGGCGACCCGGGCCTGAGCGAGATTATCCAGTGCATTCAACATATCAAGGCCGTCCAATGGCAGAATAGACAAAGCCCTCTGCCCGCAGCACCGTCGGTTCATAAATATTGCGGCCGTCGACAATGACCGCCTGACGGAGAAGCCGACGCATTTCAGCAAAATCCGGACTGCGAAACTCCTGCCATTCCGTACAGATAACCAGGGCATCCGCACCCTCGCAGGCCGCATAAGGATCGACGCAAAGGGTCAGCGCTGACTCCCCGGCGTATACCCGCCGAACCTCATCCATTGCTACAGGATCATAGGCCTGCACCGTGCCGCCTCTTTTCATGATACCCGCAATCAGTGCCCGGCTGGGGGCCTCGCGCAAATCATCCGTATTGGGTTTGAAGGCCAATCCCCATATGGCAATTTTTTTTCCTTTCAGGTCTTCGCCGAGGACGGCTACCAGTTTTTTTTCCAGAATGTGTTTCTGGCGATTATTGACGGCTTCTACTGCCGTAAGCAGCGGGGCGTCAAAATCATGTTGCCTGGCGCTGTACTCCAGGGCGCGTACATCCTTGGGAAAACAGGACCCCCCATAACCACAGCCTGGATAAATAAACGAATAACCAATGCGGGGGTCCGCACCAATGCCCCGACGTACCTGCTCAATATCCGCACCTACACATTCGGCCAGTCCTGCCAGTTCGTTCATCAACGAAATTTTGGTGGCCAACATGACATTGGCAGCATATTTGGTCAGTTCGGCGGAAGGTGGGTCCATGATAATGAGACGGTCATGATTACGATTAAAGGGTGCATAAAGAGCGCGCATTTTTTCGGCAGCAACGGGGTCATCGGTACCCACCACAATCCGGTCTGGTTTCATGAAATCCCCTACCGCCGCACCTTCTTTCAAAAACTCTGGGTTGGAGACCACCACGAAGGGGATATCCACCCCGCGCTTTGTCAGGGCGGCCGCAATATGATCCTGTACTTTGCGCGCTGTTCCCACCGGGACCGTGGATTTGTTGATGACAATCACCGGATTCTGAAGATGCTGACCAATTTCACCCGCGACAGCCAGAACATGACGCAGGTCCGCAGAGCCGTCTTCTTCGGGTGGAGTGCCTACCGCAATGAATACAAAATCGCCATGCGCAACACCTGCAGCAATATCCGTTGTGAACTGCAGTCTTCCACTTTTGACCCCATCCTGCACAATGCCCGGCAAGTCGGGTTCGTATATGGGGACTTCAGCCTGACGCAAACGCGCTACCTTATCCGCATCAATATCCACGCAAAGTACCTGATTACCGACCTGGGCAAGGCAGGCTCCAGTGACCAGACCCACATATCCGGTTCCAACAACCGTTACTTTCATGCGTTAAGCTCCTAATTCCAGAATGACCACCGCAGTGGCATAACGCCGTTCATCACTGATGGAAAGCCAGGTACGCACCTCCCTTCCCCATTGCGCCAGCAATTCTCCGGATTTCCCCTGCATCAGCAATTGCGGGCGGCCGGCAGCGTCGTGGGTGACCTGGACGTCCGACCAGCGCATACCTTCACCCAGACCGCTTCCCAGCGCCTTATAGGCCGCTTCCTTCGCGGCAAAACGACGTGCCAGAAAAGCCGCCGCAGCGGCCGCTTCACCAGGCAGATCAGTACGCTCCAGAGGGCCCAGAATGCGTTCATTCAGACGCAGACCATAGCGGGCGTGCAGACGGGCCATACGCTCCACAGCCACAATATCGGTGCCCATTCCGACAATCATCCACGGGCCTCAAGCATCAATCGCTTCATTTCCGTAACAGCAGCCCCAAGACCGCTAAATACTGCATGGGAAACAATGGCATGACCAATATTCAACTCACGAATACCCGGAATGGCAGCAATCGCCTGGACATTATGGTAATCCAGCCCATGCCCGGCATTCACCTGCAGCCCCAGGCTTTCTGCAAAATTGACCGCACTGCCAATCAAACCCAGTTCTTCAAGACGTTTTGCCGTATCGGTCGCATTGGCATAGCGACCAGTGTGCAATTCCACCACCGGGGCACCCGTTTCCGCCGCTGCTTCCAGCTGGAAAGGGTCCGGATCAACAAACAAAGACACTCTCACCCCGGCCTGGGCCAGACGCTGGCAGGCTTCCTTGATGCGTGGCATTTGTCCGGCAACATCCAGTCCGCCTTCGGTCGTCAGTTCGGCGCGCCGTTCCGGCACCAGACAGCAATCACTGGGAGACAGTCGCTCGGCAATGCGCAGTACCCCTTCTTCCACGGCCATTTCCAGATTGAGGCGGGTCTGCAGGATCTGGCTGAGAATCTCGATGTCCCGATCCTGAATATGGCGACGATCTTCGCGCAGGTGCGCAGTAATGGCATCGGCTCCGGCGCGTTCTGCGACAAAAGCCGCTTCGATTGGGTCGGGATATCGGGTACCCCGCGCCTGGCGCAGGGTGGCCACATGATCAATATTAACACCCAAGGCAATCATGGATGATGCTCCTCATGGTTCAGGTTGATGCGCTACGCTTATGGCGTTGCAAGTATGCCGCAAGGAGGCGTCGACTCTCCAGTGCCTTGCTGCCGAGATGGACCTGCAGTTCACGTTCCAGGTAATTTCTCAAGTGCGCATTATAGCCTGAAGCCGGCGCGCTGTTCATCGGGCCAGCAAGCCATTGCAAGGCTTCTGCAGGAATGGTTACAGCCTCTTGTTCTGGTGTATGGCGGGGACAAAATACCCCTGCTTGAGTCAGGTAAGACCATTTGCTGTCGGGTGTCAGGGTGATACCACATTGTCCACAATGGTTCAGATCTGCCGCCCAGCCCAAGGCTTCGAGCAGATGCCGTTCGTAGCGTCGCAGATTCCAGGCGATTGCTGCGACATCTTTCAAGCCCTTGATAGTGGTTTCGTACTGGTCAAAAAACTCGGGAAATGGATCAGCACGCTGGGTGAGGCGCAACAGTAACTCGTTCATATAAAACAAGCTCAGGTTTTGCAAGGTATTCAGGGGATGTACGGCAGCCAGTTCTTCGGCCTGGATCAATAAGGGGAGATCCCCTTTCCCTTGCCAGCGAATCCACAGCGGTCGCCCCGCTTCAATTCTGGCAAGTGGCGAGCGGGGACGTCGTGCGCCCTTGGCCAGCAGCCCCAGACGTCCTTGTTTTCGGCTGAAAAACTCTACCACCAGGCTCGAGTCCCCATAAGCATAGCGGTGCAATACCCAGGCCCGATCACCGGACTCAGTCGTCATACCCCAGCTCACGCAAAATATGGGGATCGTCCGTCCATTGCTCTTTTTGTTTGACCCAAAGGCCCAGCCAGACACGTTCTTCGGTCAACTGCTGCAATGCTTCCCGGGCACGACTACCAATAACTCGCAAGCGACTGCCACCCTCACCAAGAATGATGGCTTTTTGACCTGAGCGCCGACAGTAAATGGTCGCCTCAATACGCTGTTGTCCGTTTTCAACCTGATAACTATCAATGGCAACAGCCGTGTCGTAAGGTAATTCTGCGCCTAACTGCCGGAAAATCTGTTCACGAATAATTTCCGCTGCCATGAAACGCATATTCCGATCCGTGACCTGATCTTCAGGAAACACCGCTTCCGAAAGGGGTAATAACGGAATCAGTACATCAGCCAATCGTTCCACATCCACGGTTTTACGCGCTGACAGAGGAATGACTGCGGCGAAATCAGCGCGTTCGGACAAACTCTGCAAGTAAGGAAACAGACGCTCTTTGGTCTTGATTTTGTCTATTTTATTGACCACAGCCAGTATCGGAATGCCACTACGCTGCAACCAGCGCAGGGCTTCTCCATCATCAGCTGTCCAGGCTAGGGCCTCCACCACCAATATACCCAGATCTGCCGACTCCAGGGCGCCTCGCGTTGCTCTTAGCAGGTGCCTGTTCAGGCTACGGTAACCACTATGAACACCCGGGGTATCCAAAAACAGGGCCTGACCATCAGATCGGGTTAAAATGCCCAGAATCTGATCGCGGGTAGTTTGTGGACGGGGGGCCGTAATACTGATTTTTTGCCCCACCAGATGATTGAGCAGGGTAGACTTCCCCACATTGGGGCGGCCCAGCAGGGCTACATAGCCACTCCGGTAGGTTTCGACGCGGTCCTGATCGGTATTTTCAGCCACGCTGAGTGTTCTGCAGTTGCGCAAGCATCAATGTAGCCGCCTGCTGCTCGGCTTTGCGCCGACTACCATCTTCTGCTTCCGTCGGCTCAATCCCGGGAACGCTACAGCGCGCCACAAACCGCCTTTCGTGGGCCTGTCCCTTTTCTTCAATGAGCGTATAAATCGGCAGGGGTCGTCCTCGACCCTGCAAAAATTCCTGCAAACGGGTTTTGGGATCGCGTAATTCAGCATCACCCAACTGATCGGTAATACGCGGTTCCAGCAACTTGAGGACAATGCCTTCAGCGGCACTGAAGCCTCCATCCAGAAAGGCCGCACCGATGACTGCCTCCAGGGCGTCGGCGCGAATGGAATCGCGCCGCGCGCCACCACTGCGCACTTCGCCCGGACCCAAAATCAGATAATCCGCCAGGGCAATTTCACCGGCAATTTCCGCCAGAGTTTCTTCGCGCACCAGCCGTGCGCGCATACGGGACAAATCCCCTTCGCTCACCTTGGGGAAACGACCAAACAATCGGGCCGCCACCACAAAATTAAGGGCAGCATCACCCAGAAATTCCAGTCGTTCATTATGTGCAGATCCAGCACTACGATGCGTCAATGCCTGGGTGAGCAAACCCATTTCGGCAAAGCGGTATCCCAGCCTTTTTTGCAGTATATCCAGCGAACCCATAACCCCATTCTCAGTTATTTTGAAACAAAAAAAGCGCTATCATACACGGAAAGAACAGGTCGCGAATACTCCAAAAGAAACTACAGAGGCTGGTGATGCGCTGAGCTGATCTTGAATATTCCTGAAAGCGGTCGTGGTCCGGGAGGCTTTGCAGCGACTTTTGTTCTGAGCCGTTGTTGTTCTTGGCGAAATCCAGCGCCCGTCAGGAGAGCTGTTTGAGCCCGTAGGGCGAGTTCTCTCCTGACAGCAGGATGAGCCTTAGAACAACAGGCAAGGAACAATGGAGCAAAAAGTTTCCCGGACCACGACTGCTTTCAGACAAAGGCTTCAGTGACCGCCCTTTGCCTGGAAATGCAGAAGCAGGCTCATATTTCCTGCCAAAGGCACTATTTTGTCATAGGTAACAGTAATCAAAACCGGTCCAGAGCCCGCTTTTTCAATAACAATGTCTTTTTGTGGAATATGGATCATGGCGACACCCAGTCTTCCGTTCAGATTGTAGAGTATTTGTCCGGCGGATTCTTCGGGTCCGGCCTCTTGCGCCTGTTGCTTGACGATGTTTTGTAAGGACCAGTAATCATAGTAGCTGGGCATCACTTTCACGACAAAAGCAATGGCCAGTACCAGCATCAAAATCCAGAAAATCACCCCGATAAGACCGATGCCAGCCTCCGGTGATAGTCGCTCAGCAGTGTTTTGGGGCAGACTGCCGAACTTGCGGACGAATGGATTATAAACTTGCATTGAAGGAATCTCCCGAAATTCTGGATGGACTTATGCCCGCTAGTTAGACGCCAACGATGCTTTATGCAAGTGTATTCAACAAGAATTAATGCTGTCCATCCAGCGAACGGCCAATTTGCTTCCAACGAATAGACCAGTCTTCTGCATCCCAGGAAAACCAGACGAACATGGCTTTACCGACAATATTGCGCTCTGGCACTACACCCCAGAAACGACTGTCATTACTGTTGTCACGGTCATCTCCCATCATGAAATAGGAATGGGGGGGGACTTTATAGGGTCCAAAATCCATCTGGGCTTCCGGCGTATCAAACTCGATAATGTGAAAATGGTGGCCACCCAATTCCTGGGCATATTCCTTGGTGGGAATGACCATGCCCTCGGCACCCTGTCCTTCTGGACGGTAATTAAAATTCCCGATAAATTTTTGCGGAACCAGTTTGCCGTTGATGTAGAGGTCATTACCCTTCACTTCGATTGTATCGCCAGGAAGACCAATCACCCGTTTGATATAATCAATACGGGGATTTTTGGGATAACGAAACACCATGATATCTCCGGCTTCTACCGGGCTGCCCCGGGTTAAGGGGGTATGAATCAGGGGTAGTCGCAAACCCCACTGAAATTTGTTGACCAGAACAAAGTCACCGACCCGAAGGGTTGGAATCATTGAGCCCGATGGGATCTGGAACGGTTCAAACAGAAAGGAACGAATTAAAAAGACAACGAGCAGCACCGGAAAAAAACTGCGCGCATATTCTACAATGAGAGACTCACGGGTTTCCTTGTCGCGCCTGCGCCGCAGAAAAACAATATCTACCAGCCAGATCAGACCAGATAACAGCACCGCCAGAAACAAACCCAAAGTAAAATCCATTGACGTTTTTCCTTCCTTTTTAGCGTTTATCGCTCTTGAGTACCGCCAGAAAAGCTTCTTGCGGAATTTCCACGTGTCCAACCTGTTTCATACGCTTTTTGCCCTCTTTCTGCTTCTCCAGCAATTTTCGTTTGCGGGAAATATCTCCACCATAGCATTTGGCAAGGACGTTTTTACGCATTGCCTTGACGGATTCACGGGCAATAATTCGGGCACCAATCGCCGCTTGTATGGCCACTTCGAACATTTGTCGGGGAATAAGTTCACGTAAACGGGTAACCAGCTCACGCCCGCGACGCTCGGAAACATCGCGATGGACAATCCAGGACAGGGCGTCCAGCTTTTCGCCATTAATCAAAATATCCATTTTAACCAGTGGGCCGCTTTCAAAACGGGCAAACTCGTAATCCATGGAGGCGTAACCGCGACTGACTGATTTCAAACGATCAAAAAAGTCCAGGACCACCTCATTATGGGGCAAGTCATAGCGCAACATCACCTGCCCACCGGTAAATTGCATGTTTTTCTGCTGGCCACGCCGTTCTTCGCACAAGGCAATCACCGGCCCCAGATAGGTTTCCGGTACCAGAATATTGGCGCTGATTACCGGCTCCTGAAAATCGGCGATTTTCTGAACAGGGGGTAATTCTGCGGGATTGGAGATTTTCAGAGTCTGCCCATCGGTGGTAATCACCTGATAAACCACGGTGGGTGCTGTGCTGATGAGTTCGAGCTGATATTCCCGTTCCAGGCGTTCCTGAACAATTTCCATATGGAGTAAGCCGAGAAACCCACAACGGAAGCCAAAGCCCAAAGCCTGCGAAGTTTCGGGTTCAAATTGCAGGGCCGCATCATTCAGACGCAATTTCTGCAAAGCTTCACGAAAATCCTCATAATCGGATGAATCAACTGGATACAAGCCGGTAAACACTTGCGGTTGCACCTCGCGAAATCCCGGCAAGGCCTGAGACGCTGGCCGATCCTGTTCAGTCAGGGTATCGCCTACCCGCGCGCCTTCAATACTTTTGACTCCGGCGATAACAAACCCCACGGCCCCTGTTTCCAGTGCCGGCACGATGAGCGACTTTGGAGTAAAAACCCCTACCTTTTCAACCACATAATTTTTCTGGCCAACCATGGTCACAATCCGCTGACCGGGCCGGATGGATCCGTTCATGACCCGCACCAGCACCACGGTACCCAGATAATTGTCAAACCAGGAGTCGATGATGAGCGCCTGCAAAGGGGCGTTGGCATCGCCTTGAGGAGCCGGAATCCGTTCAACCACTTTTTCGAGGATCTCGCGAATACCGATGCCTTCCTTGGCGCTGGCCTCAATGGCGTCATCAGCGGGGAGTCCGACAATTTCCTCAATTTCCGTACGCACCCGGGCCGGATCTGCCGCTGGAAGATCAATTTTATTGAGCACCGGAACAATTTCGAGATCATGCTCCAAAGCCGTGTAGCAATTAGCCACACTTTGGGCTTCCACCCCCTGGGAGGCATCTACCACCAGCAAAGCCCCTTCACAGGCTGCCAGGGAACGGCTCACTTCATAGGAAAAATCCACATGACCTGGCGTATCAATCAAATTGAACTGATATTCCTGTCCATCTTTGGCCTTGAATTGCAGACGCACACTTTGCGCCTTGATAGTAATGCCCCGTTCTTTTTCAATATCCATGGTATCCAGTACCTGACTGGACATTTCCCGCTCGGTCAGGGCACCGCACAAGCGGATAAACTGATCAGCAAGCGTGGATTTACCGTGGTCCACATGGGCAATGATGGAAAAGTTACGAATATGTTGCTGCTCAGTCATATACCCTTAAATCCCTGACAACCTGACAGGTCTCACTGTCTTGATCGACACCATAACAAAAAGGGCTGGTACATACACCAGCCCCGGACGATTTCTCTATGCTTCAGTGCGGAAGTGAAAGCACTATATAGAAGCTACCGTCACCACGACGCACCAGTACGGGAACTGGCTGCCCGGCAGGCAGAGAAGCTACCAGCTTTTGCAATGTACTGACGTTATTGACGGGCTGTTGCGCCACCTGAAGAATTACGTCTCCCGGGCGAATGCCTGCTTCCGCCGCAACCCCCGGTGCGACGCCCAAAACCAGCACGCCAGTATTGACGTTCAGTTGTTTGCGGGCTTCTGCCGTCAACGGGCCCACTTCAATATGCAGCCGCTTGATTTCACCTTTCTGGGTTTGGGCATCAGGAGCAGCTGTCTTGTCCGCCGCTTTGTCCATATCCCCGGGCAGGCTTTCAACGACAATATTCAGGGTCATGGGCTTACCATCCCGAATAATTCCCAGTTTTGCCTTGTAACCAGCAGGCAGGGCTCCAACCATGGGCGGCAACTGGCCCGAGTTATAGATGGCATGTCCGTCAAAGGAAACAATCACGTCACCGGGCCGCAACCCTGCCTTGGCAGCGGGGCCATCGGGCACTACCTGGGATACCAGGGCCCCTATCGGTTCTTTCATGTGGAAGGATTTAGCGAGATCCATGCTGACATCCTGAATCATTACGCCCAGCCAGCCGAAATGTACCTTCTGATGCAGCTTGAGTTGTTTGACCGCATCCATGGCTACATTGATGGGGATCGAAAAAGATAAACCCATGTAACCGCCACTGTTGGTATAAATCTGGTCATTAATCCCAATGACCTGACCGCGCATGTTAAACAACGGACCACCGGAATTACCCGGATTGATGGGTACATCGGTCTGGATGAAGGGAATATAGGGGTCATCCGGCAATGGCCGGGCAGTAGCACTGACGACTCCCTGAGTCACGCTGTTCTCAAAACCAAAAGGAGAACCTACTGCCAGTACCCACTGCCCTACTTCGAGCTTGCCGGAATCACCAATCTGAACCGTCGGCAGATTATTGGCATCAATTTTAAGCAGGGCCACATCCATACGGGTAGACAAGCCCACCAGATGCGCCTTGTACTGGTGATGATTGGTGAGGCTGACGATGATTTTCTGGGCACCCTTGACCACGTGCGCAGCAGTGACAATGTAACCGTCCGGGCTGACAATAAAGCCGGAACCCAGCGATTGGACCTGATACTTATGACCGGGAGCCGCACCTTCTCCCTGATCACTACCCGGTTGTCCCGGCGCACCGAAAAAAGGGGCAAAAAACTGGTTGAGCGGTGAATTGGGCGGAAATGGCGAACCAGCACTGCGGGCCACCTTGGTTTCCGTGGTACTGATGTTCACAACCGCAGGACCATATTGCTTCACAATAGGCGTAAAGTCAGGAAGCGCAACCATTGACGCCTGCGTTGGGGCCGCAACAGCCGCAACCGGAAGCATTCCACCCACACCCAAAGCCAATCCCACACATAGCGCCACCATTGGGCGCTGTCTAAGCAGCACACGATTATTCAAAGTACACTCCCTCCCAACCACGATTTATCACTTATTCGGATACCCTGCTTATCATCTCGGTATCCGGGCATGTTGGCAACAATTTGACGTCGATATTTTAGGGATAGCCGCCAGCAGGATTATAATTGGAAAAATTGCTGATGCCCGTTGCTGGGCTATACACCGTATTTTGCAGCCCGGCAGCGTTTGGATAATAAACTGATTCTGAAGCCGGCAGATAGTTACTGTGTCCTGGAATCCAGAGCCGCTTGATATCGCGTTGAATCACCAGATCCGGACCCGACGCCTGAACATTGAAATCGGCAACGGGGCGGAGATGAAACACCTCAGGACTACTCTGTGTGCCGCTTAACAATGCCGTTCGCTGATAATGCGCGAGATTTGCATGATCACCTTGACCTTCAGTCAACGTATTGCGTGGTAACAAGCCCACCAAGGTAACCGACACTACCAGCACGGCTGCTACTGAACCGGCTTTCATCCAGAAAGGACTGATGGGACTCCGTGACACTGTGGCACGAGGAGCCAGGATACTGGGCTCCTCGGCTATTTGTGCGGCCACGCGGTCGGCAAATCCGGCAGAAGCCCATTGCGTCCCGGCGCGATCATTTTGCAGCAAAAAAGAAACCCGGTACTGGTTTTCCCAGGCATCACGAAGGCCCTGCTCACCTTGCAATCGGGCAGCCATACGATTCGCCTGCAAGGGACCCATTTCGCCTTCCATGAAGGCCATCAGCTCTTTTTTTGTTTGTTCGTTCATGACTGTTCCTGATCTAACAAAGGTGCCAAAACTTTGGCAATGGCCTCACGAGCCCTGAAAATACGGGACCTCACAGTACCCACCGGACACTCCATAACCTGCGCAATTTCGTCATAACTGAGCCCTTCAAATTCCCTCAGGGTGACTGCTGTTCGCAAATCCTCCGGTAATTCCGACAAAGCACCATCAATATGTTCAGCTAATTCCTTACTGAGCAAAACCCCTTCAGGTGTATCGTACTCTCTTAGTCCATCGGCACCGGCAAATTGTTCCGCATCTTCAGTTTCGGCATCCACAATAGCCACCTGCCGACCCTGGGCGACCAGGTGATTTTTCGCAGTATTGACGGCAATACGATATAACCAGGTATAAAATGCGCTATCCCCGCGAAAATTCTTCAGTGCCCGATAGGCTTTGACGAAGGCTTCCTGGGCCACATCTTCCGCTTCTTCCGGAGTGCGCACAAAACGACCCACCAGGGCGACCACCTTGTGCTGATATTTGCGAACCAGAAGATCAAATGCCCCTTTCTCGCCTTTTTGCACCCGCTGAACGAGGAGCAGGTCACTGGACGCACCACTTTCCAGCGCACCACTTGTGCCGCGTCCACTTGTTTTACTCATTCGGCCTTCCTTTATGGTTCCGGTGCCGTTCTTCACCTTGTTAGCGCGTCATCGTATCATGAGCAGCGCGTTTTCTTGCAACGACTTCATACTAATTTCCTACAGGACGATGAATGCCCGCTTTCGATTTTTTAATTATAGGCTCCGGCGCCGCTGGCTTGAGCACAGCATTGGGGCTTGCCCGCCTGGGTAGCGTAGGTATTCTCAGCAAGGATCTGGCGGCAATTTCGGCCAGCGACTGGGCCCAGGGGGGGATGGCTGCCGTCATGGACTTCAACCAGGACAGCATCACCATGCATGTTGAAGACACCTTGGGTGCCGGTGCGGGTCTCTGTCACCCGGCGGCGGTGTCACGGATTATTCGTGCCGGACCAGCGGCGGCACAACAGCTCATCAACTGGGGTGTGCCATTTGATCAGCAGGCGCATGGTGAATGGCATTTGACTCGCGAAGGGGGGCATAGGGTGCGCCGGGTTCTGCACCGGGCGGATACCACCGGCCATGCCATTGAAAGTACCCTCTTGGCGCAGCTGCGTCAGCATCCTGAAATCAGCCTGATGGAAAATCACTTTGTTACTGATTTATGGCTACAGGACGGATCCTGTCGGGGAGCCTGGGTCCTTGGAAACGGGTCCAGCTTGCCGGAATTATGGACTGCCCGCGCTGTCATACTGACCAGCGGTGGAGCGGGTCAACTTTACCTGCATACCAGTAACCCACTGGTAGCTACAGGGGACGGATTGGCCCTGGCTTACCGGGCCGGGGCTGAAATCGCCAACCTTGAATTTATCCAGTTTCATCCAACCACCCTTTATGATCCGGATAATACGCCCTTTTTACTTTCGGAAGCCTTACGCGGTGAAGGTGCCCTACTCCGTCTTCCCGATGGCCGGACTTTTTTGGAGCAGTACGACCCTCGTGCCGAACTGGCTCCCAGAGATATTGTGGCCCGCGCCATTGATGCCGAAATGAAAAAAAATCAACTTGCCTATGTCACTCTGGACATCAGTGCGCAGCCCAGTGAAAGGATACGTCAACATTTTCCGGCGATATACGCCCATTGTCTTGAACACGGCCACGATTTGACGCGTGAACCCATTCCGGTCGTGCCCGCCGCTCACTACACCTGTGGTGGGATTGTTGTAGATCAGTCAGGACGCAGCACGGTGCCCGGGTTATTTGCTGCCGGTGAAGTCAGCTCCACGGGCCTGCACGGTGCCAACCGCCTGGCCAGCAATTCCCTGCTGGAATGTGTGGTCGGCGCGGCAAGTATTGTCGAAGCTCTGGAAGGTTTGGCGAAACTTCCAGAAAAGCCGGATAGCAACCTGCATGCCTGCCCACCTTCAACGACTCATGACCGTACTATTTACAAGGACCATATCGAGACGCTGCGCCACGACATTCAGAAACTGATGTGGCAAAGCGGCGGCATCATTCGCAACGATCGGGATATGCAACAGGCCATTGAGCGACTGGAAAGCATGCGTACCCGGATTGGCGACGTTGCGGGCGTATCCAGGGCGTATCAGGAGTTGCGCAATATGCGCCAAAACGCGGAAATTCTGCTGCGTTCTGCGTTGTTTCGGCGTGAATCCCGAGGCTGTCACTATAATAGCGATCATCCCGACACCCACAACAATCCCCAGGATATGATCAGCCAGCGCGACCAGGAACAGCCTTACGCTCGGCCCATACCTGCCGCAGATGCAGACGCCACAAGCGCCAGACAGCATCCCTGACCGGGAAAACACCAATCAGCGTGTATTTTTGCTTGTGGATGCCGCGTAGCGTCAGCACGCCCAGCCGGGGGTGCAGGAAGGGCCATGCCCGCAGCTGCACCTGTACCTGTTCGCCATTGCCCAACTGCAGCAGATACTGATTCTCGGGTCCCGACATCAAGGCGATCGGTAGCGCCATCCGCCTTTGTATTGACCAGGGGCAAAACCACAATGTCCAGATAATAACCAGCAATAACAGAGCCATCCCAAAACGGAAATTATCCAGCATGCTCAAAAATGCACAGAGTCCCGCCAAGCAGCAGGACAGACTGTGTAGCAGTGCCTGCTGCTGAACGCTCCCACAGGAAAGGGGAGGAAGTACTTTGTCCCCGGCAGCCATCGCGCTATCATCGGGGCCTGCTTGTAATAGCCATCGGGAGTTTTTATTCATGTCATCAGCCGCCATCCAATTTTCCCTCCTGAGTAGCGAACTGGGGCTTATTCATGCCTGTGGCACGGAGGCCGAAAAATTTCTGCAGGGCCAATTCTCCAATGATCTGCGCAGCCTGACCAGTGCCGGCCAGGGACAGTGGAGCAGTTACAGTACGGCCAAAGGGCGGATGATTGCCAATTTTTACGTGCAACGCGCCGGGGACCATATTTGGTTAAGCCTCTCCAGCAGCCTGGTAGATGTGGTTGCAGAACGCCTGCGCAAATTTCGGATGATGGCCAAGCTGGACATTGAAAATGCCGAACCCGATTACGCAATAATGGCTATTTATGGGGCCGGCACTGGAGACCTTCTGACCAAGGCTTTGGGATGTGCAACGCCTGAACTTGAAAATGAGGGTGCCGCCCGGGATGATTGGCTCCTGACCCGCCTGCCCTGGGCAAATCTGGAAATATTTCAGCTGATCGCCCCACGCGAAAAACTGGCTGATCTGACGCATCTCCTGACCCAATCGGGTGGACAGGAAGCATCTGTTGCACAATGGCGTTTAGCCGCCATCCAGGCGGGAGTGGCTTACATCAGCCTGGATACCACCGAAAAAGTGATCCCTCAAGAACTTAATCTGGAGGTGCTGGGCGGCATCAATTTCAAGAAGGGTTGCTATCCGGGTCAGGAAATTGTTGCGCGTTCTCATTACCTGGGGAAACTTAAAAACCAGATGTATGGAGTCAGTGCCCATCAGCCCTTGCAGGCGGGTGACGAAATATTCGCGGAAAGTATGGGTGAACAAAGCATCGGGCTGGTCATCAATGCCGCAGAATCCGGTTCCGGTCATTATGCGGCACTGGCGGTCCTGCGTGCGGCCAACGCAGGAGAAATGCTCAGAGTCGGAGCCTTGGACGGCGCAGAAGTACATATGCAGAAACTGCCTTATACCCTTCCTCTGGATATGCCCAAAGAGGCCTGAATATGTGGGGGATTGTCGCGGGACTGGTCAGTTATCCGGTATTTTCCTGGTACAGTAAACGCTTTCTGGATGATCAGGGACTAGAATCGGGATTTACGCGTTTGCTGCTGGTATTTCTGGTCGCTACCATTTTGTCATCGGCATTGGGCTATGGGGTATCCTGGCTGACCACGCCTGCTCATACCCGAAGTACCCAGGCCGTTCTGGAAAAAAAGAGTACGGCCATTCTTGGCAAGGAAATCAGTTGCCTGCAGAACCCCAGCAGCTCGGCTTGCCAGTCCGCTGCCCAGCAAGGAAAGGCTCTGGAAAACAAACTACTGGGCAGTCTGAGCGGCGGCAGTCAGCACTAGCGAACCCGGCGGTATACCGCTTTACGCCGACACTCCTTGCCGAAAAGTGGCGAAATGACTGAGCTGTCCGCCTTGGTTCAGCAACTCGGCAAATGTCCCCGACTCCACTACCCGCCCTTCGTCCATGATAAATACCCGATCCATCTGCTCCAGACCAAGCAATCGGTGGGTAATATAAAGAACTGTGCGGCCTTGCATCAGAGGCTGCAAATCACGCAGAAATTCCATTTCAGTCAGCGGATCGAGGCCCTCAGTGGGTTCATCCAATACCAGCCAGGGAGCATTTTTGAGGATGGCACGGGCAATTGCCACCCGCCGCCCCTGCCCACCAGATAATTTCACACCACCTTCACCGACAATGGTATCCAGTCCATCCGGCTGACTCCGCACAAAATCATCCAGTTGTGCAGCCGCCAGCGCCGCCCAAAGTTCGTCTTCTTCAGCGTCGCCCTTGGCCACCAGCAAATTATCGCGAATGGTGGTGTGAAACAAGTAGGAGCGCTGCGAGACCACCGCAAAATATTCGCGCAGGTCATCGGCAGGGAAGTTTTTAAGTTCATGGCCGCCGAATTGGGCCGAACCACTTTGATAATCATAAAAACGCAGCAACATATTGGCGATACTGCTTTTTCCGGCACCCGTAGCCCCCAATATCGCCACCTTGCTGCCAGCAACAATATGGAGATCCAACCCTGCCAGGGCATCCTGTTGCCCGCCGGGATAGCGCAGATGCACATCCTTTAGCAGCAAATCAGGCTGTTGCACCTTGGGCGCCGGGCCACTGGCATCGGGAAAGGGCAAGGCGCTGTCTGCCACCGAGAAAATCCGTCGGGCTGCCTGCCGGGTCTGGCCCAGAAACTGAAAAGCCAGAGGCAAGGCGACAATGGCTTCAAAGGAACCCATTACCCCCAAGGCAAACATGGGTAAATCGGAAGGCCCGAGATGGCCGCCGTGGATCAGGGGGATGGCGAGAATCAAAATCACCCAGATCGCCAGATTGCCCATAAAACTCATGCCCGCAGTGCCCAGCCCGCTGATTTGCGCCATTTTCGCCTGTCTCTGCAAAATGGCATCATTGAGGGAATGACTGCGACGCAGAATTTCAGGACCGGCCCCGTAAGTGAGCAACTCGCCCATACCTTGCATGCCGTCTACAATCTGGACCCGATAATCAGATTGCAAATCCGTCATTTCCGCCCCACTGCGGGCACCCAGGCGCTCAGCTACAAACGGCAGGACCAGGCCGGAAACAGCCAGGAACAAAAACAGGGCAATCGCCAGGCGCCAGGAGAAAAAAGCAAAAAAACCGGACATCAGCACAGTAGCCATTCCGGCTACCAGAAATGGCGTAAATACCCGCAAATAAAAGTTGTTCAGGGTGTCTATGTCGGCGACCAGACGGGAGAGGATGTCTCCTGAGCGATAGCCCTGTAATCCGGCCGGGGCCAGAGGCTCCAGACGGCTGTAAAACCAGCTGCGCAGTTGGGCCAGCAGCCGGAAGGTGGCCTCGTGGGTAATCACCCGCTCCAGCCAGCGGGAAATCACCCGGGTCGTGGCAAAAGCCCGAACTCCGGCAGCGGGAAGGAAAAAATTATATAAATTGAGCGTGGCATAACCACCCAAGCCCGCCAGTGCCGCACTGGCCAGAAACCAACCGGAAAGCGCCAGCAACCCAAAATTGGACAATATGGTGAGCAGCGCCAGAAAAGCACCACCCAACATCCAGAACTTATAGGGGAAAAATAGTTTTAAAAGACGAATGTAATCAGACATGGGTTTCCCCCCGGTAGGCAGCAACCATACGGGCATACACCCCGTCCGCTGCAAGCAGCTCCTGGTGGCTTCCACTTTCGGCCACCCGGCCTGCATCCATGACAATAATATGATCAGCCCGTTCTGCCGTGGCCAGACGATGGGCGATGACTATCGCTGTGCGCCCTGTAATTAACTTTTGCATGGCATCCAGCACCAGTGATTCATTTTCCATATCGAGATTGGCAGTGGCTTCATCCAGTATGAAAAGTGGCGGGTTTTTAAGAAAAGCCCGCGCCAGAGCTATTCGCTGAATTTGTCCACCAGAAAGCCCCTGGCCTAAATCACCAATCATCGTCTCAAAACCATCAGGCAAGTTTTCAATAAATTCGAGTGCATGGGCATTTTGCGCAGCTTCCCGAAGTGCAGCCAGATCAGCATCCGGGCGGCCGATCCGGATATTATCCCCGAGACTGCCATGAAAAAGACGAGGATTTTGCGGCACCCAAGCGAGCTGTTTCCACCAGAGTTCCGGCTCTATGGCATTCAGTGGCATCTGCCCATTGACGAGAATTTCGCCCTCACTCGCTTGGACAAAACCCAGCAACGCACTGGCCAGGGTGCTTTTTCCGGCACCGCTGGCACCCACCAAAGCGGTGACTTTACCCGCCGGAAACTCGGCATTCACGCCCTCCAGTGCGCTGCGCCCCGCCTCATAGGAAAAGTGCAGATTGCGCACCGACAAACTGATTTGACCGGAAGGTACATAATCTGCGCCCTGCCGGGATTTTTCCGGCAATGGCATGTCCAGTATTTCGAAAATTCTTTTGGCAGCCGCTATGGCGCTCATGCGGGCATGATAGTGGGTCGATAACCCCCGCAGCGGATTAAAATACTCCGGCGCCAGGAGCAGAACGAAAAAGGCGGTAAAAAAAGTAACTGAGGCATGGACCTGCAGCAGTCTGGCGCCCAGAGAGACCGCCACCAGGGCAATGGAAAGACTGGCAAAAAACTCCAGCACGGCCGAGGTCAGAAAGGCAACGCGCAGACCCGCCATGGTGCTGCGTCGGTAGTCGTCAGAAATTCTGGCCACGATTTCGATTTCATCTTTGGCACGACCAAAAATCTTGAGCGTGGTCAGACCTTGCACCACATCCAGGAAATGCGCACTCATCAACAGCATTTTCCGCCACTGACGCTGGTTAACCGCTTCGGCCGCATAACCTACCAACACCATAAAAAAAGGAACCAAAGGACCGGTTATCAGCAATATCAAACCGCTGATCCAGTCTTCGGGAAATACCACAATCAAAATCGCCAGAGGTATCAGGCTCACTAGAGCCATTTGCGGTAAATAACGGGAAAAGTAAGGCTCCAAAGCCTCCACACCTTCGATCATGGTGCTGGCGATATCGGCGCTGCGTTCGCCGGCAATGGCCACCGGCCCCAGTTGCAAAAGGTGCTTCAGCAACTGTTCGCGCAAATAGGTTTTGATGCGGGCACTGGCCCGAAAAGCCACCAGCTCCCCCGCCCAGGATAAAGCGGCACGCAGGACAAAAAGCCCCAGCAAAGCCCAAAGTAGTGGCATTACGGCTGCGAGACTAAGTCCCTGAAACGATACCCCGTTGATGATATGGGCGAGAATAAAAGCCTGGAGGATAATCAGAAGACCAGCCGCCAGCCCCAAGCCTATGCCAAAATACAGGGCGCCTCGAGTCCGACGCCCTTCCTGCATTAATCTCTGATCAATTCGTTCCGCTTTCGCCATCATCAACCTCTAATATTCTGGATGCACTTTAGCACAGCGTCGTACTTTCCTCACCCTGCAGACCGGTATGCAGCCCTCAGTCACCCAGAAAAAGCGTCAGCACTCCGGTATAACCGTATATTTTATCATGAGAAATTTCGCCATTCGCAAAAAAACCAACCAGCGGAAAATGGCCTAGTTGCTCCTCAATCAGACGTAACTCCGCTGAATCGGGGCCAAACAGTCCTTCGCCTCTGCCCAGACAGGAAAAATATAAGCCGCCACGAATGTTTCGACCAGCCACCAGTTTCTTCAGGTCTGTCAGCATCCGCAACAAATCTTCCCGGGCCGTAGTACCATCGCGCTTGCAAAACATCAGCGATTGACCGGATTCCACATATTCACCAATCGCCATCAATTTACGATCCGTGTCCACACCAATCAGATTGCGGACGGTGTAATCGCCGCGATCATCATTGGCTACGGGCAAGGCGACAAAAATAAAACCGGCCGCCTTCTGTAAATCCCGGGCGAGAATCTCCCCAATTTCTTCGTATAACACATCGAGGGCAGGCCGCTTGTCGAGGGTGCCAACAATGTTGCTTTTAGCGTCACCGATTTCATGAAGGGGACCAATGGGGCTGCAACCCTGGGAAAGACGGGTGGCAATGGCCACTTTTTCACTGAACAGAACACCACTTAAACCACCATGAACCGCTTTGTCGGCCAATTGCCCGCCCTTGCCGCGTGTACTGCTGAGTCCGCCAGTGATAAACCCGCTCCGGGTTTTTCCGGCCAGATCCCGCACCAGATCGGGCAAGTCAGGCGTGGCGGTGTCACCATGCACAACGGCAAAATAAGGGGCTGCACCATTCACCTGGAGAGGCTGGTCACTCAGGTAGGGGGTCATTCCTGAAAAAATGGACAATTCCAACTCGGGAATATCCGTAACCATCAACGCCAGGGCGGGTGTATCCAAATATTCCTGACCCGTGACACAAATTCCAATACCTACACAACCCGTCCAATGTTTAACATCCAGCTGCTGATTCAGTTGCGCCAGCAAATCAGGCAGTTCTGCTTCGAACAGGTCGGATACATACAAAAAACCCAGGGTTCCGCTTTGGGCCTGGCTGCCCGCCATATCCAATGCAGCCGCCAAAGCCACCCGCCAATCAGGATCAGCAGCATGTCCATAGGCAAAAAGCGATTCCGGATGATGCATAAAATCCTCCCCGAGCGAGTAAAAACTTCCAATAAAAAAAGAGCCAGAGTAAAACTCTGACTCTTATTCGTATCTGGTGGAGCCAAGCGGGATCGAACCGCTGACCTCTTGAATGCCATTCAAGCGCTCTCCCAGCTGAGCTATGGCCCCGATGTCGCGTAATATATGGATTTGCCCCGGCACTGTCAAACACTATTTATGGCGCAGTTGATTGCTCAATCACCATACCGTCAAAAGCCGGTACGATATCTGCCGGGAGCTCCGCAGCGAACTGTGCATAATCAATATCATGGGTCATATGGGTGAAAATGGTTTGCTCAGCAGCAATGCGACGGGTCCAATACAAAGCTTCCTCGACATTGAGGTGCGTCGGATGAGCTTCGTAGCGCAGACAATCCAGAATCAGCAGTTTCAAATTCTTGAGCAGAGCTAGGCTTTCATCAGGAATCGATTTAAGATCGGTCAGATAGGCTACATCTCCGAAACGGAAGCCCAGGATGCACAATTTACCGTGCATGATAGGAATGGGCATCACCTTGAGATTGCCGAAAGTCTTTTCAGTATGGAAACGTTCCATGGATAAAGACGGTTTTGCCCAGGCCGCGTCGGGTGGCAAAAAACAGTAGCGAAAACGACTTTCCAGCTCGCTGGCCGTACGTTCGTCCGCATAACAGGGGATGACGATTTTCTGGGCAAAATTAAAGGCGCGCAGGTCGTCAATGCCGTTAATGTGATCTGCATGAAAATGGGTATAGAGCACGGCAGTCAGTCGTTGGACCTGGGCATCCAGCATTTGCTGGCGCAGATCCGGCCCCGTATCCACCAACAACACCGTATCCTCATGTTCTACCAGAATACTGGCACGACGACGGCGGTTGTGCGGGTCCGCACTTCGACATACCGGACAGTCGCAAGCAATCACCGGGGTGCCCGCACTGGACCCTGTTCCCAGAAAAGTGATTTTCATGCGGCCACCGTCCGGGTAAAAAGATGATGAAAGTTATCGGTTGTCTGTTGTGCCAGATCTGCAAACGACTCCGCCCTCAACTCAGCCAAAAATTGGGCGACATGACGAACATAAGCCGGTTCATTGCGTTTACCGCGCAGAGGCGTTGGTGCCAGGTAAGGCGAATCTGTCTCTAACAGCAGACGATCTGCTGGCAATTTCCGGGCAACAGCCTGTAAGTCCAGCGACTTTTTGAAGGTCACTATACCGGAAAGGGAAATATAAAATCCCATATCCAGAACAGCACGGGCAAATTCCCAGTTTTCCGTAAAACAGTGGATGACCCCCCCGGAAGCGCGGGCATCTTCGCTCCGCAGTAATCCCAGGGTATCTGCTGCGGCTTCACGGGTATGGACAATAACAGGCTTACCCGTCGCCTTGGAGGCGGCAATGTGCCGGGCAAAGCGCTCCTGCTGCCAGCGCAAATCTCCCTCACTGCGAAAATAGTCCAACCCGGTCTCACCCACAGCCACAACTTTTTCCGCAGATAAAGCGGCAAGCAGGTTATCCATACTCGGCGTTTCGGCTTCCGGCTCATTGGGATGCACCCCGGCAGCGGCCCATATACCCGTATTTTCAGCCGCCAGAGCCTGTACGCGCGGCCAATGTTTTTGCACAACGGCGGCGATCAGGATTTCCTGCACCCCGGCAGCCTGGGCACGTTCGAGAATGGCTGAGCGATCTTCTGCAAAATCTTCAAAATCGAGATGGCAATGGGAGTCTATCAGCATTATTGCACCTATTTAAGAGGGTTCTCAGTGTTTTCTGACCGGGTCAGTCTAACAAAGTCGAGTCTGCATTTCCCGTTATAGTAGCAACGCCAGAGAGCCTGAAGGCTTTGCCGCGACTTTGTCCCGCGCCGTTGTTGGGCTTAAACAGTAGCCGCCGTTTTCAGACACTGACGCTGACGGCTGGCTTCAAAAAGACAAATGCCCGTAGCAACGGACACATTGAGACTTTCAATGGCTCCGGCCATGGGGATATGCGCCAGATAATCACAGTGTTCACGCGTCAGGCGGCGCAAGCCCTTTTGTTCCCCACCCATGACCATTACCAGCGGCATGCTCAAATCCAGATCATAAATATTTTGCGGCGCATCTCCGGCCATACCGACCAGCCAGAAACCCGCTTCCTGCAGGGAAGCCAGAGTCCGGGACAAATTGGTTACCATGCAGACTGGCAGTCGTGAAGCCGAGCCTGCCGCAGCCTTGCGGACGGTAGCATTTACCGGGCAGGCATTGTCCTTGGGGAGAATGACCGCACTGACTCCAGCAGCCTCAGCGCTGCGCAGGCAGGCACCGAGATTGTGGGGATCCAGCACACCATCCAGCACCAGCAGAAAACCCTGACCATTCAGATCAGCGAGAATATCTGTAAAATCCGGCTCTGTATGCTGTAAAAGCACACCGGCAATACCCTGATGCTTATCCGTATTGAATTTGCGGGCCAGAGCAGCATGGCGCAACTCATGAATGGATAAATTCAGAGCCCGGGCCTTTTCCAGAAGAGGTACGATTCTCTCATCTGTGTGCCGCTCCGTAGCTACCCAGATTTCCTCTAACTCACCGGCATCCAGAGCAGCATGCACCGCATGAATCCCATAAAGTTGTTCCTTAGGCAAAAGTCACTCCGTCTTTATTCCCGACAAAATATCCGGCCGACGTTCAGAGGGAGGAATAGTTGCGAGCCCGATACGCGCAAAAGCCGCCGACTCGGTTTCTGCCGGCAACACATCCCAACCCGGTAAATCCCGACAACAAGTTACCCAGTCGGCGGGACCGGAATGGGCAATTTGCGCAAAACCCCAGGCGGTTTTTTCGACCTGATAAAACTTGACTGGAATGCCTTCGCTACTGATGGCCTCCCGACGTCCGGGTTCATAAGAGACGAAAAGCGCACACGAACCCAGAAGCAGATCCCAGCTTTCGGGCAGCAAGACGCCCTCCCTGAGAAACTCCAACCTGGGTACGGGCCAGACGTTGCGGCGCAGAGGACCCGTTCGCTCCAGACGCCAGCCTGAAGCCTTGGCCCAGCTGAGCACCTCGGCTTCAAATGCCAACCAGTCGTCACGTCCGCAAACTGGCACGCGCTACTCAGAAACTGTCGAAAATGTCATCGACAATATTGTCTGCCACCGCGAATCCGGCACCCAGCCCCAATCCGGTCATGACATTTCCCAAAAAGCCGCTACCCATGCCCGGCTGTCCCTGCATGGGTGCATTCCATGGCCGTTGCTGCATATTGGGGTTCATACCCTGCTGGTTCATGCCCTGCATTTGCATTTCCATCTGCTGAATACGCTGAGCCATCTGCTGCATCATCATGCCGACATTCTGCTGTTGTTGCTGAAGACTCATGGCCAGGCTCCGCAGTTCCATGTTGATTTCCCGGGCGGTGATGTTATCCGGAGCCAGGCTGTTCACCCGCCCGGCAACCTGCTGCAGAGCCTGCAGATTATTCTGGGTTTGTTGCTGCAATTGGTTGTACTGTTGATCCAGCATTGTGTAGTCCATGATACGCTCCTGCTTCACGAGAAAACCTGATCATTAGATGGTCAAAATGAGTATATGTTCCTGCCGCATGTATTGCCGACACAAGCGAAAATTCATTCCTGGAGTCTTATGCGGCGCTCCCAGGCTCGCCACACACCGCGCGCCAGCAGCACCAGAATAGGGCCGATAATCAACCCGATCAAGCCAAAGGCTTCGGCTCCACCGAGGATACTGAAAAATACTAGAAAAAAAGGCGCCTGCGTCTGAGACCCGGTCAGTAACGGTCGAACAACCAGATCAGCCACCGTGATCACGAAAAACCCCCAACCCAGCACGGCCAGTCCGGCTATCCAATGGCCGGTAAAAGCCAGCCAGATGGTGGCAGCACCCACTACGGCAGTGGCCCCAAACGGTAAAGGTGAAATGAGCGCAGTAGCCACCAGCCACAGGGGCCAAAGTGCCAAACCCGCCAGAGCATAGGCAATACCGATAAACATGCCTTCAATGACTCCAACCCCAATCAGGCCAATCAATACGGAACGTGCCGCATCCCGGCAGGCCGCCAAAAAACGGTCACCCCGATCCCGTCCCCAAAGCTGGGTGGTTCCCAGTCGCAGGGCTTCGGTAATCCGCTCACCATGCAAGGCCAGCGCGAATACCGTCAGGGCTGCGAAAAAGGTGTGCAGGGTAAATATCCAGAGTTGACTGAGAGAATCCGTAATAATGCTGGCATGAGCACTGATAAATGAAGACAAATAGGCTCCATTCAGAGTACTCAGATGATAGCGCAGCCAATGCCCGATATAGGGAATCTGCATCACTTCAGGGGGAACCATCACCAGTGAATCCCCGGACTGCCAGCGGGCAATCAGCAAGGCCACCTTGGGCAAAATGGTATCCACAATAATGACCGAAGGAATAATAATGATGGCCACCCAGGCGATGGCATGCAGCAATGATCCCAACCAGCGCGGCAAATGGAAAGCCCGCTCCAGACGCAGTTGCCAGGGCCAACCCACCGTGGTCAATACCGCCCCCATCAACAAAGGTCCGGCAAATGGACTCAGGGTATAGGCAGCTCCGGCATAAATCAGCAGCAGCAAGCCCAGGCCCCAAAGCGCGTAGCGAGAATTTTCCTGTTCTTTAGGCACCGGCTTCCTCGGGGCAGCTACTGCGAATAGTCGATCAGTGGAAGTGAATACCCGCTCTGGCCCAGACCGGCTCTACCCCGTCAGGCAGCGGGAGCAATTGCCCAATAGCCGCATGACCGACATCCGGTCCATGAAAATCAGACCCCAGGGAACCCAGCATGTTAAGCTCCTTGGCAAGACGTCCCAAATGCTCGCGATCACCGGCAGCCTGACTGCCGGAACACACTTCGAGACCTGCACCACCGGCCTCACGGAATGCCGTCAGCAAATGGCGCAAGCGGGTAGCACTGAGCTTGTAACGACCGGGATGAGCAACAATGGCAGAACCGCCCGCACTGTTGATCCACTGCACGGCTTCAGTCATGGGAATCCAGTCGCTCGGGACATAGGCCTTGCATCCACGTCCCAGATATTTGCCAAAAGCTTCGCTGGCATCCGCACAATGTCCCTGTCGAACCAGCCAGCGACAAAAATGACTCCGACCTACCATGCGACTACCCGCCATGGCCCGAGCACCCTCTTCCGCGCCGGGAATTCCGACTTGGTCCAGCAAGCGACTGATTTCAGCCGCGCGCCAATCACGAAAGGCCATGATCCGGGCCAGCCCTTCCTGCAAAACCCTATTTTCGGGATCCACAAAAAGGCCCACGATATGAATTCCCTGGGTTTCCCACTCACTGGAAACCTCTACTCCGGGAATCAGTTGAATGCCCAGTTCGGCCGCCTTGAGGCCGGCTTCCACCAATCCGGCGGTGTTGTCATGATCCGTCAAAGCCATAACCTGAACGCCGGAATCATGAACCCTCTGAACCAGATCATGGGGTGTCATGGTGCCATCCGATGCCAGCGAATGCATGTGCAAATCAATGGGTGAAAACATTTTGCTCTGTTGCATAAAAACCATTCCCGAAGTTGGCGGACACCTTCTGCTGCAGCATCCAGACTAATCCGTGCTAGCATAACACGCAGAACTTCTTTGGGCATATCAGGAGGAAACCTTGGCTCTTATTCTCGACATCTCCGCAGCGCAAAAACGCTTTGAGCAATACACCCAACCGGTTCTGGCAGCCTTTGCCAGCAGCGGAATAGCCACTGGAGAACAAATCACCCCCCCCATGATTGTCGATGCCCTGAAACAACTATTCACGGTGTTAAGTAATGACGTATCGGGATGGGACCCCAGCCTGCCCGAGGACGAACCGGAGCGCATTGCCGACCTGAGTATCGGGCTGCTCATGGATCTGTCCACCTGGGCGGACCGGCTGGGTGAAAAGCAAGCCAAAATTGCTCTGGAAATGATTACGGTCAGTATTGCAGCCTGGATTTGTGCGCAACATGGAGCCATTCACACCCTGGAGCCGGTCGTCAATGGCCTGGCGGTGCTGGCTAACAGTCACAATGAAACAGAAGAGCTCAAAACTTTGGCCCAGCTCATGGGAGAGGTGGTAACCGCCGCATCGGCCGATTATGCCGCAGACCTGGATAGCGCCGACCCGCAACGGCCCTGGCGTATTTTACTGCTGAACTGGGGTATTACCGCGACTCGCGCCCAGGATACGGCAGAAATGCGCAAGGCTTTCGCAGCGCTCATCCATCACTTACCTGCCGATGCAAACACTTTTTTTCAGGAAGGCCTGCAACAGGTCACTCGGGGAGACTATCCCGAAGCCGTGAAAACCGTTATGGCCGAAGCTGCGCAAAATGCTGGACACAGCTTGCATTGATCATAAAAAAACCCGGGGCAATCGTGCAGCCGGGTTTTTAAGAAATCCTGAAAACGGCGGGTGGCCGGGAAGCTTTGCCGCGACTTTGGCCCGCACCGTTGTTGTTCTTGGTGAAATCCTGCGCCCGTCAGGAGAGCTGTTTGAGCCCGCAGGGCGAGTTCTCTCCTGACAGCAGGATGAGCCTTAGAACAAAACAGGCAAGGGNATGTTGGAGCAAAAAGCTTCCCGGCCACCCGCCGTTTTCAAATCAGATACAGTTTTAGAGATCCTTGCCGTGCTTAGCCAGGAAATCTGCCACACCTTCACCGGTGGGGGTCATGCCCGCCTTGCCTTTTTCCCACTGGGCCGGACAGACTTCGCCGTGCTCTTCGGAGAACTGCAGGGCATCCACCATACGGATCATTTCATCAATATTACGTCCCAGTGGCAAATCATTGACCACTTCATGACGCACCACACCCTGACGGTCAATCAGGAACGAGCCACGCAATGCCACTTCATCATTGAGCAGCACGTCATAATTGCGGGCAATGCTCTTGGATAAATCGGCTACCATGGGCAACTGAATCTGACCGATACCACCCTTTTCTTCGGGCGTATTCTTCCAGGCCAGATGGGTAAAATGAGAGTCCACACTACAGGCAATCACTTCGGTGTTACGGCTTTTGAATTCATGCAGACGATGATTGAAAGCGAGAATTTCCGAAGGGCAGACAAAGGTAAAGTCCAGGGGGTAAAAGAAGAGAACCGCATACTTACCTTTGATGTGCTGAGAAAACTGGAATTTCTCATTGATGCTGTTGTCGGGCATGACTGCTGGGGCCACAAAGTCGGGGGCGTTTTTACCTACCAATACTGCCATGGGATTCTCCTCTTTGATCGATGATGGGATAAAGTCCAGATTTGAACTATAGCGAATTAAGCGCAGGCTTGCCATCCGCAGGTATTCATCCAATCAACCGGAATCCCGGATATACAGGCATTTCTTGTTGGCAAAATAATGATCGTTCGAGGTATCAAGAGGACTCATGTTTGGATAGTGGGCAGGCGCGCAGCCTTGGGCTAGAATAGGCCCCCAGTTCGCCGGGTCAGCCCGGCCACCCTTAAACCGAAAAGCCAAGGAGCCCGGCCCCCATGACCTACGTGGTGACTGAATCTTGTATCAAATGTAAATACACGGACTGTGTGGATGTGTGTCCGGTAGACTGTTTTCGTGAAGGTCCTAATTTTCTGGTGATTGACCCTGACGAATGTATTGACTGCACACTTTGTGAGCCAGAATGTCCGGCCGGAGCCATTTTCCGCGACGATGACCTGCCCGAAGGCCAGGAAGAATATGAAGAAATCAATGCACGTCTCGCCAAGGTCTGGCCGGCCATTATTCAGAAAAAACCGGCGCCGGAAGATGCCGATGCCTGGCTGGAAGTGAAAGACAAACGAGGCCTGCTCGAAGAGTGAGCGCGGATAGCGCTTCTGCTGCACTGCGTTCGCAAAGCTTTCACCGTCTTCTCGGTCTGGTGCGCCCCCACCGGGGACGTGTCGCCGTAGCCATGTTCTTTATGGTGATATCTGGTGCGGCCATGGGTGCCATGGCTTACATCATCAAACCCGTGCTGGATCGGATATTCATTGATCACCAGGTCAGCATGCTGGTCTGGCTGCCCTTAGGGGTCATCCTGATCTACGCGGTCAAGGGTATTGCCGATTATCTCCAGGCCATCAATCTGGCCCGGGTGGAGGAAGAGGTTTTACGCGGTCTGCGGGAAAACCTCTTCGGCCACACCCTGCGTCTTCCCCTGGAAGTCCTCATTGATCACAGTCATGGCAGCACCCTGTCACGGATGAGTCTGGATCTGACCCTGCTCCAGCAGGGTCTCTCGGTGCTGGCGCGCTTTTTTCTTTCCAGCTTCCAGATTGTCGCCCTGCTTTTCGTGGTGTTTTACATGAGCTGGAAGCTGGCGCTCATCAGTCTCATAACTCTGCCCATCGCCTTTTATCCCCTGATTCGCTTTGGTCAGAAACTGCGCCAGAGAGGCAACTCCCAGCAGGAACAGATGGGTGAAATCATGGATCAATTTTCGCAGAGCCTGCGCGGTGTGGAAGTCATTAAAAGCCAGGGGGGTGAGCCTTTCGAGGCCAGACGCTTTGGTCAGCAGGCCCGGCACTATTTCGAATTGATGATGCAAATCGCCCGAATTCAGAAAGCCACCGTGCCGGTCATGGAAATGATCGCTGCTCTGGGGATTGCCGCCATCATCTACCTGGGCGGCAGTCAGGTCGTCAATGGCAACATGAGCACCGGCGCCTTTTTCAGTTTTTTTACGGCCTTGGGTCTGATTTACGAACCTCTGCGGCAACTCTCTTCCGCCAACAATCAGTTACAGCAAGGGTTGTCAGCCGCAGACCGGCTTTTTGCCTGGCTGGATCAACCTTCGGAACAGACTGTCAGCACCACTGAACCACGTCCCTGGGGGACCTGGCAATGTCACGACCTACGCCTGCAACTGGGCCAGGAATCCATCCTTCAGGGACTGGATATTTGCATTCCACCGCTCAGCACCACCGCCTTTGTGGGCCCCAGTGGCAGCGGCAAAACCAGCCTGATACGGGTGATTCTGGGCCTGCTACCGGCCAGCAGTGGCCGCATTACAGTGGCGGGAATGGATAAAAACCAGATCCCTGCGGGAGACTATCGGAGTTATTTCAGCTTTGTAGCGCAAGAGCCGGTTTTGTTCAGTGGCAGCGCCCTCAGCAATATTGCTTACGGTGAGGACACTCCCGATCCTCATCGCGCCGAAATTGCTGCCCGGCAGGCGCATGCCTGGGATTTTCTGGCCCTGAGTGGCGGACTGGACAGTCCCATCCAGGGGAATGGCGCGAATTTTTCCGGAGGTCAGCGGCAGCGTCTGGCCATTGCCCGCGCACTGTATCTGGATCGCTCCGTGCTGGTACTGGATGAAGCGACCAGCAATCTCGACAGCGAAAGCGAAGAACGCATTGCTGAAACTCTCGCAGAATTGCACGGCAAAAAAACCATTCTGATTGTCGCCCATCGACCCCGCACCACCCGTCTGGCGGATCAGATCATTCGGCTGGAACGGGGAAAAGTGATTTCCTAAGATTGATCCGTCTGAAATCTGTGGTGAAGGGTGCATATTTTCAGCTCCCTTGTCCCTCGCCTGTTGTTCTAGGGCTCATCCTGCTGTCAGGAGAGAACTCGCCCTGCGGGCTCAAACAGCTCTCCTGACGGGCGCAGGATTTCGCCAAGAACAACAACGGCGCAGGCCAAAAGTCGCAGAAAATATGCACCCTTCACCACAGATTTCTGCTTTGCTCGTTCAATCATACCCCTTTACTACTGTTATGACGCATTTGCGCAATAATTGCCTGCAGTTTGGCATCCCCCTCCGCATCAGGATGTGGTCCATAGCGCTGCAGGGAATAGTGCTGCAACAACTGATTACGGAGCGTCGAATCAAACGGTAATGTCCCACAAAAAACGCTTTCCTGGCCAGGACGAGCATCTTTCAAACCGAGACCATGCAGTGCTTCTATGGCCCGGTGGCGCCAGTAATCATGGGCATTTGTATTTCGCGTTGCCTGTCTACGCCGATACCAGACCCATAGCAGGACCAGGCCAAGCAGCGCGAAAATTCCCACTATCACGCGCCAGGCAGGTTGCTGCGCACTAAATCCGGACCAATGTCGTGGAAAATGCAGGATTTTCTGACTGGAAGTCTGGCTGCTTTGGAAAAAATGCAAAAACTGCAACCCGGCAGAAGTCCAGAGTGATCGTTGTTTGGCCGGGGTCAAATCAATGACGGTGTTAATCCATTCCCACTGCAGCCAGTCCCATACCCGCTGTGCTGCCGGAACTTCATCGGCGGCAAAGGCCCCGCTATTCCCGTTACTATTTAGTCCAGTTGCCGCAGCCGCTGGCGTGGCATCCAGGCGTACCCAGCCTTTTCCGGCAATCCAGGCCTGTACCCAGGCGTGGGCCATACTCTGGCGCACCAGCCAGTAATGACCGACAGGATTATATTCGCCACCATGATAACCGGTAACCACACGTGCAGGGACACCATCCAGACGCAATAAAAGCGCGAGGCCTCCCGCATAATATTCACAAAAGCCGGTATGAGAATGCAGCAGAAAATCCGCCATCGTCTGCCCGTGCGGATAAGCGGCTGGCGCCTTCAGGCTATAATGAAAGGATGGCCCCCGAAACCAATGCATTAAATGTTCAATAGTTTGATTAGGAGTATGACCTGCCAGACTTTTTGCCAAAGTCACAATAGCCGATGGCGTAGTTGCCGGCACCTGCAGAGCGGCTTGATGCACGCCAGATCTGAGGCTTAGAACAGGGCTGGCACCTGACCAGACCACGTAGCGCAGTGGCAGAGAGGGAGGCTTCTGCAACTGCATGACGCCATCCCATAGTTCGTGATGCGCCAAAGGAATTTGCCAGCGCCGTGGGGATGACAAGGCGAAAAGATAAGAGCTATCTCCAGGGCTGATTACAATTTCCTGACGGGTGAGCGGCCCCGCTGGCAACCGGTCCGGATGGTCTGATTGCACATCGTTTGTAGAGAGTTTTTCAGCAGGTGGATCGGGCTCCCAGGTAGTCCCTTGGTCATGCCACAAAATCGCGCCCACCCAATATAATTGCTCAGGATTTTCCGGCCTGGGAGTGATCTGGGCACGAAAGGCCACTGCCGGATCCTCGGCCAGACGACTGATCTGATCTGGTGCCAAATCGGGACTGAATCCGGAACGCGCACTCCCCTGGGGCGGAGCCCAGGCCCAGAGCGGTGTCGGCGTACGCGGCAGGAGCAGAAAAAACAGCCCGGTCATGGGTAGCAAAAACACCATGAAAGCCAGACTGAATACCAGCATATAACGAAAATCACGGCCCTGCAGGGCGACACTACCCCTTGCGCTGGCCGCATCGGCCAAGGGCTGCCAAAGTAAACCCAACAGCGCCAGATAAAGGGTAATCAGCAGATAAATACCCAGCAGGACATCGACACGCAACCAGGCCGCCAGCCCCATACCCAGCAGCACTAGCGCTGCTACCTGATAAAAATCCCGCTGGGAACGCATTTCCAGGGCTTTCACAGCCAACAGTACCAATACCGACTGGCTGGCTATGGCCAACCAGTTACCCCAGCCGGAAAGTACAAAAGCCAACAGTAGAAACAGCAAACCTCCAACCAGACGCAGACGACCGGAAAACCAAAGCGGGTGTTGTTTCCAGGAGCCATACAATCCCAGGCCTGTAGCGCTCAACCACAGCACAATGGCCCAGATGGCCACCTCGTGGCCCAGCGCGAGCAGAACCAGCAAGCCCATCAGTGCAGCCAGCAAGGGCCCGACGTTCTGCGCAGAAACCAATGAGCTGGCTTTCCTCATTGCCAGAATCGCCAGTGCCTGAGCCAGCCGCCTCGCTCCTCTGTGGCAGCGCTTGAAGGAGGCAGGGGTAGATGCTGGGCCAGCATGCGCAAGGCATCTTCTCGTTGGGCGGAGCCTTGACCACTTTTACTGCCCGCTGGCATGAGCAACTGCCATGACCAACCCAGATTCCAGGCTTTATCCAGTGCTGCCCGAAAAATTCGCAGGCGTTGCTCCGGTGGAAATGCCAGCCAAAAAGGGGATTCCCAATCCAGCAATACCTGTTCTTGTCCGATTTTTTCCTGCTCTCGGCCGGGAAAATGCATGATCCCGGGAAGATTTCTGGACCAGTCTACGCGTCGCCAGATAATCTGATGCAAACTTTCTCCAGAACGCCAGTTACGGATCCAGAGAAAATCCCCCTGCCCGCCGGCTCGGTCTGAAGACGGGAGCTGTTCGCCCGAATTTTGAGTCATGGCCATGTCTTCTCCACCCGCAGGTGCAACCCAGGGCAGGTCTGCATCGGGAATGTTGACCTGCAGGCCCCGCCACACAAAAGAAAAGGGGAAGGCGGAACCCATCTGCAACAAGGGCAACAGCGGCTGGCCGCGTCGATCCGGACACCAGCGCAGTGCGACCAGTGCTTCCTGACGACCCCCTATGCGGGTTACGGTCTGCCGGGATGCACCCAGTCGCAGTTCCAGCAACCATAATGGCCAGGGTCGACCATTACGCACGCGCAGCAATACATCTCCGCTCTGTTCCGCTGTCAGAATCTGCTGCGGTTGCAGGACCACATCCACGCGCCAGATATTGGCCATAGCCACAAAACCCGACAGCACCATGAGGGACAACATCATCGAAACCAGCAGAAACAAAACATTATTGCCGGTATTGACGGCCGCAAAGCCCAGCGCCAGCGTCAAGCCGACAAATACTTTGCCTGGGCGGGAAAGACGCACCTCCCGGCGTTTACGCTTCATGACCCGCTTAAAAACGAATATCCAGACCCCAGGCTTCTTGTCCCAGTAACACGGCCAGATCATCACCGGCTAAATTCGCCGTGGAAATCAGACGATGTCCCAACACCGCCAGGGCGACAGAACGCAAATCATCGGGCGTCACATAATCCCGTCCCGCCATAAAAGCCCAAGCCTGGGCAGAGGCTTTAAGCGCCAGCAAAGCACGAGGTGAAAGCCCCATCCGCAGACGTTCGTCGTTGCGCGAGCACCGGGCCATGTGCAAAAGCATATCTTCAATTTCCGCGCTGAGAAAAATGGCAGTAACCGCATGTCGCCAGGCTTGCAACACACTGCGTTCCGCAACAATCGGCAAATCTTCAGGGCGCTGGTTTTTCCCCTGAAGCAACAGGCGTTCCGCCTCGCGACCGGGATACCCCAGAGAAAACCGCAGGGTAAAACGGTCCAGCTGGCTTTCCGGTAAAGGGAAAACCCCGGCGTGTTCCTGGGGATTCTGGGTGGCTATGACAAAAAATGGATCAGGCAAAGCCTTGCTTTGACCATCCGCAGAAACCTGCCCTTCAGCCATAGCCTCCAGCAAGGCCGATTGACTGCGCGGAGAGGCCCGATTGATTTCATCCATGAGCAGCACCCCATGGAAAACCGGGCCGGGATGGAAAACAAAAGTTTGCTGGCGCGGATCAAAAATACTGCTGCCGAGGATGTCTCCCGGCAACATATCAGCGGTCATCTGGACGCGCGCAAAATCCAGACCCAAAAGTCGCGCCAGACCCAAAGCCAGCGTGGTTTTGCCCACGCCGGGCACATCCTCGACGAGAATGTGTCCACCCGCCAAAAAGCCCGTAAAGGCAAGGCGTATGGCTCTTTCCTTACCCAACAGAACCTTCGCCAAAGCGGTCAGCAACTGCTCTGGCTGGACTGCTGCCCGCAATACTTCACGGGGATGGGTTGTCATTCCGGTGCTGCCGATACGTCCAGCCTGCGGGCGGCCAGCGCCTCATCCAGTCGACCCACCGGCAAATGATGGGGGGCTTCCCGCAGCAATTCCGGCTGCTCCAGCGCTTCCTGACGAATCTGCGCCATCACCGCGACAAAAAGATCCAGCGTCGCCTTGCTTTCGGTTTCGGTCGGCTCTATGAGCAAACATTCGGGCACCAATTGTGGAAAATAAATGGTCGGAGCATGTATCCCAAAGTCCAGCAGCCGTTTTGCCACATCCAGCGCACGAATCCCTGTGGCTTTGTGCAAATCACTCACTGACAGGATAAATTCGTGACTGGCACGACGCTCCGGGAAAGCCGCCTGATAACCCAGGCGCTGCAGTTCTTTAAGCAGGTAGTTGGCATTGAGGGCAGCATAGGCGGATACCCGCCCTACACCGCTACGGCCCAGTCGCCGAAGATACGCATGAGCACGCAGCAATACGCCGATATTTCCACCATGTGCACTTAAATGACCAATACTTTGTGGGAGATCTTTGGCACCCATCCAGCGCAAGGCCCCATGCGGCTCTTTCAAAACCGTGGGGAGAGGCAAAAAAGGCTTGAGGTGTGCCTGCACAGCCACAGCACCGGCCCCCGGTCCACCCCCACCATGGGGAGTGGCAAAGGTTTTGTGCAGGTTCAGATGCATCACGTCAAAACCCATCTGACCGGGCTGAACCCGGCCAAGAATGGCATTGAGATTGGCACCATCATAGTAAAGCAGGCCCCCGGCGGCATGCACATGGTGGGCAATTTCTGCAATACGTCTTTCAAAAACCCCCAAAGTCGAGGGATTGGTCAGCATGATTCCCGCGACATCCGGACCCAGGTGAGCATCCAAGGCGGCCATATCCAGATCACCATCGGGCAGGTTGGGGATTTCGATAACCTCAAATCCGGCCATTTGCGCACTGGCTGGATTGGTACCATGGGCCGCCGTAGGAATCAGCATCTTGTTGCGCCCGGTATCTCCCCGCGCCAGATGATAAGCGCGAATCATGGCCACGCCAGCCAGCTCACCCTGGGCGCCTGCTGCCGGAGTCAGGCTCACTGCCGCCATGCCCGTTGCCGCCGCCAGCCATTCCTGCAACTCCCAGAGAACCTGTAGCAGCCCCTGCATGGCGGGGGCCGGGGTATCGGGATGCAGACGGGCAAAACCGGGTAATGAAGCCATGGCATGGGCAATACGCGGATTATATTTCATGGTACAGGAACCCAGTGGGTAAAACTGGGTATCAATAGAAAAATTTTTCTGCGACAAGCGGGTGTAATGCCGCAAAACATCCAGTTCAGAAGCATTGGGCAAATTCAGCGGTGTTTTGCGGAGTAAATCTTCGGGTATATCAGCGGGCATTTTGGGTACCGGCATATGATGATCATGGGCAAAAATGCTGTCATTCACGGTTTCTGTCACAGCTGGATTCATTGGGCCTCCAGAAAGCTTTTCAGCGCATCCCGATAAGTCAACAGGTCGGCTTCTTCCAGTAATTCCGTCGTACACACCAGCAAATCACCCGGTTCACCCATTTCCCATTCACGCAAAGGAATACCCGCGAGCAGCCCATGGCCCAGCAGAGCATCGCGAACCACCGTGGCGGGCAGCGGCAGGCGCACGACCCATTCATGGAAAAAAGCACCCGCATAGGGGAAACTCACCCCCGGCAGTGCGGCCAACAGCTCGCGTAATTGCCGGGCGCGGGTATGGCAGAGGCTGGCGGTTTCCTGAAGACCATGACTGCCGAGCGTCGCCATATGAATGGTGGCAGCAGTGACCATCAAGCCCTGATTGGTGCAGATATTACTGGTAGCCTTACCCCGCCGGATATGCTGTTCACGCGCCTGCAGCGTCAGACAATATCCTGTACGACCCTGGTCATCGACAGTTTTGGCGACCAGACGACCCGGTAATTGCCGGACATGGGCTTTGCGGCAGGCAAGAAATCCAAAATAGGGCCCCCCTCCAGTCAGCGGAATCCCCATGGGTTGGCCCTCACCCACAGCCATATCAGCGCCCTTCCCGCCCCAGTCGCCGGGAGCCTTCAACATGGCCAAGGCCAGCGGATTGACTACTGCAATGGTTAACAATCCCCGGGCATGTGCCCAGTCTGTCAGCTTGTCCACCGGCTCCAGCATGCCAAAGGCGTTAATCTGCGGAACAATCAAAGCCGCTGCATCGCTCGCATCGCCGGGAATCTGCAACGTGCCGCTGATGGGATCATAAGGCACTGATTGCAGAAGGATATTCTGCATGCCTAGCACCGTATCCAGCACGCTGCGCCAGCCGGGCAGAAGATTCTCCGGCACCAGAATGCTTTTTTCGCTCCCTTGAATGCGTAGGGCCATCAGACAGGCTTCTGCCAAACCGGAGGCGCCGTCGTACAAGGACGCATTACTGACTTCCAGGCCAGTCAGGCGAGTAATGAAACTCTGGTACTCATAAAGTACCTGCAAGGTACCCTGACTGGCTTCCGGCTGATAAGGCGTGTAAGCAGAGTAAAATTCGCCCCGAGCGGCAATTTCCCAGACAATCGCGGGAATATGATGCGCATAGGCACCGCCGCCAGCAAAGCACAATAATGGTGCATTCGCCCGGGCCCGGCCTTCAAGCTCCCGGCCCAGGGCCATTTCGGACAAGCCTTCCGGCAGCACCATGTCATGAACCTGCAAACTGGATGGAATTTCATCAAAAAGCGCATCCAGACTATTCACGCCAACGGCAGCCAACATCGCCGCCGTTTCTTCCGCATCATGGGGAATATAGGGCATTTCCGCTTACGCCTCCGCAATGGTGGCGTAAGCCGTTGCATCCATCAGTTCTGCAAACGCAGCGGATTCAGCAGCCACGACCATTATCCAGCCTGTTCCATAGGGATCTTCGTTGAGCAGTTGCGGACTGTCATTCAGTGCTTCATTACGCTCCAGAACCTTACCGGTAATGGGTGCATACAAATCCGCAGCCGCCTTGACCGACTCCAGAACGCCGCAAACCGTTCCAGATTGCAGGGCTTTTCCGACTTCGGAAACTTCGGCATAAACCAGATCGCCCAGCAGCGCCTGGGCATGATCGGTAATCCCAACCCGGTAACGTCCATCACCCAGATCCTCAACCCATTCGTGGGTGTCACTATAACGTAATGATTGCGGAATTTTGCTCATGCCTTCAACACTCCTTAGCAAAGGTAAAAGTTGCAGCGCCCTGACGCCAGAACGGCGGCTTGACCACCATGGCCGGTTTGCGGGCACCGCGAATGACTAATTGCAAAATGCTTCCTGCCGCTACCGGGGTATTGACTCTGGCCAGAGCAATACCACATTGCAGACTCGGAGAAAAAATACCACTGGTGACCACACCGCAAGGCTTCCCCGCAGCGTCTTCCAGCACATAACCGTGCCGGGGAATGCCAGCAGACAGGGCAATTCCTACCAGGTTTGGACCATCGCCACGAGCCCGTTCCGCTTCCAACCCAGCGCGACCCATAAAGGCGCGATCAGAATCGCGCAAGTCTACGGTCCAGCCCAGATTGCTGGCATAGGGAGAAACCGAGGTATCCATGTCCTGACCGTACAAGTCCAGGCCAGCTTCCAGGCGCAAGCTATCGCGCGCAGCCAGTCCCGCTGGAGTAATCCCCGCTGTCAGCAAACGCTCGGCCAATTCCGGCAAAAGGGTATTTGCCGCAATGATTTCTACGCCATCTTCGCCGGTATATCCCGTCCGGCCAATAAAAAATCCATCCTGTTCCAGCGCAGTAAAAGGTTTCAGTGACTCCAGGGCGGGTATTTGCAGCAAATCGGCCACCCGCTCCCGTGCCCTCGGTCCTTGAACAGCAACAATACCCAGATCTGGGCGTTTGCTTAGCGTCACTTGCCAGGCATGCTGGTCGATGAGCTTTTGAAAATGGGCGGCATCTGGTTCTGCACCCGAAGCATTCAGGACTATCCGATAAGTATCGCCGCCCCGATAATACACAATCAGATCATCAATAATGCCGCCATCCATCTGCAACATGGTGCTGTACAGGGCTTTACCCGGGTGGACATCGAGCTTGGCCACGTCATTGGCCAAGGCATGACGGAGCAGGCTGCGGGCATCCCTGCCTTCAATATCCAAAGGGCGCATGTGGGAAACATCAAAAAAACCCGCTACTTCACGTACTGCCTTATGTTCGGCGAGCTGCGAGGCATATTGCAGGGGCATTTGCCATCCGGCAAAATCCACCATGCGCGCCCCTTGCGCCAGATGCCAGTCATACAGCGCTGTCTGTTTTGTCATTGCCTCAGAACCTTTCGATTAATCGCGGAAATTATTGAATTGCAGGGGTAAGCCAAAATCTTCAGAACGCAAGGCAGCAATGGCGGCCTGCAGTTCGTCGCGGCTTTTACCCGACACCCGCAGCTGGTCGCCCTGAATACTGCCCTGGGCCTTGAATTTACCATCCTTGAGATGTTTGATCATGCGCTTGGACACTTCAGTTTCCAGCCCGACTTTCAGGGTAAGCACCTGACGTTCCATGCCTCCCGCTGCAGCGGCTGTTTTCCCGACATCCAGAGCCTTCAGATCCACCCCGCGCTTTACCAGTCGGGCAGAAAATAAATCGATCATCTGTCCCAGTTTGTATTCATCTTCGGCCAGCAAAATGATTTCTTTATCTTTTCGGTCAATAGACGCCTTACTGCCCTTGAAATCATAGCGGGTAGAAATTTCTTTTTGCGTAGTATGCAGGGCGTTATCTACTTCCTGCATATCCACTTCAGAAACCACATCAAAACTTGGCATAACCTGTTTCCTTAACTTTTCTGCCGTTGGGCAGGTTTTAACTGGAGAGAAGCTGCCGATCCGGGTGGGCTGAAGGTACTGAATGACTGTGCCCCTCCCGACTCCCGGCCCGACAACCCGGGCAATCTGTGACCCAGCGAGATCCTTGCGGGGTGATTTCTTTTTTCCAGAAAGGCGCAGAGGTCTTGAGAACATCTATTAAAAAACGACAAGCATCAAAAGCCGCAGCCCGATGCCGGGACCAGACCGCCACCAGCACAATATTATCCTGAGGCTGCAACAAACCATAACGATGAATAATGAGGCTGTCGAGAATATCGTAAGCGTTTGCGGCCTGCATGCTGACGCGTTCCAGCTCTTTTTCCGTCATACCCGGATAATGCTCAATTTCCAGGGATAAAATGTTGCTGGCGTCGCTGTAGTCCCGCACCGTACCCACAAAAGTCACCAATGCCCCGGCTCCGTTTACCGTAGCCATTTCAGCACAGGCGGCAGACAGCTCGAAATCTTCTTTCTGAACTTTAACGATCATCCATCAACCTCCGGTTACCGGAGGAAAAAAAGCCACCTCATCTTCGTCTTTAACCGACGCGGTAAAGGAAACATGCTGCTGATTCAGAGAAGCCAGCAAATGAGCGTCATGCAATTCTGTCATGGCCTGCCCCTCGACCATGGTCAGGACTTCTTCTACCGTAAATCCACCGGGCGGACAGGCCAGCTGCATTTCAGCCGACCCGACACGCTCACGCACACTGGCAAAAAACTTCACATGAATCATTGACGGAATCCATTTTCAGGAAGATTGCAAATGATAACGCCCCCAAGCCCTGAGCTTCAACCAGAAGCCACAGCCAACCTGCATGAAGCACTTTGGGCCTGGATACATCTGGTATATAGTCGCTGCATGGAAAACTTCTTCAGTCACTACCTCACTTTTCTCGCCGAAACGGCTACCATCGTGGTCGCCATCCTGATTGTCGCCGGAGGCATTGCTGCCATCGCCCTCAGCAAGCGCAGACCCGCAACTGCAGGTCAGGTCCAGGTTACGGATTTACGTCAGCAAATTGAACAAGCGGCTGACCGTATTGAAGCGCTGCGCTTCGACAAGAAACTCCGCAAAGCGCATCAAAAAAACCTCAAGAAAGTGCATAAGGCCCGAAAAGATGAAAAATGTACTTATCTGCTGGACTTTAAAGGTGACATTCGCGCTTCGGCGGTGAGTGCTTTGCGCGAGGAAATTACCGCGATCATTCAGGTTGCCCAGCCTGATGATTCTGTGCTCATCCGCCTCGAAAGCGGCGGCGGCATGGTCAATACCTATGGTTTGGCAGCCGCCCAGCTGTTGCGCCTGCGTGCCGCCAAAATTCATAGCACCATATTGGTAGATGCTGTCGCTGCCAGCGGTGGATACATGATGGCCGTGACCGCTGACCGGATTGTGGCCAGCCCATTTGCGCTGCTCGGCTCTATTGGGGTTGTCGCACAAATTCCCAATTTTCATCGCTGGTTACAAGAACGCAATATCGATTTCGAGCAGTTTACTGCTGGTAAATACAAACGAACCGTCACGCTTTTCGGGGAAAATACCGATAGTGGTCGGGCCAAGCTGCGTGAAGAATTGGAAGAGACCCATGCCCAATTCCGTGACTTCGTGGAGCAGTTTCGCCCTCAGCTTGATCTGGAAAAAGTAGCCACCGGCGAGGCCTGGCTGGGTAATAAGGCTCTGCAACTGGGGCTGGTTGATCAGCTGGCCACCAGTGACGAGATTATTGTTGAAGCTGCCCAAAAAGGGAAGTTACTACAACTGAGTTATCAGCGGCCCAAAAGCCTGCCGCAAAAACTCGGGCTGGCTGCCCAGCAAAGTTGGGACAAGCTCTGGTTTCGCTGATGTTCATAACACAATACCTTGCCATATTCGCTTATTGTCCTATATAACATCATACTTATTTAAGTTATAACGGACACCCTAGTGCCCAACCCGATAAAAAATGCTGCAGCCATTGAGCGTGACCGCAGCGCCCTATTTTCCGCCATGCTCCAAGCCTTAAGTGCGGTTCCTGCCGACGCCGGTGCTTACGGATTTCTGAATGCGCTTTGTCAGAGCATTCTCGACAACAACAGCACCCTGAAATGGGCATGGTATGCCTTCCAGGCGCCTGGAAAGCCACTTAGACCCTACCATGAACTGGGTATTCAGCATCATCCTGACATTCTTGAGAACCCTCAGGATCCCTGCTATCAGGTTCTGAGCAGCAATACAGCAATGACTTATTCCCTGGATAATCCTGATTGCCCGAAATGGCTGCTGCCTCTGCGCAAGCAGCTCTCTGAAATCATCCTGGTCCCCTTTGGTATTGAAGGACAAAAAGCGCTGGGTGTGGTGGGCAGCAGTGAGTCGGGTTACTTTGAACAAGTCGGCACCGAGTTTTTTTCTGCCTTTGCCTATATGGGCGACATGATCATGAGCCTGCAACAACATGCACGCCATGATCCTCTGACCGGTCTGTATAATCGCATGGAGCTGGATGACCGCCTGGAACAGGCGTTACATACGGCTGATCAGCATCAGCGGCTGCTGGCCGTGGCGATGCTTGACCTCGACAATTTCAAGGAAATCAACGAAAAGCTGGGTCGACTGGCAGGCGACCAGATTCTGGTTGAATTCAGTCAACGCATTCAAAAAAGTTTGCGAAGTCATGACATCATCTTCCGGATGGGCGGAGATGAATTTGTATTGTTGATTGAAAACCTGGAGCGCTGGGCTGATCTCGAAGTGGTCATGGAACGCATACGGATGACCTTGGATCGCGCCTTTACAGTCAATCAGTCAGAATTGCGGATTCAAGCCAGCATAGGCGTGACCGTCTATCCCCTGGACGACGGCAAGGCTCGGGATATTATTCATCATGCCGATCTGGCCCTGCATCAGGCCAAAAGACATAAAACTGCGCAGTTTTATACACTCTATGATCCCTCGTCCTTTTATGACCCTAACACGCCGCAAATCATAGCTCGTCAACAACGTTTTCGGGCGCTGCTGGCCGAGCATGTAGTTACTCTTTATCAGCCCATTATCCATACTCCGAGTGGTCGTATCCATGAACTGGAAGCCCTCGCTCGCCTGGAGGAAAACGGCATCCTACTGGAAACCGGCGAGTTTTTGCCCTGGTTGGCTGCAGAAGATCGCCGCAAACTCAGTTGCACGGTTTTGGAACAGGCCGCCCGGCAATGGCGCTTGTGGCAGGATGCCGGGCAAAGCGTTTCCATCGCGGTAAATTTCGAGCCGCAGGATCTGCTGCTTGAAGAGGTCATTCAGTCTATTGAAAATACCTTGCTACGCTTTCAGATGCCTGCCGGACAGTTGATTATTGAGGTGCTGGAAGGTGATGAATTTCTGGATTATGCCTCAGCCAAAGCACAACTGGGCCGCCTCAAGGAGTTGGGAGTACGCATTGCTCTCGACGATCTGGGCACTGCTTACGCCAGTCTGCTGCGCCTCAAGGATTATCCATTTGACGCCGTCAAACTGGACCAGGCGTTCAGCCGTCACCTGGAAAAACGTCCAAGAGATCTGCATTTTCTGGCGAGCATGTTGGAAATGGCCAATGGGCTGGGAGTTGAGCTCATCGTCGAAGGCATTGAAAACGCCGAAGTGTTTTCTGCCGTAACCGCTCTGGGTATTCGTCAGGTACAGGGCTATGCCATCAGTCGACCCATCTCCGCTGGTGAAATCAGTCAGCGCTTCCTGGGGCAGCAAATTTCAATGCAGTCGTCCAGCTCCAGTTTATTGGTCAGCTTTGCCCGTTTTCTGGTACTCGCCAAGGGCTTGCGGGCCGTACTGCAAAGTATGCCGCAAAGCATTAATGTTCAGTTGACCTGTGATAATTTATCCTGTCCTCTTTACCCGCTCATGAACATCATACCTTCCCTGCGTGAACAACGCGCGCAATTACAGCAGGTCATTGCAGATATCGTCGGTAATCATTTATCCAGCGAATACAGCATGGAAATTTATGATCATTTAACGGCAAACATCCTCAACGCGATGGCAGCACATATCACGGCCCAGTCTTGAAATCATTTGCTGAAATTCAGTTACCCGCACTCTCCCGGCCCTCGTCCCTGCGGCAGGTTTTTTTACTGAATGTCGGCTTTTTCGGCGGGCACTTGCTGCTGACTGTTTTTGCGGCGCTGATTTTCAGCCATTCTCTCGCGGGCCATTTCTGGCCCATCTGGCCGGCGGCGGGAATTACCGCCTACGGGCTCCTGGTTTGGGGACCAAGAGTCATACCGGGGCTACTCATTGCGTCATTACTGGGCGGGCACTTTTTTATCGACCTCCGCTGGGGAATCAACATCTGGTTTACCTGCAGCGAGATCATGGGTGCCTGGCTGGGCAGCCTGCTGTTACGTCGATTCTGTCCAGGTTGGGCAGGATTACAAACAGTCCGCCACAGCATCGCCTATTTATTGCTTTTTGCGGGAATCCCCTCCCTGTTCACTGCCGGTCTGACGGGAGCTGGTGGCTGGTTATTTACGAAAGCTACCGGGAATATTCCTCACCTGATTTTGTTTTGGACGATGGCCAAAGCAGCGGCCATCATCAACATAAGTACTTTATTTCTTCTTTTCTTCCATGGGAAGCCTGCGCAAAAAACGTATCTGGACAAGCGTTTTCTCTTGTTGGGAACGGGTACTCTAGGCGCTATTATCCTGCTTTTTTTTCAGACCTATCCGTCAGGAAATCTGGCCGTAGGGGCTGTATTTTTGCTCATATTGCCCTTTCTCTGGATGCTGGCCAATTATCCTGCACGCCTTGTCTATCCTTTGGCTGCCGTAGGGTTTCTGCTTGCTCTGACAGGAACCAGCATGGGTTATGGACCATACGAGCACAGTCATAATTTGTATCCTGAAACCATGGCGCAAATGGTCGGTATTCTGCTGGAATCCATCGGTTTGATAGCTGCTGCCATGATGTATGAACGTAGTCATGCCGCCACTGCACTGGAAACCGCCAACCGTGAACTGGAACAACGCGTATTCGCCCGTTCACAGGATTTACAAATACGCAATCGTGAGCTGCAGATAAGGGATGCCTTTTTGCAATCAGTCACGGAAGTCAACCGACTGTTTGCCGCCATCGACCCGCTCGAATTATCGCTGATTCTCGTCCGCTTTTGTGAGATTCTGGTTACCAGAATGCATTTGGCGGCAGCCTGGATAGGCGTCGTGGACGAGCACACCGGCCAGATAAATATCCCTGCCAAAGCCGGCGAATTAGCCATTCCACTCAGTAAAATACAAATATTCTGCTGGGCTACTCCAGAACACACCCAGTCACCCTCAGGTCGTGCCATCACGGAAAATCGCACGCTACTATTTGGAGCCAGTGACCCGCTATTTGAGCCCTGGCAGGATGTTATCAAAAAACATCGCATGGGTGGCAGCATCTATACACCGTTTAGCTGGCCCGATGGTCGGCGTGGGGTCATTGCCTTATATCGTTATGATGACAGTGTTTTCCCCGGCGCCATTATTGAATTACTAGAGCGTCTTAGTGAAGATCTCACCGCCTTTATGCGGCAAAGAAAAGTGGCACAGCAACTGGATGATGCGCGTATTTTGCAGAAAACCATGCTCATCAGTGGTGATATTGCCCTGCAGGCAAGAGAAGCGCCGCAGATGCTGCAGCAAATATGTGAAGAACTCATTCATAGTGGCCTGTTCAATGCAGCATTTATCATCCGTCCTGACGAACATGGCGTTTTTCAGGCACTTGCCCTGGCTGGTCATCATGTCGAGTGGATCTTGCAACGGCGTTGGAGCATTCATCCTGATGAGGTTCCCGACGGCCAATCTCTGACATCGCGGGCTTGGCGCAACAGAGAAAAACTGATTGTTCAGGATTATCTGCGTGCCCTTGGCCCCGAAACTGACTGGTACGCAGAAGCCAGCCAGAATCAATGGCGATCCGCCGCAACTTTTCCCGTCTATCATCGCCAGGAATGCTGGGCCATGCTCAATGTGATCGGGCCCCGTCCCGATCTGTTCAACCAGGAAATAACGGAAGTATTACAGCAAATTGCCCTGCTGGTGGGCCATGCTCTCGATGAAATCCATCTGAAAAGTGAATTATTGGAAGAACGCCAGCGGCAAAGTCATCTAGCTCGTCATGATGCGCTGACCGGGCTGGCCAATCGCCGGGGTTTCACCGAATTTCTGCATCCCGCCATGGCCAGGGTACGTCGCAATAACCGTCTGCTGGCTGTAGCCATGCTGGATCTGGATGACTTCAAGCCGGTCAATGATCAATATGGTCATGCAACGGGCGACTTATTACTGCAGGAAGTGGCAGCCCGACTGAGTCAGGCTCTGCGCCAAAGTGACCACCTTGCCAGACTCGGAGGTGATGAGTTTGTCCTGGTCTGGGACAATTTGCAAAACCGTGACCAAATCCCGCCGATCCTGACCAAAATTGAAAAAACACTGGCAGAACCTTACTTCCTGGGAGGATTACCGGGCATTCATGTCGGCATCAGCGCTGGACTCACTTTTTATCCGCAGGCTGAAAATGATCAAAGTGATGCCGATCTCCTGCTGCGCCAGGCAGATCACGCACTCTATCAGGCCAAACAGCATAAAGCCCGACGTAACCAGTTCTGGTCCATATTTGCCGAAGCGCAAAATAATGAACATATTCGGATTCAAACGCTCCTGCATGAAGGGCAGATGGTTCTTCAGTATCAGCCCGTACTCGATTTGCGTCAGGAACGTATTGTGGGTGTCGAAGCGCTGGCCCGTCTCAACAACAAAGCGGAGGCTATCTCTCCAGGAGATTTTCTGCCCTACCTTGAACCAGAAGATCAATGGCGGCTGACCGAACTGGTGCTCAATCAAATTGCCGGAGACTGGCGAGCCTGGAAAGAGGCCGGCATTGATCTTTGGATCTCATTGAATATTCTGCCGGGATCCCTGATCAGTTCCGTCACCTTGGAACGCTTGCAGAATCTTCTGGATGGCTGTGCAATTCCTCCCCAGAGCCTGATTTTGGAAATTCTGGAAAGTGAAGAACTCCGCTCGCTGGAATCCAGTGCAGAGTCCATCCGCAGCTTGCAAAAACAAGGTTACCGCATTGGCCTGGATGATGTGGGAGCGGGCTATGCCTCTTTGCTTTATCTCAAGGAACTACCTGTCGATGAAATCAAAATTGATCAGGCCTTTGTGCGTAATCTGGGAGAAAACCCCAATGATCTGCACTTTCTCCGGGCCATACTCGATATAGGCATATCGCAAAATGTGGAAATTATCGTCGAAGGAGTAGAAAACCAGAGCATTTTGAACGTATTGCGATTGATGCAGGCACCCATGCTACAGGGTTATGCCGTGGCCCGTCCCATGTGGGCCAGTGAGCTGCCCGCATGGTTGAGCAGCAGCACTCAGGCAATGAACGCAAATCACGAGATAAAATTCGATCTTCTCCAGTTATATGCTGAAGTCATTGACTACCAGAAAACCATTACCAACTTGTTAACCAGTAATCCAGACTGGTTTTTGCAGCTTTCTCCATGGTCAAGTTGCCACTGCCCGATTCAACAGAGACTCAAGCAACTCAACGCCATGGACCTCAGCGATCTGGAAAAAGCCCATCGTGATTATCATGCAATCCTCGAAGCTCTGGTACCAACCCTTGAAAGCGGTTCCGTTGTGGATATTTACCCCCTGCAGCGTCAGGGCGAGGCGGTTTTGCAGCAAATCACTCTGGCTATGCGTTTACAGCCTCGAAACTGAACAAACCGGGCCGCACCTTGCCACGGGAGCCATGAGAACCTATCTGCCTTTTTTCTGCTAAAATGGGTGGATGACTCATTTACAGAAGTCGAATTACCGGGCTTTCTCAAAGAGAGATCCATAAAATATGTCACTGGATACCACTCTGATTGGGGTTCCCGATGCCGCCCTGGACCCGCCTCATGGGGTGGAGGTCTGTCCGGATTGTGGACTGATTCAGAGGTTGCCGCTTCTACAAGGTCGGGGCAAACTCGCCTGCCCGCGCTGTGGCCATATTATGGAACGCACCTCCGGTCGCAGTATTAACGCGGCCATGGCCATGACCTTATCGGCCCTGTTCCTGCTGATCCCAGCCAATTTTCTACCATTGCTGTCCGTTGATATATTTGGCGTGCATCATCAAAGTGTACTTGCGTCAGGCATCTGGGGAGTGGCTGCCCAAGGCTGGCCCGTGGTGGCGGTGATTCTGGCCCTGGAATTGCTCATCCTCCCCTTTTTACGCTTCAGCACTCTGGCCGTGGTATTGCTCCAACTGGATACCGGGCACTACCCAAGCTGGCTGGGCAGGATGTTTCGCTGGTCTGAATGGCTGGACCAATGGGCCATGCTGGATGTTTTTCTGATTGGTTTTGGCATCGGCTATGAACGGGTCGCGCCCTTTTTACCCATCGAAGTAGGTACCGGAGGCTGGTGCGTGGTGGGGCTGGCCTTTCTCAGCATGCTCACGCGGGCGACTCTGGAAAGACGGGAAATATGGCGGCGCATTGGTCCTAATGTGGAATCTCTGGATCTGGACCAGGAATATATAGGTTGTGGCCATTGCGGGATGCCCGTTGCCGCCCATCAGGAAGGGCAAGCCTGCCCACGCTGCGCAGCAAAAGTCTGGCGCTATAAACCACAATCGACAATGCGTACCATGGCCTTTGCCCTGGCAGGATTTTTTTGTTATCCCTTCGCCTATCTTTATCCTATGGAATATAACTATCAAATAGGAAAAATGGAGGGCTATACGATTATGACCGGCGTCATGAAACTGATTGATGCGCATTTTTTTCTGTTTGCCGCCATTATTTTCATTGCCAGCATTGTGATTCCTTTTTTGAAGCTTTTTTCTTTGAGCTGGTTTTTTATTTCCGTGCACTTCCACTCTGTTAAGCGACTCAGATTAAAAACAGAAATCTATCGCTTGATAAAAACCATTGGCCGCTGGTCCCATGTGGATGTATTTACCGTTACTGTCTTTCTGCCCTTGATGCACTTATCCGGATTACTGGCGGTTTATGTGGGCGATGCACTTCCCGCTTTTCTCGCGGTAGTCGTCCTGACCATGATTGCGACAGAAATCTTTGATCCCCGCGCACTCTGGGCCGCTTATCTAATGGAACCTCATGAATAATCCTTTGCCAACTGCAAAAATTCGACGCTCCCGCTGGCCCGGTCTGATCTGGGCCGTGCCTGTCGCGGCCCTTGCCATTGTCGCCTGGCTGGCTTTACGCAGCTATATGGAACAGGGTCCGACAGTGACCGTGCAATTTCCGACTATGGGTGGCATCAAAGCTAACCATACCGTAGTGAAATATAGGGGCGTTACGGTTGGACATGTTACCGCTGTCAAGCTGTCAAAATCCCTTGGAGAAATTTCAGTTTCCATGCGTTTTGATAATTACATGGCGCATCATCTGGGCAAAGGTACACGCTACTGGGTTGCCGGTGAAAAAGTCAGTTTTTCCGACCTCAGCTCCCTCAAATCCATTATTGCCGGACCCTATATAGGTATTGACCCGCATAGTGGCCCCACACGCCATCATGTCATCGGACTGGATGAAGAACCTGTACTGAAAAGCGAATCCAAAGGTATCACCCTCATTTTGCACGCCCCGGAAAAAGGCAATATTTCTCGTGGAGCACCCATTTTGTTCCGGGGCGAACAGGTCGGTGAAATTCGCGGCGAAACCTTGCAAAAAAATGGGGAAGGGTTCGATATTTATGCCTTTATTCCCGAAACAAACCAGCATCTGGTCAATGCGCGCAGCCGTTTCTGGAGTTCAGGTAACATCGCTGTCAGTCTGTTTGGCGAGCACCCCGGCGTGCATATACCTGCCATTCCGGCATTAATCAGCGGGGCCATCAGTTTTTCCACCCCCAAAACCGGCAGCAGCGTGGACAATAATGCGCAATTTCCCCTTTATGCCAGTGCTGCTGCGGCTAAAAATGCGCCGGTCGAAAATGCCGTGGCCTATCAAATGCGCATGCCCGGAGGTCCACAGGGCTTGAAAACCGGTGCCGCCGTCATGCTGGAAGGGGCCCGTGTGGGCAGCGTCACGGCTGTGCATATGTTTTTTGATACCAAGCGCCAGGCACTCCTGACGGATATCGATATTAAAATCAACCCCGAGGCGATTCCGCTCCAGGGTGGGCAAGCCTGGGACATGGCCCATCCTTCCGCACAAATGAACGGGATTCTCCGCCACCTGATTGCCCAGGGCTTACGGGCGCAACTGGGGAGCACTGTTCCGATGCTGGGTTCCAGGGTCATTGACCTCAGTCTGGTTCCAGGTGCAAAAGCTGCCCGTTTGCTGCCGGGTCAACCGCCCATCATTCCCATGGTCCATGAAGCAGGCATTCAAAACAGTGTTCGTCAGCTGAATGGCATACTGACCAAAATCCATGCACTTCCTCTGCAGAAAATTGCCGCCAATCTGGATCAACTCAGCCAGAATCTGGCGACCGTAAGCAGCTCTCCGCAAACCCGCGAGACCTTGCAACATGTGCAGCAGACCATGGCCCATCTGGATACGTTGACGCGTACGGCCAACCAGCAATTACCGGCCATCCTGAAATCACTGAAAGGTGCCAGCCAGGAGGCGCATGCCGCCTTGCAGTCAGGCAATGCCCTGCTCCATAGCCAGGGAAGCGCCGCCAATGCGCCAGAATCCACGACGCTCCCACGCGCCTTATATGAATTATCACGTACTGCCCAGTCATTGCGGGAATTGACGGATTATTTGAACAGTCACCCCAATGCCCTGATTTTTGGAAAAAGACCATGACATTGCACAGAAAACTCCTCTTGTTGGGAATGGTGGCGGCGCTCGCTGGCTGCGCTTCCGTACCCACCCAGTATCTGACCCTATCCTCCCCATCTCCTGTTGCGGCCAGACAATCCTTGCAGGGCCATGGACTGCCCATAGTCGTTGCGCATGTGCAGATGCCCGCAGATATTGATCGTCTTTACCTGACCACGCTCCAGGGTAAACATCGTCTGGACGTTGCCGGTCATGTCCGCTGGGCGGCGCCTCTGGGCGGTATGGCGCAAAAAGTGCTGGCCCAGGATCTGGCAAGCGCATTGCCGGATAAAACCGTGCTCATGCCCGGGGATCCCATACCGAATGGCCCTTATCTTCTGGTCAAAATCAACGTCCAGAGTTTCATCCCCAGTGATGATGGCAAGGTCTTTTTGCAGGCCGACTGGTTTATCAGCCGTATGCCCGATGGGCACCTCCAAACCCAGGGACGCAGTCATTTTTATCGGGGCAATATCCCTTCCAGCCCCACCGCGCAAGCTGCTGCCATGAGCCAGTTACTGGAAAGGCTCTCTGGGGAATTGGCGCATCATTTGGGATGAACATCCACAAAAACGGGCATACTTCCACCCGGCATGCGTATTTAAATCCCCTGAAGCTCATTGAAGCACTGCTTCAACAGGAAAAAAACTGGCTGAATGCCATACCCAGACTGCGAGCCATCATTTTACTGGCCCTGACTCAGGGCCTCGCCAGTCTCAATCTGGCCGCTCTGGGTACAGTGGCGCCGGCATTGGAAAGCAGCATGCATATTGGCAACATTGGTTATGGCCTGCTGTCTACCGCCTCCATACTCACCGGCGCTACTGCAGCTCTGCCCGTGGGTATCCTCGGTGACCGCCAACGCCGTGTTCCATTACTCATAAAACTGATCGTCTTATGGGCAATAGCCATGCTCCTGAGTGGGATCAGTCCCGGCTATTACTGGTTCCTGCTGACGCAAATGCTGGCTGGAGCAGCCGGAGTTTCCGTTGGTCCAGTCATTGCTTCTCTTTCGGGCGATTTATTTCCACCCTCATGGCGTGGACGAGCCTTCGGATTGATTGTCGGTGGAGAATTATTGGGAGCAGGTATCGGCATGATTCTGGCTGGCACCGTCAACACACTCAGCAACTGGCGCACGGTTTTTTTTGTACTGGCCATTATGGCGATTCTGCTTGCCTATTTATTATGGAAAGGCATGCGCGAACCCCAACGCAACAACATGGAGAAACTCGCTTTAGAACTGACCCAAAAAAATCCTACCAAGCAGACCCACGCCCAAGTAACAACCAACAGGCGCTATTTGCTCGAAGATATTCGCAAAAAATCCATTCAACCGGTCAGCAAAAGGATATTACAGGAAGACCCCACCCAATGGCACTGGTTTCGGGCCGCAAAAACCATTCTCAGTATTCCCAGCAATGTGGTACTGATTTCCGCATCCTCCGCCGGGTATTTTTATTTTACCGGACTGCTGGCTTTCGGCATTCTTTATCTGACTCAACGCTTCCATATTAATACGATGGCGGCCAGCAGCCTTTTTGTTGGTGCGGGTTTAGGCGGCATTGGCGGGGTTATCGCCAGCGGCTGGATAGCCGACTGGTTATTACGCAAAGGACTGATTACGGCAAGAGTATGGGTTACTGGAATGGCCTTCCTGCTCACCATTCCGTTTTTTCTGCTGGCCCTGAATACCAACAATCAGGTTCTCGAATTTATCTGGCTGTTTTGGGGGTCTGCCGCATTGGGAGCCACCAACCCCACGCTGGATGCCGCGCGCCTGGATATTATGCACTCACGGCTCTGGGGGCGTGCAGAAGGGATTCGAATATCCTTGCGGTATATTCTTGAAGCCGCCGCACCCTTTGCCTTTGGTTGGGTATCCACCCACTTTTCTGAAAGCCATTGCCAACTCCAACATTGTGGAAATGGTTATGGCCTGCGCATTACTTTTGGACTTTTTACGATTTTGCTATTGGTAGCCACCATTCTCATGCTTTCTGCCATCTTCACCTATCCACGCGATGTGGCAACCGCGCTGTTTTCCCAACAGGCACGGAAAACACCAGAGAATTCCTGAAAACCACCTGACACTACCGATTCTCCAGCAATAATCAGGAGGACTCTTTGCGTGAACGCCGGGGACGACGGGATTTACCACCCGTGGCCTGCCCTTCTGGCACGGCTCGTTCAAAGTCAATTTTGCGATCATCCAGGTTGACATTCATCACCCGGATTTCAATGGCGTCGCCCAGCTGGAATGTTTCCTTACTGCGATCACCAATAATACGGTAATGCTGCGCATCAAAATGGAAATAATCTTCACCCAGGGTGCTGATATGAATCAGACCTTCCACATAGACCTCGCGCAGGGCGACAAACAGGCCAAAACCAGTTACGCCGGTAATAATACCGGTAAATGTTTCGCCAATTTTATCCATCATGAATTCACATTTGAGCCAGTTCACGGCCTCACGACTGGCTTCATCTGCACGGCGCTCGGTCATAGAACAATGCTGCCCCAACTCCTGCAGTTCCTTTTTGGCCAACCAGTGTGGTTCCTGAGTACCCGCATCCAGCAATGCCTGGATGCCGCGATGAACCACCAGATCGGGATAGCGGCGAATAGGTGAGGTGAAGTGGGTATAAGCCGGGAAAGCCAAACCAAAGTGCATTCCGGTATCCACCGTATAAAATGCTTGCGACAGGCTCCGTAAAATCACAGTCTGAATCAGACTGGAATCACTACGGTCCCGGGTTTCTTCAATAATCTTCGCCAGATCGGCACTACGCGGACGCTCCGGCAAACGCAAGGGTACTCCAAGCTCTCCCAGAAAACGACGCAAATCCTCCAGCTTATCAGCGGAAGGCTCTGGATGAACCCGGTACAACATGGGCAGATCATGAATCCGGAAATACTGGGCAGCACACACATTGGCCGCGAGCATACATTCTTCGATAATACGATGCGCTACATTACGGGTAACGGCGACAATTTTTTCAATGCGCAACTGGTCATTGTAGATGATGCGCGTTTCCTGGGAATCGAACTCAATGGTCCCTCTTCGCTCCCTGGCCCCGGCAAAACTTTGATACAGGCGGTGTAACGCCTCCAGATGCGGCACCATAGCTGCATCCTGAGTACGCAACGCCTCATCCCCATCAAGAATGGCGGCCACTTCGTCGTAGGTAAAGCGGCGCTGGGAGCGCATGACCCCCCGGGCAAAACGAAAACGCTGAACCTCACCGGCCACGTTCATCTCCATTTCGCAAAGCATACACAGCCGATCCACATGGGGATTCAGGGAGCACAAGCCATTCGAAAGGATTTCCGGCAGCATCGGAATGACCCGACGCGGGAAATACACGGAATTACCCCGGGCAACCGCCTCTTTATCCAGAGCGGAGCCCGACTGAACATAACTGGCCACATCGGCAATGGCGACAATAAGGCGAAAACCGTCGGCAATTTCTTCCACAAAAACCGCATCATCAAAGTCTTTGGCATCGGCACCATCAATGGTAACCAGGGGAAGATCACGCAAATCGCGGCGACCTGCTTTCATATCCTCGGGTACCACTTCGGAAAAACGCGCAGCCTCGTCCAGAACCGCCTGCGACCATTGATAAGGAAGGCCGTAATTACGCACCGCAATTTCCACTTCCATACCGGGTGCCATGTGTTCGCCAAGAATTTCCACAACCGATCCCTGGGGCATATTGCGACCATCCGGATACTGGGTAATATTTAGCGTCACAATCTGCCCATGCACCGGCGCCAGTTCACCTCCCTCCACCACCCCGAATTCATGGGAAATCCGCCGATCTTCAGGCACCACGTAATGGCTGCCACCATCGGCAAAATAACGGCCCACAATCTGTTTCAGAGCCCGCTCCAGGATGCGGACAACTGTACCTTCAATCCGTCCTCGCCGATCTTCGCCCACCGCCCGGCCAAGAATAGTATCGCCATGAAAAACTTTGCGCATTTCCCGGGGTGATAAAAAAAGATCTTTGCCCCCGGCTTCAGGAATCAAAAAGCCAAAACCATCGGGATGGGCGCTGACACTCCCCCGAATCAATTCCATGGCTTCGACAATGCCGTAGGCTCCGCGTCGGTTGCGGACCAACTGACCATCTCTTTCCATGGCACGCAGGCGGCGACGCAAGGCTTCCTGGTCTTCTTCCTCGATTTCGAGCTCGGCAAAAAAATCTTCCAGCGTCAGAGGCTGTCCCGCTTCTTCCAGATACTGAAGAATGTATTCCCGACTGACGATAGGGCGTTCATATTTTTCTTTTTCCCGCTCGAACATGGGATCACGTTCACTCAGTGCTGCGGGCTCCTGGTTTTCAGGCATTGACAACTACTCCTTAATCAAAGATCATTCCGTCCACGCCGAGGTGGCGGAATTGGTAGACGCGCTAGGTTCAGGTCCTAGTGAGCGAAAGCTTGTGCTGGTTCGAATCCAGTCCCCGGTACCAAAAGCAAAGGGCAGACTTCAGGGTCTGCCCTTTTTTATATTTCCTATTCACAACACCCCGGACAGGAGAATGGTATCCTCACGGTCAGGACCCGTTGAAATGATCGCCAGAGGCCGTCCGGCACGCTCAGCAATAGCCTCCAGATACTGACGTGCGGTCTGGGGCAGATCTTCCCAGCGTCGGACTCCAGCAGTAGATTCCTGCCAGCCGGGAAAAGTCTCGTAAACCGGTTCACAGGCCGCCAGTGCTTCAGCACCGGAAGGGAGTTCATCCTGAACCACGCCCTTAACCCGGTAACCCACGGCGACCCGGATTTCCGCCAGACCGTCCAGCACATCCAGCTTGGTCATGCACAAGCCGGTCACTCCGTTGACGCGACAGGCAGCGCGCAAGGCCACCGCATCAAACCAGCCACAACGCCGGGCCCGCCCTGTGGTCGCACCCACTTCTGCCCCTCGTTCCGCCAGAAATACCCCGGTTTGGTCAAACAGCTCGGTGGGAAAAGGACCCGCGCCTACGCGGGTGGTATAGGCCTTGGTAATACCCAGAACATAACCCAGTTCAGCCGGCCCGACGCCACTTCCGGCGGATGCCGCGCCCGCAATCGTATTGGAAGAAGTCACATAGGGATAAGTACCATGATCCACATCCAGCATGGTCCCCTGCGCACCTTCAAACAAAATTCTTGCGCCTTCTGACTGCAACTGTGCAAGACGCACGGATACATCAACTACCATGGGAGCCAGCCGCTCTGCCAGACTCAGATATTGATCGAGAATGGCATCAAAATTCTCTGCTTTCTGCTTGAAATAATGCTGAAGCACAAAATTATGGTAATCCAGCGCTTCACCCAGCTTTGCGGCAAAACGCTCGCGGTGAAAAAGATCACCCACCCGCAAGGCGCGACGCGCGACCTTATCTTCATACGCAGGACCAATCCCACGACCGGTCGTACCAATTTTTGCATCTCCTTTGGCATGCTCACGAGCCAGATCCAGGCTTTTGTGATAAGGCATAATCAACGGACAGGCATCCGAAACAAAAAGGCGCGCATGCGCATCGGGCATCACGGGCAGCAATTCATCCAGCTCGGCAAAAAGCGCCAGCGGATCCAGAACCACGCCATTACCAATAAAGCAGGACACACCGGGTCGCAAAATGCCTGAAGGAATAAGATGCAGCACGGTTTTGCGGTTGCCGATCACCAGCGTATGTCCGGCGTTATGCCCGCCCTGAAAACGCACAACCGCCTGGCAACGTTCTGTAAGCCAGTCCACAATTTTGCCTTTTCCTTCATCACCCCACTGCGTACCGATGATGACCACATTTGACTTATCAGACACGGAGCACTCCGCCAATAAAATGGAAAATAGTTTTAACGTGCATTCAGGGAGCGCAGCACCCAACCCGCAGAAGAATGCTCCAGGAGGGCATCAAAACCCCGGTTTTTCAACTGCACTTCATCCGGCAATTCACCCGCCAGAAAGTCTTGCGCCACCACATGCCCCTGCTGACGTTGCTCAGCAATAGCCTTCCATAAAGCCTGATCACTGCCGGCAGGCGCCCAGATACGTTGGTTCCTGCGCGATTCTGGAAGATCTCGCAGCAGAGGTTTCAGGTCCAGACTGAAACCGGTTGCCGGGCGACGCCGTCCAAATGCCGCACCGATATCATCATAGCGTCCACCACGAGCCAACGCTTCTCCGCGTTGCGGCCCGAATAAAGAGAACAGCAGACCAGTATGGTAGAGATGACCACGAATTTCCGAAAGATCACATTGAATGTCTAGATCCGGGTAGCGCAGGCGCAGTGCTTCCCAAACAAAATGGAGATCATCCAGGGCCTTGCAAATGGCCGGGTGATGACCCAACTGCTGTCGCGCACGACTCAATACATCATGATCCCCTTGCAAACGGGCCAGGGCATCAAAATCAGCACAAAGGCTTTGTCCTGCGCCATGAATTTGCAGCCAGTGCCGGACATCCGGCCAGGCCTTGCGTTCTACATGCCGCAACAAATCATTGCGCTGGGTAGTGGCAAGGCCGGCCGCATCTGCCAGGGCCCGGGGAATGCTGACATGACCAATATCCAGCAAGAGGTTGGGGACCTGGCAGTGGCGTAAACTTTCCACCATCAGGGACAACACTTCGAGATCCCCTTCCGGTCCAGCGACTCCAAACAACTCAGCACCCACCTGAAAAGGTGCGCGGCTACCACCCAGCAAGTCAGGACGCGCTCGCAATACGGTTCCGGCATAGGCCAGACGGCGGATTTCTCCGGAGGCTGAAGTCTGGGCGTCAATGCGCGCCATCTGCGGAGTCATATCCGAGCGCAGGCCTACCAGACGACCACTATCCTGATCCAACAGTTTCCAGGTTTGCAGGTCCAGGTCAGCGCCACTACCGGTAAGCAAACTTTCCAGATGCTCCACCAAAGGGGGCGTTACCTGACGATAGCCCCACAGCGCATAGCGATCCAGAAGACTGCGTCGACAATGTTCGAGAGCATCTGTACGTGCGGGCAGAACATCCTCGAAGCCGCTGGGCAAAAGCCAGGTCGGATGGTTTTCGCTGCGCATTATTTTCCCGCCTCATTCAAGGAATGCCGAAAATATTTGAAAAATGGAGAATCCGGATTGAGTACCAGCACGGTTTTATCACTCAAAGCGTGACGATACGCTTCAAGACTGCGATAAAAGGCAAAAAATTTCGGATCCTTTCCATAAGCATCCCCGTAAATGGAGGCCGCTTCGGCATCACCCTGCCCCTTGATCTGCTCCTGTTGACGATAAGCATCAGCCAGAATGCTGGTTTTTTCTTTCTCGGCGCTGGCACGAATTTGCTCCGCATCAGCTTTACCTTGGGAATGGTAGGTATTGGCCTGCTGAGTTTGCTCCGCCTCCATGCGCTTGTAAGTTGCCTGCAGCAGTTCCGGGGGCAAGCCTACCTGCAAAATCCGCAAGTCCACCAGGCGGATGCCAAAAGTTGACAAGTGCTGGTCTGCCGCCTGCATGACCGGGCTGGAAATTTCCTGCTGCCGGGCAGCAATGAGTGTCTCCATGGACATCGTCGCAATGTGACTGCGTAAGGCGGCACGAAGCGCATCGCCAATTTGGGTCTGGGCATTCGCCTGATCATGCAGTCGCGCATAATAAACTCCAGGATTCACCACCTGCCATTCAGCGAAATAACTCAGCAGTAAGGGCTTTTTGTCCTGGGTCAGAAAGGACTCCGGTTGCGGACTGTAATTTTGCAAGCGTTTATCCACATATTCCACATTTTGCAAAACCGGCCATTTCAAATAAAGACCAGGGGCCTTCTGCACACTGATTTGCTTGCCAAATTGCATGAGCAAGGCATTTTGTGACTGATTGACCGTATAAAAACTGGCAGAGGCCAGCAGCAGCACCGCGAGAAAAACAATCAGTACAGCCCATATCCAGTTTTTCATGAGCGCGCTCCTGAAACCGGCAGCACCGGTTGGCTGGCAGCACTGTCGGTAGTAGCGACCGGAGCCGTACTGCGATCTGCAGCGGTGGCCGACTCTACCGAGCGTGTGCTCGCACTGGGCTGAACGGCAGTTTTTTCGGGCATATGCAAATAAATCACTGCTTTTCCATGACTATCCATGATGACTTTTTGCGTGCTGCCAAGAATATCCTGCATGGTATGCAAATACATACGCTCACTCACCACCTGGGGGTTCTTCTGATAAGCCTGCAGCAAGTCCGTAAAGCGGGCAGCATCGCCCTTGGCACGATCTACCACCTGCAACTTATAGGCTTCGGCCGCTGTCACCATAGTGGCGGCTTCACCCTTGGCCTTGGGAATAATGCTGCTGGCATAGGCTTCCGCCTCACGCCGGGATCGGGCCATGTCCTCGCGGGCAGTCATCACGTCGGTATAGGAAGCCTGCACCGATTTGGGAAGATGAATGCTGAGAATCTGCACTGCGTTGATCGTCACGCCAGCATGTAATCCCGTCAGCAGATTCTGGCTACTTTGCTGGATCTGCTGGGCCATGGCGCTTTGATCCACATGCATCAAGGCTTTCAACTGGCTTTTCCCCACGGCATTGCGCATGGCAGACAAAGTCGCATAGCGAATCAACTGCTCTGGATTAGTGCTGGAAAACAGGTAATGACTGGCATTGCTGATACGATAATCTACGGCAAAGTGAACATCCACCACGTCACCATTGGCCGTCAGCATCATTCCTGGATTCAGGGTATCCACGGCGCCACTGTAACCCAAAACAATCCGCTGATTCTCGGCGGTTCTGAGTAAGGAAACGCTTTCAAAAGGCACGGGCAAGTGATAATGAAGGCCCGGCTGGGTAATGCCGACTTCCTTGCCAAAACGCAGCACCACGCCTTCCGCATTGGGTCCGACAATATAAATACCCGATGCAATCCAGAATAAAATCAGTATGCCAATAATAATAATGGGCAAACGGTGCAGCCAGCGCGGATCCCACTTGGGACCTCCAGAACCCCGACCTTTGCCGGAACCCAACAAAGCACCCAGTTTTTTCAACTCCTGGGTAATTTTCTGAATGTCAAAAGCAGGCTTTTGTGGGTTGGGACGCCGTCCCCAGGGGTTGTTATTATTATTGTTGTTGTTTCCGTTTCCGCCCGGATCACTCCACGGCATACCAATCTCCTTCCTTGATTATTTCGGGTATTGTAGAGGTCGGGTCCTGCGCCTGACAACCATTGTCACGCATTTGCGCGCGCAGACGACGCCATGCCAGATCATCAATATCAAAAACCATCCGGGTTTTACCTTCCTCGTCAAAATCTTCGTCAATGACACTGGCCAGACGATGCAAACAGGCACGCAAAGCGCCTTCCTCAGGACTCAGCAGCAGCTCGACGCGCAAAATAGAGCGACCAACCCGTTCGAGAATAGCTTGCAGCAACGCATCAAGACCTGCACCGCTCCGGGCACTGACATTCACCGCAATCAATGTTCCCGAAGCATCATACAGCCCTCCACTCGCTTCACCCGTCATGTCGACCTTGTTGAAAACCACCAGCACCGGCAGAGAATCCGCTGCAATTTCTTTAAGGACGGATTCGACTGCAGCCATTTGCGTATCACGATCCACTGCGCTGCCATCGACGACATGCAAGAGCAATTGCGCCTGATTCACCTCTTCCAGCGTTGCCCGAAATGCAGCAATCAGATCCGTCGGCAAGTCACGCATGAAGCCCACCGTATCCGCAAGCAACACCGCATCCTGCCCGGCAACCTGCAAACGGCCAATAGCCGGGTCCAGCGTCGCGAACAAACGATTTGCCGCATAATTACTGCGCTCGGTCAGGGCATTGAACAAAGTGGATTTACCCGCATTGGTATAGCCCACCAAAGCCACAGTTGGCAACGGAGCGCGCTGCCGGGCCCGGCGCTGGGTCGCCCGATGGGCAGCCACCTTGACCAGCTTGTGCCGCAGGGACTGAATACGATCTCCAATCAGGCGGCGGTCTGTCTCCAGCTGTGTTTCACCCGGACCACGCAAGCCAATGCCTCCGCGTTGCCGCTCCAGATGGGTCCAGCCGCGAATCAGGCGCGTCCGCAAGCGGGTCAATTGAGCAAGCTCGACCTGTAATTTACCCTCATGTGTACGGGCACGCCGCGCAAAAATATCCAGAATCAACCCGACCCGATCAATCACCCGGCACTGCAAGGCCCGTTCCAGGTTGCGCTCCTGCACCGGACTTAACGATCGGTCAAACAAAACCAGATCCGCTGCCACTTCCCGCACTTTTTCGGCCAGTTCCTTCACTTTGCCACTGCCAATAAAAGTTGCCGGATCAGGGCGATTGCGGGTCACAGGGATTAATTCGAGAACATCCGCGTCGCTGTCGGTAGCCAGATGAAAAAATTCGGCCCCGTCGTCAAGATCCACTTCGCCATGTAATATCACATGGACCAGAAGGACCCGCTCACGGGGCGCGTCTACTGCAACTGCACTATGGGTCAGGATCAGGCCTCTTCTTCTGTCGCCGTCACCTCACCTTCGCCCTCAGGCAAAGGCAAGCGCACATCACGACCGGGAACCACCGTAGAAATGGCATGTTTGTAAATCATTTGGCTGACATTATTCCGCAACAAAACAACGAACTGATCGAAGGATTCGACAAATCCCTGCAACTTGATCCCGTTGACTAGATAGATGGCGACGGGAACGTGTTCCTTACGCAGCAAATTAAGAAAAGGATCCTGAAGAATTTGTCCTTTTTGTTGACCGGCCATTTTTTATCTCCTTGACTATGCTTCATGGCGCTTTTAGGGTAGTGAAAAGCCTGCGGGACAGATTTCACTGCATGGAACTTAGACTAGCTCAAAATAGACGGGAAAGCCATGCTTATAAGGTCCACTAATTGATCCATATTTATGATGGACTGAAGCCACTGCGGCCAGCGATCCAGCCGTGAACGATTGACCTGCAGCCTGCTTGCCATTAGCTTAGAATTAAAATCCGCCTGTCATCCAGATGGTCCTGACAGTGGAGGGTTCACAAATTCAAGGAGAAGCAATTAGTGGATAAAACGGCCATCGATGATAAGGCGCTCCGTAGCCGCGTGAAATTACTGGGTAATCTGCTTGGTGAAGTATTACGCGAACAGGCCGGAACCCGGGTGTTCAACGCCGTGGAACAGCTTCGCCAAGGCTACATCCGCCTCCATAAAAAAGAAGATTCCCGCCTACGGGAACGCCTTGCCCGTTTCATAGACGCCTTACCCCAGGATGATCTGGTGCTGGTGATTCGCGCCTTCAACACCTATTTCAGTCTGGCCAACATTGCCGAAGAAGAATCCCAGCATCTGCAACGCCGTCGCCTTTTACAGAAGGGCTACGGACTGTGGACGGGATCCTTTGAAGAAACTTTCCGTTCCCTCCAGCAACAGGGCATCACCTCCGGCCAAATTCAGTACCTGCTCGATCAGACCCGCTATTTACCTGTCTTTACCGCACACCCTACTGAATCCAAACGGCGCACGGTGCTGCATGGACTGCGCCGCATTTTCGTGGTCAGCCAAACACTCGATGACCCCAGCCTGAACGATGAAGAAGAAAAAGAAGTCATCGACAATTTGCGGGCACAAATCCAGATCCTCTGGGAAACCGAAGAAGTCCGGACCAACAAACCCCAGGTTCAGGATGAAGTGGAGAACGGTTTATTCTTCTTTCGCGACAGCCTGTTCAAAGCCGTACCCATGACCTATCGCGCCGCCCGTCGGGCGGCGCGACGGGTATTTGCCAACGATGACATCGACATTCCCGCGTTTATTCGTTTTGGTTCATGGATTGGCGGAGATCGGGATGGCAATCCCAACGTCACCGCCGCCATTACCAGCTGGGCCTTGCGCACCCAGAGCGTCGAGGTCCTCAAGGAATATCAGCAACGGCTCAGCGGACTTTATCAACTGTTGGGTCATTCCAGCCGATTCTGTGGCATTTCGCCGGTTCTGCTCGCCTCCCTGGAACGCGACGCCGATGATTTTCCGGAACTGGCCGAGTGGGTGGATCAACGCTTTCCCAGTGAACCCTATCGCCGCAAGCTGCGCTACATGATGACCCGCCTGGATTTGCGCCTGAGACAACTGGAAAACGGCCAGATCATGAATGAATCCGCTGGCCCGGCTTATGGATCAGCCGAAGCCTTTCTGGATGACCTGCTCCTCGTGCGTGACTCCTTGCGCGGTCACAATGATGATTACATCGCTGATCATGATATTCAGGATATAGTCTGGCTGGTACAGACTTTCGGTTTTCATCTGGCCAATCTCGATATTCGCCAGGAATCTACCGTGCATTCCCGAACTATTTCAGAACTGTACGCAGATGTCCCGGGTTTTGCCGGTTACCTTGAAATGTCTGAAGAAGCCAGACTGATAACTCTGACGGAAGCCCTCAAGCGTCCCGGCCCGTTAGTTGAACACCACCCTGAACTTTCGCCGCTGGCTGCCGAAACCTGCGCCATGTTTCGTTGTATCGCCCAGCTTCGCCGCGAGATCAGCGCTTCCGGATTTGGAAATTACGTGATTTCCATGACCCACGAAGCCAGTCATATCCTCGAAGTATTGGTGCTGGCCAAGGAATTCGGGCTGGCAGGCTGGTCTCGACAGGGACTTTACAGTGAAATTGCCGTCACCCCACTGTTTGAGACCATTCACGATCTGGAGCGTATGGATGCTGTCATATCCACGCTGCTCGATAACCCGGTTTATACCGAAATCCTCAGCAGCCAGGAAAACACCCAGGAGGTCATGCTTGGATACTCCGATTCCTGCAAGGACGGCGGTATTTTATCGTCCAGTTGGTCGCTGTATCAGGCCCAGCTGCGCCTGGCGGCCATAGCTGACAAACGTAATATCCAAATTCGCGTGTTTCATGGCCGTGGCGGCAGCGTTGGTCGCGGTGGGGGTCCCACCTATGAAGCCATTCTGGCGCAACCGCCGGACACGGTTCGTGGACAAATCAAAATTACCGAACAGGGTGAAGTTCTGTCCTTCAAATATGCCAATCTCGAAACTGCCATATACGAGTTGACCGTCGGCACCGCCGGCCTCATCAAAGCCAGCATCGGCCTGGTCCGCCCGGTTACCCCCGACAACCCGGCTTATCTCAAGGTCATGACGGAGCTCACCCATTTGGGCGAAAAGGCCTATCGTGATCTTACGGAAAACACCCCGGGTTTTCTGGATTATTTCTATGAAGCAACCCCGCTGAATGAAATAGCGCACATGAACATTGGCTCACGCCCCTCACACCGGCAGCGCAGTGACCGTTCCATGAGCTCCATTCGGGCGATTCCCTGGATATTTGCCTGGGCACAGTCCCGCCATATTCTCCCGGCCTGGTTCGGGCTGGGTTCTGCTATTGCCCAATGGCGGGTGGAAAAACCCGAACGGCTGGAAATTCTTCAGGACATGTATCAGCACTGGCCTTTTTTCCATGCACTGATGGGCAACGTCAGCATGGCTATGGCCAAAACCGACATGGCGCTGGCGGGAGAATATGCCGGCTTACCGCTTGATCAGGAGCTCGCCAGGTCGGTTTTCCAGAAAATCCGCCAGGAGTTTGAACTGAGTCTTGGAGAAATGCTGGCCATGGCTGGAACCGAGCAGCTGCTTTCCGATAATCCTGGCCTCGCTTTTTCTTTGCAGCGTCGTAACGTATACATGGAACCCCTGAATCATATTCAGCTCGCCCTGCTCCGCCGTTACCGCAATGATGATGCACCGCCGGAATTCCGGGAAATATGGCTGGACCCCCTGCTGCGCACCATCAACGCCATCGCCGCCGGACAACGCAATACAGGCTGAAAAAACTTTTCATGTTGCTACCTGAACTGATTCTGGCCTCCACCAGCCCGTATCGAAAGGCATTGCTGCAGCGTCTGCAAATTCCCTTTCGCTGCGTAGCTTCCCAGGTTGATGAAAGCCCACTTCCGGAGGAAACCCCGGAACAGCTGGTGGCGCGTCTGGCTCTGGCCAAGGCGCAAGCCGTATTAGCCAGCCACCCCGAAGCATTGGTTATCGGCGCTGATCAAATGGCTTACTGTGCAGGTCGGGTTCTGGGAAAGCCAGAATCCGTTGCCAGGGCCGAAGAGCAACTGCAATGGATGCAAGGTCGTCGGGTCGAATATCTCAATGGTATTGCCATAGCGGATGCCAGCGGCGCGGAGCAGTTCATCGTACCCTACTCTCTAACCTTACGCGCACTAAGCCCGGAGGATATCCGTCGCTATATTGAAAAAGATCAGCCCCTCGACTGTGCCGGAAGTTTACGTTCTGAAGGTCTGGGGATCAGTCTGCTGGAAAAAATGGAAGGCGCAGACCCCAACGCCCTGATGGGAATGCCGCTGCTGACCATTTCCGAAGTGTTGCGCCGCCGGGGATATGCGCTCCCCTGAGATCAGGCATCGACAATCAGGATGGATGCATTACAGCAGGTCCGACCAGCCAGGAAGCAAAAAGGGCGACTTATCCAGTCGCCCTTTCTTTTTAAGCAAATAACAAAAGGTCAGCCCCAGCCATCGCCGCCATCATCCATCCCGAAATCATCATTACTGGCTAGCTGGTCATTACCCCAGGAATCATCGGTTAGGCCTAGATCGTCATTGCCTGATGCATTGGCTTGTGTTCCGGCAGCTTCGTGACCACCGAACAAACTTCCGGCAAGCGCCTGTCCGGCAGCCAGCCCGGCACCCACTCCGACACCGGTAGCAATTCCCGATGCGAGATTAGAACCCAAGCCACCACCCTGTTGGGGCATTCCCCCCATCGGACCACCAGGATATCCTGGACCATTAGGTCCATAGCCACCATTCATGCTGCCAAACGGCCCCGGGGTCGGCCCACCCCGATACATCAGTTGTGCACTCTGCCGGCGCCGCCGTAAAAACATGGAGATCGCCACAATCAACACAATCAGGCCCAGAAAAAAGACCAAAGCGGAGCCCCAGGGACTCTTTTTTTCAGCCGCCGGCCTGGTCACAGCCTTGCTATGACTCTGCACGGATTTTTTGAATTTCTGCAAGACTTCCGGCTTGACGAAAGGCATGGTCGGAGCCAGTTGTTCAGATTTCTGCAGGGCCGCTGCAGCTTCTGACCATTTGCCCTGACGTGCGAGAATTCTCGACTCCAGGTATTGCGCCTCCGCAGAATTAGGATGCGTAGTCAGCACTTCCTGCATCATGCTTTGCGCCTGGTCCAGATGACCACTGTGAATGGCTTGCGTCACCTGAGTGACAGAAGGTTCGGCCCATGCTAATGGTGCCGTGACTAAACTGACAAGCAGGATGCTTGTTCCCAAAAATTTTTTATTCATTCGCTCCCCCAATAAAAATTGTTTCACAGTTAATATGGGGTGAAATTCTGCAAGAATCAAGCGTTCTGTAGCATTTTGTAACTCTCTATATTCATGCGACAATTTAGCTTGAATGACTGGACAGGGGTGACCGTAGAGGATGCCCGTCATGGTTCTATAGCTTGAACAGGCCCGAGTTTGACAGAATTGCCAATAATAGCCATTATACTGACCGGTCGGTTCAGACCTCTGAGAGGTAATTTTTAGTGCACAAACCACTACCCAAACCCGTTGCGGCCCTCTTGGCCCTAGGTGTTGCCAGCAGTCTGGCAGCCTGTAGCTTTGAACCCAAGCTACGGGTGCCGCCCGCGCCTTCCGACAAAATGGCTTATACGGCGGGCAAAAGTCCGGTAAAAACCGTTACGCCCGGCGGTATGGCCGGAGCAGCACAGGAAATCCAGTATGGCACCGAGCTACATGAACAATGGTGGAAACTGTTCCACTCCAAAGCTCTGGATACCCTCATCAGCGTGGGCCTGAAAAACAGTCCGACCATTGCGGCTGCCCAGGCCCAAATGCGTGAAGCACAAGCCACAGCGCGTGCCAATGCCAGCATTTTTTATCCGCAGGTAACTGGCACCCTGCAGGCCAATCGCAGCAAAAGCACGGCCGCCACTTTTGGTGGCAGTGGGGGTATCCATTACTCATTGATCAACGGGTCGCTGGGGGTGTCTTATTACCCTGACATTTTTGGTGTTAATCGCCTGGTCTATCGCAACAGCGAAGAGTTGGTGAAATACCAACAGTGGCAGTTGGAAGCCGCGAAACTGACCCTGACCGGCAATATTGTCACCACCGCCATTGATGAAGCGGCTACCGCAGAACAAATCCAGGCTACCAGGGCCATCATCGCCCACGAAAAAAAGCTGCTGGAACTGACCGAAAATCAGTATCGTGCCGGTGCCATCGACTACAGCACGGTCATGACCCAAAAAAGTCAGATGGCCAGTGAAGCCGCCACCCTGCCGCCGCTGGAACAGCAATTGGCCGTCTATCGCCATGAACTCGCCATTCTCGTTGGGGCATTTCCTGCGAATGCCAAACGCCAGAATTTTACGCTGACCGATCTGAAACTGCCGGAAAAACTGCCCGTCAGCTTACCGTCGCAACTCCTCCAGCAAAGACCGGATATCCGCGCCGTAATGGCCCAGATGAAAGCGGCAAATGCGCAGATAGGGGAAGCGCGCGCGCAGTTTTATCCGACCGTCAAGCTGACGGCCGCATTCGGCAATGCCGCCAGCAACCCCAACATATTTTTTGACCCCGTCAGCAGCATCTGGAGCCTGGTCGGGTCCATGTCCCAGCCTTTGTTTGAAGGTGGCAAACTGGAAGCCCAGAAAGCCGAGGCACATGCTGCCTATGACGCACTCTACGCCAACTACCGCAGCACCGTGCTCAATGCTTTTGATCAGGTGGCCAACGGGTTGCGGGCGGTGGAGCATGATGCCCAGGCCCTCGCCGCCCAGCGTGAGGCGCTGTCCGCTTCCCGGGAAGCACTTAAACTGGCGCAGGCCAGTTACCGCGCCGGTGCCAGTGATTATCTGACCCTGCTGACGGCTGAAGTCCAGTACAACACCGCCAAAATTGCCGAGATCAAGGCTCAATCCCAGCGTTATCAGGATAGTGCCGCATTACTCGTGGCTTTGGGGGGTGGCTGGTGGAACAAGCCGGATCAGAAGTCAACGACTACGCCTACCCATTCTTAAACCTTTTTATTGATCGCAGCCATCCTCTGCGGAGACTGAAATATGAAAAAAGCATTTGTGATTGTCATTATTGGCCTGCTGATTGTTTTTGGCGGAATTTTTGGGTTTAAAGCCTTCGTCAACAGCAAAATTGCCGAAGCGATGGCGCACATGCCCAAGCCGGTAGTCACCGTGAGTGCCGCAACAGCAGAAATTGCCCACTGGCACCCGCAACTGCGCGCCGTTGCCTCGCTGGCAGCCGTTCAGGGTGTGGAGGTCTCTCCACAAATTGCTGGCAATGTGACCGCGATTCATTTTCACTCCGGTCAGTATGTGCAGGCAGGGACGCCGCTGGTGCAGATTGACAATTCTACGCAATTGGCCCAACTGGCCAGTGACCAGGCGCAACTGCGACTGGCTTCCAGCAATTTGCAGCGTACCAAAGAGTTAATCGCCACCAAGGCCGCCAGCCAGGCCCAGCTGGATTCAGCCCAGGCGACCTATCAGACGGATCAGGCTGCCATCAAGGATATTCAGGCGACGCTGAACAAACTGACCATTAGCGCGCCCTTCAGTGGTTATCTCGGCATCCGCCAGGTGAATGTGGGTCAGTATCTGACTCCCGGCACCAAAATAGTGGACCTGCAGTCCTGGAGCCCGCTCTACGCCAACTTCACGTTGCCGCAAAGCGATCTCCAGAATATTCAGGCCGGGACTCCGGTGCAGATCCAAACCGACGCTCTGCCCGGTCAAACCTTTTCCGGAAAAGTGACGGCTCTGGGTTCTGCCGTCAACAGCACTACCAGGCAGATAGAAGTACAAGCCACCATCGATAATCCCAAAAATCAGCTCCGGCCAGGACTGTTCGGGGAGTTGACGGTGGTGCGCGATACCACTGAAAAAGTCCTGGTCATTCCAGTATCTGCCATTTCCTATAACACCTTTGGCGATTATGTTTACGTCATTCATAAAGAGAAAAAGGATGGCAAAACCCAGGAAACCGCCGTGCAACAGGTCATCAAACCCGGCAAGCAGCGCGACGGCATGGTGGAAATACTCTCTGGATTGAAGCAAGGCGACAGAATCGTTACCGCCGGTCAGGTCAAACTGGTCAATGGCAGCCTTGTTACCATCAGCCACAACGCGTAAGGCTAGCTCATGAAATTTACGGATATTTTTGTTCGTCGCCCGGTACTCGCCACGGCGTTGAGTCTGGTAATTTTCCTGCTGGGTCTGCACGCCTACACCATGATGACCGTCCGCGAATATCCGGCCCTGGTCAACACCGTCGTCACCGTTACCACGGCTTACCCCGGTGCCAGTCCCAGCACCGTGCAGGGCTTTATTACCGCACGTCTTGAAAAGGTCATTGCCAGCGCTCCTGACATCAACTACATGACCTCCAACAGTGCGGAGGGGTCCTCCACCATTACGGTGTACATGAAGCTGAATTACAGCCCCAGTGCCGCAGTGGCCAACATTCAGTCTAAAGTCCAGCAGGTGACTGATCAGTTGCCCACGGGTAGCCAGTTGCCCGTGATCAACGTCACAGTGGGCGATACAACAGATTTGATGTATATCGCTTTTTACGGAAATCAACTCAGCCAGCAACAAATTACTGATTATTTGCTGCGCGTGGCGCAACCGCGTCTTGCCTCGGTACATGGTGTTGGTGAGGCCCAGATTTTGCCCCCTGGTGCTGGCAACGGGAATACCTATGCCATGCGCGTCTGGCTGAACCCGCAGAAAATGGCCGCACTTAATGTGACCGCTGCCCAGGTTTCTCAAGCGTTGACAGCCAATGACTTCATCTCGGCCGTGGGGCGGACCCGGGGCAAAACCGTACAAAACACCATTGTGGCCACTACCAGCCTGCACAATGTCAGTGAATTCCGTGACCTAGTCATCAAACAGTCGGGCAACACCCTGATTCGCCTGAAAGATGTCGCCCATGTTGAGCTTGGTGCCCAGAATTATGACTCCCAGGCATTTTTTGACGGCAAACCGGCAGCATTTATCGGCATTCAGGAATCTCCCTCTGCCAATTCTCTGGATGTAGCTGCAGGGGTAAAAAGCTCGCTGGCAAAGCTTGAAAAGAGCCTGCCACCCGGCATGCATGCGGCGATTCCTTATGATGCCAGCACCTTTATTCAGGCCTCCATTGATGAAGTAATGATGACTATTGGGATCACCCTGGCGGTGGTCGTGCTGGTTATCTTCCTCTTCCTGGGTTCGTTCCGGGCGGTGGTCATACCAGCTGTAGCCATACCGCTGTCCATTGTCGGTGCGGGCCTGATCATGTGGTCATTGGGCTTCACCATCAATCTGCTGACTCTGCTGGCAGTGGTGCTGGCCATTGGGCTGGTGGTGGATGACGCCATTATCGTTGTAGAAAACGTGCATCGGCATATTGATGAAGGCAAAAGCCCTTTTGATGCCGCCTTGCTGACCGGGCGCGAACTGGGTGGTCCCATTATCGTCATGTCCACCACATTGATTGCGGTGTTTGCGCCGATTGGCTTTATGGGTGGACTGACCGGCAGTCTGTTTGGAGAATTTGCCTTTACCCTGGTAGCAGCGGTGCTGATCTCCATGATTGTGGCTTTGACGCTGTCGCCCATGCTCTCCAGCAAGGTCTTGAAGCCCACCAAGGAACACGGCTTTGAACACTTCATCGATCAGCGCTTTGTCGGTTTAAGAGGTTTTTATGATCGACTTCTGCACGGTGTCCTGAATTTTGTGCCCGTAGTCATGCTCTTTGCCATAGTCGTTTTCGGCAGCATTTACTTCCTGTTCGCCACTTCCAAATCGGAACTGGCGCCACAGGAAGATCAGGGCATTATTTTCAATGCCGGCACTGGTGGTCCAACTATCACCCCAGACCGGCTGGCTCACTACGGCAAGCAGATTTTGAAGGTGTTCAATAAGTATCCGGAAAAAAAGGCGACCTTCATGGTCACTGGAATTTCCGTCGGCAGTGGTGGTGGAACCAATAGCCTTTTTGCAGGCATGCGTTTAACCAACTGGTCTGATCGTTCGGTTACAGCCATGCAGATTCAGCCCAAATTGCAGCAGCAATTGCAAAGCGTGCCAGGGCTGCAGGTGGCCTCTTTCTTGCCGCCACCATTACCCGGATCTGCAGGCGGCCTGCCGGTACAATTTGTTCTGCAGAGTCCCGGTAGTTACGACAAAATCGATCAGGTAGCTGATCAGGTCATAGCCAAGGCTTACCAGAGTGGCATGTTCTTCTATGTGACCAAGGACCTGCGCATTGACAATCCGGAACTGGTGCTGAAAATCCATCGCAATATTGCCGCCAATCTGGGTTTGACCATGGCGGAAATTGCCCAGGATCTGCAACCTTTGCTGGGCGGCAACTATGTCAACCGCTTTGACATGGAGGGACGCAGCTACAAGGTTATTCCCCAGGTGCCGGACAAGTTCCGTACGGACCCGGAGGCCCTCAAGGACTATTATATTGCCACGGCAACGGGTCAAATGGTGCCCCTGTCAACAGTCGTATCCATCGAAACCAAGGTTGAACCGCAGTTCCTGCCGCAGTTTCAACAGCTTAACTCGGTCACCATTCAGGCGGTTCCCAAGCCGGGAGTAACCATGGGACAGTCTCTGAACTTCTTCCGGAGCACGGCTGAAAAAATCATGCCCAAGGACTTTTCGGTCAATTACGCCAGCCAGTCGCGCGAGTACATGCAGGAAAGTGGTGGATTGCTGACCACTTTTGCACTGGCTATCATCCTGATTTACCTGCTGTTGGCGGCTCAGTTTGAAAGTTTCCGGGACCCCTTGATTGTGCTGATCACCGTTCCCATGTCCATCAGTGGTGCGCTGATATTTGTCAGCCTGGGCCTGGCCTCCATCAATATTTACACGGAGGTGGGGCTGATCACCCTGATCGGTTTGATTGCCAAGCAGGGTATTCTGATTGTGCAGTTTGCCAATGAAATCCAGCGTCATGAAGGCTTGGGCAAACGCGATGCGGTGGAAAAGGCGTCGAGTATTCGTCTGCGTCCGATTCTGATGACCACCGGAGCCATGGTACTCGGGGTTCTCCCCCTGCTCCTCATGAATGGACCCGGTGCCGTCAGTCGTTTCCAGATGGGCCTGGTCATTTTCACCGGCTTGGGCATTGGCGCGCTATTCTCGCTATTCGTGGTACCCGCCATGTATATGGTGCTGGCCAAAGATTTGCGTGGGGGCGAAACCCCGTCTGTGCCTGCTTCCTGAAGCGGGTCTTCTAAGGGAGCAGACCGGATACTGGTCACCTGAGCACGGCGGGTGGCCGGGAGGGCCTGCGTCCGGTTTTTACTTGACAAAAAATCGAGGGAACAGAAGAATGTTGGGATATTAGAGTATTTAAAACGACGCAGCTTATTCATAAGGTTAATTTCATGATAAAGAGGGTTTCCCCAGGCCATTCAGCTTCTGCGCAGGGGAAGCAATGACTGCGCAACGTATTGATGGCAAGGCCATTGCCAAAAAACTGCAGGCAGAAACCGCCGAAAAAAGTAGGGCGTTTCTCAAAAACCATGGTCGGCCCCCAGGCCTGGCAGTGGTGCTGGTAGGCAACAATCCGGCCTCCGAAGTGTATGTCCAGAAAAAACGCGACGCCTGCAAAAGCGTGGGTATCCATTCTCTGGCGGTAAATCTCCCGGCCGTAAGCAGTCCTGAACAATTACTCCAGAAAATAGCCGAGTTAAATGCTGACGACAGCATCGATGGCATTCTCGTGCAATTACCCCTCCCCCCCCAGTTTGATCCTGAAGTCATCATTGAAGCCATAGCCGTTGAAAAAGATGTGGATGGCTTTCATCCCTACAACGTCGGGCGTCTCGCCCTCCGCGCGCCCCTGCTGCGTTCCTGCACACCAGCCGGGATCATGACCCTGCTTGATGAAATTGACCTGGATGTTCGCGGCAAGGAAGCGGTGATTGTTGGTGCGTCCAACATTGTCGGACGGCCCATGGCTATGGAGCTCTTACTGGCAGGAGCCACTGTCACGGTCTGTCATCGCTTTACCCGCAACCTTCAGGCCCATGTGGAGCGCGCAGAACTCCTGATTGCTGCCGCTGGCAAGCCGGGTTTGATTTCTGGTCAGTGGGTTCGCGACGGTGCTGTGGTCATTGATGTCGGGATCAATCGCTTACCTGATGGTCGCCTGACCGGCGATGTAGACTTTGCCGAAGCCGAAAAAAGGGCAGCCTGGATTACCCCGGTTCCCGGCGGGGTCGGGCCCATGACCGTAGCCACCCTCCTGCAAAACACCATGACGGCCGCCGAACAAAGAGTGCGCCAACGCCATGACTGAAAGCGAGCAGTCAGAATCCGCAGAAAATCCGGTCTCTCTGGATAATGCAGAGCTCTACTTCAATCGTGATCTGAGTATTCTCGCTTTTAACCAACGCGTACTGGCGCTGGCCGATGATCCCCGCGTGCCCTTACTGGAGCGCTTGCGCTTTCTGACCATTGTTTCCAGCAATCTCGATGAATTTTTTGAAGTACGCATGGCCGGATTACTGCAAAGGCGCAAATTTGGTGCCGGACCCTTGGGGCCTGACATGCTGGGTCCGGATCGGGAAATTGCCGCCGTTGCACAAATGGCCCATGAAATCATCCAGGAACAATATCTCTGCCTGAACCAGCGTCTGCTCCCGGCTCTGGCCAAAGAAGGTATTAGGCTGCTGCGCCGTAAGGAATGGCGCGCCGCGCAAAAGCGCTGGATCAGCAATTATTTTCAGACCGAAGTCATGCCCTTGTTGACCCCTCTCAGCCTGGATCCGGCACATCCCTTTCCGAAAGTGCAAAACAAGGGGCTGAATTTTGCCATTGTGCTGGAAGGACAGGATGCTTATGGACGGCGCAGCCCCATTGCCATCGTTCAGGCCCCCCGGATTCTTCCCCGAATCATCCAGATCCCTCCCCATCTGGCGGGTCCCAGTGATTTTGTGTTTCTTTCCTCCGTCATTCACGAACACGTCACCGCATTGTTTCCCGGCCTGAAAATTCTCGGTTTTTATCAGTTCAGGGTCACCCGTAACAGCGAACTGTTTGTGGATGAGGAAGAAGTGGATAACCTCCTGGACGCATTAGTGGACGAATTACCCATGCGCCCTTTCGGGGAAGCTGTACGCCTGGAAGTCGCCAATAATTGCCCCCGCGAAGTCGTCGATTATCTGCTCAAACACTTTGAACTGGTGGATGACAATCTCTATTCACTGGCCGGGCCGGTGAACCTGTCCAGGCTGGCGGCCATTATTGACATGGTGCCGCGCCAGGACCTGCTTTTTCCCCCTTTCGTACCGGGACTACCCAGCGTCTGTTCCCGGCCGGAAAATATTTTTGCGCACCTGCGTGAAGCACCTATTTTGCTGCACCATCCTTACCAGAGCTTTAATCCGGTGCTTGATTTTCTGCGTCAGGCGGCAAGTGATCCCCAGGTTATTGGCATCAAACAGACCCTCTACCGCACGACTCCCGACTCCCCTCTGATTGACGCTCTGATTGAGGCGGCTCTGGCGGGCAAGCAGGTCACTGCCGTGGTTGAACTCAAGGCACGCTTTGATGAAGCCAACAACATCCGCATGGCCGAGCGTCTGGAGGAAGTGGGCGTACAGGTCGTGTACGGGGTCGTCAACCACAAAGTCCATGCCAAAATGATTCTGATATTGCGCCGCGAGGATGAAGGTATCCGCCTTTACGGACATCTCGGCACAGGCAACTACCACCCCCGCAACGCCCGGATTTATACAGACCTGAGCCTGTTGACCGCCGATTCAGACATTACCGCCGACATGAATGATCTGTTCATGCACATCACCGGCATGGGCAGGGTGCCTCAATTGCGGCGCCTGCTGCAAAGCCCCTTTACGTTGTTCAACGCGCTCATTCAAGCCATTGAAGCAGAAACCCGCAGGGGTAGCGAAGGACGTATTCTGGCACGGGTCAACGCGCTGGTGGAGCCGGAGTTGATTCGTGCCCTGTACCGGGCCTCTCAGGCGGGCGTCGAAATTGATCTGGTAGTGCGTGGCGCCTGCGCCCTGCGTCCTGGCATTGCCGGCGTTTCCGAGCATATTCGGGTGCGCTCCATTGTCGGTCGTTTTCTGGAACACAGCCGGGTTTATTATTTCGGCAACGGACGGCATCCCAAGCTGTGGATTTCCAGCGCGGACTGGATGGGACGCAACCTGTTTAGACGCCTTGAGGTTGCCGTTCCAATACAGGACCCGGACCTGCGCGCCCGGGTTCTCGAGGAAACCCTGCAGCTTTATCTGCAGGATGACTGCAACGCCTGGCTCATGAAGGCGGACGGCAGCTATGAACAACTGCGCCGAAGCCCGGAAGATGACTGTAAATCCGCCCAGGAGATCCTGTTGCGGCACTATGATCGCAGCAGTCAACATGGCTAGATAGGAATACCAGGCATGATTAGAACGCTGGTCCTCAACAGCAAGGGAGGTGCAGGCAAAACCACTGTGGCCACCAATCTGGCCAGCCTTCTGGCGCTGCGTGGGACGGTTCTCCTTGCCGATCTGGACCCCCAACAGTCGTCTTCCCACTGGGTCAAGCGCCGCTCGCCCCTGCTCCCCAAGCTGAATGTGGTGGAAGATGCCGAACGCGACTTCCGTGATTATCCCACCAGTGACTATGTGGTCATGGATGCCCCTGCAGGGCTCAAAAAGAAACGCCTTGAAGACATGCTGGGTGAAGTAGAGGTTCTGCTGGTCCCCATCGGTCCCTCTCTTTTTGATCTGGATGCCAGCCAGCTTTTTCTGCAAAAACTTGAAGAAATCAAGCGCTACCGTAAAGGTAAAGTGCGGATGGGGGTGATTGCCAATCGGGTAAATGCACGTACCCGGGGTGCCCAGCATCTGCAAAGTGTCCTGAGTGAATGGAATCTGTCCGTGGTGGCGACCTTGCGGGATAGTCAGATTTACGTCCGTGCCGCCCAATGTGGTGCTGGAATTGCCGACCTGCGTGCCGCAGAAAATCGCAATGAATTACCGCAATGGGTACGCATACTGAATTTTGTCATGGAGGATGGTGGTGGAAGAGGAACTTAAATTACAAATCATGGACGATACGGCTCCAGTCTGGAAACGTATTGCCGAACATCCTCTACTGGCCATCAGCAAAGAACCTCCGCTTCAGCTTCATGCGTTTTATTTTGATAGTCGTGATAGTGCCCTGCAACGTGCGCGTCTGGCTTACCGCGTTCGCCGCGAAGAGGATACCTGGATAGCCACACTCAAGGCCGGCGGTCAATCAGCGGGCGGGCTGCACCAACGTCCGGAGTGGAATGTTCCGGTCGCTAGTAACCAGCCCGACCTGAGCGTCTTCACCGATAGTGAAGCCGCCGCCATGCTTGTACCCTTCACGGAACTGGACTTGCAGGTCATCCTGGAAACCCGTTTCGAACGCCACGAGAGCAGGGTTACCCATACCGATGGCAGTGAAATCATTGTAGCGCTTGATCGCGGGGAAATTCTGGCCAGAGGCCAGAGCGAATCTATCCGCGAGGTGGAGTTGGAACTCGCCAAAGGGAATGCAGCAGCAGTACTCGAAATGGGCGCATCCCTCTGTCAGGATCTTCCTCTGATTCCCGACCAGGAAAGCAAATTGTTTCGCGGTTTGCGCCTGGCCGGACTGGTTTCCGATGAAAAACCGCGTGACACGGCATGGCCCCTGCACCGCCGGGAAAATGCCGGCACCGCATTCAGCCAGATACTAACCTGGCAACTCCAGCAAATTATTCACGACACACGCAAACACTGGGCTAAAACTTCTCCGGAGAGTTTTCACGACCTGCGCAAAAGTGTGCGCAGCCTCAGAGCAACCTTGCGCTTTTGCCGTGCGCTCGACCCGGACAATCTATTGCAACCCTTCCGCCTCGCGTTTCAGGAATGGTTTCACCAGCAAAATCAAAAACGTGATTATGAAGCCCTGCTGGGATACTGGACCGAAATTGCCGCGACCATGACCCTGGACCCCGCCCCCTTGCAGGGCATTTTATCCGCGCAAGCACCTCAGCAAGCCGAACAATTACCGCAGTTGGTCGCCATCCTGCTCAAACTCTGGGCCAGTTTAATGCGACATCCATTGACCCACGCCAAAAACCTGCAGGATTTCAGCGAAACCCAATTACATCGCGAAGACCGCAAACTGATGGCTGCCGGCAAAATGCTGCTGGATCATCCCGAAACCTTACACAGCCTGCGCATCCGTATCAAAAATACCCGTTATGTGATGATCACCCTGGCGCCGCTATGGCCCGGAAAAGATAGCAAAGCATTACTGAAATTACTGGCGACTCTGCAGGGTATTGCTGGAGAAATCCACGATGCGGACATGGCAGGCCAATATCTGAATCCCCTGACCAACAATCTTAAAGCAGGTGTGGCTTTTCAGGCAGGCGCGTTATTGGGGTTCCTGCAGGGCCGCGAGGCCCGACAGCGTAAAAAATTCCAGAAATTCTGGTTGAGACTGGAATCCACGGCCCGGCCATGGGATAGCTAAGCGGCAGGATACGACCGCTGGATGACCTCGGCCAGATCGCGGGACAGGTTGGTTTTTGCTGCCAACAGTTGCAGGGCATTCATCATGCCTTGCTGGCGGACCTTGTCATAACGTTGCCAACGGCTGAGTGGTGTGGCCAGGCGGGCGGCAGTTTGCGGGTTGATATCATCCAGCCTACGGATTTGCTCGGCAAAAAAAGCATAACCTGATCCATCAGCCGCATGAAATAAGGTCGGATTCATGGAAAAAGCACCCAACACCGCACGCACCCGATTGGGCACTTTCCAGTCAAAAGCCGGATGCACCAAAAGATGCTGCACATGACGCAAGGTATCGGGACGCGGTGCCATGGCCTGAATAGCGAACCACTTGTCGATTACCAGCGGATAATCCTGCCATTTCTGATAAAAATCCAGAAGGATGTCTTCAGCATCATGTTTGGGATGCTGCACCAGCAATTGAAAAGCCGCCAGACGGTCTGTCATGTTATCGGCCTGCACATATTGCTGACGCGCATGCAGGGTCATGTCCTCGTGACGACTGTGGTCACTATGAATCAGATAACTCAATGCCATGTTACGAAGACGGCGACGACCAATGGAAGCCCCATCCCGCTCATAAGCGCCGGCAAGACCCTGATACAACCCTAACCATTTATCATGAAAATGTGCACCAATCGTATCAAGCAGGGTCTCCCGCGCTTGATGAATGGCATCCACTGCGATGACCGGCATCTGTTCGCCGATATAATCCTCGCTGGGCAAAGTCAGCAACTCCGCGCGAAAAGCTGGGTCCATCTGGCTTTGTTCCAAGGTGGCAGACAGCGCCTGCTTGAGGGCCGCAGGCAACACCTCAAGTTTCTTATGATTTTCTACCCCTTCCAGCAAAGATTTGAGGGCCAACTCCTGGGTGCTCTCCCAGCGATTGAAAGGGTCATCATCGACACCGGCCAGAAAACTGCGGGCCTGATCATCGAGAGCAATATCCAGCCGCACCGGCGCGGAAAAACCCCGCAACAGGGAGGGGATTACCGGATCGGGCAAGCCCTCAAAAGTCCAGCTTTGACTGGCCTGCTCCAATAAAATTACTTTTTCGGTTGCGCCTGTTTTATCCAGAACCGCTTTATCTCCCCGGGTGTTCAGCAAAGCCATACGCACCGGAACAGGTACCGGCTCCTTGTTTGACTGTCCGGGCGTGGCGGGAGTGGACTGCTGCAAGGTCAGCGTGTAGGAACGACTCGCGGGATCATAACTTCCTTCTGCCTTTACTTGTGGTGTTCCGGCCTGGGAATACCAGGTGCGAAAACTGGAAAGATCATAGTGGTTGGCCTCTTCCATGGCTGCCACAAAATCTTCAATGGTCACCGCATGACCATCATGTCGCTCAAAATACAAATCCGTGCCGCGCCGAAAGCCTTCCTTGCCCAGCAAGGTGTGGATCATACGCACCAATTCCGCGCCCTTTTCATACACCGTCGCCGTGTAAAAATTATTAATTTCCGAATAGGCATCGGGACGCACCGGATGCGCCAGCGGACCAGCATCTTCAGGAAACTGGGCAGAACGCAGGCGGCGCACGTCACCAATTCGTTGCACCCCACGCGAGTTCATATCTGCACTGAATTCCTGATCACGAAATACCGTCAAACCTTCTTTGAGGCTCAGCTGAAACCAGTCCCGCAAGGTTACCCGGTTACCCGTCCAGTTATGAAAGTATTCATGGGCAATTACCGATTCAACCCCTTGATAATCCGTATCGGTGGCCGTTTCAGGGCTGGCCAGCACATATTTGGAGTTGAAAATGTTGAGGCCCTTGTTTTCCATGGCCCCCATATTGAAACTGTCGGTCGCCACAATCATGTAGCGATCCAGATCATATTCGCGCCCGTAAACCTCTTCATCCCAGCGCATGGCCCGCTTCAGGCTTTCCATGGCTTGATCGCAAGATCCAAGATCCCTTTCAGCCACATAAATTTCCAGCGTCACCGACCGACCGGATTGCGTCACAAAAACATCGCGCTGTACGGCCAGATCACCGGCTACCATGGCAAATAAATAAGCGGGCTTGGGATAAGGATCTTCCCAACGCGCCCAATGCCAATTGTTGTCTTCATCCCCCTGGGCAATGCAGTTGCCATTGGCCAGCAGCACCGGACAGGTTTTTCGGGAAGCGTGCAAAGTCACCGTAAATTTGGCCAGACAATCCGGACGATCCAGATAATAGGTAATCCGGCGGAAACCCTCCGCCTCGCATTGCGTCAAAAACTGTCCACCGGCAAAATACAAACCGGACAGGGTCAAATTGGCAGCGGGATGAATCCGAACCCGGGTTTCCAACACAAACTCCGGTTCCGGGTTCAACAAGGTCAAACCCGTCGCATCAGAACGAAACAAATTTTCCGCCAGGGGCTGACCATCTTGTAAAGCACTCAGCAACTCGAGGGATTCGCCGTCCAGGTGCAACTCGGCTACCGGCTCTGAAACCAGTCTCTGAAAATGCAGGCAGGCCTCCACTTCGGTATTTTCCGGGTCCAGATGAACATTCAGCGCGACCTCGGTAATCCGATAGAGGGGCGGCTGATAATCTTCGCGATGAATAACCGCGTTATTATCTTGAGCAATCATCAATGGCAAGCTCCATTTTCCAGGCTGCTGATATGATCAACAAAATCGGCCAGACTGGAGCGATCCAAACCATGTGCCAGAACGGCCTGATTCTGGGCATTACAGTAAATAAGGGTCGGGGTCGCCACTTCTCCGCTTTCACTCAGCAGCTTGGTATTGTTTTCTACCGCAGCCAGGGTCGCCGGATCAGGATTTTTAGCAGGAGTAATACCACCCTCTTCCGTTGCCTCATCAAAGCCTTTTTCATTTTCCGCCATGGCGGCAGCAGGGTCACTGGCCCCCAAAATAGCCGCCGCTTTACCGGCGCTGCTGGGCTTCAGGAAAGCCACGACCACATAGCGGACGCGTAGCTTACCTGCAGCAATGAGCGGTTTGGCTTCTTCGTAAAACTTGTGACAGTAAATGCAGTTAGGATCTACAAAAGCCGTGAGTTCCGGCCCTTTGCTTCCCAGCACAAAACTGTCTGCATGGGCGGCTTTTTCAGCCAAAACCGCAGCCGATGCCGGTTTGGGAATGAGCCCCAGCTTGATCATGTCAGCATGGGCGGCATCCTGACCTTGCTGATTGAGCACTGGTCCGGCCACCAGATATTGTCCATCTGCCGTCGCATAAGCAATGGTCGGATGACCTTCCATACTGACTTCAATACCCGTCAAACCACCAGGCCCAGGAAAAACCTTTTCAGCACTGGCCTGGCCATGGGTAACATCATTCAGCAGCTTCTTGGCGCCATTCAGACTCAACGGACTGCTGCTCGTGGCGGAATCAGGATTAATGGCAAAGCGTTCGATAACTGCCCCCGTTAAGCCGCCAATAATTAGAAGACCCACTGCCAGAGCGATAGATGATTTGTCCATGTATGAATGTTAATCCTGTAAATTCTGAAAAAAGTGATAACGTATGATTGTAAACCGCTGAGCGCATCAAGACCAGAAACGACAAGAACCGAAAAACCATTGATACACGCGGCAACCTCTTGGAAAGAAGACCTTCAACGCCGGAGATGGTTCCAGTAATGGATTTTTTAGAGGCGGTTACCAATCCGCAGCAGGCCTACAACCTGCCCTTCAATCAGCAAATCATCACGGGACAAGTCCACCTCAATGGGAGAAAAATCCGGATTTTCGGGTAACAGGCTGACTTTGCCCTGCTTTCGTTGCCAACGCTTGACCGTAACCTCTCCGTTGACTCGAGCCACGACAATCTGGCCATTTTGCGGCGTAAAGCCAGCCTCATGGCGCACCGCCAGAATATCGCCATCCAGAATACCCGCATCGCGCATACTCATACCCTGCACCCTCAACAAATAATCAGCCCCCGGCGAAAATAGTTTAGGGTCCACCGGCAACTGCCCCTCGCGAAACTCCTCAGCCAGCATCGGTTGCCCGGCGGCTACCCGACCCACCAAAGGCAAGCCCATGGTCGCGCTCAAATCTTCGTGCAGGCGAATCCCCCGTGCGGTACCATTTTGCAGTTCCAGATAACCTTTGCGCGCCAACATGCGCAAATGGGTTTCCGCCGCATTGGGTGAACGAAAGTCAAAGGCTTTCATCAATTCCGCACGCGTGGGTGGCAAATTGTCTTCCAGCATCCGGGCGCGAATCCAGGCCAGAATCTCGGCCTGACGCGGCGTCAGTTTATCCATGCCATGCCTCCAGAAATCGGTACGTATGATTCTGTATTTTTATACAGTACGCAGAAAAGCGCAAGACCGCTGCAAACTCGACAAAATGCTGACAGCATCCGAATCACACCCCTCCAAGTTCCTGCCGGTTTTTTGACAACTGTAGTCGTAAGAATAAGACTTAGTTACAGATTCAGCATGGCACCAAATTTGCGTCTGAAGAGTAGAGGATTTTCAATAACCAATTTATAACTGCTTGTTTTATTTGGTGGGCCCGCACGGACTCGAACCGTGGACCAAGGGATTATGAGTTACATTTTAAATCAACGGATTAGATTGTCGCTGATTGTTCGTGTTTGGGTACAATTGACCTAGTTTCTTATTTTTATTTGGGTTATGTTGGTTCCAGACAAGTCTCATTGGCGGAACTACTGTACCGCTAATGTACCCCATCACGTTGAAGTTTTATCCCTCGCATATTCTTTCCAGACAGCGGGTTCCATGCAGGACAATTCATCATCGGTCAGAAACCCGAAATACGGCTTCCTCTTACTCGCCCAAAATGAACATTGTTTTGCAAGTTAAAGATGAATCATCATCTGCAAGCCTTCGGCCTTTATGTTGCAGCTGTTGTTTACCGAATAGATTCCAACTCCTCAACGCACAAAAGTAATGCACATATCTCCAAATTTAGGCATTTAAAGCACCAAAACCGTGCGATGCTCTCATTCAATTGTAGAAATCAGTCGCCAATATCAACATGTCACAGCTATAAGTTAACTATATCATGATGTTATCATGGGTAGAAAAAATTGGCATGATCATTGCTTTCGTTTGAAATTGTTGCAATTACATCTACACAAACTTACCAACGGAGCCCTCCATGAAACAATCTTCGCGTTCTCGATTTCTTCTCACAGGATTACTTTCTGCAACCATCGTATCCGCAGGATATGCTCATGCATCTGGTTTTTCCATTCCAGCACCTTTGAAAATCGACGCTGGCCCCATTGGCAAAGTCAACGTGCAGGGGGTCGTATCCGGTATGGGTTTTTTGCAAAGCAACCCTTCTGGTTCAGGGCTAAATGGCAAAAATGCCGGAGCAGATATTACCAGCGGCTTAATCAATATAAGCAAATCAACCGGGTTGATCCAATTCAACTTAACAGCTGGTGCCTATAACTTTCCATCTTTAGGTGAA
>NZ_MOAD01000001.1:845075-886693 GCF_001931655.1 Acidithiobacillus albertensis | reverse complement strand
TTGTCCAGATGATACAGACGGCGCACTTTGGCTATGGTTTCCATGCAAATCACTCCAGTTTCCTCCCGGCAAATCCGGCAGGATATCAGGTGGTCAATTTACACGCTGTTTTCCACCCAATTCTGGCAACTTTTGCACGCTGTTTAACATTTTAGGGTACTCACTCTATGGATATATCAACGGGCACTTCTAAAAACTCTTTATTTTACAGAATGGTGGGATATAGACTGTTGATTTAATGAAACCAATTTCTGGGGAAATGCGGTTTTCCGAGAATCTCCAAAGTGTCATTGCAGAGCAATATACACTCTTTTGGTGCGACGATTATAAAGATCGCACTATTTTGATGCGCGAAATCTAGAAATGATAACAGACGGGACCGCATCGATGCTTGACACACAAATGGAAGCATCCATATAAGGCACATTAATTTTTGAATAGGAACGGTGAAGGGTCCACACAGGGTGATTTATTGATCATAAGCTCAGCTGCTAGTCGCCCGGCTGCAAGACTAATACCGAAGCCATGCCCTGAAAATCCACTCGCCATATATAGCCCTTTTATTGGCAAGTCCGAGATGACTGGAAGTGAATTTGGCGTTACATCGATAATACCTGACCAAGCTCTTGTGACACGTGCCCCAGCAAAACTTGGCACAGCTTTAATAAGGTTTGCCAGAGCCTGTTCAGCGAGATTAACATAGGGAGCTGAGTTGTTAATCCTCTTCCGCTCAAATGGCGTAATATCATCATCTCTCCAACGTCGCTTGGCTGTGAGGCTACTCACCAAATTTCGCCCCAAGTGTACAGACAAATCTGATCTTGATTTTTTAAACGCAGGAAGAAAATCTGCTGCGAGACGTAAATGGTCATACTCTAACTCGACAACATTACCGTTGCGAACGGCAATGGAATAGCCTCCGTCTTTCCTTTTTCTAAAAGCAAAATCATCGCCACCTACTGCCAATTGTGGGGCAGGGCCTTCGTGTTCGATACGTGCAACTGTACTGCGCACTGCTAGCTGCTTAAAATTTATACCTAGATTGCCTGTAAATAAACGCGTCCATATTCCACCAGCAATTAGTGCTGCATTGCTTTTTATTACACCATGTTCTGTCACCACTCCACTCAGCCGACCTGCTTTGGTTTCAATACTTCGCACTGCACAGTTTTGAAATAATAATGCCCCTTTTGAGCGTGCTGCTTGAGCTATAGCAGCTGTAGCTTCTGATGGTTCAGCTCTGCCATCTTGAGCGGTATAAAGCCCGCCGGTAAACTTTCTTCCTGACTGAGGTAGAAGCGCAGCAACCTCACTGGCTCCAATCAATCTGCTCTCCAATCCGAAGCATCGAGTCTGATTGAACCATTTTTCATAATCGGTCATTTCCTTGTCATTACTTGCCACATAGAGTATCCCGCTTTCCACGTAACCCACATCAATACCTATGCGTTGCTCTAGTCCTTTCCAAAGTTCACGTGAAAGGATGGCTAAAGGAATTTCTTCACTAGTACGACCTTGTCGACGCACCCAGCCCCAGTTACGACTAGACTGTTCTGCCCCTATTTCTCCCTTCTCGCAAAGGGCTACATGCAGACCTTTTTCTACCAGCTCAAGCGCTGTACTGGCACCTATTATTCCACCTCCAATAACAACTACATCTACCTCTTTTGGTAAAATAGTATCTGTATGTATTTTTCTATATAGATTCATGAGATTGATTTATAAGTTGACGATGGCCGCCATGCAATAAAAATTATTGATATTTTCTTTTGTTTTCTGCATAAACATGCATACTGAATAGCCATTTCAAAAACTTCTTATATAACGGTCAAGTTCCACTTGTGTGACTTGATCATTGATGAACTCTATTTCTCTGCGAGCCTGTTGTAACCATATATTTAAACGATGATCTCCAAATACTTTTCTCATGAATTCAGAATGCTCTGCTAAGGTCACAGCATCTGCAAGGAGAGTGGGAAGTTGTCCAGCCCCTTCTCTTCCTGGTTCATACCCATCACCAATACAAGGTGAGGTTGGTTCCAGTTTTTGCTCTATACCATCTAATCCGGCTGCTATGTCGCAGGCAAGTAGATAATAGGGGTTGCAATCGGCGGCAGCATCGCGTTTTTCAATTCTGACCGATGACTCTTCTCCCTCAATCACTCGCAAACCCACAGTGCGATTATCATAGCCCCAGTTAGCAGCTGTTGGGCAAAAAGTGTATGGTTGGCGTCTACGCATCGCATTTGGTGTAGTAGAACCAGCCAAGGTCATTTCGATCATGCGGGTCTGTACCCCAGCCAGAAAGTTCTTGCCCATTGGGCTCAACTTGCCATGATTGGCAAACAGGTTTACTCCGTCCTTCCAAACCGAATAGTGCACATGAAATCCATTGCCGGATTGTTCAATGAAAGGTTTCGCCATGAAAGTAGCTCTGAGGTTTTTGGTGATAGCTAGCTCCTTGACGAGATTCCGGAACATTATTACTCGATCAGCAGCGGTAACTGCATCGGTATAGCGGATATTTACTTCTGCTTGTCCAGCAGCATATTCGGGGTTGGATTGTTCGATGGGGATGCCCATCTCATTAATAAACTGACGAATTGGTCCAAGAACGTACTCGTTCTCAGCCGCCCGTGCCAACGAATAAACTTGGATGCCTCTCTCGATTGGCAAGCTTGTTTTGGGGTCCAGCAGGTAGAATTCAAGCTCAGTACCACAAATAATCTCCAGTCCCATGGCTTTGGCGCGGGCTACCTGCTTAAGCAATACTTCTCGAGGATCCAGTGGTACGGGTTGATGATCCATCCCTTCGGCATAACCGAGGCAGAAGGCTACCCCAGCTTCCCAAGGTACGGTAACTGGCTGGGTGAGTGGAAAAATGTGCATATCGGGATAGCCATTGCTAAAATTAACATATGGGGTTTCCCAGATGTCACAGGTCATGTCAAAGGCAAAAACAGCAATTGACATGGCGTTACCGCTTTTACAAACGGATGGCCAGTGGCTAGCCGAAAAACGTTTACCACGCATAATACCATTCATGTCACCCAAACCCATGGCGATAGTATGGGTGCCTTCAGGTAATGGAAATATTGGTTTCTCGCTCATTATTCACCTCAAAAAAATAATGAAAGCATTCGGTTAAGGCGCGCATCAAGCCACTACCAACCAAAGGCGCGGTCAATGCCGGCCATCTTTACCCCTGTAAAGGCAGACGCCTCAAACGAAAGAGCACGGAGATCCTCCATGTCCAGATTGTGAACGTTTGATTTACCACAGGCCTTCGCTAGCGCCGTCACCTCCATGGTAATGGCCGTAAGATAGCGAGCGACACGTTCAGCCCCGGCTGCAACATCCATACGCGCAACCAGTTCAGGTGTCTGGGTGGCCACTCCAACTGGACAAAGGCCAGTATGGCAGTGATGACAGGCACCGGGGCTAGTACCAAGTTTTTGGTAGTCCGCCAAATAGCGTGGCGAATTACATCCCAGAGCGATCATAGCCGCATTACCAATCATTACTGCGTCTGCACCTAGTGCCAAGCACTTGGCAACATCGACCCCAGAACGTATTCCACCTGCAACCACAAGTGATACCTTGCCAGTCATACCGCATTCGTCGAGAGCCTCCCGGGCTGCACGTATGGCTGAAATAGTCGGAATACCGGTATGGTTTAGTAGCATTTCTGGGGAGGCGCCCGTTCCACCCTCGGCACCATCTACAACCACTACGTCTACGCCTGCCTTAGCGGCAATAGCTACGTCGTATCGGGGGCGAGTTGCTCCCATTTTTAGAAATATTGGTACCTGGTAGTTGGTGGCAATCCGCAACTCTTCGATCTTGATGGCCAAATCGTCGGCACCTAACCAGTCGGGATGCCTTACAGTAGACCGCTGATCTACTCCTTCAGGTAGTGTACGCATTTTCGAGACACGCTCCGACACCTTCATACCCAGAAGTAAGCCGCCAGTGCCGGGTTTCGCTCCCTGACCAACTACAATTTCAAGCCCATCAGCGCGGCGCAGATGATCAAGGTCAAGCCCGTAGCGCGCTGGTGACATTTGATACACTAAAATGGAAGATGCTGCACGTTCTTCCTCAAGCATGCCCCCCTCGCCAGTGCAGGTCATGGTGCCAACTTTGCTTGCTCCATGACCCAGCGCTTCTTTGGCGTTGGACGAAAGTGCCCCAAATGACATTGAGGCAATGTAAATTGGAATTTTAAGTTCGATGGGTTTTTCAACGAGTCCACGTCCACCACCCAAAATGGTAGTGGTTTCACAACCCTCACGATAACCTTCAAGGGGTAGACGGGTCATGGTTGCCGGCACGAAGGTGAGATCGTCGAAAGTTGGGAAACGCTTGTTGAAGGTATTAAAACCACGTACCTGATAGCGACCTAATTGCGCTAGTGCATGGACTTCGGAAATGGCCTCTGGCGTCCATCTCAGGGAACCACCAACATCATATGAAGCGGGCACACCCGCAGGACGGCCCTCAATTGCCCCATCGCCGAATTTAACCAAATCCTCCGGGGCTTCTTGAAAAGGGTAAGGGTATTTGTGGTTTTTGTTCAAATCATCAGCCATGCATTTGCCTCCCTACTTTCAAAATACCAAAGTCGGCGACCGGAGATGATCCGCCGCCAGTTGCGTGAAGCGTCTGCGAGCCCTAATGGGGCAAGAATTTCATCAACTTCTTTAATTTGTTCTGCTGTAGGCTCCACCACCTGTGCGTCAACGCCCATCCCTTCTATGTTGCCTGCAACCCACAACTCACCTTGCCAGAGCGCGTCAGCGCATGAGACTCCAGCTCCGCCAAGCACGATGATTTTCCCTGCATGAGCCATAAAACCAGCTTGCGATCCAATCTTGCCTTCAACAACGATATTTCCGCCCTTCATGGCTACACCAATACGAGGGCCCGCATCACCTTTAATGTGTATGAGTCCACCTCGCATGGCGGCTCCGGCCGACATCCCTGCATAACCATCGACCGTGATATGTCCAGCGCTCATTCCTTCACCTACACCCCAGCCCGCCTCACCTTTTATATTCACCGTGGCACCGGTATTCAGTCCGCCACAATAATATCCAACCGAACCTTCGAAATTGATTGTCACTCCCGGAGGTAGACCAATGCCGAGATTATGTCTTGATAGTGTTGAGGTAATACGCAAATTACTATTAGGTTTAGCCAACTGCTGGATTTCAGCGTTTATATCCTTAATTGATCGATTTTTAACTTCAATCTCATAGCTACTGTTCATGCTGCCCATGCTTCTTTTCTCCATATCCCGGTCATGGCTGGGCCATCGTAATTGATGATCCTTGAACCTTCTGGATAGATACGACGTAATGCCTGCTCCTCAGTGGCAGCACAAAAAGATCCAGCTTCCTGAATGGTTACCAAGGGCTTAATGGCAAACCGATCCTTCGCGAAACAAATACCATTAATATCTGCAATCATATAGGTGAATACGCCATCAATTTGATGAATCGATTTGTCTAAGGCCTGTTGGAGCGATAGACCTGCACTCATTTCATGTGATAACCATACGGCAATTAATTCAGAATCGTTCTGTGTCAAAAAACGATAACCCAGACGCTCAAGGCGTTGGCGCCAATTGTAATAATCCGTAATCTGGCCATTATGAACGATGGCTGTATCTGGAAATGGCCGTGCCCAGAAGGGATGACTGCCATTGGGTTTAACAGCACTTTCAGTAGCGAGGCGGGCATGTCCCAGCCCATGCGTACCGGTCATGCCATAGATTTGATGTTTTTCCGCTACGGCAAGCGCATCACCTTCATCTTTAATGATTTCTAGCGCCCGACCTACTGACTGCACCTCTAGGCGTGAGCAAATCATATCTGCCGCTTGGATCCAACGCGGAATACTGATTGGATCACTAATGATCATCCGTACGGAGTAATGTTTGTCAGTGCTGCTATCCCAAACTGGATTTTCGATAAAATCAGCACCATGCTCACGAAGTATGTACTGGAAATCATCCAAGTCTTGTCCAAGCTTAGTCCTATCAAACCCCATAGCGCGGACAACAAAGCCACTTTGACGTGGAGATCCATAAATAGCAAAGCCCGTACTGTCTGAGCCGCGATGAGCCTGCGCATCGATTAATTCGACGAGATCAGCCCCGACAAAACCAGGTATAGCCAAGATTCTTCCTGCAATGCCACACATTTGAGCTTCTCCTCTTTATCTATGAATTACGCGCCACCACAGTGTTGCATAACAATTACCGTTTGACTTGACAGATAGTGCCATTTTAATTTTCCCTCATAACATCCATAAGATTCCAACTGAATATCATAAGCAATCAAGCAATATTGGCGCCAGCATGGCAAAAGATACTACTTAGTACAGCAAATTAATTTCGGAAAATCAAATTATATCTAATTGTTCCAAATTGGTGCAGAGACTGCCTCATAAACGTGCAATCATCACATTGACGCACCTATATAGTGAAACATCAGAACAAAACCTTATATGCCAGACAACTTGTAACCCTTGGCCAATAGATATTTTTTCAACCGGTTAAGTTTTTTATTTATCATTTACGCCATGGCACATAATTTGCTTTTTTAACCGTGCATGACGCACAACAGAGGAGTAAACGCTTTGTATTGTCCAGATTCTTTTTCAGAAAAACGTCCAGAGATCATTCAGGAGATGATCAGGTCTCACCCTCTAGCAACTATTGTCAGCATGGGGAATGATGGCTTAGAGGCTAATCATATTCCCTTGTATCTAACCTTTGGCCAAGAATCGCAGATCGTATTACAAGGACATGTAGCACGTGCCAATCCGTTATGGAGAGAAGGATATTTACGCAGCGACGTGCTGGTCATCTTTCAGGGGCCACAGCACTACATCAGCCCTTCCTGGTACATCACGAAGGCAGAAACTGGTAAAGTAGTGCCCACGTGGAATTACACCATAGTCCATGCCTACGGTGAGCTAAAAGTCAAAGATAATCCCGAGTGGATACGACAGCAAATGGTTGCTATGACTGATCAGCAAGAGCAGAATTTCCCCCATCCGTGGCACGTAGATGATGCACCCCCCGAGTTTACGGAGCAGGTCATCAAGCAGGTGGTGGGCATAGAAATTTTCGTCACCCGCTGGATGGGTAAGTGGAAGGTCAGCCAAAACCAGTCCGCTGGCAATCGTGATAGCGTCAATAAGAACCTGAGGCTGCAGAATCAACCAGACTCTGCAGCCATGTCACAGTGCATTCTGTCTGCCTGCAGAAATGACTAAAGTTCGGTGTGTTTGGAAAGCTTCTCTTATGAACAACGCCGAGTCGATTTACTGATCAATGTTCAAATAGGATAGAAACATTTCATGGATATTGAACCTCTCATTTTTTCTGGCGTGTGCGACTGGTCCGGACTGGTTCGCGGTAAAGCCTTTCCCGAAGCAGATCTCGCCAGCCGCCTCCATAAGGGCGTGGGTTTCACACATTCCAACATTATGATGTCGTGTTTTGGGCCGATCTACTCGACACCGTTTGGCACTGAGGGTGATTTATTTATCCGCCCCGATCCAAATTTAAAAATAGACGTACCGTTCGAAGATGGTACGGCCGAACGCTTCTACTTGGGAGACATCGCCAACATTGACGGCTCGCCCTGGGATTTCTGTCCGAGAACCTTCCTTATACGTGCCCTCAAAAAACTCGAAGACTTAGGTTTGCGTCTTGTCGCTAGTTTTGAACAGGAATTCGTACTGGCTGGCGTGGAGGAAAGGCCAGGCGCGACTTATGCGCTTGATGCCTACCGCCGCCAGGGCCAGTTTGGAGAAATGCTGATGGGGGCAATAAGGACTGCAGGGTTCAAACCTGACAGTTTTCTGCCCGAATATGGACCACGGCAATACGAGGCAACAGTCCATCCAGAAGTTGGCGTTCGCGCCGCAGATGCGGCCGTCGTACTACGCGAGATGGCACGTGCAGTTGCTTGGCGCGTTGGTAAGCGCGCAATTTTCGCCCCGATGCTTGTGCCAAACGGCATCGGCAATGGAACGCACATCCATTTAAGCCTTTGGGATGGGGATACGCCTGTGACATACGACCCTGCCGCACCACTCGGCCTCGCTCCCGAAGCTGCCTCGTTTTTCGCCGGGGTGGTTGAGCATTTGCCAGCAATTGCAGCGTTCAGTGCACCTTCAGTTGCTTCATATTACCGGTTGACTCCCAACCGCTGGGCACCGGTTTATACCAATATCGGCCAGCAGGACCGAGGAGCTGCATTGCGTGTTGCACCATTGTTTGCCACTGCCCCAGAGTGTTCTGCACAGCAATTCAACGTAGAATTCCGTGTGGCAGATGCATCGAGCTGCCCATACCTCGCGCTGGGAGCTTTGGTATGGGCTGGTTTAGATGGCATGAAACGCAAGCTAGACCTGCCAACCAAAAGCAGCGCTGCGCCCCTTCTACCGCGTACTCTTGGGGATGCCCTCGACGCTCTGGAAAAGGACAAGTCCGCTGCGGATTGGTGGTCACCTGAAGCGATGGCAGCGTATCTCGAATTTAAGCGTGCGGAGATCATAGCTCTTGATGGCTCCACACCGGAAGAGATCTGTACGCGTTACGCTGAGGTCTATTAATGTTTCTCGAAAGCGACGAACCCAACCCCGTGCGCGTTCTCCTTGAAACAACCCCCGGTCCCTTTCTGTTGACCGTCGACCACGCAGGTAACCAAATTCCGCGTGTACTCGAGAACCTCGGTTTATGCAAGACGGAACTTTACCGACACATTGCCTGGGATATTGGCATTGCGGACGTGGCCGAAAGACTCTCCGAAAGACTCAACGCAACCGCCGTGTTACAAAACTATTCGCGGCTAGTCATTGATTGTAACCGTCAACCCAACCTTCCAGATGCTTTTCCAACAATCTCCGAAACAACCCTTATCCCCGGGAATCTCAATCTGAGTAATTTGGATCGCCAAGCCCGAAGAAAGGCGATTTTCGATCCTTATCACCAAACAATTACCGAGCAGATTCATCAAAGAAAAGAGAGAGGACTACACACAATTTATGTCGCCTTGCACAGCTTCACACCAATTTTTAAGGGGAAGCTCCGCCCAATGCATGTGGCAGTGCTCTATAACCGTACGCCTCGATTTGCCAAACATTTAGCAGAGCTCCTACGCGTTGAGGAAGGCCTTACGGTAGCTGAAAATGCGCCTTATCGAGTGAGCGACGAAACGGACTATGGTGTGCCAGTTCACGCCGAGAGCCGGGGACTCGACTATGTACTGATTGAGATCCGTCAGGATTTATTGACGACGGAAACCGAGCAGGATGTTTGGGCGAAACGCCTGGCTCACCTGCTGCCAACGACCGCCATGAAACTGCAGGAGGATATATGAAAGATTTTGGCATTTCACGCGATGTGCCTATGCGCAAGGGCGAGGCAGCGCTTATGTTTGTTGACGTGCAGCATTACTCTACTGAAAACGGTGGCGCATATGCAGAGTTGGACACAGGACAGCGTGAAGCGCGTTACGGCTACTTTTTCAAGGAAATGCGCGAACGCGCGTTGCCCAATATGCAACGTCTGCTTCGGACCTGTCGAGAAACCAAGGTTGAGGTCATGTACACAGTGATCGAAAGCTCAACGCTGAATGGCCGGGATATTGGACTCGATTATAAAATTTCAGGCCTATTCTGTCCGAAGGGATCGCGGGATGCACAAGTACTGGATGAAATCGCTCCCATCGGAGATGAGATAATCATTCCAAAGACGTCGTCCTCACCTTTTATTTCAACCAACATCCACTATGTGCTCGGTAATCTGGGAGTGAAGCAGCTCATCGTTTGTGGCGTTCTGACAGATCAATGTGTTGATTCCACCGTTCGTGACGCATGTGACTATGGCTATCTGGTTACCCTGGTCGCAGATGCATGTGCAACACATACTGAGCAACGCCACCGAAATTCCTTGGCAAATAACCGAGGTTACTGCCGTCAGCTGACAACCGACGATCTCATTTCAGAATTGGATTCACTCCGATGAATAGAAATACATGTCGTTTCCTTATAGAGACTGTTCCACCCTTTAACGTACTTAGATTCTAACTAGATCGTTCTGAGATTTGCCAGCGATCCTCTATTACTTACATAGCGCTTTATGTCCCATATTTAGCACCAGGTAGTAAGAACTGCGTCCGTTAATTGGTTTACAAGAAATTCGCTTTCTTCGGAGTCGTATATGAGCAATGGACGAATTTTTAAAGTATTTCCAGATTTTCCACTGGTACTGATGAGCACCCCGCGCTTTTTCATGGCTTCAACAATACGGAGACTGTTGACAGAATCTGGTAACCCTTTTTCAGTAACTATATCTACGGCCACGGATAACCCTTTAATTCGAATATCGGCTATCCCAGGGCATAGTTCGGACAAATTTCGTAAACCCTCTTCAATGATATGACTTTGGGTGCGAACGTTGCCCATTAGGTCACGTTCTTCAATTTCATCCAAAACAGCATGCGCTGCAGCTACTGCTACATTGTTCCCTGCAAATGTATTAAAATAACTATCTGGAATAAAATCATCTAGCTGAGACCGCAATAAAATAGCTGCAGTAGGATATCCATTGCCCATAGGTTTTCCCATAGTGATGATATCCGGTTCAACACCATGCACCTGGAAACCCCAGAAATTTGTTCCAGATCTTCCAAATCCTGGTTGCACTTCATCGGCAATGAATATACCAGCATGTTTATGAATCATTTCTACTGCTTGCCGGAGAAATCCTTCTGGCTTAATGGCCAGACCATCACTGGTAAAAAATGAATCAAAAATACCCCCAGCAAAACGTACCCCTTGCTTAGCCATGGTATCCAACGACTGCTCAATACCTTTCAGAAAACTATGAGTACCTTCACCAGCGGAGCAAGGAACAGGAACCGGATATATGAAAATCTGCAAACGATCTGCCAAGGCAGCATAACCACTCATGGATGTTGTCAATGTTTGAGTCAAACCTGTCAAGCCATGATAAGCATGTTCAGATACAATAAAACCATTGCCTCCGGTTACCTCCATCGCAATACGCATCCCAAGATCATTGGCTTCACTACCACTGCAGGTCAGGATACTTCGCCAGTCACCATAAGGATGTTTGTTCTGGAGTCGCTCGGAAAGCCGACAAAGCTCATCATTCACATAACGCGTATGAGTACACAAAGTAGATAATTGCTGAGTGATGGCCTGATTCACCCTCTGGTTGGAATGCCCTACAGACACTACATTATTGTAGGCATCAAGATATCGTCGTCCATTCCTATCCGTTATCCAAGCACCACTTCCTTGAACAGGTAGTAAGGGCTCCTGATAAAATAACTCGTATTTATGACTTAAAGTATTTCGTCGGCGTCTAATGAAATCAGGAGCACTATCACTGTCGACAAGAGCGTAACTATTCAGTTTGAGCATAAAAATTTCTGCCTTTCAATGAATGAAGCTGAGTTGGTGGTTCATGATATTAGAGATTACATCGAACGACTGATACAACCAGGTATCGCCAAGGGATTGAGCATATGCACTTTCCCGATGCGAGAAATACCAAGCCATAAGTTGTACCCGACGCAATCCGATAAAAAATGGCAAAAGATCAACTTCTTGCTTGCTTAATGGACTTTGGTATCGATACTGAGAAATAAAGTGATTTAACCACTCTGGCAGATCTGGCCTATGTTCTAGAAAGCTTACTGTTGCGGCAATATCAAACAAATACCAAGAGTGGCAACAGTCATCAAAATCAATGGTAATAACTTCTCCTTCATTCAAAATCACATTGGTAGGTCGCATATCGGCGTGTATTAATCCACATCGTCCCGTCGAATCATACTCAGCAAGTTGAGACTTGAAGAGTGCTAGAAAGTCCGAAATCAACTGCCGTTGCGATTGTCCAATGTAATCAGGATGGTCCCAACTTCCCCAAACTGCGTGAGAACCAATGATTTCATCTAGCGTCCAGCGTGGCCGTCTTTTTATGTAATCATGACTAATTTGGGTAGAAACGCGGTGCATATGCCCCATGATGCTCCCCATTTTTCCATATGTGTCATAAAATTCAGTTTCTTCTGGATGTCGACCATTTACCCAGTGAAACAAAGTGACAAGCCGACTCCCTTCAGGGGTTTGCATATGGGATACAAAATTACCATCGGTGCGCATTACAGGTTTGGCAGTAGCGATACTACTATTAGAGAGCGTTTCCACAAACTGAAGTTCAGCGTTTATTTCTTCCAGACTATGATACCCAGGCCGCTGGGCTCTCATTGCAAAGTCGCCCTGCTCAGAAAGGATTCGGTAGGTGTGATTTTCAGAGCTGGTTACAAAATGGATTTCGTATATGGATCCCAGTTGCGGATAGAGCTCACTGATTTGCGAAGCCATGCTTATTAGATGATCACTTTTGGCTCCATTTACGCTGTTATAGTCTACGAACACCATTCAAGATCTCCAAAGACAAAGGACTCAACTTGCTTACCAGATTTATCAAGCAGGTTTCATGCCTGTATATAAAATTGGCAAAATGGTTGTTACACTGGCCTGCGAGTTCAGCGCTCTCAAACTTATCGCACCAATATAGTGCAAACCATCCTGGCCATTGCACCAAAACCGCCGCGCTTCAGAGCGGTTTCATGAACAACATTCGGCGCGCATGAACGCCTCTTATTCGCGCTCCTGTAAAAAACTGCAGGTCGAGATTTGAAGAACGAATAATTTCAACTCAACTATAAAATATAATCGACAGAAATATAATGGGTAGCTTGATTAATTTTTCAGGCCCATGGGGAATGTCCCCACGAAACGTAAGGGAATCTCCCTTCTTAAGCGTGTAGGTTTTCTTGCCGTGACGATACTCTATTATACCATCCAGCATATGGATAAATTCCGTGCCGGGGTGTTCAAATGTTGGGAAAATCTCGGACCTGTCATTCATGGATATCAAAAAGGGTTCGAATTTTTTGCTAGGACCCTGATCATAGGCAAGGAGATGATAAGTATGACCGCGTCTGGTTCCGCGTCGGACCACCTCCATGCCTTCACCTTGCCTAACCAACTGTGCCCCCCCATCGGGGACATCATAACTGCGAAAAAGGGCGGAAAGAGAAACGCCAAGGGCTCTACTGAGGCGGGACAAGGTTTCTAGACTCATCGCTGTTTGGGCGTTTTCTATTTTGGAAAGCATCCCTTTGCTGATTCCAGTCAAGTCAGCCACATCTGAGATAGTGAGATCTTGTTTATTTCTGAGCTCACGTATGGTGGTGCCGATATATCGCTCGAGACCATGATCTGAATCTTTAATATTCATGGACGGAAGTGATACATCAGCAATGATTGAATAGCAAGAAAGTTCTTTTCATGATAAAAATTTGACCATCAGGAAACAATCCTGATAATCTAATGTCTAGGTAAGGTTAAGGAAGCGTCCATGGCTGATAAAATTTCTAAAGATTTCTTAACATTGACGCTGTCCTGCCCAGATCAGGTAGGCATTGTTGCCCGGGTTTCAAACTTCATAGCGGGTCATGGCGGGTGGATCATCGAAGCTAATCATTATGCGGATCCTGAGCACCATAGATTTTTCATGCGTCAGCAGATTGTGGCGGACTCACTCCCTTTTGATGTGAAGACTTTTCGTAACGCATTCCATGAGATTGCCCAGGATTTTGCAATGCACTGGCAGATATCCACTACCAGCATTAAAAAACGTGTTGTACTTATGGTTTCGAACCAGGGACACTGCCTTTATGACTTGTTAGGAAGATGGCGCGCTGGGGAACTCCACATTGATATTCCTTGTGTAATTTCAAACCATCAGACCTTCCGAAACTTTGTCGAATGGCATGGTATACCTTTCCACCATATTCCAGTAGATCCAAATCAAAAAAATCAGGCCTTCAATCAGGTCGCTGATGTCTTTGATAAAGTCCACGGTGATGTCATGGTATTGGCAAGGTACATGCAAGTACTGACACCAGAGATGTGTGAAAGATATCCAGGAAAAATTATTAATATTCATCACAGCTTTCTCCCTGGTTTTGTTGGGGCAAAGCCTTACCACCAAGCCTACGATAAAGGCGTCAAACTTGTTGGCGCCACTTGTCATTATGTCACCGCTGAACTGGATCAGGGACCAATCATAGAACAGGATGTGATTCGTATAGACCACTCCAATGGACCTTCAGAGTTGGTACGCTCTGGTCGCGATATTGAGAAGTCAGTTCTTGCCCGTGGGCTACGGTATCACCTGGAAGATAGAGTCCTGCTGAATGGATCAAAGACCGTGGTTTTTCGATAACGTTTATAAAGGAATGACATCATGCCTTGGCGTTTAATGCGATATGCAATCTCCCAAGAACATCCCGATGGTCGGATGTTTCAGACGCATGCCGAACTTAAAAATTCCTATGATGTGGTCATTATCGGTGCAGGTGGACACGGCTTAGCAGCTGCCTATTACCTCGCCCGCGATCACGGAATCAATAATGTATGCGTCTTGGAAAAAGGATATATCGGCGGTGGGAACACCGGGCGGAATACCACAATTATAAGGTCAAATTACATCACCCCGGAGGGCGTGCGTTTTTACGATGCATCGGTCAAGCTTTGGGAAGACCTCTCCGAAGATTTTGATTTAAATCTTTTCTACTCCAGACGTGGCCACTACACCCTGGCACATACAGATTCCGCTTTACGCACTATGCGATGGCGTGCAGAAGTCAACAAGCACTATGGAGTGGAATCTGAACTGGTAGATCCAGAGTTTATTCATCGCGAATTACCTATGATGGATATGACCTGTGGTGGCCACGCGCCAGTTCTTGGGGCACTTTACCACGCACCAGGTGCCATTGCCCGACATGACGCAGTAGCTTGGGGTTATGGTCGGGGAGCTGACAAGCGTGGCGTCGAAATCCACCAAAAAACAGAGGTGACAGGAATATCAGTCTGTTCTGGCAAGGTTTCCGGTGTTCAAACGTCCCGAGGATTTATTCATGCGGAGAAGGTCTTATGTGCCGTAGCGGGCTCCACGCCGCGCTTGCTGAATATGGTGGATTTGCAAAGCCCAATTTACATTCATCCTTTGCAGGCGATGGTGAGCGAACCGATAAAACCTTGGCTAAACCCCATCATTGTCTCTGGCAGCTTACATGTTTACATCAGCCAATCGGCTCGCGGAGAACTCGTTCTGGGTGCTTCTCTAGATCCGTATGAGCTGCATTCTACCCGATCGACACTGGATTTCACGGAAGGACTTTCTGCACATATTCTAGAACTTTTCCCATTCCTCTCTCACGTAAAAATTGTACGCCAATGGGCTGGAATGGCCGATATGACTCCAGATTTTGCCCCGATTATGGGGAAAACCCCTGTAGAGGGATTTTATCTGGATGCTGGTTGGGGAACTTGGGGGTTCAAGGCAACCCCCATTGCGGGTAAAACCATGGCACACACGGTAGCAACTGATTCTACCCATCCGCTAATTAGTGAGTTTTCCCTGGATCGCTTTCGTTCTTACGCGCTGACTGGTGAAAAAGGCGCGGCATCTGTGGGGCATTAGGCGATATGGAGGCCTTTCTATGAAGATGATTGCTTGTCCCATTCATGGATCACGTCCTGTCTCCGAGTTTTTTTATTGGGGAGAGCTAAGAGTCTCTCCAGATCCTGAAACTTGCACAGATCAAGAATGGGCGGACTACGTGTTCAATCGAAATGGAGTTGCAGGGATAAAAAAAGAGTGGTGGTGCCACACTCCAAGTAATACCTGGTTTATTGTGGAACGCAATACCATTACTGATCAGATAGTTCAGACTTACTTGTATGAGGAGGGCGTGTAGATGCTGCAACCTTATCGACTTCCTCCCGTGGAAGGGGAATGGATTGATCGTGAAAAGCCAATCTCTTTCATATTTGAAGGCAAAACATTCTGGGGCTTTGAAGGAGATGTTATTTCCAGTGCACTCTGGGCATCAGGTCAAAGACTCTTGGGGCGCAGTTTCAAATATCATCGGCCACGAGGTATCTTGTCACTGGCGAATCATGACGTCAATGTTATGGTGCAATGGGATCAACGCTTGAATCTCCGTGCAGACGCCACTGCGCTTGCACCCCGAATGCAGCTAAATGCGGTGAATACGACTGGAGGGATTGAAAAAGACCAAAACAAAATATTGAATCATCTTTCATCGCTGTTGCCGGTCGGCTTTTACTATAAAGCGTTCCACAGTAAGAAGCTTTTCCCGCATTGGGAAAGATTGTTCCGCAGTATAACGGGCTTGGGGAAAGTCGACCTCGAAACACCTCGAATATTTACCCCGAAAGATTACGAGTTTTGTTCGGTGGCAGTTATCGGTGCGGGTCCTTCCGGGCTTGCAGCCGCCCTGGCGGCTGCAGAGCAAGGTGCAGACACCCTTCTCATTGATGAAAACCCGCACTGTGGCGGGAGCGGACATTATCAACGGGGTGAAGATCAAAGTTTCTGGCATGCCACAAAGCAGCTTTTAGAGAAGGTCGAAGCACACCCGTTAATTCGCGTTCTTACGAGTACGACTGTGGCCGGCTATTACGCAGATCATTGGCTAGCACTGGTATCTGAGCACAAGATGACCAAGTTACGTGCGAAGTCTGTGGTGTTTGCTACCGGTGCCTTTGAGCAGCCCGCAGTGTTCAGGAATAACGATCTTCCGGGAGTCATGTTGGGATCTGCGGCGCAGCGCCTGATGTATCGCTTCGCGGTGCGGCCTGCGCAGAAGGCCGTCGTATTAATCGCTAACGATGATGGCTATCGGCTGGCACTGGATCTGAAGGCTCACGGCGTTGTAATCGCTGCAGTGGTCGATATGCGCTCAGAGTGGTCTGCACAAAATGCTTTTTCCAAATCACTTACCGATCAGGGGATCCCACTATACACCAGTTGCTGTGTTTACGAGGCGCTTCCTGTTAAAGGTGGGCATGTTGTAGGCACGGCTCGCATAGCATCTTTCTCGGATGGCAAGGCGGGTTTAGCCACCGCCCGTGAAATTCAGTGTGACGGAATTATTATGAGTGTGGGTTGGGCCTCTGCCGCCAATCTTCTCTACCAAGCCAATGCGCAGATGCATTATGCGGATAACTTAGAGCAATTTGTCCCAAAGGATCTGCCTCCCGGCATTTTTGCCTGTGGCCGGGTAAATGGTCTCTATGACCCGGATGCCCGATTCCGGGATGGTCAGCGCGCCGGCAGTGCCGCAGCCGCTTACCTGGGACTTGGAAGCGTTCTAGAGGAGGATGTTGCGCCTGGGATGACTTGCCCGAGCTTTCCCTGGCCTATGGTTTCTCATCCACAAGGCAAAAATTTTGTGGATTTTGACGAAGATCTGCAGCTCAAGGATTTCGAAAATGCCGTGCAGGAAGGTTTTGACAACATTGAGCTCTTAAAGCGCTTCACTACGAATGGCATGGGCCCCAGCCAAGGCAAACATTCCAATATGAATGCCCTGCGTATTTTGGGACGGTTGACGGGACAGCGCCCGGACGCTGTAGGTACCACTACCGCCCGTCCATTTTTTCATCCAGTACCCTTATCTCATTTGGCTGGACGCGGATTTCATCCAGAACGCCGGACCCCCGTGCATCCCCGCCACGCCGCCCTTAACGCATTTTTTATGCGCGCAGGCGAGTGGCTGCGTCCTGAATATTACGCACGGACCGGTTGCGATCGCAATGTATGTATTCAAGAAGAAGTTGCAGCCGTCCGAAATGCTGTCGGCCTGATAGATGTTGGCACATTAGGGAAGCTCGAAGTATTCGGGCCGCAAGCAGTGGAGCTGTTGGAGCGCGTTTACGTGTCAAAATATGCCAATTTGAAGGTCGGTATGACGCGCTATGCCGTTATGTGTGATGAGGCGGGAGTGGTCATTGACGATGGTGTGATTGCACGGTTGGCTGAAGACCATTTTTACTTTACCACGACGACCTCCGGAGCCGCCTCGATTTATCGGGAGTTGAGCCGTCTCAATACCATGTGGCATTTGAATTGTGGCCTCGTTAACCATACTGGTGCTTTCTCTGCCATGAATATTGCTGGCCCAAAATCCCGAGAAGTCCTGCAACAACTTACAGCAATAGATCTTTCTGGCGCGTCTTTTCCCTATTTGGCCATTCGCGAAGGGATGGTAGCCGGCATCCCCGCGCGACTAATGCGGGTGGGTTTTGTAGGCGAATGGGGCTACGAAATTCATGTGCCCGCTGAATATGGAATAACCCTTTGGGACGCAATCCTGGATGCAGGACGCCCTTTTAACATTCGACCCTTCGGTGTGGAAGCACAACGCGTCCTGCGCTTAGAAAAAGGACATGTGATTGTCGGACAGGATACAGATGGTCTCACGAATCCCTATGAGGCAGGTCTCGGATGGGCCATCAAAATGGATAAACCCTTTTTCGTTGGCAAGCGCAGCCTCCAAATTCTCTCCAAAAAATCTTTGCGACAGCAATTGATTGGATTTCAAATATCACAGGAATACTCGGGATCCCCCCCGCAGGAGTGTCACCTGATCATCCATGCTGGAGAAATTGCCGGACGGGTAACCAGCATCGCCTATAGTCAGACATTAAAGGCCCACATTGGTCTGGCATTAGTTACCCCAGATTTGGCAGCGTCTGCGGCCTCATTCGCAATTCGCCTGAGCAACGGTGATTTCGTCACTGCACAGATAACATCATTACCCTTCTACGATCCTGGTCAAATACGCCAGAAGGAGACAGCATGTGCGTAGATGCTGAAAGGTGGAGCCCCATCCATACCGCCGAGAGTCGCCCGGTAGACAGGGTCATGACTAAAACTGACCAGGATGCAGCGATCTGGATCGCTGACCATTCCCTGCAACCGCGTTTTGGTTGCAAAGGACATGGAGCCGCCGATTGGCTGGAAAAACAGGGTTTCTCTGTGCCAGCTAACCCCAACAGTTGGGTAATGACGGCGGAAACAACGATTTTACGTTTGGGTAATTCGGAATTCCTGATTGAAAGTACGGCAGATGTTGTTAAAAAGGCTAAAAATCTTCCGCGAGAAGCCTCTGTTTACCCTGTTTTACGCCAGGATTGCGTATTCAAGCTCGGTGGGACTGAGGTAGACAAGTTGCTCAGGCAGGTTTGTAGCCTGCATTTTGAGGCGCTGAATTTGACGGCCCAACCCATTATTCTCACGTCAATGATCGGCGTGAGTGTGATTATCTTACCCAAACAGGAGCAAGCCCACACGCACTTTCGGATTTGGGCAGATAACACCTATGGATTTTATTTGTGGAACACCTTGCTGGGGATTGGTAACGAATTGGGTGGCTCTCGGATTTGCTCTGGCAGAGATTGTGCCTGTCAGTAAATCAGCCAGGAAGAATTTTAATCTATGCTGCGGAGGTTACGGCACATGAATATTGAAGCTGCACGAAAATTTCTCTCGGAAAATCAGATCAAATATGTGCTTGCACAGTTCGTTGATATTCACGGTACAGCCAAAACCAAATCGGTTCCCGTGAAGCATTTTGAGACGATTCTCGGCAATGGGGCAGGATTTGCAGGGTTTGCGGTGTGGGGATTAGGCATAGAGCCGCATGGACCAGACTTTATGGCGGTTGGAGACCTCTCAACTCTTTCGCTAGTACCGTGGCAGCCCGGTTACGCACGTATTGTCTGTGATGGACATGTACATGAAAAACCGTGGCCCAATGACACTCGGGTGGTTTTAAAAAAACAGATCGCACGATTAAGAGAACGTGGACTTACCTTTTACACCGGCCTGGAACCGGAGTTTTCTTTGTTGCGTCGTGGCCCAGATGGTGCGATTTCACCTTGTGATCCCAGCGATGCACTGCCAAAACCCTGTTATGACTACAAAGGATTATCTCGCTCCCGAGCGTTCCTTGAGAAACTGGTGGACAGCATGATCGCCAGTGGTATTGATGTATATCAAATCGATCACGAAGATGCGAACGGGCAGTTCGAAGTCAACTATACCTTTACCGAATGTCTTACTTCTTGCGACCAGTTTACTTTTTTCAAAATGGCCGCTGCGGAAATTGCGCATGAAATGGGTCTGATCTGTTCATTCATGCCCAAGCCTTTTGCAAATCGACCCGGGAATGGTATGCACATGCACATGTCTATCGGCGATGGAGAAAAAAATCTTTTCGCTGATGCCAGCGATCCCCGGGGGCTTCAACTCTCTTCCATGGCTTATCATTTTTTGGGAGGCGTACTGGCGCATGCACCCGCATTGGCAGCGATCTGCGCGCCCACGGTAAACTCTTATAAGCGTCTGGTAGTGGGGCGCTCACTGACTGGAGCGACCTGGGCACCCGCCTACATCAGTTATGGAGATAACAATCGATCTTCAATGGTGCGCATTCCTGGAGGACGCCTGGAACTACGTTTGCCCGACGGTGCTTGCAACGCCTACCTCGCCACGGCCGCTGTAATCGCTGCAGGTATTGACGGCATCGATCGTGCTCTGGATCCGGGGGAACCCAAGAACGCTAATTTATATGAGTGGTCATCCGAAGATCTCAAAAGAGAAGGGATCAATATTTTGCCGCAAAACTTGCATGAGGCGTTATTGGCGCTTGAGGCAGATAACATTCTGTTGTCAGCCCTTGGTCCCGTATCGGGAGAGTTTCTAACCCTAAAACATATGGAATGGGTGGAGTATATGCGCCATGTTTCCGACTGGGAGCTCTCCAGTTATCTGGAATTCTTCTGAGTTTATGCTTGTAAATCATTCATAGAATACTTTGTAAGGGGAACACTATCATGTGCGGCATTGTCGGATTACTCATAAAAAAAGAGCCTCTTCGTGTCCATCTAGGAGAATGGATGGTGCCTATGCTGATCGGTATGACCGAGCGTGGCCCGGATTCTGCCGGCCTTGCGATCTTCTCTACGCCACTCCCTACAGGCCAACACAAAGTAAGCTTGTATTCCGGATTGAAGACAGAAGGCGCTGATTTTAATTGGACCAGCATGCAACATCATGCCGAGAAAACCCTGGGTATTTCATCCACCATCCAGCACGGTGACAACCATGCCATATTGACGTTTACAGGAGACCCTGAAACGGTTAAACATTGGATCCATGAACATTACCCAGCCCTTTATATCTTATCCACTGGTTGTAGCATTGATTTATTTAAGGATGTAGGAAGCCCGGCGGCAGTAGCCAGTCGCTACCAACTCGGTCTGCTACAGGGGAGCCATCTGGTTGGTCACACACGTATGGCTACTGAGTCTGCCGTTTCTCCGGATCGTGCGCACCCTTTTACAGCAGGAGAGGACTTTTGTCTGGTGCACAATGGATCCTTGTCCAACCCGTATGGTATTCGTCGGATGCTGGAATCTCATGGTATTCACTTCGATACGGATAACGATACGGAAGCGGCATGCCGATTTCTGGAATGGCGACTGCGTGAAGGGGACACTCTGGAAGAAGCCATACAAAAAAGTTTTACCGAGTTGGATGGGTTTTTTACTTTGCTCATGGGCACAGCAAATCAGATTGCCTTGATCCGCGATCCCTTTGCTTGCAAGCCTGCTATTGTGGCAGAGACGGATGATTATGTGGCGATCGCTTCGGAGTTTCGATCATTGGCCCATCTGCCGGATATACAGGATGCGCATATCTTTGAGCCGGCTCCAGAGGAGATGTATGTATGGAGAATATAAAATTTGACCTGCAAACTACTTCAGTTCGGGAGATCAATAAATTCCTTCATCACGAAATTGTGGATGGCACGGTAGCAAAAATCACCATCGAAAATCCCGATGGCGCTCACAATATTGCCGCTGGCCTAAACGTAAATTGTGAAGTGGAGATTCGTGGGCATGTAGGATATTACGCTGCAGGAATGAATCAGCATGCATCCGTCTTGGTTGATGGCAATGCAGGTACAGGAGTCGCCGAAAATATGATGAGTGGTCTGGTACATGTACGTGGTTTTGCCTCCAACTCCGCAGGTGCCTCCGCTCACGGTGGGCTTCTCATTATCGATGGTGACGCCGGTTTACGCTGTGGAATTTCGTTGAAAGGCGGTGACATCGTCGTGGGCGGATCCGTAGGCAGTTTCTCAGCGTTTATGGCCCAGGCCGGTCGCATCGTGATTTGCGGAAATGCGGGTGATGCGTTGGGCGACTCTCTTTATGAAGCTGTAGTGTACGTGAAAGGACATATCAAATCTTTGGGCGCCGATGCGCGTGTAGAAGAAATGACAGCCGACGATCATCAAGCACTCGAAACTTTACTGAACCAGGCAGGAACAAGTTATAGCACGCACCGGCCAAGTGATTTTAAACGCATCGCTTCAGCCCGAAGCTTGTACCACTGGAACGCCGATGCCCACCAGGAATACTGAGGAATACATCATGAATGAAAGTCATAACGGCGACAAAAGAATCTCCAAAGAGGAATCCTGGGGATATGACCGAAGCACGCTGGACTATATCCAACATGCCGCAACGCATGGTCTCTACGAGATCCGTGGTTTGGGTGCTAAACGCAAGCTTCCCCACTTCGACGATCTGGTCTTTCTCGGGGCTTCTATGACCCGCTATCCCTTGGAAGGATATCGTGAAAAGTGTGCGACAAAAACCATATTGGGTACTCGATTTGCCTCAAAGCCTGTGGAGTTAGAGATACCCATTACTGTAGCCGGAATGAGTTTTGGTGCACTCTCTGCAAATGTGAAAGAAGCTTTGGGCCGAGCGGCAAGCGAGGTGGGTACCTCGACCACCACGGGAGATGGTGGCATGACAGCAGAGGAACGCGATTCATCCAAAGTCTTGGTCTATCAATGCCTGCCCTCACGTTATGGATTTAATCCAGATGATTTGCGCAGGGCAGATGCTATTGAGGTCGTTATCGGTCAAGGAGCCAAACCTGGTGGCGGTGGCATGCTCTTGGGGCAAAAAGTAAACCCGCGTGTAGCACAAATGCGGACATTGCCAGCGGGTGTCGACCAACGTTCTGCCTCGCGGCATCCTGACTGGACCGGACCGGATGACCTGACCATCAAAATTCATGAATTGCGAGAAATTACGGACTGGGAAAAACCGATTTATGTCAAAGTTGGGGCCACACGCACGTTTCATGACGTAAAGCTTGCCGTGCATGCAGGCGCAGATGTGATTGTATTAGATGGCATGCAGGGAGGGACTGCCGCAACCCAAACCTGCTTTATAGAACATGTGGGAATACCGACGCTTGCAGCCCTACGGCAAGCAGTGGATGCCCTCGAAGACATGAATATGAAAGGGACCGTGCAGTTAATCATCTCTGGGGGAATCAGAACCGGGGCGGACGTTGCGAAGGCCTTGGCAATGGGTGCAGATGCGGTATCCATTGGTCAAGGTGTGCTCATGGCATTGGGCTGTAATAGTGAGAGTTGGATAGATTTTGAGGGACAGCATATTCCAGCAATTCAGGACTATATAAACATCGGAACAGAACCAGGTTACTGCCATCATTGCCATACTGGGCAGTGTCCTGTGGGTATCACCACTCAAGACGGGCTTCTCGAACAGCGTCTACGCCCGGAAATAGGCGCGAAACGTTTAACGAATTACTTAAAGACCTTGAACATGGAGCTTACGACTATTGCCAGGGCATGCGGAAAAAATAATGTCCATCACCTCGAAAGAGAAGACTTGGTGGCGTTAACTATAGAAGCAGCAGCAATGGCTAATGTTCCTTTGGCTGGAACCAAATGGATACCAGGCGGCGAAACAGGAACGTAGTAAGCGATTATTATTTTCTCCATTGAGAAAGACCATACTCGCGTGAAATCCATCGCGAGATTGGAATTATTGGCCCAACCAAGAGAAAGCCAGCATGTCCACATTAGCATTGAAGCACTATTTATGCGTCAGCTACCACGAGCTGACGCATTCATTACAAACTTATGAAGACGATGCTAGAGTGTTAGGCGTTTTATACACTGTATTGCTCCGTAAGCGTCTCAGGCACACTTCACCGGAACATCCTTTATACTTCCGACTGTTTTACACATATCATGACACTCCTTATCTAATGAACAGCATAAAGAACAGATAGGACCATCATGGGCGGGGCAACAGGCCATATCTTCTTTTTCATACTCAAATCCACAGATCGTACAGTTAAGCACATCGTGGTGTGTGCCGGCGTGATAATGTGGATCTCTGGCAATGTAATATTTCCCTTTGGTCAGAATCGCAATAACAGGAGAAAGACTAAAAGCGAGGAAAAGTGCAATAAAGGCACTGAACGACTCTCCCCAAGGTCCAAATGCCCCAAAAAATGCAGCTACAGACACAATGGAAGCAATCACCATCGCTCCGAAGCCTACCGGATTGAAGTTGTAGAGATGCGCTCTTTTGAATTCAATATAAGATGGACTCAACTTCAACAGTGGTTTGTTGATGACCAGATCAGCCACAATCGCACCAATCCAGGCTACAGCTACATTAGAGTAAAATCCAAGGATTGTGCCCAAAACCGAGAACATATTGCCTTCCATCAGCGCAAGAGCAATGCCTACGTTCAGGAAGATATAAATGACACGTCCAGGATGGCGGTGCGTCAGGCGCGAAAAGAAATTCGACCAGGAAAGTGATCCGGAATAGGCATTTGTCACATTAATTTTGATTTGTGACATGAAAATAAAGATAGCGGCCAGAATCAACGCAACTGCCGGGAAGGCATAGCCAAAACCCGCAATGTACATATGAATGGGCTCATTGGCGTTCGCCAGTGGCGTACCATGGGTTGCGGCAATCGAAGAAAGAAAGGAACCCATGAGCTGCTTGGTTGCCCCCAAAATCACCCAACCTGGACCAGCAGCCAGGACGGCAAACCACCACTTCCATTTTTTTACCGGATTGATCTTAGGCATAAAGCGTAAATAATCAGCCTGCTCGCCAATCTGAGCAATCAATGAAAGTGCGATTCCGGCAGCACTCCCCCACAGCAGGGGATTGAATCCTGCACCACTGGGAGATTTGCCCGCAAATTGTACCCAAGAAGCGACGGTTTGGGGGTCCTTGATGAGAATGGCAGCGATCGGTAAGACAAACAGCCCGATCCAAATAGGGTTCGTCCATTTCTGAAGCACTGAGAGCGCCGTCATTCCAAACAACACCAAAGGGATAATGATCAGAGAGGAGATAATGTAGGAGAGCGCTATGGGGATGCCTAAAAAGAGGGTAAATGCCTGAGACATCACCGAACCTTCAAGGGCAAAAAATATAAACGTAAATGAAGCATAAATAACGGAAGTGATAGTGGAGCCCAGATACCCAAAACCGGCACCTCTGGTCAGCAGATCGACATCCACATTATATTTTGATGAATAATAAGCGATGGGTATTCCCGTGAGAAAAATAATCAGTGCAGCGGTTAAAATTCCCCATAGAGCATTGGTGAATCCATACTGAATGGCCAAAGAGCCGCCGATAGCGAGATCAGCCATATAGGCAATACTACCCAAGGCAGCCATCGCCACACCATACTCCGACCATTTACGAAATCCGGATGGTGCATAGCGCAGAGAATAATCTTCAAGAACAGGATTGTTGACCAACCCTCCAAAAATTCGTTTTGCCCGTGTTTCGGGACTTTTGCTTACCGTTGTTGCCATTTTACTCTCCTTAATCTGATTAAAACTGATATTTATTTGTCTATATAGAGCTAACTGCAATCTCCTTACCGATAAATTAAAACGAAAAAAATATTGGTACTAATTTTTAAATACACACCTGTTCAATACGCCCTGTTTTTTTCCAGCCTGGCCTCATACAGCATACTCAACGTAATTTTATGCACTTCCAACCGGCTCGCTTCTATGTGTGATCTTAATAGTCGTTGCGCTTCACCGATTCTGCCCCGCTGAATTTGCCCCAGGATAGCCGCATGTTCTTCGTAGGTGGCGTTTACTCTCTGGGCTTTCGTAAAATCCAGACGGCGAATAATCCGCAAACGCTCCATCACGTCCTGATGAATGCGTGACATCTCCGCGTTGCCACCGGCCTCGACCAAGCCGGCATGAAACTGTTCATCCTGCAACCAGACGGCTTTGGCATCAATTTCTCGTTCATCGGGTAAACAACACCAAGTGTTCATGAGCATTTTTATGTTCGAAATATTTTCTTTGCGTACCAAGCGCTGCAGCGAAGACTCTTCTAAAAGAATCCGTATTTCATACAGTTGATCAAATTTATCAAAATCGAGCGGGCGTACTTGCCAGCCCACTCTGGGCATAACGCGCACATAGCCTTCCCGTTGCAGCCGGAACAGGGCTTCACGAACCGGTGTGCGGCTTACTGCCATCCGCGCGGCAATTTCGTTTTCACTAAAATAATCGCCGGGTAACAGATAAAAATTAAAAAGCTCTTCTTTTAATCGCAGATACGTTTCATCTGCGCGATTAGAAGCGATGTCTAACGGTATGGGCGCTTTTTTATTCATGGGTTAGGCTCCCGGGTATCCAGAATGATCAATGGCACGCCATAGCTCACGAGCTCCCCGGTTTTGCAACAATGTGCGCTGACCACACCGGAACAAGGGGCATGAATGGTGAACTCCATTTTCATGGCTTCCAGAATAACCAGTGGTTCTCCGGCCTGGACGGAACTACCCGGTTCTACCAGGTATTTCCAAACGCTACTGGTCATATCGGCCGGCACAGAGGTTTCAAATTCATCCAGTTCCCGGGTTTGGTCTGGAGAGACCCCAGTCACCTCTTCCATTTGCAGATCCTGTTCGGACCACAGGGTCACTTCTGACGCAAACGCCTCATCCTGCCGGGACTGAAACTGGGCAATATCCGACGCGTTATCTGCCAGAAATTGCTCATAAGTACCCAAATCAAAAACGGTGTCTTCAATGTTTATCTGGTAAGTCCCATAACGGAATGCCTCTCTATGCTGGATGAGTTCGTCTTCGCTCACCGGATAGAAGCGCACCTGATCAAAAAACCGCAGTAGCCAGGGTTTGCCCTGGGCAAATTGTGGGTTGCGCAAATAGGTATTCCAGATAGGCAAGGTGCGGCCCACCAGTTGATACCCACCCGGAGAGTCCATGCCATAAATGCACATGTACACGCCGCCTATTCCTACCGTACCTTCCGCCGTAAAGGTGCGTGCCGGATTATATTTGGAAGTCCGCAAACGGTGGCGTGGATCAATAGGTACAGCGCAGGGTGCGCCGAGGTAAACGTCCCCCAGACCCAGTACCAGATACGAGGCGTCATAAATGGTATCCACCACGTCTTGCACCGCATCCATCCCGTTCATGCGGCGAATGAATTCCACATTATTGGGCAACCAGGGTGCAGTATCGCGTACGGATTGACGATAACGACTGACCGCCTCCAGGGTCGCACTATCTTCAAAAGCCAACGGCAGATGCACGATGCGGCCCGGTACCTGCATGCTCTGAATGGATGGCAGGCGATTTTCGGTTTCCTGCAAAACGGCAATCAACTGTGACTGAGGGATGACCTGACTGTCATAACGGATTTGCAACGAACGTACACCCGGTGAAAGCTCCTCAATTCCGGGTTCGTTGCGCGCGTTCAGCGCCTCCATCAAGGCATGTACCCGAAAGCGCAGACGCAAATCCAGCACGTTATCGCCATACTCAAGCAACACATAATGATCACCGGCCTGGCGATAAACGACGGTCGGAGATTCTGGCTGTGCCTGATGGCGGCCCAGTATCGCCTCACCAGAAGCACAAACCGGTGGGTTTATCAGGTGAAATCCCGCAGGCGAAGCCATGGTCTGAATGGCAGTTTCCTGAAGCTGTTGCAGACGCAGGGCCGCATCAAAATCCAGGGGAACAAAACGAATGCGATCACCCGGTTTGAGTTGACCCACTTTCCACAGCTCGGCCTTGGCAATGGTGGCGGGACAAACGAAACCGCCCAGACTTGGCCCGTCCTTCCCCAAAATTACCGGCATATCACCGGTAAAATTGATGGCGCCAATCGCATATTCCGTATCGTGAATATTGGAAGGATGCAGTCCAGCCTCCCCACCGTCTGATCGGGCCCATGTTGGGCGCGGTCCGATCAGGCGAATGCCGAGACGATTGGAGTTGTAATGCACTTCCCAGTCAGTTGCAAAAAACTGCTGGATGAATTCCGGCTGAAAAAAATCCGGTGCCCCATGCGGACCATACAACACCCCAATAGTCCAGTGACCTGTGAAGCTCGGGATCAATTCTGCCGGAATCGAAGCCGCCGGAGGTGTAGTGGCTGACGATGCGCCGAGGAGCAGCAGATCACCACTGCGGATAGGTCTGCCACCATGGCCACCAAACTGGCCCAAGGCAAAGGTGCTCCGACTGCCGAGATAAGCAGGCACATCAAATCCACCCGTCACCGCCAGGTAAGCACGACAACCCGCCGTCATGCGCCCCATATCCAGAATTTGTCCGGCGCGCACGGCAATGCTCTGCCAGGATTTTATGGGCTGGCCGTCCAGGATGACGTTCAGATCCGCACCGGTCAACGCGATCTGCGTCTCTGCATGAAAACGGATTTTTGCCCCTACCAGCGTGCATTCCATGCCAGCGGCATCTGCGGGATTGCCTAACAGACGATTGGCCAAGGCGAAAGCATAATCATCCATGGGACCGGAGGGCGGCACCCCAATGTGCCAGTACCCGACCCGGCCGGGGATATCCTGAATGGTACTGTAAGTACCGCCATCCAGTATTTCCGCTACCCGAGGATGAAAAGTAAAGGTGCTCAGCGCGGTGGTCGATAATTGCGCGTCGACCAACAAGGGCGCCCGCGATATTTGCCGCAAATAATCCAGATTGCTGACAATGCCGGCGATCCGTGTTTGTGTCAGGGCATTTTGCAACTTGGCTACGGCCTGTTGCCGGTCCTGACCATGCACAATGATTTTGGCAATCATCGGGTCATAGAAACTGGAAATTTCGGAACCGCTTTCTACATAGCTATCGACACGGATATCTTCCGGAAAAACCACTTCGGTTAATGTGCCGGGAGACGGCTGAAAATCCTTGAGTGGATCTTCCGCATAAAGGCGGGCTTCAATGGCTACCCCCTGAGCCTTGGGACGGTGAGCCAATACCGGCGGATCACCTGCGGCCGTCTGGAGCATCCATTCGATCAAGTCTATCCCGGTCACCATTTCGGTAATGGGATGTTCCACTTGTAAGCGGGTATTCACCTCCAGAAAGTAGAACGCATCCCGTTCCGCTTCGTACATAAACTCCACGGTACCCGCGCTGCGGTAGGCGACGCTTTGCCCTAAACGCTCGGCTGCGGCAAACAAGGCCGCCCGCGTTGCAGCAGGCAAATTTGGTGCAGGCGTTTCTTCTATGACTTTCTGATTGCGACGTTGCAAAGAACAATCGCGATCTCCCAAGGCCAACACTTTGCCCAATCCATCGCCAAAAATCTGCACTTCTACGTGGCGTGCCTGCGACACAAACCGCTCTAAAAACACCCCGGAATTGGCAAAGAAATTTTGTCCCAGTCGCTGTACAGATTCAAAAGCCTGGCGCAGTGACGCCTCATCCGCACAACGGGTCAGGCCAATCCCCCCGCCTCCGGCGGTACTTTTCAGCATTACCGGGTAGGTAATGCGTTCTGCTTCTTCGCAGGCCTGTTCGATATCGCGCAGCAATTCCGTTCCGGGGGCCAGAGGCACACCCGCCTTGATGGCGATTTCGCGGGCGGTATGCTTGAGGCCAAACTGACGAATCTGCTGCGGTGTCGGCCCCACAAAAGCGATGCCCGCCTGTTCACAGCTTTCGGCAAACGCCGCATTTTCACTCAGGAATCCGTAGCCGGGAATGATCGCTTCCGCACCTGTACGTAACGCAATATTGAGAATGCGATCAGCCTGGAGATAGCTTTCTGCGGGCGTATTACCGCCCAGACCCACAGCGATATCCGCATCCAGCACATGGCGTGCGTGTCGGTCGGCGTCGGAATACACCGCGACACTGGCAATACCCAGTTTGCGCAGGGTTCGTTGTATGCGTACGGCAATCTCGCCCCGGTTGGCGATCAGCACCTTTCGGAACAGGTCAGCCATGGTCAGACTCGTTGTTGTTTGCAGGGAGAGTACGGAGATAAGCCCGCCAGCCACCCAGATGAGTGATGTCTTTTGCATCGTTATGGGCGATGCCTTCACAGATGAACCCCTTCACGTGGCGTCCATCGCGAAGGGTAATGGTCCCGATTCCCAGAGGCGCCGGTATTTCGCGCATGAACTGCCCGAGTCCCGTGTCGCTCAGGGACCATAACTCCACTTCGATCCCCTCCTCTCTGACAGCCTGATCGCAACGCATCAGTCCCGGTTTGAGCGGAACGCTGTCTTTCAGGGCAAACAGGCGATAATTGGCTGCGGTATAGGTGCTCTCCAGAAAAGTGGCTCCCAGACTGAGTAATTGGTGATTGAGCGGTTGGCCGCGCAGGTGGGCACCCACGACGGCCACAGTAATGGCTCCGTCCTGGGCTGTTGCTGGCACCACCGGCTCACTGACGGGGCCGGGAATATCCGAGATACCCAGTTTCCAGGGCATGAGGTCCTGCCACTGTCTGGCAAAAGCTAGCAATGCTTCATCCTGAAAAGCTGGAGCGATGAGGGTGATGCCGAAAGGTAAGCCATCCGCACGGAATCCTGCCGGAAGCGCCAGTGCACACAAATCTGCAAGATTCACGAAATTGGTATAGCGACCCAGCTGCGCATTTTTCCCGACGGGATCGGCTTCCACCTCGGCAATCGTCGGGAAAGTCGGCGTTGTTGGAACCAGCAGTGCATCGACTTGCGCAAAAATAGCCGCTATTTTGCACAGCAGTCCCTGGCGTTGATACTGGGCCTTGAAAGTATCTACAGCACTAAATTGCGCCCCTCCTCGAATAATGCCCTCGACAACAGGATTGGCGACGCCTGGATGCTGGTCAATAAAGTCGCCCACCGCAACCGTGCGCTCCGCGACCCAAGGTCCTGAATAGAGTAGAGATGCCAGTTCATACAGCGGACTAAAATCCAGTGGCACCAGCTGCAGCCCAGCCGCACGCGCTTTTTCCAGCGCAACCTGCCAGGCATCGGCCTGAAGCTGATCTCCATGCCACTCGCTTTGGTCGGGTATCCCAAAAACCTGGGGGGAGACTGCAGAAGAAGCAGGCGTTGGTCGAGACCAGATATCATTGGCGTCATACCCCGTGGCGGTATGAAGAACTGCTGTGGCATCGTCAATGGTCATTGCAAGAATGCTGACGCAATCCAGAGAAGCACATGCCGGTACCACACCCCGGGTACTCAGCCGCCCTCGGGTGGGCTTAAGCCCGATAAGATTATTAAAGCCCGCCGGGACACGCCCCGACCCTGCCGTATCCGTCCCCAAGGCGAAAGCAACATAGCCTTTGGCGACAGCAACCGCAGAACCGGAGCTGGAGCCACCGGAGACATACTCGGGATTAAAGGCATTGGCGACTGGCCCCCAGGGCGAGCGGGTGCCCACCAACCCCGTCGCAAACTGATCCAGATTGGTTTTACCGATAACAATGGCACCGGCGGCGCGCAAGCGCGCAATGACGCCCGCATCTGCTGATGCCGTATAAGTAAACTCGCGGCAGGCGGCAGTGGTCGGCCAGGCTGCGACATCTATGTTGTCTTTGACCGCAAAGGGGACGCCCCTTAATGGTGCATCAACCGGCAAAGTGGCAATCCTTGCCAGTTCAGTTTCAAGCAGTTCTGGACTAATCAAGCTGATCCAGACGGACTCAGAAGCATCCAGGCCCGCAACATGTTGCCTGAGCTGCTCGACACCTGACTGAAAATTAGCGCGAAAAAGATCGCGCCATGCTGAGAGGGTAATACAGGATTGATTGAGGTTTCGCATCTGGTGCTCCGTCTGGTATACAAGAGCTCATCAGCAATGACTGTGCCAGATGCGTAGATTGTGGGGAATTCAAGTAAAAGGCATAATTTCAGACCAATTAACATATTGAATTTATGAATATTTTCTATTTTAAATAAAAATCAAAGTCACAACGGAGATAAAAATCGACAATAGAAGGATTGAATTCTTTGCACCATCGATATGCACTGCGCACTCTTATGGTGCATCCTCAGTACGGCATGAGGTCAGGAGAAAAAAATTATTTTAATAAACATAAAATTCATGAACTAAATATCAAGATCAAGATCAAGATCAAGATAGATTAAGATCTAAAGAACATCAGGGTATAAGGATTTAGAAGCCACCTTCTGCAAAAGCTCATCAGAAACAACAATGCTAGAAGTTTGAGTAATACGTGATTTAATATTCTTTTGCATCTGAATAACCTCAGGATGATCTGGAATAGGTATACCATCAAAATTACGTGGCAGGTTTTTAGTTACAAATTCACTATCGATTCGACCTGGGTTAGTTGAGAGAACTATTATTCTGTCACCCAGCTTTAACGCTTCATTAACATCATGAGTAACAAAAATAACTGTTGTTTTCTCAATATTAAACAAGTGTCTAGTGATGATATGCATTACATCTCTAGTTTGTGAGTCTAAGGCACTGAAAGGTTCATCTAATAATAAAACCTTTGGGCTTGAAACCAAAGCTCTCGCGATATTAGCACGTTGTTGCATACCTCCGCTAATCTGCGATGGATATAAATGTTTTGACTGCTCAAGGCCCATAAGCTCAATAAGCGCGTTTCCCCGGTAAACAGCTGACGAAATATCTTTGTCAGATTGAAACATATTTACTCGTAACGACCGAGAAAAGAATATGTTTTGCTTGACGGTTAACCATGGGAAAAGAGTTGATTGCTGGAAAACAACGCCCAGATCTCGTGAAGGAGAAGTTATTTCCTGGCCATCCAAAGTAATTGAGCCTGAAGTTTTCTTCTCTAATCCTGCAACCATCCTAAGTGCAGTCGACTTACCACATCCTGATGCGCCAACCAGCATGAGTTTTTCTCCAGGATTGATTGTAAGATTAATTTTTTCCAAAACTAACTTTTCATTCTCCGAACCTGCTTGGAAAACTTTTGTTAAATCAGTTATTACAACTTTCCCTTTCATATTATATGTACATCCATGAAAAAATTATCCTGTGAATGAGTCGAAATACAAGATCAAACAATAGACCTAATGTTCCAATAACAATAATACCAACAAAAATCCTTGGAGTATCCATAAATTTTTGTGCTTGCATAATAGCAAAACCTAAACCCTTATTAGCAGCAATAAGTTCTGCTACAACTAAATAAGTCCACGCCCACCCCATATTAACACGTAATATGTTAAGTATATCAGGAGCAGCACCATCAAGAAGAGCAAACTTAATAACTTCAGTCCTTTTCGCACCCATTGTCAACAAAGCCTCGACATACTTTTGCGGGACATTTCTTACAACATCAGCCACCATAACAATAATTTGGAAAAGAACACCTATTAATATTATTGAAACTTTGGCCGAAGTGCCTATGCCCACCCACAAAAGCACCAACGGTATAAAAGCAGAAGCTGGCATATATCGAATAAAATCATTAATTGGTTGCAATAAAGCTTCAATAAATTTAAAAGTTCCAATGAACAAACCAGTAGGCACACCGATAATAGCAGCAATAATAAAACCATATAAAACTTGCTTTACACTCACGACTGTATCGAGCCAGAGCGTAGATTTTGTCCAGCGAAGAAAAGAAACAAAAACGCGACTCGGAGATGGCAAGAATAAATGCCCTACTAAATGCATGGAAGTAACTAATTGCCATAAAGCAAGAGGAATAATAAATCCTGCTATTGACGCGATCACATATATCCCTCTCGGAATTTTTGCTCTAATCTCAAGCAGTCTCATTTTATTCCCCTTACAATAAGTCGATCGTTAATGCGCAGAAGCTTTATTCACAAATTCAGGATCTATAAAAGAACTAGGCTGCGGGGTTGCGCGAATTGCCCCTGCAGATATCAAAAACTTGCTCGTATCTAAGGTGCTTTTATATAAGGACTCCGTTTTATACTGATACTCAGCATTCATAGCAATCTTGTTGAGATTTTCACCGAAGAGGCGAGTACCCGACAAGGCTGCAGCATAGACCTTAGGTGTTAAATCAACATGAGGCGCCATAATGGCAGCGGCTTTATTGGGATGCTGTTTGATGAACTGTACGGTTGCGAACCATGCTTTAGCCAGATTCACAAACTGCTGTGGATATTTTTTTATAACGGACTCTCGCGCAGCAACTATATCGGGTATAACACCAGGAGCATCCGCACTCGTAAAAAGTGGATGACCGGATTTACGCGCTTCGATTCTCTGGATCCATGGATTCCAAACTCCTGCAGCCGGTACCCGACCTGACATAAGAGCAACTGCAGCTTCTGATGTTGACATATTTACGAACTTGACATCAGAAACCGGTATCTTGTTTTTCTCAAGAGCATACTGATCCAAGTACTGTTCGATTGAGTCCATTCGTACAGCAATAGTCTTTCCTTTTAATTGTTCGAAGTTGTGAATATCATTGTTCACCATTAATGCATCGTTACCGTGAGAATTATCTGTTGTCAACACAACCTTGATGGGTGCTCCTTTCTGAACCGGAGCAAGAGTATCTATTAATGCCTGACAATTAGCATCAATTTTCCCTGCAGATAGTGCTTCTACTGATGTTTCGTAACTCGTAAAATAAATTAGTTTAAAGTCCGCATGATACTTTTTAAGATAGCCATTATGCTCAGCTACGTACCATGCTACCCAGCCCGGCCAGTTACTGAGACCTAACGTAATCTCAGCACTGGCATTAGAAACAATTGCACACTGAAGAGTCGCAGCCGCACCCATACCAAATATCAATTTCTTTACAATATTCATAGCATCTTCCTCTAAAAAATGTAAGTAAGAATGTACAACTTTAATCACCTCAAATAAGAAAAAAGAAACAGCCTAATTTTCGCATACCCCTCAATTACGACTAATTTAATTTTCAATTACAAATAATCTTTGTCCAACATTTATATCTCCACCTTCTTTACAATACATACCGGTTATTTTACCTGAGGATAGAGCAATTACACTTATCTCCATTTTCATTGACTCCAGTATGCATAGCACATCTCCTTCATTTACCTGTTGATTTAATTTTACTAATATTTTCCACAAACTACCTGATACTGGGCTATTAACACGAGTTTCATTGCTTTTTAATTCCCCCCCCTGATCTCCTATAGAGTTGTCTGCAATAATTTGACTATCCCATTCAGCCTGCCCAGATTCAATCCATCGATTCTTCTCATCATCAAATGCCTTTCTTTGTTTTTTTTGAAATGATATAATTTCATTTTGATTTTCTTTTAAATATATTTTGTAGTTTTTTGCGCTAAAATTACTTTTTGTTATTTCCAAGTCATAACGGCCAATTATAAAATCTTCTCTAATCTCTTTCAGGTCTTTATGAGATACAGGGAAAAACCTAATTTGATCAAATGGTCTTAGCAACCAAGGTTTATTATCAATAAAATATTTCGTATTTTTCCAACGATTCCACATCTGCAATGTACGACCTACAAATTGGTAACCACCCGGTCCCTCCAATCCATATATACACAAATATGCTCCGCCTATACCGACTGCATTTTCTGGAGTCCAGGTTCTTGCTGGGTTATATTTCGTGGTAACTAATCTATGCCGTGGATCTAATGGTGTCGCTACCGGTGCCCCAAGATACACATCACCTAGTCCAAGTACCAGGTACGTTGCATCAAAGACTATCTGCATAACATCTTTTATGGATTCAAGCCCATTAATACGGCGGATGAATTCTATATTTGATGGACACCATGGTGCGTTATTACGCACACCTGTCATGTATTTTTCTATTGCAAGTTGTGTAGCAGGGTCATCCCAGCTTAATGGAAGGTGAAGGATCCTTGACTCCACAATCATATCTTCTACTGGAGGTAGTTTGCTTTCTGCAATCATGAGCAGATCAAGCAAGTTCTTAAGTGAGATTTTGTTGTTATCATAGTGCACCTGTAACGAACGTATTCCCGGTGTGAGATCTATGATTCCTTGAAGTTTTTGTTGCTGGATCCACTCTACCAAAGCATGTGCCCGCAACCTCAGTTCCAGATCAAGCTTGATTGACCCATACTCAACCAAAAGGTTGGCGTCTCCAGCAATCCGATATGTTACCCCTACGGGATGTGCTGGCTGCTCTAGTTTAGCGATAACAGGAGAGCTATTACCAAAATTTTTCTTTAGGGGTAAATCCAAGGAAGTGTTATCCAGTTCTGCTATAAGTTTTTCTTGCGCTTTTTCTCTCTGTACTGCTTCGTTGTTATCAATGGGTATGAACCGAACTTTGTTTCCTGGACATAGCTGTCCAAGTTTCCAAAGATCTGTTTTAATTACCACCCCCGGGCAAACAAAACCACCAAGACTTGGGCCATCTGGACCGAGAATAATCGGCATATCCCCAGTAAAATCGATGCTTCCTATAGCGTAGGCATTGTCATGAATGTTTGAGGGATGCAAACCAGCTTCTCCACCATCTTCACGCGCCCACTCAGGTTTTGGTCCAATCAACCTTATCCCAGTACGGTTGGAATTATAGTGAACCACCCAATCTGTTTTGAAAAGCATCTCGATATCGGCTTCAGTAAAGAAATCCGGTGCTCCATGTGGCCCATAAATCACCCCAATTTCCCAGCTAGTTGGATAAGATGGCCGTGCTTTAATCGGTACTGTTTGAACCTTTTGATTATTTTTGGCCGGCCTATCTGCTAAATGTAGTACATCCCCTGCACGCAAAACTCGTCCAGCATGCCCACCAAACTGGCCAAGCGTAAAGGTCGCTCGGCTACCCAGATATAGTGGCACATCAAAACCACCAGAGACTGCAAGATATGCCCGGCAACCACCATCTAGGGCATCTCCTAAACGTAAAACTTGACCCGCGCGAACCACATGAGTGGTCCAATTTGAACATGGTTTTCCGTCTAATGTTGCTCCCATTTCTGCCCCGGTAATAGCAAATTGGGTATCTACATTAAAACGCAACACGGGACCGGAAAGCAGAATTTCCATGCTCACAGCGTCCGATGGATTTTCAAGTAATTGGTTAGCCAGGCGATGAGCTAAGGCATCCATTGGACCGGATGGAGGGACGCCAACATCCCAGTATCCTAGTCGACCGGGCCAATCTTGCAACATGGTCTGCACCCCGGGTTCAAGAACATCTACTGTGTGCGCAGAAAATTTCAAACATGATAAATATTGGGTAGTTTGTCTGCCGGCTGATACAACAGAATCCGCTGACAATGTACGTAGATACTGCAGATTGGTCTCAAAACCATATAACGAGGTATTGCAAAGGGCGTTACTCAGCTTATTTAACGCATCTGCGCGGTTAGCTCCATGAACAATAATTTTAGCTATCATGGGATCGTAATAGGCAGTCACTTCTGTGCCTAGCTCGACCCAGGTTTCTATGCGTGCATCTTCAGGAAAATGCACTTCCGTAATGATGCCCGTGGCTGGTTGGAAATTCTTTGCTGGATCTTCTGCGTAAAGCCTTGCCTGGATACTATGTCCCTGGGGTTGATGTACATAACCTGATTCTGGTGATTCGCCAGCAGCGAGTCTAATCATCCATTCTACCAGGTCCACTCCACTGACTTCCTCAGTCACACCATGTTCAACTTGCAGGCGGGTATTTACCTCCAGAAAATAGTAATTACCTGTTTGCGCATCAACGATAAATTCCACCGTACCCGCACTGCGATAGTGCACATTTCGCATGAGTTGAAGAGCCGTTTCACAAATCTCTGCACGCAATTCATCTGTTAGGTTGGGTGCAGGTGTTTCTTCGATAACCTTCTGATTACGACGTTGCAGAGAACAATCACGCTCGCCCAGATGAACTACATGTCCCTTTCCATCACCAAAAACCTGCACTTCCACGTGTCTTGCAGCTTCCACATATTTTTCAATATAGATCCCAGACTCCTTAAAACTAGCTCTGGCAAGTCGGTCTACACGCTCAAATGTAGCAGGCACATCTTCCTCAAACCTGACAAGCTGCATGCCGATTCCACCTCCGCCCGCTGTGCTTTTAAGCATCACAGGGCAACCAATCCTTCGTGTTTCCTCCAGCGCATGTTGGGCATTTTTAAGAAGCGCGGAACCTGGAAGTAGAGGGATATTGTTTTCTTTAGCCAGCTTGCGAGCCGTGTGTTTCAAGCCAAAATCGCGCATCTGCGATGGAGTCGGTCCTATGAAAGCTATACCTGATAACTCACAAGCCTCTGCGAAATCTGCATTCTCAGACAAAAAACCATAACCTGGATGAATTGCCTGTGCACCTGATTTTCGAGCAGCATCTAGTACATGATCAATCTGCAGGTAGCTCTGTGCAGCTGGGGCCGCCCCAATACAAATAGCTTCATCGGCCAAACGAACATGGGCACTATCTCGATCCGCTTCCGAATAGACAGCTACAGATCGTACACCTAAATTGCGAAGGGTACGTATGATTCTACAGGCTATGGCCCCTCGGTTCGCAATCAAGACTGTATCAAACATGCTAGCCCCTAATTCCAGATTAGAACTTGTATGGGTGTTGGATTATAATCGTTACAAGGATTATTTAATTGTGGGCAATTCGAAATAAGACAGAGAATATCCATGGTTGCTCTCATTTCTACATACTTGCCAGGAGCTGATACTCCATCGACAAACTCAAGTGATCCATCCTCAGTAACGGGGACGTTCATAAAAAAATTGATGTTTGCCGTAAGATCTCTCTTGGTTAAATGACCGTCGAATTGCCATAAGCATTTCAAAAATGTATCTCGACAAGAATGCATAGGCTGTTTATCTAACCCGTATCGAACCGCATTACTTTCGGCCGAGCAGGCACCTCCAATTGTATCATGGCGGCCACAAGTATCAGCCGTAATTGTCAGCATTTCGCGACCCATATTAGACATTAACTTGCTTCCACAAGTCAGATACAGCCCTCCACTCTCGATGGTTTCTGTGGCACTGTACCTTTCATTTTCATCTTCTGTACCATAGAACAAGGTATCCACTGCCTGATTTCCATAAAGGTCAACAATACGAAGCGTCTGATCTTTCATGATTGGATACAACCAACCATCACCGGATGCTATCTCTTTACTATAAATGGCTTCAGCAGTCTCAAGCTTACTTTCTTTGTGTATAAAAAAATTCATTTCAATCACCTATATAACTGTTCAGTGCGATAAAACCCACGCCTGTTTTCCACACACTTGGTTCGCGATACATCATTTTCATCAGCGAAACCGCTTTTCCATGCCGTGATGATCAAATCACCAGGTGTATAATCATTCTTAATGTCTAATGGATGTGGCGCAGAAGAAAAGACGACCACAACATCCATATCAAAACGTAAGTCCAACCAGTTTCCCGGGCTTTTGTGGTTCGTCCTGAACTCCAACGAACCATTTTCAGATACCGCAACCTTGCTAAAAAAGTTGACGTTAGGAACGAGATCCTTTTTACCCAATCCATATTTTTGCATTTCAATTAAAAAACCGTCTTCCGCACTGCGATGCATAGCATTTCTGTGCGTCTGATATGTGGCCTGATCATATTGCATGGATATTTTAGAATCGGTTGATAAACCACCAATTGTATCATGCCAACCACAGGTATCTGATATTATGGAGCACATTACCCGCCCCATATCTGAATACAGGGCATGCCCAAGGGTAAGCATGGCTGTATGCTGAGATTTTAATGTATCAGGCATATTATATCGCTCCAACATCAAATCTGAACGAAAAAATAAAGCAGATAAGTTGGCGTTACCACTTACGTCAGTAATACGAAAAGCTGTTCCCCGTTTGACATGACCAGACAAGTGGCATCCTCCTGGTATAGTCTCTTCCCAAAGAAAACGTTCCGATGGAACAGGCTGAATGCATTGAGTCATACCAACCTCCAACCTTGATTCATTTGATTCGACGCGATGTTGCAGGATGTGATAATTGAGCAAACTAAAAATCTATGGTTTTCAACCATATTTGCTGATTTAAATTTACTCCTAGAAGTGCTTAAAACTAATATATCTAACATGACAATCTCCACAGAAAGCAAAAAGGGAGGCGCACCACTCATGGCGTCCTCCCGGGCTTTTATCCCTCCGTGAAGCTTGAATTAGTCAAGCCGAGCAGCTCTCGGACCAGTCATTGCAATATGCAACCGGAACCCTAGCCATTCTAAGCGTCATACATCTAAACGCCTCTCGCAAATTGTAAAGCACAAAGTGTGCCAAAGTCTGCAGTATATTTATTTATGTTTTTTTTTGAATTTTTAGGTGAATAAGCGATGAGCACCGAGTAAATGCTCTATAATAGTGCAATTTTTGCACTAGAAGGAATCATTGCGCATTATTTTAGTGCATTCTGCCGAAAGTTTTTGTAATTGCCATAATACTGGCTGGATGCAAGTTTGTGGAAATGGGGTGAACGCACCACTAATCCAGTCGCAGGCTTTTGCCACGATGGTAACCTACTGTGCAAAACTTCATACCATGAATGAAAGACATAATTGAAGATGTCAGGTTGCAGCATTGTCGTGTCCATCGAACTGTTGGCGGACAGATCAGTTTCGTTTTCGCATCAACATGTTCTGTAATGCTAGACGCGGCGTTCGATGCTGCAGGTCGCCAGCAAGGCCATTATAAGCTATAAATACCACAATGCTCGGCTGCTGCAGACAAGATCATAATTATGGATAATGCTTTCTTTCAAAAACCCATTCTCAATTCTCCTTATGCATATCCGCGTCGTCACTGGGAGTTGGATGAGCAAGGACAACCAACCCAGCGAATTATAGATGGCCGACCGAGTTCATCAGCCCTATTCCCCGCCCACGCAAGCAAAAAGGCGCAGGCAAACAAGCGAATCTGCTGCTGGATCAAGGCCAAGGGCTATCGACCGAAGAACAGCTATATAACAATACGGCACTCATAAACGCAGTACGTTCTGAGGTAGAGAAATGGCGCAACATACCTCATTCATCAGATTGGCGCGTGACGCCAGAGACAGCAAGGCTACTGCAATACTGGCGACACCATGCTTTCAGCAGTATTCGTCCCTTCTTCTGCCAGATCGAAGCGGTTGAAACCGCCATTTGGCTGACCGAAGTGGCACCACAAATGGGTAAAGCCGCCCAGCTTTTTTTAGATCAGCTGAACAACGCCAGCCAGGATGCCAACCCAGGGCTCCTGCGATTAGCGCTCAAGTTAGCTACCGGTGCCGGCAAAACTACAGTAATGGCCATGCTCATTGCCTGGCAGACCGTCAACGCTTTGAGGCACCCCAATAGCAAGAAATTCACTCGTGGTTTTCTCATCGTTGCACCCGGTTGTTAAACAGCGTGCAAAAGTTGCCAGAATTGGGTGGAAAACAGCGTGTAAATTGACCACCTGATATCCTGCCGGATTTGCCGGGAGGAAACTGGAGTGATTTGCATGGAAACCATAGCCAAAGTGCGCCGTCTGTATCATCTGGAC
>NZ_MOAD01000001.1:832358-844975 GCF_001931655.1 Acidithiobacillus albertensis | reverse complement strand
CGGCGCTTCTCGATCGACTGACCCACCACTGCGATATTCTGGAGACCGGAAACGATTCTTACCGGTTCAAAAAACGTCGCAGCCACCCCCTCTAAAACTGGTCAAAAATATACGCTGTTACCTGGTCATTTTTAAACGCTGTTTGACAGTATCCCAGGGTGCCTGGCCATTTTTTGGATTCATCCCCCTTCTCAATCAACAGATTATCCTTTGCATTGCCATTAGCCACCATAAGGATTTTTTCTATCTGAAGATGCCTGCAGCAGACCTTCAGAGTAAGGTGGAAGGTCAAAAAAAACTCTGGGGGATCTTCCACCAACAACCCTGGCAGGAGAGCCTCCTGGATATGGCGGTGGTCCATCCTCTGTTTTTGCAACAACTCCCTTGGAAGCTAATGCCGGGTAATCTGGAGATTTGGGATGAAAACCGCACCCTCATACTGGTGGCGCAACTAGCACGATCTTCAGGGAAACTGGGTACCGACTCGGAAATAGAATTAAGTGGGGCATTATTCGAATTTCTCGATAAAACCATTATCCGATTCATGCTGCGGGAGCTTCAGGTCGCCACCATCGGTGCGTATCGTTTCCTCTGGGAAAGCCAGGATGCAGAAGATCGTCAGATACGGATGCACTCACTTGAACAGCAACACGGACTGATCCCCCGATTTATTGTGGATGCTCTGTAAGCAGCACAGCGATTCAAAGTTGGACCGGATGGAGATAAATTTCCCCATCCGATCCAATCACTTGACCCGCCTCCATCCCCTGTCTTTTTGAATGGAACAAGGAAAAAATGCCATGCAAATTTCTGCTCAACTTGCTCAAATTGCCTATACCGACGCCCTCCAGAATCTCATTATCGGCTTTGTTCTGCTCAGTATTGTCGTGTTAGCCTTATCTGCTGCTGGTTTCACTTGGTGGAAACACCGTAGGCATCCTGGTGCGGAGGAATGGTTTGTTGCGACTGTAATAGCCCTTCTTTTCGCGACCCTTAGCTTTTGTCTATCCCTGCTTTTTCTGGCCAACCTCTGGAATTGGGTGGGCATCCAACATCCTGCTTTACTGGCCGCTAAGCAGCAAATTGCCACAGCCCATCGGCCACGGCCCTTATTCTGATGGCTTTAGCAGGCTAGAAAACTACCAGCATGATCATAACTGCATATTTAATTTAAATAAGAGCATTGAAAGCGGCGTACCAGGTCTTGGGACCCGAAAAAAGGATCTTGGGCTCAATTTGAGCCCCAGCCCTTCGCATTTAACCCCCTATCCGCCGCAGCTGAGGAGCATGTTCAGCTGACGGGAGGTCGGCAACGGCGTCGCCGAAACGCAAAACCGCCTCTACGTCCTCCCGGCGGATATAATATCTGCGACCTAACTTGATCCTCCGGCCAGAGAGCCAAATGGCCCACTTGGCCCGACTGCGACACATCGCTTCCCGAAATGCGGAAGGGGTTTTTCTGAGTTGACTCGCAGCTTCTTCGGCAGTGAGTAGTTGTGGTGTGTGATGGTTCATGGCTGTCTCCTGTTCATCCATGGAGACAGCATAACCAAAGCAAAAATCATTTTTGGACGGGAAAAGGCACTATTTTCGCGTTTTTTCTGTTGGTAACCGGTTGTTCTGTGTCTGGGGCAGGTCTCAGAACTTCAAAGCGGGTGGGTATTCCGCGTGCCTGATCGAGGTCTGCCACCAAATCTTCTGCGCGTAGGTGCGCGTAACGAGCGAGCATCTGTGGGGATTTATGCCCAGTGATTTGCCGCACTTTGCTGTCCGATAAGCCAATCTCGACAAAGCGACTGGTCGCCTCATGGCGTAGGTCATGGAAATGCAGGCCTACTATACTCGCGCGACCCAGGGCAGATTTCCAAACCTTGTGTATCCGGTAGGGGCGACGCACCCCGTCGCGACCGGGATTACCTGGGAAAATAAGGGGAGAATCCCCACGCGGATAGTGGGCAATCGCTTCCTGAAAAATTTCTGCAGCTCGCATCGTTAATGGAACACCTCGCGTGTCCTTGTTTTTAGTGTCCCGGAGAATCATTATCCGTCGCTCCAGGTGCACATCGCGCATCTCAAGGGAGAGAATCTCTTCCACGCGGGCAGCCGTTTCTAGTGCCAATTCAGTGACCCATGCAAGCATAGGATTACTGTGTTTACGCACACTTTCCAGCAATCGTGGGCTTTCCTCTCTCTGGAGACGTCGGTCACGTACATTGCCTTTGGGTTTGCTGACCTGTAAAACAGGATTGGATGGTAGACCAACTTCCCATTCACGGATTGCCACGGTGAACAGGTGGGAGAGTAAAGCGAGTTCGAGACGCACCGTATTACCTGCACGCCCCTCAGCCAGCCGGGCATCACGATATAGTCCAATAATTTTTTGGTTAAGTGCGGACAGTGCGTATTTGCCAAGCCGTTCCCGTAGCACCTTGGCACTTGTATGGTCACGCCGTTGGGAATCACCCGCCTTCTTGGTGGGGGTTATTTCCCGCAGGTAGCGGTCAAGCGCCTGATCCAGAATGAACTTTTTGGAGTCGCTCCGTTGAATATACACGCCACGAACCATTGCATCTTCGGTCTGCCTCGCCCAATCCTCGGCATCACGTTTGGTCCGGAACGTTTTCGCGGCCGTTGGCCAACCCTGCTTGCGAATCACCGCCTTCCAAGTTCCCGCCGGGTTTTTAACTATCGTGGCCATAAAGCAAATCTCCTCAATCCAAATTTGGTACTGTACTGAATCTGTACCTGAGGAGTAGAGGATTGTCAACGACTAATTTATAACTGCTTGTTTTATTTGGTGGGCCCGCACGGACTCGAACCGTGGACCAAGGGATTATGAGTCCCCTGCTCTAACCAACTGAGCTACAGGCCCTGAAGAGAGGGCACGAAATTGTTTCCGCGCCCGCATTTTTACCACATTTACCCTTCAGGAAGGAATGGTGACCTCTCCGTCCACAAAACTCTTTAAACGCTCAGAGCGGGAAGGATGGCGCAACTTCCGCAGCGCCTTGGCTTCAATCTGACGAATACGCTCACGGGTCACATCAAACTGTTTACCCACTTCTTCAAGGGTGTGATCCGTGTTCATGCCGATTCCAAAGCGCATACGCAACACTTTGGCCTCTCGGGCTGTCAGACCATTGTCCAGAAGTTCTTCGACAACCTCGCGAATAGCCGCGTTGACTGCTGATTCGGCCGGCGCGGTGACATTACGATCTTCAATAAAGTCACCCAGATGGGAGTCTTCGTCATCACCAATGGGAGTTTCCATGGAAATCGGTTCCTTGGCAATTTTCAGCACCTTGCGTATCTTGTCCTCGGGCATTTCCATGCGCTCTGCCAGTTCTTCCGGTGATGGCTCACGACCCATTTCCTGCAGCATTTGCCGACTAATCCGGTTCAGCTTGTTGATGGTTTCAATCATGTGCACCGGAATACGAATGGTGCGCGCCTGATCGGCAATACTGCGGGTAATGGCCTGTCTAATCCACCAGGTAGCGTAGGTAGAAAACTTGTAGCCACGCCGGTATTCAAACTTGTCCACCGCTTTCATCAAGCCGATATTGCCTTCCTGAATCAAATCCAGAAATTGCAGACCACGATTGGTGTACTTCTTGGCAATGGAGATGACCAGACGCAGGTTGGCTTCGACCATTTCTTTTTTGGCCCGCCGGGCTTTTGCCTCACCAATAGACATCAAACGGCTGGCTTCCTTGATTTCTGCAACCGGCAAGCCCGCCCGTTTTTCAATATCTGCCAGACGCTTCATGATGGCGAGAATATCATCCCGATATTCCACTAACCGTGCGCTATAAGTAAAGCCACCATTAATCTGTTGGTCTATCCAGCCCAGATCACTTTCATGACCCGGATAACTGCGCACAAATTCCTTCCGGGGAAAACGCGCCCGCTCAATACAAATCTCCATGAGCTCACGCTCACATTGGCGCACGCCGTCAGTTAAAGCCCGCAAGGCATCGGCCATTACATCAATCTGGCGACCATTCAGCTTGATTTCCAGAAAGCGTTCTGCCAGCTCGCGTCTTTTTTCCTGATAGCTTTCGTCATGCATTTCACCTTCGGCATGACTGGCAAGCAGATTCAGATAGGCTTCGCGAATGACGGCAAAGCGCTCCAGGGCTTCTTCCAGCTGGGGACCCTTATCCGCTTCAAGAGTGCCTTCTTCGCCTTCTTCATCTTCATCATCCGTGTCTTCAGGCTCTTCGCCTTCCAGCAAAACAGACTCTTCGTCTTCACTGACAGCTTCTGCATCCAGAGCATTGGGATCAATAAATGCATCGACCACTTCATCCAGGCGCGTTTCTCCGCGCTCAACCCGATCAGCAGCATCCAGCAACAGCGAGATGGTGGTCGGGCAGGTGGAAACCGCACGCAAAACCTGCATCAGACCATCTTCAATGCGGCGGGCTATTTCAATTTCGCCTTCCCGGGTTAAAAGCTCAACCGTGCCCATCTCACGCATGTACATACGTACCGGGTCACTGGTACGGCCAATATCCGCTTCGACGACAGCCAGGGCCTCCTCAGCAGCTTCTTCGGCTTCCTGGGCGGCCACGCCGACATTACCTTCACCATCCAGAAGAGTATCGCCATCCGGTGCTTCTTCAAAAACTTCGATGCCCATGTCATTAATCATGGAAATGACATTTTCCATCTGCTCAGGATCAAAAACTTCTTCGGGCAGATGATCGTTAATCTCCCCGTAGGTCAGGTATCCCTGCTCTTTCCCGCGCGCGATCAGACGCTTCAGCTCAGACCGCTGAGACTCATTGTCCACTACACTCTCACCGTCTCTCATAACCATCCTGCACTCGCGGAAAGCCGCACATTATATAAGAAAAACCATCTGGATGAAAAGCAAAATTCATTGCCAGCATTCATCCATCCTTTTTGTCTGGACCCTTCAGGATTCGGGACGCTTGTGGCGACCACGTCGCGTTGACAACACGATTTCGGTCCGCTCCTGCTCTGTCAGCGCGCCCAATCCCGAACGATCCGCCGTATGGCCCATATATTCCAACCTAGCGGCGCTCAGGCGCCGATTTACCCTGTGCACACATTCAGGTATTTCATTGCGCAACAATGCGCCCCCCTGGCTCTCATCCGCCTCGGACATGACCAAGGCATAACAAAACTCTGCCAGATCAGTACCAGCCAGTCTCGCCAAAAGCTCGTGAGAACTTAAATGGGTCATGTTTGCCAAAATATCAAGGGTAGCATCGAGTTTTTTTGCAATGGGGTCAGACGCAAAAGGGAGCAGATCCTTTTCCAGTTGCTGCCAGACAGGGTCATCAGGATGATTCAAGAGCAGGCGCATCGCGTTCTTGAAGAGGGAGGGCCCGTCTTTGCTCCGCGACGGTTGCGCTGACGCTGTAACTCGAGCATCCCGACGACGCGTTTTGGAAGGTATGGCAAAGGCCAGACCACATAACTCCTGGAGTTTATGGAGATAAACTTCCCGCAAAGTGGCATCATTTATACGCTGTAAAAATTCCCGCGCTTCCCGCAGAAACTGGGCTTTTTCATCTTCTGCGGCAATATTATGGCGACGCTGCAGTTCATCGAGAAAAAAGTCGATGGCCGGCCGAGCCGTCGGGAATAAAGCTTCCAGCGCTGCTGCGCCCTGCTCGCACACCAGCGAATCCGGGTCCTGGCCATCCGACAAAATCAGTACCCGCAGCAGACGCCCCTCGCGCAACAATTCAGGCGCCATTTGCACCGCCCGCCAGGCCGCCTTACGGCCGGCAGCATCCCCATCAAAGCACAGCAAAATCTCTGCAGCCGCACGAAACAGCATCTGTAGCTGACTTTCCCCGAGTGCCGTACCACTGGCGGCAACGGCATAATCCAGTCCGGCCTGATGCAGGGTGATGACATCCAGATAGCCTTCCACCAGCACGGCACGATTCATCCGACGCAGGCCATCCCGGGCCTGATGCAGGCCGTAAAGCACCTGCCCTTTGTGGTACAGCGGACCTTCGGGAGAGTTCAGATATTTGGGCTCCCGGCCATCGAGACTGCGTCCCCCCAATCCAACCAGATGGCCGCGACCATCACGAATCGGAAAAATAACCCTGTCCCGAAAACGATCATAAACCGAATGATCCTCGCGGCTACTCACCAACCCTGCACCAATCAGTGCGCGTCGGGTATTTTCATCCTTACCCAGTTGCTGACTCAGAAAATTCGCGGCAGGAGGAGCATAACCCAATTCAAAGCGGGTAATGATTTCCGGATGGAGACCCCGGCTCTGCCAGTACTGCTGGGCCGCCGGATTTTTTGCCAGTGCATCCCGGTACAGGCTGACCGCCTTGTCCAGAATCTGCCGAAAAGGGCGGAGATCTTCCTGAACAGACTGACCAACAGCCTCTTCAGGTAAGGCCACCCCGGCATCTTCCGCCAGCAAGGCTACCGCCTCAGGGAAGGAAAGACGATCATGGGCCATCAGAAACCCGATGGCGTTACCATGGGCATGACATCCAAAACAATAGTAAATCTGTTTTTCCTGACTCACTGAAAATGAGGGACTTTTTTCCTGATGAAAAGGACAGCAGGCCCAAAAATCCTTGCCTTTTTTCTTCAGGGGAACACGACCCTCCACCAGACGGATCAAATCGGTCCGTTCGAGGAGCGCATCTATGAATGCGGGAGAAAATTTGACCATGTTTCAGCGTAGCTCCAACTCACTAACACCGCCACCCCCCTGCTCGGGACGGGCCATACGCCACTGGATGATGCGCGGATCCTGATGGGCAAATTCCCTGACCATTTCAGCCAGGACGCCATTGCCTTTACCATGCAGCACCTCAATGTGCTGGCGACCGGAAGCCATGGCGCCATCCACATGGCGGCACAAAGCCTGCCAGGCATCTTCGCGCAGCTGACCACGCAGATCGAGACGCCACGGATGGTTTTCTGGTGAAGCATACTGAGTACTCCCTTTTTCCTTGGGTATTTCCAGTGCGGAATCCGCGCGGAACTGCTCCAGGGGAATCCACACCTGCTTGCCGCGCAACTGAATTTGCAGACGTTGCCGGGCAGCATCGACACGGACAATCTGGGTAACCTGGCGCAGGGGCAGAAACAAGCCTTTGCTGCCGACTGCAGGCAAATCCACCGACACGGTTTCGGCCATCTGAAAAGGCGTACCCAACTGTTCCAGTGCCGCACTGGCCGCCTGGGTATCCCGTCCAGATTTGAGCGCAGCGATGGTTTTCCGCACTTCACTGCGCGCATTCTGCAGCAACTGTGTCCACTCATTGCGAGCCTGTTCAGCGGCCCGCTCCCGATCCTGACGTGCCGCATCCAGTTCACGCTGCAAACGTTTCACCGATTTGTCAGCTTCAATGCGCGCCTGCGCCGCTTCATCCATTGCCTGTTGTGCGGCGCGCAACAGGCCTTCCCGTTGTGCTTCCCAGCGTTCCCAGTCCTCGCGATCATCCGCGTACAAGACCTCGGCGCGCTGTACCAGCGCTTCAGGCATTCCGACACGTCGCGCGATAGTCAACCCCTGACTGGCACCACCTACTCCCCATTGCAGACGATAGGTCGGGGCAAGACGTTCTGCGTCAAAGCCCATACCGGCCAAAGCTACGCCAGCGCGGCTGAGGGCATAACGTTTCATGATTTCCTGATGACTGGTGAGCACCGCACAGGCTTGAACCGACAGGAGCGCCTCGGCCACGGCCTGGGCCAGGGCACCCCCTTCGCGGGGATCCGTACCATTACCCAGCTCATCCAACAGTACCAGGCTGTGTTGATCAGCCTGCTCCAGCACCCTGCGCAAGCGACTCACCTGTGCCGAAAAAGTAGACAGGTCCGTATGAATATCCTGAGCGTCACCAATAACCGCAAAGCCTTGCCGGAAATATCCCAGACGACCTTCAGCAGCCACCGGCATGCCTAAATAAGCCATCAGATGGTTCAACCCCAGGGCCTTGAGCAGTGCCGTTTTGCCACCCGTATTGGGTCCGGTAATGACCAGTTGATGATTACTTTCGCCCAAAGCCAGAGGATTACCAACCACCTGACCCGGATGCTGCATACACAGCAGGGGATGACGTAAATTGTGCAGATCAAAGGCCGGGCGATTATCCACCTGAACCAGCGTACCCTGAAAATCCTTGCCCAGTTCCAGGGCGGCGCGAACTCCGTCCAGCCGTCCAATGTACTTTAAGGCGCGGCGCATGGACGGCACTTCCTGACGTACAGCCGCACTTAAGGCCCGTAGTACCTTTTCCTGCTCCAGACGTTCGGCCTGGCGGTCCTGCACCAACTGGTTATTCAGGTCTACCGCCGTTAAGGGCTCCACAAAAAGGGTTTCACCACTCGCCGAACGATCATGGACAATAACCTTGATACGGCCTTTGTGGCTGGTTTTCAGGGGCAATACATAGCGGTCATTCCGCTGGACAATCAGCTGATCCTGCCAGTAATCCTGCCAATCGGGATTACGTAAAAATCCCTGCAAAAAGCGTTGTATTTCAGCGCGCCCCTGGCGCAACTGCCGGCGAATGGCGCTTAATTCAGCACTGGCAGCATCCAGAAGTTCGCCTTCATCATCCAGAGCCTGCTGCAGATGCCGCAGCAGCGATAGTGAAGGCTCCAGGTCTGTTGCCCATTCCGTCAGCGTGTCGTTGACTTCCCGCAAGGCCGAGGCATAGTGCTTCTGGCCATGCAAAACCCGGGTTATCTGCTGCAACTCGCGGCCGCTCAGAATGGCGCCGGGGCGCTCAAGCAGGTCCAGCAGGGAACGAATGTCCGGGAGAATGTGGATGGGCAGCGAAAAGCCAGCAGCAGATCGTTCCGCCAGCAAAAGCGCCATATTAAGGCGCTGCTGAATTTCAGCAAGGCCTACCCAGGGATGGAGGTTTTCTACATAATACTGCCCATATTCATGGGCACATTTGGCCAGCCAGGCGGCACGAATATCTTCCAGATCGAGGGCTCTGGAAAAGCTGTCCTGCCAGGGAGCCGCCCCTGCCACAGCGTCTTTCATCCGTTATTCAGGCGCGCCTTTACTTTTTCCGCAACCAGCGCCATATCAGCCCGACCCAGCAATTGCGGTTTCAGGCTGTTCAACACCTTACCCATATCTTTGGGACCGCTGGCGGCGGTGTTTGAAACCGCTTCTGCAATCAGGGCATCAATGGCTTCCATACTCAGGGGCTCGGGGAGATAAGCGGAAAGGATGACAATTTCTGCTTCTTCCTTATCGGCAAGATCCGGGCGATTTCCCGCTCTGAACTGACTGGCAGAATCTTTTCTTTGCTTGATCAGTTTTTCGGCGATACTTAGAACCTCGGTATCATCCAACTCGCGGCGATCGTCCACCTCACGTTGCTTGATCGCTGCCTGGAGCATGCGAATAGTGGTAAGACGATCAGACTCACGAGCGCGCATCGCCGCCTTCATGTCCTCCTGAAGACGTTCGCGTAAAGACATGCTTCAGTACATCCGAACCAAACGCATGGACTGACGACGCATCCGCTTCAAAGCCCGCTTGCGCGCAGCAGCAGCCTTGCGCTTGCGCTCTTCGGTGGGCTTTTCATAAAACTCGCGACGACGTACTTCCGTCAGGACTCCGGCCTTTTCACAGGAGCGTTTGAAGCGCCGCAGCGCCACTTCGAAAGGTTCATTTTCTTTAACACGAACAGTTGGCATAGAAGGTTTCTGACCTCATCAAAAATAAAAGCTTAGCGAGAAAGGGGCAGAGTATAGGCAGATCAACGGCGCGAGTCAAAAAGAAACCACGCTCAGCAGTCGTTGTAAAAAACACAAAACTATAGTTGCATCTGCTTGACAGGATGATCAAAAAGAATGCTAATATAGGAAATGATAAAAACTCTTTTAGATATAGAATATTAGATTACAATGTTAGAGTGATTGTGGTCTTTGATTCTAGGGGATGCCCATGCGAACGGAAGTGAGAGAATTAAACGAAGCATTACCCGATGTCGCGCCGGCTATTGACCCGCCCCCTCTGACTGATTTTATAGAAGGCGATCAGAGCAGTCCCTTTCTCACTCAGGATCAGGAACTGCAACTCATCCGCCGTCTGCGTCAGGGAGATGACTGCGCCAGAGCCACCCTGATTTCTGCGCACATGCCTTTAGTCAGAGCGGTTGCCCGGGCCTATCGAAACAAAGGTCTCAGTCAGGAAGATTTGCTTCAGGAAGGCTACATGGGTTTACTGCGTGCCGCAGATCGCTTCCGTGAAGGTCTTGGTACCCGTTTTTCCAGCTATGCCACCTGGTGGATTCGGGAAGCCATGCAACGTGCGCTCATCCGCTCCCGCTTCATCCGGCTGCCGGACTATCTGGCAAAATCGCTGCACGCCTACCTGCAGCGTGGTGAAGATGAAAGCGAATCAACAGAAGACGCCCGACGCGAGCAACGCCGGGAAGCCCTGGGGGTGCGTGAAAGTACCATGCGTGCTCTGGATTTTGCCGACATTCGCGTCTGCTCGCTGGATGAGGAATTTACCGATGGCCCCAGTCGGGTTGAACAGGTACCAGGCGATACCGCCAGCCCCGACATGGACTACGACCGTGAGTCCATCTGCAAGGCACTCCGGGAGCATCTGGCGGAACTGAATGAAAAGCAACGGGAAGTGATGATCTTCCGCTACGGCATCCATGGAGATGCGCCCATGACGCTGGAAGCCGTGGCCGAACGTATGGGCGTCAGCCGCGAGGCCGTCCGCCAGTTGCAGGTCAGAGCTCTGACCCGACTGCGTCAATCACTTTCTGATAGCGGCTGGGGTGCCTGACGTTCCTGCAGCATAGCCAAAAGACGCCGCAGAGCATGGGCGCGATGACTCACCTGATTTTTTTCTGCCAGTGCCCATTCAGCCGCACTACGCGCACCACCCAGCGGCCAGAATAACGGATCGTAGCCAAAACCCCCTTCTCCCTGAAGCGTTTTACCAATGGTTCCCATCCAGAATCCCTGAGCCACAATGGGGGCAGGATCGTCGGCTGACTCCATAAAGACCATGCAGGCAATATAATAGGCTGCACGCGATGCTCCGGTTAAAGCACGCATCTGCTCGAGCAAGCGCTGATTATTCTCGGCATCCGTCGCGCCGGGACCGGCGTAACGGGCTGAAAACAAGCCCGGTGCACCTTGCAGGGCTGGCACGCAAAGGCCTGAGTCTTCCGCAAGAGACGCTATCCCTGAGATGGCCGCAGCATGACGGGCCTTCAGCAAGGCATTCTCGACAAATGTGCGGCCACTTTCTTCAGCACCTTTAATACCTTGCTCGTCCTGCCCATAGACTGTGTAGCCGTGCGCGTTAAGCAGTGTCCGCATTTCCCGGATTTTGCCGGCATTACTGCTGGCCAGCAGGATGGGCTTCAAGGCAAAGCCTCAGGAATTTCCTCGCGTTGACGGGCAATCAGATCGCGGATGCCCTGCCGCGCCAGCGCCAGCATGGCGGCCATTTCCTGATCACTGAAAACAGCGCTTTCAGCCGTACCCTGCACTTCTACAAAAGCGCCAGCACCCGTCATGACCACATTCATGTCCACTTCCGCGTGACTATCTTCGGCATAGTCCAAATCCAGTACGGCCTGTCCCTGATACATCCCGACGGAAATGGCAGCCACCCAGTCGCGCAACGGATTACCCTGCACTTTTCCACTTTGGCGCAGGGCCTGCAGAGCATCGGCTACCGCCAGACAGGCACCCGTGATGCTGGCCGTTCGGGTGCCGCCATCCGCCTGCAAAACATCGCAATCTACCCAGATAGTGCGCTCACCCAAGGCCTGCAAGTCAACGGCTGCACGCAGGCTACGCCCGATCAGCCGCTGAATTTCATGGGTCCGACCCGAGATTTTTCCCTTGGCCGATTCACGCTGCATCCGATCCTGAGTCGCTCTGGGCAACATACTGTACTCTGCAGTCACCCATCCCTTCCCCGCCCCACGCAAAAAAGGCGGAACCTTTTCTTCAATACTAGCGGTACATAACACCTTGGTATCCCCGCAGGCCATCAGTACGGAGCCTTCGGCGTGTTTGGTGAAATTGCGGGTGATTTCTATCGGGCGCAAAGCGTCTGCCATTCTTCCACTGGGTCGATTCATTTGCGGATACTCATCATGATGAAGGATGGGCGCATTGTAGACCTGTCCTTCTTTCACCATAACCCCCTATAATGCATTCGTACCCCCCAGGAACGAGGAGCGCCTCATGTCTGCCACCGCGCATGTCGAAATCACCCAATTTCTGAAGCAGCACCATCTGGCTCAGTCACTCACCATTGCCGAAATTCAGACTCTGGCGGAATACGTGACCCATGCCCAGTTTCGCGCCGATCAGGTCATTGCCGAATGGGGCACCTTGGGTGAGGCATTATTTTTCTGCGTCAAAGGAGAAATGGCCATCATTCACCATACCGCCGATGGTGATGAAATGGAGGTCGTGCGGGTCAAGGAAGGAGAAATGGGGTTCCTCGTCATTTCAAGTGGGTAGCCTGAGATCCAGCTTGCCCAGGATCAGGTAGGCCATGTTGATAAAGTTCTTGTGCGTGCGGTAACCCCGAGCCTTGGCCTTGGCGGATTGAATGAGGCTGTTGAAACCTTCCAGAATTCCAT
>NZ_MOAD01000001.1:789700-832258 GCF_001931655.1 Acidithiobacillus albertensis | reverse complement strand
CGTGAAAGTCACATGATCCACCAACCACGGCGGAACCAATCCTAACGCGAGAGAAAACAGCTCTTCAGGGACCATCAGCTAACTCCAATTCAGGGCACGACCGCTCCACAGCATTCTACCCCCTACCCACTCAATCTGACGAAGAGCCAGAAATGGCTGGAGAAATGTCTTTTTTTGACCGGCAACCACGTAGCGCTCGCATTCTCGCCAAAAGCGAAGACACCCAGGTTCTGGTCCTGACTCGCGCCCGTTATCAGCGCCTGAAAGTAGAGAAACCTTATATCACGGTCAACATTCTGGAACAGGCTATCATCAGTCTGGATCACCTGTTTCGTAATCTTTCCCAGAATTATACGGATTTTTCTACCTACATTTACGGCAAGGGCAAGCACTAGGCTCCACTACGCCGCTGCAGCAGGTGATGAATGCGCTGCAATCTTTCGAGGGGGTCCTGCAGCAGAAGCAGATCCTGCTTTTCCTCTGGAGAAGCCGGTAGTGCCTGAGCGAGCACCATACCAGCAGTACTGGCATCCAGGTCCCGGGCCGCTTCTTCACCCAGCAACTCCTTCAAAATGGCGCGCAGGGTATCGTCTTCCCGGCGCATGGGCACTACCGGCTCCTCCGCCCAGTAGTGCACCGAGGCCATAGCCAGAGCCCCCTCATAATGCCAGTCCTGAATGCTGAAGCGTCGCTGCCCCTCCACCTGAATTTCCAGAATCCCTGGCTCACCACCCCAATCCACTATCCGCGCCAGTGTTCCTACCCGTTCCGGCTCCGCATGACCATCTCCCCGAGAGTGCGTCAAACAAATTCCAAAACCATGATCATGGCGCAGGGAGCTGCTGACCATGTCCAGATAACGGGGTTCAAACACTCTCAATCCGACTAAGGCCTTGGGAAAAAGTACGGTTCGGAGTAAAAATAGGGGTATTGTATGCGTATCCGTCACTATGCTGTTCCTCTCACGAGTATTCATGAATCCCAGCCTGAAACCATCCTCCACGTTCTCACTATATGTACATCTGCCTTGGTGTAAAGCCAAGTGTCCTTATTGTGACTTCAATTCACATGCGGCAGACCATATTCCTACAGAGCGTTATGCCCGCGCCCTGATTGCTGATCTGGATCGGGAACTGCCACGCATCTGGGGACGACGTCTGCACAGTATTTTCATTGGCGGAGGCACTCCCAGCCTGTTTCCACCGGAAATCATCAACCAGCTGCTTTCCGACATCCGGGCCCGCCTGCAACCCCTGTCTGCCATGGAGGTGACCCTGGAGGCTAATCCCGGTGCCATTGAAGCCGCAGCATTTGCCGATTTTCGTGCGGCCGGGGTTACCCGTCTGTCTCTGGGGATCCAGTCTTTCAATAATGTGCACCTGCAACGCCTGGGACGCATTCATGATGCATCTGCCGCCCATCGGGCCGTAGAAAAAGCCATTGCTGCGCAATTTACCAGCTTTAATCTGGATCTCATGTTTGCCCTGCCCGGCCAGAGCACGGCTGAAGCCCTGGCAGACCTGGACGCGGCCTTACAATATCAGCCTCCCCATTTATCCCTTTACCAGCTCACCCTGGAAGCCGGCACTCCCTTCGCCAGCCATCCTCCAGCCCATCTCCCTGACGAGGATACCGCAGCGGATATGGAAAATATTTTGCGCAGTGAACTGGACCATCACGGTTTGGCTCGCTACGAAATCTCCGCGCACGCCCGCCCCGGACAGCAATGCCAGCATAACCGCAATTACTGGCTATATGGAGACTATCTGGGAATTGGCGCCGGAGCCCATGGCAAAATCACCCAGGCGGAAGGCATCTGGCGTAGCCGCAAACCCAGCCGACCCGAGAGTTATATGATCGACGCGCTCAGTGATATGGAAACCCTGGGAGAATACACCCCGGTTCCACCAGCAGAACGCCCCTTTGAATTCATGCTGAATGCCCTGCGGCTCACCGAAGGTTTTTCAAACCGTCTGTTTACTGAATGCACCGGCCTGGACAGTCTGCTGATTGAACCACAGATTCGCCGTGCCCGCCGCGAGGGTTTACTGTATGACGATACTGAAATAATCCGGCCCACCGCCCGGGGAATGAACTTTTACAATGAATTGTGTGCCCGCTTCATTCCCTGAATGGGCGATACTATTCCCGACCCATCGTATCAGCTTCATGACCGGTAATGGAACCGTCCTTGAACAAATATTCACGCAACTCTTTATCCAGACGCGGCATTTTACGGCGCAACCACTCCAGAACCATGGCCGCGTGCTCAATTTCTTCATCCCGATTGTGTTCCAGCACTTTTTTGAGCTGGAGATCATTGCAGGCATCCGCGCGCTGCTGGTACCAGTCTACCGCCTCAAATTCTTCCATCAGCGAGGATATCGCCCGATGAATGTCCAGCGTATCACTGGACAGCGACTCCAAAGGCTCGTGCATTGTTTCATGTGCCATCTTGAGATCCTTTAACGATGAAATATCCTCACAAGCATAGCTCAAAGCGTTCACTAAACCCAAGTGACACCAGACCGGGAGAAATTCGCCATGAATTGGCAAGACTCCTGTCCAAAGCAGGACTGTGCTCGCGGAGCATGGCCGCCGATTGGATTCGGGCCGGCAAGGTAACCGTCAACGGGCAGATCATTTACGAGCCGGAAGCCCGTTTTTCACTTCGCGATGCCCGGATTTCCGTGGCGGGACAACGCCTGACCGGACAGGCTCGCAAGGTGCTGATGCTGCATAAACCCCGGGGCGTTGTCAGTACCCGCGCCGATGAAAGAGGACGGCCCACCGTTTATGATTTACTGCCCTCCGACCATTGGCTGGCACCCATAGGACGTCTGGATCAGGCCAGCTCCGGGTTATTGTTATTCAGTAACGATCCGGAATGGGCCCAGATTCTGCTGAATCCAGATCAGCACGTCAGCAAAACCTACCACGTGCAAATCCGCCCTCCTCTTCCTGCCGAAGTTTTTCGGCACATTGCCCAGTACTCCAGCCTGGACGGCAAGCCATGCCTGCCCATGCAAATTCGTGAGCTGCGCTGCGGAGGAAAAACCCAATGGCTGGAAATTGTCCTTCAGGAAGGGCGTAACCGGCAGATTCGTCGCCTGCTGCAAGGCGCCGATGCGGAAGTGTTACGTTTAGTTCGCGTGGCTATCGGTGATCTGCCTTTGGGCAATCTGGCCAGCGGGCAGTGGCGCTGGCTGAGCCCGGAGGAAGAAAGACTTCTGGAACCCTGAACCGTCTATATTAGATATTTATGATATTGACAGGCCCATAATATCCGTGTATGTTAGTTATACCTTATTTACTGATGGAGAACGGTCATGGAAATGGAACAGGAATTTGAATTGATTGCGCTGGTTTACCAACTGGAAGAAGCCGGTTACTGCTTTGCCAACGTTTCTGATGAAGAACTGCACCAGGCATTCATGAACAATCAGGATCTGCGGGATCTGGCGGTTCCCCGTGCCGCCTGATCATTTTTATCCTCCACAACCGGCCCTTTATGGCCGGTTTTTTTTGGTCTGAACAACGGCGTATATCAAAACAGCCCTGCGCCCGGTTTTGAGGTCTTCCCTGCTGCTTAACCGCTCTATCAGCTGCTCTTGCGAGCAAGCATGTTCCTCTCTATACTGACCGAACGGTCGGTATCTGACAGATTATCATTCCCCATCAAGGAGCCCAACTGGTGGCGCAAGAGCAGTCTACATCCCGTCTGGTCATCACCGTGGCGGTCATGCTTGCAGTAGTGATGCAGGTTCTGGATCTCACCATTGTCAATGTGGCACTGACCTATATGCGTGGCTCCCTGCAGGCTAATAGTGATCAGATCACCTGGGTGCTCACCGCTTATATGGTGGCCAACGTCATTGTACTCCCCCTTACCGGCCTTCTGGTGGAACGTTACGGACAACGCAACATCATGCTTTGGAGTGTGGTGGGATTCGTGATTTCTTCGGCACTATGCGGACAATCCCACAGTCTTACCGAGATTGTCCTCTGGCGCTTTCTTCAGGGCATTTTCGGGGCGTCCCTGGCACCTGTCGGGCAAACCATCATGCTCGGAGCCTATCCGGCCAATAAACGTGGTCAGGCCATGGCGATTCTCGGTATGGGCATCATGCTGGGACCGATTCTTGGACCGACTCTGGGTGGTTATCTGACGGACACGCTCAGTTGGCGCTGGGTGTTTTACGTCAACATTCCCTTTGGGATTCTCGCCTTTTTACTGATGCAAAGTGTGCCGGACGGCGGCAAAAGCGCCAACCCCCGGCCCGTGGACTGGACTGGATTTGCGCTGATGGCCCTGGGTTTGGGGTCTCTGCAAGGCATTCTCAGCCTCGGGGATCAAGATGACTGGTTCAGTTCACAAACCATCATCATCCTGACTTTGATTACCATCCTCGGGCTGCTCTTTTTTGTGTGGCGTTCCCTGAGTGTCAAGCATCCGGTTGTCGACTTGCGGCTCCTCAAAGACCGCAATCTGGCTATTGGCAGCATGGGAATCGGTATATTTGGACTAGCGTTGTTTGGCACCATGGTGATTTTGCCCATCATGCTGGAGACCTTGATGCACTATGAGGCCTTTACGGCCGGACTGGCTATGGCGCCTCAAGGAATCGGCGCAATGCTGGCGATGATGCTGGCTGGCCGTCTACTCGGCAAGGGCATCAATCCCCGCGATATTGTGCTGGTCGGTATTGTAATTGGCGCTTTTGGAACTTATCTCACCACACTCTACAACCTCAATATCAATATAGACTGGGTGATCTGGCCCAGCTTTATTCGCGGCATAGGTTTTGGTCTGGTGACCATTCCCCTGTTTACCCTGGCTTTTACAACCCTCAAGAAATCACAGCAGGCAGAGGGGTCGGGAATTTTCAATTTGATGAGAACCCTCGGTGGCAGTGTCGGCATCGCTATTGTGTCTACCGTCATGAGCCAGGAAACACAAGTGGGCTGGAACCAGATGAGTAAGTTCATCAACCCCTTCAATCCGGCGTTTCACCAATATCTGGCAGCGGCTGGGATGAACCAGAATCCGACTACCTGGCAGATTCTGGGTAATGTTGTTCTGTATAATCAGGCCAACATGCGCGGCACCCTCGATGCATTTGTGCTGGTATTTTACGGTTTTCTGGTGATGATTCCGCTGATTTTATTTCTCAAGAAGCCAGCTCCAGAAAAGGGAGAAAATACTCCGCCACCCGTACAGGAGTAACCCTGAAACGGTGGTGGGCCGGGAAGCTTTTTGCTCCAACGTCCCTTGCCTGTTGTTCTACGGCTCATCCTGCTGTCAGGAGAGAACTCGCCCTGCGGGCTCAGACAACTCTCCTGACGGGCGCAGGATTTCACCAAGAACAACAACGGCTCGAAACAAAAGTCGCGGCAAAGCTTCCCGGCCCACCGCTGTTTCAGGGTGCCGAGGTTTTTTCCAGATGGGGTACGGCAGGCAGCCAGAGCGTTCTGGCAAAACCCCAGTCGAGCAATTTGAGACTTTGCCAGGAGGCCTTCCAGAAACCACGGTTTTCATCGGTAAATGAAGGGACGCCCAGAATCACGGCAATGAGTTGCACCCCATTTTGGGTGCCCGTAGCCACCAGGCAATGACCAGCAGCGTCGGTATAACCGCTTTTCATGCCGGTGATGAAAGGCACACGACCTACCAGCAAGTTAGGATTAGGACTGGTAATGCCTGCGTAAGTGAAATTTTCATGATTGAAAAAATGCATATATTGCGGAAAATCCGTCATGATTCGCCTGGTGAGAATAGCAATATCATAAGGACTGGCGGTGTTATTGGGATGGGGAAGGCCGTCCGGATCATAATAGGTTGTCGATAACATACCGATTTTACGCGCCGTCTGGTTCATTTCACGCACGAAAGCCGGGACGCTGCCGGCCACCAGATGCGCAGCTTCCACAGCAGCGTCGTTTCCCGAAGGAACTGTCATCCCCAAAATCATCTGGGCTACTGAAAAGCGCAATCCGGGATGCATGAACATGCTGGAACCACCGGTTTCCAATGCTGCCTGGCAGGGTACAAACTCCTGGTGCAAATGCAATCCACCGGTGTGAATGTCCTTGAACAGCAGATACAAGGTCATGAGCTTGGTAATACTGGCAATTGCATAGGGTTGGTAAGCATTTTTAGCGGCGATGATGGCACCGGTTTGCGCATTCATCAGAATATAGGCGCGGGCATCAATGGGCGGCAGGCCGCTGCTGTTGGTATCGGCGCGGGTAGTAGAAATACCCAAAATGAGCGTCCATCCCAGTATAAACAGGCCCAGGAACCATAAATGAAGCCTGTAGGAACGATACGTGATCGGTGCAGTATTTGCAGAAGGATGCGGCAGCATGGGTTAGCCCTCCCCATTAACGGGATGCAAGGTTAAAGCAATTTCTCAGGATAGTTTCATATTAGGCTATTTTTTCTGAAATGCCTATATGTACGCAGTTGCTTGGAAGCGGAGCATTCCCAGCAACTGGAAGACACTCCTCAAAACTTATAGACTGGTCGGTATGAACTTACACGCGTCCCTTTCTTATGCCACCCTCATCCACTTTCCCCTCCTCTGGGCCATCGCCGGATTCATTATTCTCCTGGCTTTTTACGTCCGGGCAGTGATCGGATTTGGTTCCGGGCTGATTTCCGTGGCCTTGCTCACGCTCATCTTTCCCATCAAGGAAGTCGTGCCAGTCGTATTGCTTCTGGATCTGCTCGGTTCAGTATTACTGGGTGCCTATGATTTTCGGGAAATGCGCTGGCCGGAGTTACGCTGGCTGATCCCCGGCAGCATCATTGGTCTGGCAATCGGTTCTTTCATACTTGCTGATACCAATGCCCAGAATCTGACCCGATTCCTCGGTGTATTCATTCTCGCCTACGTGGTGTACGCCCTTGCCATGAAGCCCGATCGTCTGCCGCGCATCAGTCTGCCCTGGGGCACGCCGCTCGGAATATTTGGGGGAGTCGTGGGCAGCCTCTACGGTGGGGGTGGACCGCCTATCGTCGCCTACCTGCAAATGCGGCATCTGGACAAACGCGCTTTTCGCGCCACTTTTCAGGGGATTGCGCTCACAGACAATGTGTTGCGCGGGTTCATGTATGTAGCCCTGGCGCTGTTGACCTGGCAGCTGGCCATAGGTTTTTTAATGTTGATTCCGCCAGTTTTGCTGGGTCTCTGGGCGGGTAATCGTTTACACCTACGTATCAACCAACGCGCTTTTTTATTGGGAACACTGGGATTACTGACCGTAGTTGGCCTGAAATACCTTATTTAACGCATCGAGCGACAAGGAGAGCATATGACTTTACGCAGCATGGAAGAACTCAGGCAGCAGGCTCAGGGCGCACAATCCCTGAATATTGCTTTCATAGGTGTCGTCAATGGACTGTTCAGCGCCCTGCACCAATTGCAGAAGGCTGATTCCCGACATCTCGCTCAGCAAGCGGGCATGGACGAAGGATACGTCACCCGCTGGTGCGATGCTGCTTATGCTTTTGGCTGGCTGGAACTGAATTCCGACGATCAGTGGCAACTCAGCGCAGATGGCGACAGCATGCGCCCCGAGGCTCCGGGTAGCCGCATGGCAACAGCTATTGGTTCGGTCCTGTCGGCACATATGGCTGAACGCGCCGCAGGACTGATGCGCACGGGCGAACGTCCGGGTGAAAAAGTACTGGCGGAACGGGAAACCATTCTGCCCTGGTTTGGGCTGATGCTGGAAAACAATTTCCGCAAGACTTTTGAAGAAAAAATCTGCCCGCAGGTTCCCATATTTGCCGAAGTAGATGCCCGGGGTGGTCTTGCTGTGGATCTGGGTTGCGGAAATGGCTGGTATTTACGGGCACTGGCACAGCGCTGCAACCATTTGCGGGGCCTTGGTCTGGATGGTTTTGCGGAAAATGTGCGGCAGGCGCAGGAAATAGCTCAACAGGAGGGCCTTAGTGACCGTCTGCACTTTTCGGAGGGCGATATCCATGCGTTTTCTCTGCCAGAACCGGCAGATCTGATTGCCATGAATCGTGCCCTTCACCATGTCTGGGAAAAACGTGGGGCCATTTTTGACAAACTGCGTAGCAATCTCAAAGCAGAAGGCGCCGTAGTCATTTGGGAACCCGCATGGCCAGATGATCATCGTCGCCTGCGCGAAGCACCCTTGCGGGGCATGGCTTACCAGAATCTCACCGAGCATGTCCAAGGGAATCATTTCCTGCATCCTGAGGAAATCGCCAGCGCCTTAAAAGAAGCCGGACTAAGGCCAGAAATCTTCCCGTTTGGTAGCGATGTAATGGTGGTGGGGCGCTGCTGAGCAGCAAAAACTGACACCTAGCCCTGCCAGCCGTTTACAAGCATTGCATTCCGCGAGGCTTCTCTTTATCCTTTGCGCTCATGGGGCGGTAGCTCAGCTGGGAGAGCGTCGCGTTCGCAATGCGAAGGTCGGGAGTTCGATCCTCCTCCGCTCCACCAAATAAAACAAAAGGTTACAAACTAGAAATAACCTCTATTTGCTTTCGTGATGCAGTTATGATGCACTTGAGTGCATCAAAAATTGATCGTAACAGGTTGATCATGGCATCATTCACTCCCAGAAAAGACTCGGATGGGCACCTGATCGGGTATCAGGTGCATATTCGGAAGAAAGGATTCCCCACACAAACGGCCACATTCAGAACCAAGGCCGAAGCACAAAAGTGGGCCAGCGTCATAGAATCAGAGATGGTTCGCGGGGTTTTTGTGTCCCGTGCTGAGGCAGAGAAAACGACTTTAGCCGAGGCCCTTGATCGCTACGCCACAGAAGTTTCGGCCCATAAAAAAGGGTTCAACCGGGAATTATCCGTCATCAAACAGTTGAAGGTCTCAGCCCTTGGCAAAATGACCATGGCAGGCATCCAGGGTAAAGATGTTGCCAAGTACCGGGATTTGGCCTTGGCCGAGGGGTTAAGCCCGATCACCATCAAAAGACGACTTTCTGTACTTTCTCACCTGTTTACCATAGCCACCAAAGAATGGGGCATGGGCGGACTGATCAACCCGGTTCCACTGGTATCTATCCCCAAAAAAAATAACGCCCGGGATCGCCGACTGACAGACTTTGAGGAAGAATGTCTGATCAAAGAAAGTGAAGCCTATGGTTCACACTTATCCAACATCATCCAGTTCGCCCTAGAGACAGGCATGCGTCGGAGTGAAATCGCTTCCATGGACTGGAAGCATCTGTATCTGCAAAAAATGACGCTGCATATCCCGGATTCCAAAAACGGCCAGGCAAGGACCGTCCCATTATCACCAAAGGCGATTCAGATTCTCTCCTCCCTGCCCCGGCAGATCAGCGGGTCAGTTTGGGGAATGCGTGCGGACAGCATCACCCAGGCCTTTGAACGAGCCCGCAAACGCGCCGGCATTGAAGACTTACGCTTCCATGATCTAAGACATGAAGCCACCAGCCGCTTCTTCGAGCAAGGTTTCAACATCATGGAGGTAGCATCCATTACCGGCCACAAGACCTTACAAATGCTCAAACGGTATACACACCTGAAGGCTGAGGACTTGGCGAAGAAAATGCGTACATAGCGTATGAGGGTGTAACATCATGGAACAGACTTTATGCTCAAAAAGTTCTCCAAAGATTACCCCCTCAGATCAGGTGATCAAGATAGGATTATTTCCATTGATCCGCACAAAAAAACCTTCAGGGGGGACACAGATAAAAATAAAGCAGGAGATTTTTATGTCCTTAGCCGACCAGACAGAACTTGGGCAACCATTGGTCTTGAAGATATGGTGACTTCAAACGGCGACCCCATAGACTTGAGGGCCCCAATAAAATCTGGGGTGCTCCCTACTCAGGTTCACGCTTATTGGAACGGTTTGGTGTTATGAGAGACCGATCGTGGATCCCGTCTTTTCATACCACCAATTTCGCCAACCGCCCCATGGACGCCTTGCCATGGGCCAGATTGATCACCGGGATCCCCCAGCGATCAGCCAGCGCAATGGCCTGCCCGGTCCCGCCCGTTGTTCGTGATCGGGCAGATTCCGACTCACACCCGTCCGGCGTCCAGCAAACGACAAAGTTCACTGGAGACCGCAGATCAGCGCCGAGCACCTGATGGCTGTTCCGGGCCATTAGCGATCGTGCCTTGTCGTTCATTCGATTCCCGGCAGGATGGACGATTTCTGCGACACGAAAGGCCTCACTACTTGGAAGCGGAATACAAAAGTCTCCTTGCCGGTCGCGGAATCCCGGCCAGGGCAAGTAGATTTCCTTTTTGCCCGTACATCCCGCCTCAAAAGCGGAATCCGCACCGGACGCGCCGCCGGAAAGTAGCGTGTATTCCAGCTCAGACAGCCGGTGCGCGATCTTGCGCATAACCAGCAAGACCTGTTCCGGTGTACTGCGGGAACCGATGCCGGCATAACGCAGGGATGGGATTGCCCGCGCACGCAATCGCTTCTGCACGCCGCCATCCAGCATTTCCGCGATGACCGTCGCATGGCAGGGCAAGGGCGCGCAATGACAGGAAAGCGGCTGATCGGGCTGGATACCCAGCAGTGCTGTGCAGACTACTGGATCGTGCTCTGCGATGCGGGCAGCAAGCCAGTGGCGGTATCGTTCGATGACCTCATCCCGGCTACCGTCCGGCCCAATGGCATAGGGATTACCCAAAGGCGATGGGCGAGCCACATACGCGGCCTGTCGGCAATCGTCAGACTGGATGTTCAGGATGGGGTGACTCACTCGGAAAAGACAGATTAAGTTTGCGATCCGGGCGGCGGCGGTGTATTGACCACAAAAACCGTTTTACCATGTTGCGTCACATAATCTTGCTGATGATACTGGCAAACTTTTCCATGCGGACAGAACGGAAAGTGTGGTACGTACTGTTGTATTACAGGTTTGTTGACTCTCTTTTTGACAGGGGGCGGTAACGTGGTGGGATTGGGATGCGATGGATGCGTTGGCCTGCAAATGTAACCTTCAGGGCATACAAAGCTGGTCATTTCCATCTGGTAATGATGACCTGAACGTGTATAGGCATTATTGGATGCATTGCCAACACCGTCCGATACAGCGCCTCCCGTAACATCAGCGGTTGTACCGTTACTGGCGTAAGGATTATTGGCGCAGCCGGCAAGGCCCATTGAAGCAATCATGGTGACGTAAATCAGTATCATTTTTCTATTCACGAGATTTTCCTTCTTGGTTAAACAGCGTTGAAAATAATTCGGATTGGTGTCCGGCGGTAATCCCTGGCGATCGTTTGGTTTGAGCCCAGGCGCCGTCACACCAGATTTTACAGGCACTCACGATACCCCGCCATCTACCACACACTCCGGCGCCGGATTGTCTATAACACTAATCACGTTGATTGACTGGCTGGCCGCAAACAAGTCTAACCGCGCTTATTAGCCATTAAAATCTGTGGATTAAGAGGTAACCGTTGCTTGATGGTTGCTTGACTATCGGCAAGACCAGCAACGGTTACTCACCATGCGGAAAGAAGTCTGCGCTTCAGGAAGATGCAGAAGCAGTCTTCTGTGCAGGCCCGAAATGCGTCACCTGCATCACTTTCCAGTGATCTTTGGATGATTCACCTAATATGGCGGAAATGGTAAAGATATCCTTACGAATCCTGTCCGCATCTGCAGAATCACTTTTCAGCGCATTCTTCAACAACGGACTGTTTTTACCCAGGCGCATCACCCCTTTCAAACCGATATCGGCGGTCACGGCAACCGTTTTCATGGAGTATTTTGAATTAAAATGCGGAGTAGTTGCAGAAACAATCTTCGTAATGTCGAAATGCCCGATACACAACGAACCGCGATCAACATCCCCCATCAAGAACTCCGCCACTTGATGCTGAACAAAACGCACATCCTTGTTCGTTGTGACAACAGGCAGCATCGTCTTATTTTTATTAGTTGTTCCGGTAAAAAGATTACCGCTCTGGTAATGACAAGTGTAGGGAGACCCGAATTTAACATAGCCTTTCTTGCGTAACTCATCCATCAACTGCATGTGATCTTTAGGCACATCCTGAGCCATGGAAAATTCATAACCTTTGGGCGTTTGTTTCTGGCATTCATGCGCAATATAGGCATCCCCCGCCATGTTGCTGCTACTACTGACTGGCAAACAAAGACCGGTCCCACCCATAGCACTGGTCATCTTTTGATCGACCGTTTTCTGCAGAGCGGCCCGGTACTCCGAATGATCAGAATTCGTAGCACATCCCGTCATGGAAATCACTGCGGCAGCCAATATGATTTTATACGTCGTTTTCACGGTTACTTCCTCCTGTGGTGGAAAAATTCATAGCCCTAAATTTTTATCGTGGCCACGAAGCCGAACCTGCAATTGCCCTTTAGATTCACTAAGAGTAATGACTTTATTCGACCTGAGAGCTGTAGGGCAGGGACTTGATGTAGCCGACCATATAGTCCCAATCTGGCTTGCCGACAGAGGTAACCGGTAGGCTAATTAGCGAGTCGGGCATACGGATTGGCCGCCATTTTCGACCAAAGCCCCAACGGTACTTGTCCGCACGAATTACGGTAGCCAGAAACAGTCCCAGTTCAGGCGTGAGACGGACCCGCTTATCCTTGAGATACAGCGGGTTTACGTCGTGGGTACAGGTAAATGGTGCGGGCTGGTAGAAGGCTTCTCCAACCGAGCCATTGTTTGAGACGGTGATGCATTCACCGGGGAATATCTTGCGATTAAGCGGTTCGTCGGGGTTAATTGAGCCATCCTTTGAGAATTTTCTTAGGTTTTCGTGCGCAATGTACGCAGTAACCCCGTTGTTGTATTCGGTGGCGCCAATGAATGGAATGCCGCCCTCTCTGGATGAAGTTGGCGGCTTCTTGTTGTAGTAGCCCTTTTTGATTTCGAAGATTTTGTCGTATCGGAACGCTAACCAGTGCGTGGTGGAAAGTTCGGCTGCACCCCCCGCATGCTGGGGACATGAAGCCCCGTCGAACTTGAGCACACTCGTCGAGTTGGTCCACTCTGGTCTATCCATAGGCTCAGGCAATACCAGGTCTTTTAGGGTCCTATTGGCTTGACGGCCAAAGCCGAACCGAAACCGGTTGGCCGTAATGCATAGCACCCACCACAGCTTTTCCTGCTCCGTCATCGGCTTTCTTGGAGTCAACACCATGATATGGAATCCGCTGTAAAACGGGAATGGTTGCAGAAATGCCACGCCCGCCCCACCTTGTCCATTGAGAGCCACGGTGATGGTGCCTGCCGGCGCGGGCTCCAGCCCTGGAATAGGTTTTACCTGAGCCGTTACACCATTATTCCGTGCGGCGCGTCCTACAAAGTTGATGGCTTCGGGGGTTGCAGATTGCTCCAGCCTATTGAGTTCCAGACTGTGTCCATAACTCAGGGTGAACAGGTCGTTAATCTTCGGCATCCACTGTCTCCCCCGGTTCCTGATGGGTCCCTTGGCCAAAGAGCTTAAATAGGGCATAGCTCTGCACAACCTTCTCGAAGTCAGCCTGCGTTAAGCTGGAGTAGTCCGTTTCCATGTAGGCTTCAGCGCACCACTCGTCCGCCACGCTAACTGACTGCATTACACTTTCACCCGCATGAACTTCCCGGTTTCGATACATGGCTACCCAATGGTCTCGAATGGCGGGCCATCGCTCATCCTGGTCAATTCGGCCCTTATGTTTTGTCTTAATAAAGCCGTCATCGCGCCAATAACCAAACCAAGTTTTTTTGTCCGATTTGGCGTGCGCCTTCCCAGCAAACCAAACCATGACACAGGTCACCACACCGACTGGATAGAACAATTCCTGCGGCATAGACATAACGGCGTCCAGAGTGTGATGTTTCAACATCTCATCCCGAACAGGATTGGGTTTGATTGCTGCGGACATCGGTACAATCGCAATGCCGATTGATCCTGACTCCAGGCAGTCCAGCATCTGCTTCACGAAATAGAGTTCGTGAAGCTCCGCGTCGCTTTTGGATTGGGCGTAGGGGGGATTGAGCATCCCGACATTCGGTTTCATCTTCTTGACGGCCTTGATAACCGCATCGTCGAAGCAACTGGCTTGATGCAGGTTCGCCTTGCCATCGCCACGCAAAATCATATTGCTGGCAGCAAGAGCGAACATCTTGGGGTTATTCTCAATACCAATCAGGCGATTCTTCTTAATGTCGGTACGCTCTTCTTCTGTGACCGCCTTTTTCAACATATGCTGCATCGCCGAAATAAGAAATCCGCCGGTGCCGGCACAAATATCAAGCACCTTTGATTCCGGACCAACATTCGCTATCAAAGAGAACAGTTCAGCCACATGTCGGGGCGTCAGGACAATGCCCAATGCCTTCTTATCGCCTGCTGTGTACTTCAGGAATTCGCCATAGAACTGCCCAACGACATCAAAGTCATGGTAGACGTTGATGTAAGGCCAAACGTTGTCACAGATGCGGGTGATGATTTCCTTGAATACGCCGTCCGGGTACTCTTTTGCTGTCTTGCTATCTGGCTTACCCAGGTTGGGATGTACGGCAATCGTGGAGTACGGTTGCAGCATCGTGTCCTTCTTGGCCTTGGGGATGTCAGCCTTGTCCAACTCCTTCTTGATAGCCCCCAGCCACGCTTCCTGAACATCTTCAGCCGACAAGGCTGCAAAGGTCTTCAGAAATGCAGAGTTCATCAAGGCAATCAGGGTGCCGCTCACCAGCAGCGGTTTGTCTTCTTCAGAGATTTTGGCTTTCGTCCAAATCAGCTCATGCAGATCTTTGGAGAATGCCAACAGGTCAGAGTGGCGCTTCTTGGCCACATCCGGGTCGAAGGACGCAAGTCGGTAGTAGTCATCAAACGGGATAAGAGCGTCTACGACTACCCCTGATTCGTTTGCCAGGTCTTTGACTTCATTGGTCCCCGCCGGAATCAGGAAATTCGATATCTTCATTGAACTGGCGGTAGTGCCGCTCACCGCAATGGCAACCACCGTGTAGTGCTTTGCCAGGTGTTCTGCATAATGCAAAACACCATCTACCGCATATTCGACTGGCTTGTCTCTGTCGGGGCTCTCGTGCTTTTTGACGTCCTTTTTGCACTCCACCACGATGATGAAGCCCGCATCCTTTTTGTCAGTGATGATGAACTCTGGATATCCGGATTTACCGCTGGCCTTCTTGCTGGCCTTAGACAGCAGGCCTTTGACCTTGGCTATCTCGGACTTTTGCTCTTCTATTGTGATGCCGTTATCATGTTCCCTGTAACCCAGCGTCGCCAGCTTGTCGCGCACTAAGTTCTCGGTTATTCGCTCTGTCATTACACACTCCATTCCGATTTTTACAAGTTACAGAATCAGCACACATAAGGGGGCCTCAATAGCTGCTTTAATCGATCATACAAGGCCCCGGAAGAAAGATGCCAGCGCCGCACAATAAAATCCTGATGCGCTGTTTTGCGCGAGTCCTGCGGGAAATAGGCGATTTCCGGTATTTCACGGGGAAGCTTTTCCGAGTAATCATTCAGTCGCAACAAGAGACCCTTTTTCTGCCATTGCTCCAGGTCGTCAGAAAAGAAACACAACAGATCGAGAACGTATCCTCCACGTTGCACTACCGCCCAGTTCCCGGCGTCGAACGCGGCCAGGAAAGCGTCCATCAGCCATGCCAGATCATCGGCAGGGTCCGCGTGACGCAGGAAATATCCCAACACGGGTTCCATGTCCCGTAGCGCTGCATTTTCAGGCGGGGCAGAAAGTACGGAATAGCTGAGGTGCAAATCAACAGGCGCATCCTCTGCATACCCGTTTTGAAGCACTCCTAAATGATGCAATCCATACAGTGCCGCCAAACGGGCATAACGATCACTTTCGCCCATTTTAATGCTTAGACCTCCCTTATCCACCACTTCCAGGACATCCATCATATATGCGATGTTGCATTCTCCCGCTGATACACCAGTCCAGGACTTACCACCACTTCGTCATCGGATAACTGCAACAAAGAAATCGCACCATCACGACCTACTGTCGCGACGCGGAAGAACCGTATGATCAAATTATCGTCATATACCAAAAATTTGTATATTGGCTGGCTCTCATATTTTCCGATAATCGGGCCTTTTTGAACTATACTCCGCATTCTGTCTCCGGATATCCTTTGCATGACTGATTTATTGTCCCTTTAGTCTTCCTCAGCCACCACTTCCAGAACCTCCAGAACATCCGCAACATCATCCTGCAAAGGATGATAATGCCGACCCGCTTTCTGAAAAAGACGGGACAGCAGGCCATGCGACAGGCTCACCGTCATTTCAGGCATCACATCCCCTGTTTCGGCAAGCGCCCTGGCCGCGCTGGACACCCCCGATGCATTGGCAGCTTCCCATTCCATTCCATGCGTTTCGGTCCCGGCTGTGGGCTTCGGCACCCGCCCAGAAGGCTGACGTGCGACAGAAACCGCATCGGCAGCCACTGCAGACAATGTGCCGGAGAATTCGGGTTCACTCTCTTCTTCATCCTCATCCAGATAATGATCTGCCACACTCTCATCCGGATCCGGCGTAGGCAATACTTCCTCTCCCTCGGAATCAAGAGGACTCGAAACTTCTGGGGCCGTTGTGTCGTCCTGGTAAGCAGCCCGTAGTGCCTGCTCTGAAGACATGCCCGACTTCAGATTCTGGAATGCCAGGCGCTTGGCCGCATCATTGGACGATACCCAATCCTGCGCTTCGCGCAATTGTTCCATGCTCAAATCGGATCGATCCTGCAAACCCAAACCATTGCGTAGCGTCCAGATTTCTTCTGCTTCATCAATGACCGTCCGCTTCAGTTCAATGCCTGCGCTGACGCGCTCTTTCAGGTCCACAAAAATCGCTCGTTTACCCTCGGTGTCGCGCCACCAGCCCATGAGCCGGACGAGCTCATTCTGACCAACGGCATTCACATCTATTTCCAGGTGCTCGATCAATGCCCGGGCATCGGGATGCACTTTGCTCAACATCTGGTTCACCCAGGTCCGCGAACGTCCCAGACGACGACCTAACTCTTCCTGGCTGACCTTTTGGGTCTCAATCAATGATTGAAGTGCATAAGCGGTATCCAGCGGGCTCATATCAGCCCGCGCCAGATTCTCGACCATCTGCATTTCCAGTCGATCAACATCAGACTGAGGTTCTACCAGAACAGCAGGGATACGGCTCAAATCGTAGCCAGGACGTTCGCATTTCTTCCCAGTAGAGAGCGCATGCCGGGATGCCCGCCAGCGTCTCTCGCCAGTCACAATCTGGAATCCACCATCCAGTCGCCTGACCGTGATGGGTTGAATCACACCATGACGCAAAATGCTTTCCGCCAGCAGTTCCAAATCTTCGTCTGCTTCATCGGATAAACGACGGGGTTGATTGGGATCGGGTGTAATTTCATCCAACTTCAAAAAAAGGCCGGACGGCAGGTTTTCAGACAGATTTCGTCCCCCGCTTTTCTTTCCGGCAGAAGATGTTCCAGATCCATTTTGCCCTTCAGCGTCTTCCTGAAGCGCAAATGCCAAAGACTCCATCACATCATCCTTCTTGATCTTCGCCACCTTCAACCTCCTTATTCATCAAATTTTCGACTATTCTGACACAAACTCTGCGCCAAACACTCGCGCCGGGATCTCTGGGTGCATATTGCCACACCGCCTTTCCTTCGCGCAGCGCATCAGGTGCCAGCACCCGATCCGTAAAGACCTCTGGCAACACACTGTCTTTATGGACAGTTTTTCGTAACATTTCGATCATGCGTGACTGGTTGGCACTTGTCATCTTGTATTTATTGATCAAGATGGTCATATCCAGTGGCACACCGGAATTCAGGACCATTTGACGATCACGAATAGCACCGACCATCCCCTGAACCGCCAGGGTATCCGGTATCACCGGTATGACCAGTACCCCGCCCAACAACATGGGGGCCAGTTGTAGCACCCCGGGTGCGGGGGGCACATCGAAAACAATCAGATCAAATGAGAACTCACGCAACCGATCCATCGCCATGCGGGCTTCCCGCATGCCTTCAGGGTTCACCGTTCCCTGTCCGGGAACAGCCACTGCATGTTCACTACCCGGCAGAATAAAAAAATCAAAGTCGCCATATTTTCTGAATTCCATCTCGGAATCTTCATCCCAAAGATCGGTCACCGCAATATCCAGGTCAGATGATTTGCGTACTTTTCTGGTTACTATAGTCGTAGCATTGCATTGACTATCCATGTCCACCAGGAGTGTTTTTAGTCCCATTTCGGCAGCACACGCGGCCAAATGTAGGGCAATGGTAGTTTTCCCCACCCCACCCTTTCGATTCATCACGGTAATCGCTTTCACACTTTTGATCCCCCACTTCTCTGGGCCTGCAGCTTTGCACGCCTTTCACGTTCATAGGCTGGCGGATAAACATACCAGGTCCACCAATACAGGATGGTATAGGTAACCGATGACATGCTGATATCCGCACTCTGTGCAATCCGTGTTAGATCGGCCCCTTGCTCGGGAGTCACACGCATGTTGATTTGCATCCATCCGGTAGCTTGGCGCCCCGCACTTTCCGTAAGTGTCTGGGATAGCCCTTTGGTCTGGCGCCACTTCAGACCCGTTTCCCAAGGCTTTTCACGCAAAAACTTTTCAGTCATTTCGATATAACTCTGACGCAAGTTCTGATTCAGAGCAAAAGCCAACGCCTTGGCATACATGTGCATTTTAACGGGCACACGCGTCGGAATCTCATCAAACGTCTGCCCTTTTACGATGATTTTTCGCATACAAAACCTCTTCCTGAATTTGGTTATGGTATAGCATAACACATGACGTAATGGTATACCCTGTTTTCGGAAAACATTCAGACGACATGACGGGATCGCTTTCGACACAACGACTCGACCGCAAAAGCTTCTGACCAGGTCGGATGGCTTGTGCGCTGCAATAGGTCTTTGGCATGCGGACAGTATCTTGCGTACCAGTGCAGCGTCGTCAGCGCACCTTCTGAAACCTGTTCTTTGTCTGTGCGCATTTCCCAGGCAATACCCCAGACGATGCACAAAAAACCCAAGGCGAATCCAAGAGCAATCCAGTATTCAGGGATCGGGTACCCATGGCCGCGCAAACTGGCAATGGCCACAGCAAGTCCCCAGACACCCAGTCCCGACTCAGCAGTTATCGTGCCTTTATGATAAATGTGCATTCTGACCTCATTCTGAAAATTTCATCATGTTTTTCATATAGATCCCTCTAAGCGCTTCGAGAAATACAAAAAAACAGGACATCCCCTACTTGTGAGATCAAAAGGCCGGTAACAATCCCTTATGATTATTTGAATTCTTGGCAAAGGAAAATGAAAACTAGGCACCATGACGACCATTGCGCAAATCAGAAGGAGCGAGAGAATCATGCCCACCGCTTCGATCAACGTCAGGATGATAGCCAACAACCTGACTTTAACCATCTTAATCCCCCTTTTTCAGCCAGAATTGGCTTCCAGGAATCACCCACCACGGACGCACTTTTTCCAGGATATTGTTTTCCGAAACCGGTCCGTAATAACTCGAATCGAAGGCATAATTACCAGGGGCATAGAGCCAAACCTGTCCCTGTTTCAGATGATAAGTACCAAATGGATAGTGTAGAATCCGATGATGATGCCCGGGTGTCCATCTATCGACATGACTATTTGGCAATAATCGACCATCTACCCAGACACCCTGCCGCTTAAGAACCACCGTCTGGCCGGGTAAAGCCACCACATTCTTGATCCAGGGCTCGTTTTTCGGAAACCAATGATACTTCAATCCCTCTGCGACCGCTGGATGGTCCTGCGGACCCGGGATTTCAACTTCTACCAGTTCCCCATCGTGAAGCGGGAAAGGGGTCCCAAGCAACTGATAAAAACCAACCGGCTGGCAAGTGGAATCAGTAACCACCAGCCTTTCAAAGTGCCCGAAAAGCATGCCCACGCCAACCAGAACGATGAATCCTACCAGTGACCAGTATATCCATTCGATCCTACGCAAAGAGAACATGTGAAACCTCATTGGATCTCTGCCATGTAAATATAGGGATAACTTCCGTATTTGTTGATCTCAAAAGTCATCTCTCCGTAACATTTTGGCGCCATCCAACGATAATCCTTAATGCTATTTCGTTGACCTACAGAGTTATAATCAAATCCTGCAGCCGTATGAATGGGCAAAATGGCTATGCAAAGTGCCGGAAGATTCTTATTCCGAAAAAATTGTCGAATCCTTTCAAGTCGAACAGGTCCAATCCCGGGAATGGATAGGATCTGCTCGTTCGTCATGAGCGCCAAGTCTCCTATCGTGTTACACCCTCGCATTGCCATGCTTGTACGAATGCATACAGATAGATTCATGGAGCGAAAAACGGAATCTAAATCTTGCGGGTCCGTGTAAGCTTTACGAATTAAACTCTGATAAGCATCGAACAAGTTATCAGCAGCCTTTAAGGCTACCTGATAAGCTGTCCTTGAAATATGGTATCCATGGCGCATAGTGTCCACGACATCACGGCATTGCTGTGCCAGGTCTCGAAATTTCTCCATTTGGACTTCCATGGCCTGCAAATCCAATCGCATGGCAGCCATTTTCAGATCAACCGATTCACAAGAAAGCGGCGTAAGTTGTTCGTGTAAGGCGGAAAACACAGAAATCATCACAGACATGTCGCTTTCATCGACGGTGCCGCCAGTCGATTCAACCAGCTTTATTTTAGCCAAAATTCGTGCTAAATCTGTGCGCACCGATTGGATAGTATCCTTAACTTCAGTCGGTTGTGACGTTTTCTGCACAGGGAAAGATTTTGGAATGGTCGGCGTTCCATTGATGTTCCCGGAATATGACCATCCCCCCTGATTTGCCTGCTTCTGTATATCTGAAAACCTTTTTTCGGCCTCTGAACAGTTGTCCATAAAATCGTCAATATCTCTCGAAATCTGCATATCCGATCTGTCCTCGGACATCGTCATACTTGTCAGTCGATCCATTGTGGCGGGGGATGGTGGCAGATAGTCCGATATTTGACGATCAGGAAAGGAAAAGACTTTTTGACTGGAATTCACAAAGTCATTAAGTTCTTTCACTACGTCACCAACCTCGGAATTTTGCGACTCGGAGTCCAGTAAACGCTCCATCTCTTCCAACTCGCTATCGCTCAATGAGTCATTTTCCGATTTACCCATGTCAATCTCATGGGATAACTCGGAAAATGTATTCGGCCTGGAGATCACCTTCCCGTCCTGTTCATTTACAGGGACATTTCCGACTTTCTGTTCGTCATCCCCACCGGCTGCAGAATGTCCTGGCACCCCCAACAAATGACACATCCAATTTTTCACAAAAGCCCCTTTGCCGCCATTGGCCTTTCCGGACAACATACATCAACCCCAAACACTATCAGGTATGGTATAGCCCATGACGGGCAAAGGTTTGCTTAGTGCCTTTTAAGACCTCTATCAAAACCGTTCAGGCCCGATAATCCCGCTTCTTCCGAACCGTAACCGGGATAGTCTTCGACGGTTCAGGTTGTGTCTGCCGGGGCTGCACCAATGCACCGCCATCAGGAAGATCAAGATCCTTGGGATACCAGAATTTCCGGGTTTCACAGCGTTCCTGTTCAGGCTGCGACGAACTGACCACGTCTTGTTGTGATTTCGGATAACGATTTGCTTTAGCCCTGGCGCGATTCCCAAACTGGGGCGCTACCGAACGGGTTTCGCGCTTAATCATAATTCCGCGCCCTCGCCCAGTCCCGATTGAATTGCGCCTGAAGTTTGGAAATATCAGAACCGTTCAGCAGCAATCCAACCTCTCGGTTGATCTCTAGCGATGTCTGGGTCAGGTTCTCGCTACCGATATAAGCCAATGAATTTCCTAATACTAATTTGGCGTGCAAATATATCGGTTTCACCGGTAGTAGCCTGACCTGTACGCCATGTGCTTCCAGAAATCGCACATCTTGGCGATCTTGGGTATTGATATTGGCTGGCATGATTACCCGCGCCAATCGGCCTTTTTCGGCAATCGCATCAAGCGTCGGCGCATAAGGTCCGATCTCCTCATCTTCAATAGCAATCGGTCCCGGCTGGTCGATGACCTGAATAATCTGATGCACCGAAGTACCGGGCGATAGCACCAGATCACGATGTGTCCATGCAGGTGCGTGCCGATTCTGCCAATCCGCATTAAAAACAGCGTTGACTGCCTTAACCACGGTTGGATTTTTCGTGACATAGAGGTAATTCCTTGCATTATGAAAATCGGACCAGGCAAAATTCGGGTTACCGATCTCAGCTTCATGGCCTGACGCCAGATATTTTGCATGATAAAAAGCCCAGTGACTGCCGTGACTGGTGAATCGATAAGGGGCCAGGTGCAGCACAGCACCCGTCGCCTTGATCTCCCGTTCTTCCTTTCTCACCTGCCAGGATTTCATGCCATAAGGCTTGCCCTCAATAATGACCCGCACCTCTACCCCTCGCGCTTTAGCGGCACGGATGGCGCGGAGAATGGGGCGGTCCGTCATATAGTAGACACCGACATTCAATTCGTGACGAGCGGACTGAATCACCTGCAAAATGGGCGATACGCCCGCGTTTGGTTCGATAAATAAAGACACTTAAATCTCCTCCCTGAAATTGAATATTCCATGCTTATCCGGTTGTCTCCCAAACCCACTACCGGTAGTGGGTTTGAAAATCGATGAAATCGCGGCAACACTGGTACGGCGATCCTCGCCAAGCCTTTTTAGGCAAAGCCAGTCGGTCATCGTAGGGTAGTTTTTAGGGGCTTTCACAGAACCCCATATTTAGTAGCATTGGGAGACAACCGGATAAGCACGGAATATTCTACACAGAATATATCAACTTCCTATCGAATAAAATGATGACCTGATCGTAACGATAGAGATCATTTGATGTTCAGCGCTCTGACACTGTTTCAGCCAATAACGCCTGCATCGCGGTTGTAAAGGATTTTTTATGCAACTCGCATAAGTTATCAACTGCTTGAAGAATGTCACCAACAGTCACATCTACGAATCTTTTTTGGATAGCCAAAGTCATAGCAAAGCTTTCCATGAGTGGTTTATTACAGGAAAAAACAATATCTTTATTAGGTTTTTGCCAATAATAGAACGGCACCGAACAATGATCTTTCGGAAGTTCGCCTACATCAGCAAACTCCCCAACAAATGGTGGCAGTCCATTGACCCTATACTTCTGATGTAAGGCATTAACAAAAACAGGAAAAAAAGTTACGTTACTGTCTTTCATAATCCACCCTCTTTGTCATAATTCCGTTTTCTTTACGAGACATGGTGTACCTCATTATTTCAAAATACCTTTCATAAAAACACGAAACAAACGAAAAACATGCTGGAGTTCTAAAATCAAGACCCAGACCAGCAGCGATCCTATTGCAGCGGGAATCACAAGCCAGATCCAGGCGAAAAACGAAAGGTCAGCGGGCATTTGTTCTTTCCCTGGCAGCAATAGCTTTTTGACACTTTTTACAGGTGATTTTGTTCTTGTAGTCATTCAGTTCGTAGGCTTCTAGTAGCTATCCATGAGCTATCACGGGCACAATTAGTCCACACTCGGTTTTAATTCCATCGCCACTTGCCCCATGCCAACGGCTCATGCGCTCGTTGAAATTTTTCATGCCGCCAAGTCGCCAGCGTACCGCGAAATCCTGTTTTTCCATCATTCTCTCTTCCTTAGTCTTTTTAACCCACTCGGATCCTTCATTTTCACATTCATCTGACGGTGTGGTTCCATGCTTCTTTTCAGCTGTCGATAAGGATATTTTCTGCGCTTCAACGGGTTCTGTTTTCAGGGTATTCGTAATTTGGTGTTTACGAGGCATCAACCTGGCCACAGGCTTCTCTGACCACGTTTGTGTATTTGTCCAAAACCGGACTAGCCCAGATCGCGAGGCGATTTGTGTATGGTATCATTCCCGCCGGTATCCAGCGCCTCTGCGAGCAGCCGAAGATCCACCCCATAGTTGATTTCTGTTTGGTCTTCATCAGACTCCAAGGGCAGAGCCATCCCCATGTGGTAGAAAGCGGTGGTGCCCAGCGACTCTCGTCGAAATTTCGGTCGCTGCAGGGTTTTCTTGTGGGTGCCCCGGGTGAACAGAATCTTCGCCCGCAGTACCTCAAAGCTGTAGCCCCGGCCCATGCGGTTGGTGACGCGGATCAGGCTGTTCAGGCTCTCAGTAAAGGCGTTGGTGACCTGCTGGTCGAAGTAGGCCAGGATGTAAGGCTCCCAGTTCTGCCAAGCCGTGAGAATGGGTTGAAAGGCGCTCTGGCACTCGGGTGGGACGGATGCCGCCCAGACGATGTATCGTTGGTGGGCGTCCTTTTTGTTGTCAGCATCGTAGACACCGTAAAAACCCTCTTTGAGTCGCCATGCCTCGCCCAACTCCGGTATGCTCCGCAGCCAGCCATCGAGTATCAGGCGCTCACTGTCGTCCAGATCTTTTTCGCGCTTGCGGAAGAGATAGGCATCTTTCTTGACCCCTGCGGCCCTCCGACGTAAACGATCAGCATCTTTGGAGCGAGACAACGAGCGGCGAAGTTCATCCATAGACTGGTTGGCCATGCGTAGAACATGGAACTTGTCCACCACGACAGACGCATCAGGCAGCACTTCATGAACTGCATCTCGGTAGGGCCGCCACATATCCATGGCGACTGTGCGGATGCGATCCCTTTGCTTCAGGGCAGCGAGATACCGCAGAATGCTCCGCTTGCCGCGATCTGGTAGTAGATCAATGGCGGTATTTTCCCGCAGATTGGTAATCACGGCGCGGGGGCGACGCAGCAGATGGATTTCGTCGATACCCATCCATTCCGGCGTCTCGAAGTGGTGAGTCTGCTCCAGCGCCTCAATATAATCGTGGGCGATGTTGCGAATGGTGCCTTCCGTAACGCCGATTTCTTCGGCGACACTGGTAAACGTATAGTTGAGCGAACGAGGGCCGATCCAATGGGCCAGTCGCTCCGTCATGCGGCGCTTTCCGTCCACTGCAGGCAGCGATTCCATAAAGGTTTTGCCGCAGCCCCGGCATTTGAAGCGCCGGGCGTCAATATAGAGACCCACCCGTTTCCCGTGCATGGGCAGGTCATGGACCAGTAGTTCTGAACGGCCATAACCTACGCACTGGACACCCTGACATGCTGGGCAGACCGCCGTCGGTGCCAGAGTTTCGATCTGTATATGATAATCGTGTCCTGTTTCCCGTAGGGTGCGTATCGCGTAACCAGGTAGCCGAATGATATTGGCCGAGGCATCGGGGGGTGATTCTAATGAGGCTGGGTTCTCGCCCATGGGGTGCCCTCGCCGTGAACTACTGCCCGTCACCATGGATGTCAGCCGTGAACCCGATAGGGCGAGACCTGGACGGAGGAGTGTGGGTCAACTCCCGGATGGCGTTGATCAACCCGGCGATGGCCTGATCGTGGGTGGATACGGTGCGCTCCAGCGCGTCTAGTTTCTCGGCCAGTTCCTGGTGGGTTGCCAGTATTTCGCGCAACTGGACAAAGGCCCGCACCACGAAAACGCTCATCTCGATGGCCTTGGCGGAGTTGAGCACTGTGGCCGCCATGATAGCCCCATGTTCGGTAAAGGCGTAGGGCAGATACCGGCGGCCACCACGCCCGGTGTTTGAGGTCGCGAATTGCGACCTCAAAGCCGCATACTCCTCATCGTCCAGTTGGAACATGAAGTCCGACGGGAAACGGTCCGAATTGCGCTTGACCTGCTCATTGAGCCGTTTGGTGGTGACCCCGTAGAGTTCCGCCAGGTCAGCATCGAGCATGACGCGCAGCCCACGTATGCGGTAAATCCGCTGTGCAAGGGCTTCTACCTGCATGGGTTCGGCTACGGTCATTTCGTTCTCGTACACAGGAGATTACGAGGTCAATGATAGATGTTTATGGGGTGGCCGTCTATTTTTCTACGCGGCGAGATTTTGCAAGAGCTTTTCCATGCCGACCCGTCCAAGCTCCATGAGTTGTTCCCGGTCCGTCCTGGGCATCCGGGCGTCCAGCATGTTCAGGTTTCCGGTGTCCACCGGAAGAAAGCGCACCCACGGCGCGGCATGCCGGTCCAGGTATTCCTGCCCACGCAGCAGATCGCGCACGCTCAGCGATGCCAGGGCGAAAAGCGTCGGTTCGTTCCCGTGAAGCCTGGGTGGTTCTCCCGTCAAGTAGACGCCGACAGAAGGAACCTCGCTATCTTTGGGAAGCACGTCGCCCGGTATGTCGTCGGTCAGACCGCCATCCACATAGAGCCTCCCATCGACCCGCTTGGGTGGATAGACAAAAGGCAACGAGGACGACGCTCTGGCTGCCTTTGCGACAGGCAGTTCCGGCGTTTCCGCTCGACAGAAAACGGTGCGTTGCCCACGCAGCAAGTCCGTAGCGCAGACGAAAAGCTCCAGGTCAAGGTCGGCAAAGGATTGTCCTTGTGTGTGCCGGGTCAGAAAAGCATCGAGGGCTGCGGTCGCGCAGATACCCCGCCGGGTCAGGAGACGCCAGCCGTTGGTCCAGGAGTCGAAATTCATGAACGGTTGCCAGTCGGTATCCAGGACGAGGTTCACCAAAGACGGAATGTCTCGATGCACCGCGTAAAGGACGGCCACGATAGCGCCACCCGACGTACCACTCAAAGCAGAGACACGGTACCCGGCGGCTTCGATGGCCTGCAATGCCCCCAAATGCACGGGCAGCAGAAAACCGGAGCCGCTCAGCGCTACCTGGATCGGCTTTTTGGACCCCGCAACCGGATGGTTCACAACGCCGTGGTCCTTGGCAATGCCGGCCATCGATTGCTACGCATCTGTTCCACCAAGGTGCGCGCCCGTTCCCCGGTCTGCTGGTACCAAAGACTCTGAACCATGGCATCCGCAGCGCCGGCGTAGTCACCCTGCTGCAAGGCCTGGAGCATCTCGTGAAAATCCAGCAATCCCTGAATCCCCAAATTGAACGTCATGTTCACCAGCACCGCAAAGCGCACCACGGACAGTTGGCTCTCCGCCCAGGGCAAATGCTCGCGCACTTCGTGCCAAGCTCGCGCGACGTCCCGTTCCAAAAGAACGCGCGCTTCCTCTTCGGATATCCCTTGGGCGATCAGATTGCGGCCATAGCCAATGGTGGGGTTACCCTGAACCGTATAGCCGGGGACGATCTCATGCCCTGTTGCATCGTCGTAGACGAAGCGGCGATAGGATTCTTGAGATTGGAGTTGAGAAAGTAGCCTAATCACTATTGACCACCAGAACTGTCGGCAACAGGGGCGTATCGAGTAATCGCCAACCATTTGGTGTCCATGGCCCTTATTAGCTTGAACCCAGTTTTGCCGCAGACTTTGCGGCGATAGCGTTTACGATCGATCTGGATGAGGACACGCATGCCGTGCATGGATGTATCTGCGCATGTCTGAAGTGGGCAGCCACGGCGATTAAGCGCACTATAGCGGGTGGGGCAAGCAGTAGAAATTTGTCGCCTTTCGCCGCGACCTGGTAATGATCACCGAGATCCTGGACGTGGCGGATAGGGAGTTTAGGAAGCTGCAGAATTTCAGTCATGAGCGTCTATCCAACCGGGAACAGATCATGAACAGCCAGCCACAACACAACGACAGACAACAACACACCGGGAACAAGGCCGGAATAGTTCATGCTTTTTGCAAAGATGACTATTTGTCTGAAAATATGAGGTTTGTAACACTGAGAGATACTGCGGTTACGGCAAACGGCCGTTGTGCAAATAAAGCTGCTTTTTTCCAGCTTTTTCCGGTACATAACGTTCCCACAGAAACCCATAGTCACCTGCACAGTCCATGCAGACAACAATGGCACCGCATTCACCACAAAAGATTCAAGATTTTTGCTTCCGGTTGGTACCCATAACATTGGCGGCATCACTGAGAGGATACAAAAAACGATGGATAACGGTGTTAACGGACCAAAAAGAAAAGACACAAATGCTACAGCGTAGAGCCGTTTTGATAGCGCCCATACCCATGTAAAGAAAAATGCAGGATATGAAAAGCCGTATTTAACTTCGATATCGCTTTGACCACGGTTTTCTACCCTTTTGTAGATTGCGTACCAAGTCACAATGCCGTATCACCTCGTAGTTTATTTTGATGCATCAGAAGCTACAACGTGAATACTGAATTATTTTCCTATAACAAACGCACCACCTTTGTATCCGGCACTCCAAAGCGGTTCGTCTGCCTTGAATCTTTGCAAGAATGTTCCCGGATGCAACGCAAGCACAGCGGCATTTCCAAGAATCGCTATCAACTCAGGTATCCCTTCTGAACGCTCATAGACTCCAACTCCATAATTTGCGGCGCACACATACTGCGTATAATTTATGTTTGGCTTGTTCGGTATTGGCCGCTGATAATCGAAAGTTCCACCGTGCCACAACGCTGGAAATATAGCCCACCAAGGTGCGTGAGATGCATACCACGACTCCAATCTGAAGCTGGCATAAGGAGGAGCATAGAATGCTTGATGTAGGACCGGGTCATAATATAGTTGTGAACCAGGAAGCAATCTGTTCGTAACAAGTAGTCCGGCATAATCGGAATAATTTGATGGATTGTTATCGGAGTAGGTGTATTTATTGTCCAATATGGTTAGATTTACTGGGTCCCTACTAATCCACCGCCCCGCCTCCGGATCGTAAACCCGGAACACCGCCAGATACAGCCCACTCTGCTCGTGGAAGAACAAGCCGGCATACCGGTAATCCGAGGCCTTGCCGATGAATGGCGGCAGCCTCGTCTCGGTCACCCCATAGGGCGTGTAACTCATCCGCGCCTTAACGACGTGATCCTCCCCAACCGTCTCCCGCACGGAACCCAAGCGATCCCGCACATAGTACAGCTTGCGGCTGCCGTGGATCTCACCTTGCTTGTAATACCAGGTGGCCTCCGCCCCGGTCTGCCCGCGCAACAACTCGGTTCCATCCCACAGGAAAGTCGTGGTCTCGCTGACCGTACCGTTTGTCTCCGTCATGATCGCCCGGCGATTCAGGCCATCGTATTGGAATTGACTATGCTTCTCGGGCTGATCCATATAAGCGATAGCCACAAGGCGGTTCTCAGCGTCCCAGGTATAGGTGCGAACCCCATCGCTGGTCAGATTCCCATTGGCATCGTAGGAATACGATCGGTCGTTTCGCTCCACGATCTCGTTCACGTCGTTGTAGCTGGCTGTCCAAGAGCCTTCGGGGGCCTGCATCGAAGTGATATTGTCCGCTGGGTCGTAGCGATAATTCGTTACTCCACCAGGGTACGCGGCTTCATTGGTCAGGCGTCCAGCCGCGTCATATTGGTAGGACTTGTATTGCGGAATGAGTTGCCCCCCGATGTCCGTCGCCTGCACCACCCGGTCCTCCGGATCGCTCTGGTACAGAAAATCCATGACCTGCAAGGGAAAGAGCGCGTTGTGGTGAATCGCCCGCAGTTGCCGGGATTCGTTGAGCGGCCCATAGCGGAAATAGGTGTCCAGGACTCCGCCAATGGAAAGCAGCGCCGTGGGCAGGTCACTCTGCCCGGCGTACTCGTACTGGAAACTGCCTAAGGGGTTAGTGATCGAGAGAAGCCGGCCAATCAAGTCGTATTCCGTGCTCTCCACCACGTCGCCGACACGGCGACTGACCTTGCGGCCCAGGGAGTCGTACTCCCAGTCGATAGCACCGTGGGGGGTCGTTTCCTGCCCCACCTGCCCTGCCCCAAACTCGCCGACGGAATTGTAGGCGTAAAAGGTCGTGCCGATCCCATCGGTACGGCTCTTGATGCGGGGGTAATCCTCACCGTAAGTGAATGACACGTTGGGGGTGTCCACCAGAGTATCGGTATAGGCGATCTCGCTCACCCGCTCATCGATGGTGTAGGTGAGGGTTTTGACTTGGCCCATGGCGTCGGTCACGGTGGCCAATTGCCCCGTGGCCGGATCATAGGTATAGGTTTCCTTGGTGCCATTGGCGTAAATTTTCGCCGTCACACGATTTTGGATGTCGCGCTCCCAGGTGGTGACGTTACCGGCCGGATCAGTCAGCGTGGTGAGATAACCCGCTTCGTTATAACCGTAACGGGTGACGCGACCCACGGGATCGGTGACGGCGATGAGGCGACGCACCGCATCGTAGGCGTACCGAGTGGTCTCGCCCAGACGGTTGGTCTGGCTCACGAGATCCAGCTTGTCGTAGCCGTAGGTCCGCGTCGTGCCATCGGGATAACGCACCTCGGTCAGCCGATTGAGCGCATCGTACTGGAATCCCAAGGTGTAGCCCTCGGCATCGGTGACGCTGGCGACACGGCCATAGGCATCATAGGCAAAGCGGAGGGCGGTCACGGCGTTGGCGTTGACGACTTCCGTCAGGTAGCCCTGGGTATCGTAGCGGTAGGTCGTGACTTGTCCCAGGGCATTGGTAACCGTCAGGGGCTGGCCGGCATCGTTGTAGGTAAAGGTGGTCTGCTGGCCGGCGGCATCGGTGATGGTCAGGGGCAAGTGGCGATGGTCGTAGGTCGCCTGAAAAAGCACGTCCTGGCCACTAGCGGTTTTCTGGGCCACCTCGATGAGATCGACGCCATTCGGCGCGTAGGTAAAAAAGGTTTCGCGTCCGGCAGGATCGGTGAAGCTCGTGATGTGCCCATAAGCTCCGTAACCAATCTGGGTGAGCTGGGTGGTTCCGTCCTCCAGTACCCGCCCGATGATCGAGGGAAGATTCAGGGTACCCGTCGCCCCGCCCCAAACCTGGCCGGGGTAGTTGTACCACACCCGGCGGGTGAGCGGATCTTTCTGGCTTTCTATCACATCCGAAGAAAGGCTGGTGTTGGGTTCCCAATGCAGCCAGTGGTAGAGGTGCGCATTGGCGTAATCCACCCCGCCGTGGGCGTAGGCGTGGGCGTCCCAAAAGAACGAATTGCGGTCCATGAGATAGGCATTGAACAGGTTCATCCCCGACGGGGCGATAGGATCGCTGAACTCGATGGGCGCGTTCTGGGTGAATTTGAGATAAGACGTCTCTCCCAGGGGATCAGTCATCTCCAGCCAGAGGGTGGTGCCATCTTCTCCGTACTGGAACGTGCTCTTACCATAAGGCGTCGTCAGGGCCTCGATGAAATCGCCACTGTCGTAGGCGAAACCTGACACCATACCCATGACATCGGTTATGGATACGAGCCGCCCGGTATCGTCGTAGGCGATCCGCGCCGAGCGCCCGAAAGGATCGGTAACTGCCGTAACGAGGAGAGGGTTTTTGGGGTCACCATAGGTGAAGGCGGTCTTCTGACCCAGGGCATCTGTGATCTCCGTCAAACGGAGTTCGCCATCGTAACTGAGACTTACGGTGTTGCCAGAGGCGTCGCGCAACTCTGACAGCAACACATACCGGGTACCGCTCGTTGCCCCGTTACTCTGGGCGTAGATCTGTTGACTCCCGTCGGCCTTGGTGAGCACGTAACGTACCGGGGTCTCGCTCACCAATTGCAGGACCGCGCCATTGTCGGTTTGGGGCGTGAACTGGCCGGTCGCGCTGTCGTAGCCACTGTAATATTGGGTGCCACCGCCGGGAATCGCGCGGCTCACATTGTTGCCAGGATCGCCGGGGATGTCCTGAATCCACGCCAGCCAGTTGCTGTTCCACTTGGGACCAAAATTGAAAAAGGGGAAATTGGCCGGCTGACTGTCTTCCCGCTGCGCGTAGGTCATCTCCAGAGCAATAGCCGGTCCCTTGGGCGGGGTGTACCCCAAAGGGATGTCTTCCATCACCAGGGACACCGTGGCGGCGTAAGCAGTGTAGGTCGCCATACCGGTACACTTCTGGGGCTTGGTGGGTACCTTTGTGGACTCTTTCTTGTTCGCCCCGGGCTGCTGCCCCGACACATACCCGCGCCCGAAAGTGGCAGTCTTCTCCTCAGGGGTGGCCGCACGGAATCCCGGCGCGACGGTTGATGCCAAAAAGAACCCACTGCCTTCGCTATCTAGCGTATCCTCCGCAATCCAGCGGTCATTGGGGAACACGCTGTCCCGAAGAAGATAGCGACCGTCCCGATAATCCAGGAGCGTGGCAAAGTGGCCCACCTTCCAATGCACAACAGCGGGCGTGGTAACCGGCGTTTTCGCATCCTCCCGATGCACCGCCTGCAAGACGATGCCAACCTCTGTCGCCAATTGCTCCAGATCCAGAAGGTTCAGCCCATCGATACCGGAGCGGGCACTTTCCAAGGTTTTCAGGATCGGCAGGGCCGGTGATGGTTCTTTCGCCAGCAACACTCCCTTGAGGGCGGCTGCACCGCAACGGTGCGCCACACCCGTCTGATTACGCAGACTCCACAACGCGATTCGTGCCGCCGTGCGGGCCTCGGTAGCGGCTCCCCGCATCGAACGGGTATCCGCAATCCGCAGCCAGCGGTCGAGCGCCGTCACATCCCCCAGTCTGGCGGACAGCCTGAGCAATTCGCCTAACGTCCGGTCCACCAAGGACCTCATCTGCGTCTCCTGCACATCCTGACCGGCGAGAAACGCTTGTTCGAGCCAACGGAGCGCAACGGAAAAACACGCCTGTTCCACCGCAAGGATGCCCAGGTTCGCTTGCACGGCTATTGCCCATGCGGAATCCGGGTGCTGCCCAACAAACGTTTCCAGCGCCGCAAACGAATCAGGCCGCCCGCTGCGTTCCCATGCAGTGATGGCGGCCTGAAGTTCGGAGGCTTCCGCTTCCCCCGGTTCTCCTTGAGGGATCAGGGGTTCCGGAAAGGGGTGATGACCCTCGTTGAGCAGTGCGGCATTCGGATGGCTGGGCATATAAGCTTCTCCTTACGTTAACCTTGTCAATGACTTGAGTGAAAGATAGACGATCCTCAGAAAAATGCAAATGAACTTTTTGTGACAGTCAACCAAGACATCGTTAACCGGCGATCATGGATGGACTTGCCGAGCATTGGGGAAACATAAGAATCGTCAAAAACAAGATATTGCACAGTCATTCCAAAGCGGAGATGACCAACGAACAAGCTTTAGCCAAAAATCAAAAATTATGAATACGTCGAATACGCTTGCCATGCTTGGTACATGAATTCCCAAATAGATGTAATGGGCTAGTAATAGCGATCAAATACCGATTTGCCCCTGTTGACTTTTTGCCGATGAACACAAGCTTTCCGTGGGGAGCAATTGCATATATCTCAATTTGATGAAAACCACCTTGGGCCACCATCATATAATTACCTGATATCGTCATGGTATCACAGCCACGCAAAATCTTGGAAGGAAGACTCTGAACCAAACGGTATCCACCGTCATTTGTCACATGATAAACATTCAATGCCCCGTTGGTGCTTATAGTGTAGACAATTCTTCCGCCGCAAATGATTTTAGCACCCTTTACATTTGCCGCTCTTAGTGATCTAGACTGTATTTGGTTGCCCGTCTGTAAAGAAATTCCTGAAAGTAATACTTTGCGGTTCGTAATGGATGACACCAACCAGAGCATTCGGCCTTTATTAACGGGACGACTATAACTCGAACGATAGGCTTTTCTTGCTAAGCTTCGCAATGGCAAAAGAATATGGTCATCACCGATGGCAGAGGTTAAAAACAATTGTGGGCCACTCTTTAGATAAACAAGTCGCATTCCTGAAATTGCCATATTATGGATATCGAATTTTTTAACAGCGCAAGGCTTGCCCAGCCTGAACTCGATACGATAGATTGTAGATCCCAAAAGTGATGACGAGAAAATGTAGCGACGAAATGGAACCAAGAACCATGGAGAGTAAGGAACATTCTCTGACACCAAAGACGCAATAGAAGAGTTCGATACTAAAAATTGCGCAACAGTCCGTGCTGCCGCATTACTTACAAAAACCTGGTTTCCTGCTACTGCGACATTTTGCGGGTTACCACGCACCCATCTGGAAATAGCATTTAACGTCACTGTTCCAGAACGATGGATTTCAAAAGATTGCACCTGATATTGACCCAACCCGTTGCCAAATAAGCAGGTAAAATAACTTAGACTTTCTTGATTTTGGCTCGCAACTGCGCTAGAGAGAATGCTAGCCGCCAATAGAATACCAATGGTCGCGGCGATTCGGTGATTCTTACCGGCCATTTCTGATATGAATGAAATGACCAATTAGTCCAAAAATACAAGACAACCCACCAAACAGGGATAATATTGACACCCCAGTTGATATTCCGACGAGTAGAGATGTGAATCCGGCAATTACAAGGAATGTCCGAAAGCTGCAACTGTTTGTATAGAAGCACAGTTGCGTAAGCAACCTTCCGATAGCTTGAAATACCAAAATGAGCGGGTTGTCCAAGTTCTTTTACCCTACCCCAAGAAGTGCTATCTCGATAGCGTCCTCCCAATCTGCAGTAGCTACTGTGATGCAGGTCTGATATTCCTCGTTGCCATTCACAACACCAAGCCAGTTGCTAACTTCTTCGTAACCTATCTTCAAAACCGCCTTGATGAAGGCTGATGATGTTGCTTCTGGTGTGAGCAAATCCAGCAACGGCTTGGTGGCCCCCAATGCCTCTGAACATTTAACAATGGATTGCAGAACCGTATTCACATCAACGATTACCTGACTGTTAATCTGGCTTGGTGTTTGGCCGAGCCTGTTTCCGTACAAACTGGTCAAAATCTCGTTGTAAACTGTTTGCTCTTCTGTTGTGACACTCATGAAACATTCTCCTTTTAAAATACATTCAGCATTTTACACGTTTTCCGCACAACGCTCAGTTGTCGCAATACTTCTGGATAAACTCCTGATGCATCACTATCTAGCTACACGGGCTCCACAAGACCATGCAAGTTTCTGATCAGAGTTACCTCGCATCAGATCGTCTGCGCCTCGCGGCCGCCCCGCTTATCCACTGTTCCATCGGAGATTTCAGCATCCCCCGGTCCTCCTTGAGGGATCAGGAGTTCCGGAAAGGGATGGTGAGCCTCGTTGAGCAGTGCGGCATTCGGATGGCTGGGCATATAAGCTTCTCCTTACGTTAACCTTGTCAATGACTTGAGTGAAAGATAGACGATCCTCAGAAAAATGCAAATGAACTTTTTGTGACAGTCAGGGGCTGCAGTTCACGTCCTGTTCGACATGGACCATCCACTGCACTCAGAAAAACGCTCAGACAATACACAGGATTTTACGATTTTGAACATTGGACACGCGCTCGCCCATACACAAGTTATTGCGACTTTGGAACGTGGACATCTCCCGGAAAATCTGGGGCCATACACAACAAATTACGAATACCCTGTTTTCAAAGCCATATCCCTCCTGGTTGATAGGTAGGTAGCTTTAATTTGAAACCGTCACTCGGTCCATAAATGGATTCAAATTCGCCCAAAAGATCGTGCAACTTGCTGTTACCTAAATCTACATCCACGTTCATATCATGGAGCTTCACGAAGATAGGGGCGCATGATTCGCACACGACCCAGGACGCCAGAGGAACCTCATCGCCGTAAATGCGTTCTTCAATGTCATTGGCACAATCTCGCCAACGCTCCACCTGGATATATTTCGCACCGCGCCGGACCATATCACCGCATGAACAGCATCGTTTGCCTCTATTCTTGTCATAGGGCAAAAGACGCATGTTGGCACTCCACCACCACGCCGCCCCGTCGCATTCTATGGCACAAGAAATAGTCATTGTTCTCTCCTTTTACTGATCACAAAGACCATAAGATGAAGCGCAGGTCGGCAGATTTAGATCACCATCAGCAAACAGGTCCAACGTGCCATTTTCGCCCTTGGCCCAAGCCACCCGCGCATGGATGTTCAGATCCGAAAAAATGGCGCGTCGGTCTTTAAGATCGCTGGCATCACACATAAACGTCGAATATCCGCGCTTCGATGCTTGACCAACCAGGTGTTCCCATTCAGACAGTCTTGTTATTTCTTCCGGATACCGAAACGACACCTGGGCCAAATCACTCTTGTTGCTATTGATACAGACGCACCCGACACGGCTTTGACCCTGGCTATACAATGGATTCAATGGGCAACCTTGACCGCGCACAAAATCGACGGTTTGTTGTGCGGTCCAGTCCACCAAAGGCCGAAAAGCCCAAAGTTTGGGGCCAATGCGCTCTATTTTTTTTGCATATCGACGATTGGGTGATTCATCACGGCGGATACCTTGCCAGGAAACAACATGCAAACCTTTGTCAATGAGTTGTAGCTGATAGGCTACGGCCATATTTCTTTTCAGTTCCTCGGTGCAGAATTGTGCCTTTCTTGATGGAAAACGGCCCTTCCATAAGCACAAATCCAAAAATGGATTACCAGTAGGATGCAGCACATTTAACGCTCGTCGTTTGGCTTTATTGGACCAGCGTACTTTTCGACCGCCACCGATTTTCCGCGTTTTCTGGACAAGCTCTTGGGTCGAAACGCCAACACGCCTAACAGTGCGATACAAGATGTTTCCATGCTGGTCGCGCTTAGGCACTGGATTTCCATTTGCATCAAACACCGGAGCGGTTTTGTATTCACGCCGGGTGCGTTGATCTTGGGCGACAAACCGCCGTTTAGCGATAATCTCACGACTAAAATCCGCTTTGAGTCGTGTTATCTGTATGCCCAGATGCCTTTCCAGCTCATCCAGATGTTTGTAAGTTATCGGAATTTCATTGCCGGTATCACAAAATATCGCCTGGATATTTTCTCTGGGTAAGCGATTCAAAGCGATCAGCAAAGTGGCCGTGCTGTCTTTGCCACCAGACACGCTGATTACATGAATCGTTTTCACGCCACCATCCTTTTTCCGCTTGCATCCGTGTAATTCGCACGGATCAATGCGATGGCGGGCGGCGGAGAAACGCTGTTTCCACACATACGCACCTGTGCGGATTTTGAAAACTTCCGTCCATCGTGGCCATGATCAATGATGTAGGTATCCGGAAAGCCTTGGGCACGATATAGCTCACGCGGCTGCAGCATCCGTAACCCTATATCAACAATGACATACGGGGTGCCTTCAACATGAACTGTCACCAAAGCCAAACGGTCTTTGGTCGTTATCGTAGCCATGGGGTCATGCAAATCCCCCCACTGGCCACCCTCACCGTAATAACGAATCAGGAAAGCGGCCACACGAAGCGCACCGGCTTCATCGTCCGGGGACAGGGCACATTCCACCAAAGCACTTTTCCCGCCGCCACCTGCTGTAACCGTACCAAGTGGCGCATCGGCCTCATGACCAACGCTGCAGCCGAATTGCCGAGACAAAAAGGCACCGACAACGCCATGATGCTGCCCGCCGGCACTGATCGTCATCAATGGGTCTTCCATATCCCGCGCATCGCAGTGGCCACGCAGATGCGTTAGGTGTGCCATAACGAATTGTTGCTGACTTCCTGTATTCGTAATCGTACTCGCAGGCCTCCGCAGGTCATGCCCAGGAGTGGTGTTAAATCCACCGTTCATTTGCGCCAGGTACGCACTGGCTACTGCATGTTTGGTTCCGCCCGCGACCACCGTTCCCAGCGGGGCATCCAGATCCAGAGAGCGCGGCGCTTGCCCTGCCCGTTCGCCGTATCCAGTTTGAACTAGGACCGGAGAAGCGACCGCAAAAGCCCCGCCTTTTGGATAGGCCGTTATCGTGCGTAACGGCTCCTGGGCAGGCTGACAGGCATCCCGCCCGTTATAATGCGCGATTGGCACAATAAAGGGGTTTGCACTCTCCAGCACATATTTTTTCAGGCCTCGCGCAATGCGCCGCAACGTGGCATCCGCCAGAGGCTTTCCCCGATCAAAGATAGACGGGCACGGAACCGACCAGTCAATACATTCGGCGGCTGACCGCCAGCGTTTTTTACCTTTGGTTTTGACCTTGGTATGGGTAGGCTCCGGCCAGTGAATAGGCTTCCCATCACAGCGAGCCACCATAAAAAGTCGCTCTCGCGTTGTCGGTGCGCCGAAGTCAGCGGCACAAAGGATTTTCCATTCTACGGCATAGCCCATATCACGAAGCTGAGACACAAAAGCCTGCCAGGTCCGACCAATCCTTTTTTTGTCTGGCACCAGATATTGCTGTCTGATCGGGACCACTTCACCTGGTTCGGCTATTGTTCCGTCCAGTTTCAGTACACGGCCAGTAGCCTTGTCGCGCTTGGCAACCAATGGCCCCCATTGGAGGATCTGCTTCACATTCTCCAGCGTGATAACGCGGGGCTTTACTTGACCTGCCCAGCGTTTACCCACCCAGGAAAGCGCCCGCGTTTTGCGATCTCTTGGCTGGCCGCCGGACGCCTGAGAGTGGTGCGTACAATCAGGACTCAGGTGCAACAGTCCTACGGCACGGCCATCACTCGCCTCTCTCGGATCTACCTCGAAAACATCACCAATATAATGTCTCGTCTGGGGATGGTTGACCTCGTGCATGGAGAGGGCATCTGCATTATGGTTTACCGCCACATCCACATAACGGCCAATAGCCTGTTCAATCGCCGTGGACATGCCGCCACCACCGGCGAACAGATCGACGGTAATTTCTTCGTTAATTCCAAGTATGAATTGCGAATTCAGCATTAATTATTTCTCATGTTCTTTTAGAAAAAAGGCCCGCCCATCAGACGGGCAATAGCCGCATAACAACCGCTTACCACACTTTCAAAACCGTTATTTCTCTTTTTTCTTCTGTTTTTCACTCCAACCCACCAGAAACGAGCCAACCAACCATTCAAAAGGTCTGGCGATGATCCAAAGGCCCGTCTCCAATACCCACAAAAGCCTTTCTGCTGACTTGCGCACCCATGGGCGCTCAAACTGCCGAATGTACCAGGCATCCAGAGCGCTAACTTTGTTGGTCATACAGCGTACTATCTTGATGGCATCAACCCTCATTAAACGCCACATCCATCACACGTTATAAACATCATACACAAAAAATTGGTTATGGTATACTATGTTTTCGGAAAACATACACACGCAAGCAAAGGTTCAATGACCACCATCCCTGTGCGCGTAGGGATGTTCCAGGTATTGGATCACATCCGTTTTCAGGTGTGAGAATCGAACGATTAGGAAATTCCTAATAGTTGCCCTTTCCTTTCGTCCCCGCATACGCGGGGCAACTGGTTTACTTCGACAAACGCGCCTGCACCCACTGCGCGTCTGCTTTCAGGTTTCTCGACAGATCCGCACGGGTAATGCGGATTCCGATCAGCCGATTGGCTGCCTGCGCAAAAGAGGCTTTCATGTGCATTTGTGCCGCCGTATTTTGCAGCGCAAAGTCCAGCCCCTGCACACGGGGCGTAATCTTCGATACCGGCGCACCATGGGCCAGTGCATGGCTCAAACTATGAGCGGCCAGCGCTTCCTGGTGCAACTGCGCCTTGACGGGCAGATGGCTGACGGGGCCGCCCGCGAAAGCCAATGCGGGGGTAGCGACCAAAATAAAGACGGCTAAGAGTGATTTCTTCATCATTTCAGGTTTCCTTTTGCAAAGTTCGTACAACTGGGTATAGGCAGGCAACAATCACCTTTCATTCCTTTGTTCTACAAGACCCCGTGCTAAACACAGGGTCGTTTTTTCGTCCGCACACACTGACCGGCGCATTCACAAGTTCACCGCCCTCAACACGGGAACCCCTAAAAAACGTGCCCAGGCATCCACGGATACCCGCTGAATGGCGGGAATACTGGTCCCCCTGGCCCACCAGACATCGGCGGGTGCCAATAAAACCTGTACGCCTGAATGCCAGAGCCCCAGCGCGGGCCATACCAGCAACTGTTCATAACAAATGAGATACCCCACACGCACCCCGTCCACCGTAGCCAGTTCGGGGTTTCCGAAAACATGCATCCGAAAACTGTTCCGGGGTGCCCATGGGTGCCACATCGAAAACGGTACCGGAATCCTGTCCGGTAATATCTTTTCTTTCCCATCATGCATCTGTATGAGTGCGTCCACATACTTCTGCCGACCAGACGGAACATCCGCACCCAACAAAACGGTCGTGGATGGATGATTGGCCGTGTACTGCAAGACGGGTTGCCAGATAGCGCGGGTACCGGGTAACCACGGTCCCGCAATGCCCTCCGGCAAGAGCACCACCCGATCACCGCTTTCCAGATCCTTCAAGACTTGCGGAACCAGACGCAGGGAGGTCGTCACATAGGATAGGTTCGACAGCTCACCATAATCCGTATCGATAGACACCCAGCCGGCGGGCAATGCACGACTGGCCGGGCGAACAGGCACACCCCATACGCCCAAAACAAAGGGTGTCCAAAGATAAGCAGACAGACACATAGCGGCCACAAAAAAAGCGGTCATCTTGTTTTCTTCCCAGCGACCCAGCCCGTAGATCAGCATCAGCACAACAAGAATGCCTCCCCATCCAGTAGGCAACGCCCCAATCCATGGACTTGTCCAGCCAATGATGCCCAGTGGCGGGATGATCGTGGAGAAGATGGACGTGATCATTGTGGCCGTCAATGCACCAAGCCCACCCCCACGGAAATACAAATACAGATAAGGGTATGCCAGATAAGGCAGCGCAAAAAGACAGGAAGACCCCATCCAGAATCCTATCCCGAGCCACAACCCGGCATGCGGAAAAAACACATCCGTGCCATGAATCAGCCCGTTGGTCGTCGCCAGGTGGTATCCCAGCATGACCAGGAACGGCGCCAACCAATACCGACGGTTCACCACCGGTAAAAGCAACAGCGCAAAAGGCGCCAACCATATCGCATGCGGCCATGCCGAAAAGCCTACGATTGATCCCAGGAGGAGATAAGAGAAAACGCGCTTTAGATTTAGAGCGCGTTCTGTCATGGGTTTGTCCTTATCCATTTTGCCTCCAAAACCAATGCAGCCGCCACGCGTCGCGCCTCATTGGAAAATTCGGTTTTTAGAATCTCGTCAGCCAATACAGACAGTCTGGATCCTGTCGATGTGCACTGAACACGCATCCACTGTAATTGCACGCGGATATCATTCACGAATTCCTTTGGGAATAGTGTTCCATCCGTGTTCAACCAATTCTCGATAAATTGCCACTCAGGGCGCATGCCGCTTTACCATCGCCCTGGTACATTCAATCTCATGCAAGGCATCACGTAAGGCCGCCCGCAGCTCGTCGTTCAGCCCAGGCAATAATCGTGGATCGGTTGATCTTGCTCGCAGAAGGGATCGCCAATAGGTTATACGCACTCCAAGCGGTAATATTTGACTCATATATGCTTTCCTTCAGACAGCTGGACTCCGGACACACGCGGCCACCATTGTTGATGGTCCAAGCGCATGTTCCACACACGACACTTGGATTTCATAGCCAACCATCTGGCCCCTGGCGCATCTGGCCGATCCAGAATATCCACCCCAATGCCTTGCGGAAACACGACAACGACTTTGTCATCACGCAATATCTGTAAGAGCTTTCTTAACCCCATGAATGACCCTGCATCTAACGGGATCATCTCATGCCCCCCGTAATGTTTTCCGAAAACATTCAGCAACCGACGCCAGACTGGATGCAGGGCATAATCCGGATCCACCGGGAAGACTGCAGGACCAACCCCTTGTCGGTATAATTCCCGCGCAACCGCCAAACCATCCAGCAAGGAGGTATGCGGTCGCACCAGTATCAACAACCCCGGCATCGGGCTTCCCCTTGGGTCACTTCAACAAAGGATTTTCCCTGGGATAAAACACGCATCGCCCGCGTTTTCGCTACATAGAGAAGACGCTTTTCTTCATCACCCTTGAGGCGCTTGGGATTGAACAGATCATCGGAAAGATGAACAGAATCGAACTCCATCCCTTTACCCGCATGGGCGGTGATCGCAACCCGTTGACAGGATTTCCAAACGTCCTTGTCCTGGTCCAGGTCTTGCGCCTGCCCCATCGCTGTTTCCAGAACATCCGCTCCATACTGACCCACCAGGTCCAGCCAGGTTTTCAGATCACTACCGGATTCCGTCTGAGCATGCTCCATGAGATCATTGACCGACTGAAAAAGTGCGAACTGCCCTGAAGGCCGACCCGCTTCCGTAGATCGATAATCCCGCAAAAAAGACTTAATCCCACGTAGTCCACTGACGCCGACGCGAACCCCCTCTTTGAGCCCATCCAGCGTCGCAGAAACCACTTGTCCATTCGTCCGTGAGATAACCGCTCTGGTCCCTGGCGGAACATCAGCGCTCCTTTCAACCCGTGATCTTTTTGAAGGCAGCACATTCAACAGGTATTTCGACCCCAAAGCGGCCAAGACTTCATTGGCGTCATCCGCCACAGCCTGTCCAAAACGGAAACTGGTTGTCAGAGGCGTTTCGGATAAATCCAAAGAGGCCATGGCATTCTCAGCCCCCCGCCAACTATAGATTTGCTGATGCGCATCCCCCACATAAAAGACGGGCAAAGATTGCGCCGTGGTCAACATCAACATCAAATGATCCGCATCCTGCGCCTCATCGAACAAAATATATTCGTAGCCAAAGCGGCTGGATGACA
>NZ_MOAD01000001.1:722213-789600 GCF_001931655.1 Acidithiobacillus albertensis | reverse complement strand
CGGCGCTTCTCGATCGACTGACCCACCACTGCGATATTCTGGAGACCGGAAACGATTCTTACCGGTTCAAAAAACGTCGCAGCCACCCCCTCTAAAACTGGTCAAAAATATACGCTGTTACCTGGTCATTTTTAAACGCTGTTTGACAGTCGTGGAGATCATGGTCAATCCAGATGCTGAAGTGTTTGTGGAGCGATTAGGCTCTGGCATGGAGCGGCTGGGACGTATCAGCTCTTCGCGCATAGAGTCTTTTCTGGGGCTGATGGCGGATTATCTGGGTACCACAGTGAGCCGGGTTAAACCGGTTGTAGAAGGCGCCATGCCCATAGAATTCATGCGTAGTCGCTTTGCGGGTGCGATCCCTCCTTTGGTGGAGGGCGCATCGTTCAGCATCCGGTTGCCAGCGCGATCCGTTTTCACGCTCGACCAGTACATGGAAAATGGCATCCTGCTTCCCGAACAGGGTGAACAAATCCTGAGCGCAGTCGAGAACCGCCAGAATATACTGGTCGCGGGTGGCACAGGATCCGGTAAAACCACCTTATCCAATGCCATCATTGACGTGATTTCAAAGCAGTCCGGGATCGAGCAACGCATTGTCATCATTGAAGACACCCGTGAACTGCAGTGTACAGCACCGAACGTGGTGCAGTTTCTGACCGATGATGACGCCGGCATTGATATGACCCGGTTGTTGAAGTTGACCTTACGTTATCGTCCTGATCGCATTTTAGTGGGTGAGGTCCGCGACAAGGCGGCCCTGGCCCTTCTGAAAGCCTGGAATACGGGACATCCCGGTGGCATTGCCACGCTGCATGCCAACAATCCGGAAGCGGCTTTACTGCGACTGGATCAGCTTTGTCAGGAAGCGGGTGTGCCGCCTCAAAAGGACCTGATCCATGAAGCGGTGGACCTCGTGCTGCAGATCACCCGGGACAAAACGCACCCAGCGGGTAGACGAATTTCGGCGATTTATGACGTGAAGAAGTAAAGCCCCAACCTTCCCTTACTCCGTGCTATACCCATGCGTATCAAAATATTTTTGTGCTTTTTTTCTGATAAGTGAGGTGTGTGATGCGTTTTAATAAATTGAGTCGTCGTTTCAAGTCTGCCGTATTGGGTATTGCTTCGACATTTGCGGCACCAGTTGCCATGGCAAGTACCAGTGGCGGCGTGTTTAGTCCTATCAGTTCGCAAATGAACACCGTTTTGACCGGTATTTCCGATTTCGGTGGATTGGTTGCTGCAGGCGGATTGATTTCCACGGGTCTTGCCTGGTGGCATGGCGGTGAGCACAAGAAGGCCATGATGATCGGTCTGGGTGCGACAGTGGCTGGTATTGTCATGGCTAACGCCAAGTCTCTGGCGACCAGCATTACCGGCGGCGCCACAATGGGACATGTCAGTACCTTTGGCTTGCTGGCCGGTCCCATGGTTCACCTGGCGGGTATCTGATGCGGGAAGCAACAGCAACGCGACGGGTGATTCTGCACCCGTCACTGATAAAGCCCATGTTGGTGGGTGGTGCAGAGCGTGAAGCGGTTTTCGCGCTCTGGTTTGTTTGCCTGGGAACCTCTGTCATGGCCGGGATATTGTTTATACCAGTAGGCATTGTGGTGGGTGGTGTTGGGCAGTTTTTTCTGCGCCAGATGGCGTCGCGGGATCCTCAAGCGATTGGCGTTACAAGGCGCCATTGGGGGCAACAGAATTTTTACCCGGGAAGAGCCACTTTTTTTGCTCCCGGATATCGCCCAACGGGCGGTAATGGTCCCGGATTCCTGGTGCGGGGTGTTTCCTCCGTTATGACCCGGTTACTGGGTGGCACTCAAAAACAGAAGAAGGAGCATGTGCGTGCTGAACATCAAGCAATACAGGGATAAATCCAAAGGTCTTCCTGACCTTTTGAATATAGCCATTCTTCTGGGCTCTTTCCAAACGAACGCGGGGGAAGCAGCCCTTGCCCTTCAAAAGGACGGATCCTTTCTGGCGGGGGTATCTTTCGAGGGACCAGATCTGGAAAGCCTGGGAACACGCGATATTGAGGCACTTTCCGGCGCCTGGAACAACGCGTTGTCACGCATTGGTACCGGTTGGGGCATCCATGTTACGGCCATCCGTGAGTCTTCCGGGGAATACATACACGGAGAGGACAACCGGTTTCCTTCCGCCATTCCCGCTTTGGTGGATGCAGAACGACGTGCCCAACACGGCGGAGAGGACCATCATTTTGTCAGCCGGTACTATATGACATTGACCTGGCAGACGCCGGAAGACGCTGAGTCCGGACTTGGCGAAGCCATGATTATCCGTGGCACAGCGGCCAGCGCCGAAACCGGTGAGAGTGAGGCATTGCGAGATACGTTTAACAAGTATCAAGGGGCCTTTGAGACCGTCATCGGCATCCTTAAAAGTTGGTACCGGATCCGCGCATTGGATGCGGATGCGTTATTGACGCATATCCACGAATGCCTGTCGGGGAATAATCATAAAATTAACGCGCCTCGCATTCCTGCCTATCTGGACGCTGTTCTGGGTCACCATGATTTTATTGGTGGACTGGAACCGGCCATGGATGGTGTGCCATTTCGGATTGTGACCGCGATTGGTTTTCCGGTGATGACCTTTCCGGAAATCCTGGAATCGTTGCACTCCATGCCCTTCCCTATGCGTTATACCGTGCGTTTCCTGCCGTTGGATCAGGTGGATGCCACAAAGTTGATGGGGAAAATCCGCGATAAATGGTTTGGCAGCCGCTCCTCACTTAAAAGCATGGTCGCAGAGAAAGTCAGCGGAGAAGCGCAAGGCAACCTCTCAGCAGATGATACCGTTGTGAATCTGGCCTACGACGCCAAACAGGCCATTCATGAAGCCAATGAAGGGGCTCTGCGTTATGGGTTTTTCAGCTTAAACGTCGTGCTTCGGTCAGAGCATCGCAAGGTGCTGGACGAACGGGTAAAGACCATCAAGAATTTTTTTGACAACTCCGGTTTTAATGCCTATCTCGAAACGACGAATACTGTAGAAGCATTTTTAGGCAGCATCCCTGGACACCTATGGGAAAACGTTCGGCGTCCTCTGATTCACAGCCTGAACTTTGCCGATTTCGCACCAAAAACGGCCATCTGGGCAGGGGAAGAACGTTGCCCCAGTCCGTTGATGAAAATGTCGGATGGCCGTAAAGCTCCCCCACTGATGATGGCGACCACTACGGGCAATACGCCTATGCGGGTCAATCTGCATGTCGGTGACCTGGGCCATTCGTTGGTTTTAGGCCCTACGGGTGCCGGTAAAAGCACCTTTTTGGCCTTGCTGGCTTTGCAATGGATGCGCTATGAAGGCGCCCGCGTGATCAGCTTTGACAAGGGCATGTCCATGTATGCCGCAACCATGGCATCGCATGGGCAACATTATGACATTCTGGGTGAACATACAGACTTATCGTTTGCACCGCTTCAACATATTGAACGACCGGAAGACAATCGATTTGCCTGTGAATGGCTGGAAGACTGTGCGGTACTGCAGGGCATGAAGATCACCACAGAAGAACGTTCAGTCATCCGTGATGCGGTAGCGTCACTGACCCGCGAAACAGGACGTTCACTGACGGACCTTGTACAGCTCACACAGGACCAGCGGCTGAAAAACGCCTTCAAGTTTTACACCCTGGAAGGCAATGCAGGAAAACTGCTGGATGCCGAAAAAGACGGACTGGATCTGTCTGCGAAGTTCATCACCTTTGAACTGGAGCATTTGTTGCAGGGCTCCGAGCAGGCGAAGTTGATCACTGTTCCGACTTTGCTTTATCTATTCCATCGCATTGAGCAGATGCTGGATGGCCGACCGACACTGATTTTGCTGGATGAAGCCTGGGTCATGATGGATAACCCTATGTTCCTGGCAAAAATCCGTGAATGGCTCAAGGTGCTGCGCAAAAAGAATGCTGTCGTGGTCTTTGCTACGCAATCATTGATGGATATGAAAGACAGCCCTCTACTCCCCGTCTTGCAGGAATCTTGTCCAACCAAGATTTTTCTGCCGAATCGGGAAGCTACCAGCCAGCTATTGCAGCCGATGTACCACAGCATGGGACTGAATGCGCGACAGATAGAGCTATTGGCGGCCAGCACTCCGAAGCGGGATTATTATCTGTTCACTCCCGACGGACAGCGCAGAATTCAGCTACAGATGGGACCAGTGACGCTGGCGTTTACTGGCGTCAGCGATCCCCGTGAAGTGAAGCGGATTCGTGAGCTCTGCAACCTACATGGTCATCGTTGGCCCATTGCCTGGTTACAGGAACGGCTTCCATATAACGCACAGGATTGGATATCGGTGGCAGAGGAATTATTTCGTCATTTTGAGGAGGAACCACAATGAATAAATTAAAAAAAAGCAAACTAATTTTGGCTGTTGCAGGTGCATCCTTGTTGGCTTTGCCCCTTCCCTCTTTTGCGGTTTCGGAAGTCGCAGGATCCACCTTCCCCGAACAGATTGTGCAGGAAGGGACGCAAATAGAATCTTTGGCAAAACAGGCCGAGGAAGTGACGACCCAGATCAGCATGTATGCCAACGACGTTGAACGCTACGAAAACATGGTAACGAATACGTTGGATATGCCACAAGCCATGTTCGCTAAAGTCTGGAATCCTCTGGTGGGATCCATCCAGAAGTTGACGGCCATTTACAGCCAGGCACAGGCATTGGGTTATGCCGGTCAGAATATCGGCGCCCAACTGGCCCAGGAATATGAGGGTGCGGGAAGCTCGATCAAAAATCTGTCTGCCACTTATGCCAACTGGAATGCCACGACCAATACGGATATGCAGGACGCGCTGGAATCACAGGGACTCGCTGCACAGAATTTTGCCACACAGGATTCAGCTATGCAGGCAATCAATGCGGAAGCTGCCACTGCCAAGGGCCGTGCTCAAGTGGCCGGTGCAGCCGTTGCGGCGGCGAATGTCACGACGAAATCCATTCAGCAGCTTGAACAAATCACCATGGCTGGACAGGATGCAGTTATTGCCTATGACAAACAGAAAAAGGCGGAGAAGAATGCCACGGCAAAAGCGGTAGCCAATGGCTTATTTGCGGCCCCCAACATGAAAGATCTGTTGTAACAGAAGTTGCCGGGTGAGCAGTGACACAGCACCCGATGGTCATCATCCTGATCAAGCGGGAGAAGGTCAAGCCACGGCGCTCAAGGACAAGTGAATTTCCACATCGTCCCATGGTACAAAAATCTGTTGATCTTCTGTCTTGTCGATAAGATGGTGCTCCGTGAGTTTCTGAACATCGGCATGCACGTTGCTGTAGTTCCTGTTTAACTGCTTGGCGAGCGCGTAGATGGACTGTGGGCCATTCTTTTTGAGATGTTCCAGTAGCACCAACCGCGCTGGCGTCAACTCACGAAAAAGCTGTACGGAATCCGAAAAACTCAGGTGATAATCCGCTTCCGGCAGAATCTCTGCCCGGTCCAGTTTTTGGGCAATTCCCCGCATTTCGCTAAATAGTGTGCTGGTAGATGTGATGCTGATAATCGCTTTAGTCATGGGCGTCTCCCGTCAATCTTTGAACATCCCTCTCGAAATCATCCACCAGAGCAGCCAGCGATGAAAAAGAATAGGATTCTTCCATGTCACCATAATGCCGATGGTCACCTTTTCCTGTTTCGTTATCATACCGCACCAGACACTGCCCTCTCTTGCCACAGTAGAACCTATATTTGAGGCCGTGCGGTCGCTCCGGCGAAGATCCAGGAAGTTGCCAGATCACCGCTTCCACGATGACATCATCTGGCCGAACTTCCTTCTTATAGAATACTCGGAGCGCTTTCATATATTGCATGATAGACAATACAATTTATTGGGTCAACAAGGTTTAAGACTTTGCTTTGCCTTCCGCCAACCTGTTTGGGCGGGATGCCAGACAATATCTCCTATGGCCTCGCCGATCCGGGTCCGGCCAAATCTCCAACCTCCTGTCCTGTCGTGCTATACCAGAAATCAATGGATCGTTCGAGGCAACGCGCATGTTTCGCAAGCAATGGTGGATTCTACCGCTTTTAATGGTAATGCTTTTTCTCGTGCCCGATGTAGCCATGGCTGGAACGGGCATGGGTGCATTGACGACAGTGCAATCAGATCTTCGAACGGCCATTTCCGGATGGGAGTCCCCGCTTCAGGCAGCAGCAAAAAATCTCTTTTTTGCCTTCGCCGCCATTGAAATAGCCATCTTGGCGATGAATCACGGACTGAACAGGAAAGGACATGAAGATCTTTTCGGAAGTTTGATAAAAAAGGTTGTTACGTTAGGATTTTTTCTGACCTTCATCAATGAGGCATCGGTTTGGATTCCCGCGATTATCAATGGTCTTGAAGGTGGAGTTACCGCTTTGGGTGTGACTGTCGCAACGCCTTCCACCATCGCGGGATTTGCAGAAAAGGCATTCCTCGGTATTTTGTTGTCTCCTATTCATGCTGCAGCCAAAAATGCATCGTCCGTCCTTTCTGACATTGTGAATATGGATTGGGGGTCGGCATTCTCAGCCGCATCGGATTTCTTTGCCGCATCAAATCCCACGGCACTCCTGGGTGAAACTATTTTAACCTTTGTATTGGGTCTGCTGACGGCCATTTCCATCCTGATGTTGGCGCTGGAATTGTTAATGGTGACATTAGAAAGTTATTTGGTAATGGCTTTCGGGGTCATTGTTCTAGCGGGTGGCGGATTGCGTTATACCGCAAAGTACGTGAGTAGTTACTTTGATTATGCCGTGAATGTGGGCTTTCGGCTGCTGCTGATTAACGCCATTGCTTACCTGGTGATGAATTCTCTGGTGCCGTTAATGACCACGATGATGGAGAACGTAGATAATCCATTTCAGATGGGTTTCCAGATGTTGGCTCTGGGTGCCATTATCGCCTTGTTACCCAAGAAAGCATCGAGCATTGCCACCAGTATTTTGACCGGTTCCAGTAGCTTTTCAGGTGGAGAACTGGCTAAAGGGATGGCTACCGCTGGTGTGGGGGCCGCAGCCATTGCTGCCGCTCCGGTGGCCTTAGCTGCGGCTGGCGGTGCTGCTGCAGGTGCAGGAGCATTGAGTGCCGCAGCAGGTAGTGCGGGTGGCGGCGGTGGTGCCCTGATGGGAGCGACGGAAGCTGCACAAGCCGGTGGCGCTGCAGCGCAGGGCGGAGCAGGCAGTATGAGTGCCGGTATGGGTGGCTCGGGCGGTGGTGCAGGCAGCATGGAATCGGCTTCCATGAAGTCGGTTCCGACACCAGACGCCAAAGGCATGGAACACATGCGGGCATCGGTACAGAAACCCTCTGCATCTGGTTCCAGCACGAACAGCAAGAGCAATGATGCGCCCCCTCCGGCGGAAACTGCTGCGCAGGGCACAACTGCCGCGCAATCAACAGAGGGTGGCAGCGAAAGCCCGATAGCCGAAGCAGCAGAGGCTGCAGGTGTTGCGGGTGTTGCGGGAGTAACCGCAGAAGCGGCCACGGCCATGGGCGGTAGATCTGCTGCGCAGGGCACAACTGCCGCCAAAGGTGCATCGGCTACACAGGCTTCCGGAACCGCTACATCCGCACCCAAAGGGTCACCGGCTGCACAGACATCTGGTCATGCAGCATCCACGGCGGGATCCTCGCCGTCCGCAGGACCCTCTAGTGGGCCTGCTGGTGATTCATCCGCCAGTGGTGGTGGTAAAAGTAGCGGCGGTGGTGAATCGGCTCCGTCAGAATCCCCATCGGGTTCACTGCCCCCCATAGATGCAGCCCCTGTCCCTGCCCCGTCCCCTAATGAGCAGACGGAACTGCTCAGACAGATGCGGGATTCTATGGCGCAGCAGAACCGTCAACCATCACTAACAGAACAAGCTGCCAACATGGGTAAGAAACAAATAGGGGAAAGACTGATCAATGAGGTGAAAGATCATGGCAAAGACAATGGCGGTGTGAGCGGTTCAAAGCTCGACTTCAAACACATGGATGATTAAACGTAAGCAAGGGGCTTCGGCCTCTTGTTTTCGACTTATTGTGATGCTATACCATAAAAAAAGCTATTCAGACGAGAACCAACAATGAATCATTCATACTCAGAAACAATCTATTATGATAGAGATGGAAAGGTTGTAAGAAGAAATACAACAGGTGATTTTGTGCTCATTGTTGTGGGAGTATTGCTATTCCTTGCCTACATCATTTTCCAGCAAGTTTCCCACTTGTGGTCCACCACCCCCCTCTGGGTCCACTGGGCTTTCTGGGGGCTATTGGGTACTGCTTATCTTTGGGGTTTTGTCCGGCATGGTGGAGTGCGTCTGTTGACGTATGTGGCTCTGGGCCTGGCCGCTCTGGGCATCGCTGCTTTCGGTGGCTTGCTGGTGTACGCCTGGTTGTTGCATCATCCGGTGCATCCTGACTGGCAGGGATTCTGGATGGCGGTTCAGACAAAGATTCTGGTGCGTGTTTTTTAGTCCGACTTTTGCATAAGTCTGCCATCCCAACATCCAAAGTTACCTGTGCGGATTGCACACACTTTGTCCCTGGATCTACTCCAGAGGGGTTAGGCTTTTGTGGGGTGACCGCCGAAAAAGGTGGATTACCCCCTGTTTCCAACCAACACTTTGGTTATCAAGCCTGTTTCCCCCATGCTCCACGGATCTGCGAGCAGAATCTGGCCAGTTGATCTCTTCTGGTAGAGTAGCCTAACGTTTTTGACTCTGGAGTAGGGCAAATAAATTTAGTTCGCTTCATACCTTTTCAAATAACCAGAATACAGCATTGATTTTAATTATTTTTTGTGATATAATTTTTAAAGTTATTAAAGCACAAAAGTTGTTAAGGATGGAAGTATGCGCCTTTTTTCATCTACTAGGAGAGACACACATCATGACAAACATTGAATTGGCAAACAAAAGACTTTTCGACAACACTGCGTTAAATCTGTCGAATTTCAAGATTTACCCAGGGACAAGTCGCGATATAATGCCCGAAAGATTCGCTGAAGAGATCAACAGAATGTTGTCTCAGATAGATGCGGATGACTTCGAAGAAGTAGACTTGGAGTGATTCATGGCTTCTGGATATAAAAATCTATATGAATTCTGCCAAGAACTAACGCCATATATACGGCGTAACATAATAAAAAATAAAGTGCTAGAGATATGCGGCCAAGAGAGTGTTCGCGTAATAAAAACCAGTATGGACACATCTGTAATGAGAGGCTCATTTTTAGGGACCGAATCTGAGAACTCTTATGTTCAAAACTCTGGGGTAGCCCACATAGTTCTCGCCAGAGGTTTAAATCATTGCTGGGAACGCTTTGTTTTTGTTAAGGAGTTAATGCACTTCTTTGACGAAGAAGAAGAGAAAACAACAAGTGCAGTCTTTGACCTGCTTTTAGATTCGTTTTCATCGCCTTCTTCGTTAGAAGATCCACCTTCCCCCATTTATCTTTCAGAAGTAAATGCCGTTTGGATGGCGGTGGCTTGTTTTTGCCCAGAGACGTATCGACTAAAGTTAAAAAATGATCTTCAAAATGGGCATATAGATGAATACGGAATCGCATTAAAGCTAAAAATACCAAAACAACATGTTAGGTTGCTGATGTCACATAAGTTTAACGCAATCATAGACCATCTGATCAAAAGTTAGTATATAACATTGTATTGGACAAACGGATGTGCAGATTGCTATACAGCGAGGCGTTCAAATTTATTTTTAATCATTAACGGTGCCAATCAATGACGCTTCCTGCCGAAGAAACCAACAACCCGATAAAATATAACGAGCAAACAGCGGCAGCAGTCTCTTTAGCTATCTCTCATCTTGTAGACAATAATTACTTAGTGTTAGGGAGCAAGATCAGATCTATTCATGGATGCGTAGTTCACACTTTGATCACATCCGCAAGCCCAGATGATCTAGCAAACATGGAATATAGTTTAACTGAACAACTGGTAGATAAAAATTTAGATTTAGATGGTTTAGCTATTTGCTATTCGGGGAACGACACATGGCAGTAGTCCCCATTGATTTTCTAAATTTCTCTACATCTATTCTCAACAATAACAGTTCAGAAATTATCCGTAGGAATGCCATATCAAGGTCTTACTATGCTGTGTATACAAACGCAATAAACCTTAAAAATAAGTTTGGTTTACCCACCTACAGCGACCATCGAAGCCATTCAGCTTTGCAAACGGCACTTAAAAATCATTCGGACAGAAGACTCAAGCTTTTAAGCGCAAGAATAAAAATCGCGCATAGCAAGCGCATCATATGCGACTACAAACTTGACGAAAACGTCACAATGTCTGATGCTCGCCAGTCTTTGGTCTTTAATCAAAAAATTTTTAATGATATAACATCAATGCTTTAGACACCAAGACTCGGCATCGATCTTCAGTCTCTCCATCCCCTTCAAACAACCTCCCTCCCCTCTGTGCTATACCACAATGAACGATCATCATTCGGAGTGGAAGCATGTCAGAACAACCTGATTATCTGGCCGCACGGCGTGAATGGATGGAGCGGTACGGCTCTTACATTTCCCAGGCGAAGAACTGGCGTATTGCCGCCATCTCTGCCATAGGCATTGCGGCACTGTTTGGTGCCGGTATGGTTTATGAAGCAGATAGAGTGCATGTAGTCCCTTACGTGGTAGAAGTCAGCAAACTCGGGAAAACGGTTGAACTGGCACAAGCCGTAAAAGCCGGGGCTTATGCCCAACCAGTGGTCCGGCATATCGTCTCCCGATTCTCCTGGCTACTCTTTAGCCGGAGTCCGGATACTGCCGTGCAAAAACACTGGATTGACCAGTCTTACGCCTATATCGCCAACACCGGCGAGGCGAGCCTGAATGCATTTTACAGTCGGCACCATCCTTATTCCGCCTATGAAAATAGCACAGGTGGACAGGTCGTCACTATTCAGTCTGCAGAGCCACTTGGGAAGCTCACGGAAAGCGGTGGATCATTCATCATTGATTTTTCGGTTAAGAAATACGGGAAACACGGCGGCATCCACGGTGAACAAAACTGGCAAGGCACTATTACCTACGCCAATGTGGGACCCTCCAACAATCCCAACATACTGAATGGTAATCCCTTCGGGATTTACATTACCCATTTCGCTTTCAGTCGCCAACTGGGATAAGGATATTCGACCATGCACATCCATAAACTCATCCTTCTGGTCCTTCTAGTAGCTGTACCGACCGTGATCTTTTCTGCAAATGCGATAGCAGGCGTGGTAACCCCTGCGGGACTGCCATCTCTTAACCTGGGCGCTCCACAACAGGGTCCAGCGAAAAGCGATACGGCACCCACCAAGAGTGCCGATCAGCAAGCGACCAAGCATCATGTGGTACCGGGTATTCATGGAAAGCAGCTACCGCCCCCGCCGACACCTGCGGAGATTTTCCAGCATGCGATTACCACCCCTCCGGAAGGGCCAGAGTCACAGCGCGTTCACCAACTCGCTGAAGACGCTCTGGCCGCATCCCAACAAAGTAAGGTCAACATCCCCATGTTGCCAGAACATAACGGGGGCATAGCAACGACCAGCGCCGGCGAGTCAGTGCTGGTTTGTGCGCCACTGCATACCTGCGTTATCGCCTTGCCGGATGGCGTAAAACCCGTGACGACTGTGGGTGTATCTCCTGCGGAATGGCAGGTTCAACAGGCGATGGTTGGCAAACAGCCGGAGATTTTCCTGAGTCCGAAATTCAAAGGATTACATCAAAACATTGTCATTGCGGCTACGGACCACAAAAAAGCGGTCAACTATCAGGTCCATCTGGTTTCCGATGCGAACCGATATATTCCGATCCTGAAAATACAGGGCATTGCAGGCCCAGTTACCCGTGCCTGGTCCCCTGCAGAAAAGGCCATGATTCGCGGGCACTCGCCCATGATGACAGGAACATCGCCAATATCCAGGCCGGTTCAAGCCAGCAGCCAAGTGCTGCCTTTACCGCGTGTGCCGATCGAGAAGATTCAGACGGACTGGTCCATTCACTGTGGCGGCGGGGGATGGTTTTCCGAAAGCAGTTGCACGCCGATTCGTCCACTACGTGTCTATGACGATGGAACACACACTTTTATTGATATGCCCAAAGGATTATCCAGCCATGGTGGATATCCGATTGTTCAGGGATTCAATCGGTCTGGGAAGGAAATTGGCATAGACACAGAAATTCGTAACCGCCAGATCGTTGTGAACTCTGTGCCCGCCAGCATCAAACTGCGATTGGGAACCCAGGTCGTCGATATCAAACGTAAAAAGGAGAACGTCGGTGCGTAAAAATCTGAAACCCATTTTAATGTTGGCTGGAATGTTGCCAACCATGGCCTTTGCTGCCCCTCTGGAAGCCCCCCAGATAGGAGGGCAGGGATTCGTGTCAGGCATATCCATAAATACAGCGGACGCCTGGGAAACCACCAAGAATGCGGATAATTTTGTGGGCTATAATCTGCCGCTCAAAATTGAGGAACAATCTCTTTGGAATGCCTGGAAGCATGGGCACATTCGCCAACTGCCGTACCTGGCGCAATCCGATGGTGCTGTGATTTATCCGTTAGGACAGATCACCCCTATACTGCAAACCTGCCCGGGTAATTACTCACTGATCGTGCTGAATCGCGGGGCCGTTCCGGAAAAAATGCTGGGAGCCCCCTCCGGCTTCTGGAATGTGGAGACAGGCGTCGCGGGAGATCATGCCATTATTGCCGTGTCACCAATTTATCCTGGACTGAAAAGCAATTTGCAGGTTATGGCGACCGGCCCTCATGGCAATCTGATCACATACAGCGTGGATCTTACTTCGGGCAAAACCCGATATACCCCCAAATTATCGTTTTATCGTGCGGAACATAGACTGATCAAACGACCGATTCCAATCCTGCTGAAGCAGAACGAAAGTTTGCCACATACTGTCATTGCAGATACCTCTCCGGATGCTGTGCATCTTTCTGTCAATTGGAAAATGCAGTGTGTGACGGGTCGCTGCCAGGACATCATGCCCGTCGTTGTGGCGAACACCCCGCAGAAAACGTTTGTACATTTCCGGCATGCACAAAAAACAGCACCGATGATTCTGCCCAGAAACCGATCTGGTGCCAGTTGGTATGCACCAAGCTATCTTGAAAATGGTGGAAAAACGTTGGTGATAGAGGGGAATCCCTATCAGGTGGATCTTCTGGAAGAAGGCCATAAGGGGATCGTCTCTGAAGTCCGGCTGACGCAAGAAGGGAGTGCAAAATGAGCTTCTTCAGTAGAAAAAACGGAAAGGCATCCAACCCCTCTGCACCCGATAGCAGTAACGAGCCTTCTTTGGGGTCGCCATTGCAGGGTGCAACCCCTATCAATGTGAAGCCGGACGCCAACAAACAAAGTACCCGCATATCCAAGCGAGCGATGTATACCGGCGTTGCCATTCTCGGGCTGGCCGGACTGGGCGGCTTTGAATATGTGCAGCATCATCCGATTTTCGCGAATACCAAAAAAGTGGCCACGACCACAAAAGTAGGCCCTGCCAAGACGCCTGAAACGTCCACGATTCCGGTAAAACACCGACCGTCCAAACCAAAAAACCCCGAGGCATCATCGAACAATAGCAACGATGATTACTCATCTAGCGGGAAAACATCGGGTAAGTCTACTTCAAACCATCAGCCTCCAGCAAAGCCCAAGAAAAACCCTTATGCCGCTCAGGATACGGCATTTCAGGCGACTCTCGGTGAGAGCACAAGCGGAGGGTCAGGATCCAATGCGCTCGGCTGGAAAACGGGCAGCACGGCTTCCCGCACCCCGCTGACCCAACAGGCCAACAAGCCAACGACGTTGCCGGTGGCGACATCAAGCAAAGACAGCAAAAAGAAACGGGAGTCAGACATCTCAAACGACCTGGTCAAGCGGGAAGTCAGTCCCTATGAACTCTTGCAGGGATCCGTCATTCCAGCGGTACTGCAAACGGGCATTAAAAGCTATTTGCCGGGCGAGTTGACCGCCGTGGTGAGCGATAATGTCTATTCCAGCGTGAATGGTGCGAGCCTACTGGTTCCCGCCGGGAGTAAGTTAATTGGCACATACAATACCAGCACTACATTGGGTGTGAATCGGCTGGCAGTCGCGTGGACCCGCATTGAATTCCCGAATGGTACCTACATCAATCTACCGGGTTTCAATGGTGCTGGTGGACAAGGATACAGTGGGTTTTCGGGTGAGGTGAATGACCATACCTGGCTCATTTTCAAAAATGCACTGCTGATGTCCATTGTGGATGCAGGTATGGCAATCGCCTCTCCATCATCCAGTACCAGTGCTACCGGGCAGATATCCGGTAATACGGCGCTTCAGGATAGCGAGCAATCGTTGGCGCAGACCTTTGGACAGGCGGAGTCGCAATTACTGGAAAAGTATATTGATATAGCCCCTACCATCACGATCAAGCCAGGATATGTTTTCCAGGTGGTGGCAACGCAAGATATGGTCTTCCCTGGCCCTTACAATCCGCAAATGCAGACGGGTTCTGGCAAAGTGAAACAGCCGAAACAGCCTACAGAAGCAAATCCCTACAGCTAAGGAAATCACAGGATGTTAGGAAACATATTGGTGCGCATTGAAAATCACGGAATCCCGGCTGAAGAACGTCAGCAGCGATTGTTACGGGCACTGGAAAAATACGATGACGCACAGCTATTGAGCCTCGCCAGTCGCCGTGATCGACAGGAACCAAAACGCGATTTGCGTGCGGTCATGATTGCGCTGCCGCCTGCAGCGATGCAACGCATTCTCCGTCTACCCGACGGAGAATGGCATGTCAGTGTTTCTGCCCTGGTGGATAGACTGCTGGAGCAGAAACCTGCAAGAACAGGGGATAAATAATGCGTTTGTTTATTGCAGAAAAGCCATCTCTGGGTAAAGGGATCGCGGAGTATTTGCCGGGCAGTAAAGCCAAGGGGAATGGCTGCATTACCTGTGGAGACACGGTGGTCACCTGGTGCTTTGGTCATATTTTTGAGCAGGAAGAACCTGATTTTTATACATCAGCTACGGTGCCAACAACGCCAAAAGGCAAAAAGAAATGGCGATTCGATGAATTGCCCATCTTTCCGCAGGAATGGAAGCGCAAACCCAAAGAGGATGCCAAAGGCCAGATCAAGATTATCCGTGATCTGCTCAAAAAGGCAGACCTTGTGGTCAATGCCGGCGATCCTGATCGTGAAGGGCAACTGCTGGTCGATGAAGTGCTGGAGGAATTGGGTTGGAAAGGACCCACACAGCGTATCTGGTTGGCAGCACTGGATGAACAATCCGTCAAAAAAGCGCTGGGCAACCTCAAAGATAATAAAGCATATCGTCTACTACGCGACTCCGCAGAAGCGCGTGGCCGTGCAGACTGGCTAACCGGCATGAATCTCACCCGGGCATTCACGTTACGCAACACCGGATCCGGGGTTTTATCGGTCGGTCGCGTTCAAACCCCGACGCTGGCTCTTATCGTCGCACGCGATGAAAAGATTGAGCACTTCAAACCCAAGGATTTCTTCATTCCGCGCATCCAGGCATCGCCGAATGCCTCTGCGGGTACTGCATTCTGGGCCAACTGGATGTTGCGTGAAGATGCCGATGGCGTGGACGCTGAAGGCTATCTGACTGACAAAAAAGCCGCAGACACGTTAGCCCGCCAGGCGCAAGCAGCAGGTAAAGCCGTGGTCACGGCTTTTGAGAGCAGTGAAAAACAGCAAGGCGCTCCGTTGGGGTTCTCACTGGCCGAACTGCAAAAGACCTGTTCGGCCAAGTTCGGGATGAGCGCACAGGCAGTACTGGATGCCGCTCAGGCTTTGTACGAGACGCACAAGGCGGCGACTTACCCACGGACTGATTGCCGTTATCTGCCCGAAGAGCAGTTGGGAGAAGCAGGTGCCATCGTCCAGAAGCTATCCCGGCTTGGCTTCGCCAAAGAGGCCCAAGGGGCAGATCCTGCGCGTAAGAGTGCAATCTGGAATACCGGCAAGGTGACCGCGCACCATGCCATCATTCCGACAGGTTCCATGCAAGGACAAATGGATGAATCCGTGGCCAAGGTCTATGACCTGATCGTGCGGGGGTATTTAGCCCAGTTCTATCCACCTTTTGTCTATCGGGCGACGAAAGTCGTTCTGGATTGCACGAAAGAATCCTGGGTGGCTACGGCCAAAGTGCCGGTAAAACCCGGTTGGAAGGCTGTTTATGGCGGCAGCCTGCAAGGCACGGGCGACGAAGAAGGGGATGAAGAGTCCGGATCCGGTACCATCCCAGTTCTGCAGAAGGGGCAAACCCTGACTGTAGTCACTGCTGATGTGCAGAGCAAACAGACCAAGCCCCCTGCCCGCTTCAATGACGGCACCCTCATTGAAGCGATGTCGAATATCCATAAGGTCGTGGATGACCCTGAAGCGAAGAAAAAGCTCAAGGAGACTTCAGGCCTTGGCACAGAAGCGACTCGTGCGAATACGATAGAGACGTTATTGACCCGTGGATTCATCGAGCGCAAAGGCAAACAAATCATTTCCACCCAGGCGGGACGCGGGCTGATCCATGTTCTTCCCAAGGAATTGACGGATCCGGTTTTGACGGCTCGATGGGAAGATGCGCTTTCGGGCATATCGGAAGGTCGAGTAAGTCTGGAGCAATTTGAAGCCGCCCAACAGAAGGCCGTAGCCCGGCTGGTTGAAACGGCAAAGACCCTGCAGGTGTCGGTAGGACAGGCACGACCGACCGGTGCGGGTGGAAAAGGTGGCAAGGGCGGCAAACCCGGACAGGGTGGCAAATCGTCCGGTAAGGGGCCGCAATGCCCATCCTGCAAAAAGCCGACCATCACCCTGAAGACCAAAAAAGGCAGCGCATTTTTCAAGTGTGAAGGATGCAGCGCTTGCTGGTGGCCGGAGAAAAACGACCCCAAAAAACTGGGGACAAAATGGGAAGCGAGGAACTGATGCGTCCCCGTTTCAAAAAGAGGGTTGGAAGGCCCTCTTTGCGCATGGCGCTTATCACGCTTTTTCAGACCGGCAAACAGACTTATTTACACGGTATTTGTCGGTTCAATCACTACCGTTAATCGTCACAAGGAGAACAGCATGTTTGGATTCGGAGAGCACGCACAGGAACAGGTTCAGCAACAGTCTTGCCCACGTTGCCAGACAGCTATGCAGTATCTGGGAGATCACGGCATTCGCATGGGTGGACTGACGGGGCTCGGCGGCGCTGCTGCCGGTGCCATTTTCGGACAACTCGCAACGGATGGAGAAGAAGCCTTTGAAAAGAAAATGGCGGTACAGGTCCACGTTTGCCCACAATGCTCGGAAGTGTCCCTGAAGTACCGTGGCGGACTGTGATGCTTGCCGTCCCGATCACGCAGGCTGTGGCGCGATGTGCGCCACAGGTCAATCCCGATACGCTGGCGGCCATCATCCGCGTTGAATCGGGTGGTGATCCACTGGCCTTGCACGACAATAGTAATGGGCGCACCTATCATCCAAAAACCCGGGCGCAAGCCATTCAGATTCTAACAGCGTTAATGGCCTCTGGTGCCCGTGTGGACGTTGGCCTGGGCCAGGTCGATACAGAGAATTTTGCCCGTTATGGATTGACGCCCCAAAACGCCTTCAATGCGTGTCATAACGTCCGGGTAGCGGGAAAAATCCTCACCGTAGACTATCAGTTGGCAAAGATGACCTACCCTGCCGGCCAATCGGCGCTTTATCATACTTTTGAATTGTACAATTCGGGCAACACCAGTGGAGATGCCGGGTATGCCGACCGGATTCTGGCCGCAGCCGGGTATCCGGTTTATCTGGAGGCGCAAGGCAAAACGCCGGGCACCCCAGATACTACCCGGAATAATTTCCCCCAATACCGATGGACAGGCGCCCAAAGTGAATCGCGGTTGCAATCCGTGTCCTGGTCGATCCTGCCATGAAAGATTCAAGCGCCCTGATGCCAGAGCACTGGCAAATGGACAAATCCGTACCAGCAGGGGCATTTGAGAATACCCAAACAGAAAGGCTCTGGGAAGATTGTTGCAATCAGTCTCCAGAAGACCCCATCACCTTGTGGCATCAGCGTAAAAACCAATCCAACATGGGAGAAGACCTCCAATGAGCATACTCAGTGGCAGAAAGCAGCCTACCCCCACCTTGCACCGACCGAACCAGAAACTCCTGGATTACAAGACACAGCGTCTGGCGCGTGGTGGTGGTCTCAAGACCCTGATTGGTGGATTGGCTGCCGGATCCATCGGCGTAGTGCTGGGCACAGCTTATGTGGCGCGGGAGATGTTCCCGCACTACGCTGGCTATGGCGTTTATTATTACCTGGATGCCGGTTTTCTGAAAAACATGCATGCATGGTGGTTCCAGGTGCATGGATGGCGGATCTATAACCCGCTCGAATTCATTCGTCCGTTATTTCTGTTGCATGACAACAATGAACGGATGAAGCTGATTGAATGGATGTTTGGTCCAGGAATGGTCCTGGGACTGGTTACGGGCACGGTGCTGGGCTTCAAACATAAAGATGCCAAGCAGGATGTGATGGAGAACCAGGTGCATGGATCTGCGCACTGGGCCAGCGCCAAGGAAGTTGCTGATATGGCCTTATTGCCTCCGCCCGGCGATAAGAAATCCGTGATCCCTGCAACAGCCTTACCCAGTGACCCCGAGGAGATAACAGCCAACACACCAGCAAGCTGGATCAAGTTCGATTCCAAGCATATCTGCTATGTTGGCGCCTATGTAGAGAAAGGGAAACCCACCTATTTGCAGCATACCGGTGCTGAACACATTATTGCTTTTGCACCTACGCGATCCGGCAAGGGCGTGGGATTGGTCCTGCCCACCTTACTGGATGGCTGGATGGACTCGGCGGTAGTCCATGATATCAAGGGGGAGAACTATCTTTTGACGGCGGGTTATCGTCGTCAGCAAGGTCATCAAATCCTGAAATTCAATCCCGGTGATCCATCTCCCGATGGTTGCCACTTCAATCCACTGGATGCAGTACGCATTGGTACCGACTTTGAAGTCAAAGACACCATGAATATTGCCACCATGATTGTGGATCCGGACGGTAAGGGATTAAACGATCACTGGCAAAAGACCGGTTTTGCGTTACTGACATCCGTGATTCTGCACATTCTCTACGCTTTGCCGGACAAAACGCTGCGAGGAGTCGCCGCCTTTTTGAACGACCCGACACTGAATAGTGTGGATGAAGCTTTTGAGCGCATGTTGACCACGGAACATGATCCTTCTGGTCGATTTGGCTGGAAGGACCTTATGGGCAAGCCTACCAAAGTCCACCAGGCTATCGCTCAGTCTGCGAAAGAAATGATCAATAAGGCAGACAATGAGAAATCTGGTGTCATCTCGACGATGATGAGTTTTCTATCTATCTATCGTGATCCCATCATCGCTAAATGGACGGAAAAATCAGACTTCAACATTATTGATCTGCAGGATGGGGATGCCCCTGTTTCCTTGTATCTAGTGACCAGTCCGGAAGACAAGAACCGATTGAAACCGTTGATCCGACTGGTTCTTAACTTGGTCGCTTCGCAATTCACGTCAGCCGACAGACTGGTTTCCGAGGCGGGACGCATGGTCTGCAAGGGAAAACACCGCTTGTTGATGCTCCTGGATGAATTCCCATCTTTGGGGAAGATGGACATCTTCCAGGATTCCATTGCCTTTTTAGCAGGATACAACGTCAAGCTGTACCTGATTACCCAGGATTATGCCCAGTTGGAAGATGAGGGGCACGGATACGGCAAATCCGGTGCAAAGGCTATTGTGGGTAACTGCCATATCCGGGTGGCCTATGCTCCCAACCAGATTGAAACGGCGGAATGGTTATCCAAAATGCTGGGGACAACCACTATCACCCTGGAGAACGATAACCAGACTTATGACGCGGGCATGCTGGGTACCAATAAGGGTTATTCTACGAGCATTAACTATCAGCCCAGAGCCCTTTTGACCGGTGATGAAGTCATGCGCCTGAGAGGCCCGCTGAAAGAAGGATCGAACATTAAGGAGCCGGGTGATCTGTTGGTATTTGTGGCCGGTTTTGCACCCGTTTATGGACAACAAATGCTGTACTTCAAATTGCCGCAACTGCTGAAGCGTGCGCAGGTCACCTGCCCTGCCACCAGCGATAAGCTGCAGGATGGAAAAGATTACAGCAAGGTCTTTCCGGATCATGGTGGAATTTTACAAGCGCCCCAGCCACCCCCCATGGAAGACGATGATCCGCTGGCGGAGGCAGAAGATACTAAACCCAAAACCGTGGCTTCTACTGAGCCGATCGAGAAGCCTATGGATGACGATGAAATCTCTGAACTGGAAGGGATGGTCAACCAGGCCACGGATGAGGACGGCGATGCATCTGGTGGCAAATATGACACCAGCGAACGGGATACTGATCGGAAACAGATCGGAGGACTGATGGGATGACTACTTTGAACCAGGTTATTGCGACAACATCCTCTTACTTGTTTTCAAAGGCAAGTGCGATCATACACGTTCTGTCTGGCGATCTGCATTGCACGACCGGACATTTGGAGCTAGCGTTGTCTATGCTTGCCCTCATTCTCGTGTCCCTATACGTTTTAAGCGGGGTTCTCGCCATGATAAATGCAGTGCTTGGCAAGGTGGTCGTTGAGGAAGCTATGTGCCCACCATGCGCACGATGGACTAGATCTGGCGCTCAGTCAGATCAATCTGTAACAGTGCGTAGTAAGATAAGTGAAGAGAGTTGTTCTCAACACAATGGCGAGATGGGCTGACATGATTAACCTCCACCACAATCCTGTGGCATTACATTTGACCGGACTGCTGCCCAAACTGCATCATGATGCACAAATGATGCAGTGGAACATCAACGAAAAGCAAAAAAAGATGATTCAATAATACGTTATTGTACTGTTTTTTAATATGTATTTTTATTCTGCGTTTGATTCTAAAAACCATCTTATCCCATTCGCAATGCGAAGGTCGGGAGTTCGATCCTCCTCCGCTCCACCAATTAAATCAATAGGTTACAGCCTAGCAATAACCCCTATTTGCTTTTATGATGCACTTGAGTGCATCAAAAATTGATCGTAACAGGTTGATCATGGCATCATTCACTCCCAGAAAAGACTCGGATGGGCACCTGATCGGGTATCTGGTGCTATCAGCAACGCCTGATCCTGTACACTCATTTTTTCTGCAAGCTTTGCGATAAACCGCTCCGGATTTTGGCGTACACCCCACATACTCAAACGCAGCACCAGAGAGAACAACCAAGGACTGCGACGCGCGAGCGTAAACAGCAGATGGTCCTGACGACGCAGCGCAGAACAGATTTCCGGAATATCCACAGGCCCCAGACTGCTGACGATATGGGCTGCGGTTACACGATCCGGCATTGTCTGTGCACACGCTAGGGCGTAAGGCCCACCTCCTGAAAATCCCAAAACCTAAAATGAATCTATACCCAAATAATCCGTGCAGTCACTCACTGTTGCGGTGACGTCTGCCATGCTTAATCCCTGACAACGCGATGACTCGCCATAACCCGGCCTGTCTATCGCAATCCAGTGCACATTTTCCAATAAGGCAGCCGGTAACAAATCCAACTGGAAGCGTGAACCGGGGGTGCCATGAAAGAAGAACACCGGCGGATCACCTGGATTTCCGTGCTCTTGATAAGTAATAGTCCGTCCTGTTTTTGTAACCAATGATTGCTTCATCGCTTATTCGACTCCCCTCATATTCGCCAATTAGCCCCCTGATCACAATGATTTGACAAAATGATGTCCAAGCACCTGATAATCCATTCGCTCATAAAAACGGCGTGCCGAATGGTTGGTGACGTATGCATCCAACACCATGATTTTGCAGCCTTGCTGACGAGCATATTGTTCTACCCAGTCCATAAGCTGCCGTCCTATCCCAGAACCGCGATATGCAGGGTCAACGACCACGTTGTCCACATCCAGATAACGACCACACCAAAAGCGCGTTCCCAGCCAAATACCCGCCACCCCGACACAATCATCATCCGAAAAAGCGGCAACACATTGATAGCCTTGCTCAACCATATCCTGAAGCCGTGATCCCGGCTCCGCCGGGAATACAGAGAACATCCACTGGCGGCCCTTCGTCCAGTGTGGTTGTCGGGTAAAAGCGCATACCCGTCGAACAAGCCACTGATTCCCGGGTTTTCCAGAACAGGTGGATCTCGCAATCCGATAAACCTAGAAAAAGCAGTTACGGTCCGACAAGGGCTGGGAAAGCCCCGGGTGGCACCCATGGTTTTTGGGTAATTTGGGCGACGATGTAGCTGACAAGAAGGTCCCAAGGATTTGCTCCCAGCAACCGCTCCGCAGTCTGCTGGATGGTCTTTAACCCATTGCAAATATTTTCGATTCCGCGTTCGATCTTTTTTTGTGCGGCGTGCATCGGGATCAAATACAGATGGGTCTGTCCCGCGTGTTTGGTGCTCCGGCCGATGGCGGACAACAGTAATGGGTGACTGGTGATAGCCTCCTTCCGCATTTCCGGGAAGGCCAGCCGGGTGTACCAACTCCACCAGTTATACACCAGTCCCATCGCCCGGGCAGAGAGTCGGCAACGCGCCAGATCCCGGGTGGTGTAGCCACCCCATCCCCATTGATTCTTCAGTTCATCAAAGCCGTTCTCGGCATCTGCCCGGTCACGATACATCTGTGCGACACTCAAAACGCCGTCGGAGAGATCGGTCACCAAGACGGCATATTCATAAACCTTGGTCTGGCGTCGGTCCACAAAGGCAAAGGCCAGTTGACCGCGCTGTTCCTGGGTGGCGATCAGGTTTTCTTTCAGCAAGCGCCGCAGGATCACGACCCGCCGATCTTGCTGCCATCCAGCCAGTTGAATCCGATCCTCACGGCCTTCCCAGCCTTGTCCCGCATCTACCCAGTCCCGACGGGTGAAAACCCGCTGCAGCAGGCGCTTCACACGCGGGGACTGGCGCAATTTGAACAGGTACGGTTGCTGCCGGGACTCCATTTCCCGAATCACGGCGTCATTGCCAAAGCCGCAGTCGCCACGGACCAGATAGGGACGCTGTTCAGCACGCAGGGCATCCAGGACGCGATTCAAGCCGGGCTGGGCATGATTGGACGCGGTGGTATTTCCCGCCGTGACTTCCACATCGAGCAGCAGACGCAGATTGCCCATCCAGTAGGCGTGATACGCATGGGACGGTCGTCCAGGCTTGTGCGGATTGTAACCCACTTCTGCCCCTTCCTGACGCCCAAACAGGGGCTTGACGGTGGTGTCGATATCGAGAATCCAGGGGGTCTTGCAGGCCTCTACCACGCTTTTGAGCAGATGCTTGCGCATCCATTCCGTCCCTTCGGCTTCGGGGATTTTGCCTAACGCCCGGCGTAGGGCATCTTCACTGACGATCTTGTGCATCCCCAGAATATTGGGACTCACGCCATCACTGCGTAACGCCGTGACGTGGGCATAGCGACGGTGACCCGCCAGAATAGAGAGGAACAAGGTCCCCAGCATGTCCCGTTTCTGTGGGGCATTGGGGCTGGTGTAATGCAAGGGACTCTCTTCCACCCAAGTGTCAAACAGACCCGTGGTCTCCAGATAGGCGGCAAAAAACACCATCTGGCCCATGGGCGTTGCCGCAGATTCCTGGTCCCAGGATACCTGAATACGACCGCCCAGGGTGTCTACTATCATGGTCTGCACCGCCGCCGGAATAGCCTTCTGCGGGTGTTTTTCTGCTTCACCCATCGGGTGAACCTCCATCATCAGGAAAAACCTCATCCTATCAGATGGATAAGGTCATTTCAGCAGGGGAAACTGCTGTTTTTAGGATAAAGCGGCAAACATCTCATAAGGTCCGGCCAGATCCAGCAGTTACAGTCCGGGAAACACTAAAAAGCCTACCGTCAAATTCATTGGGAAGACCCATTTTTACTGCCTTCCAGGCGGGTCCGAACCTGTTCGGCCATGGCTTCTGAGTCCGGTTGATGGCACTGCTCAAGATGTGTCAGCACACTATCTCGGTTAAGACGTGGCTGGTTCTGGCTGACTTTCCACTTGCCCTGCCAGCGGGTGATGGGAATTTCTATCCCCACTACCTGCTGAATGAGCTGTTCCGTAAAGTCATGGGGGGCATCCTCCACCTGCCAGGGCAAAGGCAAATTCTTTTCCTGCTGCGCCGTGAGCGCAGACATCTGTTGTCGTATCCACGCCGGATCATCCCGGACCTGCAGAGGGCCATAGGCATGGATCACCACATAGTTCCAGGTGGGCACCACCTTGCCGGTTTCTGCCTTGGTCACGTACCAGGAGGGGCTGATGTACTGTTCTGGCCCCTGAAAGATTGCCAAAACTTCTGCGTTCAAATGGACTTCTTGCCACATTGGGTTGGCGCGGGCGACATGCCCCTGCAGGACTGGTTCCGATCCTGTATCTGGAGCAAGGTACAGGGGAATATGATTGGCCTCCAAACCATGGCCGCCCAGGCCGACCAGCGTTGCCAGAGGATGCGACTGGATACGAAAACAGTCAGCTCACGAAAGACTACAACCAGCTGTTTTCCGTATCCCAGCCCTCTGCCCGACGTCAACTCAGTGCGCAGGAAATCGCCTGGATTCAGGAAAAACGCGCCGCTTGCGGTACGGTGGCCAAGGCACAGCATAGTACCCAGGGTCTGGGCTGCCTGATTCAGCATAGCGACCAGCGCATCGTACAGAAACGGCAACAGGAATACTGTCCCGGTTCAAACGGCTCTCCGGCAGCACCGCCTACTACCTCCACTACCGCACCTACGGCATCCACCACCAGCGCGGTCTTTTTGGCCCCCTGTCCTACTCCGGGCACGAGTGCTTCCGGAGGCATCAACTGGAACTCCATGCAGTCCATTGAGCAATACTTCAAGACGCACGAGACAGCCGCACCCCATCCCGCATCAGCAGCCTGCCCCGCAGGCAGCTGATGCGTCAAAACCTCCGCACTCCCCGAACAACAGGCCGCGCAAACACAGTGCACTCCCGCTGCTGCACCTACGGCTTCGACAACATCAATTTGCACGAAGCTGCCTAAAGGTCAATCCGCAACTGGTACGATCAACAAAAAAGGGATAAAGTTTATTGAAGCACACGAGGGGTACGCCAAATGGCCATATATCGGAGGCAGCAATGGCAATGTCAATTGGGGATTCGGTAATAATAAGGGACTAATCAGTACATCAATGGCAAAGGAGGAGTTCTGTGCAAAATATCCAAACGGACTATCTTTTGCTCAAGCAGGGCATTTTGTCAAAAAGTTCGCTGATGCTAGGCTTGCGACCGTCTTAAAAAATATACATGTCCAACTTAATCAAAATCAGATAAATGCGCTAGCAGACATAATATATAACTTTTATGGATTAAATAGTGCTAATGATAAATTAATAGAAGATATAAATAATTGTTCATTACCTTCAATTATGTCTGGGTCAACTGGATTTTTATTTTATGATCTACCAACAACTATAACGAATCGACACAAAGAAGAGGCGGACCTATGGAACTCCGGAAATTATGGGAATGATACCATCAATAGCGTACCGACAAGTAGATATCTATTTACATCATGCAAACCCTTAAAAAAATCATCACCAAAAAAGCCATAAACATTTATGTTAAGAGAAGGGGTCTGCCAATGAAATTCAGCAAGAAAATCTCCCTGTCATTAGCAATGCTGATTATTATTGTCGGTAACATTTGTACAGTATACGCTTCTAGCATTGATACACCAAAAATTATTACGTCTACCACAGCCCTTTCCGAAACGATAAAAGCAAACGCTTTTACTGATAATTCAAAAAAATATAACCAACTTATTATTGGCGGTAAAGGTGAAATATCATATAATCCACTTTCTACCGAATCTATCAAATATGATAGTAAATACTACCAAGTTTTGTTGTTTTCTAGCTATAAAAAAGACTGCCCGGCCTTTGATCCTGCCATCATAGGCGGAAGCGTTTTTTTATGGAACAAAGATCGGTGGAAGCTAATCAGCGTTCAGCCACTAATAATGAAACTTGGTCAATATTGCCAAATAAACAAACCCAAAACAGTAGCGCTTGGGCTAGGCCATGTAGGCTTTTTATTTGTAAATAAAGGATGGAGCACAGGAGTATATAGCAAAAGCGCTGTTCTTGTTGCGTTTTCAACTTCGTTTCAGCGCAACCATCAGATACGAGTTGCGTGGGCAGATAAGGGTATTTCAGGGGCATGCAAAGGGGAGTCTTGTAAAATGCAAGGAACTTCTCATTATGCATTTCATGGAAAAATTTCATTTGTTAAAGTTCTTGGAAAATCATGGTATAATGTGCATATCAAAAGAATAGGAACCTGTCCAGATTGGAAAAATGCGAAATTCGATAAAGTGACCAAAAGCATTTCCGTGAATATCGTTCATTGCCCAAGTTCCGTGACCGTCAGCCTCCCTGTTCTAAAATATTTAAAAGAAAATGCCTTTTCACCACAGTTTCCTTGGGGATAATAAATTTTGGTAAATGCTCAAGACTCCAGCGCACTGCGCGTTCCTTTGATGTAAAACCGTCGTGAGTTGTCGGGAGTCAGCGGAGGTGTCCAACCAATTTTTGCCCAAGTATTGATTTCGCAGAAAACAGGAAGTTATACAAACACTGCAAATGCAATAAAGAATAGAGGATTCGGAGTGCCGAACCGAGAACGACGAGAATCAAAGATATTTGATTCATCAACCCCCAACGTGCGCAATCATAACAACGCATCAGATCTGTGTGAATGATATGCGTAAATTTTCAATTTACCAGAAAGGAAGCGGGATGAAAAAATCTATTTTTACGATTTCTATAACGTGCTGTTTGCTTTTTTATGGAACCAGCAATGCTGATGTCATTAAGCCAGGATGGTGGAGTACAGGGCATGGCTTTGGGTATTGCGTTGAAGCTGGAAATGCCGTTCCAACTCTGCGTTTTTTAGAATTAGAGGTTAGGAAAACTCAAACAGGTGCTTCTCAGTATACGACATGCAATCACGGTAAGTGGCTCACGAATAATACTTATGGCTACCAAGCTAAATTAACCTGCAAGACAATGGGGATAAATGGTCAATACGCGACTCAAACATTTAAAGTAACCTTCCACAAGAAAGATAAAAATAATTTCTATGTTAAAATAAACGGAGAATATTTTACAAAATATAAATCAACCAGAAAAAAATGTATAATTAGTAAACATCCCTGGGCTTACACCGAACTTAACCCGGGCGTTCCTATTCCATTACGGCGTCAGAATATGCTACTAAAAAAATTACACGGCGGCCAATAAAAGATGAAATTATTGTGAAAAGAGATATTACCGGTGATCATTTTCTGACAAATAGACAACCAAAATGTCAAAGCTAATATTTTTTTGCAGTTCAGGTATGCCTTATTTCCGCTCTGGTTGCGCCATACTATCCTAAAACAAAACAGGAACCTGATTATAATAACTGGAGTAAACCATTCTCAAAAGCTAACATTGATGATAAGACATGTATTGGGAAGGTGGTCAAGCTTAAGAAATTTGTTAGCGCTCTTTTTGCGGTTCCACCGCAAACTGCAAAGGAAATAGCTGTGCAAAACGGCCAGGCCCATATTTTGCCAATCCGCGTCGGGTTACCCGCAGTACTGATTCCGCCTCCTTCCTAGCCAGTGGTCAGGCCCCCATTCCTGTGAGCACAGGTCACAGTGGTGTTACTATTGATACGTGAATTGATCTCGGCGGCGTGATAGCGAGCCAACCATTTGGTAATGGAATGACAGTCGCCAAACATCCGCGTAGAACGATTGAAAGCATACCTAAGATTGCAAGGGCGGACTGCATTATTCTACCTAGACGCCGCCCGTTGACCCTCTTGTCAACCCTGCGCTTCGGGGAATCATCAGCCACCGTGGCGACAAGCCCCTACGTAACGCCCAGTTACCGTGTCGTTGATTGGAAAGTCATAGCCATCCGCATTTCCCTGCCCCGTGATGGTAGACTGAAAAGCACGCCCCGCATCAGTTACCGCCAGATGAACCGTCATGTGCATATGCGCAGCACCACCCTGCGGTTGCTTCGAAAGGCAGTTTTCCTGAAAAACGGCCTGCCCGTCCCCTTCGATAACTGGTACCCCCGTAGTCGTACAGGTTGATCCCTGCTTTGACATCATCCAGGAGGTAAAGGCCTGACCGTGATTGCAGACGGTATAGGTATCCTTGATGCCCCGTCCGGTGGCAATGCTTGTCTCTTTCCATTCGCCGCGTTTCATGTGCGGCAATCCTTGCGCGAACGCCCCCGTTGAAAACGCTGTCACACAAGCGATCAGTACTATTTGACGAATACGCATAATTTCTCCGAAACTGAGTCATAAAAAACAAACGGACCACTATTTTCCCGTGCTACAGGAAAGGTTGTCCAGTACTACCCACCGAATTTTGGAGGATATCCATGCACATGAAGGTCAAAATGATGCTGGCAGGCGTGACCGCATTGGCGATACTATCTGCACTGCTGGTCCATGTTGGATTAGCGCATGCGCGTTCAGCAGCCGCCGGAGACTTTCCTGGGGCTTACGGATTTCGACCCGGCGAATGGCAATATATCACGACCACCAAGAGTCCCTTGCTCGGCACCTCCCGAACTACTTCTATGCGGTGTTCCCATAGCCTCTATCAACCCCAGGATACGGCCCACGCCACACTCACCACCCCCGGTTCCTCTCCTGGGACTGTGCATTGTGTGACGTCGCATCCATCCCTGCATGCGACCGTGCGGAATTGCAAGACCATTTCCATCGGGAATGAAAATGCTACGAAAGTTACCGATGTAATGACGTCTCACACGCAATACACTGGGAACGGCAAGCATTTCCAGATGCAGGAACACTTCAGTTGGGTCGACAATGGACAACTTTTTGAATCAGGTATAGTGCACGGCAAATGGTTGAGCAAAACCTGTCTGGCCCATCAGCCAGCATCCATCACGAAACAGATCAGCCCTTCAAAACAGATGCAATGGCTTGCAGCGCAAGAGGCACAATCCAAGGCTGAGGCAGCCCAGATAAAAAAGACGTTACCAGCGGAAGAAGCGCAAGCCAACGCGAACATTGCTACCATGAATGCTCGCATCGCCAAATTGGAGGCAAAGGATGCTCGCGCGGGCATTACCATTCCCGCATCACCTTGATTGGCTACTCTTCTGCTTGATACATCCGGATAGCAGTCGGTCTTGCAGCTGTGGTCTTTCGTGGCATTCAATCGCTCGGGCCCAAGGTCCATTAAATACTACCGTCAGGCGTTTTGAAAAAAATGAAATTGTTGGCAAATGCGAGGCAAGAGTTTAGCCTGTCAGGCAGGATCAATTCCTTGAGTGGCCAGCAATCTGTCTTGCCTCGCTCCGAGGATAATCCGAAAAGTACCAGTTTGTACTAACTGGTTTTAAAAACGTAAGGTAGTAAACGAATGACGTTTGATAACGTGGAATTTTCAATCAATATGAAAACAATAGGATGACTACAGACAAACACCGAAATCCTGCGAGACTGGAAACGTCACCATCTAAAATCATGCGTATCAATTCACGCCTCAGCGTGGGTTGTGCAGATCATCCTTAAGCAAAAAGGTAGGGAGCATGGTCGAACCCAAAGGCTTTCGTGCTTTCGGCATCGCGGGCAGCGCCGTTTATCTTCCTCGCCGAGAAGTTTCAGCCTGTGAATTGGCCAGATATGCCCAGATTAACGAACACGCAGTCCATCGACGTTTCCGCATTGCCAAGCGCCATTGGGCGAATGCAGAGGAAACAAGTTCTGCGATGGGCGCTCTGGCCGCGCAAGGTGCTTTGAAACAGGCGGGCTGGCGCGCCAATGATCTGGATGTGCTGATAGGTGCCTGTGGCGTGATGGAGCAGCCAATCCCTGGCACATCTGTACTCATTCAACGCCGCTTAGGGCTTGGTAATACAGGAATCCCTGCGTTTGATATCAATGCTACCTGCCTGTCCTTTCTAGTAGCTTTCGACCGCGTGCTGGCAGGATTTGCACTCGGCGAATGGCAACGTGCATTGATTGTCTCGGCAGACATAGCTTCAGCGGCCCTCGACTTTGCTGCGCCTGAAACCTCTCTGCTGTTTGGCGATGGTGCAGCGGCCTTCGCGCTAGAAGCCAATGGCCCGCACAGGCGTCTCGCCTATCGTTTTGCGACCTATGGTGAAGCAGCTGATACCTGTCGCTTAGAAGCGGGCGGCACGCGCCTGCGCCCGCATGAGGATCTCGCCGGGTTTCTCGCACGGTCTCGTTTTGTCATGGATGGCCGTGCCGTCTTTCGTGCCGTTAGTCATATCCTACCGGATTTTTTGGCCAGATTACTTGCTGACGCAGGAGTTTGTGCAGAAGCACTCAATCTCGTTATCCCCCATCAAGCCAGTGCCGCCGCACTGGAACATCTCAAGCGGGCGATTCCGCAAGGCCACGCCAAAACCATCGATATCTATGCTGATGTGGGAAACCAGATTGCCACCAGCCTACCTTTTGCGCTTCACCAGGCGCGCCAAATGGGGCGCGTCAAAACAGGCGAAACTGCTCTCATGATCGGCAGCGCTGCTGGCGTTTCACTGGGTGGGGCAGTTATAAGATGGTAAAGCCATCCATACTCGTGACAGGGGCCACGGGCGGACTCGGGCGGGTATTGGTTGCTGAGTTATTGGCGCGGGGGAACAAAGTGATCGCCACTGGGCGCAATCAACGCATTGGAGCGCTGCTCGAAGCGACCGGTGCGCAGTTTGTACCCGCTGATTTAGCCCACGATGATCTGTCGCCCATGATGCATGATGTCACTAGTGTGTTTCACCTTGCAGCCCTTTCGGCACCTTTTGGACGGACACAGGATTTTATATCCGCCAATATCACCGCTACTGAGCGACTCCTGGATGCATCCCGCAAGGCCTCATGTAGCCGTTTTATCTTTACGTCGACGCCATCTATTTATGCACAGCCGCAAGATCAGATCGCCATCACCGAGGCTACCGCTCTGCCAGTGAAGCTTGCCAATGGCTATGCTCATACCAAGCTGGAGGCCGAGCGTGCAGTGCTCTCAAATCATTGCAGCTCCATGGCCTGCATTGCGCTACGACCGCGTGCGATCCTTTCACCCTGTGACACCGCGCTATTGCCCCGTTTATTGCGTGCGGCAGAAATGGGCGTAATGCCTTTGCCTTATGCTGGCCGGGCGTTGATCGAACCTACCGATGCGCGCGACGTAGTGGAGGCTCTGCTGGCTGCGCAGGCAGTTGCGCCCGAAGCGGGCGGGCGTGCCTATAACATTTCGAGTGGAACTGCGGTTTACCTGCGTGATTTGCTCACACATCTGTTTCAACATCTGGGGAAGGATGTACACTTATTACCCGTTCCGCGCCGCGCACTCCTGGCTGTCGGCACTTTGCTTGAGCATCTCTCTATTGCCTCGCGGACATCCGAGCCACCGATCACGGCCTATGGTGCACTTATTCTGGGCTGGTCCCAGACCTTCGATCTCACGGCCGCACGTACAGCACTGGGTTGGATACCGCGTCATCATCCGTTTGATTCCATCCAGTGGGCGCTGTCTGAAAGGCCATTATGCGACAAGTCATAACCCGCGCATTTAATACCGGCAAATGCCGGCACCCGCAAATAATGACTATGCGCGGAGGCACCTGGCGCGTCGTGGATTTCCCCTCGATAGCCACGTTGATCCTGCATCCCGAGGAAGGCCCGATCCTGTTCGATACTGGCTACGATCCCTCTTTTCTAACTGCTACGGAGCCTTTTCCTGAGCGATTTTACCGCTGGACCACCCCAGTCGAAATTCGGGAACGGCACGATGCCGCCAGCCAGTGTCGCGCTGCTGGTGTAGATCCCAACGAAGTACGTCATGTCGTCGTTTCGCATTTCCACGGCGACCATGTGGCAGGCCTGCACGCGTTTCCCAGAGCTACAGTTTACTGCGCCCGTAGCGGGTTGGAAGATCTTCGGCGATGCTCGCGGTTTGCCGCTACCCGGCGCGGCTTTTTGCCCAATCTGTTGCCTCCCGACCTGACCGTGCGCACAAGTTTTTTCGAGGACAGTGCGCGAGTTACACTACCCTCAAGCTGTGCGCCCTTTGAATATGGTGTCGATCTCTTGGGTGATGGATCCCTGCTAGCCATCGAACTACCCGGCCATTGCCCGGGGCATTGGGGTTTGCTGCTCAATGATGCACATTGGGGATTGCATTTTCTCGTTGCCGATGCCGCATGGTCGAGCGATGCTATCCGGCGTAATACCCCGCCACCGGCGATCACGACAGCCTTTCTGGGAAACACTCATAGCGTACGGACAACACTTGGGAAACTACATTTACTGCAATCCTGCAATCCCGAAATACGTTTGTCTCCTTCCCATTGTGCGGAGCGCGCTGCCGAGATCGGAACAGCGTCATGAAGGTGCTGATTACGGGTGCACGTGCCCCTGTCGCCATTGATCTTCTTCGGGCGTTTCGGGCAGCTGGAGATGTGGTAGAACTTGCCGATTGCATTCACCCTTGGGCAGCATACACATTACGTCCCTCCGCAAAAATTCACCGATATCCTGCACCGGCGCGGGAATTCGACGCTTTTGCAACGACGATCACCGAACTGGTTGAGCGGCACGAGTTTGAACTGGTCGTGCCTACATGTGAGGAGGTTTTTTGGCTGGCGGCTGCAGCAGCGAGAGGGCAATGGGGCAATCGCCTGTTTGCGCCGGATCTGGGCTTGTTGAGGCGACTCCATTCAAAGCTCGAATTCCCTAGGCTGCTCACTGAATGTGGTTTGATGGCTCCGCAAACCCAGTGTCTGGAAGGTCCACCTGATCCTGAACAATTGCCTCCGCTGGAATCGCTAGTATTCAAACCGGAATTTTCGCGTTTTGGCACCCACACGCTGATAAGTCCGCTAGCAGCATCATTAACACGGGTGAACGCGTCTTCATCCCTTCGCTGGGCGGCGCAAGAAAAGATTAATGGTGTGGAGATCTGCAGTTGGGCAGTTCTAAATCACGGCAAGATAGTAGCCCATGTGACCTATCGCCCGCGCTGGCGGTACAGGCATACTGCTGCTTATGGTATGGAAGCTATTGATTGTCCTGCAGCAGAGGCCGTGGCGAAACGTATTGGCGAGATGACCAGCATGACCGGTCAAATTGCTTTTGACTTCATAATCGACCACAGCGGGCAGGTTTGGCCGATTGAATGTAACCCGCGTTCAGTCAGTGGCCTACACTTCTTCGATGCCGACGCGACCCTGGCCAAAGCGATTGCCTGTGGGCGTAAGGTACCTTCTCCCGCCAGCGGTCTGCTACGCCATATGACACCAGCCATGGTTTTTTTGGGTATACCCTCTGCTATTGCTGCAGGACGACTTGGCGTATTGTGGGCCGACTGGTGCAAAGGTTGTGATGTCATCGCACGGGGCCACCCACAGGTAGGTCTGGGAAGCCTGATTGATGCAACCTATTTTGCCGGACTCGCACTGGTTAAGCGGATGTCACCAACAGGTGCAACCACCGATGGGATTGAATGGAACGGCCAGGCGATACCATGACCTGCCACCTGATCGAACATCCCGAAGATTCTGGCATGCATAGCTTGTCCGCAGACTATGCTTCCGCCTTTGCAAGGGCAGGCACGCACCATTGGATCGAAAATGTTAGTTCGCGCATGCTACTGGCGCAATGCGAGGGACACGATCTTCCCGTGACAGTGGATAATGGTGGTTACGGTCTGTCTTATGTTGCCAATCCGCACAGTGCATATGCGCTTTATGCAAAACGTGAAATCGAACTGGTGAAGATGCGTCGTGGGCGATCGATAGCGCTGGGAAGCATAACCCTGCTTGATGGCTTGCTGCGATGGGCAGGTATTGCGAAAATTGTTCACATCGACAACTGGCTACTGTCTACCAACTTGCATGGGGCGTGGCAGGGCGAAGGCCTGACAGCGCTGCGTAATCTACTGGTCCGAAGGTTTCCAGAACACTTTCTGGCACTACGCTCGCTCGACGCCTGGTCATCTCCTGACCTGCTCAAACAAGTACGTGCGGATGGTTGGCTGCTATTACCTGCAAGACAAATCTGGGTCGTGGATGATCTCGCCCGTCAATGGAGAAATCACAACAATGCCGCCAATGACCGTCGCGCGCTGGCCCGTTCGGGGCTGAGCATCGAGAAACCAAAAGCACTTTTACCCACTGATGCAGCGCGTATCGCAGCTCTCTATCGCCAGCTGTATGTACAGAAATATTCCACGCTCAATCCAATATTTACTTCTAACTTTGTAAGTCTGACGCAACACAACGGTTTGATGGACTATCGTCTTGCACGAAATTCACGCGGCGAGATCATGGCAGTAGCAGGCATGTTGGTGCGCGATGGCATAATGACCCCAAGTGTGGTTGGTTATGACACTTCCCGACCGCCCCGGGAAGCACTATACCGCATAGCCTATTACCTGTTTTGTGAAGCTGCAGAGGAGGCGGGCTGGCGGCTCCACGCATCGGCAGGTGCGGCTGATTTTAAAAGGGCACGTGGTGCGCACGGGGTGATTGAATATATGGCCATCCATGCCAGCCATCTCGCTGCTCCTCAGCGTGCAGTGATTCATGCGCTTGCAAGCATCCTTGAGCGCTGGATCGTGCCAATGATGCAAAGGGAGGGTTGGTGATGGCATGGCCTACGCCAAGCCTGAACCGAATGACCTATGGATTCAGTGTCTGATGTCGGAAAACTCGTCGTAATTTGTGATCGAAAGCTGTTTGAATTCCGAAGCTGCAGGAGATGCTCGGAGCGACACCCAGCACTGACAGGCGCGTTGCAAGCATTGTTGTGACAGCGGTGACAACTTTGGCCTCTGTTGGGTCTGGCAAGTACACAATCATGGCATTGGGTGCGATTTGTACCACGCGGAAATCACTGATTGATGGGTGTGCATCGACGATAGCATTGCGCAACACATCAGGCGTGATCAATCTTAAGCGCCCACTGGCATCAACGAATTCCAGACAATCGTCCCGCCGCCCTACAATTCGTCGTACCGGCTGGTAAACAGATCCACAACGACAGTCTGAATCTTCGAGTTCCATAAGATCGTTCATGCGGTATCGGATCATCGCCTGTGCGCGTCGAGTGAAATCCGTTACGACCGGAGACATCAGCCTACTGCCTTCAGCGACGGTTTCCCATTCAAAATGTACGACATCTTCGGCAAGATGCAGCGTGCCGTGCTTGCAAGACACCGCAAACAACCCTTCTGTAGCCATGTAAATTTCTCGTAATGGGCGACAGCTTTTTGACTCAATCGCAGCACGATCCAGTGGGTCCAGAACCTCAGCAGCACTAAATAGTTGGGCATCTGGTAAGCAATTTTGGTCAGCCAGCCAGCGTAAGACCTTTGGAGGCGCGACTATTGTATCCGGCCTGAACTGCACCAAATCCTGCGCCCAACTTTCGACACCAAGCGCAAGGTCAAAGAAGCGCAAAGTAATCTGGCCACTTTGCGATGCAGTCTGATAGAGAGCCGCCAGGTTCGGCATGACCAAGGCCACCCGGTGACTGGCCCAAAGGGCATCTGGTAAGGCTTTCGCGAGAATTGTGCCGAGCCAAACGAACCGCTCCCTCTCGGAAATCAGGTAGTAGCCGCGATTACCGCTCGTTCCTGTGCTGTGGCCAATGTAGTAATCAGCCAAACGTTGTTTACCTTCGACCAGGGCAGCCCGTATTTCCTCCGTTCGAAGCCTGGCCAGATTTAACTGGTCAAAATGATCAATCGATATCTGCTTTTCGAGCTTTGGCCAACGCTCAAAAGGAAGTTCATGTGAGGAGAAGTAATATGGGAAACTTTTTTTTGCGTGCTTCTCCAAAACCCGCAACTGTTTGATATGATAGCGGTGGATAGTGCTGCGGCTACTTAGGTGTATTTGTCGCCACAAAGTTACCACGAAGGCTCGCATCAGGGTGTGAGCGTGTTTCGCTCCAGGTTGGAACATTAATTGGGAACCTCTAAAACAGAACACAGTACGACGCGGATCTCAAAAATCAACAAGCTGTCATGTACAGAATTTTGCCTTGTTGCCAGCGCCAGTGCAAACCACGCTCTTCGACTATTATTATTGGCACGGGAATATTCTGGCACTTGTACCAGATATAAAAGCAGATGATTGGAATGGCGTGGTTGCAGATCTTCATGCAATGCAATCGAAATACCCAAAGACAAACGATTTCCACAAGAGATATAAACTCGAGGCAAGTAAAATCCAATTATCCATCAGTGATGGCTCTCTCAAGGAGTATGCGCAATGCTTAAAGAAATGATCGTCGCCATTAGTTTTCTGGCGACATTATTGGCTACACTGCCCGCCATGGCTGGCGACAACACCCAGAAGACACTATCGAATTCAACGATGGCACCCATATCAGAAAAAACCTCGATGCTGGATATGAGCGCCGATAAAACGCTAAAATTGATCCAGGATGCAGCAGATTTTGTGGGTAAAACGTTTTATATTTCAAACTCATCCTGCCTTAACTCAAATGTAAAAAATACACAAACAGAACGGCTTAGTGATGCCTTGTACTACGAAATGCAACAAGTCTCTGGGAAATGGTCCCGCATCGTTCACGGCATTTCTGTCGAAGGTGGAAGCATCCTGGGCCAAGCTATGTGTACTGGATTCGTCGTGCGGAACGCTCGACATCGGGTGCTGACGGTGGGTGATATATCCGTTGGGGTTATCGGGGTGAATGACGGAAATCCACTTGACGCAACCGACCCAAACGTCGTCCAAGTTTTTTACAAATCTCGTACTGATCTTCAGACAGCGCTCCCGCAGATCAACGGGTTCGCTCGGTTTTATATCAAAAGCTTTGATAACCCATCGTCTCCGGCAACAAATCCGCCACCAACATTCATCGAGACACAGTATGACCTGGGACGATGTAGCGCGGACAAGACGGGAAAGCACATTGATGTTGAGACCTGCCCCAAACAAACAAGGACGCTGCCCGTGAATTGATACTTGCGGGATGAGACGCTCCCAGTGTTTGCACTGACAACTACTCAGGCGGAGCGATTAGTATTGTCAGCGTGCAGGCATCATGGAGGGGTCTCGCCAAGGGTCTGATGCTGCTTTATCCCTGCAATAAGAATCCGGGCGATTCAGAATGCCGGCTCCATAGACACGGGAACCCGGCGCAAGAACCGATTGCCGCGCAGGACTGCCTGGGTCACTGCAGCAGTGCTATCCTCTCTCGGTATCGCTTGGGGAGCACCGGTCGTGCCAACATCATCTGGATTGCAAACATTGCGGCAAGTCTATGACTATGAAAACAGTCAGCTCACGAAAGACTACAACCAGCTGCTTTCCATATCCCAGCCCTCTGCCCGGCGTCAACTCAGTGCGCAGGAAATCGCCTGGATTCAGGAAAAGCGTGCCGCTTGCGGTACGGTGGCCAAGGCGCAGCAAAGTACCCAGGGTCTGGGCTGCCTGATTCAGCATACCGACCAGCGCATCGTACAGATACGGCAACAGGAATACGGTCCCGGTTCAAACGGCTCTCCGGCAGCATCGCCTACTACCTCCACTACCGCACCTACGGCATCCACTTCCAGCTCGGTCTTTTTGGCCCCCTGTCCGACCCCGGGCACGAGTGCTTCCGGAGGCATCAACTGGAACTCCATGCAGTCCATTGAGCAATACTTCAAGACGCACGAGACAGCCGCGCCCCATCCCGCATCAACAGCCTGTCCCGCAAACGAGTGCTGCGTCAAAACCTCCGCACTCCCTGAACAGCAGGCCGCTCAAACACATGTGCCCAGAGGGCCGCTTCGAGATCAATTAGGCAAAGAAATCAAATTTGCGAGGTGATGCATGGAGATAGAAGAGTTCCTGAGATTAATATCGGAGACGTGGGAACATGTTTATTCCTACGATTTTGACACCTGGTTCTCATTTCTGCTTTACCACATCTGGGGGGATGTCGATTATATCGAGGTGGACAGCAAAGGTGCGCCCGTCAGTCGACCAGAAAAGAAAACATTGATGCTGGCCATTATTGACCGCCTGCTCAGCGAAGGAAGAATCGTCTTCGATGACCCAAATATACCTTACAAAACCTTTAACTTTAAGGTTTGGCACGTAGACAAGGGTGTTATACTGAAATACCTGGACGATGAGTGGCCGGATATGAACGACCCCGATTATGACGACAAAATGACCATCCTTTTTCTCGCCAACAATTGGATTGCCTGGATTGATCTCACCGGAGAAACGGACAAAGCCGGGCGTCCTGGTGCACTCTGGTGTGATGGCTTGAAAATGGCTGCCCCTGGCGAATGGTCATGAGTGTTACGCCTTATGTTTTCGGTGATATTCTGGGGCGCCTCACTCTCTCCTGGGCGTTGGTAGCTTTCAGCTATCTGTCAACCAGCGTTATTTGTTAACCAAATTTCAGAATTGCGTTTTTACCACCCATATTGCGGAATATAAACCATTATCTAATTGACACCGCTTATATGGGCTGTCATCTTTTTACCAAATTATCGTGACTGCTTGCGCAAACTCGCAATATCGAATCACTTTATTTCGCATTTTCCGGACTTTAAATGGTAGGTACCGTATTCGTCAGCATCAAAAGAACCATATTTACCTTTTTTTAATAATATCAACTTCTCTATTACATAGCCGTTATGAATGTGAATTACCCCGCTACCAACGTTACCCCAGCCGACATCATTAAACCTAAATCTAAGCAGGTTTTTATATTTTTTGTACTTTACTTTACCGGTGCTCAGTAAGTGGCCAGTCCACGAAAAGTATATACTTGACTGTAAATCTTTGGATTGCTTATTTATTGTAAGGCATCCAGTAACCCAACCGGTTTCACCTTGACTTAGGGAAACCTTATCATTTAGTGCATAAGTTTCATTCCATGATTGGCTTTTCTGGTGGTTGTTATTATGAATAGAATTGATTGAGCTTTTAATCGTGTTTTTTCCAAAAAAATACCAGTAGCTACTCATAATATTTGCTGTTTGCTGTTTTGTAAGCTTTGCTAGACAACCGTATTTAACCATAGGTTCCATACTGCCGCCGCAAACCTGATGTATCTCCATTCTACAGTAGTTATCACGATACTTAAGCCACGATAATTCTGCTTTAAGCAAATACGGATGATGCCCGGATGACATCAACAAGTCGTAAATAGAATTCAATTTTTTGTTAGCTTTCCTGTACTCTGCGTAAGCACAATAATCCAGTTCACTTTGGTTATCGTTTTTGATTAACCTTCTGCCGCAAATTTTTTGAGAATAAACCGGAAAACCCCCGTCGTTGAATCTGCAATGCAAGGGAGCCAAGTGAGGGGACATTGACGCCAGAGAATCATTACAAAACAATAGCGTTGTCACAACAAATAAAGGTAGTATGATTTTTATCATTTTTATTTTATGCGCATCCACCATATTGATATTCTGCTAAATCATTACCGAAAAGTGATCCATAATTTTTTTCCGGTTTCATCCCAAGCTTGAGTAGTAACGTGTTTACAAAACTAGCGTCCTGTTTATACAGTTTACATAAGCAGGAGTAGGACGTACATTTTCTTTTTTTGGAAATCCAGACATTTTGGCTCTTAATAACTGATGGTTTATACTTACTTCCAATTTTATCAATCAATTTCCTGTAATTGTCATCCAGATCAAGGTCTATCCTTGATAGCTCAGAACTGGTACACACTAATATATTGGCAACATTATGGACATCTGCACATGAAAAACCTGGGCCATTTAACCTTGTTTTCTTTTGTGATTCAAAATATCCTCGATAAATCGAAACATATCCGCCCGATGGATCTATTATCAGTTTTTTTACATAAAATGATGAGTTGCAATGATCCATGTAAATGGAAGGACTTTTAATAGCCAGTTTACTCCATGAATCAATCTTGAGAGATTCTCCTTGCCAAGCACCACACTGACCCTCAATATTGCCAGTATTGAGATGAGGCCAAAATGTCATCCTTGCCCCTCCGCAGTAGAATCTTTTTCCAGCTTCTTCTGAGGCGAATCCATGTTTATTGTATGAAGTCCAATCGAATCCGTTTCCAATATTTTTATAGCCCTCTATTGGCTTATATTTTTTACCATCTGGCTGGTTACCTTCCGAAATCTTATTCATTATATACGCGATCCCATGGTGGCATTTATATAAAATGTCGCTTTTTGCGGTCAACGGTGATATTGCGGCAACAATGATTATTAATGATTCTATAAGTGTCATTTTTTTTAAAATGCATCTCATTGGGTATACGATTCCTCTTCTTTTAAAGTACACAATCTCAGGGCACTTAAAACAACTATAATATAGCCGCATGGAGCGAACAAATTTGCATTCTCTCCACTCCTTTTAAGCGATGACACAAATTATCTATCATTCTTGCGATAACATCTATGGATTTTGACGTTCATATCGGATTTACGGGGAAAATCTCCTTCTCTATCTATTTCTGTTTAAGTTAAGCCGGTAAAATTACCGTTCGGCAAATCAATCTTCTCACGTTTTTTTGCAGAAATCTTTGCACGCAACTCGTCCTGAAAAATGCGGCGCTGTTTGGTGATCTCATACAGCACAATGCCGGAGGAGGTTCCCAGATTGAGACTCTCTACAATACCGGCCATGGGGATGTTGATGCATAGCTCGCTCCGCTCCAGTGCGACCTGACTGATGCCCCTTCCCTCGGTTCCGAACCATACTGCAAGCTTAGTGTACTTGGTGTAATCTGCTTCATGTAGTACGACGTTCTTACAGCCCTTTGTATGTGGAGAGGTGACCACTGAGACATACCCATTCTTCTCCAGATGATCCAGGCAACTCTCAGTGTCGTTGAATTTCTTGACGAAGCTCCATTTGATAGCAGAGGCAGAAACTGCACCGAGCTTGGGTTTGTCACGCATGTCTTGCCAGTCATCTGGCAGCATTGCCCTGCTACTCACTATGTACGCTTTTTCCACGCCAAGCGCATTCACATTACGAATGACTGTGCCGACATTTCTAATGTCTTCCGGATTTTCTATCACCGCAATTAGATTCTTGCAGCGTGCGAGTTTGATTTTATCAGCGCGCGCACGGAGGCTCGGCCGCGATTTCTTTGTCTCTTCCATCTTTGCTGAAACCTCTATTGCTGCTGTCTAAGGACTACAGAAAACCGCCCCATGAGCGCCAAAGGGATAATGATGATACGAACCTGCATCCAAATTCTCCTTTGAATATATAAATTGCATATTTTCAATAAGTTATAATAAACATCCTTCAGCATAGAGTGGAGGTCTCGCTGTATACGGAAACCCCCGCTGCAGCCGTTATGGTAAAAGTCTAAAGACGGACACCGGATAATCTATCAGGATGTCCCATGCTTCATTCACAGAAATCATCGCTGAGGCGCGACAATCCTATCCGTGCCCAGCCTCAGCAACTTTAATACGATGTTGCGCTATTTTCCCCCACTGACCACCTTGTGCAGCTGCTTTCTTCCACCACGTTATGGCGGTCCTCGTATTCTGCGGCACACCATGGCCGTGGTAGTAGGCATTTCCTAGTTCGTTTTCCGCTCTGGCATTCCCCTGAGCGGCCGCCTTCTCGTACCAGTAGTCCGCCTTCGCATAGTCCTGCGGCACCCCTTGGCCGTCGTGGTATGCACGCCCTAGGTTATTTTCCGCCTTGGCATTTCCCTGATCGGCCGCCTTATAGTACAAGTAGTCCGCCTTCGCGTAGTCCTGCAGCACCCCTTGGCCGTAGTAGTAAGCATCCCCTAGCAGCCCGTCGGCTTTAACCTCGGACCACTGCCAAATTTCGTCCTGATTTTTTTGAAATCGCTCATTTTGCGCTGATTTCAGTCATTATTGCCCTGTTTTTTGCGGTTTATCTGCATTTTCCTGCCCTACAGACGCAATACGGCCATGCGTTTTATGTTCCACGCCAGGCAGACCAGACTCCATTCTCCCTGAACCTGACGCAGGCCACGCAAGGAGAACTGCCGGAATCCCATCACCGATTTGATAATCCCGAAGACTGGTTCTACCGTTTGTTTGCGCAGGCGGTAAACGCTTCGGCCTGCCTGCGTCTTCAGACGATGCATCATCGCCTGCATAGGGGGGGCGTTTTCCGGGAGGGCTTCCGGTTCTGTATGCCGTTGCCGCCAGTCGGGATGGTGTTCTTCTCTGGCCACGGCAATGAATGGGGTAATCCCCAGCGCTTCGCAGGCCTCCACATTCTTTTCGCTGCAGTAACCCGTATCGGCCACCAGCGCTTCTATGGGTCCCAGTTGCGCTGTTTGTGCCTGGAGGGTTTTCAGCATGGGGATGACCTGTTCCTTGTCATTGGGGGCCTGGCTGACTCCGGTGGCTACCACCAGCATCGTCTGGTCATCTACGGCGGCCTGGGCATTATAGGTTTGTTCAAAGCCACCGCCTGAGACCGGCATGATGCGGGATTCTTCATCGGTGAGATTAATCTGGTCCTGCGCTTTAGGCACCGGGTCCGGTGCCTGGGGGGCTTTGCCTCGGGGCTTTTGTCCCAGGGCTTCCCGTTCGGCACGGCGCGCCATTTTCATGTCGTAATGTTCTTTCTCTTTGGCATAACGGACCTGCGCCCGCTCGGCAATCTTCGCCTTGGCCACTGCCATCACGGCCAGCCGGTCTGTGCGGCGCTGGATCTCTTCGGGCAGATTCACGCCCTCGGGAATTACAGACTGATCCGCTTGTTCTGCCAGTGCAAAGAGTTCCTGTACTTCGGCCTGGAGATGACGCTCCATCTGTTCGATATGCCCATGGGACAGGGCTTGATGTTTGGAAGCGTTGGCGTGGATCTTGGTGCCATCCAGACACACCCGGCCGATCTTCAGCAGTTTCATCTCCTGTGCCAGTTCCAGCACCTGCACGAACAATCCTTGCAGTTCGCCCAGAAAACGGCGACGGAAGGTGGCCAGGGTATCGTGATCCGAATGGCTGCCGGCCGCGAGGTAACGGAAAGCCACGGAATCATAGGTGGCTTGTTCCAGTTTACGGCTGGAAAAGACCCCGTTGGCATAGCCGTAGACCAGAATCGCCAGGAGGGTGGCCGGGTGATAGGCCTTATGGCCACGACCTGCATATTGTTGGACCAGCAGCGAGAGATCGAGCTGATCAATAACTTCCACAATAAAGCGGGCCAGGTGCCCTTCCGGAAGCCAGTCGTCCATGGAGGGAGGCAGAAGATAATCAGTCTTGCGGTCAGCATTGAGGAAGTGGGCCATAAAATCACTCATCACATTGAATTATAAGTAATTATACGATAATTCGACGCAAAGGGAAAGTCCGACAGGCTCCTAGTTTGTTTTCCGCTCTGGCATTCCCCTGAGCGGCCGCCTTCTCGTACCAGTAGTCCGCCTTTGCGTAGTCCTGCGGCACACCATGGCCGTGGTAGTAGGCATTTCCTAGGTTATTTTCCGCCTTGGCATTTCCCTGATCGGCCGCCTTCTCGTTCCAGTAGTCCGCCTTCGCGTAATCCTGCGGTACGCCTTGGCCGTAGTGGTAGGCATACCCCAGGTTAAATTCCGCCACGGCATACCCCTGAGCGGCCGCCTTCTTGTACCAGGAGTTCGCCTTCGCGTAGACCTGCGGCACCCCTTGGCCGTAGTAGTAAGCATCCCCTAGTTTGTTTTCCGCTCTGGCATATCCCTGAGCGACCGCCTTCTCGTACCAGGAGTTCGCCTTCGCGTAATCTTTTTTTGCAACCAAATACCGACCCAACCACGTTTGTGCTACAGCATCCCCATACTTCGCCGCAGATTCCAGCTTGGCTAAGTCTGTAGTGTTTCCATTGTATGCGGCTATCACCAAATGTTTTGCTTGCATATTAGTCAGCGCATAAGTATTGCCCATTGAAAGCAGCCCCATGAGCACCAACGGGATAACGATACGAGCCTGCATGCGGTTTTCCTTCGCGGGTATAAATTCCATAGATTTGCACAAAAGGTTACATAAAGATTAGCTTTCAGCCTAGCGTGGGGCCTCAGCGGACACGAAAAACGCCCGTTGCATTCGCTACTGCGCGACCGCACGACAAGAGGACAAGGGCCTGTGATCAAGCAGGGCGTAACCTACCCAGCGGCGGCCAACTGCCAAGCAGCGCTGGTGATTAGCCAGTTTTCAGCAGAAACCAGCGTTTGGATGGTTCTCCATTAAGAACCTCAGCATTTCGCTAATGCACCCAATATTTCAAGAAATTAATGATTGATATTCCGCGATATGGGGTGGTAAAAACCTGATGCTGAAAGTTGATTAATGAATGACGCTGATTAACACAACATAACGGTGCAACACGGTAAAAATAGTTGTTTAATAAGATTTTTTATTAACCGTGCATCCTGTCGAGCATTTGTTGGAACAGTAAAAGCATCCGAACTCGAATCAGTGGACGCTGTAATTCGGGATGCCGCAGAACAGGCTAACCGGGCGTGCCCGCCTTTACTGCATCATGATGCACAAATGATGCAGTGGAACATCAACGAAAAGCAAAAAAAGATGATTCAATAATACGTTATTATACTGTTTTTTAATATGTATTTTTATTCTGCGTTTGATTCTAAAAACCACCTTATCCCATTCGCAATGCGAAGGTCGGGAGTTCGATCCTCCTCCGCTCCACCAACATTCCAAAGCCCGGACATGCTCCGGGCTTTTTTACGCCCGCGAAGGGCCAGCAGTGGCAGGGTTTCACGGGCGCTGCGAATTTTCGGAAATTGCCGTTGTGTCTTGGAAGTATTACAATCGCCGATACCGTAATACGTCAGGAGTCATCAAATGGCAACCACACTCACCAGCAAGGGACAGGTCACCATCCCCAAGCAGATTCGCGACGCACTGAATCTCGCGCCAGGCTGCTCTGTTGATTTCGCGGTCAATCGCGAAGGCGATGTCGTTATTCACAAGGTCGGTGCCCGGCCCAGCCGCAAGCCGGATCGCTTCGAGATAGCCCGTGGCAGGGCCGACGTAAAGTGGCGCACCGATGAATTGATGGCCCTGCTGCGCGGTGAATAACTGATTCTGCTGGTCGATACCAATGTGCTGGTCGACGTTCTGGAGGACGATCCGGAATGGGCGGACTGGTCCATCGGCCAGCTACGGGCGCAGTCCAAAATTCATCGCCTGGTCATCAATCCGATCATCTATGCCGAACTGTCGTTGACGTTCTCGACGGTCGAAGCCCTGGATCGCACTGTCGCTGAACTCGGTCTGACGATGCTCGAGATTCCCCGGCCCGCGCTGTTCCTGGCTGGCAAGGCCTTCGTGCGCTACCGCCGGATGGGAGGAAAGAAAAACAACGTGCTTGCCGACTTCTTCATCGGCGCCCATGCTGCCGTGGCTGGCTGCCCCGTGCTGACCCGTGACGGGCAGCGATACTCCACATATTTCTCTGGGGTCAGTCTGGTAAGCCCGGCATCCGGGACGGGCAAGCAATGAATTCAAAAAATCATACTGGAAACTTGCCGATATTGTTTAAGTACGAAAATGAGGTTTGTAATACTTGGTAACTCTCGACTACGCCACCCTTGACGTCCTGCGTAACCATCACCCTGCATGGCGGCTGTTGCGTTCAGATCATGCACCGCTGGTAGCGAGCTTTTTGCATCGGGTATTCGTAGTGCCCAATGAGCGGGTGATGGCAGCGGCGGATTTGGCCGAAGCACTGGAAGATGAGTTGTATGCCTTACGCCTGCATCTGGGTGAGGCTGCATTCCCCAAGCCTGCACTGGAATACCTGAACGACTGGGCAGAACCCGATAAGGGCTGGCTGCGCAAGTTCTACCGCACGGGCACAGACGAGGCGCAGTTTGATCTGACCCCGGCTACTGAAAAGGCTATTGCCTGGTTGACGCAACTCAGTGAACGGCAATTTGTCGGAACCGAATCGCGCTTGCTTACCCTCTTTGACCTGCTCAAGCAGATGAGCGAGGGCAGCGAAGCCGACCCTGCCAAACGCATTGCCGAGTTGCACAAAAAGCGTGACGCCATTGATGCCGAGATTGCAAAGGTGCTTGCGGGTGAGGTATCACTGCTGGATGACACAGCGGTGAAGGACCGTTTTCAGCAATTCATGCAGGGCGCACGCGAGTTACTCACCGATTTTCGCGAGGTGGAGCACAATTTCCGCCAGTTGGACCGCCGCGTGCGTGAGCGCATTGCGCTATGGGAAGGCAGCAAAGGGGCGTTGCTGGAAGAGATCATGGGTGAGCGCGATGCTATTGGTGATTCCGACCAGGGCAAGAGTTTCCGTGCCCTTTGGGATTTTCTGTTATCCAGCCGTCGGCAGGAAGAATTGACCAATCTGCTGGATCAGGTACTGGCACTACCCGCTGTGGCGGAACTGAACCCGGACACCCGGACTCGCCGGGTACACTACGACTGGATGGAAGCTGGTGAACAGACCCAGCGTACCGTCGCCGCCTTGTCCCAGCAATTACGCCGCTTTCTGGATGACCAGGCCTGGCTGGAAAACCGCCGCATCATGGATATTTTGCATGGTATTGAAAGCAAGGCACTGGCGCTCCGCAGCATCGCTCCGACCGGCACGGTGATGGAAATGGCTGCAGCCAGCGCGGATGTTGTGCTGGCGATGGAACGGCCACTGTTCACTCCGGCCAGCAAACCAATGATTACCGAAATCATCCTCCAGGCTGGCGATGAAAACATTGATCCCTCCAGGCTTTTTGAACAGGTCGTCGTCAATAAGGCCCAGCTAACCCGTCATATTCGCCACGCTTTGCAAGATCACACCCAGATCAGCTTGCGTGAACTGATCACTAATCAGCCCTTGCAACAAGGGCTGGCTGAATTAATTGCCTACCTGCAATTGGGCAGTGAAGTGTTCAGCAGCGTAGTGGATGAAGACACGACTGAATCCATCCGCTGGCAGACAGCGGATATGGAAGGGCAAACACTTATTCGCAGCGCGCGACTACCCCGCGTGATTTTCATGCGCTGAACAAGCATCGAGGCAAGAAATGGAAGTGGAATATTTGAACATAATCCAGGCTACACCGGCTGCTCCGCCTGCTGACTTGTCGGTGCTGTTGATTGGCCTGCTCAAAGGCGTGCTTTACCGTGAAAATGACGAGCGCCAATGGGCCGCACTGTTGCAGCTGCAAGTGCGGGTGCGTGATTATGTGGCAGTGCTCAATCTCGACCTGGTGCTGGATGAGGCTGAAGGCTATGCCTTCCTGAAAAGCCGCCCCGAACCCACTGAGGATGACCCCTCCCCGCGTTTACCACGTCTGGTGGCCCGTCGACCATTATCATTTGCCGTAAGTTTACTGCTTGCCTTGCTGCGCAAAAAACTGGCCGAATTTGATGCTGGTGGGGGTGATACGCGACTGGTCCTGTCCCGCGATGACATCGTGGATCTGGTGCGGGTATTTCTGCCCGATGGCCCGAATGAAGCCAGGCTGATTGACCAGATTGAAACCACCATCAACAAAGTCGTCGAACTGGGCTTTCTACAAAAACTCAAAACGGCTGGTGGCGCTACCGCTGGACCAGCCAATTATGAGGTGCGGCGCATTCTGAAGGCCTTTGTAGACGCCCAATGGCTGGCCGAACTGGATGAACGTCTGGCCAGTTACCAGGGGCAACTGGCTGGCAAGACCGGCAGCAGGGAAGAAATTGATCATGAATGAGCCACAATTATTGGACCTCGACTTCTGTGCTGATGACACCTTGTCAGGATTCCGGCTGACCAGGCTGGAAGTGTTTAACTGGGGCACCTTTGACAGCAGGGTCTGGACGCTACAACTGGATGGCAAAAACGGGCTGCTGACCGGTGATATCGGTTCGGGTAAATCCACCTTGGTGGATGCCATCACTACCCTGCTGGTACCTGCCAACCGGGTCGCCTACAACAAGGCAGCCGGAGCAGACAACAAGGAGCGCACCCTGCGCTCTTATGTGCTTGGGCATTACAAATCCGAGCGCAATGAGATTACCGGAGCAGCCAAACCAGTGAGCCTGCGGGACCAAAATAGCTACTCCGTCATTCTCGGCGTATTCCAGAATGCCGGCTATGCCCAGACGGTGACACTGGCTCAGGTGTTCTGGATGAAAGACGCCCAGCGGCAGCCCGCACGGTTTTTTCTGGGCGCGGAAGGGGCGCTGTCCATTACCGCCGACTTCGCCCAATTCGGATCGGACATCGCTCAATTGCGCAGAAATCTGCGCGCCAAGGGCGCAGAATTACAGGACAGCTTTCCTCCCTATGCGGCATGGTTTCGTCGACGTTTCGGTATTGAAAACGATCAAGCGCTGGAATTGTTCCACCAAACCGTATCGATGAAATCGGTAGGTAACCTGACGGACTTCGTCCGTAGCCATATGCTGGAACCCTTTGCAGTGGACCAGCGCCTACAAGACTTGATCAGTCACTTTGATGATCTCAACCAGGCCCATCAGGCTGTACTGAAAACCCGCCAACAGGTGGAGCTACTCACGCCGCTGATCGCAGACTGCGTTCGCCACAAGGCCATGCAGGCTGAGGCCGACAGCTTGCGGGCTTGCCGGGAAGGTCTGCGCTCCCATTTTGCTGGCCTGAAACTCGGACTGATCGACAAACGCCTGAGTTCGCTGACAGAAGACTGGGATCGGGTGGATGCCCAGATACAGAAACTGAGCGCGTTACATGAAGCGCACGGTCAGCAAGTGGATGAACTGAAGCAGGCCATCAATGCCAACGGTGGAGATCGACTGGAATGGCTGTCCAGCGAAATCCACAAGAAAGAGAAGTCGCGGGATGTACGCAAAGCCAAGGCTGCCCGTTATGCGGAACTGACCGCCGTACTGGGCGAAGCACCCGCCAACGAGGCCGCCGACTTCGCCGTACAACGGGGCAAGTATCAAAGCTGGCGGGAGGAAACCCGCAACAGCGCTGCCGACCTGCAAAACACCCTCACTGAATATGGCGTAACCATGCGCCAGGGCAAGCAGGAACATGCCCAACAAAGCCTGGAAATCGACAGCCTCAAACGGCGGCGCAGCAACATCGATGATCAACAGATCCAGATTCGTGATGCCCTATGTGCGGCTTTGAATTTGAATGTGGATGACATGCCTTTCATCGGTGAGTTGATCCAGGTGCGTGACGATGAACGCGATTGGGAAGGCGCAGCCGAACGCTTGTTACGCGGCTTCGGTCTGGCGCTGCTGGTGCCGGATGTACATTACAAGGCAGTGGCAGAGTGGGTGGATGCGGCCCATCTGCGTGGCCGTCTGGTGTACTTTCAGGTGCGCGCACGCAAGACCGCTGAACTGCCGGACCTGCACCGGAATTCCCTGGTCCGCAAACTGACCATGAAGCCCGACTCGCCCTATTATGACTGGCTGGAGCGCGAACTGGCCCATCGCTTTGATGTGGCCTGTTGTAGTACGCAAGAACAGTTTCGCCGTGAAACACGTGCCATCACTCGCGCGGGGCAGATCAAAGACCCAAGTGGCCGGCATGAAAAGGACGACCGTCACCGCATTGATGATCGCAGCCGCTATGTGCTGGGCTGGAGCAATACTGCGAAGATCGCCGCACTGGAGGCTAGACGTCGCCAGCTTGAGGCGCAACTGGCTGAAATTGGCAGTCAGATTGCGTCCATCCAGAAAGAACGTGATGCGCTCAATGATCGTCTTGATGCCCTGACCCGTCTTGAGGAATTCACTGCCTTTGATGAACTGGATTGGGCCAGCGTCGCCACCGAGATCGCCCAGATGGTGGATGAGCGCCAGCGGCTTGAATCCGCGTCGGATGTGCTCAAACAGCTCAACGACAACCTGCATACCCTGCTGAAAACGCAAAAAGAGACGGGGGAAGCGCTGCAGGCAGCCCGCGAAAAACGTGCCAAAGTAGAGCAGCGGCGCGCCGATGCGCAAGCGTTGCGTCAGCAAACCGAAGCACTGCTGGAGGATACGAGCATCGACGACAGCTTGCAGGCAAAACTCGAAGCCATGCGTTCTGAAGCGTTGGGTGAGCACCAACTCAGCATTGAGTCTTGTGATAATCGTGAGCAGGATCTACGCAAATGGCTGCAGGACCGACTCGATGCCGAGCAAAGGCGACTGGCAAACCTTGCTGAGAAAATCATCAAGGCCATGGTTTCCTTCAAAGAGCAGTTCAAGCTCGAAACCGCCGAGATCGATGCGAGTCTTGAGGCGGCTTTTGAATATGAAAACCTGCTGACCCAGTTGAATCGTGACGACCTGCCGCGTTTTGTGACGCGCTTCAAAGAACTGCTCAATGTCAACACCATCAACGAAATTGCCAATTTCAATGCCCAATTGGCCCGCGAGCGTGAAACCATCAAGGAACGTATTGCCCATATCAACCAATCGCTGAGTGAGATCGACTACAATCCCGGCCGTTACATCGTGCTTGAATCACAGCCCAGTCCCGATACAGAAATCCGAGATTTCCAGCAGGAATTACGCGCTTGCACCGAGGGTACCGTCACCGGTTCGGACGACAACCAGTATTCCGAGACCAAGTTCCTGCAGGTCAAAACCATCATCGACCGCTTCCGGGGCCGAGAGGGTTTGTCGGAGCAGGATCGGCGCTGGACCAGCAAGGTTACCGATGTACGTAACTGGTTCCTCTTCGCTGCCAGTGAGCGCTGGCGGGAAGATAACAGCGAGCACGAGCATTACTCGGACTCCGGCGGTAAGTCAGGCGGGCAAAAGGAGAAACTGGCCTATACCATCCTGGCAGCCAGTTTGGCCTATCAGTTTGGCCTGGAATGGGGCGCAGTGCGTTCCCGTTCTTTCCGTTTTGTGGTCATTGATGAGGCCTTCGGGCGTGGTTCAGATGAATCTGCCCAATATGGCCTGAAATTATTCCAGCAACTCAACCTGCAACTATTGATCGTGACTCCGCTGCAGAAAATCCACATTATCGAACCCTTTGTTTCCAGTGTGGGATTCGTTCATAACGAGGGCGGGCGATCCTCGCAGCTCCGCAACCTCTCCATTGCAGAATACCGGGCGCAGAAAGCCGCCATGACCGCCCAATCTGTGCAGGTGTCAGTGCCGTGACCTGGACTGACCCGCAGCAATTGAAAAAGCAGTTGATGCGGGTCTGGGAACGCGGAGAACTACTGCGCGACGCAGTGACCGGCAGGGAGCGTTTTCCTTTACGCCTGGCTCTCAAGACCCCCAACTCAGCGGACATCACCGATCATTTTGAGGCAGTGCGCGCCTGGGCCACCGAATTGGCATCGACCAAATTCGTGCGGGTGGAGTGGCAGGCGCTTCGCCATCACGTTCAGGGCACGCAGAACTTGCCAGCTTGCGTGTGGGTCGAGACATTGGAAGATGCACTGAATTGCCTGGGCAAGCGCAAAGATTGGAACTGCTTTATTGAGCAGGTTTCCGTCACCCGGCAAACCCATCCCGCCTTGCTGCCCTGGCTGGAAAGACGCCCTCTCCAGGCGCTGGCGCTGTCCGCCGATTGGCCCCGTTTGTTGGCTGTGGTGACCTGGCTGGCCGAACATCCCCGCCCTGGCATCTACTTGCGGCAAGTGGATTTACCCAACGTACACAGCAAATTCATCGAAAATCATCGCGGAGTGCTCACCGAGTTACTCGACCTGACCTTGCCAGTAAATGTGGTTGACGTCAGCAAAACCGGCATCAGCCAGTTTGCTGCCCGGTATGGCTTTCTGGAAAAACCAACGCGCATTCGCTTTCGCGTGCTGGACCCCAGGATTTGTATCTTGCCCGGTTTGTCATCCCCCGACGTGACGCTGGATGCGGACAGCTTTAGTCGCCTGGATCTGGCTGTGCAGCGGGTATTCATTACGGAAAATGAGACCAACTTCCTGGTCTTCCCACCAATGCAACATGCCATCGTGATTTTTGGTGCAGGTTATGGTTGGGATGCATTGGCTCGTAGTCATTGGTTAAACAATTGCAAAATCCATTATTGGGGAGATATTGATACCCATGGTTTTGGCATTCTGGATCAGCTTCGCGGCCACTTTGACCATGTGGATTCTTTCCTGATGGACAGGGCCACGCTGGATGCCCACGCTGCCTTGTGGGGCTGTGAGGACAAGCCCTTGCGGATTGACCTGCACCGACTCACAAGCGCAGAGCAATCCCTCTACGATGACCTGCGCGACGCGCACATTCGCCCTGGACTCAGATTGGAACAGGAACACATCGGTTTCCAGTGGCTGACTGACCACCTTCAACAACTGGATGAAATGACCACACCCAATCCTGGTATTTCCCCTGATCAATATTAGCCTGATCACCCTGGCAACTACCCACCCCCCTCCCCCTGTGGCAAAATGTCGCAAAAGGAGCATCCATGAACCCCACAGATTCACATTTCAACAGCCATCCTCTCAACATCAATGGGGTGCAGCGTCACCTTCCCCTGTTCAAGGTACAGCCGGATTTAGCCATTGCTGTCCTCAATATTCTTGGTGATACCGAGCTCACCGAAGCTGCGGCTGCCGCCCTTCAGCAGCGCATGGCGGATATTGATTTTGATGTGATTGTCACCGCCGAGGCCAAGAGCATTCCACTGGCTTATGCACTGTCCGTGCATAGCGGTCGCCCCTATGTGGTGCTTCGCAAAAATTACAAATCCTACATGGGTGAGGCGTTATCGACCGAGACACTGTCCATTACCACCGGCAAAACCCAGACCCTGTACCTGGATGCCAAGGACCGCGCGGCAATTCAGGGCAGGCAGGTAGCCTTGGTGGATGATGTGGTGAGTACCGGCTCTACTTTGGCAGCCATGCGCACGCTAATGGCTCAGGCTGAAGCCGAAGTCGCTGCCGTTGCCGCCATTTGCACCGAGGGCAATGCAGAGCAATGGGCAGAAGTCATCGCGCTGGCCCACCTGCCCGTTTTTCCACTAAGCGCCTGAACGCCTTCCCATGAAAAATAATGCCGTACATGTACTGACGCTGCGCCAGCGTTGTGATCTTGAGTTGCTGCTGACGGGCGCATTTGCGCCACTGACGGGCTTTCTGGATCAGGCCGACTGGCAATCCGTGGTGGAAAATATGCGCCTTCGGGATGGTACACTTTGGCCCATCCCTGTTGTGCTGGATGTAGATGATGCTCTGGGCAGCACTTTGCGTGCGGGTGACCGTTTGCGCCTGGAACGCAGCGACGGCACACCACTCGCCGCCTTGACGGTCTCGGAGTGTTATCAACCGGACAAAAAACTGGAGGCCGAGGCAGTTTATGGCAGCACGGACAGAAACCATCCCGGGGTAGCGGAGCTGTTTGACCGGGGTTCCTGGTATGTGGGGGGTACGGTCACACCCTGGGATGCCCAGACGCTCAGCCGGGCTGCTGCGGTGGAGTTTCCGCCTGAATATCAGACTCCCGCGCAACTGCGTGCCCAGTGGACGGGACAGCACCCGGTGGTTGCCTTCCAAACCCGTAATCCTCTGCATCATGCCCACATTGCCGTCACCCGGGCGGGTCTGGAGCAGGCCGGAACGGGTGCCAAACTCTTGCTGCACCCCGCCATCGGGCCCACCAAACCCGGAGACATAGAGGCCGCCTATCGCATGCGGGTGTACCGCGCCGTACTGGATCATTATCCGCAGGGGCAGGCGTTGCTTTCTCCCCTGCCCTTGGCCATGCGCATGGCCGGGCCCCGCGAGGCTCTGTGGCACGCTCTGATCCGGCGCAATTTTGGTGCGACTCATTTTATTATCGGGCGGGGCCATGCAGACCCTGGTGCTTCTGCTGGTGGCCTGTTTTATCCCACTTTTGCTGCCCAGGAACTATTTGCCCGGCACGCACAGGAAATGGGTATTTCCGGCATATTCCTCCCGGAATTCGCCTACTCTCCCACCCGACGCCAATACGTTCCGGTCAGTGAAGCCAATGGTGAAGCCCTGGCAGGCATCTCGGGGACCGAATTGCGCCGCAAGCTCGCCAACCGCGAGGAAATTCCCGAATGGTTTTCTCCCCCGGAGGTGATCAGAATTTTGCGTCAGGCTTATCGTGGCGCGGATCGACGCGGGCTGGTCATCTGGTTTACGGGCCTTTCCGCCAGTGGCAAAAGTACGCTGGCGGGGATGTTGGTGCGACAGCTCGAAGCGGAGGATGAACGTGCGGTAACCATGCTCGACGGCGACATTATCCGCCGTTTTCTGTCCAAGGGCTTAAGCTTCAGTCGCGACGATCGCGATGAAAATATCCGCCGTATTGGTTTTGTGGCCAGTCTGGTGGCACGCCACGGCGGCATTGCCGTGGTAGCAGCCATTTCTCCTTATCGACAGGCACGCGCTGAAGCCCGACGCCTGGTGGAAGAAGCGGGCGGGCTTTTTCTGGAGGTGCATGTAGCGACGCCCCTGGCGCTCTGTGCCGAACGTGACCCCAAGGGGCTTTACGCCAAAGCTTTGCGCGGAGAAATCAAAGGATTTACGGGCGTAGATGATCCCTACGAAGAACCCGAACACCCGGATTGCGTGGTGAATCACGCCCAGCAGGAGCCTGCAGCAGCCCTGGCAGCCCTGATGGATTTGCTGCATCGTTCCGGAGCCGTGAGCGACCACGTTGCCGGGCGCTGAATTCTCACCGCATGGATACCCTGCAACTTGCCGCCGCTGCGCAATTTTTCCAGCAACAGTTGGCTGGACAAAGCATCCATAAAATCAGTGCGGCAGCAGGTGGCCTCCATTTATGCACAGGCAAGCAGACCCTGGTCTGCTTGGTTCAGCGTACACCGCTGGGGCTCTGGCTGGCTCCAGACAGTGCTACAACAGAGGAACAGGGCCATCATTGGAGTGCCCCCCTTCAGCAACAGCTTAAAGGCTTTCGGATAGAGCGGATTGCCGTTCCCTGGGCTGACCGGATTGTGCGCATGGACTTCAGCCGGATGCATATCAGCAAGCGGGTAGATCAGCTCAGCCTCATTGCCGAGTGTTTCGGAGGGCGCGGCAACCTGGCTCTGCTGGATGCCCAGGAACAAATTCGCTGGGCCTGGCGTTGGGATAGTCTTGACGGCCCGACCGCACCCCGTTTCCTCCCGGGAATTGTTTACCATCCACCAGAATCTGCTCGTCTGTTTGAAGAATCCCGGTCTGATCTGAGCATCTGGTTACAGTGTATGGCACCACGCTATCGCCCTGACGGTTCGACAGCACAAGCGTTCATGAAGGAGCAATGGGCTGAGCGTTCAGCTTCCAGTTCCTGGTGGCAAGCCAAAACCGAAGCAGGGCAAAATCTGCTTTATCCCTTATGCTTGCCGGACGGCCCGCCCATGCAAGCCAAGGCCCCGGAAATTGCCCTGCAACTCCCGGCATCCACTCTTACTCGGGCGCCATCGCCAGCGGAACACGCGCTCGCCACAGAGAAAAATCGCCTGCAGCAACGCATCCAGAAAATGCGCCACGATCTGCAGCAGTGGGAAGCCCCCGAATACTACAGGACATTGGCCTTTGCCCTGTTTGCCGTACCGGACTCCACCGCCCGAGCCGCCAGCATTCAGGCTATCGATCATACCCATGGGGATGGCAGGTTGCTGGAGATCGCTGTCACACCAGGCAAGTCGCTGCACCAGCAAGCCCAGAAATACATGAAGAAAGCCCTGCGCAGCCAACGTGCCGTTCAGAAAATTCAGCAGCGTCTGCAGGACAGTGAAAAGCTGCTCGACGAATTGCTGTCCAAGGGACAGGGCGCACTCCCGCTGGCGCAAAGGCTTCCGCAAACGCAAAATGCACCCGTTCGACATAAATGCCAGGAGCGAACAACGCGCCGGTTGGCAGAGCCTTTTCACCACACGATGATTGCGGGATTCGACATTTTTTGGGGAAATAATGCCCGGGAAAATGATCGCCTCACCTTTCGTTTCGCCAAAATCTGGGATATCTGGTTTCATGTGCAGGACCTGGGCGGAAGTCATGTGATTCTCCGCCGGGAAAATGCCAGTACCCTGGTCCCGGAACCGGTTATTGCAGCGGCTGCCCGTCTGGCCTTGCAACACAGCCAGTCACGGGCATTGAGTGCCGAAGTGGACTGGACAGAAGTCCGACATGTGCAACGTAAGCCCGGCGCCGGACCGGGTCAGGTTATTTACCGCCATTTTCAGACTATTCGGGTACGTCGCGACGCGCACGATGAGGGGTGATCTTAAAAACGGCAGTTGCCGTGGGTGCTTTGCAGCGACTTTTGTTTCGAGCCGTTGTTGTTCTTGGCGAAATCCTGCGCCCGTCAGGAGAGCTGTTTGAGCCCGCAGGGCGAGTTCTCTCCTGACAGCAGGATGAGTCATAGAACAACAGGCGAGGAACAACGGAGCAAAAAGCACCCACGGCAACTGCCGTTTTTAGGTTCATCTGCTCAAGCCGTTCCGACTCGGCATTAAGCCACCTGCATCTTGGAAAAGGTCATTTTTGCCAACTCACAAATGGTCTGGGTACGTAACCAGTCCACTTCCTGACGACGCAAGTCCGTCCACTGGCGGTGCAAAGGGCAGGCCGTTTCATCCGCGCACACCTTCAAACCCAACACACAATGTGGCGATAAAGGATGCCCCTCAACGGCCTCGACCACATCCATAATATTCAGGGATTCAGCTGCGGGAAGCAGCAAAAATCCCCCTCCCCGGCCTTTTACCGATCCCAGAAATCCGCGCTTGGCGAGGCTCCGCATGATTTTGGTAATACACTGAACGGGAACCCCGAGGTAATCGGCGATTTCACGACTCAGTACCGGCTCTCCGCGTTGTTGTGCGGCAATATATATCAGGCCGCGCAGGGCCTGTTCGGTGGCTTTGCTCAATACCATGGGTTTTCCCCTATTCTTGTACATATAACAAGAGCCGCACATCTTACAGTGCAGCTCTTGATGACAATCATCAAACTACTGCAGAAATGACGGATTGTTTTCTGCAGTGCAGGTTAATTCAGGCAGAATGCGCCTGTGCAGAAGCGGATGAGGTACCACCACCCATCTTCAGAAGATTGCGACGCATGGCCCAGGCCATACCGAACATGGCGGCTGCAAATGCAGCTGAGAACCCGATAATGATCCAGTTGTACACGGAAGGACCGGCATCCGGTGCCAGTGCAAAGATGAATTGCAGGGCAACGGCCAAGGCCAGATAAGCCGTAGAACCGATAATCATCACCGCTTCTTTATTGCGCACGTTACGGAGTACCCATATGCCTTCAATCACCCCGACAATCGCCACCCAGGCAAAAATAGTCAGCAATGTGGGTAACAAACTGGCACCCTGTGAAAGAATAATGACCGCAATGCCTGCCGCAATGCCAATGACGGCCTTAATGGCAATCAACACTTTTGGACAGGCGCCACTCCCTTTCTGGGCAAGACGCATTGCCGAGTAACCTCCGTCAAAAAATACATAAATGGCAAAAAACCAAACCAGCAAAGTCATGGTTTCACCAAAAGCGATCAGTGATGCAATTACAAATAATAAGGCGGCAACACCCCTTGCGGCGAGCAACGGCCAGGAGAACAGGGTCAGGCGGGCATGCTGGGTTGATGCTTGTGAATTCATATCGACACCTCTTTTTATCAGAGCTATTACACAGCATCATTACTATCGGAATGAAATATTATTCATTCACATGAGATACTGTTATCTAGTTTATAGCTTATGCATTCCCTGATAACAACAATAAATTTTTTAATAGGATTGTGAATATATGAATGTAGAATAAGCAGTATATATTATTATTATAATATAGTTATTTTTTAGAAGTGCTCTACTGCGGCATTTAGTCTTTTAAAATCATGAGCAAATCATTAGGCAACGCCGACCGGAGCGATGCCTAATATAAACAACAATACCTTACAGCTTGGCGTAAGAATGAAGCCCGCCCAGAAAAAGATCAACCCCAATAAAGCAGAACGTCACCGTAACCAGACTGATAGCCGCCCACCAAGCCAGTTTGCGTCCCTTGTTATGTTGCCCGAAGGACTTGTTGCTGCGCATATGCAAATAAGCCGCATAATTCAACCAGACAATCAAAGCCCAGGTTTCCTTGGGATCCCAGGACCAAAAACCGCCCCAGGCTTTGGCGGCCCACACTGCGCCGAGAATAGTACCTGCCGTGAAAAAGAGAAACCCGAACATCACCATAGAACCCATAATGCGTTCCAGCTTGTTCAAGTCCGGAAGACGACGCACCAAAGCACTTCCGGTACGTTCTGCCCGTTCTCTCAACAAATAAGCAACCCCAACCATGGCAGCGAGATAAAAATTGGCATAGGCAACAAATTCACAGGGAACATGCAGTTTTATCCAGAAGCTCTGCAAAGCAGGAATGACGGGCTGAATCTGATTCTGATGATAGGCGACACCCACCCAGACCAGAAAAATATCGGCAACAAGAATCATCGGCATGGCAAAAGCACCTAGCCCCCGATTTTTGCCTTGGCCTTCATAATACAGGTAAAAAAGTGCCGTAGTCGTACACAAGAGAACCATGGCATCGTACATATTCGTTACCGGAATATGTCCCCAGGACGGATGACCGATGTAAGTTTGCTGCCAACGAATGGCGAGGCCTGCAAAACCCAGAGCTACAGTAATCCAGGCAAAACGATGCCCCCAGTCCCCAGCCGATTGATTACCGCTGAATAAATAACGATAATATCCTATGGCGCTGATCAGTATCGCCCCACTCATCCAGTAAAACATGGCGTTACTTTGGAGCACATAATACAGCAGCACATTATTTGCGGCCGTGTATCCTGACTGATAAAGCGCCACACCAATCGCCGCAATCCCTATAACGGTCAAAAACAGGATTCTGAAGGCCGGCCAGCGGATTCCAAACCACATCAGGCCCACATACCACAGACCCAAAACAATAAACTGCCACATCCAAAAATCGGCCCGAAACAAATACCAGACCAAAAAAGCACCGATGGTCAAAAAAGCCGCCCATAATTGAGCCGCCAGACGCCCCTCAGCACGCATTCCGCCAAAGGTCAGTAGGTGTCGGATTTCAGAGCTTTCGGTAGACATATATATACTCCTGCAGACGCTGACTGATTAATCTGATGGGTCAGCATCCATTTACAAGAAATGAGTTATCAAGGGCGGTAACCAGGCACATTGATTTTGATGCCATTACTGATGTAGGACATAAAATATTCCAGATTGCGATAATTGACGCTTTCCAGTTTTTGCGGCATCGCACCCACTTTTTTGTCACAGCCCTGGAAACGTTTTTCAAAGGTATTGACTGCTCCCCAAGCGGCCCGATAAGTCGGATAATGCGCACTTTGGCCCAACAATGGAGAAATAATCTGGGCTCTCAGATACTTACCAGCATAAGCCACATGACAGGTCGCGCAACTGAAGTTGAGTTGTCCGCGTTTCATGAAGTAATTGGCCTTCCCTTCTTCAAAGGCTTTAACGGCGCCTGGCCCCTGTACTTTGATATCCACCGGCATACCGTTGGACAGCGAAGTAAAGTAGGTATCCAGAGCAATCATGGAGCCGCTCCCATACTTGAGAGGTTGAAGATGATTTTCAACCCGACAACTATTCAAACGCATCTGAGTCGTGACCACCTGACCGGTTTTGTTGTTAAAATACGGATAACTGGCGGCCACACCTTTGCCACCATCCTTAAAGCAGGACGCATAGGTTTTCCCGTCTGGAAATTTTTTCTGCCAGGCGGCCTTACCCTGACTGAGCGTCAGATCTCCCGGATTAAACTGGATGGCCTGCTGATATTGTTGATACATTTCCGGGCTGAAAGCATAACTGCCGAGCGCGTATTTCTGTAAGGACATTTTCGGAAACTGTTCCTTAAAATACTGGTGAAAATCCTTGAGGGTTTGTTCAGGACCCACTTTGGTATTACCCAGGTTCCACCAGTCGATCGCTTCTGCACTCCCTGCGATGCCTACCAGGCTGATCGCGGCAGCAACTATCAATAATTTTTTCATGATTGCACTCCTTTTTGGGATAACGACCTTAGCCCTTTAATGACCATAGGTAATCGGCTACCAACTCCATCTGGTGGTGCGTCAGCACCTTGTTTTTACCAAACTGGGGCATATTGATGTGCGGGATCACTTTTTCAGGGTCATACAAAAAATCTACAAGCTTTTCTTTTGTTTTAAATATGGCTTTAAGGGGCAGAACCGCCAGATCGGGACCTACATCACCCGCCATTTTACCGCCAGGCAACACATGGCAGGCCAAACAATTGCCCTGCGTGCGGTTAAATGCAATGGACTTTCCGGCTGCAATATTTTGCGCATTAGTCATGGGTGCTGCCACAGCGGTAGTTTCAAATCCTATAAAACCAGCAGCGCATGTTATTGCGGCTATGACAACTAATTTTGATGTTTTCATAACGACCTCCTGTTAAAATTCCCAACACTCGTTAAAAAGGTGTCCCTTCATAGTCTCTCCTGTAATTTATCATTCAGTTCCTCCATGTCTCGATGAAAATCTTCTTCATTTCTTGAACTATCCCCAAACAGCTTGAGCCGACGCCCTTTATCATCATCCTCACTCATCTGAATCCAGATACGCCGACGTGGAACATAAAATAAAATGAATATTCCAAAGACCAGAGCGAAACAGGCCACATAAATAACTTTCATGCCAGGGTAACGGGTTATTTCCAGGCCTGCAGACCAATGCAAATCATAATCATGAAATACAGTCAGGAATGGTAATGGATAGGCGCGCAACTCCTGCATGGCTTTCAGGCTGGACTGTAAAAAATCGTCTCTCTCATGCGGCGTTAAGTAAACCTGAGTTTGTGCTTCGGCCTTTTTCAGATTACTGATAAAAACTGTTTTTGAAGCATTTTCACCATTTCTGGCAGCTTGCTCCAGGTCCCCGAGATACCTCATAAACAAGTGGATACCATCTTTTGGCCCCTGTGGAATTGTCAGATAGTGATAAGCACTCGATCCGTTCTCTCTAAACCCAATCAATCGATAGGCTTCACCATGCCGGGAAAAAGCTTTCATGTAGGATTTAAGAATAATCCGGGTATGATCACGATCATTATTCACCAGATAACTCACGGTCGGCCCCATATTGATCATTCCATGATCCGGTCCTGGAGAAAGACCTACAGCTTTACGGGGTATGACATTCTGGGTTTTGAAATCAGTGATGGAAATTGCATATTGTGAACCAAAGGTTTTCAGATGCTCGCCAACACTGGTGGAAATAGCAGCCGGTGGCAACGCTGGTGCAGACAACAGGTAATTGTGCAGGTTTAATTTTGAAGCACTGTCGGAATAACTGGACTGATAAATCTGCACACCATCCACCGACATGGGATGATTGACGCGGACAATACCGGTTTTGAACTTTTTCCCATCGTGATGGTAAAGAGAAATCGTCGAGACAAAATCCTTGGCGAGACCGTTGGAATAATGCGTGACCTTGAAAGCATCCAGTCGCAACATAAATGGAAGATGCTGAACCAAAAAACCATCACCTACCAGCTCAAACATGGCGTTGACGGTTTGTCCAACCGGGATGGTGATAATGCCGCGAAATGCCGAGCTCGTGGACGATAGCCAACTGGACTGCGGAATTTTTGAGAGGGGAAGATCAAAATTCTTTTCAGGATGTACGGTACCCGTCCATTCGGACCACTTCAGGGGAAGATTGGCGTTATACAAAGCACCCGCACAAAACAAAACAATACCCACATGGGTTAACAAATATCCGGTCCGATAAAATCTCCCCTTTTGAGCAAAAATGACTGAGTCTCCGGTGGAGGTCTTGAGCACCCGGGCCTGATAACCAAAATCGCTCAGGGTGGCTGTTGCCGATTGAGCAGACTCTATATCTGATTTTGATGAAAAAGATTCGAACTGCTCCGGCCTACTTTGTAAAAAACTTTCTGATGGGTTGGATTTAACATGACGCATTTCCCGTAGCATGGAAGGTGCATTACGAAATACGCAAACAGTCGTCGAGACAATCAAAAAGGCGACAATCCCCATGTACCATCCACAGCGATAAACATCATACAAATCGAGATTGCCAAATACGGTAAACCAGAAGGTACCGAATTGATGCAGGTAATCTGTATACACTTCCTGCTGCGGCAGAATAGTGCCAATGATTGAGGCTATGGCGACAAATAGCAGTAAATGGACCGCCAGGCGCATGGAGCCCAGAACCCGAAAAATAATCCGGAAGCTCAAGGGCTCGGTAAAAACGCTGGCTTGGGTTTCTAGCATAAATTTTCTCTCACAAGGGTGGTACTTCCTCCTGGCGGGGAAATAACCAGATCTGATATAAACTGATGGCCATACCAACCAATACCAGTGGACAGGACAGTATCCCTCCAATTAATACCAACCAGACCCAATTAGGATCCTGCTTGGTCAGGAACCAACCTGCAAAATCCAGGAAAAAGGCGAAAAACGGTACGCCAATCATCAAAAATTTAGGAACACGCGGAAAACGTGCCTTACTGAATATCCAGCCCGCAATCCAGAAAATGACACCCAATGTGGTCAAATGGATCATACCCATCATCAACATCTCTGAATAAGGCATCCCCATATCCACATGAGCCTTAGCTTTAAGCAGTTTGTATGTACCAATATTTGGCATACCCATGGTGTGACATTTCAAACATGAGCCATTAATTAATGGCTTGACCTCCTGTTCATAATCATTGCGGGTTTCGCCATTGGCAATCCAATGGTTGACGGCCTGCACCATTTTAGGCCGCTCACTGACGGGCACATGCGCCATGGGCATCATGGCTGGTAACATTTCCTGCAACTTGCTGGACTTGCGATTTCCATAGTAAGACATAGCTACATCCTGAACGGATATACCCGGCTTACCATCCAGTCCTGCATGGGTGACATAGGTGTAGGCCTCCGCAACTAGGAGACCCAAACCAACCAGAAAAATGAAACCCGTATGCATGATTTTTTCAGCCATACTGAGATCTGCTAAGCTACGCATAATCGGCTCGACTCCCAATCAAACCCAAACTCATAAAATCTTTTAGAGATCGTATTCTTTGGGAAATGCAATTCCTGGATTACCGGCCATGTTTTTAGTGAGCACCGGTAAGTCACGCGGGTTGGCCGACACGGTCTTTTTAGACCGCAACCATTTGGCGAAAACTTCCCAGACCGGCGTCCCTTCCACCTTTTGCATGGCGCCCCAACCAGCCACTTTATAGCGCTTGTTGGCCTGAACCATTTTGCCACCTACCCGCAAATCGGTAATACGCTTGTCGATGGTTTCACCGGGGTTCATGGTGTATTGGATATTACCCACCCGAATCATATCCCCACCCTGAATATAATAGGGATTGGGATTAAACAAGTTATCGGCCACCTGCTCCATTACATTTTTCAGCTCGGCGCCGGTGTATTCAGTGACAGTCACCTGAGGATAAGTGATGGCCGTCTGCCCCATGACATCTTCCATGGTGATGGTCTCCCCCGGGAGTTTGCAATAACCCCAGCGGAATCCCGGAGAAAACGCCGCTTCACAATCCATTTCTTCACGCAACGCGTCACAGAGAATCTGATCAAAAGTTCCATTGAAATTATCCCGGCGATACAGGAGGCTTTCGGTAACGGCCAAAGGCTCAGCCAGTTTCTTGGCATAGGGTGCACGTACTTTGGTAATATAATCAGCCATTTCCTGGTCTTCCGGAATCATATTTGAAATGATGGGAAGATAATTGAAACGCCAGCCATTGAGTTTGCCTTTACCCACATCCAGATCAAAGCGGGCGAGGAATTTACCATTGGTGCTGGTGTTAATAATCAAGGTATTATTGATTTTTACCGGACGTGGTCCCATGATTTCATGGGTATGCCCACCAAGAATAATATCAATACCATTGACCTGTGATGCCATTTTTTTATCGACATCTGCGCCATTGTGGGAAAGCACCACAACAATATCGGCTTTATGCTTTTGCCGACATTCATCCACCATTTTCTGCATGTGTCCGGGATGAATGCCAAAAGACCATTTAGGAACAAAATAAGCGGGGTTGGCAATAGGTGTAAAAGGGAATGATTGGCCAATAATAGCCACTTTCCGTCCGCTCACTTCGCGAATGTCGTAGGGGTCGAACACGGGTTCATCCCATGGAATCGTAAACACATTCTGGGAAAGAAATTTCGCCTTGAGCTTATGCTTGAGCAGATACTCAACCCGGTCTGCACCATAGGTAAACTCCCAATGGCCGACAAAGTAGTCTTCTTTAAGCAGGTTCTGGGCGCCCACCATATCTTCGGCTTTGGTCCAAAGACTGGTTGCAGATCCTTGCCAGGCATCGCCGCCATCCAGCAGAATGGCTTTTTTGCCCACCTGCTCCCGATACCGTTTGACCAGGGTGGCAATGTGCGCATAACCGCCGATTTTTCCATATTTATGCGCCAGAGTATCAAAATCCATGCAGGATAAAGCATAACCTTCCGGAGTCCCGGCTTTGATCCCATAATATTCGAGCTTCTTATCACCCACCATATGTGGTGTGACACCCCATTCCTTTTGTTCACGCGTGCCAATGTTGGTGCCCGGCTCACGCCACCAAACGGGCAGCAACTGTGCATGGGTATCCGTAATATGGAGTAACGTGACATTACCGTATTCGGGTATTTCATAGGGGTCCTTACCTGAACCCCAGGAAGAAGCAATGGCAGATGGCGATAAAAATCCTGTTGCTCCAGCAATACCCATCATCGCCATGAAATCTCTACGTGACAGATTCATACTCACCTCGCGGGTTATCTTTTGTGAAAACGCTGGTTCATTCAGGCAACAGTGATGGATGCCTTACTTGACCAGACACCATTCGTATTGTCTTTCCAGGTCATTTCCAGCGTACCGCTTTCAACGGCGCGCATTTTAAAAGCCAGATAGGGATTGGCGCTGATCGCTGTACTCCAATCTACATTACAGAGTGGCTTGTTGTTAAAAGTCACGGTGACTGTCTGAATAAAATGCGCAGGAATCAACTTGCCCGCTTTATTTTTGCTCAGCCCCGTAGTCATCGGATTCATGATCAACGAACGTACTTCAACAATTTGTCCTTTTTTGGCGTGTGAAGCCATCCGGATCATTGGATTACCAATTGCTGCCATAATAATTTCTCCTTAATCAATTTTGATGCTTGGAATTCTCTGATATTTATCCGCCACAACCGCCGATGGTTACCTTGATTTCCTGGGGCTTGGAAGACATCATCACGCCCTTATTGGTCCTGGCGACAGCTCTGACCATATCGGTTTTCGCCATCTTGATGCGTTCCTGAAAATAGGCATGACCACTATCCGGCGTAAAATGAAAGGCACTGGCCAATGGCGTAGGATTATGATCCACATACAAATATACAGATTCGATATAATCATCGGCGGTCATGGGATGATCTACATCCACGGTTACCGGAACTGCCGCGCCATTCTCCGCTATGGTTGGTGCGGTCAGGCGGACTTTCGCCGAAGTTTTTACCGAGGTTGTATCAATACTGTCCTTCATCGCCTCATCCAGCTTTTTGGCATCAAATTCCGCTGCAGGCCAACCTGCCACATTGGCGGCATTGGCAATGGCTGGCATCAACACCCCGGAACCGGCTACTGCCGCCATACCCACTGCTGACATTCCCAAAAATTTCCGTCTTTTCATCTGTTCCATTGATCTCTCCTTCTAGCCAAACGTGAACTTACAAATTATTTCCCTGAAAAGTCAGGGATTTTGGTAATCTGCCGAGACATGGGAATACCCTGCAGCACTTTAATCACGGCACTATCAAAAGATTGTGTGATTTTTTTGGAAGCCGGCGTATTCGCAAAGTCAGCCCGTAATCCGTAAACGATGTAACTGTTTTGTCCTTTTGAAAACACATCCAAAGTCAATGGACAACCTGCGGCAGCAGGCCAATCGGCATTCAGCAACTTACTGAAGTCATAGGGATTACAAAATACCAAAGCTTGTACATCGGTAAATTTATGCCGATTAAAATTGGGTATTTTCAGTTGCTTCTGCTGGGATTGAATCAGCTTCAAAATATTGAGATGAAGCACAATTTTATAACCACCATCATGCAAAACGTTTTTGACTTCTGACATGGCCGCTTTCATGGGCATATCGACTTTCTCGATATACACCGGGCTTGCTACCGCAGTGACGAATAAACTTGCACAAACACTCACACTCAGTGCTACCAATCCTCGAAATTTCATTCCGGGCGACCCCTTTCCAATTGTTCACGACAAAAACATCACGTACTGTTGATTTTTCACATCAGCAATCTGATCAAGCTCATCATGGGAGCCGCCAAATCTAAACTGATTAGTCTATAGCAAACTGTATGCCAAACCTTGAAATGCGCCCATTGAGACCCACAAAAATCCCTGATGGCGCCATTTTTTTAATTATTTTATCAAATAGAACAAAAAGTTGATTGTGTATTTATGGTAAAGACATACGGCAGATGTTTCTCTGTAGCACCCCGCAGCACCCCATCCATTCGCCGCTGATTCTTGGTCCAGGACCAGACTGGTCCAGATGGCACAGAACCAGCTAATCTTGGTCCCGATATGTGCACAACCTCCCCATGAACGCATAGGGACCTATGCCAAATTCCCCGGGCTAGCAAACAACACCTGTGCCATAGCACCAATGCTTTGTTGACGCAGCACTTCCATTTCCTGCCCGCGCAGTTGCGCCCACTGACAATGAACCGGGCAGGCAGTTTCATCGGCACACACCTTCAAACCCAACAGACAATGCGGGGTCAGACGCCCTTCCACTGCTTCCACAACATCCAGAATATTCAAACTGTCCGCATTGCGCGTAAGTACAAAACCGCCACCACGCCCTTTCAAAGATTCCAGCAATCCCCGCTTGGCTAATCCACGCATGATTTTGGTTATGCACTGAATTGGCATTCCCAGATATTCAGCTACGTCGCGACTTAATACCGGCGTACCCGGCTTTCGGGCGGCAATATAAATCATGGCCCGCAAGGCGCATTCACTGCTTTTGCTGAACATCATTTGCCAATCCTCTTTTATCCTAAAAGCAATTTGCCCAGAATGAGTGCGGTATAAAGCAAAAACAGATAAGAGATGGAATAAGCGAACATGCTGCGGGCGTATTGATCCATTTCCTGGCCTTCGGGCAGGGCTTTCAGGCGTAAGGCCATGCCCACAAACCAGGCCCCCGAAAGCCAGGCAATGCCGCCGTAAATCCAG
>NZ_MOAD01000001.1:703872-722113 GCF_001931655.1 Acidithiobacillus albertensis | reverse complement strand
CCGCCAGCAGCAGACCAGCCGTGATGATCCGGCCAATCAGGCGCACCGCCGGCGTCATCTCCCCTTCTATGGCGTGGGGAAGCTGCCCCTCCCCGCCCGCCCCACCTAACTCAGCAGCTTGTCTCATGATTTTCTCACCCATATAGTCACCCTTCAGTGCATGCCTGGCATACCCGGAATCATCGGCATAGTGCGCAGGTATAACTGTGAGAACATCCACCAGGTCAGTCCGATCGTGATGACAAACAAGGGAATGAACATTACCAGGGCCACCGTATTCCAGATGTTGTGTTCAGAAATGTCGATATGCAGCAGGAAATAAATCTGGGCGATGGCCGCCAGACCCGCACAACCCATAATGGTCAGCAACAGGGGGAAAGGTGCCAGGACCTGACCACTGACCAGAATGGTAGCAGCCAGCATCAATAAAGATGCAATAATAAATCCTGTCAAATAACTCCCACGACTCGCCATCTGTACTTCCGGATGTTCAATCGGATTGCTATGACCATGACTCATGACATATACCCCCACAAATAAACAAACACATAAATAAAGACCCACATTACCGCCTGAAACTGCCAGAACATGCGCAAACTGATCAGACGTCCAACCACATCTTCCGTAAAGCCTTTTCTCAAGATTTGATACAACATCACCAGCATCCAGATCAGGCCGACAAAAATGTGGGCGGCGTGGACCTGGGTCAACGCGTAAAAGGCGGAAAGACCGCCACTGACTTCCGGCGTTACGCCGATGCTGATCATGCGCAACACGTCATGAATATCCAGGCCAACAAAGACGATACCCAAAACCATGGAGGCAATTATTCCGTTGATAACGCCGGCCTTACTGCCGGTTTTCAGTGAAGCCATGGAAAACCCGTAAGCCAGCACACTCAGAAACAAGGCCATGGTCTGAATAAAGGTGTACCAGGGAGCAACAAATTGTGCCGGCGTCGGACCGGTATAATAACTATGAGAATAACTCAGCACGCCATAAGCTGCGAAAAGTGTCGCAAACAACATTCCGTCACTTAAAATATACATCCAGAACCCGAAGGTTCGGGTGGAAATTACATCATGCCCTTCGTAATCATCCGACCACAAAACGACCTGGTTGGGATCTACGGGCTTATCATGAGAAGAACTCATATCCAACTCCTTCATTAAATGCTGGGCAAAAGCGTGGCAGTATCAATCCTGCCACGCTATCCGGTGGAATTAAGACAACGGTCGGGAATTTCCAGGCGGAGTACCCTGAGGTCTTTGATCACTTGCTGCGGCGGAATAAGCCGTTACTGTTCCTCCGGTATAACCACCGCCTTTGGGGAGATGTTGTTGACCATCAGACATGTTCTGCCGGGATTGCCGATCCAGCTTTTCCATTTCTTCTGCAGAAATAACGTAACCAGGATCACCTTTACCGGAACGATAAATCATGATCAGTACCGTTAAAACCAGCGCCGCAACGGTCAACCACCAGATCCGCCAGGTCAGTCCAAAACCTATGACAAAGGTTAATGCACCAATATAAACGGCTACGCCTGTGTTATTGGGCATATGTATGGCAGCAAAGTGATCTGGCCGACTTTCTGAAAGGCCATGCTCCCGACGCCAGGCCGCTTCATCCCGGGCATTGATATGAGGAACCATAGCGTAATTATAAAAAGGCACAGGTGAATCGGTCAGCCATTCCAGACTCCGGGAAGTACCCCAGGCATCTGCACCCACACGATGATGCGCCCGATCCCGAATACTGACATAAATCATCCAAAGAAAGGCCAGTACCGACAGTACATAAACGACGATGCCAATTTCCTGAACATCAAACCATACTGCCCAATGCGGATCAAAAGGCCAATCCAGGCGCCGTGTTTCGCCCATAAATCCCAGCATGAACATCGGGAAAAAGACCAGGAAGGTGCCGGCACTAAATAACCAGAACATGATTTTTCCCCAGGCTTCGTGGAGCTTGAAACCGAAAACCTTGGGAAACCAGAAAATCACTGCACCGAAAACCGCATAGACAATACAAAGCAGCATCATATGGAAATGCGCCACCACAAATACACTGTTGTGCACCATATAGTTAACCGCTGGAATAGAAAGCATCATTCCGGTCAGACCACCAATCAACAGCAGGAACAAAGCACCAATGGCCCAGAGCATGGCTGCGCTAAAAGTGAGTCTTCCCTTGTACATGGTTGCTGCCCAATTGAAGACTTTCACACCCGTGGGAATACCCACCAGCATGGTCGCAATACTAAACTCCGTACTGACATAAGGACCCATACCCATGGTAAAAAAGTGATGCAGCCAGACAATCCAGGATACGCCAGCAATGGCAAAAGTAGCTAATACCATGGCCGTATAACCGAAAATCGGCTTTTCGGAGAAAGCAGGAATAATTTCAGAAATCATGCCAAAAGCCGGAAGAATGACGAAATAAACTTCTGGATGGCCCCAGAGCCAGAACAGGTTGGTGTACAGCATCAAATTTCCACCAAATCCGGCGGTAAAAAAGTGAGTACCCAGATAGCGATCCGCACCCACCAGTGCCAAGGCCACCTGCAAACAGGGAAAGGAAGTTAACGCAATAATATTGGCCGAAACAGCAGACCATGTAAAAATTGGCAGACGACTCCAGGTCATTCCAGGTGCCCGCATTTTAACCACTGTTGCGAGAAAATTGATACTTCCTAATGTCGTTCCAAGAGCCACCAACTCCAGAGTCCATATCCAGTAGTCCACACCTACACCAGGACTATAAGCCAGTTCAAATATAGGCGCATAACCAAACCAGCCATTGTGCGAAAAGTCCCCTATAAATAGAGATATCATGATCAGAAACACAGCAGCGGCAGTAATCCATAAACCCAAAGCATTCAGATAGGGATAAGCCATATCCCGAGCACCAATTTGCAAGGGGACAATAATATTCATGATGCCGACCAATAGTGGCGTAGCCGCCAGAAGAATCATGATTAATCCATGCGCACTATATATTTGACCAAAATGAAAGGGGGTCAAATAGCCGTGAATTGCGCCCATGGCTTTCATACCATTATCACCAGGCCCCACAGCCAGCATTTGTTGGGTACGCATCATCAGGCCATCAATAAATCCTCGAAAAAGCATAACCAGACCAAGGATGATATACATGACACCCAACTTCTTGTGATCTACCGTGGTAAACCATTCTTTCCAGAGATAACCCCATTTTCCGTAATAAGTGATAGCTGCCACCAACGCTATTCCGGCGAGAACGATCACCACAAAGAGCGGCGCAAGAATGGGGTTGGTGTAAGGGATCTCGGACAAGGCGAGACGTCCCAGCAGAGGACTCCAGGGTCCAGGTACGTTAACCAGCATAGCGGTTCTCCATTGCGAGTCTGTTGTTATCAGGCGCGATGTTCTGCGGCTTGCAGTTTTAAGTAGTGAAACATGTTTTCAGTCATAAACATGGGTAAAGGCCATTTTTTGCCATCCATAACCTCCAGAAGCAGATGATTAAAAAGACCATGCTCAACATGCCCATAAACCGGGGTTTTATCCTTTACATTGATATAGGGTTCGGCAAAGCGGTTGAACTGCGCGTAATCCATGGTATTCGGGCTGTTTTCAACACCGTGCGCCCATTGTTTGAAATCGGCCATACTGACCACTTTGGTTTTGAAGAGCATCCACGAAGTTCCTGCTCCGCAATAATCTGCAGCAATACCTTGATAGGTCCCGAGATTGTTGCTTTCTAAGGCATCTTTAGTGCGCATGCCTGGCATCACATCAATCATGCCCAGCAACTGGGGTACAAAGAAGTCCGTAGTGACCGCCGTAGAGGTCAACTTGAAAAACACCGGCGTATGGGCGGGCACGACCAGTTCATTGGCGACGGCCATGTTGTGAAACTTGGGATAGATAAACAGCCATTGCCAATCCGTCGCGATGACATCAACCTGTATGGGATCGCCTTTCGGCTTCATGTGTTTGGTAATGATGGTAGGATTGTAGGGATTGACCGCGAAACTGCCATGTATGGCTACGGCCCAGGAAAGAAAAGCAACGGCAACGATTGGGATACCCCAAAAGGCCACCTCTAGTTTTCTGGAATGCTCCCATTTCCCATCATAGGTGCCACGATTCTTGCCTTTTTGGTACTTCCACATGAACCAGACAATCAAAATGGCCGTAACACCAACAATCGCCAGCATGACGGCCACATCAATCATCATGTATATGAAGCTGGCATGGGCACCTACTCCCTTGGGATTAAATATCCACCAGATGGAATGTTTTGCACAGCCATTCAATAACAGCAGTAACGGAATAATCGCCAAATAACGCAAGTGACTTAGCTTTGCTTTCTTCAACATATTCACCTCTCCTTCAATGAGGTATTTATTAGAAAAAGGTACTAAACCACTATTCAAATGTGAAAATTTATTATTATATTCATCAGGTTAAATAATTAGCTCTACTCTTTATACTCTCAACCCTGATTTATATTGGATAGTGTTATGCGATATATACATTACTACCCTCTGTAGAACAACTATAAAAAATCTATGAGATCACCCTTCTTATTAAAAGTGGATAAAAGTAATATTATTGATATTTAATATAACGAAATAATGATGATTTGATTAGCGAATATCACGAACCATGATATGCTTACATACCCAACCAGAGCGGCTGCCATGATCAACAAACCTCTATACGAACACGCGCAAGAGTTGTTTCTTTCCTGGAACACCGTAGATTCCGAAGACATTCCGGAATTGCTGATTGAACTGCGCCTACAACATAAATATCTGACCCTGTTTCGCGAACAGACTGCCCTCACCCAGCAAATTGCCATTACCAAAATGACGGCCACATCTATTCAGATAAATACGGACAACCCCTTGAGTCTTCTCGGACAAATCGGGGAAAAAGTACTCTGTGTGTACTATGGTACAGACCAGTCCCTGGGATTCCTCTCTACCATCAGGGCGATCGACGCCTCAGGAATGCATATCGATTATCCAAAACAGTTATGGCTTCGAAATACCAGAAAACATGAACGCTTCAGCCTAACGGTCAATATGACTGCCTACTGGAGTAACCCACAACTGAATGAACCCATATATGGACAGGTTATGGATGTGAGTTATGGTGGCTTTATGGGTGGAATGCATATGGCCACCTATGATGATGGCAAACTGAATATACATCTGCATGAACAAGGAGAAATTATTCTGCTCAAATCGGATCGTAGCAGTTGGAAAAGCCGGGCTGAGCTGCGGCGCTCTGCACTGGTGACACAAAACCTATCCGATTCTGATGACGTGACTATCGGACCTAACGGCTTTGCTCTTTTGGGTTTTGCCTTTATTTTTGAGGACAAGCAACAGTCAGAAACGCTTGAACAATTTCTTGAAGGTAGCATTGAACCGCTATAATAAAACGTTAAAAATTGAGCAAAAGCATAATTTGAGGTGGATTACGCTAAAATGAGCCCATTTTATAATATGCAGGCCCGCAGCATTACCGGAGAGGAAATAAGATTTGGCCACTTTCGGGGGCAGGTTGTCTTGATCGTCAACACTGCCAGCGCTTGCGGATTCACTCCGCAATATGCCGGACTGAATGAATTATACACAACCTATGCTTCTCAAGGATTCACGGTTTTAGGTTTCCCCTGCAATCAGTTCGGGCATCAGGAACCAGGAGACAACCAAAGTATTCAACTATTCTGCTCTCAACATTTTGACATCCATTTTCTGTTGTTCGAGAAAATTGACGTCAACGGAGCACATGCATCCCCTCTTTATCAATGGTTAACTAAAAGTCTCCCGGGATTTTGGGGTCGTAAAGTACGCTGGAATTTTACAAAATTCCTGTTGAATCGAAGCGGACAACCTATTGCCCGCTATGCACCCAACAAGAAACCTGAGAGATTATGTAAAGCTATTGAAAAAGCTCTGCAAGAAAACTGCTGACCGATTTTTGCTATTGATAGTGGCGGAGGCGGTGAGATTCGAACTCACGAGGGGCGCAAACCCCTGCCGGTTTTCAAGACCGGTGCATTCAACCGCTCTGCCACACCTCCGTGACTGTGGAGTTTAACCAAAGCCCGGGCAAATGTGAATGCCAGACAACTTTAACTCATACAAAAATATATTCCTTCAGTACACCAGAAACTCATTATGTTATTATTTTCTAATTGTTTATCACCAAATTAAAAATACCTTGGTTTCCGCAAGACCAAACCCGGTCTATACTCATGAGATGCTCAATGGGAGCATTCCATACTTATGGCGGAGGAGAAAATGATGTTTAAAAAAATGATGATGGCGACGGTTTTGGGATTGGGTCTTGCCGGTTCTACGATGGCAATTGCAGCAGATACAAGCAGTTCCGCAACAGAGAGTAGTGTCATAACAGCAGCATCCACAACCCCCGCTTTCATGTCTCCTGCCTGGGCCAAGGAGCTTTGCACAGCATGGAACAATAATCCGACGCTGACCGAAAAACTCGCGGGATCCTGGATCAAAAATAATGGCGGTAAGGGTTACAAGATAATGGAGGTCTCTGACTCCAGCATGAAAACCACGCCGCCCATTCAGCTCGAAATTGCCGCTAAAGACGGTAAGGCTGAATGCATCTACGGTGGTGCGGTGAAGGTTGCCGACCTTAATTACAACTACGACTACAAAATGTGGGCAACGACCCATGACTGGCATCACATGGGTTCACCTGCAATGGCCATGATGTTTGGACGTCTCAACTTCAAGGGTCCGAAAATGGAAGCCATGGAAAACATGGGTCCGTTCTCCGAATTTCTGAAACTGGTTAAGGAAGTGCCCGCCACTGTTCCGGCTTCCTGAGCGCACCCAAAAGTTGTCATATAAAAAGGGTGCCTTCTGCTGACACCCTTTTGAATGAACGGGCATTACCCACCCGCAAAACAACACTTCAAAATTTCATTCCGGCTTCTGGAGTCGTTCCAGCAACAGGGTATTCACCTGATCAGGATTGGCTTTACCCTGACTGGCTTTCATCACCTGGCCGACAAAAAAGCCCAGGAGCTTATCCTTACCCGCCCGAAAACCCGCAACCTGCTGGGGATTGGCAGCAATAATTTCATCTACCATAGCAGCAATGGCTGACGCATCGGTAATCTGACGCAGGCCACGACTGTCAATAATGGCATCAATTTCACCACCCTGGTGAAAAATTTCCTCAAATATTTCCTTGGCAATTTTCCCGGAAATGGTTTTATCTTCAATACGCTGCACCAACAGGCGTAATTTTTCGGCAGACACCGGGCAATCCTGAATTTCGACCCCCGCTTTATTCAAAGCTCCGAGCAAATCACCCATGACCCAGTTGGCCGCCAGCTTACCTTCCACGCCATCCGCCACACTCTCGTAGTAGTCGGCAAGATCACGCCCGGCGGTCAACACACCGGCATCATAGGCCGAGAGCTGATAGGCCTGCATAAAGCGTTCACGCTTGGCATCCGGGAGTTCAGGCAGACTTTGCCGGACTTTTTCAATACGCGCCTCATCCAGAACCAGAGGCAACAAGTCAGGATCCGGAAAATAGCGATAATCGTTGGCCTCTTCCTTGCTGCGCATGGAGCGTGTCTCATCCCGGTTGGCATCATACAGGCGCGTTTCCTGAACAATGCTGCCACCACTCTCCAGAATATCTTTCTGGCGCAGGATTTCATATTCAATGGCTTTTTCCAGAAACCGGAAAGAATTCAGATTCTTGATCTCCGCCCGGGTACCAAAAGGGTCTCCAGGACGGCGCAGGGAAACGTTGGCATCACAACGAAATGAACCTTCCTGCATATTGCCGTCACAAATTTCCAGATAGCGCACCAGCGCATGCAGTTTCTTCAAGTAAGCCACCGCTTCCGCAGATGAACGCATATCCGGTTCGGAAACAATTTCCAGCAGTGGCGTCCCGGCGCGATTCAAATCAATACCAGTCTGGCCGACAAAAGCCTCATGCAGGGATTTACCCGCGTCTTCCTCCAGATGTGCGCGGGTGACGCCGATGACCTTTTCAGAACCATCCGCCATCTGTACCGTCAACTGCCCCTTGCCGACAACCGGCAACTCGTACTGACTGATTTGATAGCCCTTGGGCAAATCCGGATAAAAGTAATTTTTTCGCGCAAACACGCTATGCCGATTCAGCTCGGCACCAATCGCCAGACTCAAAGCAATGGCTTTATCGACGGCTACCCCGTTCAAAACCGGCAATGCTCCCGGCATGGCCAGACAAACCGGACAGGTATGACTATTGGGTTCTGCACCAAAAGCAGTCGGGCAGCCGCAGAATATTTTTGTGGCGGTGTTAAGTTGCGCATGAACCTCCAGACCGATAACCACTTCCCAGTCCATACTCATGCCTCCCCCGCCTTCAAGTTTGGTCGTGCCAGATGCCAGTCAGTTTCCTGCTGATAGCGATGCGCCACATTCAACAATAAATCGTCAGCAAAATAATCTCCCATCAACTGCATGCCAATGGGCAGGCCGGATTGGGTGAAGCCACAGGGCAGACTGAGAGCCGGAATCCCCGCCAGATTCACGGCAATGGTATAAATATCGGCCAGATACATGGAAATTGGATCAGCGTTTTTTGCACCCAGTGCAAAGGCGGGTCCCGGGGTCGTAGGGCCGACAATGACATCCACCTCGGCAAAAGCGCGGCGGAAATCTTCGCGAATCAGACTTCGCACCTGCTGGGCCTTGAGATAGTAGGCATCATAATAGCCCGCAGAAAGGACATAAGTGCCGACCAGAATACGCCGCCGCACTTCGGCACCGAAACCTTCATAACGGCTCTGCCGATACAAGTCATCCAGGTTTTCTACGGCACTACTGCGATGGGTATAGCGTACTCCGTCAAAACGCGACAGATTGCTGGAAGCCTCAGCCGGTGCCAGGACGTAATAGGTACTGACCGCATGAGGGTTATTTGGCAGGCGAATGGATTGAATGGAAGCGCCCTGTTTGGCTAACTGATCTATCCCCGCCTGCACGGCGGCAGCCACTTCCGGATCCAGTCCCTCGCCAAAAAACTCTTCGGGCACGCCGACGCGCAATCCCTGCAGAGGACGATCCAGTCCACGCAGAAAATCACTGGCAGCCGCCGGGTGGCTGGTAGAATCCCGAGGATCATGGGCCACCATGGCATTCAGCAGCAAAGCACAATCCTCGGCGGAACGCGCCATCGCCCCCCCCTGATCGAGACTTGATGCGAACGCAATCATGCCATACCGGGAAACCCGTCCGTAGGTAGGTTTAATCCCGGTAATACCGCAAAGGGCAGCCGGTTGACGAATGGAGCCGCCGGTATCTGTGCCTGTGGCCACCGGCACCAGACCCGCTGCTACCGCCGCTGCCGAACCACCGGAAGAACCTCCGGGTACCATTTCCGTATTCCAGGGATTACGAACAGGTCCAAAATAACTGGTTTCGTTGGAAGAGCCCATGGCAAATTCATCCATGTTAAGCTTACCCAGCATGACCATGCCTTCTGCGTACAGACGCTCCACGACAGTGGCACTATAAGGGGCGACAAAGTTTTTCAGCATTTTCGACCCACAAGTAGTCGGCACATCTGCCGTACAAAAAATATCCTTATGGGCGATGGGCAAACCCAGCAGCGTTCCGCTTTCGCCTTTTGCCAAACGGTCATCAGCCCGAGCGGCAGATTCCAGGGCAGCAGCCTCGGTCACTGTTACAAAAGCGTTCAGTTCCGGGTTTAAGGTATGGATACGCTTGAGCAGGGTTTGCGTCAGCTCTTGTGCAGAGAAATCCCGTTTTTGCAGACCCTCGCGGAGTTGCCGCAGAGAAAATTCGTGGAGGTCCAAATGCTGCTCCTGTTATTCGATGACTTTGGGGACAAGAAAAAGCCCGTGCTCGGTGGCCGGAGCACTGGCCATCAGGCGTTGGCGTTCATCATGATTGGACACCTGATCCGGGCGCAGTGGCTGTTCCAGATCCAGAGGATGGGCCATGGGTAAAATCCCCTCTGTGGGTATGGCACTCAACTCCTCAACGAGCGACATGATTCTTTCCAGTTGACTGGCCACTGCCGGCACTTCTTCCTGGGGTAGGGCCAGACGGGCCAGATGAGCCGTACGGCGCACTGCATCCTGATCAAAAGCCATATTAATGCTTTCCTTTCGTGTTGACGCTGGATTCATTGCTGGCTGGGGTCGTTCCAGTAGGCGGAGGTAAAGACAGACCTTCAAGCAACTGGCTTTTACTGACTACCCCGCCACTGATCAAATACTGTTCATGCTGTTCCCAGGCATTGCGCATAAACTGATAAGGGTCCACCGCTTCCTGAACCATGCGGATTTTCGGACCATCCACATAGCCCGTATTAATCACCCCCATGCCACTCAAGGCATATTGGGCAGGGGTACTGGTGAGATAATATGCGGGGCCGGTAAACATGACCATGGCGAGACCCGGCAAACTCCGCAACGAACTGGGTCCATAAAAGGGTAATACCAGATAGGGTCCCTGTGGTACGCCCCAGACTCCAAGCGTCACCCCCAGACTATTGTCGTGCATGGGTAAATCCAGTTTGTCAGCCACATCAACCAAACCACCCACACCGAATAGGGAGTTGACCAGAAAACGGCTCAAATCTTCCATACCCTGTTGTACCCGACCTTGCAAAAAATCGTTGATAAAAATGTAAGGCATGCCCACGTTGGAAAACACGTTACTAACGCCCTCGCGGACAAAACCCGGAGTCACCGCTTTGTAACCCGTAGATACCGGCTCAAGCACATAATCGTAAAGTCCCATATTCACATGGAACATAGTATGGTTGAAGGTTTGCAAAGGCGGTCGACCGGATCCCGAAGTGCCGGAGCCGGGACCATTCACTGTAGCGCAGCCTGATAGCGCCAGCACGGAACTGGCGAAGATGCCACCAAGCAACCAACGCCAGCGAAGCATCAATTTTTACCACTCGCATAATGAGCAGTTTGCGCTTTCAAATGCGCAATCAAGGCCGGGAACCCCTTGGTTTTAATGGTTTCATCATATTCAGAACGTTTCAGGGATAAATCACTGACCCCGTCGGCAACCACATTCACAATACGCCACTGTCCATCCTGTTGCTGGAGCAGGTAATCAAAACGATGGACCTTGCCATTGCGCATGGTCAAGGTGCTGAATACGCCCTCAGTTCCGGGCTGCATGGTTTCGCTGTTGACGACCGCAAAATGTTCGCCCTGATAATTATCAAAACGAGCCGCATATGTGGCTGCAGTATAGTCCGCCAACACGCTTACAAATTCTTTCTGTTGCGCAGTGGTCAGTTTGGACCAGTGGCTGCCCAGAGTCAGACTGGCAATCCGGTCAAAATCATAGACTTTCCGGACTACAGGAGACACCACGGCATATCGGCCCTGATAACCCATTTTGCTGCCACCCTGCATGGCTTTCAATAAGGCTGCATCGAGCGTATCAATAGTGGCTTTTGGTGTCAGGACCTTGGCTTGCGCGGCAGCCGGAGCTGCGACAGCTGCTCCGGCTGAAATCATTGGCGACATGGACAAAGCCGCTGCGACAGCAAGCAACATGGCATTTCTCATAAGCATAAAATCTCCCTGTTAGCCCTTTTTGGACGGCCAATCGCTTACTAACGTTCAACCCGTAATGGAAAAACCGGATGGTCGGATCCCTGTGAAGGGGGAATGGTTGGCATATCCGGAGCCATAGGGCCTTCCGTACGCGGCCCACGCAAGGCTACTTTAAGCGCCCGCAGGGGGTGCGCAAACGTGTCATTGACCGCTGTCGGCTCAAAACCGGAATGGACCTGACACTGATCGCACTTGCGGTTAACCCCGACGCCGTACTGATCCCAAGGAGTCGTTTCCATCATTTCCTTGTAAGTCTGGGCGTAGCCTTCACTCACTAAAAGGTAGCAGGGCTTCTGCCAGCCAAAAATATTGCGGGTAGGATTTCCCCAAGGCGTACATTGATAATTCTGGTTACCTGCCAGAAAGTCCAGAAACAGACTGGACTGATTAAACGTCCATTTCGCCTTGCGTTCCTTACCAATACGGAAAATATCCCTGAACAACTGTCGGGATGCGCGCCTTTGAATGAATACTTCCTGCTGGGGGGCTCTCTCATAGTTGAAGCCGGGAGAAATAGTCACACCCTCAACACCCAGGGCCTTGCAGTCATCCAGGAAATTGGCTACTTCTTCCGCCCCTTCACCCTGAAAGAGGGTACAATTCACGGTCACCCGGAAGCCTTTTTCAACCGCCTCCTGAATAGCCAAAGCTGCCCGCTTGTAGGTCCCCGGTTGACAGACAGAATCATCATGGCGGTGTTCATTGCCATCCAGATGGACAGAAAATGTCAGATAAGGAGAAGGCGTATAATCATCCATACGCTTTTTCAGCAGGAGTGCATTGGTGCATAAATAAACGAAGCGCTTGCGTTCCACCAAACCCTTCACCACTTCCGGCATATCCTTGTGAATCAGTGGCTCACCACCGGCAATGGAAATGATGGGCGCACCACATTCTTCCGCTGCGCCAATGCACTCTTCCACCGACAGGCGTTTATCCAGCACATCATCGGGGTAATCGATTTTCCCGCAACCCGCGCAGGCCAGATTACAACGAAACAACGGCTCCAGCATCAGGACCAAAGGATAACGCTTACGCCCCCGCAGTTTTTGCGAAACAATGTAGCGACCCACCTTGTAGCTCTGAATTAAAGGAACACCCATAGTATCAACACCCCCACCTGGTGGCTAAACAGCCTGTGAACAAATAACAACCTTAATTGCTCAAGTATAACATACCAAAGCGTATGCAGGACAAGCGCAGCAAATAATCAGGCGCCTTTACCCCGGGACAGAAAGAAAAACAGTATATTGGCAATACGCGGTGCCAATTTCGGACGCAGCAAACGGGCATCATAAGCAGCAAAGCGTCTCTCGTTTTCCGTCCGACATAATGCGAGCAACTGTGTCAGGCTAATGTCGCTACTCACCTGTTCATGGCCGGTCATGGTAAAATTTTCCTCCTGATGATCATTCAGGCCCCTTGCCGTTTGAATCCGCGCCCAGGCCTGCATGCTGATGACCTGGATACGTTGAAACTCAAGGACGATTTTTTTCCAGAACGGCAGGCGCCGACGGTGCCATTTTAACCAGTTGATGAAAAAAATGATGTGGCGCGCTTCTTCCTGCATGACCGGCTCAAATATCTTGACCAGCTCAGGCGGGAAAAATCCCGAGTTTTTGGCCGCAGCAAACAGCCCGAAAGCAAAATAGGAATCCAGACATTCGCCATATCCCGTAAATAGAAACTCCCAGTAGGGATCCCGCAAGGGCGGCGGCGGCGGAGAGGGAGGTATCTGAATATGATAATGTTTTATCAAAGCCTGCAGTAATTCCGAATGTCTTTGTTCTTCCTGACCATCCAGGGCCACAGCAGCACGCACTACGGGATCGGTTTCCCGTGCCGCCATGCTCTGAACCATCCGCGCGGTGACACTCTCCGTCGCTACCGCCTCGCCCCAGAAAGGCAGGGATTTGACCCGTTGTTCCGTGGCAGCATCCAGTTCCGGCCAAGGCATATTTGCAGGATCAAAATGCACATGGGTATCGTGCATGAACTGGCAAAACAAATCCCGATGCTGCTCAGAACCCAGCTCTATGGCCATTGCCGTCATAAAACCCCCTCTTTCCCGGTTGAAACCTGTAACCACCTTCGACGCATATAATGACTTTCTGATGCAACCCATGACAAGAGGACCGGGACACCCAGAAACAGTTCACGCAGACGACGGGCCAAAGCATAAGCCAGAGCCAGATCTGGACCGATACCGACCACCGTTCCGAACAGCATAAAACCGCCCTCCTGAATTCCAATACCTGCTGGCACCACAAATGCCACACTACGCAAAGCTTGCCCCAGACTTTCGAGGAGCAAGGCCGCCCAGAAAGGTACCGGATGGTGCAACAGCCAAAAAGTAAAAACGACCTCAAGAGTGCCCGCAAAAAGCCCGGCTAATTGCCAAAAATTGGCCACTAACAAAGCGCGCCCCTTGTCGTAAAAACTCCGGATTTCCGCATCGAGAAGACGCGGATCACCGATAATCCCCAAAACATCATAACCGTCAAGCATTCGCTTACTGATGCTCTGCACCAGCGAAAACAAGCCTTTATGTTTTTGCAGCCAGAAAAAAATGACCAGCACCGGAATCGACAGGAAAAGGAAACCCAGAACTTCGAAAACCAGGAGGTGATTGCTGACCGCAAACAGCAACACCACAACTCCCAGCAAAGCAAACAAGAACTGACTCACCAGAGTCAAAGTGATCTCGACTATGACACTGGCACCGGCCACGTAGGGCGAGACACCATATTGACTGAGCATTCGGATTCCCAGCAGTTCACCACCTATCCGTGCCACCGGCAATAAACCGTTCACCGATTCGCGAATCAGGGCCAACCACAACAAAAACCCAAAGGGGGCGCGCGCCTTGCCACGTAACAGCCACTTCCAGCTCAAGGTATCCAGAGCCAGCGGCAGCAAATGAAACGGCAGCAACCAGAGCAACCCCCAGCCCGCCACGGCGAGCAGTGCCACAATTCCGGCAAAACCGGCATGCAGCACCAGATAAACACCTAAGGCCAGACCCAGTAATCCAGCGAGCAGAATGAGCATTTTCTGTTTCAAGGCTTAGCTGCCTTCATCCTGTGCGATTCCCTCTTCGCGGGGAGAAGACGTAAACAGCAGCATCAGGGTCGGCAAAATAATCAATATACACAAAAGTACAATGGCCAATGCCAGACTCAGCGCCTCGCCAAGACTCGCCATGCCCGGATCACGGGATACGGCCATACTGCCAAAAGCACTCAAGGTGGTAAGACCGCTGAAAAACACGGCCATCGGGGTTGAAGTTCCCAACAAATGGGCAACATCCACACCATTGCGCCAGCGCACCACAATATAGATGGCAAATGCCACACCCAGACCAATCAAAAGGGGTAGGACAATAATATTACCCAAATTGAAACTCAAGCCCAGCAGACTCATGGCCGCGACCGTAAACAGTGCCGCCAGCAGCAACGGAATCATGATCAGCAGCACATCCCGATAACGGCGCAAGGCTAAAAGCAACAACAGACTGATACTGGCCAGCGCAATGTAGGTAGCTTCCTGAAAGGCACCAAGAACAGCCTCTCCACCCTGCACCAGCATGACCGGGGTTCCAACCGCCCTGGGCTCGACCTTGAGCACGCTCTGAACAAATTGATACATGGCCTGGTTACTACTCAGATTGGCCTTGGGGAAAATCTCTACACGCGCCTGACCCGCCGCACCTACATAGCGATCCTTGAGCGCTGCCGGCAGGGTTTGCAAATTGACCGGTCCGGCGGACAGAGCCATACCCAGCTGTTTCAGCTCGCCGGGCAGAGTACCCATCACACTATTCTGTAAAGCATTCATGGCGGCGGGCTGTTTTCCCTGCTTCTGTAAAAATGTCTGAAGATGATCAGCCAACTGCCCGGTCATTTTACCATCTGCAGACGTCTGACCATCCTTGACAGCCAGAGCACGCAGATCCTTGACCAGTTTATCCAGTTTCTTACGCGTATCTGCAGCCGGTGGGGTCAAGGCTGTCGGCATCATGAGTGAAAAAGGGGGTACCAGAATCTGCAGATTCTGCAAAATGGCCAATTTTTTGGACTGGTCCTTGGGAATATAACTTTCCACAGTCAATGCCCGTGCCACTGTTGGTAACTGCTCGACGCGCCGGGCCACGGCCTGAGCAGCGGCAATATTGGGTGTGAGTACTTCCATCCGGTAGGGAGCGGTATCGGGGTTAGCCAACAGCTTTTCAAAGACTTTTACCCCTTCGGCGTGACTATCAATCATGTGGAGTGGATTAAAGTCAAAAGTTGCCCGCATCGCCAGGGGAATGGCGGCAACGGCGAGTATGGCCACCAAACCCAATACCCAGTAGGCATAGCGATGGATTGGATGTTTTGCCAGAGTAGGCACCATCGTAAAATGCGGATAATTAATGACCCGATGTTGTCCGTTTAAGGCAATGGGCCACAAGGTCAAATAAGCAGGCAAAAAAGTCAGGGTCAACAGCAGCGCAATAAGCATGCTGGTCCCGGAAATCAGCCCAAGATCCACAATTCCGGCATAACTGGTAGGCACAAAGGCGTAAAAACTCAGTGCCGCCGCCACTGCAGCCAAACCTAGCGCTGTTCCCATACCCTGGGTCACCCGATGCATGGCTACCCGATGCACCGCACCGTTGAACAATTCCTCGCGATAGCGCAGACAGAATTGAATACCGAAATCCACACCCAGACCAATGAACAAAATAGCAAAAGCCACAGAGATGAGATTAAAGGGGCCGACGAAAAACAAGGCCCAGGCCGTCGTCAGAATAATGCCCGATACCAGCCCGATCAGCACACCACTCACCAATTTCACCGAGCGTAGGGCAATGCTGAGTAAAATGATTTCCAGCCCCAGAGTCAGCGCCAGGGATTCACCAGCACCATGACTGACGGTCTGGAGTTGCTCCGCATCCAGCACAGCCCCTCCGGTCACACCGACGCTGACGCCGTGGGCGGTATTTAACTGCAAACTCTGCAAACCTGCCTGCAAGGTCCGGATGGCAGCCTCGGCAGGCTGTAAGGAATGATAATTCATGGCTGGCTGAATGATGACGAAGCGCTGGGCAGGGCCCAGCTTGGCCAGGTCTCCGCCCATCATTTCACTCCAGGAAATCTGGTACGGCTTACCCTCCAGGCGGGCTTTCACGGCCTCATTCAACGCCGAGAATATGGCCGTCATGCCCGGCAACTGCACACCATTACTCAGTCTTTGGCTGATGGCCATACTCAACAAATCACTTAAACCACCAAGACTGGGATCGGCGGACAAACGGGCAATCAGGGGCTGGGCATTGGTAATGCGATCGGCAAAATCCTTTACTTTTTCCGGAGACAAATAGAGCAGACCATTCCGCTCAAAAAAACTGCCACCACTCGGCACGTACACACTGTGAAACATCTTCGGGCGAGCGCGCAGCCAGGTCTCCAGACGGGTAACTGCTGCGTCGCTACTCTGAGGATTTTTTCCCTGCAGTACGACTACAATGGTGTTTTGGTCCTGGGAAAAAACCTTGTGGTAAGCCAGCTCACGCTTCTGAAAGGGCAGATCGCGAGACAGGGCATGGCTGGTATTGGTATCTACTGCAAAATGTGTAAACGCATAAAACAGGGCCAGCAAGGTACCAATCAGCACCAACCCCATCACCCAAACAGCCCGTCGCACTGAAAAATCGACCACCTGCACCATAAAATGCGCAATGGATTTGCCGATACTTTCCAGGAATCGTTCAGCCGCTGGTGAAATCACTGAATCTACCTCTCACAATTTGATGATCATGCAAATACTCCCCAACCCTGGGACTCAACAGGGCGGCATATTCTGCCTGGGGCTCATAATCAGGCATGAGCTTTCGCAGTAAAGGACTCTGGGTGGTGGCCGGATGAAAATAAATTTCTACCAGAGACTTTTCTGGCAGACAGTTCAGCAGACCCAGCAGGCGTGATTCGGTCATATGTCCGGTGGCATCCAGACCGCAAAGCAAATCATTGTAAAGCAGTCCACGCTTATCCAGTTGTCGGCGCATTCTTGCCAACCAGGGGCGCAAAAAAAAAGCCCAGAAGGCAGGTGCGAAGCCCCGCGCACCACCACATCGCGCCACCGCCAGTGACTCCCGGGGGAGACGTACTGCCCGCAATTCAAATGCCTCCCCAATATCCAGCATCAGACTTAACACCGTAGGATGCAAATGCAGATGTTTGTGGGCGTTGGCATGATCGAGCACCAGACCGGCATCTGCAAAGGCGGCAAACTGCGCGCGAATTTCTGCCGCCAACTGCCTGCGCACCTTGGGCAGAAAAAAATAACGCACGCCGCGCAACCATAAATCCGCTGCAAAACGGCCCTGAACGTCCACCAGATCCGGCACCTGTTCCGCTGGCAACAGCGGCGCTCCATCCACCAGAGTCAGGTGCAAACCGACACCCAGTCCAGGCAAGCTTTTCGCCCGGCGTATGGCATCAGCCGCCGCAGGGGCCCCCACCATAAGACTGGCGGTGGTCAGCACACCCTTCTGATATGCTGATTCCGCCGCCTCATTAACCGCGAGATC
>NZ_MOAD01000001.1:677096-703772 GCF_001931655.1 Acidithiobacillus albertensis | reverse complement strand
TCCAGCAGACGACTGCCGGGGATCATCGCAGCGGGCTGGGCCAGCCAGGTGGGAAACCAGAAAGAACGAATTTCCCGCTTGGCCTGGTAACGGGAACCAGCACCGCCGTCAAAACCTTCAAAGGAAGGAGCCTGCAGGAAAAGGGTTTTCATCGTCATTATGTTACTCCATCGTGGCCGTTCAGCCGCCCGTCGGCGGTGACCGCATATTGTGACCCTCTCCAGGCAACGCGCCGTGCAAAGAGGGCATGAAACCAAATCCACAGCCCCAAAAAATCTGCCAGCAGGGCCGTACCCAAAGAATCTGTTGCACCGAGTTTGTGCATAATTTGCCTATGGTACACGAGGCGCAACAAGAGAACCATACCCAGCGGTATGATCCCCCAATAACCGGCCCCCCAAAACATCCAGGGCGTCAAAACCGTAACCAGCGGTAGTGGATAACTGAAAAAAGAAAAAAAGTGGCCCAGAGGCTGAACACTGCGTGTGGTCCGCGACCAGCGCAGGGCATGTTGGTAAAATGTCCGAAAACTGGCCTCATGGACCTGCGTATCCACCACATAATCCGACAGTATGGTGGCTTTTCCGAGCTGGCGGGCACGGGCTCCCAGCCAGTAATCGTCCGCCAGTTGATCAGCCAGGCTTTCCAGCCCGCCTATCGCCTCCAGCGTAGAGCGCTGCAACGCCATGGTTGCCCCTCCACAAAATATATTGGGACCCAGGTGCGCAGAGACCCGTACAGAAGGCAGAAAAAGGCTGTTGATTTGGCTGGCAAGCAATCTGGAGCTGAAATGATGATCAGGAAGCCCGCGATATAAACAGGTCAGCACACCGGTCTGAGCATCTACTAGCGGCGTTAGCAGATGATGCAAATACTGTGGTCCCACCACGATGTCGGCATCACTGATCAGCAGCAAATCGTGATTGCAGGCCGCCAAAATACCCGCAAGATTATTCACCTTGGGGTTACAACCCAATAGCTTGTCGCTCAGTATCCAGCGCAGGGGCAGAGCAGGAAATTCCTGTTGCAAGCGCTGGACCACGGCAACTGCCGGATCAGCGGCGTCCTGCACGCCGCAGACCATTTCGTAACGGGGATAATCCTGCAGACAAAAACTACGCAGGCAGGCATAGAGGTTGCCATCATCTCCATGCAGGGGCTTAAGCAGACTGAGAGCGGGCAAATCTTGAATGGTATGGGGTAAAAAAGTGGCCTCCGTATTCGTCAGGACCGGTTGCCAGACACGCAGCACCCACATGGCCAGCAATTGATAACCCAAAGCCGCCAAAGCCAGCAGAAACGCCAGGCCCAACAGCCCTTCCTCAAAACCCATAAGCAGTCATATCCTGAACGGTGAGTTATTGAATCAGCCTAAAGATAATGATTTTCCGCAAACCACCTTACCGCATCGCGCAGGGCCTCTTCGGCGGGACGATGGACATAATGCAGCATTTCTTCAGCTTTCTGTGAGGAAAAATACATTTTGTGAGCGGCCATCCGCAACTCATCCATGGTCACCAAAGGAGTGCCCCGGCCACGCGCACGGACCAAATTTTCTGCGGCCCAAGCCAGGGGGAATAACATTTTGCGAGGAATACGGAATAGGGGTGAACGCTTTCCGGTAAGTCCGGCAATGCGGGTCAAAATAGCCTGCAAGGACAAATTATCTCCGCCAAGAATGTAGCGTTGTCCCGGCTCTCCGAGCAAATAGGCCTGCCAGTGGCCCATGGCGACATCATCCACATGCACCACATTCAGTCCGGTATCCACATAGGCGGGCATTTTCCCGGCAGCGGCATCCCGCACCAGCCGCCCGGTCGGCGTCGGCTTGCGGTCTGCAGGCCCGACAGGTGTGGAGGGGTTCACAATTACAATGGGTGCAGACTCATTCTGACAAAGCTGTTGCAGAGCTTCCTCAGCCATAAATTTGGAGCGTTTATAATGCCCGATCATATCGGCAAGACGGGAAGGAGCCGCCTCATCCGCCACCCGGCCATCGGTATAATGACCCAGCACGGCAACGCTGCTGGTATAAACCATGCGCTCCACCCCGGCGTCCAAAGCCGCCCGGGCCAAACGCTCCGAGCCGCTGACGTTGGCCGCGTACATAGCCTGTGGATCAGGCACCCAGAGACGATAATCCGCCGCTACATGAAAAACCAGCTGACAACCCGCCACGACCTTATCCAGGGCCTGAACATCAGCCAGGTCTCCCAGTACCGGCTCCACATCCAGACCTTCCCAGTTGCTGGAATCCGCACCGCTGCGATGCAAGACCCGCACTTCCAGTCCTTCAGCGAGCAGGCGGCGTAGCACCGCTCCGCCGACAAAACCCGAGGCACCCGTCAATAAGGCTTTCATACGCTGTTGGTTTCCCGCAAATTCGACTGAAGCAGGCGCGGCTGAACCAGACGCAGGGTGTTTACGGCGGCCTGCATCTGCCGGCCCAAACCCATGAGCGGCGCCAAATCGCCCGGATGGCGCAACAATCCCCGCAACAGGGGCAAAGCCTGGGGACGACCATAACAATCAACACTGTGAGTGGCTGTTGCGGGAAGAGACTGATGGGCAGGATCCACCACGCTGCGAATTGCCAGAAATGGGATGCCGGCTTGCGCTGCCCGTTGCGCCACAGCCCCGCTTTCCATATCCACCGCCTGGGCTTCCGGATAATCTGCCCGGAGTTGGGCCTTGGCCGCCACTGATGCACAGGCTTCACTGACTGAGCAAAGCCCCCCCGCCAGCACTTGGCCGGAAAGTTGTGACAACAGTGCACTCCGCCAGTCCGAGTCAGCAGGCCAACCACGTCCCGCCCAGAATATCTGCTCGGGAACCAGTAAATCACCCGCCCGACAGACAGGATTCAAGCCGCCGGCAGTCCCCCAGGACAAGAGCCCGTCTACGCCCGCTTGCAGCAACTGCTCCGCCGCCTGATCCGCCCGTACCGGCCCCATTCCCGAAACCACCATGCAAAGCTGTGGCTGAATGTCCATCACTGTCTGGTAGCGCAACTTCCCGGAAAAAAGGATGCGCGCCTCGGCAGCCAGCGCCACCACGACACCTATCCGCTGCGGCTGCATCCCAGGTTCCGGAAACGGGCCAGCGCCCAAAGCGGGAAATAAAAACTGTAACCGTGATAAATGAGGTAAAACACCTTGGGGAAGCCGGGCGCATTAAAGAAAGGATCATGCCAGCCACCCCCGCCATCCTGATGCGTCTGCAACCATTGAATACCCCGGCGCAGGGCGATGGAGCCGCGATCTCCCGCCGCCATCAAACCCAGGCAGGCCCAAGCAGTCTGGGCCGCCGTAGAAGCCTGACCAGCTCCCGCCAGGCCGGGCTCTGCGTAGGAATCGTTATTTTCCCCCCAACCGCCATCTTCCTGCTGCATGGCCCGCAACCAGTCAGCGGCCCGGTCCATAGCCGGTTGCAAGGAAGGATCCTGCAATTCCCCCAAAGCCATCAGTACCGACCAGGTTCCATAAATATAGTTGGTCCCCCAACGTCCAAACCAGGCCCCGGAAGACTCCTGCTCACGCAACAAATAGGCAACAGCCCGGCGCAGCACATCGCGATCACGGGGCCTGCCCAGGTAGCCAAGAAAGGCCACTACCCTGCCCGTCACATCTGCTGTAGGCGGATCCAGCAAGGCCTTATGATCAGCAAACGGGATTTCATTGAGATAATAGTGGGTATTATCCACATCATAGGCAGCAAACCCACCATTGCGGGATTGCATTCCCGCCAGCCAGTTTGCCGCTTTTTCGATACTTTCCCGATCTTCAGGACGCCCGGCACGCGCCAGGGCCCAGGCCACTGCCGCCGTATCATCCAGATCGGGGTAGTAGGGATTCGCATACTGAAAAGCCCAGCCACCACCTGCCAGCTGCGGGCGCTGCACCTGCCAATCTCCAGGATCACTGCAAATCTGCCGCTCCTTGAGCCAGGCAATGGCTTTTTCCTGTTCGCCGGTAATTCTGTCTGATCCACCGGATCCATCAACAGCGTCAGCTTCCAGCAACGCATGAAGCGCCAGACAGGTGTCCCAGACCGGTGACATACAGGGCTGACAGTAGGCATCCTCAGCGCGCTCCACCACCAGCTTGCGCAGCGCCGCACCCGTGGCCTGACGGTAGGGATGCTCCGGCGCATAGCCCAACAAAGCCAGGGCTTCATGGGCATTGACCATGGCCGGGAAAATGCCATTCAGACCATCTTCGCCATTAATCCGGGCCGTAAACCACTGTTCGGCGCGGCGCACCGCAATGCGACGAATGGCCGCAGGAATCCAGTTTTCAATGAAGCCCCAAAACCGATCCAGAGCCAGAAAGCTGCGCGCCACCAGTCCCTGTCGCGATGCTGCAAAGTAGTCCTGAATTTGTTCCGGGGGGTGACGAAATAATTCGCGAATATGAACCTGCAAGGGATTTTTGGCCTGGGCCTTGAGGCTGCATAAAATAAAAAGAGGCACCATGACGGTTCGTGACCAGGACGCCACCTTGTAAATCTGAAAAGGAAACCAGCGCGGCAAAAGCATCACTTCCACCGGGATGGAAGGCACGGCACGCCAGGGCACCTGGGCAAACAGGGCCAAAGTGATCCGGGTGAATACATTGGCATGTTCGGCGCCGCCATGGGCGAGAATGGCTTCCCGGGCGCGACGCATGTGGGGCAGATCCGGCGCATCTCCCGCCAGCTTCAGCGCGTAATAGGCCTTCACGGAAGCACTCAAATCAAAATGACCGCCATAATACAGCGGCCAACCGCCGTGATCCGCCTGCTTGCTGCGCAAATACACCGCCATTTTGGACTCCAGCGCCGCATCACGCTCATCCATATAATGTTGCATCAGAATAAATTCGGCCGGAATGGTGCAGTCCGCCTCAAATTCAAAACACCAGTGCCCATCAGGGGCCTGTTTCTCCAGGAGTACCGACTGGGCGCGCTCCAGCGCCCGGTCGAGGGTCTGCTCCAGCGAGCGACGCAAATATCCGCCCACCAGCGGTAACGGCTGCAGGACACGGTTCATGCGGTCGCTACCCGTGCCGTTTTGCGCAGGGGTTTAATGCCAGCCCGGAAACTGGCCAGCAACAACCCATCCGAACGATGCATGAGCCTGGATAACATGACTACCCACTGCACACTATTACGACTGATTTTCACCTCAGCACCCGATGCAAAAGCCGGATTCCCGGCAATACGCCGTAAAGTCAGCACGGCCATCGCCAGGGCCCAGAGGCAAAAATCACGCATGCCGGTCTGATCCGCAGGAATCATCAGGGTATATTGCAGCGCGTTTTCCAGATGTCCGGCGGCAATATCCAGCAGGTCTTGCAGGGCTGCCTGAAAGCCCGGATCGTGACTGCCGGGCTGGACGGCGGCAATATCACAACCATATCGGGCAAACACGCTGGACGGCATCCAACTGACCCCGCGTGCCCAATCATCCCAGATATCCTTGAGAATATTGGTCATTTGCAGGCCCTGACCAAAAGACACCGCCAGACGTTGCATTTCTGTTTCCTGAGCACGCAAACGCGGTTCGTACTCCACAAAAAGGCTGGTCAGCATTTCGCCAACCACGCCCGCCACCACATAGCAGTAATGATCCATGGCGGGCATGTCCACCAGGCCTTTCAGGGATGCGTGCTGCTGAAACTCAGCCATGCCCGCCCCCATGATGCGCACACAACGCGCCAGAGCCACTTGCTGGGTAGCACTGAAACTGTGGGTGATCTGCACGACATCGGCGGTATGGCGAACCAGATCATGTTCTGCCTCGGGCATATCGGCTGACAGTTGCGCGGCAAATCCCTCGGCGAAAAACCGCCGGTTCCACTTGCCCCTCGACCACCTGCAAAAACACCTGCTGCCAGTGGGCTTTTTCTTCCCAGGGCATAACCGGATCATCTTCAATGGTATCGGCAATACGGCACAGCAAATAACCATTTCCGACCGCTGCACGCAAAGCCTCAGGCAATTGCGGAATGGTCAGCGCAAAAGTGCGGGATACAAGTTGCAGGCTTTGTTGCTGCCAGGCTAAAGCCTGATCTAGCGCCGCAGTCATGCGGCGGTCCTGACTGGTGACATCCAATCTCCTTGTTTTATTAGTCCGGGCGCCAGTGCTGACCCGTCGCATCGCGGCAATGTAACTATCCCGCAACAATTGCGCAAGTATAGACTATTTCTATCCAGACTCCCCGTCATCTCCCAAACCGTGTTTGCGGACCCGATAGCGCAGCGTCTCGCGGGTAATCCCCAACACCCGCGCGGCCTTGGTGACATTACCCTCGGTCAGATTCAGTACCTGCTGGAGAATCTGCCGTTCCATGGCCTCCAGATCCATGCTGCCATCCATGGGTAGAATGATGTGCTGGCCATCCACTGGACAGCCGGACGGTGCCGGACAGGCACCATTCACATTTCCGGGCAACTGCAGCCATTCCCGGGGCAGCTCTTCGGTTTCGGAAAACAGCACCGCGCGTTCAATCACATTACGCAGTTCCCGGACATTTCCAGGCCAGTCGTAAGACTCCAGCGCGGTCCATACGGCCGGGCTGATATAATGCACGCGCTTGCCGGCCTGAGCATTGAATTCCGCCACAAAATGCGGTACGAGTTCATGGAGATCCATCTTGCGCTCGCGCAAGGAAGGCAAAGCCAGACGAAATACACTCAGACGATGGAACAAATCGGCACGAAAAGCGCCCTGAGCTACCTGCGTGTCCAGATCCCGATTGCTGGCGGCAATAAAACGCACATCCACAGCAATGGGGCGATCTCCGCCCAACCGACGCACACTGTGATCTTCAATCACTTTCAACAACTTGGCTTGAAGCTCAAGCTCCATTTCCGAAATTTCATCCAGAAACAGGGTGCCGCCGCTGGCCTGCTCCACCAGCCCCCGATGGCGCACGGCGGCCCCGGTAAATGCTCCCGGCTCATATCCAAACAACTCGGATTCCAGCAATTCCCGGGGCAAAGCCGCACAGTTGATTTCCACCATGGGACCGCCCGCCTGCGCACCACTATAATGCAGAATACGCGCAGCCAGTCCTTTACCCGTGCCCGTTTCTCCGGAAATCACCAGGGCACTGTAAGGAACCTGACTGAGGCGCTCGAGCATGCTGCGCACGTCAGCAGCAGCCGGACTTTCCCCCAGATAGGTTTCAGGGCGATAGCGGCGATGCTGGTTGGAGGTGTCTTCCGCCACCCGACGCTGGGCGCGGGCACCCCGGCCAGCCGAGCGCACCACCATCTCCAGACGCTCCATTTCACAGGGCTTTTCCAGAAAATCGTAGGCACCCAGGCGCAAAGCCCGCACCGAATCAGGCACGCTCCCGAAGGCCGTCAGGAAAATCCACTCCCCGGCACCGCCTTTGGCTCGCACCTTTTCCAATAAATCCAGACTATTACCATCCGGAAGGTTGAGGTCCGCCAGAGTCACCAAGGGGCTGAGATCCTGCCTCAACAAGAGCTCTTCGGCGTCGGCAAAGCGCTCCGCCCAATGCACTTCCCAGCCTTCCTTTTCAAAAAAGCGGCACATTTCCCGCCCCAGAAAAATCTCGTCCTCAATTACCAGCAAAGCATCAGCCATGTTGGGTTACTCCTTACCAGCAATGTCAGGACAAGGTAACAACAAGCTTACTTCTGCCCCATGCGGATCCCGATTTCGCAATTGCACCTCTCCCCCCAGACTGCGCACAAAACGTCGCACCATGGATAAACCCAGCCCTGTACCCTGTTCCTTGCTGCTGGCAAAGGGACGAATGCCCTCGCGCAACAAGGTATCGGGAAAACCCGGACCATTATCAGACACCGTAACCTGCAATTGTTTGTCCATCTGGGCAATAGCGACGCTGATGGTTCCCCCCTCGCTGGCCAGCGCCTGCATACTGTTCAAAATGAGATTGAGCAAGGCCTGACGAAACTGATCCAGAGGTAGCAGACAATCACGGCAATCTCCCGGCAAAAGTTTCAGTACCACCTGGGCAGGCATCTGATAACGCAACAAATTCAGCAGGGTTTCCACGGTTTCGCGGGGCGCAACCCGGCGGCCCTTCTCATGCACCTGACGTGCGCCCCGCAATTGCTGGTCCAGCAAGCGACTGACCCGACGCAGCTCCTCTTCCATCAACCCGAGCCTTTCAGCCAGCTCCGGATCACGGATTTCCCGACGAATATTCGCGCAACCCACCTGCAATCCCGCCAGCGGATTACGCAATTCATGGGCAAAGGCCGCAGCGGCCTCGCCCACCGCCGCCAGGCGCTCCGAGCGGGCCACCGCCGCCTGTTGCGCCACCAGAGTATGGGCTGCTTCATTCACTTCCCGCTGCAAATCCTGCAAATACTGGCGCCGGGTTTTTTCCAGCTCTTCCAAACGCCCAATCATGTGATTGTAATACTGCAGCAACGGACTGATGCCAGGATCCGCATGGGCTTCCGTCACCCGCCGAAAAGCCCCGATTTCCAAGGAACGCATGGCTCCCTGCAAGCGCCGCAATGGACCGAGAATGCGCAGACGGAAAAACGCCAGTGTCACCAGCACAAAAATCATGAACGCAAACAGTGCCACGGCCGTGCCAATCAGGGTATAACGGGCATCATGCCCCGCCGCCAATACCAGCCGGCGACCACGCAGATGCTCTTCCATGCTGACATCGGAAAGCTGCAATAAAGCCTGAGGCAAAAGGGCCGGGTCCTGTTTGGCCATCAACGCCTGCAAACGCCTCCAGTGCCCATTGGTTTTAACCTGCTCCGGATGCGCCGCCGCAATCCGGGACAGATCATCCTGAAGCACTGGCAACGCCGCAGCAGACCCACGACTTTGCCAGGTACGCAAGGTTTCCTGGGAAGTCTGCGCCAGGCTCGCCATGTAGGCGGTATAAGCATCCAGCGTATGCAAATCCTGGTTGGTGTGGACCAGCAGTACACCGAGCAGCAGCAAAGCCAGCACCACAAACTGCACCAGCAAAAAACCGATGGTCCTGAAGGGCGCAAAAGGGATGCGCTTGCGGCTGTCTGACCCGCCACCCGGCAAACGCAAAATCGCCATGGACCTAGCAACTCCCCTTAACCGGGGAAGCGGTTATGGACTCCAGATCAGCAGGATGCTCGGCGCGTGCAGCGCGGCGCATCAGCTGTTCACTGGCCTCGCGCGGATCCGCGCCGGCGTAGAGCACCCGATAGACCTGTTCGGTAATGGGCATATCTACCCCCAGCCGCTGGGCCAGCAAAAACAAAGCCTGGGCACTGCGCACCCCTTCCGCCTCCTGGCCCAGATCACGCAATACAGTCTCCAACGACAAACCCCGCCCCAGGCCTATACCCACCCGGCGATTGCGGGACAAATCACTGCAGGCCGTCAAAATCAGATCCCCCGCCCCCGTCAATCCCATAAAGGTTTCCGTGCGCCCTCCCAATGCCGTCCCCAAACGGTGCAATTCGGCAATGCCACGGGTAATGAGCGCAGCGCGGGCACTATCGCCATTGCCCAGCCCATCGGAAATGCCTGCCGCAATAGCCAGCACATTTTTGATCGCCCCCCCCAGACAGACGCCCGCCACATCATCACTGGAATACACGCGCATCTGGTCACTGGCAAACACCTCCACAACCCGCCGCGCATCATCCATATTCGCAGCAGCGGCGGTCATGGCCAGGGGCTTACCCAGAATCAGATCATGGGCAAAACTCGGTCCGGAAAGTACCACTTTAGGCAAGGTCGGACAGCTTTCATCCAGCACCTGATCCAAACGCAAGGCGCCCGGCAACTCCAGTCCTTTGGAAGCCAGCACCAGCAGTAGATATGGGGGTAATAAAGCCCGGGGAACAGTCGCCAGAACCGTCCGCAAGGCATGGCTGGGAACCGCCAGCAGCACGCCTTCAGCGCCATCCAGCGTCGCCGCCAGATCAGAGCCTATGCCAAGACCGGACGGAAAGCCGATATCGGGAAAAACCGGGGATAAACAAGTGGAATCCATAAAACCCGGTAAGGTTTTCGGGTGGCGTCCCCAGAGCCGCGCCGTGTGGCCCTGGCGGCACAAATGCACCGCCAACGCGGTTCCCCAGTGCCCGGCTCCAAGAACGGCCCAGCGCATGGCTTATTGCGTCGTGTGACCCACTTGTTCTTGCTGCGCCTGCTGATAAAGCGCCTCAAAATTGACGGGATGCAGATGCAGGGGTTGGAAACCGCCGCGTCCCACCATGTCCGCCACCACTTCACGGGCATAAGGGAACAGAATGGTCGGACAATGCACCGCTATCAGCGCAGGCAAATGTTCTTCCGGAATATTCTGAATCCGGAACAGCCCCGCCTGCTGCACTTCCACCGCAAAGTAGGTGCTCTCACCCGCTTTGGCCTTGACCGTCACCGTCAGGATCACTTCCGTCAGGCCATCCATGCCTTCTACCTGGTTGCTGGCCGTATTCAGCCCCACATCCACGGTGGGTGCTTCGGTCTGGACAAAACTCAAAGGGGCGTTGGGCGACTCGAAAGAACTGTCCTTCACATATACCCGTTCAATCATGAATACTGCTTCTGCTTCTTCCATAAGATCCTTCTTCCTACAGGTGGCTAAAAGTAAACTCGGCCCAGTCTAACCGAAGACCCCCCTGCGGGGCTATGGAGTGACTGGTCACTCCACGGCAAAAACCGCAAACCCCTGTGCCAATCCGGTATATTTTTCTGAACAGTGTGCCGCCACCAACACACTGGTATCCACGTAAACTGACATCAGTAACGTGCGTCTTCACGCAGTAACTCGGTGCTGGGTGTGGACACCGGCTGATTGAGCAAGCGCGCATTCACACGCCCAAAATGCTCCTTGACGCCCATTTTCCGCTCATCGCCGCTGACCGGTGATAATGTGATAATTCCATTTGAAGACACGGACAACTCAATCAGAGCCCCTTCCCGCAAAGCCATAACACGAGTCATTTTTACCGGGATCCTGATAGCCAGACTATTACCCCATTTGGCAACCCTAATTTGCATACATCACCAGTTGTATCATTTAGATGATGGGAGTGTATATCCATTGTTAACCCTGCGCAAAACCAGGTTTATTGTTTGCTGCAACCAACGCGATACAGAGAAATCTGAAAATACACTTGCCCTGAAGCGCGCTTCTGTGTACGATTCTTCCCGCTGTCCAGGTCCCCATCGTCTAGCGGCCTAGGACACCGCCCTTTCACGGCGGTAACGGGGGTTCGAACCCCCCTGGGGACGCCAAATTAAACAACAAGTTAGCAAATGTATTGCGCTTAACTTGATTAAACGCTGCAATTATACCGCACTTATCTCCGAATTGTGGGTAAAGCATAGCAACAATAAATCCCTAAAGTAGTTCAAGATAAAAGCGTGATTGGCTGACAAGCCATCATTCGTAAAGCGGCGCATATTGTAGACCAGACAGTAATCCTTTAAAAAATCTGTTGCATCATTCTAATCCAGGTGGTGCGTCAAGCTAAGGGTGGAATCCATCACCATTCAGGCAGCTCGTCGTCTTTGGTTGGCGGGTCACTCCTTACCTTGTCCAGAATCTCCTGAAAGTCAGCAGGGCTTGCATTGCTGCCGCGCCGTTTAAAGAAGTCGGCAGCAGTTTCTACTGCGCCAACCTTTTCAGCGAGAGCAACCGTGATCCATTGATTGAGTGATACCCCATCCTCCCGTGCAAGACGTTGGGCAGCTGTCTTGAGGGACTGTGGCAGTTTAAGAGCATAGGCGGCCTTGTTCATTGGCGAACCTCCATCAAAAGTTGTTTGGGTAGCCATAGGGGAAGATTGAAGCGTGGCGCAGCCACCGCGAAGTGCGCCATGTTGAAAGTAATCAAAGCATCGGCGTGCTGGCGTCGCCCCCAGCACGAATAACCCGCTGGATCATGTATTGTTCGCCCTCAAGCACGAGGGGACCAACTTGCAGGTATTGTCAGGAATTATGCCACACATTACCGCTGAGGATATCGGGCGAGCAGTTTTGATCCGGAGGTCTGCAACGAAGCGTATCTGTCGCACCTGCAAAACGCGGTCATCACCAATCCATTAGACCGTGCTGCCTGTTATCGTGGTACCCAAAACTGGTTGCACAACGGGTTGCGTGGTGCGTCAGGTATTGCTTATCTGCCACCGCCCCCTGAATTTTTGGAAGATATCATGCCACATATTGCGAATATGGCGGATACCCTGCACAAGAATGTGGACCCACTGGTAGCAGCTGGCATTGTATCCTTTGCCTTTGTGTATGCTCATCCTTTTATGGATGGCAATAGTCGCCTGTCCAGATTCCTGTTTCACCGGACACTGGCGCAATCCGGGCAGATGGAGACCCCCACTGCAGGAAAGATGTTGCTGCCGGTGTCCGTCGCCATGAAACGGCACGAATCGGAATATCTCCGTGCGTTACAGAGTTTTTCGACCCCGGCCCGGAATCTCTGGGATGTCCGCTGGATCGATCAGGAGCAGTTTGATTTTAAGCTGAACGGCAGCGGGACACCGTATCGGTATTGGGATGCCACGGATGCGGTGCGCTTTAGCCTGCAGATGACAAAAGAAGCACTGCGGAAAGATTTACAAGCTGAGGTCAACACCCTGGTTCGATATGATGCCATCTATCGCAAGGTAGACGCCGTTTATGATGTGCGTAACAGCGATTTATCACTATTAATCCGTTCCTGTTTGCAAAATTCAGGCACGGTCTCGAAAAATCGTAGAAAACAATTTTCCGCAACCGTGCCTGAACCGGTGTTTGATGCCATTGAGCAGGCGTGGGCGGAAACGAATTAGGTGACCAACAACACGGCTGATTTCGATCTCTATGCCGGAGCAGGACTGGTTATCGAGAACTGAGTGAATTGACCTACCCGACCATAAACGCTAAGGTTTCGCTCCAACAAAGAGCTGCCCCGAGATAAGCACGTGCCCAACCCGATTACCGCCACCCTGCGTCCCTACTGGCAATACCGCGACCTGGTGCGCAATCTGGTCATCAAGGATCTGAAAGTTCTAATTCGCGGAAAAGCATTACAGCATGTGAGCGTGTGTCCAATAGCATATTATGTTAAAACATATTGTTAGGTCTTTTCCTTCGAAGAAATATTATTAAGAGGCTTCCATGAGCATTTCCATCATCACCGGCATCACCGGCCAAGACGGAGCCTATCTTACCCAACTCCTGCTAGAGAAGGGCTACACCGTCTACGGCACCTACCGCCGCACCAGTTCCGTGAGCTTCTGGCGTCTGGAAGAACTCAGCGTCGCCGATCATCCCAATCTCCATCTGGTCGAGTTTGACCTGACCGATCTGGGTTCCGCCATTCGCCTGATTGAAAGCAGTGGGGCGACGGAGGTCTACAATCTCGCCGCCCAAAGCTTCGTTGGTGTCAGCTTCGATCAGCCTTACACCACCGGCCAGATTACCGGTTTAGGCGCCTTGAACCTGCTCGAAGCTATTCGCATCGTCAATCCCAAAATCCGCTTTTATCAAGCTAGTACCTCCGAAATGTTCGGCAAGGTCCAGGCCATTCCCCAGGACGAATCCACCAACTTCTATCCCCGCAGCCCTTACGGGGTGGCTAAACTCTATGCGCACTGGATGACCATCAACTACCGTGAAAGCTACGGCATCTTCGGCAGCAGCGGCATTCTGTTCAACCACGAGAGTCCTCTGCGCGGTCTGGAGTTTGTCACCCGTAAAATCACCGATGGCATGGCCAAAATCAAACTTGGCAAACTCGATCAAATTCAGTTGGGCAATCTCGATGCCAAACGTGACTGGGGCTATGCCAAGGATTATGTGGAAGGCATGTGGCGCATGTTGCAGGCCGATACCCCGGATACCTTTGTACTGGCTACGGGTCGTACTGAATCCGTCCGGGATTTTGTGACTATGGCCGCCAAAGCTGCAGGCATCACCATGGAATGGCAAGGACAGGGCGAAGCTGAATGCGGCAGGGATGCTGCCAACGGCAAAGTGATTGTCTCCGTCAATCCCAAGTTCTACCGTCCCGCTGAAGTGGAACTCCTGATCGGTAACCCCGCCAAGGCCAAGACCGAACTCGGTTGGGAAACCCCGACGACGCTGGAACAGCTGTGTGCCATGATGGTCGAAGCCGACTTGCAGAGGAACGGCTGAACAACCTGCGGAGGCAAATTTGACGCATCCTGAAACCCAGCCCGAGCCCATGCCTTCAGGCCAGACCATATTGGTCACTGGCCTGCGTGGTTTTACCGGGCAGTATCTGGCCAAGGCGCTGCGTGCCCGTGGCGCACAGGTCATAGGACTGGTGCAGGGCGAAGCACAAAACGCAGAGGAAATCAGCGCAGATCTGACCGATGCCGTTTCCGTACAGGCTGCGGTTACTCAGGTACAGCCCACCCATGTCGTCCATCTCGCCGGGCTGGCCTTTGTCGGTCATGGCGACGCCCAGGCTTTTTATGCCGTCAATCTTTTCGGCACCCTCCATCTGCTGGAAGCCTTGGACACCCTCAAAACACCGCCGCACCGTATCCTGCTGGCCAGTTCCGCCAATGTGTATGGCACCCCCGCTGTGGAAGTCATCGACGAAAGCATCTATCCCGCTCCGGTCAATCATTACGCCTGCAGTAAACTGGCCATGGAGCACATGGCCCATACCTGGTTGGATAAGCTGCCCATTGTCATCACTCGGCCTTTCAACTACACCGGCGTTGGGCAGGACAACAAGTTCCTCATCCCTAAAATCGTCAATCACTTCAAACGCCGCGCGCCTTTCATTGAACTGGGTAATCTCGATGTCAGTCGGGATTTTTCCGATGTGCGCGATGTGGTGGACCGCTATGTAAAACTCCTGCTGGATGCCGAAGACGTAGCCGGACAAACCTTCAATGTCTGCTCCGGGCAAACCCACTCTCTCCGCGAGATTATGGCCCTGACCGAACAACTCAGTGGTCACTCTCTGGACATCCGGGTGAACCCGGCATTTGTCCGCGCCAATGAAGTCCCCCGCCTGCTGGGCTCTGCGGCCAGACTGGAACAATATCTCGGCCAGCTCTCCCCTACCCCCATGAAACAGACTTTGCGCTGGATGCTCAAAGCCTAATTGTCTGATCCTGGAGACAGCAATAGTGATTCGATTGACCTACCCGACCATAAACGCTAAGGTTTCGCCCCAAGCAAATGCAACCCCGAGATAGGCAAAGCGTGTCCAACCCGATTACCGCCACCCTGCGACCCTACTGGCAATACCGCGACCTGGTGCGTAATCTGGTCATCAAGGATCTGAAAGTCCGCTATCAGGGAGCCGTACTCGGTTTCTTCTGGTCTTTGGGCAATCCGCTGGCATTGATTCTGCTATACGACTTCGTATTTACCCACATTTTTCGCAGTAATCTGCCCAATTATATTTTGTATCTGGTCATCGGCGTCCTGCACTACAATTTATTTTCCCAGGCGGTCAGTCAGAGTTGCGAAAGCCTGACCAGTGCTTCCGGCCTCATCCAGAAAATCTACTTTCCACGCATTTTGGTGCCTACCTCCAGCCTGCTGTTTACCTTGGCCCTGTGGGTCATCGCCATCCTCATCCTGGTGGTGCTTTACCCCTTTCTGGGCGGTGTTTATCACTGGGGTTTGCTTTTGTATCCCTTCGCGCTGGGTCTGTATATTGCCTTTATTTGGGGCATTGTGCTGACTTTTTCAGTATTGCAGGTAGAACTCCGCGATCTGAAACATATGGTGGATATTGCCCTGATGTTTGGCTTCTGGTTTACCCCCATTGGCTATGACATTCATGTATTGAAACCCACAACCCGGGAAATCATTTCCCTGAATCCGCTGACTCAGTTCATGGACCTGTTCCACGCTCTGCTCTATTCAGGCACCCTCCCCGCCCTGAATCACGTTCTTATTGCCTGTGCATGGACCGTCGCCACAGTGACTGTAGGTATGGTGCTGTTCCGACGTAAAGCCCGGCACTTGGTAGAAGACCTCTGATGCCACCAGCTATTGTTGTTGATCATGTCAGTAAAGAATTCATCCTGCGTCATAATCGGGCGTTGGGATTGAAAACCCGGTTTCTTGGGCTCTTTCACAAAAATAAACGCGAAAAACGGGAGCATTTTTTAGCACTGGATGATGTCAGCTTCAAGGTAGAACAAGGAGAAGCCTTAGGCTTACTGGGGCACAACGGTTCCGGAAAGAGCACGCTCCTGCAGATTATCGCGGGGATATTGCAACCCAGCAACGGACGCATCATCACCAATGGGCGGGTTGCCCCATTGATTCAGTTGGGGGTAGGCTTCAATCCTGAATTGACGGGCTCTGAAAATATTTTTCTGAATGCCAGTCTCTATGGGTTTCTGAACAAAGATGTCCGCAAGCGGGTCAGAGATATTGTGGAGTTTTCCGAGTTGGAACATTTTATTGATACCCCACTAAAAAACTACTCCTCTGGCATGCAGATGCGTTTGGGATTTGCGATTGCCGTGAACCTGCAACCAGACATCCTGTTGGCAGACGAAATACTGGCAGTCGGAGATCAGTCTTTTCAAGACAAGTGTTTGAATAAAATTGTAGAACTCCGTTTACAAGGCATGACCCTCATTCTCGTTTCCCACAGCCCGGAGCAGGTCAACAAATTTTGCGACCAGTTCATACGCCTGGATCATGGGCGGGTGGTAGAGGCGAGTTCGAAAAACCCCACTGAACGGGTAAATGATCAGAAATAATTAAATGGCTGCAGACCAACCTATTGGAAAGCCAAGGCATTTGACGGCGCTCCGTTAGCTCTTTTCCCCCGGTAATCCGCCGGAAAGCGGTCTGTCATCATCATGGCCGGAGTGATCCGGCCCGGCTTTAGTCTCAGTCTACCCATAGGGGGGAAGGTTTCTCATCCTGTTCAAAACGCCCCCAAACCTGCTCAAAGGCTCCTTCCAGCTTACGCAAGAGCGCTTCCGCATCGAACAACAGGGCCGTTTCCCGTGCCGCCTCCAGGCGGCTCCGCAGGGCATGCAGACGCTCCCGATCCTGGGCCATGGCCACAGCCATTTCTTCATACGCCTGCAGATCCGGCATAATCAGTTCGGGCAGCCCCACAGTGCGCAACAGGCTGCCGGCCACCCGGGAGATATAAGTTTGGCCCTCTACCGTGAGCAGGGGGACACCCGCCCAAAGTGCATCCGTGGCCGTCGCCCCGGCGTTATAGAGGGGAGTATCCAGAAAGAGATCCATCAGCTTTTGTCGGGCGATGTTCTGCGCCTGCTCCATATACCCGGCGAACATCAAACGCTGCGGGTCCACGCCCCGTTGTTCAGCCTCTTTCTGCAGGTTCTTCAGGGCCGTCTCCGAGGTAGCCAGGAGAGCCAGCCGCGCCTGTGGCACGCGTTTGAGAATACGCATCCACACGTCATAGATTTCCGGCGCGATCTTGTAATTGTTATTGAAACAGTAATAAACGAAGGTGTCCTCGGTAATACCGAAATCCGCCCGCCGGTAGTTCGTCTCTGCGGGCAGATAACGGTGACCGTTGAGCTGATAAACAGGCAGATAGATAGGTGCTTCGGTCAGGAGGTCAGGACGCTCCGGCGGGGTGATGTAGCTGTCGGTGATGAGATAATCCACAAACTCCGCTCCGGTGCTGCCCGGAAAGCCCAGATAATGCATCTGCAGTGGCGCGGGACGGCGTGCCAGCACGCTCATGCGCGTATCCGCCGTATGTCCCATAAGGTCCACCAGAATTTGCACTCCGTCGGCAGCGATCAGCTCGGCTAGGGCTGCACTGGTCATCCCGCGTGCCTCGCGGAAATGTTCCGCACCAAGCAGGATCCTCTGGCGGACGGAGCTGCCGTCATCCACGCCGGTACTATAGACAAAAACTTCAAAACGCTCCCGATCATGGAGCCGGAAAATCTCCGCCAGAAGATGCCCGATGGGATGGTTACGGGCATCGGAGGTGAGATAGCCGATGCGCAAACGTCCAGCTCGCCGTGCAGTCTCTCCCCACAAGGGACCGCCCACACCCTGGGCCAGTGCCCGCGATTCATCCCGCGCTACCTGCAGTTGTTCCTCCGGGGTGAAGGGCAGGTACAGGACCGTAAAAGCGCGGATACCGGCGGGCTGACCGGCGGCCAAGCGGCTGCGCACAGCCGCTACGATGCGCGCCTGTAAATCGTCCAAGCCCTCCCAGGCGCAGAGTTGGCGGCGCACCTCAATATAGCCGTCGAGTGCTGAGGGTAGATCCGGCCGTTGCGCCAGAGCCCGTTCATAGTAAGAAACGGCCGCTTCACGCTGACCGGCGCCGTTGACCAGCACTGCCAGGTTGGCCAGGGCCTCTGGATTTTCAGGAAGAATTTGCAGGAGACTGTCAAAGACCTTTTGCGCGTCCTCTCGATGTCCCAGCACCATATAGGCCACGCCCAACTGATTCAGCATCACCGCATTGCCGGGCTCCAGCAGGGACGCCAATTGCAACCAGGTGAGCGCTCCCGGCTGATCGCCCTGGGCCCAGAGGGCACGGCCCAGGCCAAAGGCGGCGCTGGCATGCGTAGGCTTGAGTTCCAGGGCGCGGCGGTAGCGGGGCTCGGCCTGGCCGGGATGATTCTGGGCCAATAGTGCCTCGCCCACATTGAAATGTGCCTCCGGGTTCTGGGGCGCAAGCCGCAGAGCCTCCTCCAGGGCCGCGATACCCTCCTCCATACGTCCCTGTAACAGTAAAATCCGCCCCAGGCTGTTGTGATAGGCGGTGTGGTGCGGTTGCACCAGCAAGGCGCGCCGCAGCAGAGTTTCGGCTTCCCCCTGATTGCCCTTCTGGCTCAGTACCACGCCCAGCAGATGCAGGGCATCGGATTGCTCAGGCTCCAGGGCAAGGGCCTGCCGGTAAAAGGGCTCGGCATCCAGAACCCGTCCCTGCTGATGCAGGGCGAGGCCTTTTTGAACCAGTTGTGCGGCGTTGGGGTTTGAGTCTGTCGGTTCCATGTCTTCTCCTTTTTTATTCTATGGTAACATCATTCAGGGGTTTGCTGTCAGGGGGCACACACCCAAATTACGCAATTGATGTTGGAGGCGGGTCGACGGCGTCATGGACACTCTCCTGACTGCGCGGCAGTAGCAAAAAGCACGGCAAACCAACCCAGTCCAGGAATAACAATCAGAGTTTCCTGCTCAACCTTTCGTCTGCCTTTGGACAGCAAACCCTTTTTGTATGGCTATCAAGCAAAACATCCGTTCAACGGCATGGGCAATTGTGCCATCAGCAAGGCCTTCCTCCGGTGGGAAATCGCTGTCATCCAGTTTCAACAATGGGGATAACGCGGCTGGGCGAAACCAGAACATTGATCCTGCAGGAAATTCACCGAATGAGAATTGCATGTCTAATATGTCGCAGAGCTTGCCTACTATTTCTTTATCAAAGGTCATGTTGTGATCATTATGCTGCACAAGGTAGCGATCAGGAATAAGCAGGCCTAAATTGGCTGCGTTCGAGAAGCACGACATAGCGTTGCGAACCTGGTTAGCACTGCCGATAAGATTATCCAGAAGCTCGGTCCGGATTTTGTCACCATCGTCCCGGTATAAACTGCGCTTGGTATGAATCTTTAAGGCACTTAAATATCCAAGTGAGATGATTTCACGCAGTACAATTATGAAAGGCAAAACGTCTCTTCCACGGTTGTCCACCAATAGGACTTGCGCAGAGGGAAGGTCTTTCTGAACCTGCTCTTTAATGTCGCGTAAAGAAGTTGTTACGATGATATCCAAGTTACAGGTTGAAAGAATATCATCCAGGCGTTGCTTAATATCGTCCCAGACCTCAGCATAATGAATATGAATGATAATTGCATGATCATAGGTTCTGGTTAAGGGTTTAGGGGGTTCAAGACGATCATATGATTTCATAACATCGTAGGTGGTCTGCAGATGTGCAAAACCATAACGCGCATCCGGTTCTAAATATGAACCTTCTGCCCATTCATTCCACGCATTCACGAAAACCAGTTTTTCATCGTTTGAGTATTTTTGGTTTAGGTACACCTTACTTACCAGAGCGGAAACCCACTGTTTGTATAAGAGAGTTGAAAAGGAATGAAAAATATGACCACGTATTCCTCTGCGCGCAGAATTGTCCCATCTGAGCATGGCTGTACGGAATAATTTGTAGTGTGGTTCTTTACGTTGCACAGCATTCTTTACGACTTGCTCATAACTATAAATATTACCAATAAACGATTCATCAATATTCAGTACTTCATGACGAATATCGCTACTATTCACCGCATGGGGTGGAAATTCAACAGCAGCATCAAATCCATATGCTGTAGCATCACCGATGCCAAATGTTTGAGCAGCAACTAGATATAAACCATGATATCCTTGGCGCAGCATTTCTTCGCGCCAAATACGGCTTATTTTTTTGATATTAGGTATAATATCAGCACGGTAAACAATAAGAACCGGTTTATCTTCAATCCGGATATAACGCTCATCTTTAAAATACTTCATTAAGTATCGTATCAGCTCTAATGAATCTTGATCACTATGTTCTTGCGCGATTAACAGTTCACTTTCCAAGCCGTCCCATCGGCGTGTCCAGTTTTCATTAGCCCATGTGAGGCAGAAGGGTATAGACACCTCTTTATTGGTCAGCATCATTTCCAGTGGACCTTCCATGAGGCGCCTCCCACCAAACCAGTAGAAATAGTAACTAAAACCATAAATGCCATATTGTTGGGCAAGCCTGGCTTGTTCTTCCATAATGGAAGGAATCCTTAGATCGTAATAGCCTAGATGAATGGGCCGACGTGGCTGATCATGATTTTCAAAAAATGGGACCGCCCGATTTACATTAGTCCATTCAGTAAATCCTTTTCCCCACCAGGCATCGTTTTCAGGGAATGGATGAAATTGTGGGAGATAGAAGGCGATGATTTTCACCACAGACTGGACTGCTGGATTTTCATGATAATCCACATAGGCATCGCTGGTGTCGGAGAATGCTATGCGCGGTATCTGACATTCTTCTTCGGTGGCGCCAATGGCGCTTTCGTTGGTACCTACTGAGGTTTCGCCCAGAGTACCCACCTTATGGTTAAAAGATAAGGAAATCTCATCTGGATTTGGCCATCTTTTATACTGAATAATGGCCTTTGATGAGCGCAGAAATAATCTGATCTTGCGAATAACCCAGGCGAATCCTCTCAAAGGCTTCGTGACTTTCCAGCTTCTAGAGCTGAGTAAACCAGTGAGGTGTGCATGTACAGAAGCTAACTGTTGATCCTTTTCACTTAATGCGTTCTGTAAGTTTGTTTTTTGATTCTCCCAAAGTATTTCATTATCAGAAATAGTATGTTCTAAATTGTTGACGCAAATCTTCCATTGAAGATCATTTTCAGCCATCTGACGTTCCCAGTTCACAGCCTGACTTCTGAGTGTGTCTACTTGCTGCAGTCGAAGGTTTAATTCTGCTTCGAGTTTGTTTATTTCGTCCTGCAATATGTGGTAGTCAAATGATTTCGGCCATGATAGTTCGACCTCTAGAGCATCGCACAGGTTAAGTGTTTCTGCATCAATGGGTATTTCAAACCGCGGATCATCGTTGGTAAGCAGAAACACCACAGAACCGTCTTCAGCACGGTTCTGTGAAAGAACCATACCATCGTGTTCCGCCAATAGTATGGATCTTACACTTCCATCCCAAATCCAGACCACTTCATTGTTGTGATAAAGTTTCAGGCTATATAGATGTATAAATCCCGGGCGCTCTGCAGGATCAAGACGCAAGGCATGGATGCCGGTGGGAAAGGTGAATCGGGCAACCTGTCTTTCCAAACCCACGAGTAGTGGTATTTTGGCGCTGCGATTCTCGTCGAAATTTTGTTGGTCATTGCGCCAGTAAAGTACTGGATAAAACCAGGGACCAGAGACCTCTATCTCATCCAATGGGGCGGCAGAGCTGAGTAAGTGTCTTTTCTCAGCAGGTACCGCTTCTATGATAAATTGGTAGGTCATGGAATCACTATCGCTTTGGAGGGCGGTCTTCACCTGATCACCGAGCGCGCCTCTCTGCACATCTCGGAATTCAGTATCATCAATGTGCTGATAGACGTGATCGACGACCTCTCCTGCCCAACCCGTCTCTGCAAGCAAACGCAGAAATGCTTTTCGGGTGAAGAACCGCAGATGCGTGGTATCCAACAGTCCGTCCGAACGATAATGGAATTCGCCATCAAGCAGTTCCAGCAAGACGCCCACGTAACCAATGTTAGGCAAAGAAATCAGAATTTTCCCCTGCTCATTCAACAGGGCTTTGCATGACGTCAGCGTCTTGGCTGGTTCATGTAAATGTTCCAGGACATCCGCCAATACAATCCAGTCGTAACGATTTTGGCCCACCTTAGCTGCAAAATCATCCTTTTCGATGTCTGCCTCGATCAGGCGAGCATAAAATGGACGTGCTTGCGCAGCAGCTTCCTGGTTGCTCTCCACTCCATCACAGCGGCATTGTTTACACGAGGTCAAGTATTGGCCCAGCGCGCCGACGCCGCATCCGATATCGAGGACAGTGCTACCTTCGGTGATCCGCCGTGCAATTTTCCCCAGACTATCGTCGGTGCTGGCATCTATACGTGGACGATAATAGACGTGTCCGGCCGTGTCGTTCTGATTCATCACTGTATTACCTGTCATGTTCATCCATTCCTGGGACGCTTTGTGAGAGCACGGATCCTGTTTAAGATCCGTCGCAGAGGTCTGGTGTATACCCAACTGCGAGAGGCGAGTATATCGAGAAGCTCGTGTTGTAACATCGCAATGTTTTGTTGCTTCAGGTCGAGGGCTTTCTCGTTTGCGACATTTCTTTCCTCTAGTTCAGCAGCTTTCTGCTCCTGATGGTGGATTAACTCATTCAGCTTTATCGTTGTTTCTTTCTGTTCATCCGCCTCGCGCTGCAATCTTGCCACCTTTTCATCATGATCTGATTTGATTGCCGCGTAATCCTTCAGTATCGTTTGCAGGTGATGTACTGAATCCTTGGCGATCTGTGCCATGATGATTCGCATATGCAGCTGATCGTGTATAGGTAATATCCCATATATTTCTCTGTTGGGAACTTTCAACCTTCCACATTCAGCCAAGGTATTGCGGTCTATTGCTACTATCTCTGCGCAGTCGGCATTAAACGTGTCGACATTGCGGGAGGCACTGAGCCCTACATAGATAAATTGTTCTGTGATGGCGATGCCGCGCGTATACCCATTGAGCTGCTTTTCTCTTATCAAGATACCTTTTGCATCGTACTGTCGAATGCTTCCTGTCTGCGAGTTTGCCAGCAGGAGATCATCGTTTAATAGGGCTAGGCTGTGTGGTTGTGACAGACCGGTCACAAGTTTTCTGCCTGTTTCAAGGTCTTGCACAAACCCAGTGCGTTCTGTGCCTTCTTTATAGCCACGGTAGGCATGGAATTCTCCGAAGGCCGAAAAAACCATGCGACCCTGCCATCGGGCAAGGCAGTTGAGATGCCATGAATCTTCGATGCTGGAAAATTTCCATCGCTTTTTTTCCACACCTTCTTGGTTCAATTCCAATATATGATTATGTGTGCTGGATATTAACCAGATTTGTCCGTTTTCGAAGAGTACGTCGTGGATATCATCCCATGAATTTGAATGTTTTTGTAGATGATTGTGTCCGTAAATGATAAGTGTTCCGGGTTGAACCGCTCTTAATAAAAGACCATCCTGTTCTGATATGCCTGTTGAGCCTAAAGAATCTAATTGATAACACTGATTTTCGTGAAGAAGATGCAGTCCACCTTCACCGGTGGTTGTGAGTAGCAAATTGTGAAACAGCATTTCAACCTCTTTTATGGTTGAGCATTATTGTTGCCTCGTGAATTTTGTAATATACGAAATTGAATATCCGTGCGTACTTTTTCCACTGGCCTATACGGTAAGCAATAATAATCCTAAAAAAAGGGGGCGCAAGGCCCCCTAAATTCAGTTTACCACTACCGATTTACGGCATTACGGTCAAACCATAAAACTGATTGTTCGGTGTATTTGTCGTTGACACCAAAGCCGAGCTCAGCGTCCCATTGGCATATGTGGCCGCATAGAAGCCCGGATTACTCACACCATAGTACGTGGCCAGGTTTGAACTTGCCGGGAAGTTGTACCAGCTATTGGTGTTGGTCAACAGGTAGCTGCTGGTGTTGCCTAATTTGATCGCATTATCGGTCAGAAAGATCATGCCCGCACTGCTCACCACGCCGGGCACCACATTGATCAACGACTTATCGGCGCTGACGCCAATCGTGTTGGCATTGTTGAGGCTGAAGGTGCTGCTACCTACGCTCTGGATATTCGCCTCAACAATCCGACCAGGGAAGTAGAAACCATCGTTGGTGATGCTCCCGGTTGCCTGCAGTGCGACCTGACCAAATGGTACCGTAGCGTTCGAAACGCCAATCGGTGCACTTGAGCTGATAGGAGCGACGTTCGAGGAAGTCACCGTGGGCGAACCATTCACGGCCAAATTAACATACTGTGCCGTACCGCTGTTGGTCACGTCGGTGTTGATCGTCACTATCCCACTGCTACTGCCGGTATTGACCGGAATGCTACGCAGGTAGTTAAACAGAGGTGTAAATCCCTGGTAGGTATTAGCCACATCACCACCTGCAGTAATGTTTAGTGCGCCACCATTAGATACCGCAAAGCCGTAATTGGTGCCTGTTCCGTTACCGTCGATGTTGTTGGCGGTGATAGCGATCGTGCCAGTGCTGCTATTGCCCAACACGCCACCCAGGAATACGTTGCTTCCCGTGGTGTTACCAGCCACAGTTACACTAGGAGCTGCCAGAACCGAACCGCCAGCCATGCCCAGGTTATAACCATAACCGCCGTTGGTGCCGCTGCCGATGTCTACGGTAAGGGTGTCCCCAGAAACGTTGTCGACGAATCCTCCATTAGAAGCCACGTGGACCGTTGCAGCGTCGAGCGTGGAGCTGGAACCAGCATACAACAGGGTTCCAAGATTAATATATCCCGTGCTGGTACCGGCGCTGACTGTGACTGCCCCCAAGGGGTTGGTGCTGGATAGCGCAGAAGCGTTCGTAGTCGTGTTTACGGTCCCGCCCAAATTGACATTGCCGTTGGTGGCAGAGATGATCAAGGGAACAGAAGCTGCAGAAAAGTTCAGCGTGCCAGTGTTAATGAAGCTGCCGGAACTTGCAGCAGCGGAAAGACCAGTGCCGCCGATGTTCTGGATGGTTCCGGTATTGCTGATGCCGCCGCCAGCGGTACTGTTCGCCAGCAGGGTCACAGCCCCACTAGATGCGTTCAGTGTACCGCTGTTGACAATGGTACCGGTGCTGGCGGTCAGGCTGAAGCCATTGGCAGTGAAAGCACCCGCATTGACAATGTTACCAGCGTTGACAGTGCCGGCGCCGGTGATGGTGCCGTTATTGGTAAAGGCCCCGGCAGCAGAGACGTTGCCAATAGTGGTGATGGTGCCGTTGTTGGTGAAGGTGGTGCCGGCGCTTACCGTACCTGCAGACAGCAGGCTCGTGTTCACGAAGGCCCCACCGGCGGAAAGTCCTGACGCAACCGTCGCCGTGCCATTATTCGTGAAGGTGCCACCAACAAGACTGAAGGTGGTATTAGACAAGTCGACATAAGACCCGCCAAGGACGTTTACATTGCCCGCAGCATAGACTGTAGCTCCAGGTTTAGCAGCTGTTCCGCTCGACCCACCATTAAAGTTCACTGTGGCGGCAGAATTGACGATGACGGCTGCGGTATTCGCTGCTACTCCAGGTAAAGTAGTACTTAAAGTATTACTAGCAGCAGAGAAAGCATATCCGGCGATCACTGTTGCCGTCCCACTTAGCGCACCCACATTGATGTTGCCATTGCCGGCCACAAGGAGGTAACCACCATTGGTAATGCTTGCGCCAGGCATGATGGTTACTGGTCCAGTCCCCGTGCTGGAATAAACGTCACCCGCACTCGTAAAACTGGCTGGGTTCTGCCCTTCACCGATGATGCCACCACCTTGAGGTAAATTAATGTTCGCACTTGAACCAATTATCACGCCGTTGGCATTGGCGACGAAGAGAGTTGGCGCATCCCCTGTCGCACCGGTAGCGGCAAGGCTACCGTATATTTGCGAGGGATTGCCGGTAATGTCATTGATTAAAACGGCAGCAGCATCGCTTGATGCGTTAGAAACAGTTAATGAGGCAGAGGATCCAATATTGAAGCCAGCTGCTGTGGTGATGCCGGAAGCCGCACTTACTGATGTGGCAACTGAGGCAGAAGAGCCACCGAACTGCAGGACCGTGGCACCCGAAGGCACAGTGATCGTAGCAGCATCAGTGCCGGAGCTGGCGTAACCAACACCAGTCGATTGGTTTGTATAAAAGGCCCCCGGCAGCACGTTAGCCGCGGGGGAGGTCATAGCCATGGCGGCCGGGGCTGCCAGGGCCATCAACACAGCGCCAACAAGCGGGCTGGCTTGCAACATAAAATGTTTCTTGTTCATAAACTGTTTCCTCTTAGGATCAATACTGTTTAGATAGGTAATTTTCTGTCAGAATAACCGCCATGTTTTGTTTCTGGGGAGACATGGCAATGGCACGTACCAAAGCACAATTACCTGTAGGCGCTCGTCTGGCCGATTATCTGACGGTGGGCTATCTGGCGATGCGC
>NZ_MOAD01000001.1:600023-676996 GCF_001931655.1 Acidithiobacillus albertensis | reverse complement strand
GCTTCCGGTCGCGCTGTTACCAGTCGGGGTAAGCGTAACCCACGCGGAGTGCGCCGAAAAATGAGTTCATATCCAATCAGGGATAGAGGCGATCCATTAAGGGTTCCCTGTAACCCGTGCGCCGTGATCGTTACTAACTAAACATTATTGCTCTTAGGATAAAGATACCACGTGGTACTTCAAGGCCTTGAAGGATGACCGAAATAGCCATCCACCACATACCGCAACTGGTAAACAATCTCCAGCACGGCGCCGTGCCGATATCCACTGACGGCATGCGGTCTTCACTCGCCCCCATTACTTCATGAGGCGTATTGCTCTATATGCCCGTAGGCTTACAACAATCTGTCAAACTTCAGGTACGGACTCACCGTAAGCATGTTATTTAAATTTCTCGCTCAGGGTAGCCAAAACCATGGCGCGTGTCAAATTCGCAACAAAGAACCTGATCAGCACGATGCTTAATCTACATTTTTATACCGCATCCCGTTCTGTGAGAATCTCACTGGTTCTTATGACCATGAGATGTCCCATGGCGATGGATCGTGTGCAGTTTCAGAAAGGATGATCTCTCCCCGAATGCAACCAGTGTTTTGGTGCGGAAAAGCAGTGCGTTGCGGCCTTGGACACGGCTCGCGGGCCGGATGGCTTCCATTAATATGAAAGAAATGGGATTACGGGCACAGAAGTCCCTGGCCTGTGAGGACCATTTGACGGGATCTGAAAGCGGTTATGCCGGATCGGGTAGGAATCCGAACTTGATCAGCTTTTTGATCCAGCGTGCGGCATTACGTTGTACGCTCAAGGCTTCATAATCGGTGGCGGCGTCCCGGTAATATGTGCCGCGAGAGAGCATGAAGTAGATGATGCGCAGCATTTTGTGGGCCAAGGCGATAATGGATCGTTTATGACCTCGGCGCACGACCAGGTTCTGGAATTTGGCGCGCAGGGCGCATTGGGTGCGACTGGCGGCATGGGCGCATTCGCACAAGACGCGGCGCACGTAAGGATTCCCTGCCAGTGCATGCTGTTGCGGGGCCAAACCGTCCAGCAAGCGGGTATCGAAGCGCGCGATCTGCGCTTCCAGGGCTTCGATATGGTGCATCACTTCATCCAGAACAAAACGATGGCAGGCACTCAAATCGCCCTGCAACGCGTCCAGAATCTCCTCCCGGCTGGCCTTGAGGCGATGGCTCGCCAGGGACAGTACCTCCTGGGGCGTGGCGCCCTGAATCAGCGCCTTGATCATGGCGCGTGCTGATTGACCATGAATGTCGCTGACCACCACGCCCAGGCGGATCCCCCCGTCGGTCAGCACCTTGTGTAGCCGGTTCTTTTCGGAGGCCAGCATGCCGACCAACTTCTGGCGTTGGCGGGCAATCAAGCGTAATTCCCGCAGTGGCGCCGGCGGGACAAAGGAACCGCGTAACAAGCCCGCGCGCGCCAGCATGGCCAGCCATTCCGCATCGCCAACATCGGTTTTGCGACCGGGCACCTGTTTGACGTGACGGGCATTGACGACCTGGGCACGAATGCCGACCTGCTCCAAGGCTGCATAGGGGCTTTTCCAGTAAATCCCGGTACTCTCCATGACCACTGCATCCGGCTGCCAGGTCGCACACCAATCCGCCAAGGCCCGGCGGTCTTTCTTGAAGCTGCCAAACTGACGGCGCTCTACCTCCACAGTGCCATCCGGGTTACCAATGATGGCACAGGCCGATGCCGTATCAACCTGCCTGCAGCAAGCCACAGGCGGTCCTCTTAATGTGCGCTCTCATGGAGGCAATCCGGGGTACGAGTCGGCCCGGAGGGTCACGTTAGAAACGGGATCAAGTCACCAAAATTTCGTGCGATCTCAATCCGCCGCCACCCACTCCCATTCTCTTTCATTCTCCGGGGTGGCGCGAGTCGCAATGGACGTTAGAGGGATCTTACCGCATTTTCTATGGTCGTGCGAAAGCGGGCGGCATCGGTATCGCGGATGACCGTTTGTAACGCATTACAGCGTAGCCTGTTCCAGAGCGCTTCTTCGCGGTAGAGGCGCAAACAGGCTGCGGCGAATACGTTAGGATCTAACGAAGCCTGCAAGAGTTCGTGCTCGTCTTTCCATCCTAATTGGTTAGCAATCAATATCGACGCAACCAGAGGTACGCCGTGGGCTGCGGCGTCGTGTGCCTTGAGGGGGATGCCAGCGGCATAACGGGTTGGAATGATCACTACCCGTGATGTGTTGTACCAGGGCGCCAGATCAGAAACAGTCCCCACCAGCCGGATACCTTCCGCAAGGTGCCCGGCGTAAAGCTCGGGATCGGGTGTGTAACCAACAACATCAAGCTGCGCGGCGCCGCCCAGGGCCTGCTGGATGATGGGCCATACCGTTTTGCTGAACCACAGGAGGCTGTCCGCGTTTGGAGAGTCTAGGCTAGACAAGGCGCCGACAAACAGAAAACCGGATCTTTCAGTAAAGCTTGCGGGCGTGGGTGTCACCTGTAGACAGTGCCCGAGCACGCTGCACTGCGCCACGCCTCCACTTAGAAACTGATCTGATTCAGCAGACGATACGGCCAACACGAGGTCGGCTGCAGCCGCCAGCCGCATTTCCTCTGGCTCTGTGATGCTAACTTTATCGTTTTGCAGTATGGCGCGCTCCTGTTCGCGAAAACTGATCAGCGCCTCGGCATCATAGATGATGCGTGTATTGGCACTGATAAGGCCCGCTTTTTTTAGGCGGAGGATATGGGCCATATTGTGGGGGCGTGAGACCCAGAGGATATCGTAATAATCGGTGCGTTCCTGCAGGAAGGACAGCAACCCGGAGGCATCCTGACCGCGCATGACCTCAATTTCTTTCGGGATATCGACATAAATCTCTTCCCAGCTTTCGTGGGCATGGTTGGTACAGTAAATCGTGACCAATCCCAACTTTGAGAGTTCTTGAACAATACGGCAGGCGCGGGGGAACCCGGAACCATAGCGGGGGCGAGGAATTCGGTCATCCACATAAAGGATGCGTAGTTCAGGGGAATGGCTGCGCGCGAGCAGGATATTCTTGGGATCGACCGGATACTGGGCTTGCACAAAAGCAGGGTGTCGCCGCACAAAAATAGATTGATTGCGTTCCATCAGCGTATTGGCATGCGCGCTGCCCCCGCTGCCAAACTCAAAGTGATAGAGGACCACATCCGGATCATAGAGGACCTGATAGCCGTTTTCCCAGAGCCTGACGCAATAGTCGGTTTCCTCATAGTAGGCCGGAGCGAAGGCTTCATCAAAGCCGCCCATTTCCTGAAAGAGGGCGGTTCGTGTCAGGAGAAAAGCCCCGGAGCAATAATCAACGGGACGACGGAAGCGATATTCGGGCCGATCTGGATGCTCGCCTCGCCCGTAGCCCAGACAACTACCATCCTGCCAAATAACGCTGCCGGCTTCTTGCAACCGCCCATCGAGATTGATGATCCTGCCTCCTACAGCACCAGCATGGCTATTTTCTGCCAATATGGAAATGGCCGTTTCCACGGAACCTGGCAGAAGTTGCGCGTCGTTGTTAAGGAGGAGCAGATACTCCCCTTTGACTAGATCGCGTGCCTGGTTGCAGGCGCGCAAAAAATGCAGATTGTGCTCGTTCCGGATGACGACTGCGCCATCCACGCGCTGCAGGAGTTCGTCAGTTGCATCCGTGGAGGCGTTGTCGATCAGTATGACTTCACATTCGTTAGGGAGATGCTCCACAAGGCTCTGCAAGCAGGCTAAGGTAAGCGGTGCCTGATTGTAGAGAACGATAACTACGCTGAGACGCGGATTCGGAGACGACGGCAGGATGATAGGCTGCCCGGCGCCCAAAAAGTCATAGAGCATAGTTTGGTAATGGCGCCGGGCGGTATCCTTGTCGGAGAATATACGGTATTGCAAGGCGGAAAGGGTCTTTTGTGCGTCTTGCCAAACTCCCGGGATGCCAGCCAACCGCTGCACGAAAGGCATGGCTTTGGTCTTTACAGCTATTTTAATTTCCACACTGAGCGGCAGCGCCCGATACAGCGAACGAAGCCCATGATAAATTACATATTTGCCTTTACCAGCCAATTGCCGCACCAGCTTGTTGATCTCCACAGTCTTCTATTTTTGGCTCAAGGTACGAATGGTTTCATCCCGCTGCTGCAGTTCATGTTGGAATTGCATTTGCTGAAAATAGCTTTGTGCGCGCTGAACGGTGCAGTCGCCCAAGCGAGAGAATACTAAACGCCAATCATCTCCTTCGCTGGGTGATAGCCCAGCAAGCCAGCGCGCCTTCTCTGGAGCTTTTTCGCCTACGGTGAATATTGACAGGCCATGGCTATGGAAAAAATGGAAGTGCGGAAAGCGCGCATCAAGTTCACGCACGAAGCGCCAGACGCCAAAGTCTTTTTCATAGACGTTACTATCATGAAAAAGTACCACGGCCTGAGGACTTAACTTGGGAAACCAAGTTTCAAAGTCATGACGCACTGCATCATAGGTGTGCAAGCCATCAATGTGTAAAAGATCTATGCTTCCATCTGCGAACTGATCCAATGCCTCATCAAAAGTCATTCTCAACAGATGGGAGAAATCCTGATACTGCTGCTGATTATGTGACAGGACATGATCGTAAATATCGCTGCCATAAGATCCAGTATGGGCATCACCCTGCCAGGTGTCGACCGCAAAGCACTGTGTGCCAGTACTATGCTCTTTAACACTTTGGCAAAAAGCAAAATAGGAATCTCCAAGGTGGGTTCCCAATTCCACAAAGATCTTTGGACGCCATTGTTCCATGCACCAGAGTGCGAAAGGAATATGCCCCTGCCAGGCAGTGATGGAACTTTGATGAAGCGGTACTTGAAATGCTGCAGTACTGAGGTGGGAAAATGCATCGTTAGTCATGATAATCACTCTAGGTTTGGGCGTGTAGATCGCTTTGGTTCCTGATAATGGACTTAGTACTTTACCGGAAAGAATTCGTCGTTATTTGCGACTGGACGACCACCGAATAGCTTCTCCACTATAGATGGGAGTGACCTGTGGAGAAAGGTTTTGATAGTTGCCGCCAGAAGGGTTGAACTGGACCTGGGCGGGGCTGCTGCGGCTTTCGTTGTGGAGAATCACGGCATCGGCGCCCAAGGCAGCGGCGCGCTTTTCGATGATGGCGATGACCTGAGCAGGTGGGGTGGCGCTTGGTGCCTCAGCGTGGATCTTGGCGATTACGGTGTAGGGGCGATCTGGGGCTTTGCTGAGAGTTTCCACCAGCGAAGTGGGGGCGTAATGAGTACCGCTCAGGGCGCTTACCTGTACCTGTGGTCCGGCGGCGCAGCCCGCCAGTCCGAGCAGAGCAGTAATAATAAGACAGGGTTTGGCAGCCTTCATAATTTTTTGGCCTCTAATGATGTGCTGGCGACAGTATCCAATGCTATTTTAGCCTGGGAACGGAGTTTTTGCAGATATTCGGCGATTTTCTGATTGCGTAGTTCCGCTTCCAGTTGCGCGGAGACGGCGCTGAAGGGGAGGACAGTCGCAGGCCGCTCACCAAGTACCTGGACGACGGCAAAGCCCTCGGGAACCGAGATCGGGCCGATGACCTCGCCGGATTTTGCCTCGCGGATATGGGCGAGAATGGGAGCCGGGATCTGATTGTCAGCCTGCCACCCCAGTTCACCGCCCAAGGTGGGGTTGGGGCCTTGAGAGTGGTCGGCAGCAAGCATTGAGAAGTTCTGGCCTTTTTGGAGATCCGTAATAATTTTCTCTGCATCGGCGTAGCTGGGCACGATGATTTCGCGCAGTCGGAATTGACGCTTGGGCGCGGTTTTGACCAGGTCCTCATAGCGGGCGTGGATTTCCTTTTCTCTGATGGGGTGTTTGGCAAAATAATGGGCCAACGCCTCACTGATAAGTAGATTTTCTTTTTCCTTGGCCAGTGCTCGCCGGAATCCTGCGCTCTGCTCGATGTCTTCTTTTTTGGCCTGTTGCAGAAGCAATGTGCGGTTGATAAGAGTTTGCAGGGTTTCCTTGGCGATGGCCGGATTGCCTTTGGCGGCCGGGTTGGCGGCTACAAGCTGGGCCTCGGTAAGAATCTGACCATTGACGGTAGCTAGGTCAGCTGCCAATGCGGTACCAGGTATCAGGGATAGAGCGAGCAGAATAGGAGCCAGGCGCATAGTTTTCCTCTAAAAGCTTTGTTGCAGAATGAAATAGGCTTCGATCCGATTTTTTCGGAGATTCTCGACAGTGCTGGCAGGATAGACGCTATGGGCCACCGGTAAGGCACTCAACACGGAAATGCTTGTGCCCCAGCGGGTATTGAGGTTCAAACCCACGCCCACGTCTGAAAGATTTTGCCAGGGGGCCTGCCCAGGCGACAGATAGTAGCTGGTCACGCCCGCTGTCTCGAAAAATAGGGAGCCGGTGGCGCTGATACCATAATGGTGGACAGCCGGGCTCTGTAGGGCAAGACGCGCCGAGTAACCGCTATCGCCCACGAGAATACCCGGGTAGTAGGCCGATACGCTGCCAAAGCCACCCACCACCCACTGCTGATTTTGCGGCAAGGTATTGAAGGCCCACTGGCCGTTGCCGGTGAACTGGGCACTCATGCCCCAAGGCAGGCTCTGGGTGTAGTTGGTGTTGAAGGTCAGATAGCGGAACTTCGGCGACGGGGCGCTGGGAGCGTTGATGAACGTGCCATGGTAACCGGTGACCCCTTGGTTGTAATTAAACCCTAGCATCGCGCTGCCGGTCATGCCGAAGGGATGCACGATGCGGCTATAGTTGGCTCCCAGAGTGTAGTAGTCATAATTCTGCTTGGTGAGGGTGTACACCCCTTGCAGAACGGTGACTTTGTTACTGACGATGCTAAAGCCTTCGTTAACACTAAAGCGGCTGTTGGTGTCAGCGTAGAGGAGTTGGCTGCCATTCAACGTGTAGCTGACAATGTTGCCGGTGAAGTAATAGGGAGCGGTTTGGCCAAGTCGGTAATGGGTCCACTGACTAGTGAAACCGTAGGTCCCCCAGGGGGTGATGGAATTGATGCCGACGGAGCCCTGGTAGTAGGTGCTACCGACACTATCCTTGCTAAGGCTAGGGATGCCGTTGGTATAGTTGCCGTCAATCTCCAAACCTGCGCCGGGGCGGAGGTAGACGCTGCCACCAGCCACGTAGTTGCTGGTGTAGCGGCTGCCATAGTTGCCAAAGAGCAGGTTGCCACCGAGCCACCGATAGCCCGGCAGGGGCGTCTGCTGCACGCTCAGGGTGGAGCCGCCCGGACTTTTCGCTGGAGCAAAGCCCACCTGAATCTGATGGCCGTTGCGCGTGCTGTAGGCGTCGGCGAGGATATTGCGGCGGATGATGGTGGATTCGCTGAGGCTTTCGCCACTCAGACCGGTGTAGAACCAACCCAGACCGGAGGCGATTTTTTTGTCCGTGAGCTGACCCTGGACAACCATGATGTGGATATTTTCCCCTTCTACCGCAGCTTTAACGGCCACCAGAAAGTAGCCCTCCTTGCGGTAAGCCGTCGAGAGTGTACCAACAGCCATCTTGGGGTTGGCGGCCTCAGCGAGGATTCGGTGGATACGCTGGTCGGACAGCAGGGTATTGCCGGTGACCAGGTAATGGTAACCGTGGCTCTCTACCACCAGCAAAGCAGCACCCCGCTGTGGTGCGGCAAGGACATGAATAGCCGGGGGCTGTGTGATGGGCATAAAAGGGGGTTGGTCCGCTTGCATTGATCCTCCATCTTTGGTGGGGCATGATTCTGGACAAGTTAATGGAGTACGTCAAATAAGCTTAAATATCCAAATTCAGCTACCGATTTGAACAAACTTGGTGAATCGTATCTGCAAACTCATTTTATTTCAGGTATGAAGCCCTATTTTCCGATATCCCCACAAGAATACTACTAAATTATTTCCAATTTGCATTGTGTTAGGTGATGGAAGCCCCTCCCAACTCAGCAGTTTTAGCGAAAATGCTCACAGACTAGACCCTTCGTGCCATTTTTACATCATATCACCGCAAAACCAGGGTAACTTAGCGCAGCGCTGGAACGCTTGTCGCAAAGACAAATCAGACTGTGATTATTATGAAGCTCGAACAATACGGTTCGGGAGTTTTTAACGCCCTGCAACTTCCCGCAGTATCCCCAGCATCTGCTCCCCTGCCCTCTGCCAGTGATATTGCGCCGCCTGCACTTTGCCCTCTTGAATCAGTTGTTGCCGCAATGCGTTATCGTCCACCAGACGGGTCATGCCGTCGCGGATGGATTCTATACTGAGCGGATCACAGTAAAGGACGGCGTCGCCACAAACCTCAGGAATAGCCGTACTATTGCCGGCTAATACCGGGCAACCACTCGCCATGGCTTCTACGGGCGGCAAACCAAAACCTTCATAGAGGGAGGGATAAATCAGGGCCACCGCCCGCTCCAATAGGGCGGGTAAGAGTTCATCACGCAGGTAGCCCAGCAGGACGATTTCACCGCGAGCCTGCATGCGTTCGAGGATGGGGGCAAAACGACTTTCCTGCCAGCCCATCTGACCCACCAACACCAGGGGATACTGGCGTTTGATGCGGTCTGTCAGACCCTCATAGGCAAGGAGCAGTCGCTCCATGTTTTTGCGGGGTTCCAGCGTCGATAAAAAAAGAAAATAAGGGCGCGGATCTCCATCCAGAGCGACGCGTAATGCCCGCCGGGCTTGCTCGCTCACAGGCGCTGAAAATCGCACGGAAATGCCCGGATACAGAACATGAATGCGTCCTGCCAACTCCGGAAAGTGCTTCAGGAGTTCGCCCTTGGTAAAATGCGAGATAGTCACCACGGCATTGGCTCTTTCCAGAGCCGGACGCAGGTGACGGTTTAAAAACAGTACCCGACCCGGCGGATGCGCCTCCGGCATGTCCATATGCGAAAGGTCATGCACCACCAGCACCTGTGGAGAACGGCCCTTGGGCAGCACGTAGTTCATACCCAAAATAATTTCCGGTCGCCAGCGCTTTTTGAGGCGCTCCAGTTGCCATCCCTGCAGAAAAAATTGTACTTCACGGCCCAGTGGAATTTTCTTTTTCCACGCACCCCGTTGCGGAATGTGCAATCCGGCAGGATGCGGGGGTTGGTCGGAGTAGCCGGTGGTCGTGAAATAGGTCAGCTTTACGGCCGGGGTCTGGATCAGGACATTAATGAGTTCTTCGGAAAAATGACCAATACCCGCTGGACGTCCTTGCATGGTAGTGGCCTCTATGGCGACGCGCACGGTGCGGCGCCTTTCGGTTTGCGGCAAGGGTACCGGCGTGGGCACCTGTTCGCTGTAGGCCAAGCCCTTGCGCGCTTCCCAAATGGCACGAATATTGTTCCATTGGCCGGCACGTAAACGCTTGCTGATGCGCACCAGAGAACCCAGCGTCCAGCTCAGTCGTGGAAAGCGCGCATAGCGGGACAAAAAGTGCCCCGCCGAGTTCGTCACATAATAATCCTTCAGGGGATGATCGTGCCCCAGACTGGACGAGTGCTGATGCCAGATATGGGAATCGGCGGCCACCGCCAGTTGCCAGCCCTGTGCCCGCAGGCGGTAGCACAAGTCGGTGTCTTCCCAGTACATGAAAAAATGATCATCATCGAAGAGGCCTATTTGCTCCAGCGCCTCGCGGCGCAAAAGTATGCTGGCTCCTGTCAGATAATCCAGCCGTGCGGCGGGAAGCGCGCGTTTGGCATGATGCGCCAGCCCCAACCAGGACAGGACATGACCACCGCCCCAGACCAGCACCTTTTGCGGGTGGTCCAGATCATAAATGACCGAGCCGACCGCACCCACCTGCGCATTGCTTTGCAACTCTGCCAGCAGTGCATTGAGGGCGTCCTTGTGGACAATGGCATCATTGTTGAGAATCCAGAGGGCGGTAGCACCTGCATCCAGCGCGTGGCGGATGCCGACATTACACCCACCGCCAAAACCCAGATTTTCTCCGGTTCGAATCAGCGTAGTCGGTAAGGTGGAAGAAGCTAACCAGGCTGCTATGGCATCGGCACTGCCATCCGTCGAGCCATTATCTACAATCCAGACATGCCCAGGGGTATCCCTGAGTTCCCTCAGCGCCCGCAGACAACGCCTCGTATCGGCAAGACTATTCCAATTGATGAGAATAATGTGGGCGTTTTGCGCGCTAAGACTGGGACTGGTCAAATTTATAGGTATCCACCAAATAGGAGTGTGCTGCCGGGTGCTTCTGCTGGCGGGGGATTATGCCACCGTACGGTCAGGTCTGCCAGAAAATGCGTCGCAGACTATGGGGTCTCTGATAATTGCCCCCAGGCTCCGTGGCTGATAGGTTATCCCAAGCGCCATATACAATAGAGATTATCATCATGGAACAAGCGACCATCTTTCGAATTAATCGTAGTCAGGCCGTACGACTGCCCAAATCCATCGCTTTCCCCAATGATGTGAAGCGCGTGGATGTCGTCGCCTTGGGTCGTGTGCGCATCCTGGTACCTGCAGGGGAATCCTGGAAAAGCTGGTTTAATGGTGAAGGGGTCAGTGCCGACTTTATGGAAAGCCGCGAGCAACCCGATAATCAGCACCGGTTTCACCCGGAAGAAGCAGTACGAGGAAGCCGTGGTTTATTCCAAAAATTGACAGATAATAACTAACACAGCAGACCACTCACAGAAGAGATCATCGCCGAACGACCCCTTGCAGCAAAATATGAGTAAGTCAGTACTGGATGCTTCCGCGTTGCTTACTTATCCATAAACTCATAGGCTTCTCTGAAGTACTGAAGTTCACGTCATCCTGATTCGTTAGTAAAAAGCTTTACCTCTTTCTTTGTGCTGTGGCCTTTCTTACACTGTGCGCTACCTTTTCATTTGAGATTTTTATGCGCGCCAGTCAGATTTTCATTCCGACCCTGAAAGAAACTCCCGCCGAGGCGGAACTCGTCAGCCATCAGTTGCTGCTGCGCGGGGGCTTTATTCGCCGCCTTGCCTCGGGATTATATACCTGGATGCCTCTGGGCTTACGGGTATTGCGCAAGGTGGAGCGCATTGTCCGCGAGGAAATGGACCGCAGCGGCGCCCAGGAAGTGCTGATGCCGGTGGTTCAGCCCGCCGAGCTGTGGCAGGAATCAGGACGCTGGGAAAAATACGGGCCGGAACTGCTGCGCCTCAAGGATCGCCACCAGCGCGATTTTTGTCTGGGTCCTACCCATGAAGAAGTCATCAGCGATTTAGCGCGGCGCGAAATTCATTCCTACAAGCAGCTTCCCGTCAATTTTTATCAGATTCAGACCAAGTTCCGCGACGAGATCCGACCCCGTTTCGGGCTGATGCGTGGTCGCGAATTCATCATGAAAGACGCGTATTCCTTTCATGTGGATCATGCTTCTCTGGAAATTACTTATCAGACCATGTATGACGCTTACCAACGGACCTTCACCCGCCTGGGTCTGGATTTTCGGGCGGTGGAAGCAGACAACGGGGCGATTGGCGGCAAGCGTTCCCACGAATTTCATGTTCTGGCCGATTCCGGGGAAGATGCCATTGTGTCCTGCGACCACTGTGATTATGCGGCCAATATGGAAAAAGCCAGCAGTCCCGCTAAAGCTGCGCCCGTAGAAGCCCCTCTGGAGGCGGCGCGGGTGCAGACGCCGGGTATCCGGACGGTAGCCGAACAGGCTGCCATGCTGGGCATTTCCAGCAGCCAGATCGTCAAAACCGTGCTGGTCGTGGCGGGTGAGCAACCGGTCATGCTGCTGTTACGCGGCGATGACGAACTGAACCTGATCAAGGCTGCCCATGCCCTGGAAGTGGACGAAGTCAGAATGGCCACGCCCGAAGAGGCCGAGGCCGTTACCGGTGCTCCTCTTGGTTTCATCGGTCCCAAAGATTTAAAAACTTCCATTCGGGTGCTGGCTGATCATCGCGCCCTGAATGTCGGTAATTTCAGCACCGGGGCCAATGAAATGGATACGCATTGGGTGAATCTCAACTGGGATCGTGATCTTTCCTACCCGGACAGCGCCGACTTGCGCAATGTCCGGGCTGGCGACCCTTGCCCCCACTGTAGTACCGGTACGCTGGGCATCCGCCGGGGCATTGAGGTAGGGCATGTGTTCCAGCTCGGGCAGGTTTACAGTGAACGCATGAAAATCACTGTGCTGGACGAAAGCGGACGCGACGCCACTGTGACCATGGGTTGCTACGGAATTGGGGTATCCAGGGTAGTAGCAGCGGCGGTGGAGCAGCATTTTGATGAACGCGGCATTATCTGGCCCGCGTCGCTGACCCCCTTCGATGTGGGCATTGTCGCCATCAATGCCCGCAAATTTCCAGAAGTTGCCGCCGCTGCTCAGGCTCTGCATGATCGTCTGGAGCAGGCGGGTTTCGGTGTATTGCTGGATGATCGGGATGAGCGACCGGGGGTGCAGTTTGCGACCATGGATTTGATCGGCTTGCCCCATCGGGTGGTGGTCAGTGACAAGGTACTGGCGCAAAATGTTTGGGAATATCGGGCGCGCCGCGCCAGCGAAAACACGCTGATGAATGAAGCCGAACTGATGGACCGCCTGAACGCGAGTTCGCCCGTTCATCAACCATAAGGATTACGATCATGGATAATTTTCCAGTGCAGCATGTTTTGGTGGCCGTAGATTTTTCAGAAATGGCGCTGCCTACCGCGCTGGCTGCGGCTCAGGAAGCGCGGCTGCATCAGGCCAAACTCACCGTCATCCATGTGTTCAACCCGCAAATGCTCAATTTGCAGATGCCTGAGGAAATCCTGCCCCCGACCCTGGATATTCGGGAAAAACTGCTGCATCTGGCCCACGCCGAAATGGACAAGCTCCACGAGGCGATGAACAGCGAAGGGATGCAAGCAGAAATGGTGCTGGAGGAAAGTGCGGACAATATTGGCCGAGCCATTGCCGCTTATGGCAAGGCCCATCAGGCCGACCTGCTGGTGGTCGGAAGCCATGGTCATAGTGGTCTGGGACGCTTACTATTGGGTTCTGTAGCCAATGACGTGCTCAACCACGCCCACTGTCCGGTGCTGGTGATCAAACACACCTGATTCACTGATACTGGTCAACCCAGGCACTGACCGCCCCCACAAAATCACTGCCAGCCTGGGTCATGGCGGCCGCTCCGCCCGCCGCCGAAGCGGTTTTCAGTGGCACGCTTTCCTGGAATGCATGCTGGGCGATGACCTGATAATTACGGTCATTCAATAAAGTGGCTGTACCTGCTATCAGCGCCTGACCAGCCTGGGGTGCAGTGAAATTTACCACGAAATTACTCAGGTGCAGGCGAAGCACATATTGTGCCGCACCACTGGACTGCCCGGAAAGTACGGCTTTCCAGTGATGGCTTTGCTGCAGATGCTGTAGCAGACGCATATCCAGCATTTCCGCCGGGGTCCCTACCCAACGCGCATCCCGATAAGACAGGAGCATTTGGGGATTCTGATAAAGCAGATGGTATTGGTAGGCATTGGTATCCAGCCAGGAGGGGGCGCTGACCGAGGCCAGTTGCAAAACGACTTGAGCGGTGTGCGGTGCATTTTTGGCTTCAACAGGCACCGACGAATGCAGCGCAGTGATATTGTAGGGCGTCTGCCAGGGCGTCGCCGTGGCACAACCGCCAAGCAAAAAAGCGGTCCCCAAAAATCCCAGACGGGCTGCGCCCCATAAACGTGGCATGCGAACAACTCTCATGAGCTTAGTGACCTCCTGCAGAAAAACCCGACTCACCCGGGCCTGGGGGTGGCCCCTGAGTTCCGTAAAGCAGGGATTGAGGGGATTGTTTAAGGGACTGGCTGAGGCTGGACAGCGCTTCACTGCTATGCAGCAGACTGCTGGTCAATTGCCGGACCTGGGGAAGTGTCTGGTAATTTAACGTATTCATTGCCTGCTCACTGGCAGTACCCAATTTTTGTAGGGATTTGGCCGCCTGGGTAGCACTCGCCAGCGGGGCTTGCGCCTGTACTGCCAGGGTATCTAAATGCTGGATGAGTTGATGACTGGCGACCATGGTGGATTGGGTGGCAGCCACCATGGCGGGAAGCGCCTTGAGCGCCGGCATCATGGCATCTTCCATTTGCACCAGATCCTGAGTAGCCTGATCGAGATGCGTCATGGTTTGCCCGAAACGGGCACGGTTCTGGTCATTGAGCAGGTCATTCAGACGATCCGCCAACTCATTGCTGCGGTTTACCAGAGACTCGCCATTGCGGGACAGCACCTCAAAAAAGCTGGGATGCATGGGAATTTCAGCAACCTGACCCGGATTGTGCGTAATGGGGGCAAAATCGGTTCCCTTGTCGGTTAAGGATAAGTAGCTGAGACCGGTGACCCCTTGAGGAGCCAGTTCTGCGAAAGTCGCCCGGGTGATGGGTGTCGATTTATCGACTTTGATTTTCACCCGAATCATGCGCGGATTGGTCGGGTCCAGACCGATGGCTGTCACCTCACCCACCCTCACCCCTTTGAATCGCACGGGCGCCTGAATGCTGAGGCCAGTAACACTGTAGGGCGAAATCACATCAAAATTGACCCCGGGTTTTTCGCCGTGATGCATCCACAATCCGACAATCGCGACCGCGACGCCAAGTACCAGCAAAAAAACTACCGCGACCAGCGCGTGCGCACGGCTTTCCAAGAAGGTAGCTCCTGAATGAGATATGTCCCTATTGGAGCACAGGAACCGTTGCAAGCCAATCTTTCTGAATGATCTGCTCAATGGCAAGACCTCTTGCCTGCTGGCCCAATGGAAGTCATTGACTTGCCCGGAAACCCATGACTAAATGAGCCAAAATCTCTGGAGCCCTTGAAGCTATGGACTTTGACATATTGCGCCGTACCATGATTGATACCCAGATTCGCACCTGGGATGTGCTTGATCCGCGCGTGCTGGCCATCGTCACCGAGGTCAAGCGGGAGTTATTTGTGCCGACCGCCTATCGTCATCTGGCGTTTGCCGATTACGCCATGCCCATTGCCCACGGCGAACATATGTGGACGCCTAAAATGGAGGCCCGTATCCTTCAGGAGCTGGATTTGCGCGAACATCACCGGGTGCTGGAAATTGGCACAGGAACCGGCCACATGGCCGCACTTATGGCCAGACTGAGTGGCATGGTGCATAGCGTCGAGGATCGTGCGGATTTATCGCAAATGGCGGAAGGCCATCTGCGCGTACAAGGTATTCACAATGTGCAGCTCCATGTCGGCGATGGCTCATGCGGCTGGGCTGAGCATGCACCTTATGATGCCATTTGTGTGACCGGCTCCTTGCCCGTATTGCCCGAGGCATTCAAGGAACAACTGGCGGTGGGTGGGCGTCTGGTAGTCATTATCGGTAAGGGTCCTGCCATGCGCGCCCAGCGCATCACGCGCACTCAGCAGAACGTTTATGAAACAACCGTACTATTTGAAACCGAAGTCACTCCCCTGCGGCATGTCCCAGTTCCTGGTCGTTTTGTTTTTTGAGCGGCCATGCGTATTGAAGCCCAGCAGAGCCTGATCCTGACCATTGATATGCAGGATCGTCTCCTGGGTGCCATCCCAGAGACAGAACGCAACCAAGCCATTCAAAACGTTACGCGTTTGCTGGCCGCTGCGGCGGCTCTGGAAATCCCGCGTCTGGCTACTGTCCAATATGCCAAAGGATTGGGACCGATTCGTGCCGACCTGCAGTCATTCTGTGCCCCCCCATTGGATAAAACGGTGTTTTCCTGCTGGCGGCATGCTCCGCTCCGAAACTTACTGGAAACTGAGCAGAGTCGTCGTCAGATTATCCTGACCGGCGTCGAAACTCATATTTGTGTTCTGCAAACCGCTCTGGATCTGCATAGCGCTGGTTGGCAGCCTGTTGTCGTCGCCGATGCCTGCGCCAGCCGCGACGACGCAAATGCCCAATCGGCTCTGTTACGTCTGCGTCAGGCGGGTATCACCGTCGCGGTGTCAGAGTCGGTATTTTATGAATGGCTTGGTGACGCGGCCCATCCCCAATTTCGGAGTCTCGCCCCGGCCTGGCGCTGAAACGGAGTAATTTCCCATGCAATCCCCTGCTCTCTCTTACAATATCCAGCCGGAACCCGAGGCGCATTTGTTCCGGGTCACACTGGAAATCCCCGAGCCCGATCCTGATGGTCAGGTGCTGGCTTTGCCGGCCTGGGTTCCGGGCAGTTACACCATCCGCGATCTGGCCCGCCACATTACCCAAATATCCGCAGAATCCCGGGGCGCAGCAGTCCAACTGCACAAAATGGCCACTGATCGCTGGGTTTGTGCCGCTGTAAAAGGGCCTCTCCATATCTCTTATAGTGTTTATGCGCTGGATCAATCGGTGCGTACGGCTTTTCTGGATCAACTGGGCGGGTTTTTTAATGGCCCCGCCTTGTTTTTACGGGTAGTCGGTCAGGAGCAGCAAATGCATGCCTTGCGCATTACCGGCCCGGATCATTGGCAGTTGGGGACTTCCATGCCCCGCGCGGCGGGTGAAACTTGGGGCTGGGGTCAGTTTCAGGCAGAAAATTATCGGGCATTCATTGATCATCCAGTGTTGATGGGTACGCTGACCCTGCTGAATTTTGAGGCGGGCGGGTTGCCTCACCACTTGCTGATTCAGGGAGAACATCAGGCCGATCTGCAGGCGCTGGGACGAGACATGGCCCGCATTTGTGACTGGCAGCAGAAGTTCTGGGGTGAATCCCCCTTTCGGGAATATCATTTTCTGTGCAAGGCGCGCAGCAACGACTATGGTGGTCTGGAGCATCGGGCCTCCAGTGCTCTGGTTTGCGCCCGGGATGACCTGACCGGCCGCGACCCCAAAAACTATCGGCGCTTTCTGGGCCTGGTCAGCCATGAATATTTTCATAGCTGGCTGGTACAAGCCATCAAACCGGCGGTATTCAGCGCCAGCCCCCTGGAGCGCGCAGAACTTTCCCGGGATCTCTGGATATATGAAGGAATTACCTCTTACTACGATGATCTCTGCCTCTGTCGTGCCGGTTTAATCAGTCCGGAACAATACCTGCAGGGGATCGCTCAGGAATGGACGCGCCTGCAAAGACGCCCCGGCCAATATCTGCAAAGCCTGGCAGAATCCAGCGAAGATGCCTGGCTCAAGCTTTATCATCCGCATGTCAACAGCGCCAATTTTGAAATCAGTTATTACAACAAGGGGGCGCTGCTTGCTCTCTGTCTGGACTTGAGCCTGCGTCTGGAAAGTGCCGGCCGTTTGAGTCTGGATAACTTGCTGATGCGCCTCTGGAAAGAGCACGGCCAGACGGGCAAGGCACTGCCCGAAGGAGAAGCCCTGCAACAAATAGCCGACCTTGCTGGTACGCAAATGGCAGAACAATTGAAAACCTGGATAGAAGCCCGCGCCGAACTGCCTCTGGAAGCTCTCCTGGCACGCATGGGCATTGCCCTGCACAGCCGTCCCGCCACCGGTCTGAGTGATTCAGGCGGCGAGGCGGCTGCGACAGTGCCGACGGCCTGGATTGGTGCCCACTGGCAAAGCCAGCCGCAAGGCGCACAAATCCGTCAGGTCCTCAGCGGCAGCCCGGCAGAAGCGGCTGGTTTGTCACCCGATGATGTCCTCGTGGCTTTGGAAGGAATGCGCTGCACGGCGGACAGTTTCGCCGGGCAAATCAGCACCGGCATCCCCGGCTGCCCGCTACGCCTCCACTACTTTCGCGATGACGTACTTTACGAGACCCGCCTGACCCCCGTTGCCCCGCCGCAGGATACCTTCTGGCTGGAGTGGCTGGAGGACGTTGACGCAGTGGTAAGCGCCCGCCGCAGCGCGTGGCTCACTCCGGCATGACACTGCATATCTGGATATTTTACGCGCTTACCGTGCTGGTAATTTCTGCAATTCCAGGTCCCAACATGATGCTGGTGATGAGTCATGGTGCCCTGTATGGTTGGCGTCGATCCATGGCAACCATGCTGGGATGCATGACGGCCCTTCTGTTGATGATTACTTTATCCGCAGCCGGACTCGGTATTTTCTTTCAAACCTGGCCCCGTATTTTTGATCTGGTCCGCATTTTAGGTGCGGCTTATTTGATTTATCTGGGAATCCGGGCATGGCAGTCAGGCGGACGGCGCCCAGAAAATATCCAGGATTTGGCAGTAACCCGAACCCCGATACAGCGCCCTGCAACTTTGTATCGCACCGGTATTCTCGTCACTATCACCAATCCCAAAGCGCTGCTTTTTACCGTCGCGTTGCTGCCACAATTCATGCGTCCTCAGGCTAACCCCTGGATACAGTTTGCAGAGTTGATATTTACCTTCTGGCTCATTGAAATGAGCTGGTATATGGTTTATGCACAATTGGGAACCAGAATCAGTGCGTTGTTGCGAAGCCCCCGGGCACATCAGATTTTACAGAGGGGAACTGGAGGGCTTTTTATGGCCATTGGTTTAACGCTGTTCGTAATGGCTGCGCTCAACGAATCTTGAAAATATATCCAAATTATTTCAATACAATCAAACCATAATGCGGTGACAGGCGAGGTCGGTACAGATGATGCTGAGTGGCACGTCCCAGGGTTCGCGGGGGACCCTGTCTAACTGCTGAAAAGCATGGCCGACCCCCAGCAGGCGCGGGTGCTGCCAATGCTGACGGTGGGAGATGCTGGCGAGGCTGCGATCATAAAATCCCCCGCCCATACCCAGGCGATAGCCTTCTGTATCAAACGCCACCAGGGGCAGAATCAACAAATCGAGATCCTGCGGAGTCATCAGCAAATCAGCTGCTACCTGAGGCTCGGGAATACGGAAGCCGTTGGGGCGCATGCGGCTCTCACCATGAAATGGGGCGAAACGCAGCTTTTGCGCAAAACTTCCTGATAGTACCGGCAAATAGAACTGTTTGTGACGACTCAGGCGATGGTACATCAGCGGGAGAGGATTGATTTCGCCCTGCATGGGCCAATAGAGGGCAATGCGCTGAGCCTTTTTGTAATGGCTAAGCTGGAGAATTTGCCGGGAGAGTGCCAGCGCCGCCTGCTGGAGATGCTGCGGAGAAAGAGTCCGACGTTGCTGCCGCATTATTCTTCGCAAGCTACCCTTGGAAACCGGATCAGATGAATCTGCTGTTTCAGCTTCAGAAAACAAAAAACCTCCCGCGATGGTCGTGCGGCCCGCTACCCCCAGAACCTGATGAACAGGTGGGAATCCACACATCGCTTCAGGCTACTCCGCTAGGGAGCTGCACACCACGATGATGACTGGGGACTCCCTGGATAGACAGTATTGGTTCAGGAATCGTCTCGGCCACTCGTGCCTCGCAGGAGGCAATTTCAAGTTACTCTGAGCCCTTCGCTCTGTCAACCAGTTGCTGCAGACGCTGTTCGACGAGTTGCAGATCATGCTCACGCGCCAGCAATGTCTGCCGGGTACGCTGCAAATCCGCTGCCAGATTCACGGCCACCATCAGGGTGGCGCGCTCCCGGCTGAGCAATTTGCCACGGCTTCTGGCCACCTCCAATTGTTCATTGAGTAGTCGCACGGCTTCCAGCAACAGCTCCCGTTCTTCATCCGGACAGGGTATCTGATAATGCTGATCCAGCAGGGTGACGGAAATTTGTTGCACGACATTTGTGGGTTTAACTTCGGACACAGACTTCTCCCTGATGATTTTATATTTCGTTTTCCCAGCAATTAACCTGCGCCAGCAGATCATTCAGGCGCAAACAGATTTCTTCCTGACGCTCTTGCAGCATCCGGTTTTCCGCTTTCAGTTTTTGAATCTGGGCCTGCAGGGCTTGCACGGAATGCTTGTTGCGTCCGTCACCTTCCAGTTGTCGACGCAATCCGCGATAATCCGTGATAGCATTCTCCAACTCTGCAAACAGGGATTCATATCGGGATTCTAACACTGCGCCACCCACTTTTAGCCGGACATTCCGACACCGAGTTTACGAAGCACCTCCGTCATTTGCAAACTGAAGCAGGTCTGTTGCACCCATGCCCTTATCCGAATCATTGAAACGTACGCGCAGTTTTCGCCTTCGTCTGGGTGTTGCGGCCCTGTTGATGCTCCTGGCCATACTGGGGGTTGTTTTGCGGATAGTGGACCTGCAGGTATTGCATTATTCCAAATTTCGCGAACTGGCTTATGACAATCATGTGGCTCTGGTACCCCTGGCTCCGCCTCGGGGCCTGATTCTGGCGGATCATGGGGAGGTTCTGGCAGAAAACCTGCCCACCTATGCCCTCGAAATCACCCCGGATCAGGTTCCCCATCTGCAACAAAGTCTGCAATTTTTGCAGCATCTTCTGAACTTGAGTCCGGAAGATCTGCAGCAATTTGCCGCACGGCGCGCTGGCAAGCCGGACTTTGACCCGATTGTTTTGAAGGCTGATCTGAATCCGACGCAAATTGCAGCCGTATCCGTCCGCGCCATGGAGCTGCCGGGCGTGCGTATTGTCGCCATGATGCATCGCCATTATCCCTATGACGCCTTGTTTTCCCATGTCGTCGGTTATGTCGGACCGATTACCGGGGCTGACCTGAAAGATTTTCATGCCAGTAAATATGTGGGACGCAATTATATCGGTAAAAACGGCCTGGAACGCTATTACGAACGCCAGCTGCGTGGCGTCATGGGTTATGAAATCAAGGATATAAATGCCCGGGGTTTACCAGTAGGCACTCTCCGACAAATTGCCGCTCATCCTGGTAGTAATCTGATGACCCATCTCCGGCTGCGGGTTCAGGAGGCAGGGGCAGAAGCCTTGCAGGGGAAAGGCTATCGCGGTGCGGTTATCGCCATGGACCCCAATAATGGCGGCATTCTTGCCATGGTCACCAGCCCCAGCTTTAACGCCAACTGGTTTGTGGATGGCATCAGTAATGCGCACTGGCAATCACTGCTCAACAATCCGGGCCGACCACTCATGAACCGGGCCGATAATGGCTTGTACCCCCCGGGTTCCTGCGCAAAGCCCTTTTACACCATCCAGGCCGTTCAGGAAGGCGTGATCAGCCCGGATTTCCATACTTACTGCCCCGGCAATTATCAGTTGGGAGGACACACCTACTGGGACTGGAATCGCGGTGGTTTCGGGGAGACCGGCATCACCAAGGCATTGGCCTGGTCAGTGGATGTTTTCTACTACAAGCTGGCCGTGAAAATGGGAATTGATTTGCAGGACAAGACCCTCTGGCGTTTCGGCTTCGGGCAGAAAACACCCATTGATCTGCCCGGTGGTGCAAACGGTCTGGTCCCGACTCCGGCCTGGAAGCGCGCGCATCTTCATGCCCCCTGGTACACCGGTGACTCGGTGATTTTGGGTATTGGTCAGGGCTATTTACTGGAAACGCCGCTACAATTGGTCCGCGCCGTTTCTGCCCTCGCCAATGGCGGCTATCTGGTGCAACCCCAAGTCGCCAAGGCCTTCATTGACCCGCAAAGCGGCAAGACTATTCCTATTCCCAATGCCGCGCCCGTAAATCTGCATATTTCTGCCGAAGCCATGCATGCGGTGCATCTGGGCATGGAAGCCTGCGTCAATACCGGCACCTGCCATACGGTGAGCATTCCCGGTATCAGCATTGCCGGCAAAACCGGTACGGCCCAGGTCCCTATGGGCTATAAAAATGGACGCACCATTTACAACAATGACTCGCTGTTTATTGGCTGGGCACCGGTGGATCATCCCAAAATTGCCGTAGCGGTGGTGGTCGAAAATGGCGGGTACAATGCCTGGCAAGCCCTACCGGTAGCTCGTGCCGTCATTAAGGCGTATTTGCAGCCGGACCAGTCTGCTCCAGCTCCACAAAAATTATCCACAAAAATGCCAGCAAAGGTTGCTCAATCGGCAAGCGCGCATTATGATGCGCCCCTTAGTTATGGGGAGAAAGGTTCTGTCAACCCTCGCCCCGCTCAATCCACAGTACAATAAGGAGTAATGAAAATGACAGATTTTGCAATTGCGGCCATGCCGCGTGAAGAAAATGGTCGGCGTGCCAGCCGCCGCCTGCGCCGTACGGGCATGGTCCCGGCCGTACTTTATGGGGATAACAAGGCAGCAATGGGCCTGAGCATTGAAGCGCGCCTGTTGCGCAAGCTTCTGGCTGACGAACGGGCCTATACGCATGTGATCACCCTGGAATTCCCCAAGGGTAAGGAAACCGCCCTGATCCGTGATCTGCAGATGCATCCCTACAAGGAAGAAGTCCTGCACATGGATTTCATGCGGGTTCATGCCGGTGAAACCGTGCGTCTGCACGTGCCCATCCACTTCCTCCACGAGAACACCTGTGTGGGTATCAAGGCTGGTGGCGTATTGCACCGCGCCCTGACGGACGTGGAAGTGGAAGCACCGGTTGATCGCCTGCCCGAAGCCATCGAAGTGGACATTGCCAATCTGGAAAAAGGCGAGAGCCTGCATCTGTCGCAGATCAGCCTGCCGGCCGGTGTTATCCTGATTCCGCTCCAGCATGAAGATGATAAGGAGATTGTCTCCATTCACAGCCCCCGTACCGGCGCTGAAGCGGAAGAAACCCCCGAAGCCGCCGAGTGAGGTAAAATGGACTGGTTGCTGGCGGGGCTGGGAAATCCCGGGGCAGAATACGCCCGCACCCGTCACAACGCCGGTTTCTGGGCGCTCCAGACCTTTGCAGAAAAGGCTGGAGCGTCTTTACGTTTGGAATCACGCTGGCATTGTCTGGCAGCAACTACGCAAAATTCCGGACAACAACTGGGCTTGTGCCTGCCCCAGGATTTCATGAATCGCAGCGGTGCGCCGGTCCAGGCCATGGCCGCTTTTTACAAGGTGCCGGCGGCGCGTATTTTAGTGATACACGACGAGCTCGATCTACCGCCCGGCACGGCGCGTTTGAAATGGAGTGGCGGACATGGCGGGCATAACGGCCTGCGCGATCTGGATCGGGCGCTGGGTACGCGGGATTACTGGCGCCTGCGCCTTGGCATCGGCCATCCTGGACACAAGGATGCCGTGATTCATTATGTACTGGGCGCGCCTTCGACAATGGATAAATCCGCGATTGATCTGGCAATTGATCGCAGCCTGGCGGTTCTTCCGGAATTTCTTGATGGTCGCAGTGATGCGGCCCAGAAAACCCTGCACAGCGATTAGGAGTTTTTTATGGCTTTGGCCTGTGGCATCGTCGGTCTCCCCAATGTGGGCAAATCCACCCTGTTCAATGCGATCACCAAAGCCGGTATCGCTGCTGAAAATTATCCTTTCTGCACCATTGAACCCAATGTTGGTCTGGTATCCGTGCCGGACCCCCGGCTGCAGGCGCTGATTGAAATCGTCAAGCCCCAAAATGTGGTTCCGGCCACCATGGAGTTTGTGGATATTGCCGGGCTGGTTGCGGGCGCTGCCCAGGGCGAGGGTTTGGGAAACCAGTTTCTGGCCCACATTCGGGAAACGGACGCTATTGCCCTGGTTACGCGTTGCTTTGAAGATCCCAACGTCGTTCATGTCAGCGGTCAGGTGGACCCGGTGGCCGATCTGGATACGGTGTTGACGGAGCTGATTCTGGCGGATATCAGTACGGTCGAAAAAGGTCAGGCGCGGGTTGCCCGCCAGGCCAAGGGTGGCAACAAGGATGCCGTCGCCGAAGCCGCTGCCATGACCCGCCTGCTACCGCATCTCAATAGTGGCAAACCTGCCGCTAGTCTCAGCATGAGTGCTGAAGAAAAAGCCCATTTGCGCGGCCTGTTTTTGCTCACCATGAAACCCATGATGGTCATTGCCAACGTGGCGGAAGATGAAATTCAGGATGGACCCTGGCGCCCGCTTCTGGAAGCCTGGGCGGGCGAACGCCATGCCAGCGTGGTTCCGGTGTGTGCAGCCATTGAATCCGAACTGGCTGAACTGGAAGCTGAAGAGCAAAGCGCCTTTCTGCAGGACCTCGGACTGGAAGAACCGGGGCTGAATCGTATCATCCGCGCCGCCTATGGCCTGCTGGGCCTGCAGACCTATTTTACGGCTGGCGTCAAGGAAGTACGGGCCTGGACCATTCCCATCGGGGCCACTGCCCCCCAGGCAGCTGGCGTCATTCATAGTGATTTCGAGCGGGGTTTCATTCGCGCCCAGACTATCGCCTACGCGGATTTCGTTCAGTACCGGGGCGAGCATGGTGCCAAGGAAGCGGGCAGAATGCGTGCGGAAGGTAAGGATTATGTCGTCCATGATGGCGACGTACTGAATTTTTTGTTTAACGTGTGAGATGGAGACCTGTTGAGCCAGGGGCTTAACCTGCTGAAGGGGAAACTTTTCTCTTAGACTCAGCAGCATCGGCAGGAGGCGGTCCCACATTAATCAGCGGGGCCAATTCCTGCAATGCCTGCCAGTAAACCCGCCGTTTAAAGGCGATGATTTCCCGGGCAGGCATCCAGTAATCCACCCAGCGCCAGGTTTCAAACTCGGGGTGCTGAGTCGTCAAGGTGTTTATTTCCGCCTCATCGCCTTCGAAACGCAGCAAAAACCAGATTTGTTTCTGCCCGCGATAACGACGCCGCTGGGCACGATGCCGGGAACAGGGAACCTCGTAACGCAGCCACCCCTGAGTCCGCCCAAGAATACAGACCTTGGCCGTACCCACTTCCTCTTCGAGCTCACGGAACATGGCTTGTTCTGGTGTTTCCGCATGATCAATTCCACCTTGCGGAAACTGCCAGGCATTCTCACCCCGGCGTTTGGCCCACAACACCTGATTGTGTTCGTTGCAAATAATCATGCCCACATTGGGGCGATAGCCGTCTGCGTCTATCATATTCATCGTCTCTACCGATGCCTTTTGCCCAATATAGCACGAGGCAGAGCCAACGTCAGTCTGTCAGACTGTGTAAAATTTCTAGAGGATAGCGATTCCCGGCCAGATAATCCGCCATACAACGCTGCACCATGACATTTCGCAGGTGTCCGCTCTGCGCCTGTATTTCTGCCGGAGTCATCCACACCGGACCAATAATTCCGGTATCCAGCGTGTAGTCTGGACTCTGGTCACCCAACTTCCCGCCAAAAGCAAAACGCAGGTAGGTCAAATCTTTGGCGGGGTGTTCCCAATGATAAATGCCCGTGAGATATTCGGGCTCAAAGGCATAGGCCGTTTCTTCCAGGGTTTCTCGTACGACTGCGTCAAGCAGGGTTTCACCAGGGTCCCAGTGACCCGCAGGCTGATTGAAACATCGGCGTCCTTCCACCATTTCTTCGACCAGCAAAAAACGCCCGTCTTGCTCCACAATTGCAGCAACCGTCACATGCGGCTTCCAGACCATGATTATGACTCCCTTTGCCGTTCGATTTCGCTGAGTTCCCGCCACTGTCCTGGAGCCAGATCATCCAAAGTGAAAGGTCCGAATGCCTCCCGATGCAGGCTCAATACCAAATTATCCAGAGCTGCAAACATACGCCGCACCTCGTGATAACGTCCTTCATGGAGGGTCAATTGTAGTTCAGTCGTGCCGAGCGGGATCATTTCTGCCGCTTTGCACGAGCTGTGCTCTCCCTCCAGTAGCAAGGTGCCCGAAGCCAGTATGCCGGCTTCATGGCCTTGCAAAGGATTTTGCAAAGTCACTTGATATTGGCGCGGAATTTCATAGCGGGGACTGGTCCAACGATGCAGCCAGTCTCCATCATCGGTCAGCAACAACACGCCGCTGGTTTCCCGATCCAGACGTCCGACACTGCTGAAGCTGGGCCGCCGGTAACGCCATCGCGGTGGAAAATCCTGATAAATGGCACGAGGATCATCATGCGCGCAGACCTTGCCGAGGGGTTTGTGATACAGCACATAAAGGGGATAGGGATGATCCAGAGGCTCTTCATCGATTTGCACAGTAGCTGGATCTACCTTGGTAGCGGCCTTGCGCAGCGGCATTCCATCCACTGACACGCGCCCTTCGCGCAGTAAATCACGCACTTCCGAACGGCTACAATAACCCAGTCGGGAAAGCAGATGATCTAAACGTTCGCTGGAATGCGCCATGCGGACAGTTTAGCCTGCCTGCATGGCTGACGGAAACCCCCGAATTGCCTATGATGTAGGCATCGCCTCTGGAAGGAATTCACTATGCAGACCAACTATACGCTCCCCGCCGAATGGGCTACGCAGTGGGGTGTACAACTGACCTGGCCCCATCCAGAAAGTGACTGGGCACGCCGGCTGGATGAGGTCCTTCCGGTTTTTGTACAGATTGCCAGGGAAATCAGTCTGCGCGAGCATCTGCTGGTGGCCTGCCATGACCGCGAAAGTTTACGGGATTGTGAACGGCGCCTGGAGAATGTCCACGCCAACATGTCCCACTGCCATCTGTATCTGGTGCCTAGCAATGACTCCTGGGCGCGTGATCACGGACCACTCACCCTTAAGAATTCAGCAGGGGACCGCAAATTGCTGGATTTTGGCTTTAATGCCTGGGGCCTCAAGTTTCGCGCCGACCTGGACAATCAGATTACGCGTCATCTCCATGCCCATCAGGCTTTTGGCAAATGTTCCCTGGAAATTTCGGGAATGGTGCTGGAAGGCGGCAGTATTGAAAGTGATGGTCATGGCACTTTGCTGACGACCAGCGCCTGCCTGCTTTCCGCCAATCGCAATCCACAATGGTCAGCTGCGGAAATTGAAAGCGCCTTATGCCAGCAGCTTGGCATGCAGCGCGTACTCTGGCTGCACAGTGGGCATCTGGAAGGCGATGATACCGATGCACACATCGATACTCTGGCGCGCTTTTGCAATCCGCATACCATCGCTTATCAAAGTTGTGATGATCCCAACGACAGTCACTTTGCGGCTTTGCAGCAAATGGCTGCGGAACTCAGCGCCCTGCGCAGTCATGATGGGCAGGCTTACCATCTGATTCCCCTCCCCTGGGCACAGGCGCAATGGGATGAGGAGGACAACCGCTTGCCTCTGACTTATGCCAATTTTTTGATCCTCAATGGAGCCGTCTTACTCCCCGTCTATGATGATCCTGCGGATCATATTGCCGTCCAGCGTCTTCAAACGGCTTTCCCGGACCGTCAGATTGTGTCTATCCCCTGTCTGGAACTTGCCCGCCAACATGGCAGCCTGCACTGCGTAACCATGCAGCTGCCGGAGTAAGGTTTGAGCAAAGTCATCTGGGTTTACTCAATCAAATAGGCTCAGAAGACATGCATCATTGCCAGAATAAGCCTGGAGAAACATCGTTTTTTACGGAGGGCAATGGCAAGGTACAATAATCCACCAAGATGTTCCCCTGAGGTTTGACCTTACAGTTCAGATTGTATGCCTTGATGGGTAGTGTCTGCGCCATGGCAGCCTGACAAGCCTGTTGATCCTTGCCGGGACAAGTCTGATTAAAACCCAGTAGACTCGCCGCTGCCCAGGCATGAATGGCAGGAAGATTTTCGCTGAGAGCTGCCGGATTCCTGACTAAAAGTGATAGTCGAGCTTCGGGGTCCAAGCCAGCAGGGGCCTGCCCGCCAGACATACCAAGATAAAGGTTATCGACCAGACCCATGACCTGCACATCGCCCTGATGATTAAGAATCATCAGGGACTGCACTTGTGCATTATGCGGCTGGAAACCCCAGATTAACTCGTTGCCATTTTTCAATGCGAGTCGGGGCAGAGGAAATAAATCCATCCCTTGCTTCAGCCGTTCCAGCAGAGGAACCGTTTTAGACCCATCCTGAATATATGCCTTACCCGCAAACTGCTGCAGACTGGACATTTTGATAGGTACGCGCAGGGATTTTTCTATTTGTGCCAGATCCCAGGACCAGTTGCGCATCACCTGAAGCACACAGTTGCCGTTAGCACCACATTGCCGCAAGGCGACCTGATAGGCTTTATGCCCATTGACCAACTGCCTACACACGGGTGTACCAACACCCGCTGATCGCAGATCACGAACGTAACTAACCCCTACCGTACTATCCAATAGTGGCAGATTGTCTGTCCATTTTTTAGGCTTATATTCACAAATTGCCTTTTGAGTAGGACCAAGAGAACCTTTGCATGTAGTTGTGATGCTATCAGATGTTCCTGCCGCAATTGCTGGGCAATTCAATGAATTGTCAGCGGCATGAGCCACACCACCGAAACTGAGAAGCAAAGCTGTAAATTGTGCTATAAAAGAGGTTATTTTCATCTATTGCGATCTCCAGATTAGTACAAATTCAAAGTGCTATGCCCAGTCCAGGTATCGTAACACACGTTGCAAGACAGGATTTTCATTATAGGCCAGAGGCACTTTGGCTGGTGCACAAGGATCACCCTGCGATGGTAAATAATGATAATTGATAGCATCTCGTAGCATTTGTGCCCGCGCAAGAAAACGACTTTTATATTTTGCATATCGACCAACAGCGAGATTTTCAAGTTCTTTTGCTGCACCCAACCAGTCAGCCTGATAAAAAAGATGCGCAACACTGGATATGTAGGAATGAAACTTCATGTCCGTCAGCATAGTTTGTACAGAAGTAGGCATGGACCAAAAATTCATATTTGAAAGAGAGTTCTTCTTGAACAATGCTGCGGCATCCTCAGCGTAACCATGCCTCACCGCTGAAGAAATAAATTTGGCATTTTCTTCGCTCATATAAGGATATTTACCATTATCTCTGTAATAGTCATTCAATAACGATATCGCCGAATTTTTTGTTTTACCAATAAATGACCTGACTTTATCTAATATTAATTCAATATCTACATCATCAGGCTTACCATATTTCTTTTGCTCAATCTCCATATAACGTCTCAACCCTTCAATAGTCTGCTGTCCCAGGTCTACACCTTCACCTACCGTAACACCACTATTGGCTATGGCTTTCTGGATTTTTTCTCCTGTTATTTTATCTTTCTTGTATCGCGGTCCAAGATTCTCTCCTGTCTCCACATTGGTCCCAAACGCCCCGGGCACATAAAAATCATACATCATGCCTTCGGACTTTTGAATAAAATGATAATCCACTCGGTCCATTGGGGTACAGTCAGCAACTGCAGCCACTGCAATGGCTTTGTCACTTCTGTAGCAATAATTCAACTCAGCCAGTCGTTTGCCATAGGCATCCGTTAGGCAAAAAACATCACCTTTACACTGGAGAGTTTCTTCCTTCCATTTAGACTGGGTTGTAGTCACATTATTTAAAGATTGATGATAATTTCCTTCTTTCTCCATTCTATTCGTCAATTGATTATAATCATGGGATACCTGTCGATCCATTTTTGCCAACTGCGCATCCTGGCAAACCGCTTTTTCAGTTTCAGTTTTTGCTGTTTTACAGTTGTAAGAAGTGGTATATTGAGTTGCATGTGCAAGCTGGGAGAAAAAAATACTTATCAGCAATACCCCACGCAAATGTTGCCGATATTTACAGAAAAATTCCTGCTTGTCTTTATAGACTCCATATCTCATGAATTGTATTCCTCAGATCTGAGCGCAATATTTCACAAGGCCCATGGAATATCAAAAGTGGCCAAACAAAGCGCCACTGATGATCCTCAAGGTGCAAAATCTATAGTTCTAATGATAACAGGCGCCCAGCTCGGCTAAACGTTTCCCGTAAGCATCTGTTATACAGAAACTATCACCTTTGCACTGGATCTTCTCTTTTTTCCATTTTTCCTGAGAGACAAGGAGATAACTGAGATTTTTTTATGATTTCCACTTTTTTTCATATTGTTTACTAATTCATTATATTCCTGAGACAATTGCAGATCCAGGCTTGCCAATTTTTGATCCTTGCAAATCACCTGTTCTGTTACGGTATTTGCAGTCGCACAGTCGAATGAAGTAGCATATTGCGTGGCCATTGATCCTTGAGAAAAAAATAAACCCATCAGCAAATAACTGCTTAACCATAATCGATGTTTAATTTTAAGTTTTTCTGATGTACGTTTTTCTGCCGACATTAAATGACGGTCATAATTTTTCATCCTATTATTCGTTTCAAGCGATTCTTTCTGCAGGATCATACGCTTTGTTTCCTTATTCAGTAGTCAACGGAATCATGGCCAATGCTTGCTTTAATGCATGCAAGCATTTCTTGCCATTGATTTTAACCACTTACCAAACAAAATGTTAGATGTTCTTTAATCACATAAAGGATCATCCATTTGGATGTTTTATCAGATCTATTTTGCGACCAGAATACTGCAGGGCAAACTTCTCAGGAGGGCTTTGGCAACAGATCCTTCCAGCCAGTGACCAAAGGAAAATTGGGGAATATGACCAATCACCAGTAAATCAGCGTGGATTTGTCGGGCATATTGGGCAATGGCCTCAGCGGGACTCCCCTCAACCGCTTGAGTATACACGCACAGGCCATTCTCACGGAGTTTTGTAGCGACCTCGTCCAGCCGGGTACGTATAGCCTCCCCTTCCCTACCCAGCATGTCTTCGGCACCTGCAGCTTGTGCCATCGCCATACCGCCCGTACTCACAATGACGCCAAACAAATGCAGTTCAGCCTGTGTGAGACCTGCAATATCTGTCGCCTGCTGCAGAGCGACACCACCTGAAGCACTCCCATCGTAAGCGACCATCACTTTCAGGAACATCAGCTTCTCCTTGCCGCCGCTTCCCGCTTTGGTGTACGAATAATCAACAACAAAGGGAAAATCGCCAGCGTCATCACCATCATCAACCAGAAGTTATCAATATAGCCAATCATACTGGCCTGCCGGGTAATTTCATTATTGAGCAACATTTGCCCCATACTTGAATGAGGATTATACAGTTCTGCGACAGCAGGGTTTCCATAACCCGGATTGCGGCCATCAATATGCGCTGCCAGCGTAGCATGCGCAATTTGGGTGTTGCGGGTCAGCAGGGTTTCCACCAAGGAAATCCCCAGGCTGCTGCCGACATTGCGTACCAGACTATATATGGCCGTACCATTGGCGCGCATCTGGGGACTGAGCGTGGCGAAAGTAGCCGTGCTCAATGGCACGAACACCAGACCAATACCCAGGCCCTGCCAGACACCGGGCCAGATCACATCACCCTGACTGATCATCAGGCTGTAACCCTGCATTTCCCAGAGAGAAAAGGCCGTTATGCCAAAGCCAATAGCCAGCAACAGGCGCAAATCCACCTTACCCACCAACCGACCTACAATGAGCATGGCGAGCATGGTGCCTAAACCACTGGGGGCCGTTACCCACCCGGCAGCCTCGGCCGTGTAACCCATCAGATCCTGGAGCATGGTGGGAATCAGGGCACGCGAGGCAAAAAGCACCACCCCTACGATAAAAATGAATAGTAATCCGGTCACATAATTGCGATTCAAAATCAGACGATAATCAAAAAAAGAGTGCTCGGGTGGAGTGCGCCAGGTATGCCAGATAAAATAAATGGCTGCGAAACCGGCCAGATAGGCTTCCACCCAGATTTCCACCGAACTGAACCAGTTCAGTTGCTGCCCCCGATCCAGCAATAATTGCAGACCGCCAATGGCCACACTGAGACTGACAAAGCCAGCCATATCAAAGCGCATGCTGCGTCCCGGCGTATCGGCAGGAAACGATTTCCAGATACCCCAAAGTGCCAGGATACCTACTGGAACATTGATGAAAAATACCCAGCGCCAGCCCATGCTGTCAGTCAGCCAGCCACCCAGAGTCGGGCCGACAATCGGACCCACCATGACCCCCATACCCCACAATGCCATGGCCGAGCCCTGTTTTTCCCGGGGATTGATATCCAGCAAGGTGGTTTGTGAAAGCGGCACCAGGGCAGCGCCAAATACGCCCTGAAAAACCCGGGCAATGACAATTTCGAACAAGGAGGTGGAAATACCACACCACATGGAGGCCAGGGTAAAACCGGCCACTGAGGCCAGGAAAATATTGCGCTTACCAAAGCGGTCTACCAGCCAGCCGGTCAAGGGTGTGGCGATGGCGGTGGCGACAATATAGGATGTCAGCACCCAGCCAATCTGATTGAGCGAAACTGACAAGCTGCCCTGCATATGGGGCAGAGCCACATTGGCGATGGTGCTGTCCAGCGTCTGCATGATGGTGGCGAGCATGATGGCCAGGGTAATCAGCGGACGGTTCAGCCCTGCAGCATCCATGGGGACAGATGTCGAGATCATGGAATGGGATCTTCCAACGTCCTTTGCAGTTGCTGAAGGACTTCTGTTATCTGGCGTAGTACCTCAACGTCCAGTTCTTTGAGTTTTTCATGGCGGAAGTCCATCGCCACGCGCCGAACTTCTGCATACACCTCAATACCCTCTGGCGTGAGCAGTACGCGGCGGATACGACGATCATGGGCGTCTATTTCCCGGCGCAGCAGTCCCGCGCGCTGCAGACGGTCGAGCATGGCCACCACGGTTGGTTGTTCTACCGACAAGCAGTGGGCCAACTCGGTTTGAGTCATTGGTGCGGGTGATTTCGCCAGATAAGCAATGCTCAACCAGCTGGCCTGGCTCAGACCCAACCCTTTCAGGCGGCGATCCAAAGCGTGTCGCCAGGCTCGCGCAGTGTCATGGAGCGCCAGAGCAAAATCCTGCTGTATCTGTTCTTCTGACATGGCCGCTCCTGGCTTGTTGGTTATATAGTTCGCAACCTTATACTTAGCTATCTAAGTAATTGCAAGAAAAAAATCGGCAGTGCGCGTAGCCGCATTACAGCGACTTTGCTCTACGCCGATTTCTATTTGGATCCGTCAGGCGATTTTTTTACCTTCAATTTCTACCCGAATATGGACTTTGTTGGAGAGTCCTTCGGGAAGATAGGCTTTCATGCCGTAATTACTGCGCTGAATGGTAGTAACGGCGACAAATCCGGACAAATACCCTCCCCAAGGCTTGGGAAGATATTTCACATCGCCAGCGCCGGTTTCCCTGACCCGAAACATTATCGCCCGGGTAACACCATGCAGGGTCAACTTGCCATAGAGATCGCCCGTCGTTTTGCTGATCGGCTGATAACGGGTGCTGACAAAAGTCACGTCAGGATATTTTTTGACATCAAAAAAGGTCGGACTGCGGAGATATTTATCGCGAGGGGCGAAGTTTGTAAAAATGCTGGCCGCCGGGATGACAATTTTGGCCGTGTCTTTGGCCGGATCCTGAGTGTTGACGGTATAAGTACCGGAAATCTTGTTGAAACGTCCGCTAAAGGGGCCAATACCCACATGACCAATGGTAAAATAAGCAGCGGAATGCTCTGGATCAATCTGATAGGTGCCACTCGGGTTACCCGTCAGCGCGTGGTAGTGCCCCACCGCAGCTGTGGCCGGCGCCGTTGTCGCCGCTTGGGCCGCTTCCTGCATCATCCCCAAACCCAGACCCAAGCTGATGGAAATGATGAGTAATCGTTTTGAACGCTTGTTTTGCATGATTTTACCCTCTTGCTAATTACCTGAGCCACCATAATTCTGGTAGTTCAAGAATTATAGTATTTATCACAGAGTAAGCATCAAGAGTTTTCAGCAAAAAGGGGCGGAACCAGAGCGGAGTTGATTTTTCACCCGACGCCAGTCTGGCATGGCCGCATCGAGGATGCTCCTGAAACGATCATTGTGCAGGCGCTCCAGCAAATGAGCCATTTCATGTAACACCACATATTCCAGACAAATTTCTGCGTAGCGGGCAAGCTCCAGGCCAAGCCAGATGCGCCGCGCGCGGATGTTGCAGGTACCCCAGCGAGTGCGCATGCGTTTAACGCCCCACTCAGCCACCTGCACACCCAGAATCGGTTCATAGCGGGCAACAATTTCCGGAATGCGGTCTTTCAGTGACTGACGATAATACTTGTGGAGCAAGGCCTGTCGTTCAGCTTGTGCCGCTTCGGGCGGACAGTACATCTCCATAAAGGCAGCGTCGCGCAATTCAATACGGCCGCGACCAGCCACTGCATGCACCCGGAGTATATAGTCCTGTCCCAAATAGGAATGGGTTTCGCCGGATTGATATTCCAGAACCGGTGACGGAGTCTGATGCTGAAATTGCTGCTGGTGCTGCCTGATCCAGGACAAACGGGCCAGAATGGCCGCACGAATGTCTCCATCTGTCATCGCCCAGGGCGCACTGACTCTTACCTCCCCGTCAGGGGGATAAACCATAATGCGCAAATTCTTGACCGCCTTGCGCGTCAGCTGCAGGTTCAGATCAGCCACCTGAACCATGGTTTTTTCCGGATTGCGCATGAGCCACATCAGGGGAAACGATTCAGGCGGTAGGTCGAGGCATTCAGATACAGCGCCACGCAAAGCCAGAGTAAATAAGGCACCAACAACCAAGCGGCCAGCGTCGTGATCCATATAAAAACCAGGAAACAAGCCAATACCAGGAGCAGGAGCAAAACCAGGTCTGCCAGGGCCCAAAGCACCTGATGCCGCCCGAAAAACAGCCATGACCATGCGGCATTACAGAGCAACTGCAGGCCATACAAAGACAAACCCACTGTTCGTAATGGACTGGCCGGGCTGACATAAATCAACGATGCCGAAAAAGCCATGATAATATACAACAGCGTCCAGACTACTGGAAAAATCCAGGGTGGAGGCGTGCCCTTGGGCTTTTGGAGGCGCGTATACCAGGCGTCCGGCCGAAACAGTGACCCCGTTGTTGCTACCGCCAGGGTAATAGCCAGACTAATCAGGGAAACCAGTGCAAAGTGATCCATGTCCATTTAAGTCGTCGCCCCGCCAAGAAAACGGAATGGCAGATTTTCAGAAGTCTGCAAATTTTATTGCCCGGTAGTGGTTCCGGGAATGCCCACTGAAGCCTTCCACTGCTGCATCTTGCTGATCAGCGGTGACTCCGCGCAAGACTGGGCACTGAGAGAACTACAGGCACTGGCCCATTCACCAGTTACACCGAAAAACTTGGCGGCAGATTGCATTTGCTGTGCCTGAGCACCAGTCGCCGTGGCGCTCATGCTCTGATACTGCGTAGCCCGCGTTTTTGCCCAAGTTGACACATTCTGCCAGCAGTCACTTTGCGCTGTCGAACTCAAAGCAGCACATTTTGCGCTGTCCTGTCGAGCTTTGACCATATCCTGCTGCCACTTTCCAGAAAAGGAAGACGTTGCCGTATTGAGCTGCTGCTGCACTGCGCCTTGGGCACTACTGACTGCCTGATTCGCAGAATTTTTGGCATTTTCCACCGTCCGGGTGACGGGTAGGGTGACAGATTGCGCGGCGCTGGATATGGCGGGGGTAGAAGATGCCAGAGGCGTCAAGGGTAAAGTCGTAGACGAATAATTCACGCTGGGGGCCGAAGGAGCGGGTAAAGTTTTTGGCTGCGACAGAGGCTGGGCAGGGACCTGCAAGGTAGGCGCGGGTGCACTGTAGCTGGATGGCGTGCTAATAGCCGAGGGCACAGGATAAGTATTTTCGGCCTGCGGACCCAAGCCATTATTAGTCGCTGAACCACAGCCAGACAGGGCCAACACGACTCCAGCAAACAACAACGAACTCTGAATGCGACGCATACGGAACCACTCCTTTTGGAATTATGAACAGCTGATCATGGTCACAAGCTTAACATCACTTTCCACACACTCAAGCACTTATCGTTGTGTAATGCTTACCGCCGCCACTTTTTTCGGAATGAATGTGCCGACAACTGCGTTGACCAGTGCCCGGCATATCCCTAGAATATGGACAATCTATGCGGGAGGGGACACCCTCCCTTTTTTGCATCTTCCATGGTAGACGAGGTGAGAAAGTGCAGGCGGTCCTGGCATTGGCAGACGGCAGTATCTACCGGGGTACAGGCTTTGGCAGCAAGGGTCTGGCCGTCGGTGAAATCTGTTTTAATACAGCGATGACGGGTTACCAGGAAATCTTGACGGATCCTTCCTATCGCGGCCAAATCGTGACCTTGACCTATCCGCATATTGGCAACACCGGGATCAACCCCGAAGACATGGAAGGATCAAAAATATTCTGCTCGGCTCTGGTACTGCGTAATTTACCTCGTACCCCCAGTAACTGGCGCAGTAACCAGACGCTCCCCGATTTTCTGACCCAGCAGGGTATTCCCGCCATTGCCGGTATCGATACCCGCGCACTCACCCGCCGCCTGCGCAATGGCGGCGCTCAGAATGCGGCTTTGCTGGTTGGCGCTGAGGTGAATGAAAGCGAAACCCTGGCTGCCGCGCGCGGATTTCCCGGCTTGCTGGGTCGGGATCTGGTGCAGGACGTGGCAGCGCAAAAATCTTCGGAATGGCTTTTGGCCAGTGGCCAGCCCGAACAGGGTTATCAGGCGCGGCCCGTCAGCCATCCGCAATATCATGTAGTGGTTTACGATTTCGGCAAAAAGAATAATATATTGCGTCTGCTCGCCGACCGCGCCTGCCGGATTACCCTGGTGCCTGCCAAAACACCGGCAGCTGAAGTCGTCGCCCTGCGCCCGGATGGGGTGCTGTTCTCCAATGGGCCGGGAGATCCCGAGGCCCTCGATTATGCCCAGCAAGCCATGCGCGACATCATTGCGGCACGAATACCCACTTTTGGGCTCTGTCTGGGACATCAGCTACTCGGCATCGCCTTGGGTGCCAAAACCATCAAAATGAAATTCGGGCATCATGGTGCCAATCATCCGGTCAAAGACCTGCGCAGTGGCAGGGTATTAATTACCAGTCAAAACCACGGTTTTGCAGTAGACGCCCAAAGCTTGCCGGACTGCGTGCGTATTACGCATACCTCCCTGTTTGATGGCAGTTTACAGGGTATGGCCCATAACAGCCTCCCGGTTTTTTCCTTTCAGGGACATCCGGAAGCAGGACCCGGCCCCCACGATGCCAGCATCATTTTTGATGATTTCGTAGCTGCCATGCATCAATACGGAGCCCAAACCCATGCCTAAGCATCAAGACATTCACAGCGTCCTGCTGATTGGCGCCGGCCCCATTGTCATTGGCCAAGCCTGCGAATTTGATTACTCGGGAGTTCAAGCCTGCAAGGCATTGCGCGAGGAAGGCTGCCGCGTCATTCTGGTCAATTCCAATCCGGCGACCATCATGACCGACGCGCAAACGGCTGATGCAACCTATATTGAGCCCGTGGAATGGCAGACAGTAGCGCGCATCATCGAAATGGAGCGCCCGGATGCCATTTTGCCGACGATGGGTGGCCAGACTGCTCTGAATTGTGCGCTGGATCTGCACCGTGAAGGTATTCTGGAAAAGTTCGGGGTACGCCTGATCGGGGCCTCGGTAGAAGCCATTCGCGAAGCCGAGGATCGGGGCCTGTTCAAAAAAGCCATGCAGGAGATTGGCCTGGAAGTGGCGCGTTCAGCTTTTGGGCACGATATGGACGGAGCCCGCCAAATTGCCGAAGATATTGGTTTTCCGGTCATTATTCGACCTTCGTTCACTCTGGGCGGCACGGGTGGCGGCATTGCCTACAATCGCGAGGAGTTTGAGGATATTGCCTCGCGGGGTCTGGAGGCCAGCCCTACCCACGAAATTCTCATTGAAGAATCCATAATTGGCTGGAAAGAATTTGAAATGGAGGTGGTCCGGGATCAAGCAGATAATTGTATTATTGTCTGCTCTATCGAAAACATCGACCCCATGGGGATTCATACCGGTGACTCTATTACCGTAGCTCCCGCCCAGACCCTGACTGACCGTGAATATCAGCGGATGCGTGACGCTTCCATAGCTGTCCTGCGCCGCATTGGCGTGGACACCGGCGGTTCCAATGTCCAGTTTGCGGTGAATCCGGTGGATGGTCGCCTGATTATCATCGAAATGAATCCGCGCGTTTCCCGCTCCTCCGCCCTGGCATCCAAGGCTACCGGCTTCCCCATTGCCAAAATTGCGGCCAAGCTGGCCCTAGGATACACCCTGGACGAATTGCGCAATGATATCACCCAGGCCACTCCTGCCAGTTTTGAACCGACCATCGACTATGTAGTCACCAAAATACCCCGCTTTGCTTTCGAAAAATTCCCGGAAGCCGACGCGCACCTGACCACCCAGATGAAATCTGTGGGGGAAGTGATGGCCATTGGCCGGAGTTTTCAGGAATCCCTGCAAAAAGCCCTGCGCGGCCTCGAAACCGGGGTCGATGGACTGGATGAAAAACTGCCGGGCAATGATCCAGAGACCTTGCAGAAGCTCGAGCAGGAGCTGCGCATAGCCGGTCCGGATCGCCTCTGGTACCTGGCCGACGCCATCCGCCGGGGCTGGGATCAGGACAAAATCCAGCAGATCACACATATAGATCCCTGGTTTCTTGAACAAATTATTGAGCTGGTACGACAGGAAGAAAAACTGCGTGGAATGCCGCTGTCCAGCCTTGATGCACCCCACTTGCGGGCACTCAAGGCCATGGGTTTTTCGGATCGTCGCCTGGCCCGACTGCTGGGCTGCCGTGAATCCCAAATGCGCGAACAGCGCCACAAACTGGGTATTCGCCCCGTTTACAAGCGCGTAGATACCTGTGCGGCAGAATTTCATTCGCCAACGCCCTATCTCTACTCCACGTACGAAATGGAATGTGAGGCGGAGCCTGGAAGCAAACCCAAAATCATGATTTTGGGCGGTGGTCCTAATCGCATTGGTCAGGGTATTGAGTTTGACTATTGTTGCGTCCATGCCAGCATGGCGCTCCATGCCGATGGTTTTGAAACCATTATGGTCAACTGCAATCCGGAAACCGTGTCTACCGATTATGACACTTCCGATCGCCTTTATTTTGAGCCCCTGACCCTGGAAGACGTGCTGGAAATTGTCGCAGTGGAAAAACCTCAGGGCGTCATTGTTCAGTTTGGCGGCCAGACCCCTCTCAAACTGGCCAACGATCTTGAAGCAGCCGGCGTACCCATCATCGGTACGACTCCGGATTCCATTGATCTGGCTGAAGATCGCGAACGCTTTCAGCAACTGCTGCAGCGCCTGGGTCTCCGTCAGCCGGAAAACGCCATTGCCCGCAGTGCCCCGGAAGCATTGAGCAAAGCCAGGGAACTGGGTTATCCGCTGGTTGTTCGTCCCTCTTATGTACTGGGTGGCCGGGCCATGCGTATTGTTTACGCTGAAGCAGACCTGCAGCGTTACATGGAAGAAGCCGTCCGTATTTCCAACGATCAGCCCATTCTCCTGGACCGCTTTCTCAATGATGCTCTGGAAGTGGACATCGATGCCGTTGCCGACCAGGATGGCCAGGTCATTGTTGCGGGGATCATGGAACATATTGAGCAGGCTGGCGTTCATAGCGGCGACTCGGCCTGCTGTTTGCCGCCCTTCTCTCTCCCTGAAAACATCCAGATTGAATTGCGGCGGCAAACCGTGGAACTGGCTCTGGCTTTGGGTGTGGTTGGCCTCATGAACTGCCAGTTTGCGGTGCAGGAAGACCGGATTTACGTCCTTGAGGTCAATCCCCGCGCCTCCCGAACCGTGCCATTTGTCTCGAAGGCCACGGGCTGGCAACTGGCTAAAATTGCCTCACGCTGCATGACCGGCCAGAGCCTGAAAACCCAAGGCATACCCGAAATCCCCAATCCTCCGCATTTCAGCGTCAAGGAAGCCGTATTTCCTTTCATCAAATTCCCTGGCGTCGATATTTTGCTGGGGCCCGAAATGAAATCTACCGGCGAGGTCATGGGCATCGGGGCCAGCTTTGGTGAGGCTTTTCTCAAGGCGCAAATGGGTGCCGGTGAGCATTTTCCATCCTCCGGAACCGTATTTATCAGCGTCCGCGATGCCGACAAAGTGAAACTCACCCCTGCCGCTCGCACCTTGGCCCACCTGGGTTTTCAACTGATCGCCACCAAAGGGACGGCCGAACACCTCCGCCAGCAGGGTCTGGAAGTAAGCACAGTCAACAAGGTGACCGAAGGTCGGCCGCACATTGTAGATGCCATCAAAAATGGTAAAGTACAAATCATCATCAATACCGTGGATGAGCGTCAGTCTGTGCGTGATTCCTTCAGTATCCGCCGGGCTGCTTTACAAATGGGCCTGACCTATTACACCACTCTGGCAGGTGCCATTGCGGGGGCGGAAGCTATTCGTGCCCTGATGCGGGAAGAGCGCAGTGTTCTTCGTCTCCAGGATTTGCAACAAAACTAACCAGTACGAGAGGTTAACATGAGCGATAAAGTCCCCATGACTGTCATCGGCGCACAACGTTTGCGCGAAGAATTACAACGGCTGAAATCCGTAGAACGGCCCGCCGTCATTGAGGCTATTGCCGAAGCCCGTGCCAAGGGCGACCTTTCGGAAAATGCCGAATATGACGCCGCCAAGGAACAGCAGGCGTTTATTGAAGGACGCATTCGTGAGGTGGAGGATTTTCTCGCCCGCGCCCAGGTTATAGACCCCAAGACGCTGAATACCGGTGGAAAAATTGTATTTGCTGCAACTGTCGAGCTGGAAGACGCAGAAGGCAAGGAAGTAACTTATCAGATTGTAGGAGATGCCGAAGCGGACATTAAGGAAAATAAAATTTCCATCAGTTCGCCCATTGCCCGCGCCCTGATTGGTAAACACGAAGGCGATCTGGTAGAAGTGCGCGCCCCTGCAGGTGCCCGCGAGTACACCATTCTCGCCGTACGCTACGAATAAAAACCAGCCTGAGAGCATCCTATCGTGATCCATCATATCTACCTGTTGTTGCTGGCCATGCTGCAAGGGGTTACGGAGCTGTTTCCCATCTCCAGCCTCGGGCACATTATTCTCGTTCCGGCCCTGCTGCACTGGCCCATCAATCGCGACGCGGACTGGTTTTTGCCTTTTGTGGTGGTCCTGCATCTTGCCACCGCCGCCGCTCTCCTGCTGTTTTTCTGGAAAGACTGGGCAGCCCTGATTGGTGGCTTTGTACGGGCGCGGGGCAAGCCCAGCAATCCCCAGTCGCGATTATTGTGGATACTATTCGTTGCTTCCATTCCTGCGGGTCTTCTCGGCCTCCTTCTCGCCCATAAAATCCGCTATCTTTTTGGCGGTTTCACTTTTGCGGCCGTTGCATTGATGGCAAACGGAATCATGCTGATCTGGGGTGACCGATTACGCTCCCGTCATCCCAGTCATTCACTGGATAGCCTAAGCTGGATGCGCGCCATCATTATTGGCTTTGCGCAATCCATGGCGCTGATTCCCGGGTTTTCCCGTTCAGGTGCCACTCTGGTGGCCGGGATTGGCGTAGGACTGGATTATGAAAACTCTGCCCGTTTTTCCTTTTTACTGGCAACACCGATTATTGCGGCGGCCGGTGCGTTGGAAGTACCCAAACTTTTTCACGCCCACATGCAAAGCGGCTTGTTGGGAACCATTTTCCTGGCAGGGGCCCTCGCTGGACTTTGTGCCTGGGGTTCAGTCTGGTTTCTGATGCATTACTTCCACAAACACGAAGTTACCGCCTTGCGCCCCTTCGGAATTTACTGCATCGGTTTCGGGGCGCTGGCATTGCTGATAGGCGGCTAAAAACTGTGCTTGGGAAAGTTCAGGAATGACTTCAGGAATGACTATCCGGAGCAAGTAATAAGGCCATGCGTTTACCATTCCAGCTCTGAATCGCCAGAATAATACCCACTGCGGTGAGAATGTAAAACACGCCTTGGTCTCCCGCGAGGCCAAGACCCCATCCTCCCAACACGCCGCCCACAAAAATACCCAGAAACTGCATCATGGAATACACGCCACTGGAGGCACCACGCTGTTCGGGAAGGGTGCTACGGCTCATCATCGAAGGCAATATCGCCGAAGCAATATTATAGCCGGCAAAGAAAATAACCGCGCCAATGCCTACGGACCAAAAATTTCCGGATTCCAGTCCCATAATCAGGGCTCCAACCGCAATGGCGAGGCCGCTGACAATCAGCATCTGCCCGTGTTGCTTGTTTTTTTCCGCATAAATTACCGGAAACAGCATGAGCAGCACCGAAAGCAGCATGACCGGCAAATACACTTCCCAGATGCCACTTTCGGGAATGTGCATGGCATTGACCAGCTCCGGAGAAAGCACCACAAAGCTCGCACCCAGAACCATCTGCAAAATGAAAATTCCAACACTGGCCGTGAGTACCGGTGGATGGCGGAACATTTTCATGGCATCCGCCCAGCTACCCATACGATTCTGCTGCGCATGCGCAATAGGTGGAATAATTTTCCAGAGCGGATATAGCGCCAGCACTCCCAGTGCCGCCGCAACCAGGAACACCCCGGTCAAACCCCAAAGTCCGTAAAATACCGGACCGATAGCAATACCCAGCACATAGGCAACAGCAATACTGCCACCAATGGCCGCCATGGCTTTGGTACGATGCTGATCGCCGGTCAGGTCTCCAGCTGTAGCCAGAAGCACCGAAGACACGGCACCGGCACCTTGCAGTAACCGCGCCAGAATAATGCCATAAATATTGTGGGTCACTGCGCCCAGCAAGGAGCCCAGAATAAAAAGGATGATGCCGAAAACCAGCACCTTTTTCCGTCCAAAGCGGTCGGAGGCTGCCCCGAAAGGAAATTGCAAAGCAGCCTGGGCAAGCCCGTAAACTCCAACAGCCAGACCCAGCAACAGGGGCGTACTGTATCGTAACTGGTCATTATCGAGGGCCAGCACTGGCATGAGCATAAACAGGCCGAGCATGCGCGCGACATAAATAAAGCTCAGGCCACTGACAGCCCGTTTTTCCTGCGGACTCATGGACGGGCCTTTCACCCGTCCACGGCGTTTTTCAGAAGAAGCCATAACCCATCACTAGTTTACCAAGGATCAGGGCAGTATAAAGCAAAAACAGATAAGAGATGGAATAAGCGAACATGCTGCGGGCGTATTGATCCATTTCCTGGCCTTCGGGCAGGGCTTTCAGGCGTAAGGCCATGCCCACAAACCAGGCCCCCGAAAGCCAGGCAATGCCGCCGTAAATCCAGTCTCCGGTCAGAAATGCCGGGATCATGCTGACCACCCAGGTGAGGATGGCGTAGTTCAGGACTTCCTTGCGGGTCCGGTCGATGCCGTGGGTGCAGGGCAGCATGGGTATGCAGGCTTTGGCGTAGTCGCGCCGGCAGTTGATGGCCAGGGGCCAGAAGTGCGCGGGGGTCCAGACAAACACCAGCAGGACCAGAACCACCGGGAGGGCGGCGATGCTGCCGGTGATGGCGGTCCAGCCAATCAGGGGGGGCAGGGCACCCGCCAGTCCACCCCAGACAATGTTCCAGGGGGTGCTGGGTTTGAGGTAGAGGGTGTAGACCACGCCGTAGCCGACGGTGCCAGCCAGGGTCAGAATCAGGGTCAGGGGGTTGGTGCCCCAGGCGAGAATGGCAATAGCGGCGGTCATGAGCAGAGCGGCGTAGACGATGGCGCCCCGGCGGCTGATGCGCCCTTCGGCCAGCGGTCGGTGCAGGGTGCGGCGCATGTGCTGGTCGAGGTCCGGTTCGACGATCTGGTTGAGCACGCCGCCCGCACCACCGGCCAGGGCAATGCCGAACAGTCCGGCGAGAGCAGACTGCCAGTGGATCAGGGCGTTGGGGGCGAGTATTTCGCCGACGGCGGCGGTGAAGACCAGCAGGGAGACGACCCGGGCTTTGGCCAGGACCCAGAGGTCATGGAGAAAGAGGCCGGGGCGAAAATTCTGGTGGCCGGCGGCTTCTGTCCCGGCGGCAGACAGAAGGCCGTCGGGGTCGCTGGGGGTAGCGGTGATCACGTGACTTTTCATGGGGGTTCCTGTGGCCGTGTCTCAGCGCCAGACCAGGACAATGGCCAGGGCCATGAGCAGTACCATGCTCTGGTGAAAGGCGACCATGATGCCGGGGTCTTTGGGTTTGAGGCTGACGGCGTGAAAAAGTAAAAATCCAACCGCGAACTGCCCGACAGCCAGATAGAAGGCAATCGGGTAGGCGGGCATCATGTAGCCCAGAGTGGCGACCAGAATGAGGCCCGCCGTGATGTGGGCGGCAATGGTCCACTGCGAGGCTTTCCGGGGTTGTACGAAGGCGCCGATCGCAGTGCCGAAGCCGCGTTGTCCGGTGGTCATGCCCCCCAGAAAGACCGCGAGCAGCAGGGCATGGAGCGCGCCCATGGCACCGAGATAAGTCCAGAAATTGAGACCGGGGTAGGCCAGCCCGGTGAGGTAAACCAGGAACACGCCATAAGCCAGCAGGCCATGGGTGCCATGCACAAAAGCCGGGGCCCGACCGGCGAGCACGTAGAGGGTGCCCATACCAAACAGGGCGGTCACCACAATCAGAATCAGACCACTGATGGTGGTGACCGTGGGGGCGAGAATGACCAGTGCCAGGGCAACCAGTCCGACCAGGGTGGCGACGACCCGATGGGCGGCTTCCGGGTCACCCCGGACCATTAGCACAACAATATTGCGGGTGTAGGGCCATTTGGTCCCCAGAGACAGGCCATAACCGAAGCCTTCGACGATGCTGCCGAGCAGGATCAGGACCATGGCAAAGCCGACTTCGCTGGCCTTGAGGCCGTTGACCAGGCCATTCAGCAGTCCGTGACTGCTGAAACCCTGCCACAGGCCTGCCGCCACCGCCAGCAGCAGACCGGCCGTGATGATCCGGCCAATCAGGCGCACCGCCGGCGTCATCTCCCCTTCTATGGCGTGGGGAAGTGTTGTATCCGAAACTACTGCAGGCTTTGCTCCCAGGGACGTAGCCATTCTCGTGCTCCTTAGTTACCTGAATCCGAATGAGCGTTCATACCCGGCATGGCTGTCATTCCGGGAGTGGCTGATGCGTGCACGGCAGGTTGCATGGCCGATGACATCACTGACATATCCATGGTCCGCAGATACAGCTGTGAGAACATCCACCAGGTCAGTCCGATGGTAATCAGGAACAGAGGAATAAACAGGACCAGAGCCACCGTATTCCAGATGTTGTGCTCGGAAATATCGATATGCAGCAGGAAATAAATCTGGGCAATCACGGCAATTCCCGCACACACTGAAATCACCATCAACAAACCGAAAGGTGGAACCGAATGAGAGGTCACCAGAAAAGTTGCCACCAACATCAGGAAAGCCGAAATGGCAAAACCCAGAAAGTAGCCCTTGGAAGTGGACAGTTGCACTTCCGGATGCATGGTCGGATCTGCGGCACCGTGACTCATGATATGTATCCCCACAAGTAGACAAAGATATAAACGAAAACCCAGATCACCGCCTGCAAATGCCAGAACATCCGCAGGGTGAGCAGACGACCCACCGTTTCCTCGGTAAAGCCCTTGGTCATCACCTGAGCAATCATCACCAGAATCCAGATCAAGCCGAAGAAAATATGGGTCGCGTGCACCTGAGTCAGCACCATGAATGCCGACATGCCGCCGCTGCTGGCAAGGGTAATACCCATGGAATACAGATGACTCATGTCATGAATATCCAGAACCAGGAAAACCACACCCAGCACAAAAGCTGCCAGCATACCGTTGATCAAGCCGCTCTTGTTTTTGTGCTTCAGGGCATTCATACCGAAACCATAAGCCAGAACACTCAAAAACAGGGCGATGGTCTGGGCAAAGGTGTACCAGGGTTTGACGAATTCAGCAGGGGTCGGCCCACCGAAATAACTATGTTGATAACTCAGCACCCCATAAGCGGCAAATAATGTCGCGAACAACATACCGTCGCTGAGCAGGTACAAAAAATATCCCAGGGTGCGGGTGGAAATCACATCATGGGAATGATGATGGGTATCCCACAATTCCGCTTTTTTGGGATCAACCGTACTGGCATGTGAACTCATAATTAAAACTCCTCAATTCGTGAGTAGCGCAGACGTCCGTTGTGCTGAATGCCGCCTGCGCACTGAAGCCATTCTGTCGAATTTAGAACCGCTTATTTCGACGAATCGTTGCGCTGATAGGCCATGGCATTACCCACTACCCCACCGCTGACGGGATGGCTGTGATGACTGTCGGCAATTTGCGCCTCACGGCGATAGGCCTCTTCTTCCATCCGCTGCAACTCGGCACCGGTGATGATGTAGCCGGGGTCTCCCCTGAATGAACGGATAATCATCAACCCGATGATGGCCAGCAAAGACACAATACAGAGCCACCAGATCCGCCAGGTCAGTGCGAAACCAAGCACGAAAGTCAGGCCGCCCATAATGATGGCCACACCCGTGTTGTTGGGCATGTGAATGTCGTCATAATGTTCAGGACGGACGTTGTCGATACCATGCTGCCGACGCCATGCCACTTCGTCCCGTTCATTGACGTGAGGCAGAACCGCAAAGTTGTAAAACGGCACGGGAGAATGGGTCAGCCACTCCAAGGAACGTGAGGTTCCCCAGGCGTCCGCGCCCACACGATTTTTCGCATGATCCCGTACGCTGACATAAAGCAGGATGAAAAAGGCCAATACCGACAGGGTATAAACGACAATGCCGAGTTCCATGACGTCCAGATAAGGCTGCCATCCGGTATTGAATACATATTCCAGACGCCGGGTCATGCCCATGAAACCGAGCATGTACATGGGCACGAATACCAGTGCCGTGCCAGCGGAGAACAACCAGAACATGGTTTTCGCCCAGAATTCATCCAGCTTGAAGCCGAATACTTTCGGAAACCAGTACAGGACAGAGCCAAAAATGGCGTAGACAATAACCAGTAACATGGAGTGGAAGTGGGCGACCACAAACACGCTGTTATGGACCATGTAGTTGATGGCAGGAATGGCCAGCATCATGCCGGTCAACCCACCGATCAACAACAAAAACAGCGCACCAATCGCCCAGAGCATGGCGGCATTGAAGGTCAGGCGCCCCCGGTACATGGTAAATGCCCAGTTGAACACTTTCACCCCGGTAGGAATACCTACCAACATGGTGGCCACACTGAAAGCCGAATTGACATAGGGGCCTGCACCCATGGTGAAAAAATGATGTAGCCAGACCAGCCAGGACACCCCGGCAATCGCCATACTGGCCAGCACCATGGTGATATAACCAAACAGGGGTTTTTCAGAGAAAGTCGGGAAAATTTCCGACATCATGCCGAAAGCCGGCAAGATTACGAAATACACTTCCGGGTGTCCCCAGATCCAGAACAGGTTGGTATAGAGCATCAAATTGCCGCCCATACCGGCCGTGAAGAAATGCGCACCCAGATAGCGATCGGCAGCAACCAGAGCCAAGGCAATCTGCAGGGCCGGGAAAGAAGTCAAAGCAATGACGTTGGCCGACAGTGAGGCCCAGACAAAAATCGGCAACTTGCCCCAGGTCATGCCGGGAGCCCGCATTTTAATGATTGTGGCGAGAATGTTGATACCGCCCAGGGTCGTACCCAAAGCCACCAGTTGCAGGGTCCAGATCCAGTAATCCACACCCACGCCCGGACTGTACTGCATTTCAAAAATCGGCGCATATTCAAACCAGCCGTTGTGGGCAAAATCCCCCACAAACAGGGAAATCATGATCAACGCTGCAGCCGCAGCGGTAATCCATAATCCCAGGGCATTCAGGTAGGGATAAGCCATATCCCGGGCACCAACCTGGATCGGCACGATAATGTTCATGAAGCCAACCAGCAACGGGGTTGCTGCCAGCAAAATCATGATCAGACCGTGGGCACTATAAACCTGACCAAAGTGAAAAGGGGTCAGATAACCATGCAGAGATCCGAACACCCCGGAAGAATGTGGACCCACGGCCCAGACCTGCTGGGTACGAATCATCAAACCATCGATGAAGCCTCGGAACAGCATCACCAGACCGATGATGATGTACATGACACCGAGTTTCTTATGATCAACCGTAGTCAACCATTCTTTCCAGAGATAAGTCCATTTACCGTAATAGGTAATCAGACCAATGATGGCAATGGCCCCGATGACCACCGCTACGAAGAGCGGTGCCAGAATCGGATTGGCATAGGGAATCTGCGACCAGGCGAGACGCCCCAGAAGAGGGCTCCAGCCCCCAGGTAAATCTACGAGCATGTGATGATCCTCCGATTAATCGCGATGTTCAGCGGCTTGCTTTTTCATGTAGTCGACCATGTTTTCCGTCATCATCGGCGGGATTGGCCAGGTTTTTCCGCGCATCACTTCAGTCATGACATGATCAAACAGACCCGGCTCCACTGAAGAGAAGTAAACCAAGTGGTGATTGACATTAATGAAAGGCTCCGCGAAACGGTTAAAGCTGGCATAGGTCATGCTGCCAGGGGCCTGCTGCACTTTTTGCACCCATTGCGCAAAGTCTGCCTTGTCAACCATCTTGGTTTTAAAAGTCATCCAGGAAGTACCTGCACCGGCATAGTCAGAAGCAATACCTTGATATTCACCTGCATGATCACTTAACAAAGCATTTTTGGTACGCATACCGGGCATTACGTCAATCATGCCGACCAGCTGGGGAATGAAGAAGGTTGTGGTCACGGCACTGGAGGTCAGACGGAAGAAAACTGGAGTGTGTACCGGCAGGACCAGCTCGTTGGCTACCGCCATGTGATATTGCGGATAAACAAATAACCACTGCCAATCCGTAGCAATGACATCCACTTCCACCGGGTCCCCATTAGGCTTCATATGGTGGGTGATGACCGTCGGATTATAAGGGTTGATTTCGAAAGTTCCCCTGACGGCAAAGTAGGACAGAAATCCGACGGCAATGATTGGGATACCCCAGACAAACACTTCAATAGTGTTGGAATGAGACCAGTGCGGATCATACATGCCCCGGTTCTTGCCTTTCTGATAACGCCACATGAACCAGACCACCAGCAAGGCTGTCAGTCCGACAATCGCACCCATGATCAGTACATCCACGATCATGTAAAACAAATCGGTTTTGGCCATGACCCCCTTGGGATCGAATATCCAGAAAGGGTTATGTGCGCAACCACCCAGCAACAAAACGGGAGCCAACGCCGCAGCGCGCCACCCCTTTTTCAGCCAGTTCCTCCAATTTAAATCCATTATGTATTTCCCCCTGGCGGACAACAAATGATCCGCAATAAAACAAGATAGCGGTTACTATCCAATCAGCTTTGATTAAAACAATACAAACTTATACTTTTTATGCTAATTCGAATCTCGGGTGTAAAAGTAGTGCAGAGAAGCCTGCAAATCAATAGAACATCCCCACAAATATTTTTGGGTTAATAAAAGTCTCATTAGTGCTATGAATATATTTAATTTTTTATTACGAATATAATAATAATCTTATTTTGTTATGTTACAAAAAATCAATAACAATCATTTTGTTATTGCGAAAATTAAAATTTAAAAAACATTACTTCAATGTTTAATGTTGTATTAAACCGCTTATAATTTCTTCTCTCGCATTGAATAGATTTAGAATGTATCAACAAGATAATATAAAAAATAATATATTATTATATTTTTATTAATATTTAAAATGGCCTGATTTACGACTGTATATTATAAAAATACAAGATTAACCTTACATATATTTTTATTGTTTCAGCAGGCTTTTGTGTTACACTTTTCTCATGAACCAGCAGCCCTATATTCTATTTCTGCTCAGTAGCGCCCGGGTTTTGCAACTCCGGGATGGCACCGGGATACCCACTGGCTTCTGGGCCGAAGAATTGGTCGTTCCGTGGAATCTGCTGAAAAACTCTGGCTGGACTTTGTCTATTGGTACGCTAGACGGCAGTATCCCCATAGTAGATCCGGAAAGTCTGGATCCTGCCAATCTCAACCATGACTCGCAAAAAGCCAGCGAACTGGCGAAGCAGATCACCTGCATACCCGAACTGGAGCATCCTGTTTCCCTGCAAAGTCTGCAGGCCGGGCAGCTGGATCTTATGCAGGGATTATTTATTCCGGGCGGGAATGGTCCTCTCATGGATTTGGCAAAGTCTGCCGATGTTGCACGCCTTCTCCAGCACTGCCGTGATCATCACAAGGTATTGGCGACCCTGTGCCACGGGAGCGCTGCCTTATTGGCGACTGCGCACGATCACAGCGACCCGCCCTTTTCCGGCAATCCGGTCACCTGCTTCAGTGCCGCTGAAGAAGCCGCTACTGCGCTGGCCGGCCGCTGGCCTTATACTCTGGAAGAGCACTTGAGAAATGCGGGATTCCTCGTTAGTGTCGGAGAATCCTGGCAAAGCCATGTGGTCGAAGATGCGCAAATTCTGAGTGGTCAGAATCCAGCCTCAGCAGCATCACTGACGGAAGCTTTTATACAACGATTACTTTTTCAGACTAACAAGGAAAACAGACAATGAATGCAGATGCTCTCAAAAAAATGGCGGCCGAAGCCGCCCTCGCCTACATCCAGCCCGGTATGGTGGTGGGCGTAGGTACAGGCTCAACCACCAACTTTTTCATTGACGCCCTGGGTGCTGCAAAAATTCATGTGGATGGCTATGTCGCCTCCAGCATTGCTACCGAAAATCGCCTGAAAGCCCAGGGCTTGAATGTGCTGGACCTCAACAGCACCGGTGACATTCCCGTTTATGTAGACGGTGCCGATGAAGCTGACCCGCATTTCCGGCTGATTAAAGGCGGCGGCGCGGCACTGACCCGGGAAAAAATTGTAGCCAGTGCGGCCAGGCTGTTCGTCTGCATTGCCGACGTCAGCAAGGACAAACCCATGCTGGGCAAATTTCCCCTGCCCGTGGAAGTCATCCCCTTCGCCCGCAGCTTTGTCGCCCGACAACTGGTCAAGCTGGGTGGGACCCCTACCCTACGCAATGGCGTGACCACCGATAATGGCAATGTCATCATTGATGTCACCGGTCTGGATTTTTCTGATCCGGTGAAAATGGAAGCCGCCATCAATCTGATTCCGGGAGTACTGGACAACGGTATTTTTGCCCACCGGCGCGCCGACGTGATGCTTTTCGGTAGCGAAAACGGCGTCATTGAGAAAAAGGCCTGAGCTCTGCTCAAAAGAGAAATGCATATGGAAGGTGAAATAGACCATCGCAGTACCCGGCGGGATTTTACCCACGGGGAGTTGCATCGACTCGATCTGGACAGCAATCCCTTTCAGCAATTGGCCACCTGGCTGGCTGCCGCGACAGAGGCGGGCAATTTTGATGCGACCGCCATGGTGCTGGCTACGGCTGATGCTGACGGGCATCCTGATGCGCGCTATGTACTGCTCAAGCATTTTGATGAACAGGGGCTCTGCTGGTACAGCGACCAGCGCAGCCAGAAGGGTCAGGAACTGGCCGCCAACCCGCATGCAGCACTGGTATTCTACTGGCCGGAAAATGATCGTCAGGTGCGCATCAACGGCCCTGTAGAACCCCTGGATACGGCAGCGGCCGAAAGCTATTTTCAACAACGCCCTAGCCGCAGCCGTTATTCTGCTGCGGCGTCCATCCAGAGTCAGGTCATCGCCAGTCGTGCTGATCTGGAAGCGCGTGTTGCCGAATTACAGCAGCGCTATCCTGAGGACAACGTCCCACGCAACCCGGCATGGGGTGGGTACCGGCTGATTCCCGAACGCTTTGAATTCTGGCAGGGCCGTCGTGACCGCCTGCATGACCGGTTTGTTTATCGGCGTTCTGATGACGCGAGTCATGCCTGGTTGATTGAACGACTCATGCCCTGAGCCGTCATGGCTCAAAACACTTCAATACGCGCCTCGTAATCCACCAGAATCATGCGATAAATATCGTTGCCAAGCTGCACATGGGCAGATTGCGGTGCCCCGATACGAATGCTGTTGCCTCCCGCCATACTCAAACCGGAAGGGCCGAAATGTTCCTGTTCGATCAGGTCATCCAGTAGCGCCTGCAACTCCTGCCTGGGAACCTGACAGGTATTGTCAATGACCTTGCAGGGCTTGCCACGTTTGGTTTTCCCTTCGATGATAACGGCATCGGCACGAACGGGCTGCAAGCCCTCATCTTCTATCGCTGCATCCTGAATCATATTGATCAAATCTCCTTAAATACCATCCCGAAATAACCAGGGCGCTGATTGTCGACGGCCTGCCTCATAAGCGCGAATGGCCCCTTCATGTTGCAGGGTCAATTGAATATCATCCAGACCATTCAATAACTTGTGTTTGTGTCCGGCATCCATGGGGAAACAATAGCGACTATCTCCCATGGTTTGCACCTCCTGGGCCGGAAGATCAATGCGCAAACGATAGCCGGGGTTAGCCGCCACTTCATGAAACAAATGATCTACTTCTTCTGCGGACAGTCGAATCAACAAAATCCCGTTCTGCACACAATTGTTTGCAAAGATGTCGGCAAAGCTGGGGGCAATGATGGCGCGAAAACCATAATCTGCCAGCGCCCAGGGAGCATGTTCACGACTGGAACCACAACCAAAGTTTTCCCGGGCGAGTAAAATCTTTGCATCAGCATATATCGGCTGATTGAGGATGAATTCAGGGTTTTCTACCTGCCTGCCATCCTGTGCCAGATAGCGCCAGGCATCGAAAAGATGCTTGCCCAGGCCCTGTCGCTCAATGGTTTTGAGAAACTGCTTGGGAATGATGGCGTCGGTGTCCACATTGGGACGATCCAGGGGGGCGACAATTGCCTCTAATACGGTAAAAGCTTCCATTATTTCTCCAGTTGTCGCTTGACGAGATACTCCACAGCAGCCACCTCTGCCGAGCAACCCCGCAAGCTTGAAAAAATGCCAATTTCCACCATCCCCAGGCTGCATAAGCCCAGAGCGATGCGCAACACCCAGGAGCGGGCGCGCTTTTTATGGTGCAGACCAGTCACGCACATCCACAAAATGTCCGGCAATCGCGGCGGCGGCTGCCATGGCCGGACTGACCAGATGGGTTCTGCCGCCCGCTCCCTGACGCCCTTCAAAATTCCGGTTACTGGTACTAGCACAGCGTTCTCCAGGCTCCAGACGATCGGCGTTCATAGCCAGACACATAGAACAACCCGGTTCACGCCACTCAAAACCCGCCGCTTTGAAAATACGATCCAGCCCTTCCGCTTCGGCCTGGGCTTTCACCAGTCCCGAGCCGGGAACCACCATGGCCACTTTTACCGAAGCCGCTTTCTGATGCCCCTTGGCAACAGCAGCAGCAGCGCGCAGATCTTCAATGCGCGCATTGGTACAGGAGCCAATAAAAACCTTGTCGAGCGCTATGGCAGACAACGGGGTGTTGGCCTGCAAATCCATATAGGCCAGAGCGTCCGTCCAGCCCTTACGACGCACCATATCGGATTCCTGGGCAGGATCGGGAATGGTGGCGTTAATTTCTGCAACCATCTCGGGGCTGGTTCCCCAGGTGACCTGAGGCGCGATATCTGCTGCATGGAGACGAATTTCCGCATCAAAGAGGGCATCCGCATCCGAATGCAGTTCATTCCAGGCCGCCACAGCCTGATCCCAGATTCTGCCCACCGGGGCATAGGGACGGCCCCGCAAGTAATCAATGGTTATGGCATCGACGCCAACCATACCCGAGCGCGCGCCGGCTTCAATGGCCATATTGCACAAGGTCATGCGCCCTTCTACCGACAAAGCCTGCACGGCTGGTCCGGCAAATTCGATGGCGTAGCCCGTACCGCCCGCCGTACCCATTTTGCCGATAATGGCCAGCACCATATCCTTGGCGGTGACGCCCCGACCCAGTTCGCCATCCACCCATACCCGCATACTTTTGGATTTGCGTGCCCATAGACACTGGGTCGCCAGCACATGCTCCACTTCCGTGGTGCCAATACCAAAGGCCAGCGCACCCAACGCACCATGAGTCGCCGTATGAGAATCGCCGCACACCACGGTCATGCCCGGCAGAGTGAGTCCCTGCTCGGGGGCAATCACATGCACAATGCCCTGGCGCGGATCCAGCATGCCGAATTCTTCAATACCGAATTCCGCACAGTTCTGATCCAGGGTATCCACCTGCAAACGGGAAGTCGGATCGACAATACCCGCCGCCCGATCCGTGGTCGGAACATTGTGGTCGGCCGTGGCGATATTGGCATCAATCCGCCAGGCTTTGCGCCCCGCCGCGCGCAAACCCGAAAAGGCCTGGGGGCTGGTGACTTCATGCAGCAACTGGCGATCAATATAAAGCAATACGGCACCGTCGGCCTCCGTATGCACCACATGGCTTTCCCACAACTTGTCATAAAGCGTTTTTGCTGCCACAAGCTTCTCCTCAAACATCCCTGTCCAAAATTAACCAATGTTGTTCATAAGGGCAATGCCGTCATCCAGCACACATCCAGCGAAAAATCATGATTCGGCTGCAGCGCAAAGTGGTCACAGACCTCGGTTGGAGCCCCGGCCCATACGCTTTTGATCGCTGTTACGCGCTCTTCCGGGCTGCGCATCCGGCTTATCCAACTGGCAAAATCCAGGGACAGCTTCCAGGTATCCTGATCAGGCACCTGCCACCCGGCTGCAGCCAACATCGCCTGCCATTCTGAAACCCGGTAATCCCGCACATGAGAAGGGTCACGTAAAATTTCGACCGTCTGCAGAACCGTATCCAGTAATGGATTTTCGGGTGCACACACGTCAATGATGACACATTTTCCCTGAGGATGGAGTACACGCCGCATTTCCCGAAGAGCCGCATGGACATCCGCCCAATGATGGGCGGAAAAACGCGTCACCACTCCATCAAAATAAGCATCGGCGCAAGGCAATGATTCTGCCGTACTTTTTTCGGTGTGGAGATTAGACAATCTACGCTGTTGCGCCTCGTCAGCTACCACACGCAGCATTTCGCCGGAAAGATCCACCGCGAACACTTCCCCGACAACTTCCGCCAGAGTAAAGCTGGCATGCCCCGCCCCGCAGCCAAGATCCAGCACCCGCATGGCCGGCTGTCCGGTAAACTCCCGACGCAGACGCTGTAAATCTGCACCCTGTGCATGTGCCGGGCTATGGAGATAATCCGTCGCCGCCACACCGAATTGCTTCTCTACCAGTTTTTGCTGATTACTCATGGGTTTTAGGTCTTCCAAAAGAATATACACCTATCATACGAAGACCATCAAACTGGTACAATATGAGCATATATACTGGTATATTAACTACCATGATTGCGCTTTACATGGATTATACCGATGTCCGGAGACAGCTTGGCCTTGGGGGCGTTTATTCGTCGCCACCGCGAAAAAACAACACCGCAGCAGGCTGGCCTGAATGCGCTTGGACGCCGCCGCACTCCCGGGCTGCGCCGCGAAGAACTCGCCATGCTCTCGGGAGTCAGTGGCACCTGGATCACCTGGATTGAGCAGGGGCGGCCGATACAACCTTCCGTGCCCACGCTGGATCGCCTCAGCAAGGTACTGCAACTATCCCATGCTGAACGGCAGCATTTGTTTCATCTTGCGGGCAAGGCTGATCCCCAGCTGGAATCTCCCCCTTCTGCCGTAGCGCCCACCCTGCTCCACCTTCTCAAAATCCTGCAATATCCTGCCTATATCCTGGATCGCTACTGGAATGTACCTGCCTGGAATGCGGCCGCCGCCGCACATTTTGCGGGCTGGTTACCAGCCAGTCCGGTTCCCGAGGAAAAGCCTCCCAATTTGCTGGAATTTCTGTTCCTCGACCCCGGCGCCAGAAACTTCGTCGATGATTGGCATAGCCGTTGCCGACGTCTGGTCGCCGAGTTTCGTGCCGATGTTGGCAAGCACCTGGATGATCCCGAAATGGCCCGGATCATCACCCAACTGCAAAGTCAGAGCCGCACATTTGCCGGGCTCTGGCCTGCCCAGGATGTAGTGGAAAGAGAAGGCGGTCGCCGGGTATTCCAGCACCCAGTGCATGGGCGCGTGGTGTATGAACAAAGCACCTTATTACCAGCGGCACATACGGATATGAAACTGGTGATTTTATTGCCCTATCAGGAAGATGATCTTGTGTAACCATGTGGAAGGGCAATGCTCCGCTAGGGTTATGCGGTAATATACCACTTGATCATCGCTCTTAGCTCGCGAGGGAGACTGGAAACAACATTATCGTGGATTTATGGATTCGCTGAGTTCAGTAGCTTGATTAATTTTTATATTTTTATAATTTATTTATTATTATTTGCCAGACTAAATCAATGGCAGGGTTCCCTCGTTATCATCTATCATGCCCTGCGTCGCCAGGCATGCGCATCCAGCCAAAGGAGTCCTGATGTTGAATGATGGTTTCAACGGCGTTCTACGAATGCTGAATTATACCCTTCACCTGTTTATTGCCGTCGCCCTGGCGGCTGCCAGCGTATTGATCATGATCCAATTCAGTCATGATGTGGTGGACGCTTTCCGGGAGCACATACTGGCAGCTGGCTTTCTCCACGCCTTAGGCACGCTTTTTATTGTCTGGGTCCTGTCAGCCCTGATTTCCGCCGAAATCACCTTCATGCGCAGCGGTATTTTTCATGTCGAGGTGTTTTTTGAAGTCGCCATGATTACGCTGTTGCGACAACTGATTCTGATCCCCGTGAAAGGCGGAGGAGAAACCATCCCGCAGGATGACCTCATATTCTACGCCATGATCAGCGGCGCCCTGTTGGCTACCGGTATCGCTTACTTCCTCGTGGCCCGCAGCCGCTTGGGTACTGACCGGAAAGCGCCATGAAGCGAACAAACGGCACAAGGATCGCTTTCAACAAACCTATGTCGACTATCTTGATCCACTGATAGCTGTCCCAGCTTAAGTCTCTACCGTCCATAAAGCATTTCCACAAACTCCGGTCTCGCGTGGCAATTTATACCGCGCCCAGTTGTTCCAAGGCCTCAAAGGATGGATGACTTCCACCTGATTTACTGACCATATAGTATCGCCCGGGGCTCAATGTACGGACGCATAAAAAAACCAAACAAATGGAGACCATGCAGTTGACTCATTCTACCACAACATTCTTCTTGAACCTGATCAACCTGTTAGGGATATTCGCCTTTGCCATCAGCGGAGCAATGCGCGGGGTGCGCAGTCAAATGGATATTTTTGGTATTGTCGTTTTGGGCGTTGTTACTGCGGTTTCAGGGGGCATCTTACGGGATTTGCTGATCGGTGCCATTCCCCCGGAGGCCATTGCCAACTGGCATATCATGGCGTTGGCGGTTCTCGCAGGGGTCGGTGTATTTTTCTTTCATCACCTTTTTGATCATTTGCGCCATCCTGTACTGCTTTTTGATGCTGCCGGCCTGGGTGTTTTTGCTGCTACGGGGGCACAAAAGGCTTTGACATATGGCTTGTCTCCGGTCATGGCAGCAGTTTTGGGAATGATCAGTGGCATTGGCGGCGGCATGGTACGCGATATTTTAACCGCCGAGATTCCTGTGGTATTGCGTGCGGAAATCTATGCATCTGCGGCGTTGTTGGGGGCAGCAGTTACTCTGCTTGGCGATTATGCGCATTTACCCGCCATCGAAAGTACTCTGGCTGGCGCATCACTGTCCTTTATTCTGCGCATGATGGCCTTGTACCGACACTGGAGTTTACCCAGACCGCGCTAACCGCCTGAAATGCTAAAGTTACCATACAGCGCATGCCAAAATATGTCAATTTTCACCTTTGATCACAATGACTTGACAAAATGATGGCCAAGCACCTGATAACCCATTCGCTCATAAAACCGGCGTGCCGAATGGTTGGTGACGTACGCATCCAACACCATGATTTCGCAGCCTTGCTGACGGGCATATTGTTCAACCCAGTCCATAAGCTGCCGTCCTATCCCGGAACTGCGATATGCAGGATCCACGACCACGTTGTCTACATCCAGATAACGACCGCACCAAAAGCGCGTTCCCTGCCAAATCCCCGCCACCCCGACACAATCATCATCCAAAAAGGCGGCAACACATTGATACCCTTGCCCCATCATATCCTCAAGCCGCTGCGCGAGCAGATCGGGCATCACATCAGGATTAAGGACCTGTACCAAGGGCAAAATGATTGTCAGCTCCTGCTTCGCCAACAATCGAATCAATAAACGACGATCCATTCTTATCTCCTACTCTGAGCCTGGGTCATTGTCCTGGAAGATTCTTTTTTGAGTGTGCAAGCAGATTCTCCCTTTCTCTGCATAAAATTTGGTTATTGAGCCGAATCTTATTCAAAACCTTTTCAGCCGCATCCATAGTACTATATTCACCACGCGACCGACTCTTGTCATCAAAATCAAGGCCGGTGAATAATCGTGCCAGACGACATCAACTCAACCGATCATCACTCATGCCAATGCCCAAGCCGTATGACTCGCCGCTAGCTTTGAATTGACAACAGCTATACGCCACTCTACCGTTTGTATATCTATTGCGTTTCATGAGGAGACTGTCATGCGCGCTACCGCCATCAACTTGCGGGCTTTGCCGGAGCAACGTGATCTTATTGACCACAACGCCCACCTGCTGGGTAAAAACCGTTCTGAGCGATGAGCAACCAGCTCAGAGGGGCCAGCAGGAGTTTTGTGCTTGTCGTTGATGCTGCGCCTGAGTACCGTCAACGCCTGATTACTGCATAAAGATTCACAAGCCAGAAACCTGCACGACCGGGCGTTGTCGCTGACTCCAGTGACGATAACTGCGGGCCAGGGTAAAAAGTCCGGCGCCCAGCATGCCTACAAAAAAACCGATGGGCCAGTTGGTCCAATAAGACAGCGCAATGGCTGACCAGATGCTGCTCTCGGCAAAAATTACTGCCAGGAGCAGGCTGCGCAGCGGGTGAATACTCAGCGACTGGGCAGCAGCAGGTGGCCCCACCAACAAGGTAAAAACCAGAAAGGCACCGACGACTGGCAGGGCTGAAGCCGTCACCAGCGCCAGCAGACTTAAAAAAATCAGATCCATGCGTGCTGCAGAAATCCCCTGTAAAGCAGCCAGATCAGGAAAACTGGAATCCAGCAGCAAGGGGCGAAAAATGGTGATCATAATCACCGTGACCAGGGCGGAAATCACCAGTATGGGCCACAAATCCGCATCGCTGACACCCAGCATCTCACCAAAAAGCAGCGAAAATACCTCAGGGGCGTATTCACTGGTCATACTGAGAAACAGCGCACCGACGCCCAGAAAGAGCACCAGCAGCAGTCCGGTTCCCACGTCACGCCGCCCTATACGGGCCAATTGACGCAAGAGCAGCACCCCCATTCCCACAAAAACCAGGAGGCCAACAAAAGGATTCACTCCGAGCAGATTAGCCGCTGCCGCCCCCGGAAAGGCTCCCAACGGCAAGGCATGGGCTGCAAAGGCCGAATGGCGAATTACCACAAAATAACCGACCAGTGCGGCCACCAGCGCAATGGCGGTACCCGCAATCCAGGTGTTGATCATAAAACTGGAAAACACGGCTAAGGCTCCTGAAGGCGGCGCAGGGACGCAATGCCCCGGCGCTGGTATTTCTGGCTCCACGAAGAACCGAACATAGCCAGTAGATAAAACAGAAAAATCAGGACCACCACAAAAAAACTGACGGGCCAGGCATTACCGGAAAACCAGTAATAACTTTCGTAGGCCATCCAGATTCCCAACCAGACCGCCGTCAGGGCAATAATCATCGCCCAGAAAATAGCCTGGGCAGGTCGTCGACTGAGACGAATCGCCGCTCCGGCAGGGCCGATCAGGAGCGCCGTCGCCAGTACCGCGCCAATCGCCAGAGCACAAACCGCAACGGCCAGTCCCAGCACCAGAAGTTGTAGCAAACCCATCCAGCGTGGGGAAACACCCCGCAAAGTCGCCAAATCCGGGTCCACCGCTGTCAGAATCAGCGGCCGATAAAACAAGCCGACCAGCAAAAACACCGCCAGTACCGCCAGGATGGCCGGCCAGATCAAGCCTTGCGAAATGGCGAATAAAGACCCGAACATCACCGATACAGCGGCACCGGTGGTACTGGTGGTAGTGACATCCAAATACAAAAATAGCGCCGAAAGTCCCAGACCGGCACCCAGCACAATCCCGGTCGCCAGATCTCTTTCCCGCGCCTTGCGGACCCCCAGAAATTCCATCCCGAATGCAGCAATCCAGGCCATGCCGAGAAAACCCAGCAAGGGGCTGATACCCCATAAAAACGAAGCGGCTCCTCCGGCACTGCTGACATCAGCTAGGGCATGACCGGCGAAAGCATTTCCACGCAACACAGTAAACACCCCAATCAGGGCACTGACCAACGCCGCGCAGCTGCCCACAATAAGCGCAGTCTGTACCGGCTGACTGCTTAAAAAAGCAAACATCCGCTCACACTCCGTGACCTGCACAACGATTCATATTGGCCACATCGGCATTTTCGGGGGCATCGGGCAGCACCAGAATCCGCCCGCCATGGTGCAGAACCGAAACGGGATAACCGTAAAGCTTGCTGAGCACCTCCGCCTGCACGACCTCGGCAACCGTGCCGGTGGCGGCGCGCCCGTCTACCAGATACACCAGACGGTCCATCACCGGAATCAGCGGGTTCATGTCGTGGGCGGTCACCAGTACCGTCATTTGCTGCTGGACAATCAAACGCCCCAGCAAATCCACCAGTGCATTGGCGCTACCAAAATCGAGATTTGCCAGCGGTTCATCCAGAATCAGCAGACGCGGCTTGCGAACCAAAGCATGGGCGATGACGGCACGCTGCTGCTGCCCCCCCGATAATTCCCCAACCCGCTGATCGGCAAATTCTTCCGCGCCCACGGCTTGCAGCGCCTGATCCACCGCATGGCGGGTGCGTCCATTAAAAAACGGCAACCCCAAACGCTGACCATCCAGCCCCAAACGCACCAGATCCCGGGTGCGCAAGGGCAGATCCGGATCAAAATTGATTTTCTGGGGAACATAGCCCACCAGCTCGCGATGTTCACGAGCCGGCGCAGCGCCGATCCGCACCGTGCCGGCACGCTGGGTAATCAGGCCCAGCAAGGTGCGTAACAGGGTGGTTTTACCTGCCCCATTTTCACCAATCAGGGCGCAGAGCTGCCCGGGATACAGATCAAAACTGACATCCCGTAAAATACTGCGGCCGCCCAGATCCACAGAAAGATCGGCGACCGCAAGAATCGGACTCTGATTGGTCAAGATATTATTTCAACACCGTCGTAGAGGTACCATGTTCTACGGCTGCGCGCAGGGCATCCACTTCTGCGAGCATCCAGGATTGATAAGTGTACCCGGTTGGCATGGTTTCATAAACGCCCACCACCGGAATATGCGCCGCCTTGGCATTATTCAGGAAAGACGCGGTCAGGGAGTCAGTGACCTGCTGGTTATACAGAAACACCTTGACCTGATGATTTTTGAACAGATGATTCTGGATGCTGACATCCTGGGGTGCCGGATCGGTCCCATTCATGATTGCCGCCTGGAGATTCCAGGGCGTTTTCAGATCGCAGCCTGCCGCCTGCAACATGTAATCTGCTACGGGTTCGGTAACCGCTACCGGAGTATGGGGATATTGCGCTTTGAAACTGGCAATGGCGGCATACCACGGCTTCAGCGAAGCATCAAACTTTTGAACATTGGCCTTGAAAAAAGCCGCATGGGCAGGATCCAGCTTGCTCAGGCTCGCCGCAACCGCCTTGACAACCGCCGGCATGGTTTCCGGTTTGTACCAGAGATGCGGGTTTTTGGTGCTGTCGGGTAAATGTAACAGATCCTGAACCACAATCACCTGCCGCTTTGAATTAGGATCAGCCGCCAGAATTTTTTTGGCCCAACTGTCATAACCCACGCCGTTACGGACCACCAACTGGGCCGCCGCAATTTCTCTGGCCACAGCCGGGCTCGCCTCAAACGTATGGGGATCGGTATTGGGATTACTCTCAATGGCACTCACCTGAACATATTTTCCACCAATCTGGCTGATGACATTGGCATATTCATTTTCTACGCCTACGGCATGAATGGTGTCTGCTGCAGCCATTTGTGCAGCACCCAGACCCAGCAACAAGGACAGCAAAGGCAGAAAACGCCGCCCGGCGCCAGTATGCCGCCTGAACAGTTTAGATGGCGATAACTCATTGGATTCAGCGCGATACATAGTAATTCTCCTAACGTGGTGTTGATAACGGCATGTTTGTGCGTCATATTATATGCAACTCGGTTGCACATTAAAGGGGACTGTGAGGACTGTCAAGTGGTCTTTCTCAACAGAGACAAACAATTTTTGCAGTTGATGGTAATAATAATTTCATTACCATCCGATCTATTCATTAAGGGAGAATTCATGCTTCGCCAGCAAAACCGTTACCGCAACATCCTCTTGAGTAGCATTCTTTTCTGCGCATCCACTGCCCCCGCCTGGGCTGCCAGTACGGGGCAGTCCATCCCCGAAGCAGCGCACCAAAACTGGTGGCGAGGAATTTCCCTGGTCTTGCATGGCCAGATAGAAGGCGTTTCCAATCTGAGTGGTGGCATCAGTACCGGCAGCACCGCAACCGGGCTCTGGAAAGGCGGACTAGCCCTGCATACCGGTAAGGCCGGTTGGTGGCAGGGGGGTCTTTTTGTAGTCGAAGGTCTTGCTGCGGACAGCAGCAACCCCGACAGTTTGTACATTGGTGATCTACAGAGCGTCTCCAATCTCACTACGCCCTATCAACACATGGCCCATCTTTATAAGGCTTATTATCGACAAAAATTCGGCGACTATACCTTGCGCCTCGGCTTGCTCAATCCTAACGATTATTTCGATGATACCGGAGTAGCAGGCGAACTGTTCAATGCCTCTTATGGTATTTATCCCATCATTTCGGCCAACATTCCCTTCACGCCCACTTATCCTTACTCCAGTCTCGGAGCCATGGCTGCAGCGAGCTGGGGCAATACCACGCTAATGGCAGGCGCATTTAGTGCGGATGGCGTCCATCCCTTCCGTGCGCCCTGGGGCAGTGACGGAATGATTTATTATGGTGAAGTCGACCAAAGTATTCCCATTGGTCCGGGCACGGCGATGCTCAAGGCCGGAGGCTATTACAATCACGTTTATGGGCCTTACCTCACGCAAAATATTGGCATCGGTTCTTCTACCAGTCAGGGCGGATTTTACGGTACCGCCGAGTATCGCTGGAAAGCCGATCAGATGACCTGGGGGGTCTTCCTGCAAGGTGGCGGAGCCCCCAATGCTGCAGCCGTTTCGCCGGTGAATGCCTATGTGGGCGCAGGATTGCGGCTGCGACATTTCATTCCGGATTCACCCGGCTCTACCCTGAGCCTGGGCATGGCCCGCGCCTGGCAACGCCAATCCGGTTCGAATACGGGGGCTGCAGAAACCAGTCTGGAAGTGAACTTCAAACAGCCCGTTTTCAAGGATTTTTATATCCAACCCGACCTGCAATATATCATCAACCCCGGCGCCAATGGGCCCGGGTACACCCTCCCAAATGCCTTCGTCGCCATTATCCGACTGGGTTGGCACTATCATTTGCACGCTTGAAAACCAAACAGCAGGTTTCTAAATAGCATCATCGCTTTTAGTGCTTGCTTGCCTCTTGTGCTTCTTTTTTTGCCTCGGCACGCGCAGCGCGCATGAACAGCGCTGCAGCCAACCCAAAAAAAGCAAAGGCAATCAAACCCGTCACTATGATCCCCGCAGCGGTTTGCCCATCAGAAATATAATGCATGCTGTTGGTCATCGCCTGCATGCTCATTGAATGCATATCCATTATCGATCTCCTGTGTCGATTAACACATCATTAATCTTAATTCTTTGCAAGACCAGTAACAAAATAGAAATTCAGTTAGCTCGCTACAATTTTAATTATACCCTAACCTTACTATTGGCTTTAATGCCACACGGAGCAGCACACCAGCGCTTTTTGTGGAAAATTGCCCATTGATGGCCACCATACGCTCCGACCAGGAAAACCTAAGATAAAACCCGTTACACTCGCAGACCATAAAAAAGGTAGCCTCATTCAGGCTACCAATCGCCATATGCTGGCGCGTCGTGAAGAAAAAGTCATTGTTCAGGTCAGGTTTCCCATGATTCCTGACCAACATAATTGATGCTTGACTGTGCCTTCGGAGCAGGCAAACAGTCTGCGGAAAAACCAACACCCACAAAAAATGTCATAAGGCCCATAAAAAACAGGCTCTGTTCAGGAATGCAACATCACGGACTGGCTGTATTCCAGGCTGGCCTTATCCACAGCCGAACAAAAAAAGCAGATGCGAGAGGGTTTATTGCCGCCTTCCCGACAACGGCCACTTTCTGCACAGCCGGTTTCCATCGCCAACAACTGCCCATTTTTGGTGAGTTTAGCCAGCAATGCGGACATGTACTCCGCATCGGCAGCATGTAAATCCATCAACGATTCCAGAGTGATGCCCGGATATTGGCGCACATGGGCGAGTACTTCTTTCAGCATATTCGTCTCCTTGAAAGTCTTATAGACAAAACAGCACAACCACTGGTTAATAGTGTAAACGATTATCATTTGTGTAGTCAATACCATTAATATCCACGCCTCTGCAAATGGAACCCAGCCGGCTGTCAGCCCGGAGGCCTGCCGCGACTTTGGCAACAAAAGGGGCGCTTTGTGTTCTCCTCACTTGACCTGCACAGGATTCCCGTGTTGTTATATGCAACTAAGTTGCATATAAAGTATGCCATTTCAGTGATCTTGTGAGGATTTACCATGTCCCAGCTCTCCACCACTCCCCTTCCCGTCACCGTGTTGTCGGGTTTTCTCGGTGCCGGCAAAACCACGCTCCTCAACCATATCCTGCACAACCGGGAAGACCGGCGTGTCGCAGTAATTGTCAATGACATGAGTGAAATCAATATTGATGCCGCCCTGGTCCGTGAAGGGGGCGCGCAACTATCACGCACGGAAGAAAAAGTCGTTGAAATGTCCAATGGCTGCATCTGCTGCACGCTCCGGGAAGATTTGCTTGAGGAGGTGGCCTTATTGGCAAAAGAAGGGCGTTTTGACCAATTGGTAATTGAATCCACGGGGATTTCTGAGCCTTTGCCCGTCGCCGAAACCTTCACGTTTGAGGACGAACAAGGCAGCTCACTGTCACAGTTGGCGCGCCTGGATACCATGGTGACGGTCGTGGATGCCTATAACTTTCTACGGGAATATGCCGACGCTCAATTATTGCGCGATAGTGGAGAGTCACTGGGCGCAGAAGATGAGCGCACCATTACCGACCTCCTGATTGAGCAGATTGAATTCTGCAATGTGCTGGTGCTGAACAAGGTGGACCTCATCAGCTCGGAAGAACAGCAGAGCTTGATGGCTATTTTGAATGCGCTCAATCCTCGGGCGCGCATTGAAATTTCCGAGTTTGGTCGGGTTCCTGTCAGTCGCGTACTGCAAACCGGTCTTTTTGACTTTGAAGAAGCCAGCCAGGCCCCCGGATGGTTGATGGAAATGCGCGGGGAACATATTCCGGAAAGTACGGAATACGGGATTGGCAGTTTTCATTTTGCCGCTCGCCGCCCCTTTCATCCGCAGCGCTTCTGGGACTTGATGCATCAGAATTGGGACAGCGTATTACGCAGCAAGGGATTTTTCTGGTTAGCGAGCCGGCCGGATGTCGCAGGACTCTGGTCTCAGGCCGGGGGAATTTTCCGACATCAGGCGGCCGGACAATGGTGGGCCGCCACCCCCAAAAAGTACTGGCCCAAAGATCCCGAAGAACGCCAGGCTATCGAGAAACATTTTCAGGGAGAATGGGGCGACCGCCGCCAGGAGCTGGTTTTTATCGGACAAAACATGGATGAAGACAAGATCCGTCAATCTCTGAGCGATTGCTTGCTTACCGATGCAGAGTGGCAGCAGGGTCCGTCGGCATGGAATGGTTTTGTTGACCCATTTCCGGAATGGTAAAACTTGCGCCTGGGCAAACATATATCAAGCGCATTTGTATTATTCCTCTCCACCGCCCAAAGGACCCGAGGCCGTTTGCATAAAGTTGGGTAAACCCATTTTGTCGATCAGATCAATGTGGGTTTCCAGCCAGTCAATATGCTCTTCAGTCTGCTCCTGAATTTCGACGAGAATGTCACGCGAGACGTAGTCTTTGACCGATTCACAATAATGGATGGCCTCAACATAATGGGCACGGCCAGCTTCTTCCAGTTTCAAGTCACAAGCCAAGCATTCAGCGACATTTTCACCGATGAGTAATTTATTCAGGTCCTGCAGATTGGGTAGGCCTTCCAGAAACAGAATACGTTCGATGAGTTTGTCGGCATGCTGCATTTCTTCAATGGATTCCGCATATTCATGCTTACCCAAAGCAAAAAGTCCCCAGTTTTTGTACATGCGGGCATGCAGAAAATATTGATTAATGGCCGTCAGCTCAATGGCCAGTGCCTTGTTCAACAACTGAATAACTTTTTTATCCCCTTTCATGACGCGCTCCTGGTTGAATAGTTAATTTAATGGACTAGAAAATGAGTGTTTAGACCGCACGCTTGAGTGTAGACCGGGAATGCTGATGCATGGGATATTGCATGGCTTTGGCATGCTGCGTTTCCTGATCCAGAATCGCTTTGGCACAAGTCGCACAACGCCCGCACTGGGAGGCCACACCTAACTGTTGGCGTAGATCCCGCATGGAACAGGCACCTTCACATACTGCCTGATGAATGTCTTTTTCGGTGACAGCGTTACATAGGCATATATACATAGCTATTCTCATCAAAAGCTCTTACACAGCATTCAAACGCAAATGATAATGCATGTCAATAACATTACCCCTAAAAAATGGCCGTTGGGTCTGCAGGCTTTGCAGCGACTTTTGTTTCGAGCCGTTGTTGTTCTTGGCGAAATCCTGCGCCCGTCAGGAGAGCTGTCTGAGCCCGCAGGGCGAGTTCTCTCCTGACAGCAGGATGAGCCGTAGAACAACAGGCAAGGAACAATGGAGCAAAAAGCCTGCAGACCCAACGGCCATTTTTTAGGTTCAACAGTCATTCATCAGTCATTTTCTTTCTACATCGGATGCCTTGGGAGTAAGATGTCGGGATTCTTTCATTCACAGCGAGACCCAAGCCCATGAGCCAAGCCCCCCATTCCACCCTGAATGCCGAAACTCTTTGCCAGATCAGCGAGGACATTCTGGTTCTCGCCCGCAAACAGGGGGCAACTGCAGCAGAAGCGGCAGCGAGTACGGGCAAGGGACTTTCTGTGACCGTCCGCCTCGGTGAAGTGGAATCCATTGAGTACAATCAGGATAAAGGGATGGGTGTGACGGTCTACCTGGGGCAGTCCAAAGGTAGTGCCTCCACCTCGGATTTTTCACGCAAGGCCATTGCCGAAACCGTGGAAGCCGCGCTCACCATTGCCCGTCACACCTCCGCAGACCCCTTTTCGGGCCTGGCTGATCCGGAGCTTTTTGCCCGCGAGTTCCCTGATCTGGATCTTTATCATCCCTGGTCAATAGACGCTGATTTGGCCGCAGAGTTGGCACGCCGTTGCGAGGCTGCTGCCCGTGATAGTGATCCACGTATTCACAATTCTGAAGGGGGAAGCCTGGGCACCAGCGAAGGCCTTTCTGTTTACGCCAACAGTCTGGGTTTTGTGGGGAAAAGACAATCGTCCCAGCATAGCCTGTCCTGCTCAGTCATTGCCGAAGACCTGAAAGGCGGAATGCAAAGGGACTACTGGTATGATGTAGCCCGCAATGCCAGCGCATTGGCCAGCCCGGAAAGTATCGGCAAAATAGCCGCTGAACGGGCGGTGCGGCGTCTGGATGCCCGTAAGCTACCCACCACCAGGGCACCGGTGATTTTTGAAAATCAGGTGGCTTCTAGCATCCTTGGACACCTGGCCAGTGCCATCAGTGGTGGCAGTCTATATCGTAAAAGTTCCTTTCTGTTAGACAGCCTGGGCAAGACCCTGTTTCCGGAACATATTCGCATTTATGAAGAACCTTTGCGCCCCAAGGGGCTGGGCAGTGCCAGCTTTGACTCGGAAGGCGTAGCCACCTGCAATCGCGACATTATTTCCGAAGGGATTCTGCAGGGATACATCCTCGACAGTTACAGTGGCCGCAAGTTGCAGATGCCGACCACCGGAAATGCCGGAGGTGTCCACAATCTGACCCTGGAGCCCGGCAGCCGATCGCTGCAGGAAATGATCCGGGAAATGGGACGGGGTTTACTGGTCACCGAACTAATCGGTTTTGGGATCAATATGGTCACCGGCGACTATTCACGCGGTGCCGCCGGCTTCTGGATAGAAAATGGCGAGATTCAATATCCGGTTGAGGAGATCACCATTGCGGGGAGCCTGCAGGCCATGTTCAAGGGTATGCAGATGGTCGGCAACGACCTGCTTATCCATGGCAACACCGGCTGTTCTTCCATTCTCATTGACGAGATGATGATTGCCGGCGAGTAACCCCTATGGCCAAAAGCATGAGCAAAGCACTCAGTAGCAGGTAGGGCAGACTCCCCCAACGACCATAGGGAGTCTCTCCGGCCATGGGCTGCACCGAGCCGTTCAGCGTGCCCACCACAAATTGCGGAAGCTGGGTGCGGATTTCGCCCTGGGGAGAAATCAGCGTGGTGATACCGGTATTGGTATCGCGCACATCCGGTTTCTGCTCCTGACGGGACTGCATGGCGGCCATCTGCATACTCTGGGCGGCCGCAATACTATGCCCATACCAGGCGTAATCACTGATATTGAGTAAAAAGGTCGCCCCTTCTCTGACCCCCTTACGGACATCACGGGAAAAAGATTCTTCATAACAAATGGTCATGCCAGCCTTTTGTCCGTCTACAGGCAGGGCATAAGGACCATGCCCAAAGGAAAAACTCCCCAGACCCGGTAAAAAGTGGTGGACCAAAGGACCCAGCAGGCGCGGCAAGGGAATATATTCACCAAAAGGCACCAGATGTTCTTTCTGGTACCAGCGCAGGGGGGCGTTCCCGTCAATTTCCATGGCAGCGTTGTAGTATTTGCCATCTGCTAACTCGGGAATGCCGATAATCAGAATCTTGTGATTCCGCGCCGACCATTCCTGTAACTGACTAATCAGTTCAGGAATTTCCGTCTGAAAAATGGGAAAGGCGGTTTCCGGCAAAACCACCAGCTGGCTATTTTTGGGCGTCTGCAAAATCAGTTGTACGTAATGGTGCAGTATCTGGCTGATGGCTGCAGTATTCCATTTTTCGGTGATGGGAATATTACCCTGCACCAGGCTGACCCGGAGCTTGTGCCCGACGGGATGGGTGAAGCTGACTGACCCTGCCGCCAGAGCCACTCCGGAAAGTACCAGCAAGGCAGAAACGCCGCCGAGCAGTGCCCGTCTGGAGTGGGATTCGCGCAACATCCATAACAAAATAGTGGCAAAACCGGCGGTGGCGAGCCCGACCCCATACTGCCCCAGCCAGGCGGAGAAACCACCCAGAAAAACATGGGTCTGCGTATATCCTGTGGCCAGCCAGGGGAAGCCCGTGAAGAACCGGGCTCGACACCATTCCGCAAATATCCACAACACCGGTAAGGCGACAAGACGCGCATTTCCCCGAAAAAAACGGATAGCCAGCCATAGGGCCAAAGCTGGATAAATGGCGCAATAAGCCGCCAGCAGCGCCACCGCCCCACCCGCAAGTAGCCAGTCCATATGGGCAAAATTGTGCAGGGTGACGGATATCCAGCTGACTCCGCTACAAAATGCCCCGAAACCAAAAGCGTACCCCAAAGCGGCAGCCCGCCGGGGACGTTCAGCTGTGGTAGCCAACCAGAACAGCGCAAATAGCAGAATGATAGCGAGAAACCAGGCATTAAAAGGGGCAAAAGCCAAAGGCCAGAGCACACCCAAAATTAATGCGGCCAGAAGCCGCAAAGGAAACACCCATGTTTTGATGGAATCCTGAATCATGCACTATCCTGATCGGGCGATTCGGGCAGCGCTGCACTGCGCGGAGGAGACACCCGGACAATTTGTACCCGGCGTCGATCGGCTCTTAACACTTCCAGTCGCAAATTACCCTCCTCAATCACTTCGCCCACCCTCGGCACATGCCCGAGACGCGTAGCCACCCAGCCACCCAGGGTGTCCGCGTGTTCATCTGCCAGATGCGCCACAAAATGTTCATTGAAATCCTCCAGGGGAATCAGCGCATTCACCAGAAAGTCACCATCTTCCCGTGAGGCTATCATGACATCTTCGTCAATGTCATATTCGTCTTCAATTTCCCCGACGATGATTTCCAGCACATCCTCAATGGTAATAAGGCCGGCCACCCCGCCATATTCATCAACCACCACCGCCATGTGGTGGCGACCGGTGCGAAACTCATAGAGCAGATGATCCAGATGTTTGCTTTCAGGAATAAACGTCGCCGGTCGTAACAATTCTCCCAAGCGCGGCAAGGACATGCCCGAACGACAGGCCTGGAGCAAATCCTTGGCCAGCAGGATGCCGCGCACGTCGTCGCGATCCTCTCCCACCACCGGAAAACGCGAGTGCCCGACTTCCGAAACCCTGGCGATGATTTCCGGCAATGGCATATCCATCTCAATCACTTCCATCTGAGCGCGGGGAATCATCACGTCACGGACGGTCAATTCGCCCATCCGGAAAATCCCATCCACCATGCGTGCCGCTTCGGCATCAATCACCTGACGCTCGCCAGCCTCCCGGATCAGATCCAGCAAACTGTCCTGATCTTCCACATTGCCGCGCAGGGACTGGGTAAAACGCGCCCACCAACTCCGTGGGCGCTCCTGGGTACTTCGATCTTCACTCATGTATTTGGTTCAGGTAAGGGTCGGCCACACCCATTTCAGCCAGCAATCGGGTTTCCAGTTGTTCCATGATCTGTGCTTCGTGGTCTTCGACATGGTCATAGCCCAACAAATGCAAGGTACTGTGAATCAGCAAGTGACGATAATGATTCAACAAAGTTTTCCCCTGCTCGGCCGCTTCCTGAAGCACCACGGCCGGGGCTATCACAATATCGCCCAACAGGTCGCGGCGGAACACTGGAGGCAGGGGATCCTGGGGAAAAGACAGACAATTGGTCGGTTTTTCCTGCTGCCGATAGTGAGCGTTCAATCGGGTGATTTCGGCATTACTCACAAAGGCGAGGGAGATTTCGGCCATGCGCCCTGCGTCCGGGGATCGCGGAGTCGCAACCGTCAGCGCCTGAAGAATGGCAGTCCTGGCCTGGTTGCGGGAAGGAATAGAAGCTGGCTCCACGGAATCATCCGCAGATAGACGCAGATAAAGTCCGCTCATGCCTTATCCCCAAAGCGATCATAAGCCTGGATAATGCGGGCCACGAGCGGATGCCGGACCACATCGGCACTTTCAAAAAAGACCATTTCCACGCCCGGCATGGCATCCAGCACATCCAGCACCTGGACCAGACCGGAAAGCTGGCCACGCGGAAGGTCAATCTGGGTGACGTCGCCAGTGACGACTACTTTTGCACCGAAACCCATACGGGTCAAAAACATTTTCATCTGCTCCGGCGTCGTATTCTGGGCCTCGTCGAGAATGATAAAGGCGTCGTTGAGCGTCCGACCGCGCATGTAAGCCAGCGGAGCCACTTCAATGATTTGCCGCTCGATGAGTTTTGCCACCTTCTCGTAACCGATCATTTCATGCAGGGCGTCGTAGAGGGGGCGCAAATAGGGATCCACTTTTTCACTTAAAGACCCGGGCAGGAAACCCAGCCGTTCACCGGCTTCGACGGCGGGACGCACCAACACCAGGCGGCGTACCTGATTGCGTTCGATCTGCTCGACGGCCGCTGCGACGGCCAGATAGGTTTTTCCCGTACCGGCCGGACCGATGCCAAAAGTCAGGTCATTATGGCGGATGGAATCCAGATAGCGGCGTTGACGCAATCCTCGACCCCGAATGGTCCCTTTGAGGGTTTGCACCCCTGGGGATTCCGAGACTTCATGAGTTTCAGACTCGGCTTCCACCTGAACACGCTGAATACATTGATGCACCCAGTGGCTGGAAAGCTTCCGGCCCTGAACAACCTGAGCATGGAGCTCTGCCAGAACGGTTTTTGCGGCCTGCACCGCCGCTTGTGGACCGGTAATATGGAAACGTTCCCCACGCGGGAGAATGACGACACCCAGCCGGGATTCCAGTTGCCGCAGATGACTGTCCAGTTCGCCGGCCATTTCCGACAAGTCAGCGGCGCTAGCCTGCTCAGCGATAAAATCACCATGACAGATGGCGGGATTCTTACTGGGAGGCTCCATGGGATTATACGGCAAGACGATGTGCCGCAGGATTGGACTGCGTCAGACGACCACGCAGACTATTCGGCAAAGCGGCCGTAATTTCTATATCCATCATTTGTCCTGCCCAGTCAGGGTTGCCGGGCAGATTGACCGAGCGGTTGCAGGCGGTTTTTCCGGTCACTTCACGCGGATCACGGCGCGAAGGGCCGGTAATCAATACCGCCTGACGTGTCCCCACCAGACTCTGGGCGTAGGCTTGGGCCAAGCCGTTGATACGTGTCTGCAAAATGGCGAGACGGGCATCTTTTTCGGCTTCGGGGACACTGTCCTTGAGTTTCAGGGCGGGGGTATTGGGCCGCTGACTGTATTTGAAGGAGTAGGACTGGTCGAAACGCACGGCCTCAATCAAGTCCATGGTGGCCGCAAAATCTGCCTCGCTTTCACCCGGAAATCCGACGATGAAATCTGATGAAATCTGTATACCCGGACGCGCCGCCCGCAGGCGAGCAATTTTTTCCAGATATTGCCCGACACTATGCTTGCGGTGCATGCGCCGCAAAATCCGGTCTGAGCCGCTCTGCACCGGTAAATGTAAGTGCGGAGCCAGTTTTTCGATAGAACCGTGAGCGGCAATCAGGTCATCATCCAGATTACTGGGATGAGAAGTGGTGTAACGCAGGCGCAGCAAACCCGGAATACGGGCAAGCCTTTCCAGCAATTCGGCAAGGCCGCCCTCACCAATCAGGCCCGTCGCGCCGCGATACGCGTTGACGTTTTGCCCCAACAAGGTGATTTCACGCACCCCCTGATCGACCAGACTGCGTGCCTCACGGATAATATCGGGCATGGGACGGCTGTATTCCCGTCCCCGGGTATGGGGTACCACACAAAATGTACAAAACTTGTCGCAGCCTTCCTGAATGGTCAGGAAAGCCGTGGCACCATCGCGACCGGGACGCTGGGGCAGGCGGTCAAATTTTTCGAGAACCGGAAAATCCACATCCACCTGAGGATGACGTTCAGCCACACAGGCATCGAGCAGATCGGGCAGACGGTGCAGGGTCTGAGGACCAAACACCAGATCGACGTAAGGGGCACGACGACGCAATTTTGCGCCCTCCTGACTGGCTACACAGCCTCCCACGCCAATAATCACTTCCGGACGTTTTTCCTTGAACGGACGCCAGAATCCCAATTGGGTGAATACTTTATCTTCAGCTTTTTCGCGAATGGAACAGGTATTGAGCAAAAGCACATCAGCCTGCTGGGGATCGTCTACCAATTTCAGTCCATGACTCTGCGCCAGCAGATCCGCCATGCGCTCGGAGTCATATTCATTCATCTGACAACCGTAGGTTTTAATAAACAGATTTTGCAATGCAGTTCCGGAAAAAGCGGCCTTGTCACGATGATAGGGCCAGCAACCCGGATTGACAAGGGCCCTGTTTCGCTCAGTTTCGCTCTGCATGCCGCCCATGCTAGAGTATTGACCTTTCATATGGGTTCTGCGCAAATCCGTGCATTGCCCTTTATCCGGTGGAGAAAATCCATGTCCAGATCTTCCGGGCCGGCATCCCAGGCTTGGCACTTTACCCGCGAGTTTTTACGCGACCCCCAGGCCATAGGCGCGGTACTGCCCAGCTCTCCTTTTCTCGCCAGACGCATGGCCGCCATGGTCCCAGACGGACCGGGACTGGTGATTGAACTCGGACCCGGTATGGGGCCGGTCACCAAGGCTCTGCTCGCCCGGGGTATAGATGCCAGTGATCTGGTGTTGGTGGAACAGGCGCCAACGATGGTCCGCCATCTGCGCCACCAGTTTCCGCAACTGGAAGTCATCGAAGGCGATGCTGCCCGACTCCAGGAAATGATTGCCCATCGTGGCAAGGTCCGGGCTATTGTTTCCAGCCTGCCGCTGCGCACCATTCCCCGGGAAATCGTCGATCGTATTTTTCAGCAACTGCCGGCAGTCAGCCAGCAGGGCACGGTATTTATTCAGTTCACCTATCATTTCCGCAGTTCCTGCCAGGGCTTGCCCACTGAATTCCGGCGCGGACGCCCCGCCATGGTGCTGCGCAATTTACCTCCCGCCCGCATTGATCAGTTTATTTTTCACGGCAAAGGTTCGGTCTGATTTGCCCCGAATCATGGCTTACAAAACCGCAGCACTGAATCATGCGCCCAGGCATTTATGGCCCTGGTTGGCGCTCCCGGCATCGCTGACTGCAGCACTGCAGCGCGCCTATGGTCATACCCATCGGGTCACTGCGCTGCTTATAGGGAGTGGACGCCGGAAACCGACTTATAGTGAACAGCGGCTCTTGCATTTAAAGCGGGGCGAGCGAATTTTCTGGCGGGAAGTCCTTCTCCACGCTGGAGATCCAGATCGGCCCGCCATATGGGCTATGACCACCATACCGCTTTGTGGACTGCGCCATGGTCTGCTGCCCCTGGCGCGCCACGGTTCCCGTCCCATCGGCAACACCCTGTTTCGGCATCGCCGCTTGCGCCGTTCCTCCATCACCATGGAGGCCTTGCCGCGCTTCGGCCAACGCGCCTGGCGGCGGCGCTCCATTTTACGCCGGGGTCATACTGAAGTGTTGGTTGAAGAACATTTCCTGCCGGACTTACCCCCTTGGGCGGGTCGAGGTCGACGCTGATGAATGATTTCATCCCGTTTCGTCAGCGTTTTTCCGCCTATCTGGCGCTGATGCGCATGGACCGCCCCATTGGTACGCTGTTATTGCTCTGGCCAACTTATTGGGGACTCTGGCTGGCGGCCAAAGGGACGCCTTCCCTGCGCCTGTTTGTGATTTTTACCCTGGGAACATGGCTTATGCGCTCGGCAGGCTGTGTCATCAATGATTATTTTGATCGGGATTTTGATAAACAGGTAGCACGCACCCAGCACCGGCCACTGGCAGCAGGACTTATCAGTCCCGCTTCAGCTTTACGTCTTTTTGTATTGCTCTGCCTGATGGCTGCTGCTTTATTGCCCTTTTTGAATCTGCTCAGTCTGGCTTTGGCAGGTGGCGCGGTATTCATTACCATTACCTATCCCCTGTTCAAACGCTTCACCCATCTTCCCCAGGCTTATCTGGGCATTGCCTTTTCCTTTGGTATTCCCATGGCCTTTGCGGCAAGCACAGGGACCGTTCCGGCTATTGGCTGGTGGCTGATGCTCGCCAATGCCTGCTGGGTGGTCGCCTATGATACGGCCTATGCCATGGCGGATCGTCCGGATGATCTAAAGGCCGGTATCAAATCTACGGCCATTTTGTTTGGCCGCTGGGATCGTCATATCATCGCCGGTCTGCAACTGACCATGCTATGCATATTTGTCGGCATTGGCGTCAGCACGCAAATGCACTGGCCCTTTTGGATTGCCTTGCTCCTTGTGCTGCTTCTCGGCATTTATGAACAGAGCTTGCTGGGGGGAGACAGAGATCTGGCTTTTCGTGCTTTTCTGCACAACAACTGGATTGGGCTGGTGCTGTTTTGGGGAATAGTGGCCGGTTTAGCGCCATCAAGCAGCTTGCCCATACCGGGAGCCTGGGGCTGAAACGGAGCATCTTGTGCGTTTTTGAAAAACTTATACACAGTTTACTCATAAACCGACAAAAGCCAGAGCAGCACCGTTAAGTTGTTGTTGAAAGTCATCATCTAATTGTTTTCATTTATTATTTATCCTTGCCACTTTTTTGGGCAAGCCGGCTAAGGTCTTGAAGCACTAGGCATATGCGAGTTTTCCTGAGGTCCATGCACAGACTTATCCACAGAACTTGTGGGCAACTTTAATGCCCGCTGCGACGGCCTGCCTGCAAGTGGCTGTTTTGGGGCATCTGCCCCGGATATTTTCCTATGCCCTGCCGGAAAACCCGGAACGCCTGCCTCCCGGCGTACGCCTGCGTGTCCCTTTTGGTCAAAAAAGCCGTATTGGTATTCTGGTGGGATATGACCACTGTCCACCGGAAATCACCCTGAAACCCATCGAGGCTGTTCTCGATACGCGGCCCCTGCTGCCGGAATCTCTGCAGCAGCTTCTGAATTTTGGTGCGCATTATTACCAGCATCCCCTGGGCGATGTCTGGGCTGCCGCCCTCCCAGCGCTACTCCGTCAGGGTCGGCCTTTGCCAAGGCCCGCAGCACAGGCTTATCAACTCACCCGGCATGAACAGACGCCTGCCCGTCCCGGCAAACTGCAGGAAGCCCTGATAACCGTGCTCAGCACCTCAAGCCCTACTGCTGAAACAGAAGTACCAGCACGTTTACGTCCGGTCCTTCGCCAGGCACTTCACAACGGCTGGGTAGAAGCCCTCACTCTTCCCGCTCCCCGGGTAACTGTGCAACCGCTTCCCTACCCTCTGAATGCAGAGCAGCGCATTGCCATCACCCAATTACGGGCTACCCAAGGCTTTACGTGCTGGCTGCTGGATGGCGTTACCGGAAGCGGCAAAACCGAAGTCTACTTCGAAACAATCCGTCCCCATCTGGAAGCCGGTCGGCAGGTGCTTATTCTCGTCCCGGAAATCGGTCTTACCCCACAGCTGCTGGCACGCTGTCAGGCCCGCTTTGGCAAGGCAGCGGTCGCCGCACTGCATTCCGCCCAGACCGACACCGAACGTTTGCGCATCTGGGCATTGGCGGCCATGGGGCATATTCAACTGCTCATCGGCACCCGCTCCACTCTTTTTGTGCCCATGCCGCAGCTGGCCTGTATTGTCATTGACGAAGAACACGACCCCTCTTTCAAGCAACACCGGGGCTGGCACTATTCCGCCCGGGACTTGGCCATTCAGCGGGCCAAACTGGAGAATATTCCGGTCATTCTCGGTTCGGCCACGCCCTCTCTGGAAAGTCTCTACAATGTCCAGCAGGGACGTTATCAAAGTCTGCAATTACGGCAACGCGCTACCAACGCGCCCCTGCCGGGCATCACGATTGTTGCTCTTCGCCGCCAATATCTTCAGGGGGGGCTCTCCAGTGATCTTCTGAACGCCTGCTCAGAAACGCTCGCGGCGGGAAATCAGGTCCTGCTGTTTTTGAACCGGCGGGG
>NZ_MOAD01000001.1:574303-599923 GCF_001931655.1 Acidithiobacillus albertensis | reverse complement strand
CCCGCCGTACTCTGCCATGATTGTGGCCATGTCCTGCACTGCCCACGCTGTAGTGCCGCCCTCACCTGGCACCGCCACCAGCAACGCCTGCGCTGTCACCACTGCGGATACGAGTCACGCTGGCCTGAAGACTGTCCGGAATGCCACAGTACTGCGCTGATCACTGCCGGACAGGGAACCGAGCAACTGGAAGAAGTCCTGCGCCAACGCTTTCCCGATACGCCGGTCTGGCGGATTGATCGGGATGCATTACCCGGTCGGGAGGCTTTTTCCGCCGTACTGGAGCAAATCCATCAAAACCAACCTGCCATCCTGGTTGGCACGCAAATGCTCGCCAAGGGCCATCATTTTCCAGCCGTCACCCTGGTCGGCATCGTCAACACCGATCAGGGCCTGTTCAGTGCCGATTTTCGGGCTCCCGAGCGCTTGCTGCAGATGGTTCTGCAAGTGGCGGGACGGGCGGGTCGCGAAGACCGGCCCGGACGAGTCCTTCTGCAAACACACCTGCCCCATCATCCCCTGATCCAGAAACTCAGTGAGGGAGACTATCAGCAAGCCGCCCGCTTACTCCTGGAAGAACGCCTGCAAGCAAGTCTTCCTCCCGGCACAGCCCTGACGCTGATGTGTGCCGAAGCCCATCAACGGGCAGCCATTCAGGCCTTTCTGGAAGCGGCAAAAGCCTGCGCTCCCGATTCGCTGGTAATCAGCGGACCGCAGCCTGCACTGCTGGAAAGACGGGCCGGTTTTGAGCGCGCTGAACTGTGGGTGGAAGCACCCACCCGCCAGATCATGCAGAAGGCTCTTAAAACCTGGTTACCCTGCTGCCAGCAGCTGCCAGAAGCCCGGAGGGTGCGCTGGTTTGTCGATGTCGACCCGCAATTCATGCTTTGATTCCGGCGTGATGGGTAAAAGCGCCTATATATTTTGGGTATGCGTGAAATTTATGCGACACTCGTAACAAATTCGAAGGAGTAAACATGCCCAAAAATGCCAAGCTCAAACTCTCCGATCCGTCAATAGAACGCAGTGTATTGTATGTGGGTGAAAAAGAGATCATTGCTGCCTCTACAGGAATTTTGAAAGAAGAAGGCTGGAGTATCATTTATGCACCCTCTTTAGCAGAGGCTCCCCAATACGCCAGCAAAAGCGGCGCGCTGGTTGGCGTAGTCGGCTTCAGCCAGAAAGAGTTCGTGGATCATGCGCATCGTGTCGAACTGATGCTCGCCCAGTCCACCATGCTGAAATGGATTGCCTTGATCCCCCCCAATGCCGCTGAACAACCGGCTTTCCGTCAGCTGATTGGTAGCGCATTTTATGATTATCACACCTTGCCTTTAGATGCCCTGCGTCTGTCCATCACCTTGGGACACGCATTTGGAATGGCAGAAATGACGGCTGACACCTTTCAGGGCGGACAGTGGGATCTTCACCATCATCCCGAAAGCCAGATGGTTGGCGCCAGTGACCAGATGCAGAAAATCTATCAGGAAATTCGCAAAGTCGCTGGTGTAGAAGCGCCCGTTCTCATCACGGGCGAAAGCGGGACGGGCAAAGAACTGACAGCTCAAGCCATTCATGAAAGGTCCACGCGTAAAGAAGGGCCCTTTATAGCCGTCAATTGTGGTGCTCTTCCTGCCAACCTGATTCAATCAGAATTATTCGGGCATGAAAAAGGTTCTTTTACCGGTGCCCATGAACGCAAAATCGGACGCATTGAGTCTGCCACTGACGGAACCCTTTTTCTGGACGAAATTGGCGACTTGCCGATGGACCTGCAAACCAATCTGCTGCGTTTTTTACAGGAAAAAACCATTCACCGCGTTGGTGGCCGTCAGGATATAGAAGTCAATGTCCGCGTGCTCGCTGCCACCCATATTAATCTGGAAGCAGCCATCAAGGACGGACGTTTCCGACAGGACCTTTACTACCGCTTGAATGTGTTGCAGATAAAAATGCCGCCTTTGCGTGATCGTGTGGGTGACATTCCCTTGTTGGCGCAATATATATTCACGCGCTTTTCGGATGAAAAAGCGCATCGAGTCAAAGGATTCAGCGAAGAAGCACTCCATGCCATGAATCATTATGACTGGCCGGGCAATATCCGGGAACTCATCAATCGTGTCCGTCGAGCCATGGTCATGTGTGAAAAATTCCTGATTTCACCGGTTGATTTAGGTCTGGAGCGGCGCACCAATTCACGCATGCAGGTCACCCTGAATGAAGCCCGTGACAGTGCCGAAGCCAGTAGTATTCGTGGAGCACTGGCACAAAGTCGCGGCAGCGTCAGTATGGCTGCCCGCCAGCTGGGCATTTCGCGGGTGTCTTTATATCGCCTGATGGAAAAACACGGCATTTCCAAAAGCTGAATATACGCTAACAGACTGATCAGGATAGTAACTTGCGTAGGTACGGGTATATGCTATTCTTGAAAGTAGCCGGTTGGGCTATTTTTGATTATTTTGGGGTGTGAAATGGCGGTTGGTACAGTGAAGTGGTTCAATGACAGTAAGGGATTTGGTTTCATTACACCTGAAGATGGTAAGGAAGACGTGTTTGTGCACCATTCCGCCATTGAAGGTACGGGTTTCAAAACCCTGGCTGAAGGTGAAAGGGTCAACTTTGAAGTCACTCGTGGACCCAAAGGTCTGCAGGCCGAAAAGGTCCGCCGGGCTTAATTAGGGCTCAGCGTTAAAACCGGATGTTTTGCGCATCCGGTTTTTATATTTTCTAACTCTCTCTCGTTGGCTTTTTGCGCTTGCCAGCCGAGTTACCACGCGGTTTACCCTCACCTTTCGATGGCTTGGTAGTTGCCGACAAAATCTTTCTGGATGGTTTCGCGTCTCCCCCGGTACGCGCACGTGGCGCTGAAGACCGACGGGGTGCTCCCGATTTATCGCTTCCAGCTTCTTGTGGAGCAATTTGTAACGGCCGTCCCGCCACCCAGACTTTCTGCAAATGCTGCAAGGCGGCCGCAGGAATATCTGCCGGTAACTCTACCGTACTGTACTCGCCGTGGATTTCCACCTTGCGGATATTGCGACTGGGAATCCCTGCCTCATTGGCAATAGCGCCGACAATATTCTTGATCTGGGCGCCGTGATCTTCGCCGACATCCAGACGGAAGCGCCGCATCGGCTGATCATCAGCAAGGGGTTTACGGGGTGTGCGGTTAGCACCGCGATCACTGCGCACTGGCCTTTCGTCATCGCCGCGCCGCCGTGAAGCACTTGGCCGCCCCGATCCTGAGGACTCAGTACGCATGGGCCGGGTGGGTTCTTCAACAGGCACCAGTGGCCGTTCTTTTTGCACCATGTAGGCCAGAGCTGCCGCAATTTCACTGAGGCCCACGTCATGTTCCTGCTGATAATCGGCAATGAGCGATTCAAAAACCGACAAATCCTGAGCATTGATCACTTCCGACAATTGGTCCTTGAACTGGGTCATGCGGCGGTCGGCCACATCTTCTATGCTCGGCAGATGCATAGCCGTAATCGTCTGGCCGGTAGCCTTTTCAATAGCCCGCAACAAATGACGCTCGCGCGGCGCCACAAAGAGGATGGCATCACCGGTTCGTCCTGCCCGTCCGGTACGCCCAATTCGATGCACATAAGCCTCGGTATCATTGGGAATATCGTAATTAATGACGTGGGTGATGCGTTCCACATCCAGGCCCCGCGCCGCGACATCCGTAGCAATCACAATATCCAGAGCACCGGATTTCAAGCGTTCGATGGTTTGTTCACGCAGGGCCTGGCTCAAGTCACCATTCAGGGCACCGCAGGCATAACCACGTGCTTCCAGACGCTCGGCGAGTTCTACAGTCGCCGTTTTTGTGCGCACAAATACAATCCAGGCATTACTGTCTTCGACTTCCAGAATCCGCGTCAGCGCATCCAGCTTGTGGGTACCGCTCACTTGCCAGTAACGCTGGCGAATAGTGGCCACGGTGGTCGTCGCCGACTTGATCTTGATTTCAAGAGGGTCCTTGAGATAGGTTTTTGCAATCCGGCGAATGGCATCGGGCATGGTCGCCGAGAACAAGGCCACCTGCCGACCATCCGGCGTGTGCTGCAGGATGTCTTCCACTGCATCAATGAAGCCCATGCGCAGCATTTCGTCGGCCTCATCCAGAACTACCGCCTGTAATTGGTCAAGGCGCAGGGTTTTGCGGCGTAAATGATCCTGAATACGCCCCGGAGTCCCCACCACTACATGTACCCCCCGCTGCAGTTGCTTCAGTTGCAAGCCCATGGATTGTCCACCGTAAATAGGCAATACATGAAAACCCGGCAGAAATTTGGCGTAGCTTTGCATGGCCTCGGCAACCTGGATGGCCAATTCGCGAGTGGGAGCCAGAACGAGCAATTGCGGAATGCGCAGGCTGATGTCGACGCGACTGAGCAGTGGCAAGGCAAAAGCCGCCGTCTTACCCGTACCTGTCTGGGCGAGGCCAATGACATCACGGCCTTCCAGCAGCGGCGGGATACTTTGCTCCTGAATCGGGGAAGGCTGTTCATAGCCGATCTCCGCCACCGCCTTCTGCAAAGGTTCGGCGAGAGCAAAATCACTAAAACGGAGATCAGATTGTTGAGACATGGACACACCCGGAAGAGAATTCAGGGTCAGAACTATACGCCAATTATCGCGAATTTGCAGTGTTTTCTTGTCGATAAATGCGCTTCGGCAAAATCAGTCGGTGTCGAGAGCCGCCTGCAGTTCTGTTTGAATCGCCAGATCTGCCCCGGGACCAACGGGCGTCCTGTCTGCCACAAAGGTATCTGTGAAGGCATATTCAAAATGCACATCCTGAAGACCGAGGCTGCCGAAAATGCGGGTTTCCCAGGAATGATCATCGGCATGGGCCAGCAGGGTCGGCCACTGGTCCGGACTGGCACATTCGAGGATGGGACCGAAAAAAATGGCACCCGGCTTGTTTTTCAGGCGTAAAGCACAACTGCCGGGAGTGCGGCCGGACATGGGCAGAAAATCAATGGTGCGCGTCAGGCGCAACTTGCTATCCAGGGCAATATCAATGGGCGTGTTCAAAAATTGGGCCTCGGCGGGCTGCGCCACCAGCTTGCAACCGGCCTGCTTCCAGAGCAACACATCCTGAGCCCCAAAATGGCTGGGCAAAAACAATATCTGCAGCGGAGCCAAAGCTTCCAGTTCTGCCTTCAATACCTCGGTATATTCCGGCGCGTTGACGAGAATGCCCCCGGCATCTTTATCGGCAATAAAATATACTGCTGGCTGTACGCCCCCACCTTCTACATGGTAAATATCCCGATCGAAGAAACTGCACAACTTTTGCATACTCTGCTCCTGCCTCGGTCATTCCAGATGATATTTGCAGTATAAACATAATCCACGCTGAAACTCATCTTGCGACTGTTTTTTGTCGTTGTGGATACAGACCACTGTGGCATAATCCATTCATGAATATACTCCTGCTGATTGCTGCCCTGATCATCATCCTCGCCGGGGCCGAGGCGTTTACCAATGCCCTGGAACATCTGGGTGACCGCCTCGGCATATCCGAAGGCGTCACCGGTTCGATATTTGCCGCTGTAGGCACGGCACTGCCGGAGGCCATGGTCCCCATCGTCGCGGTATTTGCGGCCGCATCGGGAAAACCCGCCCATCTTGGTGAAGAAGTCGGTGTCGGTGCCATTCTGGGCGCGCCCATGATGTTATCCACCCTGACTTTATTCCTGATGGCCGTTTTTGTGTCTCCGCAACGGGGCTGGCAGGGTGCCCTGCAGCCAGAACCCAGCGGAATACGCCGTGATCTGGGATGGTTTCTGGCGGCTTTTGGCCTCTCCTGCGTCGCCTTGTTCGTCCCTCATCATATTACCCTGGTACGGGTCGGCATCGCCCTGATTCTGATCACCCTGTATTTCTTGTATGTGCTGGTCACCCTACGCGCTTCGGCAGCCCTGGTTGCCGAGGGTCATGGCACAGAAGCTGGTCATGCCTTATACCTCAGCAAAGCGGGTTTGCCCGTGCAAATGCCGGTGATTCTGCTGCAACTGGCGATCGGCTTGGGCATGATTGTGTTCGGTGCCAGTTTATTTGTGGATGGTATTGAAGGGTTATCCCACTGGCTGGGCATCTCGGCGCTGATCCTGTCGCTGCTGGTGGTTCCCATCGCCACTGAGCTTCCGGAAAAAATCAACAGCATCCTCTGGATTCGGCGCGGCAAAGATACCCTCGCCTTTGGCAACATCACCGGTGCGCTGGTTTTTCAGGGCAGCCTCCTGCCCGCCATTGGCGTATTACTCACCCCCTGGTCGCCCTCCTTCCCCGTACTGCTGGGTGCGGGACTCACTTTGTTGGCCGGCACTTATACCTACTTGCTGGTCATCCGTGGGGTCATCCTGCGTCCTTATCACTTTGCAGTAAACGGTTTGTGCTATGCCACGTATTTTTTTGCCTTAACCTGAAAGCATCTGCTTGGCTGCTGCGAACAAACTGGGGACTCGCCGCCGGTAACCTGCTTTTGCTAGACTGGACCCATGCCCCGGTAGCTCAGTGGATAGAGCAACCGCCTCCTAAGCGGTAGGTCGCGCGTTCGATTCGCGCTCGGGGCACCATATAAAACAATACCCTGACGCCATACTTAGGTTACAAACTGAGGTGGCAAATATGGCTACCATCCGCTCACGCGAAGACCAGGACGGTTTCACCATCGGCTAGCAAGCGCAGATCAAACGCAAGGGATTTCCACTCCAGGTCAAGACATTCAGAACCAAAGCTGAAGCCAAAGAATGGGCAGCCGTTACAGAATCTGAAATGATGCACGGGCTCTGGCGGGATCGTGGACTGGCGGACTCAACCATCCTTGCCGATTTACTGGATCGCTACTCCCGTGAAATACTGCCTTTGAAAAAGAGCAGTCAATGAGCGGAATCTGTGATCCGTATGCTCAAAAAATCCAGCTTAGGGAAATATGCACTGTCGCAATTGACGCCAGACTTGATTGCAAAATACAGGGACAAACGGTTAAATACTGTCAGTTCAAAAACTGGACGCATGGTTTCTAGTCAGACTGTGCGACACGAAATCGCTTTGCTGTCCAGGGTAATTACTCACGCCATCAAAGAATGGAACATCCCCTTACCACACGGGAATCCTTGCCTACAGATAAAAATGCCTGCGCAATCGCAATCGCGCGATCGCCGCCTAACCGACGATGAAAACGATACAATCATCTGAAAGCAGAAGATTTGGCAAAGCTGTTGGGTTGAAGAGCGCCTTTTATTCTTAACCATGTCCACACAGAAAATCATCCACCAGCTTGATCTTCAACCGCACCCAGAAGGGGGTTGGTATCGGCGGAACTTTACATCGCCAGAAATGGTGAGCACCCCACGGGGAGATCGCCCTACGCTGACCAGCATTTTTTACCTGCTGGCAGAAAATCAATTGTCCCGCTGGCATATGATCCCCTCTACTGAACTCTGGCATTTGTACAAGGGCGCCCCCTTGGAGCTGATCATCTACCACACGGAGACACACCATCTTCAGAAACACATTCTGGGTAATGATCTCGACGCAGGGCAGATTCTCCAGGCAATTGTTCCCGGCAAAGCCTGGCAGTGTGCCCGTAGCCTTGGGGCCTTTTCTCTGATGGGGTGCATTGTTACCCCCGGCTTTGATTTTCGAGACTTTCAGTTTGTGCGCGATCTTCCAGGCCATGTTCTCCACTTTGAAGGAGAGATGGCTGCGTTGCGCCATTACTTGTAGGTGGGGCTGCCGAACAAGCCCATTTTCCTGCTGCGACGATATTGGTATGCAATGCCATCAACAGGCGATTATCGCCCATCAGATTCAGCAAGTGCGGACATCAACGGAATAAAGAGGAAACAGTGAACCCGTTCGCGCCCTAGTCATGAATCCGAGAATACCGATTGGAAAGGAATGAATAAATCGCGTAGCATGGACATCGAACAGGCCATCTTGCGTTTTATAACCAGTCATTAATTGACAAATAATAATATTTAATGGCCGACTTTCCTCACGGAAAAACGGTGAAACTTCAGTTTATTCGTTTGTTCCTGAATAGTGAGCCATCAACCAAATAAAGCCATCCCTGAAAAGTAGGCTATCTGTGTACAAAGTGGTGACAGTGCGTGACCGTAGCAATGCCAATGTGGTGCCGGTGCACCATATAAACAATAAATAGTGCGCAAAAAAATTGAAAACAGAAATGTCAAAAAAATGTGCTTTCTGTTTTTGGGACACAAAAAAGAAATGACAAAAGTTCTAAGATTGAGGGTATCATGATGCAGTCCCTTCAGATATTTTCTGTCCAGCACGAACTTGAATCTGTCGTCAAAGGGACATATTCATGTCCTCCAGTTTTATCCACAGGCTGACCCATTCCATTAGTGCTGCACTCGGGATATTTCACCCGCCTCGTAGTCCTGAAACATAAGGCCCATGACACCCGATTCTTTGAGTAAATCGAATATCCGCTCAATGACATCCGCACGGGTCTGATCCAACTGTTTCCAGGGGATATAGAGTGCCCCATATTCCTGGGTGGCATCATAAAGTTCCAGCGTGAGCCCTTCCATAATCGGGTGATCCTGCAGACGGGCGAGAATCTTGCCCGACTTTTCCCCGACCACTCGGGTCACGAATTCCTCCAGAACGATATCCTGATATTCCTGTGCCCCTTCGCGAACCGCAAACACCATTCGACCCGGATATCCCAGCACGTTCTGCTGTCTATTCAGACCCAACACGGCCAGATCCGATTGTTCCGTCCAGATTTGAATGCGGCGTACAAAGTCATCCGAAGGTAACTCCCAAGCCACACAATGCCCCGGCATTTGCGCGGAGTAGCTGACAATCCCGATGAAGCAAATATAGGGATGCGTGCCTTCGGCATAGGCTTGTGTACTGAGCAAGGTGGCGGCTTCCCGATAGTCCTGGCCCAGTGCCGTATGCAGACGAAACACTTCTACCGGAGACATATTCAGCAGTTGCCCGCCATCTACGGGGGCGGGATAAAAGGTAACCTTGGCATTTGCGCAGACAAGTCCGTGCGTAAAAAAGGAAGCCGCAGCCCGTTCTGCCGAAAAACCCTGAATGGATTCTGGATGGCGTACCGGTACGGCAAACAGGGTGCTGACCTGTCCTTCTTCGGTCAGGAACATTTCTGCACGTTCCCGCGCATAATCCCGGAAATCCTCAGAGGCTTCTGGATCTTTTTCATACAGCAGCAGGGAAATGGTTTGCAGGGTTTCTTCATCCTCTTCGACGAGTAATGCGTCTACGGCTTCCCCCAATTGGGGTTCCACAGAAAATTCATTGTCCAGCAGATAGCGCGTTGCCAGTGCTGTGATGGCGAGCGCTTGCGGAGAGGCCACGTTACTGCCGGTAGAGGCTTTCATCGATTCAACCCGCCGCTATTTTGCAGGCTTGTTGGGCTTCTTCACTCAACGCCTTGAACCAGGCAGGTTTGGGTCCTGCTCCTTTCCAGACCAGATTGGGATCCGTTGGATGCTGATACCAAAAGGCTGGGGACTCGCGCACGCGACGCGTTTTCTGCGGTTCAGAAGGAACCAGTTTCAGGAGGTCCTTGGCGGTCAATCCCAAGTCCTCAACGATCCGGCGTATTTCTGCCAATCCTTCGTCCTTGGCTTGTTTGAGAAGCTCCTCCACCCGTTTATCAGCGGCTTCTTTGGCTTTCTTGGCGGCTTCCAATTCTTGCAAGATGCTCATGGTTTTGTTCTCTCTGGGTGGGCGTTAATGGGCCTGCTTCCGTTCCCATTGGGGATGCAGCAGTTCGGTGACTATTTCAACATAATTGAGGGCTGTGGTCACAAGTAGGGTAACAGCACGATCTTCCTCGCTGGATTGGGTCAGCGGATTGATCAGATGAAATACATAGCTCAGTAACCATTGCTCAGGATGTTGCTCTATGTAGTTTTGGGAAACACGCTGCCTTTCCATGGGAAGTACGCGGGAGTCTGTTACCTGGGTCATTCGACGGGTTACCCGTTCATAACACTGCTCTACCAGATCCTCATCGGCTGCGGGCAAGGTGATGCCTCCCTGATCCAGTGCCAGGGTCAGCATCAGCAATAAATCCACCAGCATTTCCAGACGGGCCTCTGGAATGCCCATACGGAAAAGGACCACAATACTGCCTATTAGTTGTGGCTGGATTTCTGCAATGCGGTCTATCAGTACGGCTTTCTCCTCCATACTCATCTGATCTCGCTGCACGACGGCATCTGCCAGTATTTTCTCGCTGATTCGGGCTTGCCGCAGGGCCTGCTTTTGCCTCGGTGGAAGGGGCAGTCGATCAATCATATTGCGGGTCATCAGGCAGCCTTCCGGTGAAATTGGGAATTTATATGACGCTTCATCACCGCCAATTCACAAGAGTGGGCTCGCTAAAAGCGTACGCTGAACAGCATATAAAAGAATCAGCCCCAAAAAGCAGCTCGGGGCTGACAGATATATAAACAAAAGAAGTAGTGGATTAAAGTAATTGCCTGGGTTCAAAGCTCAGTGATGATATTTTCAGGATTTGTGTGAATAATTCACTTCGTTACCAATCACTGTTATGTTTTCGCCTTTCCGGACTTGCTTCTTCTTGTGGTTGCTGTGCCATTGGTTGATAGGCAGGTGCCGCTTCTTCATTCGCTGGGGAAGCGGGTACAGGTTGAGGCGTACTGTTCGCCTCATATGTCGAGGCTAACATGCGCCCAATTTGTAATTCACCTGGAGCGATACTTTCCTGATCAGCCTGTACGTCAACTAGACGACCATAAGATAAAGTTGGTGTAACCCGCTCAATGACCACTTTTCCAAAAGGTGTTTGTGTTCGTCCTAAGTCTTGCCCTGTTTGTGGATCTCTTAATTCCTTGCCCATAGCTACTACGCGATATAAACCACCCTTTTCTACAGAATCTCCACCCTGACTAAGAACAACCTGATTACCAGTCTTTTGAAGTATGGTAATAGGATATTCGCGCATAAGAATAGAAGCAATTACCTTATGTACAATACTATTTTCCATGTTTTGTAGGGTAGCAGAAGAGCTAAAATTGGTTCCAAGGGTCGTCGGGGCGATTGAAGGTATAGCCCCCTGGATTGTATCCGCAGCCATGATTTGCCGATTGGTAACATCAATAAGCCTTTCAGACAAGGACCACCCACCCGAATAACTGACAATCTGCCTACTAGATATAGAAAGGCTTTGAGCATGTCTATAGTACCCTAAATTATTAATAGTTCCAGACCAGATTACCTGAGCACTTGTAACTTGACCTAGTTTTGCATAATCAGCGCTCGGTGTTTGCCCATTAGCAATTAAGGATAACTCTCTATCTATAGCGGAATTATCCTGTCTATCCAAAACTACAAATCGACCGGTTTGACTAAGGGCCGTTACTAGTTGTTGGTGAATGGCATGAGTGACTACACTAGAGGGAATAGTTTCTCCACCAACAGTAAAGGAAGACCCAGGAGTATGAATACTTCCTACAACAATTTTTAGTAAGTTATGTGTTTTTGGACCGTTAAATTTTGGGAAAGATGCTTCAATAGTTGCGTGATAGCTTTTTCCCATTAAGCCAAATAATTCAGGTTTTTTAATTTTAACTATTTTGAGGGAAGTGAGGAGTCCATTGGTAACATTCTGAACAGCCGTAGCGCTTAACTGACCTTCTATATTTCTTGTCTTTAAGTTGTCTGCAATATGTAATGCAGCACTATATTTTATTGAATCAATGTTAACTTTTTCACCATATTCTTGAAGAATTGCATTCTTTACAGCATCATTTACAGCGTCATTTCGAGTAAGCCCTGAACCCGTTGTTTCAACAGTGACGGTTGTAATATGGCCAGCGTTGGGAACAGGCGCCGCGTAAGCAGATTTTGAAGTACTATTAGTCATAGCTGTTGATGTGGAATTAGAGGATTCGTGTTTCGAACACCCCGCCATAAGAACCAACAACGCTGAAACGGAATAAACAATAGAGCTTTTTTTCATCTGTCTTCCATAAAATAAGATTGGGAAGGACCAAGAAACCCTTCCCAGCTTCAAACGCAAAAATTCAAAAAGGGAGAATTAAAGCGAACCCAAAGCCTTAGTGGCACTTGCTGGAACTGGTATTTTATTGCTTTTGGCGAAGGAGACAGCTTCATTAAGAGAGTCGCCAAGATTGCTAATACTTGTTGGCAGAGACTTGACAACGTATAACCCTGTGGCAATCTCAGAAGCATCCTGTGCTGCTGCCATAGGTGACATTGAAGAGGCTGAAGAAGAGAAAGCACTTGCAGCATTCTTCATGCCAACGTAGTGAATAATTCCCCCACCCAAGTTGGCAAGACCTTTTGCGTAATCAATCTTGTCAGCCGCTGATAGGTGAGGTTTTTTTGCTTGCTCTGCGGAAATCGCCGTAGAAGAACCAGCAATAATCTTTCCAGCGTGCTCAAGGGAAGACTTACCTACTTTGCCGGAGGCGCTTGATTTTAGCGATGCGATAGTTGCATCAATTGTTGATACCTGGTTTTTCAAATGTAAAGCTTTTGCCATATCCTTTTGAGCGGTAAGTACAGATATATTTCCGGACACATACTGAGTAGCCAGCTGATTACTCTCTGTAACAGGATTACCGGACCCTTGGGTTGATGAACCACCAGTCACTGCACTTGTGACACTACCAAATAATCCTGCTGAAGCCGACAGTGGTACGGCGGCCAATACGGCAATAAAGATTAAGTTTATCTTTTTCATTCTTGAAATTCCTTAAATGTAGTGGTTAATTTACAGATTGCTCGTTTAGACGGGAAACCAAGTCTAATGCAGTTTTGTTTGCGGCATTTTTAATTGCGTTAGTTAATGCCACTTGTTGAGTTGGGCCTAGTCCTGAAAACTGCTCTGGTCCAACGGCTGAAATCACGATTGGAAACTGGGATTCCACATTATAAATAGTTGCATCTACGCTTACTGTAACCTCCTTTAGACCTGTATTTGGATCTGTAATTGGCAACCCTACATTTAAGCTGCCGATGGCAAAATAAGGTATCTGAACAAGCTGCATAGCATTTGCAATATTTGCTAGGGTATTAGGCTTAATATTCCGGCCAGTTTTATACTCGTTTTTAATTTCTTCAATATTTAACAAGCCATTAGATTTTGGGGCAATAAATGCAGCAGGGATGCCTGTAAATCCTGCTTGTGAGAAATCTCCTTCAAACTCAGTGCTTAGATTCTGAGAGGTCAAAAGTTGATATCGATACTTTGTTGCTTGACGCAAATGACTCCCGCCTGATTGTTGTGTATCGGAAGTTCTGTCTGAAAATTTTTCAGTCCTCAGATCGTTTGATCCCACTCCAATTGATCCACCGTTTAAATTTTGAGTTTCATTTCCTTCATTTGTTTTGTCCCCTGCTAGATTCTGATGATAAGAATCTTCGGTCCTTTGGTAACTGCGAACCTCATAATCTCTTGCAGACTCTACACGCCTAGCCACGAAAAAAAATCCGATTTTAGCTTTTTGATAGCCGGGAGTTTTACCAGCTGATGAAGCAGACTTTATTGCATTATCCAGTAACGAAGAGTTGAGCTGTACCTGTAAAGAAATTTGGTACATATGCAGACTCTTATGATCAACCTGTGAAATAACAGAAGCCCCAAGTATATAATTAGATATATTGTTCATTACTGATTGTTCTATACTTGAGAAGTTGGCTGTTGAGGAATCACCTTCCTTAGCATAATAACGTACAATAGCATTTTTTTCCGCATTCAGAAAAGCTTGCTGCTTTTCTTGTGAATTAATGCGATGCCCAGAATAGGTTATTGATGCCATACCTTGCACATTTTCTATTCCACCATTTGCATATGAAACACCGTAAACTGCACTAAGGGCTAAAAATAGAGCTATTCTTTTCATATTTTACAAGACTCCAATGCTTTTTGAGTGTTAACGAGCATCTGCTGAATGTTATCTGCAGTCGTAGCTGAATGAATCCATTTATAATGAGGATTGTCAAGACCTGTAGCGAATTTCATGAATAAACCACGAAGAGCTGCGAGATAAGCTGGACCCGCTGCAACTGTTACCTGTGTCTTGGGTATCAATTTCACAACGCCATTCTTAAATGTGGCATTCATATAGATTTTATTGACCAATGAATCCAACATTTTAACATGGACGAATGCCCCATAAATCTGAGAATAACCAGATGGATTTGATTTATATGGTACATTCTTAAATCCCAATAGGGTTAAATGAATTTCATAGCTAGGTTTTGGAAGTGTAAAGTTGTAGGCAGAATCTTCACTGAAAGCAACTGCCATCTTACCTGTTGAACTACCTATAGTGTATGGTTCCAAAGGAATTTTTGCTATTCCTTCAACGGCTGAGCTAAATTGATTTGCTACGTCTTTCTTGGCGATATCTTTATCAAGCCAACCCATTTCAGGATGATTGCTTATTGAAGTCATAGCTCTGGATGATACTTTTACTTTTGTGACTTTTACAAATTTAACAATACCCTTAGGTAAAACTTCAGTGTGAATAGAATCTGCAAAGCGACTCACTAAGTTATTACCTGGGTCCAAATATAATGCTTGTCTTACGCCCTCTTCTGCATCAGCTGAAGTCGGATAATGGTCTAGCGTATCTATGTATTGCTCTGAAATTGGCACGCTAGCTATTATTGTTTTTCTTGCATAGTCAAAGAAGATTGTTTCAGCATGTAATTGTATATCCATTTTGTATACATTTGAAGCATTTACTTTGTATTTTTCAATTGATTCCGTTTCGCCATCTAAAACCATCGCAAGAACAATAGATCTCCCATATGTTTTATCATGGTTACTTAGCTTATTTATTTTCAAACTAAATGCAGTTGGCTGTGAATTAATTACATGATTTAGTAAATCTTTTTTGAAAGCCGAACTGCTGCTTGCTATGTAAGCTAATGGGTAGAGTTTTTTTATTTGATCATATTTACCTGAAAAGCCGAATCCGCCATCGTTTTGAGTAACAAAATAAACATCGCTCGCGTGGGCTAGGCTTGAGAATAGAGACAGGCCAAGGATGCTAAACATTACCAATTTGAATGTATGCCTAGCTCTGTTTTGTAAATGTATTTTTCTAGGTATTCTTGTGTTGTCTTTCAATGCGGGCACTGTGTTAATCCTTTTTTTTATATGCATAATTACTAAAATAAGTTAGATTATTAAAAACCTCGTCTTCAATCTTTCACAATTGAATACTCAAACTGTAAATCCTAAAATGGACTTTTATATCTTAGATTGCTTGTCAACTTGAAGTCAACTTTTTTTGCACTTTTTTGCTTTTCCTATAGGAGTCGCTTATTTCCTGATCAGTAAGATATAAAAATGACGGCAACTAGAAGATTCTGAATACTATTTTATAGTAATTGGTATTCATCATATCTATTGAACGATTGCAGCATACCTATCGACGTTGACGAACCTACCTTGCAATGGCTCTCCAGAATGGCTTAAAAACTTCTTTGTCGCACTTGTTGATAGAGACCATTACCCCATGCTTAATCCCCGATTTGCCAGTTGGTCGGCCTTTTCGTTTTCCGGATGCCCATTGTGTCCACGAACCCACTCCACTTGGACTTTACGGGCGCTATACAAGGCATAGAGCTGCTGCCAGAGTGCCAGGTTCAAGACCGGTTTTCCTGCAGCGGTTTTCCAACCCTTTTTGATCCAACCGGGCATCCATTCATTCAGGCCTTTCATGACATACTGGCTATCGGAGTAAAGGATGACTTGAGCGCCTTCGGGAACTTTGCGTAAGGATTCAATGGCAGCTGTGAGTTCCGCGATGTTGTTGGCCCCCTGTTTCTGGATAAAGCCACACTGCTCTGTGCGTGTTCCATCGGGAGATTGATGACCGATCCCCAGGCACAGGGGCCGGGGTTGGTAGGGCCACAAGAGCCATCGCACCAGATTTTCCAAATACTCATCAAACAGGTCTCCGCATTGATCGAATTTAACGACTGATGAGTATAGTTTAGCCCTCAGCGGGTTCCCAGAAGCGGCAACCCCAATTCCTGCAAAAAGGCATTATGCCGCTGAGTAGCCTCGGCGATCTGGTCTTCCAGTGTCGCCAGTTGCTGATGGACGGCCTGCAGATCAATTTCTTCTTCAGGAGTTGCTGTACTGATATACCGGCTGATATTGAGGTTGTAATCATTGTCCGCAATCTCGGTCATGGGCACGCGGCGGGCATAACGCTCTTCTTCCCGGCGAAACTGGTAGGTCTCAATGATCTTGTCGATATCTTCAGTGCGTAAGCGATTCTGGCGTTTGCCTTTCTCAAAGTGTTCGGCAGCGTTGATGAAGAGCACGTCATCGGGTTTCTTGCACTTTTTCAGGACGAGAATGCAAACCGGAATGCCGGTGGAGAAAAAGAGATTGGCGGGCAGGCCGATTACGGTGTCGATGTTCCCATCCTTGAGGAGTTTGGTGCGGATGCGTTCTTCTGCACCCCCGCGAAACAGCACACCATGGGGCAGAATGATGGCCATGACACCTTCAGGTTTGAGGAAATGAAAGCCATGCAACAAGAAGGCAAAGTCAGCGGCAGATTTGGGGGCCAGACCGTAGTTCTTGAAGCGCATGTCTTCACTCAACGCACTATTGGGTTCCCAGCGATAGCTAAAGGGTGGATTAGCGACTACCGCATCAAACTGCGGGGCCTTGGCGGGATCTGCGCCCATACGTTGCCGGACATTCAGCAGCAGAGATCCTGAACCACAGGCAAAATCGAGAACGCTGTCCAGTTGTTTTTTCTTGCCGGTAGCCGGGTCCTGACTCGTTTCAAATGCGTCGATATCCTCGGGATTCTGGGCATACCAGAGGGCCAGTGGGGTACGGCGGTCACCGGCTTCCAGACGCGGATAATCGGGTCCCAGTTCCTTTGCTGCGGCCATTTCGTAGTTATCGGACGGATAACGCAGAAACAGAAAAGAGAGCATGTAATCGCGGAAGTCATCGGCATTCATGGCACCGCGTAGTTGATCGGCAATGCCCCAAAGGGTGTTGCCCAGTTGTTTTTGGTCGATTTCAGTCATGATGGCAGGGGATCTCTTGGGTTAAAGCGTGTTGCTCAGATATCGGCGGTTGCGGATGATTTCTGGGCCTCGGCATCGGCTTCGCGCAGTTCCTGGGCCGAGATACGGACGCATTGCCCATCCCGGACCATCACAATGCCGGTATTGGTTTGTATGGCGATCTGTCTGGCCAGTTGGGCGGCTCGGCGCATGGCCGCCATAGATGCGCGCAAATCGGGATTACGGGCCTGGGCAATGTCTTTGGCGGTATTCATGGATTTTCTCCCCATTCCAACAGTAAAGGTTCTGGACCGCTATTATCATACTTCGCCCAGCTGTTGACGCGATATCGATAGTATTGCTCGAAGCTAACGGTACAGAGCATCCTCATCCACACCCAGGTCCGCCCCCATCGCTACATCCCAATGGCTGGTTAAAATAAAAAAACCTCAAGCCTGTGGACTGCCGGAAGCTTTTACCGCCGATACAGCTGGGCAATGGGTCTTGATGCTGCGGGAGGAAGCATTGCAGATTGGCCGGACGGAGACCAAAGGGGAGCCGGTTTTGGGTGAAGTGCTGGCTTTCATACAGCCAGTAGCCTCTTTTTCGGTCAGCCATTAGATGCGGCTGCAGGGGAAAGAGCTGACGGATGAAGCACCCAATAGCTTTACCATTTTTCGGCTTGATCCGGTCTGGCAGCGGAGGATGAATCCGGCCTTTCCCCCGCATTCCCAGCAGCAGCTCACTGGCCCACCAGCAGTGCTCTGGAGCACGATTTATAAAATGACTTCACGAATAGATATGTTTTTCATTTTATGAGGCCCACTCGTATTTCAGTATCACCATTTATGATCGGGCTTCCTCAGGATTAAAACTGGATCCACTTGATGCTCAGGCTGGAAATCTATTGTCACCCATTCTATGACTGGCGCCAATCTGGATATTCAGTGTCTCCACTTTGTCACTTTTCACCCGGCCCTTATATTTTTGACCATCGCGTAACATCACACAGCACATTCAAAGAATGGGTTTGCGCAGATGGAATGATGCTGATCAAAAACCCAAATCAGCCCAGGCTGTTAACCCCGGTCAAAGGCTTCCTGTAGGGATTTCGGTTGAAGAGCTGGTTCAGACTGATTGCGGTCATTTAGCAGCTGAAAGAAAATGAACACCGAGGAGCTATCTGGTTGACCGAACCACAGTGCTGTTGCGTAACACCGCTATAACTAAAATTGGAAGGTTTTTCGAGGTGCCCTTACATTAGCTCTGCCTTTCAGCGCTAATTTTCAAGACCAACGAGATCAAATTTTGCGCCACAAAAGCCATCCCAGCTTGACGAAACGGTTTGCCTTGACTACGGTTAATACCAACTGGACGGTATATAAATTTCCCATGTTGAGAGGTTATTTCATGAAAATGCAAGATTTAAAAGGTAAGGTTGCTGTTGTCACTGGAGCATCCAGTGGAATTGGTGAGGCTAGCGCCAGACTGCTTGCGGCCGAGGGTATGCATGTAGTCCTGGTAGCTCGTCGTCGCGAGCGCTTAGAAAAACTGGCCCAGGAAATTGGCGATACCGCCTTGGTGATGCCTGCTGACTTGCGAAAACCGGAGGAAGTGCTTCATTTGTTTGAAGCTGTTGGAAATCATTTTAATGGAATTGATTTGCTATTCAATAATGCTGGTCTCGGTTATCACGCTGAGTTTGCTGATAGTAAACCGCATGAATGGGAAGAAATGATTGATGCCAATTTGTACGGAGTGCTCCGCTGTACACATGCAGCTATACCCTTACTTAGAGGGAGGCCCGGGGCAATGATTTCGACGGTTTCCAGCGTGGGTGGTCGCTACGGTCTTCCTGGTTGGTCAGTTTATAATGCGACCAAATTTGCGGTAGTCGGCTTTCATGACGCCTTACGTAAGGAGCTGGGTCCGGAAGGTATTCGGGTGGCACTCATTGAGCCGGGTGCAGTCTGGACAGAATGGGGTTTTAATGTTTCCGAAGAGAGTATGCACAAAAGACGTGAGTCTCTGGAGGCTCTCCATGCAGATGATGTTGCCCAGGCTCTCGTATACAGTTTTGCTCAACCGGCTCATGTGCTTGTCGAAGAAATTCTGGTTCGTCCTGTCAAGCAAATCGTGCCATAGGGAAGTTCGGCTGAAATTAAAGATCAATCCCATCAACTCGATTGCATACACAAGATAACAATAAGGCCTGCGCTGCTGTTGCCGTCATAGCTGCCTGCGCTTCCTGAAGATTAGTTGCTGGGGGAGAGGCACGAAAATGGCTGCTACATAAAGTGGCAGCGTACTGCGTGGGATAGGCCAAGGAAACCGAGGTGAATCCTCGCGGTATAAATAATTGATTGGTTCCAGCCACGACTAACCGCCCGTCCACGACGGCCACTCCTGAAGTCGCAGCAGACGGAGCGGGGGTTTGCGCAGGCGTGGTATTGGCCAGAGCCTGATTGCTCACGCACGCGATACACGCAAGAACTACCGCCGGGAGTGCAGTAGCAAGGGTGATACGCAGGGATTGTTTCATTTGGGTTCAGTTGCTTCCCACATGGGTATTCAGGTGCGTGTCGTCTCTCATGCCTGCATCATGAATATGATTACTCATGTACATCCTGGCAACAGGATTGCTCTTCTTTTAGGGCAAACGCTTGAACTAGCGGAAATCTCTAAGTATTGTGACACCTGTAACACATATGAAGCAATTTCTTTATTAAAATAATGGAGTGTTTTAATTTTTTGTTAATCTACTTATCATGAGAATTTTCACTATTATAATGATTTATAATGAATATTTTTTAAAATTTTTTAAGATGTCATGATATTGCAAATACAGGAGACTATCCATCCATGCACACGCCAGATACACTTTCGCTGAAACCTTCTTGCAGCCGCTGCAAGGAGGAGGAGCCATTGGGCTTCGAATTTACCTTTGCCTTCCAACCCATCGTGCATGCAGGGGAACGTCGCGTGGTTGCCTACGAGGCACTGGTGCGCGGACCACAAGGTGAACCGGCGTCTTCCATCCTCGAACAACTCAACGATGCCAATCGCTATCGCTTTGATCAGAATTGTCGGATAAAAGCGGTACAACTTGCCGCAAAGCTGGGGATGTCCTGTGATCTGAACATCAACTTTTTCCCCAATGCCGTTTATCAGCCTGAACAGTGTATCCGCACCACCCTCTGGGCTGCAGAAAAGTACGGGTTTCCCATCAGTCAGATCGTTTTTGAAGTTACCGAAGGTGAAAAAATACAGGATCATGAACATCTTCGCCGTATCATTGATTATTATCAAAAATTAGGATTTCGAACGGCTATCGATGATTTTGGTGCGGGTTATGCGGGGCTCAATTTGCTGGCGAACTACTTGCCCGATTATATCAAACTCGACCGGGAGCTGATTATTGATATTGATCGCCACGCGCGGCGTCAGGCCATTGTCCATGGTATACAACTGACCTGCCGGGAACTGAATATCGGCATTCTGGCAGAAGGTGTGGAAACGCTTGCGGAATATCGCTGGTTGCGCAGGCAAGGTATTGACCTGTTTCAGGGATATTGGTTTGCGAAGCCTGGATTTGAAACGCTGCCGGAGGTACCCGACGAATGTTACATTACCTCCGCGCATTCAGCAGAAAGGTCTGAATAATTATACAGCATGGCATATATCACCCGATAGCTTTTCCAGTGAAGAAGGAGTTACTTCGATCAACCAAAAAGGTTCAATGGATAACCAATCGCCCCTAAAAATCTGGTTAGATATTTTTTCCAGCATGAGTAAGGCCCCATTCGCAGGAAGTGTAGACCTGCCTTGGGATCAGGCCCAAAAGCGGCTTATGGACCAGATGTTGAGCAGTCTGGATCAAAGCGGGCTGTTTCATACCTGCGCCATCGCTCGGGCCGATACCGGTCACATTTTGCAGCCTTTGGCGGTTTCCGGTCCAGTACAACAAATAGTTCTGGAGAATGTGGCTGTACTGTTTTCGCCAGACCATCCTCATGCGCGCAGCATGACGGCACGAGCTCAGGTTGAGGACCGTACCTTGCTCGTGACTGACTATGTGCACAGCGAATATTTGCAACATCCCGATCTGGCTGGATGGCGACAGGCGATAGAAGCCATTGGCATCCAGTGGCTTCTGGCCACGCCGATCCATCGACATGCCTCTGTTTGGGGGGTGCTGGTGTTGAGCGGCTTACAAGATGAGCCGCCGGAACTCATGGCCGACAGTGCGGAAAAGGTGGCTGAGTTCATTGCTGACGCCATGGAGCATCTGGAAACACGTCGAAATGAACAGCAGTATCGGGAAACCCTTAAAAATCTGGCGCATACCGATGCTTTAACCGATCTTCCCAATCGACGGGCGCTGGAAACGCAGATGGAGCAAGCCATGCTCCACGCCATTCGTCACAATCGTCTTCTGGCGATCTGTATGCTGGATTTGGACGATTTTAAGCCAATCAATGACACCTATGGTCATGAGATAGGCGATGAAGTATTGGTGACCTTAGGTAAACGTTTGACCGATATGTTGCGCAAATCTGATTTTATTGCCCGTTACGGGGGCGATGAATTCGTACTCCTGCTGGAAGATTTGGCGGGGCATGCAGACCTTGCGCAACTCCTTAAAAAAATTGAAGGGACCATCACCACACCGATCCTTCTGAGTAATCGTGAAAGCGTTCAGGTTGGGGCAAGTATGGGTGTCGTACTGTATCCTTTTGCCGATACAGACCAAGCGGATCAGCTGTTGCGCTGGTCTGATCAGGCGCTCTATGAAATCAAAGCCCACAAAGCGGATCGAGAAAATTGCTGGGCACTTTTCGGTGAGAAAAACTTCGCAGATCAGCGTAATCCCGCACAGGTCCTGCTGGATAACGGCGCATTGGAGGTCTGGTACCAACCCATCCTGGATAGCCGCAAAGGCAAGATAGTCGGCATCGAAGCTTTGGCACGCCTGCGGGATGAAAACGGGACTATTTGGCCTCCAGCCCGGTTTTTGCCGCAATTACACGGTGAAGACTTTTCTGATCTCAACAAACAGGTATTAACCCAAGCATTGGAGGATCTCTCGATACTGGATGCCCAAGGATGGCCTTTATGGGTCTCCGTCAATCTGGATCCACGTTCTCTGTCGGGGTCTTGCATCACTTGCTTACGTGGGCTACTCGGCGAGAGCACGGTAGATGCATCGCGCATCACACTGGAAATTCTTGAGGGAGAGGATTTTCTGGAGCGGCAGACCGCGTTGGAATTGCTCCTGGAAATAAAAGCATTAGGCTTTCGTCTGGCGCTTGATGATGTGGGAAGTGCCTACAGCTCTCTGCTCCGCATGAAGGAACTGCCTATTGACGAAATCAAGCTCGACCAGGGCTTTGTCCGCACCCTCGAACTGCGACCGCAGGACCTTCATTTCTTGAACGCCATTCAGGATCTGGCCAACGGCATGCAGGTAGATCTCGTGGTAGAGGGTGTAGAGACTGAAGATATCCTGGATGCAGTCACCGTTATGGGAAGCACGCTTCTGCAAGGTTACGCCATTGCCAGGCCTATGCCGTTCGCAGAATTGCAGGCATTCCTCAAGCACAGCGTTTTCCCGCATCGACATCGACCCATCAGTTTGCTTGGACTGTATGCTACGCGTCTTGCTCAACACGAAACGCTGAAAAAAACCATTATTCGGTCTCCACGCGCAGTTGATTACCTGACTCTGGCTGATGCCACGGTCTGCCCCCTCCATGGGGATATCCATCGCTTGGGACAGGATAACGTAAACCGTCTGGATCATCTGCATCGAGAGTACCACCGCGCCATTGCCGTAATGGATGCCCTTATGCTGGCTGCTCCAAGCGGTGCGGATTGGAGTGCTGTTGATCAAGCTGTAGTGGATTTTGAACAGGCTATTTTGGAGACTTATTTTGAAGAAAAAAGCAAAAAACAACAGACATCATAGGGTGAAACCGGAACTTTGTTAGTTCTCCGTCAGACCGTTTTTGAGCATCTTCAACTGGCGCTCGTCATCTCAGAATAAACCAGGGATTACGATTCTCAAAAAACTGCGATTTATAGCCATCGTGATGAGTTGGGAGAACATGATGGTCAAGTCGCCGAATGACTGCTTCCGCTGCATTGCCCTCGCCATCCTATCTTCAGCACCAGATGATTGCGCATGTCCCATATTGGGACCAGACTTCATGTTATGCGAGTTATTGCCGTGTCCATGCTCCGGGACTTCTGGAAGCTCCACCCCAGTGCCGAGCTGCCTCTCAGGGCTTGGTACGGGGAGGTTGTGAATGCGACATGGACTCAACCCGCAGATATCAAGGCACAGTATCCTAGTGCCGGCTTGCTGAAGAACCGCCGGGTTGTTTTCAACATCAAAGGCAATGATTATCGGCTGATCGTCGCTGTGTCATACAAGTTACAGATTATCTATGTAAAGTTTGTCGGCACTCACAAAGACTATGACGCAGTGGACGCGGATACCGTTGACATATCCTGATCAGGAAAGGAGGGAAACATGGACATTCGCCCCATTCATACCGAAGCAGACTACGCTGTCACCCTCAAGGAAATATCCACCTTGATGGATTCCGACCCTGATCTGGGCACGCCGGAGGGGGATCGCCTAGATATCCTGGCCACGCTAGTGCAGGCTTACGAGGCCAAGCATGTATCCATCATTGCGCCCGATCCAGTGGAAGCCATCAAATTCCGAATGGAACAGAGCAATCTGTCTGTTAAAGATCTGGAGCCGATCATCGGTAGGAGGAACCGGGTATACGAAGTCCTGAATCGCAAGCGCCCGTTGACACTGCCTATGATCCGTAGATTACATAAAAGCCTGGGAATTCCCGCCGATGTGCTGATTACGGAGAGTTTGGGCTAATTCAACGAACTGCCGCCGTAATAGCTCACTCCAGTGTGAGTATAGTGGACCCCAGATTTGAGACGGTAGTTTAAGCTTGTTGCCTGATCAGGAGGAGGCGATGAGCGCAGCAAAGCGGAAAGTGTACAGAGCAGCCTTTAAGGGCAAGGTAGGATTGGAGGCAGCCGGGGCCTGAAAACCATCAACGAAATTGCGCAGAAACATGGAGTGCATCCAGCGCAAGTGGGGCAATGGAAGAAGACCATTCTAGAGCAGGTGGGTACTTTATTTGAGGGCAAGCGTGGCCCGCAGCCTATTGATGCGCACAGCGACCCCAAAAAAGGCAAACACCCCGGCACTGAGATCAGCACCGCCCAGGGTCAGTTTGGTCATGGTCTTGGTCGCGGCTATGCCGACACCTACGGATAAGCCCAACCATTGCCGAATACACTGGCAGGCGGCTTTGGCCTATATCGAAACATTGTTCAGGCGCAAAACCACGCAGATCAAGAAAACATTCATCGATGCTATAGATTGGCCTTATTTGGAAATGCGCTGACCGCACTACGCACAAAAGGGATCCTGAAAGGTATGCGGCTTTTGACGTTTTCCCGGTTGTCCTGCTTGACCCTGTATCAGGCGAAAGTCCCCAATAGAATGGACAATACCGATACCTTGCAACAGGTACCAACGATCGGGTGCATATCTGGAAGATTGATTCCCCAGCCAACCGGCCAGCAGAAAGGCAGGAATAATTGCTAAAATTGAGCCCAGTAGTCGCGCGTGTGGAGCATTTATTATATGTTTATATAGTAACCATTCCGCACGACGCAAACTCACTTTTAGCCTTGTAACATGTTGAATGCCTTATCCCGAATAACATTCGTCCCGCCTCCAGATATTCCATTCCAGTCGCTGGACATGCCATGCCATAACCTCCACTGAATTTGATATTTGTGAAACAGGAGAACGGCAGGATGCTGAAACCAGCATCCTGCGTCGAACGTCAATGACCGCCGTAACTGGTCATTTTTGTGGTACGACCCCGGAACACCCAGATTTGATAAGCGTTGTACATGATCATGATGGGTACAAACCCGGTCATGAACAAGGTAAACACGGCAATGGAGTTGGCCGGATTGGCGGCCGCCTGGATGGTCCAGGTTTCCGGAACAATGTAGGGAAACATCGTAGCCCACATGGCAAACCACAGGAGAACCACCACCCCTTCACCCCACAGCAGGGCGGCGAAGTCTTTTTGCATGGAGTGGTTCATCATGGATTTAAAGGCAAAGAACAGAACTACCAAGAGCCAGATGGCCCATACCCACCAATAAGGGCCAGTCCATTTTGCCGCTGCCCAGGGGAATATGGCATAGGACCATACCAGCGTGACGACAATTGCTGCTAAGGCCAGGTAGGAAAAAAGGGTGGTCCAGCGCTGTGCCTTGACGTTGATCGGATCCCCTTTTTCAAAGCGTGCACTCAGGTAAAGACCGCCGGCCAGTCCGGCCGCGATGACCGCGCCAAAACCGGTGAAGATACTGAAAGGGGTCAGAAAAGTGAGGGCCGTCCCGGTAAAATGGGGAATGGGCGAATTCACAAACAGGCCCGGAGCCCCTTTGGCCATGGCCTCACCGGCCTTCATGGGGAAGCCCTGCAAGGTC
>NZ_MOAD01000001.1:561052-574203 GCF_001931655.1 Acidithiobacillus albertensis | reverse complement strand
TGTCCAGATGATACAGACGGCGCACTTTGGCTATGGTTTCCATGCAAATCACTCCAGTTTCCTCCCGGCAAATCCGGCAGGATATCAGGTGGTCAATTTACACGCTGTTTTCCACCCAATTCTGGCAACTTTTGCACGCTGTTTAACACCGTCCCGAGAATCCGGCCCACCAGGCGTTCTCCGGCATGCAGTTTCGTGACCTGGGGCACGCAACGGGGTTCTGTCATCAGCGCCCGAGCTTCAGAGAGCATCTTCGAGCGCGTTTGCAGGATTTGGAGCTCTTTTAACGCTTTGTCCCATCCGGGTTCCAGGCGCCAGACAACAGGAGCCACCTTGTCGGCAACGCCGATCTGCGTCAGCGCTTCCAATCGGCATTGTCGAAGGCGTCTCTCCATCATTTCCTTGGGAGTTCCTTCGGCTACCATGGGTTCTTGCACATACACATAACCCGTGTCAGCATCTCTTTTTGCACGAGACTGAATATCCCGATCCAGTTGCGTGAATCGTCTCGCGGTAATTTCCAGTTCCCGCGCACGCAGCACATCCATTTCTGTGCGGTATCCCATTTTCTCCGTCAGAATATCGGACGATATCGCCCGCATTCCACGACGAATCATATCTGGTTCGATTTGCAGATTATTTTTCCCGCGAATCAATAAATGCACATGGGGGTGACTGGTATTGTGGTGATCAATCGCGGCCCATTCCAGATCCTTGCCCATCTCACTGCTCATCCGCCGCATAAAATCGCGGGTATATGACCTTAATGACGCCGCATCTATGGGATCTTCCGGTGCCAGAATGACTTTGAACAGATGGGGATCATCCGCAATCTGCCAGTGATTCAGTGTAGCGGGCATCGACACCATGTCGGTTTCTGCATCAAACCCATGGGCTTGGATTTTTTCACCATTTTCTGTTTTCTGAACCTCTTCCCGTTCAAGATATCGACCGTGGGCTTCCCATTGGTCTGGTTTGCGATTCTTGGTGTAATTCACCTTGACCGTGCAGCGACGTGCTGCCGCTCGCAATGCAGGGCCTCTGGTCGCGGGGCGATGCGGCATGGTTACGCCAAAGCGGGGTAATAGGGAACGTAATTTTGGTGCCTTGAAACCACCCGGGTGACGGGCACGCTGTACCCGGTTATGGACCACCGCTGCTGAAGCCCGATTCCGGCCACTCGGCGCTTTCCCGGGACTGATTCTCTTGATCGCTTCAATGCGATCTTCCATCGTCTCAACAGAAGATAACGGCTTCACAGAAAATGACCTATGAATGGCAGCAATAATCCACCCACAATCAGGATCCCCGCCAACAAGTTGAGGGCCTTTCGTGGTTTTTCTTTCTTGACCTCACGGGCATAAAGTAAAACGCCAATACCAGCCACTGGAAAAAGCAAAATACCGACGGGTGCATTCAAGAATGCAGAAGTCAGTCCCCCATTGGGATCCCAGGCAGGGAACCTGCCCGTGGAGATAATGGCACCCAGAGCCATACCTAATACCAATGGGATGATGCCCGCCAAAAAAGCCCACAAATGGGGCGTATGGTCCTGGCTACGGGATGCTATTTCATCCTTCACCGTGGCAAACAGTTTTTCGGTCACGGCATTCATCAGTTCATCCGCATCGATGGGCGGAAGTACCACCACGGGCGGGGCGGGTGACGGGTTATGTCCGGATGCAGAAGTAGACTGGCTTGCTGTCCCTTCCAGGGCAATTCTGACTGGGCCATCACTTTTCTCTGTCCGGTCCTCTCCATCCGATAATTCATCCTCTACAACCTCGTTTAATGGATTGCCGCCTGCAAGACTGCCGCCTGCAAGGCTGCCGTCTGTAAGACTGTTATCAATCAGGATGTTTACATCTTCGCGCAACGCATCCATCTGATCAGAGAGATCTGTGATTTTATCCAATACAGGGGCAAGCCATTCAGAAGGGAAGGGTGCAATGGGGTCCTTTGAAACTGCAGATTCATCGCCTGGTTCCGATTCGGAAGGTGCCGGATCACTTACTGTTGGTTTGGGTGCTTTTTTTCGGGAGGATTCTGCACGCGGCTTCGGCGTCCTTGGCGCCACCGGTATCGGAACAGGATTTTGGAGCTCCTGCTCAACCATTTTTTCCAGATCATCCAGTTCCATGGCGGAATCGTCCGGCAGGACAGTGTCTGTACTCTGATCGGACGATTCGGACATTTACCACCTCAGCAAAAGAAAAATCTATTTGGTATAGCACGAGAAGAATGAACATGACTTACGGGCTGTAAGCCTTGCAGGCGGCATGCCTTACGGGCTGTAAGCCCTGCAGGACGAGCTGATGTTTTCGGAAAACACCATGATTAAAGTTCCATCCCCTTGGAGGGAGATTTCGCTCGTTCCCGTGGACGGTTCATGGTTTTTTCCGACGGCCCCAGTCGATTTTTTGACTGATCTACTTCCAGTGCCTTTTCATAGAGTTTTTTACCCAAGGTGGTAGCAGGCTCCAGTTCAATGCCGTGTTTCACAGCCATCGCAATGGTCTGCATCTGGAAAGCCGGGGAGCCTTCAAATCGCACCGGCTCGCCAAACCGAGCACGCGCCTCCAACAAGGATTTTTCCGTCACCGCTTCGCGACGCTCACGGGCGGCAGAACCCAGGCCGATTATCGCTCTTCGGGTTATGGTGATTTTGTCCCCATGATCATAGATCAATGGTTTACCACGTTGATCGGCCATCAGCACTTCGGGCCGCTGCTTGCGGGCAAACGGGGGACGGGTCTCCGGTGAGGGGGCCTGTTCCCGCGACGTTTCAGGGCTGGGTGACGCTTCTGGCTGAGGAAAAAGTGGTTCGGCCTGAATGGGACGGTCCGCCATCTTCTTCATGTCTTCTGCAATATCTCCTGCAGATTCTACCTGTGGGGTTTTTTCAGGTTCCCTGGATTTATCGGGTTCTGTCGCTTTCTCGATCGGTTTTGCAGCAACTTCCCGGGCTTCAGGCTCTAACGTCTTGTCGGGCTGCAGGGTCCTGGCAGGCTGTTCTTCTTCCTGCTGTTTCTCAGCAATCACGCCTGTCATGAAATCGAATCGGTCCGGCTCAATTGCTCCTGAACGTGCTCTAGCTTCATACAACGTTTTCAGATCCGCCGGTTCTTTCTCCATCTTTTTTGCGGCAGCTATGGCTTCTTCCTGCGTAGCAAAGTTCAAAGTTTCAACCATCACTCGATTGCCGCCATCCCTAAACAAGGCGTGATCCTGTTTGAATATGCGGTTGACCTGCCAACCTTTGAAATCATCGCCCTCCATGGGCGTTTCCGGTGTCATACGGGCTCCCTCGCGCACAACCAGTGCTGCAACGCGCACCTCAGAGCTAAAACCTTCTGGTAGCTTGTCCGCGCCATGCGCAGCAAAAGGCCGATAGTTCGGACGTTCAACGGTATCCAGACCTTGCTCTTTCCCCTGTTCAGGGGCGGTCTTTTTCACGTCTGCAAATTCCAGCCCTTCACGATCCGCCATTTCCTGCAATTCCGCAGCTTTGTCTGAACTCATGCCCCGCCCCGCCCACACCTGCTGCTGTGCTTCGACTTCCTTGTCCAGCCAGTGCGGTTCAGGTGTCATGTCATTCCCGACATTCGTTCTTTCTACATCACGCGGTTCAAATACCGGTGAATTCAGATTGGCAGCCAGATCGTTGAACTTTTCCTGCTGTTCCAGAGCGTTGGACAACATCTTGTCCATGGCCGATTTATGCATGGGGTCCTTCATGTTGGTCCCGGCAATTTCCTGGCGAATGGTTTCCGCCCGCTCACCTTGCGGTATATCCGTAGTTGGCAATTGCTCAGGTTCCACATTTGGCATTAAAACCCGTACCTTCAGCCCCTCATCACCCAGGTCTTCCACCTGATATTTTCTGGATTTGTAAGTTTCCATCACGCTATCTCCATATCTTTTCACAAAGCCCATAAACCGATTGTCTTTCATTGCGGTTTCAGGCAGAGGAGGAGGGTGGTGATACTGGGTAGGACGATCAGGTGTGGTCAGTCTTTGTGTGTTCTGATCCGATTCGGATAGAGTCGATTCAATTCTTGTTCCATCCACGCGCTGGATGCCTTCATTTCTCGCCTGAGCGAATCGATCTCGGAGGGCGTCAAGCGATACGGCTTTGCGGATGTGTCCGGCTTCGGCTTGTGTGAGACATTCGATGCCATAACCCCATTGCTCCTTTGCAAAGGCTTGCGTTGCTTGCTGTCCATGTTTTGTGAATATGGATTGTAGCATGGACCCCCGAATGGGCAAGTGTAATGCGCCTTCGTGGGCGACGCCGACTGCGGCACCCAGAACTGTCCCCTCGTGTGACTGAATATAGCCGCGCAAGGATGCCAAAGTACCGCCCATGGTCAAGGTGTCGTCCAGCAGGATGTATCCCGCGTTGCGGTTTATCGCACCGTCAAATTCCGAGTGAATAACCAGGCGATGATCTGCACCAGATCCTGTTCGATACGAACGGGTGACCTGAAGGACATTCGTTTCTGTCTCCCAATCAAGTTGGTGCACCAAATTTTTAGCAAATGCAAGAGGAATTCTATTATTTCCAACGGACTCTTCGGCCAGGACAGGCAACAAAACCGGATGTGCATGCTGTGAGCCCATTTTGCGGATGGCGTCCACAAATTCTGGCCGAATCAGCCGCTTCGCCAGATCAAAAGCAGCTTCATCATCACCCGCTTTTGCAGCCAAATACTCTGGTTCACGTTTTAACGTACCCAGATCTCCATTGCGCAGCACATCTGGAAAATCTCCCCAGGGATATCTCTGAGGTTTGGTATTCTGTGCTATATGTTTGTTGACAAGAGGGGTTTTATCGTTCACAGTTTCCCTCGTCGCTTCTGAACTAGCATGAACGGTGTCTTCACTGTGAAGCTGATTTTCCGAAGGAGAAGTAACCACTTTTGTCCCTGGGTTGAAGGGGTTCTCAAAAGAAGACTGGATGGGCCCGTCCAGCTCCAAGAGTGGTTTCTTCTCCTGAAGGTATTCTTTTCTACACAATGAAGCTGTCTTCACCGCATAATAGTCTTCAGCGTTTTCTATGTCCGGAATGCCTGGTTCCAGGCGGATCATGGCGAATCTGTCTCGATCCATACCATGCACACGTAGGGTCAAAGCACCTGAACCCGCCTGATAGATTTTGTTGTATTTCTGGACTACTGAGGCAACAAATGCCTCTACGGATTCAAACCCGCCTTGGCGGATCTGATCTCCATGCCGTTGTTCAATATGCTGTAGATCGCTCTCTCTTAGTCGAATAGGCCCCGCCTGACGACTGATGATTTTTGCGGCGCCCTTCGGTAAATATCCGAAGTCATACCCGCCATCCGGAGAGCGAACGAACATTACCCCACTTCCCATACGGGACCATCAGGGTCCTGTAGGCATTCCCGGTAGAATTCCACGTCTACACCCATTTTTTCGGCGACCAGTGATTCCGGTAGCTGTTTTGCCACCACCAGAACCCCACAGATATTCCCGATATAGTCCAATGCCGCTTTTACAGATTCCAGGTTGTCCGGATAGGAAGAAAACAAATGCACAACATCGGTATCGCTTTCGCGTAAAAGCCGATCAATGGCGTTCTTGTATTCTCCTGCACCCAGGCTATCGTCTACCTTCTGCCAATCCTTTTCATTGGTAGAAATCCACAATAATGCATTGTCTTGCCCACTGTTCTGTCGATCCCGTTTAAGCCATCCCAACATAAATCCCCCTCACAGACCCAGACTATGTAATGCCAGTTCTTTGCCCAACTCCTTACGGATAGCTTTCCCTGTTGTTTCAAAACCCAGGGACTCCGCTTGTGCGGCAAGACGCTGGATTCTTTTTTCCGCCAACAGGCGTTGCGTCGTTCCTACCGGAAGACCCGATGGATCCGGAAACGCATGGATTTGCTGCAAAATGCGCGTCAACTCCCGTTGATGCTTTTTATCAGTTTGCAGGGCACTTTCCGCCCATACGGTAATATCTGTTGCCATACTCATGGTTTTTCCCCTTACAATGACAAGGTGTTTTCCCGTGCCCACTTATGCAAGTATTCGGGTTCTATCGGTTGATCCGGATCGATTTTCAGACCCAATACGGCAGCAACAATATGCCGTTCCGTTTCATGGGTAGGGTCGGCCAATACTTTTTCCAGGAATTTAGAATCCCGACGATCAAGCGCACGGTTAAAGCGCTCGATATAGGACAGGTAATGATGGTCGTGCGGGTCCACAACACGACCATTTCGACACAGAAGTTCCGGGCTCAGGCGTATTTTACGCGCCTGTTCCCGGTTCTTTGTGCCCATACCTTAAACTTCCTTGCCGACGTTGCGGTCCTTGCCCTGGCCCAAGCGGGTATCCAGGATTTTTTGAAGGTTCTTCATGCCGGGGCTGGTAATGTCCGTGCCTTTAGCTGGGTGCAAAAGTGCGGTGTTTTTGCTTTTTCCTTGTATCGGCGTCTTGTTCTTGCCTTCAAAGAACTGCACCTGGCGGTCTTCACCTATCTTGGCACCAAAACCATCACCGCGTATTACCAATCCGCCATCTTTCCCATCTTTGACTTCCAGCTTAGATTGCCTGGAAATCAGATTTTTGTCTTCTTGTGCTGTTAATGTCGCCAGTAGATTGCCTTCCTTGTCTGGATATACCCTCAACGAGTACCATTTTTCCTCATCGTTTGCTCCTCGTTCTGCTGATAGCAGATTCGCTTCATGTCCTGGGAGTGGGCCTTTCTTTTCGGCCTGGGTTGGGGCAATGCCTTGTTCAACCATCCGGTTGTGGAGCCCTTCGGTGACTTCTGTGAAATACTTTTCGCGGGCATCGTCCCTATTGAATTTTTGGGCTTTCTTATTATCTGGGTACTGGGTTTTTACATTGGCTGCAATTTCAGCAGTTTTTTCCCGATGTACATCCGGCGCTTTGATTTCCTGTCCATCCTGGTCTTTCAGGCTGGCGGCATACTGTCCATGCATCTTCCCATCTGTTCCCAGTTCCTCTTTGGCAAAAGCGATCACGGTCACATCCTTACCAGCATGTTCCTGCGTTGCCGTGTCCAGCTTTGGAATCAGCCGTTGTGTGAAGTCCTGATTCATGTCGAGAGACAGAATCGTTTTGCCCTGTTCGCCTTCCAAAAACACGCGCAGCTTATTGTAAGTATTGCCTTCATTGTCCTTGGTTGCCGCGTGATCTACGCCCATCAGTTTTCCGCTGACCTTAGTGTCATAACTTACGCCATTTTCTTTGAGAATGGCGCGTATCTGATCCCGCTTTTCATTGCTAAAACCCTTTTTCCATTCGGCATCGCCAATAGCTTCTTTCGCTTCGCCCATCGCCTTCTTTGTTGCGTCGTCATTCACGGGCAGAAAGGCATCCGCGATAGTGTGGTAGTTCATCAATCCAGTGTGGTGCTGTGCCATGGTTCGTTCCTCATGCTGAATAACCCCGTAAACTTCCCGGGTACGCATGGGTATAGCACCGACGTTTATGGTATAGCCTGAAGATGGTTGAGTAACCGTTTTCAGATCAGTTAGCACACGTTATGACATGGGTAACCGCAAGAAAAAGCCCGGACAAAGCCGGGCAAAAGGGGAGAAATCAGACGGGTCAGATTTCCAAATCCCCTTTTTTACGTCCTGGTTCAGGATGCTGTTCCTGTGACGGGACACGCGCTCCGATAACCCGGTTCTTTTCTCCATCTTTCAATACGTCAATCTGCACCCGCTGGCCGGGTTTTACATCCAGCCTGGTCGCTGCATCATAGGGATAACTATAATTCCCCTGCTGCAGGACCAGCGTGCCTTTATCCGCATCGTAGGACTTCAACAGACCCGTATAATGATGGACTGGCAAAGACTTGCCCGCTTCATTAACAGAGGAGGAGTCTGCATCAAGTGCTTTGGTTCTATTTATCTCACGGATCGCTAATGCAAGCACACGGTAATCAGCAATGTCTTTTTCTCTCGTGCTGACTTTTGTTTTGAGTAATCCCTCAAGATCAAGCGTTTTAATGGCGTGCCCGTCTATCTCTACGTCTATGATATGACCGGAAAGACTTTCGTAAGTTTCGCCATTAGCTGCCACAAACAGTAAGTCCACAATTATTTCATCATTAACACGAATATTTTCTCCCTCTGCGAACCATGATGATTCCATTTCCAGTGAAGCTCGGTCGGGGAGTATAGAAAGCGCATCAATAACCTTGCTACCATTGATCTCATCTAACGGCAACAAAAAGTCTACGTCTTCAGTGGCTCGCATATATCCATGCAATTGAAGGGCGTGTCCACCAATCAAAATATAATCCACCCCACGAGTTTCTAAAGCATCTATGATCTGAAGCATGTCCGCTTTAGTGGCAGACCTTGAGGACTCCTGTTCAGGTTCCATCAAAACACCGCCGGTAGATGAAGCCAAGCCATAAACTCGGCTTTAGCCTTTTCCTGGTCTGCATTCATCTCTTCTAACGTTCTGAATCGTTTTACTCTTGGCTCCCCATCCTCATAGGGTTTTCTAATAAACGGGCAAAGCTTCGCCGATTCCTGTTGTAGTCGATCCGCTTTTATGAGATTCGCAGCAAAGTCGCTTGCCGTCTTTGCCGGTATCCAGGTGCTACTTCGTTTTCCAACTTGCCTTTGATTTATCGTAAAATTTTCATCCATTATGCGAAATCCCCAGCAAGGTCGAAGAAGCCATTAGCTGAAACATATGATGACTTATTCTAAAGGGTTAATAGTAAAAAAGTCAAAATTATTATGATATTGCAGCCTTGCCTATTTCCCTCCAAAGCCCGGACAAAGCCGGGCAAAAGGGGAGAAATCAGACGGGTCAGATTTCCAAATCCCCTTTTTTACGTCCTGGTTCAGGATGCTGTTCCGGTGACCGGACACACGCTCCGATAACCCGGTTCTTTTCGCCGTCTTTCAACACATCAATCTGCACCCACTGTCCGGGTTTTACATCCAGCCTGGTCTCGACCTTGAAGGGATAACTATAATTTCGCTGCTGCAGGACCAGCGTGCCTTTTTCCGCATCGTAGGACTTCAACAGACCGGTGTATCGTATGGTTTTCTGCTCAGGGCTTTCGCATTGAGGATCAATATCCGGTCCATTCGTCCTTTGAAACCGAGCGATCACATTGCTTTTAAGCACGTTTTGTTCCTCCACACTGATCTCTGGAACCTTTCTTAGAAGATGCAAAACCGTTTTTTCGTTGACCAACCCTGTGGTAATCATCGCATCCAGAAATGGTCCATCTTTTGGACGACCCGCTATGGATTTAGCAATAAACAGGTCAGCCGGGTGCATGCAGTGCCCGACGACTTGATGCGTATTGGTATTGACGAGTGAATAACACCGCGAAAGCCAGCCTTCCGGGGCCTTCGCAGTTTCCATAGATACACCCTGAGCATAGTATCCATAGGAATTATGAAAGTAGGAGTCTTCCCCCAAAGATCCGTCAATGAGATCGGATTTATGCTCATCATTATCTATTGGAATAATGTCGGCTTCGGTAGATAACGTGAAAACCCCAGGCCACGCTCTGGGTGGATGTCCGGAGAATTTTCTCAACCAGGGAAGAATAGACTGGCTCCCAATAACGACTACCGCATCCTCACCCAGTATGGCCCCCGATGCGCGAATCAAATGTTCAAGCTGCTCTTCCGTCATGCCAGATCCCTTTTCGCCATTGGGCTTCAAAAGCCAATAAAACCGTGGTTCGTTCCTTGGTTGTCAGCACATGAGAAAACGGAGAACTGCTGCGCATGTCAATAGCGTGCTGCTCAGGAGAAAGTAGCAGATCATACAAGTCATTACGTCCCTTTTCTGAGGAAAGGGCAGCGTTGAGATGTTTAACCCACTCAGCCAGCCAGATGTCCTCTGGGCGTTGCTGCGAAAATCGCACAGCCCAATCACGGGCTTCTTTTAGAAGATCATGACAATCCGCCGATGCGTGCAGCTTATGATAAATTGCACGCCCCAAATCAAGGCTTTTAGCATCCTGTCGCATCAGCATCAATCATTCCTTACTGTATGATTCGTGGTATATCTTCACACTGCACAGACTGCGATTCAAGCTTTGCAAACCCACCTCCAAAGCCCGGACAAAGCCGGGCCGATGGGAGAGAAATCAGACGCGTCAGATTTCCAAACCCTCTTTCTTCCGCTCCGGTTCGCGCTGCTGTTCCGGTGCCCTGACACGCGCACCAATAACCCGGGTTTTTTCTCCGTCTTTCAACACATCAATCTGCACCCGCTGACCGGGTTTTACATCCAGCCTGGTCGCTGCATCATAGGGATAACTATAATTCCCCTGCTGCAGGACCAGCGTGCCTTTATCCGCATCGTAGGACTTCAGTATGCCCGTGTACCGGCTGATCTTTGGCGGGTCTTTATCCTCTTGTGGAAGAGGGCTCGGCTCGGGTTGCTTGATGGTCTCGGGATCTGGAGATGTGGCTTTCTGTCCCGGTTCCTTGCCTTTGTTTATCCCCACTTCGGAAAGCAAAACAATGCCTGCCTTTTCCAGTGCGGGAAGCCATTGGCCCTCGGAGTCCACGTCCCGCGCGGCTTTGATAAACTGCGTAAGCCGTGTGTCTTTCACCGTGCGGTAAATGCCTTCTTCCTTATTCAGTAAACCGTACTCAAGGACCGCCCCCTTTTTCCTGGAAAAGGTATCTTTGAAACCCATTTCAGCACTGCTGGACAGATATTCATGCCCATTCAGCACCACTTCCTGACCCTGCCCATTCCGCGTCCGGATGTGCAGGTTTTTCAGGTCGTCATAGCGGTTTTGCAGATTTTTTAAGGGCTTCTCGATAGCCCGTGCAGCCGCTTTTTCAGCTTGTTCTGATTTCATGGACTGCACGACTTCTGAACCCGCCCATTTTTCCAGCGTTTCCACCCTGGCCTTTTGAGTCTTGCCCAAGGTTTCTCCCGTCATCCGTTCAAAAATTTCCTGACTGGCCGGATTCATGCTGTTGTGTCCAATGGAAGACAACAGTTTGGGCAAATCTTTGTTGTCCACCGCGTCGATGAACCGGTTCAGCATCAGGTTATCCGTGCCTTCCACCTGAATACCATGCTTCCAGAAAACGGCCTGGCCCATCTCCGATTTGCTCAAGTTGTCGGGATTTTTCAGGAGTTCCTTGCCATGCGCTTTCAGGTTTTCGGTGAATTGGTTGTCAAGTTCCTTGGAAAAAGCAGAGAGATTCTGACCATGCCGGCGAGTGGCATTTTGTACGTCATCCATCAGTGGCATTTTGCTGATTTCATCCGGCGTAAAACCCGCCTTTTCCAACGTCAGCCAGTTTTTATTGGCTCCTCTGTCCGGCCCTTCACGAATGATGCCCAGCACGTCATCTACGCCCGCCTGAAAATCTGCACGGACTTTCCGTTGTCCCTCAAAATCAGCAGGGGAGAGCTCCTCATGACGATCTTTGATGGCATCCATCAAATCCTGCACACGGTCGGGCAGGTATTCGTAAAAATCACGAACACTTTCCAGCGCGGATTCCTTGTCGGTTTTTAATCCCGTATCCGGGGCTATGTCCTTGTTGGCTTCTGCACCCATATCCAGTCCCAGATAGTTCTTGACCATCTTGGCCGCCGGGTCATCAAAACCCACTTCTTTCATCGCCTCATTCGGTTTGAGGCTCAAGGCGGTTAGCAGCCGCATCCTTTCTTCACTGTTACGCTTCTCAAAGTAATTCAAGCTCAGAAAATGCGTGCCATCATCTTTTTCAACATTGCGTAGCACGGCCTCGAAATAATGGGCTTTCCCTGCAGGGTTGGCCCTGTCACGCGCCACAAAAACCGATTCCCCTTTCTCGTTGATTTCGGGAGAAAAACGCACATAGGTCGTATCGCATTGTATGCCCATGTTGCCTTTGGCGTCCGGGCCATAATCAGAAAGTACGACCCGCCCCAGAAGATCCTGGCCACTTGCAGAGGCGAAGACGGACAAGCTTTCGTGAGGAGGTGCAAGATGTTTCGCAACAAACGCAGGGGACATCTCTGCGCGATCCTTGAGTGACATCAATTCAGGATATTTTTCCTGTTTGATTTCCAGCAGGTTTCGCGGCGTAAAGTGGTAATCCAGTTCAGCGCCTGCCCGGGTGATTTCCTCAATGCTGATGTACCCCATTTCAGGCGCCCCTTCCCCCAAATCCGCCAGGCCAAAAGCCTGCTTTTGACGCGGGAAGCCAGATCCTTCATTTTCAGGGTCACCACGGTCCTTCTCAATAATGAAAAACTGGGCATTGCCAGGGCCAAAGTAACGCAAGGCCGCCACCTTTTCCGCATCGGATTTGCCGTCCGTTTCATAAGACTGTGGCATGTCCATGATGATATTGTTCAGTTCCTGCATTTTGTCTGCATAAAAGGCTTTTCCTTCTTTATCACGAAGCAATTGATCGGTCGCCAGAGCCTGCCGATCACCCAGAAAATGGCGGACCGTATCCGGCACTCTTTCGGGTGTCGGCGGGGTTTTCCCGTAGTTCAGGTTGTACTCCGCGTGGAAGGCATTGACGGCTTTTTCAATACGGTCTCTTCGGGCAATGGAATGTCCGCCATTTTCGGCAGAGGCTATTTCCGGAGGCACCACACCACTGACCTGATGACGGACGGTCTGCTTAAATCGCTCAGGTGACATAGTCTGTATGCCGGGAGAAACCTTCCACTCCTGACCGGACCGATACAGGTTCTGTAATTTAACCTGTTGGTCATCCAGGCCCACCAGAATCGAATGAGTGTTCCAGTCGGCACCAAAATGGTTTTCGTGCGTAGTCACGAAATCCCCCACATGGAATCCTTGGGTTTTCTCAGGTTCCGGAGCCAAAGCACGGTCAAACCCTACCGCCTGATCCATAGCGATCTCGCGAAACTGTCCGTCCCGACCATAGAACCGCGCTTCAATGCCCTGGTCTGGCCCCGTCTCCGCCCGCAGGTGATAACGGACATCACCGGTGTTGGTATCCAGAGCATCGACGACACGACCAGAGAAGGGCATGGACTTGGCATTGTTCTGTTCGTGCGGTTCAAAGCGAACCAAATCACCCACCCGGGGGCGATCCATGCGCTGCGCGCCTTCATTAAGCTGGGAAGCAACCAGTTTCGCGGTGTCCGGGGAGAAGCCACCACCCGCCTCAC
>NZ_MOAD01000001.1:443811-560952 GCF_001931655.1 Acidithiobacillus albertensis | reverse complement strand
GGCGCTTCTCGATCGACTGACCCACCACTGCGATATTCTGGAGACCGGAAACGATTCTTACCGGTTCAAAAAACGTCGCAGCCACCCCCTCTAAAACTGGTCAAAAATATACGCTGTTACCTGGTCATTTTTAAACGCTGTTTGACAGACGGCATATTTTGGACTGCCAAACGAGTTCCCGATTTCCCGCTTCAGCCGTGATCCATGACCGGTCGCATGGGAAAGTTCATGCAGAAGGGTCGTGTCATGCCCCGCCGCGCGCTCGAAGCGCTCTGTCGGCGGCATGTATACCCTGTCCTCGGAGGGGCGATAAAAGGCCCTGCCGCCGGTATGTATCACCTCAAGGCCCATATTCTCCGCCAGCTTAGGCAGGCGATCATCGGTCTTGCCTTCCATTTCCGCTTGAGGATGCGGAGCACGCTCAAGCGGGGGGATACCGTCGATCTGTGAGGCGTGAAACACCGTGTAGTAACGGACACCAAGCCGTTCCTCCACAGGTTCGATGTCCTGGGCGCCCTGCGCCCGAAGTTTCGCCATCTCTTCTTCGGTGAGTTTGTGCGCGTACCGAGACCACTTTTCGATAGGAAGCCCGTGCGCACCCTTGCGCACCTGCCAACCCTGCTCCTTGGCCTGCTTGTAGGTACACCAGCGGGGATCGGACGGGTCCGGAGAGAACATCGCGAGATTTTGGTAATTCACCCCGCTGTAAGCCTTGCCAGTGACTGCATTGACCGGGGCCAAAACCTCACCGGCTTCCCAGGGCCTTTGCCAGGAGGCAGTCCCTGCTTCAATCTGTTCAATCAGCCTGTCGGCGAGCTCAAGACGGGGATCTTTCTTATCGGTGTTGTTCCCAGAACGGGACGGGGCGGGGACGGGCATCGTACTCTCCAGCGCAGTTAATCTTCGACTGGAGGGTATAGATCGGGCGATCGTGGTATAGCTTTATCGGGCAGGGATGCAAGGAAAGAACAGCCCCTCATCGCCATAATCGCTGCTAAAATCCCGCCCATATGCTTTGACGACTTTTCGATCAATCGGACATCGGTGACAGCGGTCCACCTGACTCCTGACAGTGCCAAGAGCAAGAGGGTCGATTGGGAGATCACCGAGAGTCTCAAACGTGGCAAGGGCGTGGGTGTCCCTTTGGTTGCCTGCCCGGCAAGGCCATCCTGTTTCGGATATTGCGATTATTCGTTTATTTCGGTTATACTTTTTCGCGTGATGCTATTTGAAGCTCCCTGGAGGCTGCCATGACCACACTCTCTCCCACTCATTCGTTGCCGACGGCCGAAGAAGTTGCCATCGCCCGCGAGAGCGGCCGGGCGCTGTCCGCCTTCCTTCAGACCCGCGCGGAAACCCAGCAGATCGAGATATTCAACGACAAGGGCGCGTCTCATTCGGTCCGCGTCCCGGTGTCGGCACTGCGCCTGCTCGTGGACGTGCTGACCGAAATCGGTGAGGGCAACGCGGTCAGTATCATCCCGATCCACGCCGAACTGACAACGCAAGACGCAGCGGACGTACTCAACGTCTCGCGACCGTTCCTCGTCCAGTTGCTGGAGCGCGGCGAGATCCCGTTCCACAAGATCGGTACCCACCGTCGTGTCCGTTACCAAGACGTGATCGCGTACAAGGAGCGGATCGACGCTGAACGCAGCAAGGCCCTTGATGCCCTGGCCGACCAAGCCCAGGCGCTCAAGATGGGGTACGAATGAATGAGTTCGAACTTCATCGTCATCTACGACGCGTGCGTGCTCTACCCGGCACCGTTGCGCGACATGCTGATGCGTCTGGCGCTGACCGATCTGTACCGGGCGCGTTGGACGGACATGATCCACGACGAGTGGACGCGTAACGTTCTGAAGCAGCGGCCAGACCTGAAGGCTGAAGACCTGGAGCGGACGCGGTCGTTGATGAACGCCCACGTCCGCGACAGCCTGGTCACCGGCTTCGAGCATCTGATCCCGTCCGTCGAGTTGCCGGACGCCGATGACCGGCATGTAATTGCCGCCGCCATTCACGGCGGCGCCAGCCTGATCGTGACGTTCAACCTGAAGGATTTCCCGCCGGAACGGCTCAAACCCTACAACCTGACCGCCCAGCATCCAGACGACTTCATCTTCGATCTACTGGATCTGCATGCAGCCCGCGTTTGCGAGGCGGCGGCCAACCATCGACGATCGCTGAAGAACCCGCCCAAGACGGTTGACGAGTACCTGGACACGCTGCTCAAGCAGGGACTGACACAGACCGTCGGCCAGTTGCGGGAGTGGAAGGTAGCGATCTGACGGACTCGGTTAACCTGCCTCATCCAGCACCATTTTTCCATGACGTCCCAAACTGGGGACTTACGGATTTTGCCTGGATGCCCGCAGGAGGCGTTACAGTGTTATGGCTCCACCTGAGATCTTCTGTACTGATCAAGGCGCCCAGTTCATCTCCGAGGCCTTTCTTGAGGGGATTTCAGGCTGCCCCATGAGTGGCGCGGCGCTCACGCCCCTGATACGCCACTTGAGGAATCCAGCGGGAGTGATCCAGGCGAATCTCCGTGACCAAGCATCGGGATTTTCGGGCTAGCCAGGATGCTCCGGGCAGATCTGGCCGGACCGGATTGGAAATGCCCGTTCCCTGCGGGAACAGCACCACTCCGTGGCCCGCCTCCAGGGTGCGCAGAATCACCCGAAGCGGCATGGGTGATCGCTGATCGAGAGGGACCATGCGATGGTGGCCGTTGACCCGACCATACCAGGACAGCGCCCTTCGCCAGAAAGGTTGGCGGGCATAATCGGGATCGACGGCGAAGAGGTAGCCGCAGTGGCCGCCAATCTGATGCAGATAGTGGACAACGACTGGGCCGTCCAGTAAGGACGCATGAGGACGGACAAGGATCAGGTGACCCGGCATGGCGATACTCCCGTGAAAGCTGATGGGAGGGTATAGATCATGCACAGGGCGGGTATCGGAGCATGCGGACAGTGAATCCTCCCGCGACTAAGCCAGGACTGTAGTCGGGGCTTCGTGCTCTGCGCATGGCGAAAAATTCAGCACCCGCTAGGCATGGTTGGGACTGAGAACAAATTTGCCAAGAAGCGCACGACCTAGCGTAAGAAAATCTGTGCAGATGGTGCTATCCTAGGAGAAGTTTCAGATCGGACAAAAATTTCGATGAGCACTGAACATTTTCGGATTACCTACGATGGTCCAGCCCTGGATACGCACGAAATGGATGTGCGGGATCTGGCTCCCGCGCTGCTCTCTCTGGCAGACGCTTGTGATGCTGCCAGTCAGGCACTGTTTGGCCCGAAGAGCAAAATGGTGGTAAACGTCAAGGCGTCGTTCAAAACCGGCAGTTTTGGTGTAGACCTTACTTTGGCATCCTGCGTGCTCCAGTCAACGATAAACTGGTTTGCTGGTAAGGACGGGCAAGGACTGGCCAATGCGACAGCGGTACTCCTGGGGTTGGGGGCTTTTGGCGGTGGCGTCATCGCTGCTCTGAAATGGTTGCGCGGACGAAAAATTCACAGGATAGATATTCACGGGAACAAACGAATTCTCATCACGGAAGATGAGGATCAGCTTGAAATCGAAGAATATACTCTTATTTTGCTTCAGCACCGCGAATTTCGGGAAAAGCTCGAAAAAGCGTTGGACCCCCTGGACTGTGATGGCATTGAGACTATAGCGTTAGGCCGGGATGAATCTGTCGATGTCACTGTTAGCAAAAAGGAGCGTGGATACTTTGTTACTCCACCAGCCACAGATGAGATTTTGTTCTCTGAAGAGCGAACACAGGCTTTCTCTATCGCTAATCTGGCGTTTCAAGATGGCAACAAGTGGAGACTGTATGATGGGCAGGCGACCGTATTTGTGTCTATTGAGGATACAGACTTCCTCCTTCGAGTGAACACCGATAAGGAATCTTTTGCAAAATCTGACGTTTTGATTTGCCGCGTCCGGGTCACGCAATGGCAAACAGATGCCGGGGTAAAAACGGACTATGCCGTATTAAAAGTTCTGGAACACAAAACTCATGCCACACAGCTAAAATTGCCCACGGTGTAGCCTGAGCCTTCCTGGAGCATTACCATGAGCACTACCGTCGACACCTACGTCCGCGCCCGCATTGACACCAACACCAAGGAGCGGGCCGCCAGCGCGCTTGAAGCAATGGGGCTGTCGGTTTCCGACGCTATCCGTCTGCTAATGCTGCGCATCGCCGACGAACACCGCCTGCCTTTCGACGTGAAGGTGCCCAACGCCACCACCAAGAAGGCCCTTGCCGAGCTGGAAGCGGGCAAGGGCCAGAAATTCGCCAGTGTGGACGATCTGATGGCGGATTTGCATGCGGACGATTGACCGCTCCTCCGTTCAAGACCGCGTTGCCTGTGCTGCAGGGACAGTTGGTGCATAGTTTGGGTGGTATCCTGTAGCACAAAACCATTCGGGTCTTTAATCCGAAGTTTCCGCATGGCGTGTCTGCTGGAAGGGTTTCCTCCTTCAGGTGCAAGCTGCAACAGATGCATCCCTTATTGCGCTCGGTTGGCTGTCGCCAACTCTTGGAGAAATCGGGGCATGTTAGGAGTGCTACGTTATGTCACCAAAGAAAATCACCATCGCCGAACAGGATTTGACCGAAGCGTACCAGCGGGAAATCAGCGAGATTCTGGAATTTCTGGGCCAGAATATTGCGGAGTGTCTAATCACGGACGAGTCCAGTATTTACGACTTTTCCATCTGCTACCCTGAAGATGAGTATCCGGAGGATGACGATACCAGAGGGACCTACCAGGAGGCTGTGGACGCTTGGAAATCATGGCTGGAAACCGCATGGCCAAAACATTTTCCTGGGGTGCCACTGGGCGTTGGGAAAGATCGGTATTTGGTCAGCCTTGCCGCCAGGATACGGGAGAGCCGAAATGTGCAGTGATGTTGCAACCTGTCACCATGGGATCGGACCACGACTGTTTCAAAAGCGGCTGCAAGCGCGAGGCCAAGGGCCAACACCGCGCCACACTGGATGACGCCAGCCGCCGGGGTGGGTCGCAACGGGCGTGCCAGAGCGAAGCGGCAGGCGCGGGCCGTTGCTAAGAGGCTGATATCGAAAGAGATGACAGCACGGCACCCCTTCTTTATCTTGCGTTCCGTTCCCAATGCTACATTACCCGGCCCCCTATCAGCATCCCACTTCACTTTTACCGTGAGCATCCACAGCCACCGTTTCAGACAGACGACCCCCTCGATATCGCTGCTCACAATAAGCGCGAACTCTATGGCAAAGAGGTGCAACTGCAACAGGTGGCACGCGCGAAGGTACTGATCGTCCGTGGACTCAAAGTCGTCTTGCAAGCGACCATCTGAAAATGGTAGGTGAAAAACAAAAAGCTAACAGGTTCGGAGAGGCTGTCCGCAAGGTGCGAACGGCCATCGGCCTGACTCAAGAAGAACTGGCAGACCGTTCCGGCCTTGATCGCAGCTACATTGGCGGCGTCGAGCGCGGCGAGCGCAACCCGACTCTCACTGTTATCGAAAAGATTGCCGAAGGTCTTGGTGTCACTCTGGCCGAACTCTTCTCCTACTCGACCAAAGGACCAAAGGCATAACGTGTTGAGGTTTCCCAATCCCGGTTCCACCATTGAAAATTTCGTAAGCGTTTATGGCGCAGCGTTCAAGCGTCTGAACGGGCGCACCGTTGAACTCGATAACATCGTTGCGGCGGTGGTTGCCGCTAATCTGGCAACATTGCCCGGCTACATGGGCGAGGAAGCGGTGGCGCGCTCAACTCGGGCCGATCGTAGCCGTGACCCTCTTTCGAACGGACACTCTCCGCCCTCTCGCAGGGGTTCGGCGATTGGCTTGGCGGCTCCAAGAGCGGCATGGTGCCCTGCGAGTTTCCCGAACCCATCAACCGTCCCTCCACAGAGATGCTGGCGCAGGTGACACGGGCGATCCGGGCCCGTTCGGTTCTGTCGGTTTCCTATGTATCCCTGAGTGAGGGCGAGTCGAAGAGGAAAATCGTGCCATTCGCGCTGGCCGACAATGGGCTGCGTTGGCACGCGCGGGCATTCGACCGGAAGTCCGGCGAGTTCAGGGATTTCGTGCTGACTCGGATACGCCGGGCCTCTCCGGTCGCTGGCGCGACTCCTGGCCCGGAGGAGCGGCAGGAAAGCGATATCCAGTGGAACCGGATCGTCGAACTCGACCTCGTCCCTCATCCGGATGGCCCTCGGCCCGACGTCTCGGCGCTGGACTACCCCATGGAGGACTGCGTCCTGAGGCTGCGCGTCCGGGCGGCCCTGGCCGGATACGTCCTACGCCGTTGGAGCGATGACCGCTCCTCTGACCACGCACTGCGCGGCCCCGAATACCGGCTTTGGCTGCGCGACCCGCTGGCCCTCTATGGGGTGGAAAGCGCCACCCTGGCTCCGGGCTACGCTCCGCCGGGCGCGGCGAGTTGAACGCCTTGGACCACCTCGCCGTGCGCCCCCTGAACGGCCTCCTGAGGATAGCCGCGCTGGCCGGCGTGGAGACGGCCGTGCGCCTGCATGCGGACAGGGGCGACGATCTCGACGCACGCGATGCCGACGGGATGACGCCGCTCATGCTCGCGGCCTCGCGGAACAAGGCCGGCGTCTGCGCGCTGCTGCTCGCTTCCGGCGCGGACGCATCCCTGACCGACCCTTCGGGAAGAAGTGCGCTGGACATCGCGAAGGCGGCCGGCGCTTCGGAGGCCGTTTCGGTTTTGTCCCTGCCTGCCCCCAAAGCCGAGGAAGCGGCCGTCGCCGAGGCGGAACCGCTCATGGGCGGCGAGGACACCTTCGATCTGTCCGGATGGGAAGCCGAGGAGGACGGCCCCGCGCCCGAAGGGGACGCGACACTGGCGGAGTCAGCCTCGGTTCTGCACAAGGCCATTTCCGGGCACGTACCCATCGATACGGCCGAGGATTGGGAAGACTTCGAGGCGTTCCTGCCGGAAACAGCGGAACCCCTACCGAGGGCCGGCGACAAAAATGGCCGCGGACAGATTCGGAAACTGCTGCTGCGCGCCCTGCGCGAGGGAGGGGTTCCCGAACGGGATGTCGGAGCGGCCTGCGAAAACGAAGACGGTTCGCCGAACCCGGAGGGCGAGGCACTCCTTGTCCGCGTTCTCGGTGAGTTGGGTGCAGAAGTTGATGAGAGGATCGAGCCGGAGGAGATCGGGGACAACGGAGAGGAAAATGATCAGGAAGCGGCCGAACTTTCCGGCGCGATGGCGTTCCTCGACGATCTCGGCTCTGGGCGCGCCGAGCCGCTGAGGCTCTACGTCAAGGAGATGAGTCGGAGAAGACTGCTGACGGCAGCCGAGGAGCCCGCGCTTGCCCGAGAAATCGAGGACAGCGCGTCGTCGGCCCTGGATGCGTTGGCGCAATGGCCGGAAGGCGTTGCCGCCGTACTGGTGTGCCCCGGGCGCGTCATGTCAGGCGTGGAGGATGCCGAAGAGGTTTCGCCCACCTCGTCAGAGCTGCCGGAGGACAGCACCGGGGAATTCGGCGTCGAATCGGATGATGTTTCTCTTGATCAGGCCGACGGGCCCGACTCGCCACCGCTTCCGGTGTCGGCCGGCGAGTTCGCAGGGATTTTAGCTGAGATCGCGAGGTTGGCTTGGCACGCGGGCAAGGGAGGCGAGGGCGAGAAGTCCCTGAGGGAGGCTCTCGCGGCGGCCAACCTGTCCACATCCTTCCTTCTGGTTCTCGCGGACGGAGCAAGCCATGATGCGGACGGACCCGCCGGAAGGTTCGCAGCAGCCTTGCAGCGTCGAGCGGCCGCGCGGGACCGCATGGCCGTCTCGAACCTGCGCCTAGTGCTCTCCATAGCGAAACGCTACCAGGGAAAGGGGCTTCCCCTCGACGACCTCGTGCAGGAGGGCAATATCGGACTCCTCCGGGCCGTCGACCGCTTCGACTGGCGCAGGGGATTCCGGTTTTCCACCTATGCGACCTGGTGGATTCGGCAACAGATCACGCGGTCGCTTGCGGACAAGGGCAGAACAATAAGGAAGCCGGTACATGTCCACGATGTGATGCTACGCATGGCCCGCGAGGCCAACGAGATGGAACGCGAGATCGGGCGCATGCCGACGGTAGTGGCGCTGGCGAACAGGTTGTCGATGTCCCCGAAGAAGGTTGCCGCTCTCCTGGCCCGGTTGGAGGAGCCGGTTCCGCTTGATGAGCCCAGTGCCGACGAAATCGCGCTAGGCGACTGGCTCGTGGACGAATCTGCAAAGGATCCGGCGGTCTCGGCCGAGACGAAGGAACTGACGGCTGCGATGAGGGAGGCCCTGGCTCAACTTGGGCCGAAGGCTGCGGAAATCTTGACGCTCCGTTTCGGGCTCGACGACGGGGAGCCTCGCACACTCGAGCAGATAGGCGGGATTTTCGGCGTGACGCGGGAGCGGATTCGTCAGATCGAATCAAAAAGCCTCAAGACGCTGCGTCATTCCACCCGGTCGGATCAACTACGTAATTTTGTCGACGGTCTGCCTCCGGCAAGGAAGGTCGGATGAGGATGACGCCGTGATCGATGAAGGACAACAGGCCGGCGCGAGACCCGATGACGCGACTTCGCCTTCAACAGGAACGTCGGAATGCGGGGAAGGAGAACCGGTGAAGACCGATGCGAACCACCGCTCCGGAGAACGGAATCGGCCAATCCAAAACGCCACCGATCGCGCCATAGCTATGGCCAGGGAAATCGGCGTGAAAGTCGAGGACGGCCGTGAGCATGGCGGAGATGTCCTGATCAGGCTAAATCGGACGGACGACGCGAAGCGATGCAGGCTGGCGCGCACCCTTGTCGAAACAGGATTCAAGCCGTGGCTGGGAGCGGGGTACAGGAAATGACGGGACGAACCAGGGACGCGCCGCCGAGGGCGGGGGCGATGCTGGAGGCATTGCGGGGCCTCGGATACTCGACGGCGGCCGCTCTCGCCGACATCGTGGACAACAGCGTCTCTGCAGGAGCAACAGAGGTTCGTATCGACTTCGAATGGCGCGGGGCGGACAGCCGCATTTCCGTCCTCGACAACGGTTGCGGCATGGATGACGCGAGGCTGGAGGGGGCGATGCGCCTCGGCGACAGGAGCCCGTTGGAGGAACGGTCTCCGGAGGACCTTGGGCGTTTCGGAATGGGGTTGAAAACGGCCTCGTTTTCGCAGTGCCGGCGGCTCACGGTTGCCTCGATCCGCCGAGGCGTAACGCTCTGCTGCCTGCGCTGGGATCTGGATGAAATTGCTGCGCGTCGCGACGACGCGTGGATACTCTTCGAGGGACCGGCGGCTGGTTCGGAGGAGGTTCTCGATGCGATCTCGGGGCGCCCTTTCGGCACGCTGGTCGTATGGGAGAACCTGGATCGAATCGTCACGGAAGGGTTCGAAGCGGACGACTTCTCCGACGTCATAGACGGGGTGGAGGCGCGGCTCGCCATGGTGTTCCAGCGCATGCTGGAAGGCCCGCGCCCGAAGCTGCGGCTCCTGTTGAACGGAAGGTCCGTCGCGCCTTGGGATCCGTTCATGCGTGGGCATCCTGCCAAGCCATGGGAGTCCCCCGTGGCAAGGGTTCACACCCGTTCGGGTCTGGTGGAGGTCGAATGCCACGTCCTGCCCCATCGCGACCTGCTGTCGCCGGATGAGTTTGAATCGGCCGGCGGGCCGGAGGGATGGATTGCCCAGCAAGGTTTCTACGTCTACAGGAACGGGCGCCTGCTGCTGGCAGGAGGATGGCTTGGACTCGGGCAGGGGCGCGCGTGGAACCGCGAGGAGTTCCACCGGCTGGCCCGGATACGGTTGGACATCCCCAACACGGCCGACGCGGAATGGAATATTGACATCCGCAAGTCCAAGGCCAAACCTCCCGTGTCGATTCGCCAGCGGCTCATTGCTCTTGCCGAGGACACGCGTAACAGGGCACGGAAGGTGTTTGCCTATCGCGGCTCGCCGGCACCCGGCCCTGGAGAGGCTCCCGTGGAACAGGCTTGGCGCGTGGACAGATCTCGAACGGGAATCCGCTACAGGATCGACGAGAAGCACCCTGCCGTGGCCGCCGCGTTGGACGCATCCGGCCCGGCCCTTCCTTTGGTGAAGGCGATGCTCCGGGTGGTCGAGGAAACCGTTCCTGTGCAGCGCGTGTGGCTGGATACGGCTGAGAACGGGGAGACGCCCCGCACGGGATTTGCCGGCGAGCCGCCGGAAAAGGCAGCAGAGGTGCTCGCGATCCTCTATCGCGACATGCGGGGGCGACTGGGCATGTCGGCCGAAGCTGCCAAACGGGCGCTCGTCTCGACGGAGCCCTTCCAGAACTTTCCGGATCTCGTTGCGGCGTTGCCGGACGGGCCAATCGACGAATAAACGCAAAAAAAGGGGAGGCGCATGGCGGACGACGAAGGCAAGATCCTGCAAAGCGTGATCAGCATCGCGCAGACACTGCTTCTGCAGGAGAAGGACAAGGCGCCGATCACGCCGGCGCTCATCGCCGAGAAGGTCGGCGTTGCCGCTGGCTTGGTGCAGGCAGGGCCGGAGCACGGGGATGCGGCGATCGCGGAGTTGGTCAGACGGTTCAGCCTCTGGATCGGACAGGATTCGACCCTGGTCGATGTCGAGGGGCACGTGCCGTGGCTCGTGGCGTCCCGAAAGAAGGACTGGCGCTACTGGCAGAGATATCAGACTTGGCTGGAACGGAAGATGTCGACCACGGCGGTCGATGGGCTGGACAAATCGACCGACAAGATCCTGGGCCTGCTCGAAGATCCGATGCGCGAAGGCTCGTGGGACAGGCGCGGGCTCGTCGTGGGCCACGTGCAATCCGGAAAGACGGGCAACTATTCCGGTTTGGTGTGCAAAGCGGCGGATGCAGGCTACAAGATCATCATTGTGCTCGCCGGCCTGCACAACAACCTGCGCGCGCAGACCCAGATACGCTTTGAGGAGGGGTTTCTCGGCTACGAGACGCCGGTGTCCGGCGACAGCGTCAAACCCATCGGTGTCGGCGAGATCGACAGCGATTCGAAGATACTACCCAACTGCGCGACGAACCGTACCAACACGGGTGACTTCAACACAAAGGTCGCCCAGCACTACTCCATTTCGCCGGAGCAGCGACCTTGGCTGTTCGTGGTGAAGAAGAACAAGACAGTTCTTGAACGGCTCCTGAAATGGATTCGCAACCACGTCGCCGACGCGACCGACAACGCCACCGGGCGCCGTTTCGTTTCCAACCTTCCTCTGCTCCTGATCGATGACGAGGCCGACCATGCCTCGGTGGACACGGGCGAGCAGCTGTTCAACGCGGACGGGACGCCGGATGCCGAACACGAGCCCAAGGCGATCAATAGCCGCATCCGAAAGATCCTGCATGGGTTCGCCAAGTCGGCCTACGTGGGATACACGGCCACGCCGTTCGCCAACATCTTCATTCACCGTCGCGGCGCCACAACCGAAGAGGGGCCGGATCTGTTTCCCCAGGCATTCATCATCAACTTGGCGGCGCCGTCGAACTACGTTGGGCCGGCACGCGTGTTCGGACTCTGGTCGCCAGAAGGCCGCGCTGGCGGTCTTCCGTTGATCCGGGATGTATTGGATCACACGGATCGGGAAGGCGCGGGCGGATGGATGCCGCCGAAGCACAACAAGGAGCATATTCCGCTGCATGAGGGCCGCGACGAGGTACCACCATCGCTCAGGAAGGCTATTTTTTCCTTCATTCTCGCCTGCGCTGCCCGCGAGGCGCGGGGACAGGGTGCGCAGCATTCTTCGATGCTCGTGCACGTCACGCGTCTCAACCTCGTCCAGAGGGAAGTCCACCGACAGGTCGAGGACGTTGTGAAACGCATGCGTCAAAGGATCTCCCGGCGCGTCGACCACGAGGTACTGCTGGCGGAACTTGAGGCGCTCTGGAAGGACGACTTTGAACCGACCTGCGCCGAGATCGCGCGGGAGTTGCCGGACGCGGATGGAGCGCGAATCCCCTTTTGGGACGAAATAGCGGCGGCCCTTCCAGACGTCCTGTCGGACATCGACGTGCGCATGATCAACGGCACGGCCAAGGATGCGCTCGACTACGCCGACCAGCGCGCCAAGGGTCTCAAGGTCATAGCGATCGGTGGCGATAAATTGGCGCGGGGGCTGACGCTCGAAGGTCTGTGCGTGAGTTATTTCGTGAGAACGACGAAGATGTATGACACGCTCATGCAGATGGGACGTTGGTTCGGATATCGTCCCGGCTACATCGATCTGTGCCGCCTCTACACGACTGGGGATCTCGTCGAATGGTTCGGGCACATCGCCGACGCCTCGGAGGAACTGCGCGAGGAGTTCGACGCGATGGCCGAAAGCGGGGCAACACCCAGGGAGTACGGCCTCAAAGTACAGTCCCACCCGGTGCTCCTGGTGACGTCGCGGCTCAAAATGCGCACGGCCAGGAACCTCCAGCTTTCTTTCAGCGGCGAGTCGCTGGAAACGGTCGCGCTGCACCACGATCCGGCGCTGCTCAAACGCAACCTTGACGCGGCCGATCGGCTGATTGCCTCCATGGGGAAGCCTTCCGAGACCGATCCGCAGCGCGTGAGGAACGGTGCCGTCCAAGAATGGAAGGGTTCGTTCCTTTGGAGCGGCATCTCGGCGGACACCGTCGCCGACTTCTTCTCCGCCTACGCCACCCACCCAAAGGCACGCAAGGTCAACAGTGCCCTGCTCAACGAGTTCGTAAGGAAGATGGCCGCCGCTGGCGAACTGACATCGTGGACGGTCGTCCTGCTTGGTGGGGGCGAGGGGGGCGGGCATGTTTTTGGCGGTAACGTGAATCTGTCAAGGATGCCGATGCGTACCCCCGATCCGGAAATCCAGGATCGTTATTCCATAGGAAGACTGCTCTCCCCAAGGGACGAGGCCATCGACCTCGACGAGGCCGCGTGGAAGGCGGCCCTGGATCTGGCGATCAAGACATGGAAGCCAGACCCCGCGCGGCAAAAGGACGGTGTCCAGCCGACGCCTCCGACGGTTCCCTACGGCCTCTCGATTCGGCGCGTGAGGGGCGACGGCGCGGAAGGAGTCCCGTCCGCGAGGGAGCGGGGCCTACTTCTTCTGTATGCCTTGGACTTGAAGTTGAAGGCCGGGGATGGTTCCGACCTTCCTGTCATTGCCTTCGGCGCGAGTTTCCCTACTAGCCACTCGGGTACGGTCGTCGAATATCGAGTCGATCATCTTCTTTGGGAGACCGAATATGGCCCGGCCGATTGACGAGTTCGCAGTGGCGTGGGCGGCTCTGTCCGGAGCGTCCGGCGAAGAGGGTTGGAGGAGCATCGCCATCGCCCCGGCGGGCCCGTGCATCCTTATGGCGGGTAGGCGTTTCCCGGGCAACGAAGAGGCCCTGCTCGCGGGATTCGCCTCGGCCAAGGTTCCGGTAGCCGAGAAACTGCCGGAGGGACGCGGGTTCGAGGTGTCCAGGGCCGACCCGCACGATGATGGCAAGACTTGGCTGGCCCTGACGAGAAAAGAGTCGGGAAGCGTCGAACTTTTCGCCGAGATGGTTGGCGACGTCGCCAGCGCGATGGACGCCGAGGCGGCGGGCGGGGAGGAGAGAATTCTCCGGACGCTGCTTTCCCGAGTGAGGGCGTGGCAGGAGTTCATGCGTAAGGGGCACCAGACGCTATCGCCGGAAGCCGAAATCGGACTTTACGGGGAACTCGCGTTTCTCGGCATGACGATAGAGGCTGGCGTTCCCGCTCCGCTCGCGCTTGACGCCTGGGTCGGGCCCCTGAATGGGGTGCAGGACTTCGAGATCGGCGCAGGGGCGTTGGAGGTCAAGGCGACACTTTCCTCTCACGGCTTCCCGGCGCAGATCAGTTCGTTGGCGCAGTTGGACGACTCGGCGAGGAAGCCGCTTTTCGTTGCCGCAGCGAAGCTGGCCGAACGTGACTCGGGACGAACCCTTCCGGAACTGGTTGCGGCCATCCGACGTGAATTGAACGGCGATCCCGAGGCGGGGCGCGTCTATTCGGACAGGCTTCTCGCGGCTGGATACCACGACTCGCACGCCGACCGTTATCAGAGGCGATTCTCCGTCTTCCAAACGCGGGTGGTCGAGGTCGGGGACGGTTTTCCCCGAATCGTGCGGGGAAACGTTCCCGACGGCATCACGAACGTGGTTTACGAGATCGACCTCGACCGCGCGCCAGGCGGCGATGTCGGCTTGGTCGGCGCATTGAGGAAACTGGGGGCATTATGAGCACGGAGTTGGGGGATTTTCTGAGGGAGACTCAGGCGGAGGTCAGGGAACAGACGGGCGAGGGCTCTCCGTTCGAGGCATTGACCTTTTCCGAGGTGGTCATGCAGCACATGGCTGAAATCGGCATGACGTTCGAACCCGTCGTCTGCCATTTCCAGGGCAAGATCGGCAACGCCAACTTGCGTCTGAGCGGCTACGCGATGTCCGACGAGGCTGATCAACTGGATCTCTTCGTCAGCCTCTATGAGGGCGTGGACGTGCCGACGCCCGTTCCGGACGCCGAGACCAAGACGGCCGTTGAGCAGTGCCTGCGCTTCCTGGCCCTATGTGCCGAGGGAAGGATGGCCGCCAAACTCGATCCATCCAGCGACGCGTACTCGCTGGCCCTGACCATCCGGGAGATTTATGATGGGTTGGAGCAGGTGCGCGTGTTCGTCCTGACCGACAGGGTCGCTAAGGCGAAGAGCTTCAAGACCAGGGAGATCGCCGGCAAGACGGTCCGGCTCGAAGTCATGGACATCGAGCGGCTCCACCGGCACTGGTCGGAAGGGAAGCCGCGCGACGAACTCGTGGTCGATTTCACGGAGGTCTCCGGCTCGCCGCTCCCCTGCGTGTTCGTGCCAGGGAATACCGACGAGTACGACTATGCGTTGACGGCGATGCCGGGCAAGGCACTGCGCTTCCTCTATGAGCGTTTCGGGGCGCGGCTTCTGGAGGCGAACGTGCGCTCCTTCCTAAGCGTCAAGGGCAAGGGCGTGAACGCAGGCATTCAGGCTACGCTCAGAAACGCCCCGGGAAGGTTCATGGCCTACAACAACGGCATAGTGGTGGTGGCCGATGAGATGAGGCTCGACCGGGCGGCGGACGGCTCTCCCGGCATTGCGTGGGTCAAGGGTCTGCAAATCGTGAACGGTGGACAGACGACGGCCTCCATCTTCTTCGCGAAGAGGAAGTTTCCTGATATGGATCTCGCCAAAGTCCGGGTGCCAGCGAAAATCATCATCATGAGGGTGAGGGACGAGGCCAGGGAGGAGGCACTAGTCTCTGACATCTCGCGCTTCGCCAACAGCCAAAACGCGGTGCGCCAATCGGATCTGTCGGCCAACAAGCCCTTTCACGTGGACGTCGAGCGGCTGTCCCTGAGCGTCTACTGTCCGGATGGGACGGGGCGCTGGTTCTACGAGCGCGCGGCCGGCAGTTACAATACCTTACTTTCCAGGGAAGGGACGACTCAGGCGAAACTGAAGGCATTGAAGGAAGCCGTGCCGCCCTCGCGCAAAATCACGAAGACCGATCTGGCGAAATACCTCCTCGCGTGGTCCGCGCAGCCTGATGTCGTCAGCCTCGGCTCGCAGAAGTGTTTTGACCGCTTCATGTCGGGCATGACTGTGCCCGAGGGCGAGGCGCCTCCGCCCGCGCCGGACGTCGCCGCGTACAAGTCCATGGTGGCGGTGGCCATCGTCTTCAAGGCAGTCCAGAAACTTGTCCGCCCGATGTTCCAGGCCTTTCAGGCCAACGTTGCCGCCTACACGGTTTCTCTGCTGGCGGCGCGGCTCGGCTCACGGTTCGATCTGGAGCGCGTTTGGGATAGGCAATGCGTCTCCCCGGAATTGCTGGCGCAATTCGCCCTTTGGGCAGGGGAGGTCAATGAGACGCTGCACCGGACGGCCGGCGGACGCATGGTGTCAGAGTGGGCCAAGAGGCCTGAATGCCGTGAGGCTGTTCTTGGGGCGACCTACTCGGAACCGGCCGAAGGCATTCCGGAGATCGGCTAAGGGATATCGGTGGCGGACATTGTCGACGCCCCGACCCGCAGCCGGATGATGTCCGGCATCCGCGGCAAGAACACCAAGCCCGAATTGGCTGTCCGTAGGGCACTCCACGCCGCAGGATTCCGGTTCAGGCTACACCGGCGCGATCTACCCGGAGCCCCTGACATTGTCATGGCCGGGCGCAGGATAGCCATTTTTGTGCACGGTTGTTTCTGGCATCGTCACAAGGGTTGCGGGCTGGTCAAAGCGCCTGCGACGAACATAGAGTTCTGGCGTGCCAAGTTTGACAGTAACGTCGAGCGAGACCGCAAGACTATCTCGGCATTGCATGCAAAGGGGTGGCGGGTCTTGATCGTGTGGGAATGTGTGACGAGGCGAAGTTCGCTCGAAGGGTTGGCAGCAAGCCTGTGTGAATGGATCGAAGGGAATGAGTCATTAGGCGAAATCCCTGAGAATGTCTGCGACAGGAAATAGTCATTCAGATCTTCTGCAGCCAAATTCTTACGTTGTCCACGCTGCCGAACCTTTCTTTCAGCTTCATGGCAATATCTCCCGATGATATGACCACCACCGGATGACCATCCTGAATCAGTTCCTGATAAGCCTGAGAGTCGAGGAATGAGGTGGTGACCAAAATTCCAAACTGGCGATGCCTGAGACGGGAAATTAATCTGGACAGTGGCTTTATCCCAACGCCATTGGTCATGCCGTAGCATTTTGCTTCCAGTGCGAAATCGACGTCGATCGCACCTGCCCCATGTCCTATTCGATAGGTACCCAAGGCGTCCCGTCCTCCGTCTCTCCAGGGGCGGGTTATCTCCCATTTTTGGATTGCCGGCATGAAGAATCGGGCGAGTTCCATAGCACACCGTTCGAAGGCGTAAGGATCGTCTTTGTAAAACTCATGGACGAGTTTCACGTACGCACTGAGCTCTGGCGTTTCCGGCATCTGTTGTTGTCTGGTCCGCACTGCGTTGACGGGGACAGACTTGAGAGATGTGAATTTCCTGCCGCCGACCCAGTCCAGCCATGGCTTTGGCACATGTGGCGAGGAAATTGCTTTGCCATTCTTGATATCCTCGATCCAGGATCTTCGGACGACCGGAACGTCGAGAACGGTGAACGTTGCCTTGTAATTCTGAAACCGTACGCCATCATTTGTGGTCCGCCACACTGCCACCAGATCGTCGTCTGCCCCCATGCCTGCTGCACCCGGAACGGCCAGCCCGATGAAACGGACATCACGATATGTCCCCGTGTTACCGAACAGGAGGATTGGTGGAAAGGAAACGCTTTGCTGATGTTGGTGCGCCTCGTCGAACAGATTTCTGAGCATCAGGTTACCCTGCCGCGGGGTCTGGTGGAGATCGCCGGGCGCTCGTTTGTCGCCGTAGTAGATGAACGTGCCGCTTTCGCTATCGAGGGCGTCTGGCCAGTTTGTATCTGAAAAGCTGGTTTTCAAGACCAAAAGTTTGAGCGTCTTTACTTCAGGTCTTTGCCCCAGGTGCCGGAATCCCGCTCCGTTATCTACGTCCAGCAACCTGGGCAACGGGTCATCAGAGGCATTGCCGTTTCTTGATCCACCGTAAACTTCGTCCACAGTCAAATCGACAGTATCCAGGCATTTGTCGATCATCGACGCACTGCTGCCTTCTTTAGCTTGCTTGAACTTTTTGCTTGCGTAGCGCCGATCCATTGGAAGATTGCCGTCATAACATCTGAACAGACGCCATTCCCGCAAAGTTTCACCTTCTCACGGCGACTGCCGTGTGGCAGGATATGTTCGTGTCCACCACCCATTGCCTTAAGCAATTCGTTCGGCTGAAGCATTCTCAAGTAAGGCACACCCTTGTGCCACGTAACCAATCCGAACCGGTCAACAGTAGTTACTGTGCGAAGCGGCACGTCCAGAGTCTGCCAGCCGCCGGCATAATCGGAGCCGTAATAAACGATGATGAAAGGAACATTCATTCCCAATGCAGCGATGGCTCGCTCGGCTCGCTCGATGGTCGGTTTTGCCCTACCAGGCTTACGCAGCAGATCGGACTTGTAAGGTGTCTCCCAATCGATAATGTCATTGGTCGTCAATTTGACATTGGCCCCGAAACCCAGTAGCTGCTCGCGATCAACCTTGGAACCCTGGTTGTCGCACACAAGAAACATTCGCTTCCGGGCCTGTGCGGAACCGAAGTCGGCGGAATTGAGGAAGAGATCACTGACCGTGTAGCCCAATCCTTCGATTGTCTCGACGAGTTCGTTGTGACGATTCCATTTCTTCATCCGATTCACGTTTTCTACAATTACCCACCGGGGCTGCATCGCTTTCACCCAAGGGACAATGCTGATTGCGGTCTCGCGGCTTCTTTCAGTTCCCGGTTTGGCACCGCGTGCAATGGAGTGCGACGTGCACTCTGGAGAGGTCAGCAGCACATCTGGCTTATAAAGCCGACCAAGAGCCTTCGTGTCAACATTTTCGATGAAATCAGTAATGACATCCGATTTTGGAAAGTTGGCCTTGTATGTCTTCGTGGCCAATTCCCACGCGTCCAATCCCAGCAAAGGAGTGCCCCCTCCGCGCACGGCACCACGGGCTCCGAGTCCCCCTCCGCAAAATAGATCGACAAAAGTAGCCATTTATTCCTTGTTTCGTGCAACGATGGGGCTTTGAAAGATTAATTAGAGAAAAAACCACCCCCCGATAATTGCTAGGCTACCAGGTTTATTTCTATTTCGCCAGGCCCATTGAATAACCAGGGCTTCCGCCTTGTCACTGACCGGCAATATGGCGCCACCGAAGGGCGGCGTAATGGCGCCATTTCAAAGTGCCTGAAATGGGGTCTCGCACGGTGTTATGAATGGGTGTTTTTGGCTCCTTTCGCAATGGTGTTTTTCGGGGATTCCGGGAGCGGCCTGGGGGCGCGAAAACTATCGCCTTCCAGGATCAGTCGATAGGCGCCGTGGCGTAGCCGATCCAGGGTGGCCACTCCGAGCATGCGGTTGGCCGGGAAGACGTCCCCCCACTCGGCGAAGTGGAGATTGCTGGTCAGCATGGTGGAGACTCGCTCATAGCGTTCGGCGATGAGATCGTGGAAGTCCTCGTCATGGGGCGGGCGCATGGGTTTGAGGCCGAAGTCGTCGATGATCAGTAGCGTCACTTTGGCGAGTTGGCGGAAGCGCCGGCCAAAGCCACCGGTGGCCCGCGCTGCATGCAGGGAGCCCACCAGATCACCTTGGGTGATAAAGAGCACGTCCACCCCCTGGCGGATGGCACAATGCCCCAGCGCCTGGGCGAGATGGCTCTTGCCGGTGCCACAGGGCCCGACGATCAGGACAAGTGCCTGCTCCTGCAGGTAGCGACCCGTAGCCAGATCATGCACCAGAGAGCGGTTCAGGTTCTGTAACCGGTCAAAGGCGAAGTCTTCCAGGGTTTTGTGATTCCGGAAGTGGGCCTGACGCAGGAGTGTGTCGAATTTCCGTTGGTCCCGGCGGGCCACTTCATCCTGCAGGAGCATGGCGAGGAACTCGGTATAGGCCATTTGACCATCCACCGCTTGGCGATTACGAGCTTCCAGGGAATCCAGGATACCGGACAGGCGCAGGGCGCGAAGATGACTGCTCAACTCTTGGGTTTGCATCAGAATTCCTTTCAATGAAATAGCGTAGCGCTGTCGCGCAGGAAGCGACCGCCACTGGTATAGGTACTTCCGGATTCGGGAGTTACGGGCGACAACGGCTCTTGATCCAAGCCTTTCTTGAGGATCTGAGCGATCGCCCCATAACGCGGATTACTGAAGCGCAAAGCCCGTGCGCAGGCCGCCTCCAGCCGTTGAGGGGTGTGCTTGTCCCGGAGTCGCAGGATGTTCTGTACGGTGCGCAGATTGACCAGCACGCGATCGGCAAAGAGCTGGTGAACGACGCCGTAACAGTGCGGTCCGATAGCCTCCGCCATCCGCAGGCACCACTGGATATCCTGGCCCTGCCAGGCCTGTGCTTCTGGCGGCATGTGGTCGGCCACGGTGGAGGCGGTGCCGTGCTGGAACAGCCGGGGATGGGTGGGGACTAATTCATGGGAAATGGTCTTCCTGGAAGAACGCCAGATCAGGGGGTGACGCAGGCGGGACCACCTGGATGCTGGAGTCTGATCAAGTTCCGCCCCCTCAGAACCGCACTCGCGGAAGCCGCCAGCGTGGTTGACAGATGGTTTCCGCCTTGGTGATGAAGGGAATATCGTCGTCAAATTCATCCATCGGTGCAGCACCCATGTCCCCGCCACCCCCACCACCATGCTGTGGCGCTGGATTGCCACCATCGGCCCCGTCACGGCGCCCACCGATCAACTGGAGCCGGTCGCCCACGATCTCCGTGGAATACCGCTCCTGACCGTCCTTATCGGTCCATTTTCTGGTGCGGATACGCCCTTCGATGTACGCCTGGCTTCCCTTGCGAAGATATTCCCCAGCGACTTCCGCCGTCCTCGCATAGAGTGCGATACGATGCCACTCTGTACGCTCCTGGCGGTTGCCGTCCCGATCCTTGTAGGACTCCGACGTGGCGATGGTCATATTGGCGACCGCCGTCCCATCTGGCATGTACCGCATCTCCGGGTCTCGCCCCAGATGGCCCAACAAGATCACTTTATTCACTCCAGCCATGACTTTCTCCTTGAGATATGACGAACCGTTCTTTTTTCGGTTCGGTATAGATCGGGAGTGGGTCACACTGCACACAGATCCAACAGGGAGCACTGGCGCGGGGCGTGCCGCTCATACCACTGCGTAAGGCGCGGATTCATCCAGATCCTTTCTGTCCGATCTCGATCGATATCTTCACCGGCTTGCCCTGACCGGTTCGCGTGACAGGAGTGGGCAAAATCCACAAAGGACCATCCTTGCCCGGACTCCAAATGGTCAGAATATAAATCACTGGGATAGCCGGAAATCGCGACATAGGCGTCACAGGCACAGAGCACCCGAAGCAGGTTCTCATGGTCCTGGTCACTCATCTCATCGGCATACTGCCCGTCTCTGCGGGTAGCCTGGAGATAAGGCGGATCACAGTAGATGACGGCGGATGGGCTATCGAATCTCCGGACCACCGCAATGGCATCATCGTTCTCGATCAGCGCATACCGCAGCCGATCCCGAACCAATCGCAATTCCGAATCGATGACGGCGGCCATGGACCGAGCCTTATTGTCAAAAACCTTGGCAAAGGCCCACGCCGGATTTTTGCGGGTGGATTCGGCGGCGAACGCGGATCTGGCGATATAGAAAAACCGGGCGGCGCGTTCGAGGTCCGGCAGGATTGCCGGGTCCGGAATGGCCCGCCACTCATAAAACAGTTGGCGCGAATAGGGGGTATTCTGCAGATACCGGATCAGTTCGTCTGTGCGGTCTCGGAGCACACGAAAGAAGGTCACGATCTCGCCATTGGCGTCATTGATGACCTCGATGCCCGAGGGACGACGGGCAAAGAATACCGCTCCGCCACCAAAGAAGGGTTCCACATAGGTCAGCTCCCGCGACGGCTCGGGAAGCCGGGCAAGAATCTGGTCAGCCAGTTTCCCCTTGCCACCCAGCCAGGGGAATGGCGGATGTACGCTCATACGGAAGCCACCTGCAGTGCAGCCAGCACCTCACATTCACCATTCTCCCCACGAAGGTATGCCTTGCACGACTCGAAAAGGGAGGCCGCTTCACGGCTGTCGGCCCGGCCAATGCGCAGGACCTTCTTTCGAATATCGGCCAGGTTTCGATTGCCCAGCAGATCACGCAGCGATGCTGCTTCAAGGCTGATTTCGTCGGTCTTCTTCAGTATTCGGAGAAGACCGAGAACGGCGCGGTATTCCCTGGCCTCGGCCAGGTAAGGGATGAGCTGCCGTGCAGCGATTTGCTGCTTGCCCACCTGAATCAGAAGGTCCAGAAACTCCCGCTGGCCGGCGGGCATCTCATAACTGTCGTCTTCCTCTTCCAGGTCGATACCCCCGACCGCGATGGACACCTGGTCCTCCAGCGAAAGTCGCTCGCTACCGCCTCGTGCCTCATGGTCTCCCCTTTCTTCCAGCGCATATTCCAGGCGAACCTCTGTTCGCGCTCCATGCAGCGTGGCTTCCATTCTTTCCAGCTCCCGCATTTTCTTCTGCCGTTTTTCTCCGGAGAGATGCTTGAGTTCCGACCGCCTCTGCCGAATGACTCTTTCCAGCGATGCTTTTGAGAACGTCGGCTCGTGGGGCAACAGGGATTCCGCATCGAGCCGTTTTCGATAAATGAAATCTTCCATGGCATCACGGGAGGCAAACCGGGTATGCACATCAACGAATGTCGCAATATTGGGGTGCGGCATCGTTGCCAGGTCGTGCTTCTCTGCAAAATGTTGCAATGCCTTGGTGGCCGCCGTGACGGCAAGATCGTGATGATCGTCGCGATGATCTGGTATAGACCATTCAGCCGTCCTGATTTTGGATTCGATGATCGCGGCTCCACGCCGAATGGCCTCAGAGATGATCTCGTTCATCACGTGATTTTGGCGGGGGGTCAACTGGATGCTTTGCGACCAGCGCATGAGGCGGATGGCCACCTGTGCGCTGCAATCGTATCCCTTCGGCGCAAAGTCACTCGCGCGCAGGTCTTCCAGGAACTGCTTTGGCTCTGAAAAGAATGGGCCGAGGTCGATCAGGTAGGATGCCATGTTCCTGGTCGCGCTTCGGGCGCAAGCGGAGCGGACGGGATGCGTGTTCAGCATCGGGTGGCCTTCTGAGAGGGGCTCTATCAGCAATTGCTGCTCATGATTTCTGTTCATGACTCACCCCGCAGACAGAGAGCCGTGTCGGATGTGCACCCCCTCCCCCGGCGATGGCTCTGCCAGTCAAAGAGCAGCAGCCCGCCGTTTTGGCACAGCCGGTCGAAGGCGGCCGGACCCAGGTATTTCTCCACGCCCTCCATATTCTCGTTGGACAGGATGAGGGTCGGCTTCAGGTCGCGGTATCGGTGATCGATCACCTCGAAGAGATGCACCCGCTCTCCATCGCTGCCGAAGGTTTTCCCGACCTCGTCGATGATGAGCAGGCCCACTTCCGCAAACCCGCGGATGACCTCCAGCTCCGTGCTGTTGCCGATTCCCCGTTGCCAGGTCTGGCGGATCCGGGCAATGATGTCGTAGGCGGTGACCTGGAGCACGCTGTACCCTTTGGCCAGCACCACGTGGGCGATGGCAGACGCCAGGTGGTTCTTGCCCGTGCCGGGATTCCCGCAGAGGATGAGGCAGGATCCCTTTTGGGCGCGCTCTTCGAAATGCTCGGCGTAGTCCCGGCAGACATCGAGGGCCGTCTGCTGTCCCGGGATCTCGACCACGTAGTTGTCGAAGCCGCAGTCGATGTAGCGACTGGGGATGGCCGCGCTCTCCATGAGTCGGCGGGAGGCATGCTCCGCCGCACACACCGGACAAACAGGGGACAGGTAGCGGATGACGTCCCGCTCATCCACCATGGAGATCGGATAGCGGCCGTGGCGCGCGCACTCGCGGTACTGGGGATGACGGTCCGGCAGGATCGCCTCATTGCTAGGGTCGAATCCCCATCGGGCAAGGAGATCCCTGGCAGCATCGCCCGCATGGACGGATGGCTGATGGTGGATATCGGACTTCTTTTCCATGGCGGCTCTCCTACAGTCTGACATAATGAGATTCGGCAACAGCGACGGGCGGCAGGAGAGAGCGGTTGGGCGGCCCCGCTGCCGGCTTGTTCTTTCCTCCTTTCCCTGAAGATTTCCCAGCGTCTTTCAGCATCGCGGCGATGTAGCCGACGTGGATACCGCTGCCTTTTTTCTCCAGCGCGATTTCCGCTGCGGCCAGGATGTGTTCGTCGGAATGGCGTGCGCACATCTCCTGCACAACAACCATGTGAGGGGCCGCACGGACGCCAAGCCCCCGTAGTTTCTTGCACAACGTGCCTTCGCGGGTTGCAGTCGGCAGTGGAGAGGGCTCTGTGGGTGGCGTTTCCTGAAACGTTTCACCCGCCGTTTCGGAAACGTTATCCACGTTTCTTCTCTCTCTCTTTTCTCCCTCTCCTTCTTTTCTATGAAACGTTTCAGCCGTTTCAGGAAACGTTTCAGTGAAACGGCCTTGAAACGTTTCAATCGTTTCATCGGCTTGGGTAGAGTGTGCTTCCTCAGTTCTGTTAGACTGAGCGTTTTCCTGCCTGGCCCTCTGTGCTGCCCGCCAGCGACGAAGGCGCTCGCGATCCTTGGCGCGCGGGTCCGAGGGGCTTGATGTCGGCTGCTGGGTCTTGTTGCCCCAGGCATCCAGTACCATTTCCGAAAGCACGGGATGGTACAGGCGGCCATCGGAGCAAAGGGAGAAGCCATGCAGTGCAATAGTCTTGACTTTCATCCACCGCCGGGGAGAACCTCGATATCCAGCGAGGCACGCCAGGATCTTGTCATCGTTGGGAAGACTGCCAGCAGGTACCTGCCGCATGGATTCGGTCCACAGCTTTACCGCTGCGCCGAACTCCTCATTGCTGGCCAGGTGGATGAAGTCGCTGGAATGGAGTCGGCTCAGGTCCAGCTTCATCCAGCAATAGGAACGCAGATCAATGTCGGCTGATACAGGTGGGGGCGGAAGCGCTGAACAATCCAGTTTTTGTGCATCACTCGGCATGGTCTCTTCCAGCCTTCCCAGCCGTGCGAATAGGCGCCAGGCATGATCGCGCGACTGGAAACGCAATCCGGGTGCCCCCGTTTCCTGGCATGGAAGTCGTAGTAGTCGATTGGTGTCTCATGTGGCTCCCCGGTCTCTGATCTCATCCAAGGGGCCGAAAATGTCGGGCCGGAGCTCGGCACGGGTGACGGCGCCGGCGGTGGCGCGCTCGATGGCGATGGCGCGGTCGAGGGGAACTCCTCGACGCCGCCAGTGGCTAACGGCCATTGGGCAAACTCCTAGCGTGCGCGCGAGCGATGACTGGGAGCCAAAATGTGACACTGCACGGTCAAGTCCATTCATGAGGCAAAGTATAACCACAATGGTGACACTGTCAACACAGCGGTGCTTCCCTGCTTGTGAGCTAAGGGGAACAATCAACGCATGAAAAACCGAAAACCTACAGGATCTACAATTGCTATTGCCATGCTGGAATCGGACAGGCAGAAACGCGGCTTATCCAAGCGCCGCTATGCGCTAGATGTTCTCCAGCTCAAAGATGCACAGAACTATCAACACTGGGAGGAACGCGGGGTTCCCAGAAAGGAGCTGGTCAGGTTATCCAATATACTGGGAGTTCCTGCTGAGACCCTTGATGCACTTGGAGGACAGGGCATTCACAGCCAGTTGGAAAAGTCTGGTGTGACTGAAAGTGTGGATGTCAGTGCGTGGTATCCAGGCGAGGAACCAGTGCCGGATGGTTATGCCGCCATAGAGGCAGTGTTACTGGAAGTTGGAGCGGGTAATCGGCTAGTTGTCACTGATGCACCAGAAAAGAAGTTGAGACTATACGACGCTGATTTCTTTGTGACTAGACGTTGTGTGCCGAACGCGTGCAAGGCGTACCGGGTGCGAGGGGAAAGCATGAGCCCCTTCATTTTTGACAATGACTGGATTGTTGTAGACACCCGTCGGCGCGTTCCGCCCGGACCGGGCGTGACAGATCCACGATTGTGTACTTTTGTCCTGCGCGTAGACGCTGAAGTAATGGTTAAAATGGTTCACCGGCTCCCGGACGGATCATTGCGGGTTAGCTCCATCAACCAGGACCCGATATACGCTCCTTTTTCAGTCCCTGAGAATCGCTTAGATTCCGTGGAGATCTGGGGAGGCTACTTGGAGCGTAGTGGCGGCAGACCAATGAGGTAATGGATTAGGTACTTGCCGTTGTTATAACCATTATGTTGACATAATAACCTTTGCGGTTATAATTTCTTCATCGAAGCCGCCCATCCCGCGCGGCATCATGGAGGCCAACAGCCATGCAAAGAACCACACTCAATGGTGAACCAATCAGGCAGGGGTTTCACCCCAATGCGAACGAGGTTGTCCCACAGCACCTAATCCCTCTCAAATTCTCTCAAAAACACGCACCGGTTTCCGTCGCCTACCGCGACGGCGCTGTACTGACTTTCCTCTTCGATCGCTCCACACCCATTGTCGACCTCATGGCCATGATCTCACGCGCCGGCACGGTGCAGAAGGTGGTGCTCTGATGCAGCGCACCCGCCTGTTCATAGTCACAAGGAAGGGCCCAAAGCAACGGAGCCGTTTGGAGTTGCTGCTTAGCCGGATACTCCTGTGTGCACCGAGAGGGTCATTTCTGTTTCGGGTGCCAGGCCGCGTCGGGATAGACGCGCATGGTGCCCCCCCCTCACGGTGGTGCTCTGTTTCTACTCTGGAACGAGGTGGCATCATGATCCAGATCGCAAAGGACGCCTCACGTCTTGGCATGCTCATCCCGCCCAACGGCACCCGGCTACCCATAACAGGGCTTCAATCCGAAGGGACAACTTCAGTAACAGGTATTTACTTGGGGTTCGAGACGGCCACTGGTGCCACCATCGCTTTCGGATACTCTCCGGAAGATTCTACGCCAACACCTTCCGAAGTCTGGAAAAACACTGCGGTAAGGTATCAGGCACAGGCCCCGCTGGCAGTCCATTTTGGGAGCTGATCCATGAGCAACTTACTCCTAAAAGAGCCCTCTCACCGAATCACGCGCAATAACGGCGGGAACTTCCGCGTGGCAGACTGGATTTTGGAATCATGGCTACTTTTCTAACGCCGGAAGATCTATATAGCCTCACAGGATTGAAGACCAAGCCTGGGCAGGTCAGATGGCTATGTGACCATGGTTACAGGCATGAAGTGGCGGCAACCGGGCGACCAGTGGTACTTTGGGTAGAGGTCGAACGTCATCTCGTTGGATCAGGGGCAATGCCCAGACGTAATGAGCCGAGACTGGATATTCTGAAGCAGGAGACACAACGACATGGGACGGCATAGATCGTCACACCATAACCTACCGCCAAGGATGCACCAGAAAGGCAAGGTTTACTATTACGTCACGCTCGTCGCCGGAAAGCGCCAGTGGACCAGGCTCGCAGACAATTATCCTGAAGCTGTCGCCAAGTGGGCCGAGATGGAAGGACATAATGCCTCCGGCTCCACAATGGGGCAGGCCATAGATCGCTATATCGGTACGGAGTTATCCAAGCTCGCAGAGTCCACCAAAAGGGAATACATCCGTCAATCCGCGCGGCTGCGCTCCGTGTTTGGGCACATGCAGATCGTCGAGGTGAGAGGTATGGATATCGCCGCATATCTTGATCAGCATCCATCACCTGTTGCAGCCAATCGCGAGATGGCCCTTCTTTCAACGGTCTTCTCCTTTGCCATTCGATGGGGCTGGTGTGAACACAATCCAACCAAGGGTGTCAGGCGAAACAAGGAAAAACCACGGGACCGCTACATCACTGACCAGGAGCTCGACCTTATCAGGTCACATGCAGATAGCCAGTGGCAGTGCATCATTGATATCGCCTACCTCACCGCCATGCGACGCGGCGATATCATGAGGCTTCGACTTTCGGATATCAACGGTGACTCTTTACTTATCAGTCAGGGCAAGACCGGGAAAAAGATGGCCTTCATCATTACCAATGCATTGGACGAGGTGATTGCACGTTCCAGGAGTTTGCGCCGCAGGGTAGGGTCGCTCTACTTCTTCTGCACACGAGATGGGCAACCCTATAGTGTGAGCGGTTGGAACAGTGCCTGGCGACGTATTGTGGCCAAATCTGGTGTGGAGGATATTCACTTTCATGACATACGAGCCAAGGCGCTTACTGACGCCAAGCGGGTCGCTGGAAGAGACTACGCGCAAGCCCTGGCCGGCCATGCCAGCGGCGATATGACTGAGGCATATATCAGAGCCAGAGAAGCTGAGCGGATCACCCCACTGAGCAGGATTGTAGAAAAAGGCGGTGATTGTAGAAAAAGAAATCAGGAAGATGCATCCTAACTCTTTGATTTATTGGTCGGGGCGAGAGGATTTGAACCTCCGACCACCTGAACCCCATTCAGGTGCGCTACCAGGCTGCGCTACGCCCCGCAAGAGCCGCTACTCTAATGCTTCGCTGGCGTCGGGTCAATGCTTGCCGGCACATATTTTTATCAATTCGGACAACTCAGTCCGCAGGTAGGTCAGACGGTTGCCCGTGCCCCTGTTCAGGCCGGAGGCATTATCCTCCATTTCGAATTCCAGTTGTGCTGCTGAGACCGGATGCCCGTGACTGGATTCGTTGCGCAGCCCCTGAAGTCGTTCACGAGCGCCGTGGATGGTGTAACCTTCTCCATATAGAAGCTCACGAATCTGTCGCGCCAATAGTAAGTCGTGGCGCTGGTAATAACGGCGATTACCTTTTCTTTTCAGCGGACTGAGTAGCGGGAATTCCTGCTCCCAATAGCGCAGTACATGGGCCTTTACCCCACAAAGCAGAGACGCCTCGCTAATGGAGAAATACCGTTTTTCAGGAATTTCTGGTAGCGCGACGAGCTCTTTGCCAGCTTTACCCTTAGCCGTTATCTGGTTCGCTACCATTGACGTAGGCTTTGAGCTTCTGGCTCGGATGGAAAGTCACAACCCGCCGTGCGGTGATGGTAATTTCCACGCCGGTTTTGGGATTACGTCCTGGGCGGGGGTTTTTATCGCGCAGGGTGAAATTACCAAAGCCGGAGAGTTTCACTTCTTCGCCCTGGGCCAGGTTTTCGCGAATATGATCAAACATGGCTTCCACAACGCCTTTGGCTTCACGCTTGTTCAAGCCCATGGTTTCAAACAACATATCAACAATTTCTGCTTTCGTGACGGCCACTTTCTTGTCTCCCTATGCCCTGAGTTCTATGGAGCCGATTTGCTTCACTGCTGTGAGCATTCGCTCCAATTCCATTTGTACATCAGCCTCAGTCAGCGTACGCTCACGATCCTGCAAAATGAGCGCAAATGCCAAACTGTAGGTCCCTGCTGGCAGGGATTCCCCCTGATAGCGATCAAAAATACGAATTTCCTGCACCACCGCACTGGCAGCTTGCTGCATTGCGGCCAGAACAGCTCCTGCCTCAATGTTATCGGGTATGACCAACGCCATATCCCGGCGCAAGGCAGGATAGGGTGACAACGCCGTAAAATGTCGCCCTTTCTGCAGATGTTCCAGCATCTCTATGTCTAGATAGAAGAAAAAGGCCGATTTGTCTAGGTCATAGCGCGCTGCAAGGGTCGGATGCAGAGCCCCGAGCATCCCGATTCTGCAGCCTTCAACCAGAATTTCTGCGGCCTGTCCGGGATGCAGCGCATGCTCAGTGGACAAAGTCTGGAACTCAAAATGGGTTTGTGGCCATAACGCCAGAATGGCGGCTACATCCCCTTTAAGATCAAAAAAATCCACATCCCTGGCCGTTTGCGCCCAGTTTTCCCGATCTGCGGCGCCCCATATACAACCTGCCAGGATCATGCTCTGCCGATCTGCCGAAAATATCCGCCCCATTTCAAAAAGACGAATACGATCCTGCTGACGCTTCGCATTAAATTGCAAGGTCTGCAGCAAACCCGGCCAGAGGCTGGCACGCATCACCGCCAGGTCTGCTGACAAGGGGTTCAGCAAGGCGGGTGCATCCGCATTCGGCTGGAAATCATTCTGAGATTCCTGACTGATAAAACTGTAGGTAATGACTTCGTGATAATCGCGGGCCTGCAAAATATGGCGCAACTGCTGAGATGATGATTGATTATCGGGCACCGCCTGCAAGAGGCCACGAGGGCGATGGGCTGGCAGATGGTCATAACCGTAAATTCTTCCCACCTCTTCAATCAGATCTGCCTCAATCCGCAGATCAAAACGGTGGCTGGGGGCAGTAGCCTGCCAACCATCCTGCACCGGACGGATCTGCAGACCCAAACGCGTCAGCAACTGCTCAACAACGGCCGCCGCGTAGGGCATTCCCATCACCCGCTCAAGACGTTTCTGCCGCAATGAAATTTCGGCGGAAGCTGGCAACTGGCCCTTCAGGGTAAATGAATGGGAGGCTCGCAACTGCACGGTGGCCAGTTCCATCATTTGCGCGAGCACGCCTCTGGCTACCTGCGGAGCCAGATTAAAATCCACACCCCGCTCATAGCGCATGGCAGCATCGGTTTGCAAACCCAGTCGACGTGCGCGGCCCTGAATGGCCTTGGGTTGGAAAAACGCCGCTTCCAGAATAATGGAACGGGTTTGCGCGGTCACACTGCTACGGCGTCCGCCAATAATACCCGCGAGTGCCACTGGTCCCTGCGCGTCGGCAATGACCAACATATCCGGCTCCAGGTTCAGATCGCGGCCATCCAGCGCATCAAGGACTTCTCCGGTCCTGGCCCAGCGTACACACAGTCCACCCTGAATCGTATCAGCATCAAAAGCGTGCAAAGGCTGACCGGCATCAAACATCCAGAGGTTCAGCAAATCCACCATCGGGTGGATGCTGCGCTGGCCGGCCCGGCGCAAACGCTCGCGCAAAAAATCCGGTAAGCGATTTGGTACGCCGTCAATCCACAATGCGGTATAACTGGGACAAGCCGTTCTGGCTTCAGCCTCTATTGAGACAGAGTAATCACCCTGCACGGGTTCTTGGGTGGAGTCCTGCTGAGACCATTCGTGGTCTTGTGTGACAGCCCGGGGGTCATGCAGTTGCTGCGCCCCAAGGGCATACAGATCGCGTGCAACGCCCTTTATAGACAAGGCATCACCGCGATTAGGGGTAATACCCAAAGTCAGAATTTCATCATCCAAATGCAGGTAGGTCCGCAGATCCGCACCTACGGGAGCCTCTGCATCCAGAATCAACAATCCGCTACTGCCATCTTCCAGACCCAGCTCACCAGCCGCACAAAGCATGCCCTCCGAACGCACTCCGCGCAGTTCCGAAATGGCTATTTTTTTATTACCCGGCAACTCCGCCCCCGGCAAGGCCAGGGGTACCCGCTGCCCTTCAGCCAGATTTGCAGCCCCACAGACAATCGTCCGCAGGGTGCCGTCACCAACATCTACCTGAGCGATTCGCAGCTTGTCGGCTTCCGGATGCGCTGCCACGCTTTGTACTGCCGCAACGACCACAGAATGGAAAGGCGGAGCAGCGGGCTCCATCGCTTCTACTTCAATACCGCCCATGGTCAGGCGACGGGCGATTTCTTCCGTATTCCAGGAGAAATCCAACCAATCACGAAGCCACTGAATACTGATACGCATAACCTTCGCTCCTCAGGAAAACTGCTTGAGGAAGCGCAGATCGTTCTCAAAAAAGAGACGCAAATCATTGACCCCATAACGCAGCATGGTCAGTCTTTCGATGCCCATGCCAAAAGCAAAGCCGCCGAATATTTCGCCATCTACTCCGGCACCAGTCAGTACTGCCGGATGCACCATGCCGCAGCCCAGCACTTCCAGCCAGCCGGTTTGCTTGCAAACCCGACAACCTGAACCACCGCAGATGACACAGCCTACATCCACTTCTGCAGAAGGCTCCGTAAAGGGGAAATAGGAAGGACGAAAGCGCACCGGCAAATCCGGTTTGGCAAAAAAATTCTGAAGAAAATCTTCCAGCAGGCCACGCAAATCAGCAAAACTGGCTTCTTCATCAAGAAGTAGCCCTTCCACCTGATGAAACATCGGGGTATGGGTAATATCAGAATCCCGCCGATATACGCGTCCCGTTGCAATCATCCGCAAAGGCGGCTGATGGTTTTCGAGAAAGCGGATTTGTACCGGAGAGGTATGCGTACGCAACACCCGATTCTGGTCAAAGTAGAACGTATCGTGCATGGCCCGCGCTGGATGATCTTCGGGAATATTCAGCGCTTCAAAATTATGATAATTGTCTTCTATTTCGGGACCATCACTAATTTCAAAACCCAAACCGGAAAAATATTGCTCTATCCATTCGAGGGTCTGACGGATGGGATGACTACTCCCCAACGCAACGCGCCTTCCGGGTAGAGTAACATCTATCCGCTCAGCCTCCAGGCGGGCTTGAATCCGTGCAGCTTCCAGTACGGTCCGGCGGGATTGCAGCAGATTCTGCACTTCCTCCTTGCGCACATTCAGTAATTGTCCGGCTTCACGACGCGCTTCTGGAGATAATTGTCCGAGTTGCTGCATGGCCTGGGTCAACAGACCCTTTTTACCCAACCAGTGCAGACGGATTTGTTCCAGCGCGGCAAGATCCGCAGCGGCCGCAATATCACGCGCGGCCTCTGCAAGGGAAGCTATGGAAGATAGCGACATATCCACAGCCTCCGTCACAATTAAGCGGCCAACTGGCCCTTAGCCACCTCAACCAGACGGGTAAACGCCGGCTTGTCGCGCACCGCAATATCCGCAAGGACCTTGCGGTCCAGCTGAATACCCGCACGCAGCAAACCATTCATGAAACGGCTGTAGCTCAAACCTTCTGAACGTGCTGCGGCATTGATGCGCACAATCCAGAGGCTGCGGAAGTCCCGCTTCTTGGTACGACGATCGCGGTATTCATAAGTCAGGGCCTTCATCACCGCCTGATGGGCGATGCGGAAGTTGCTTTTGCGTTGACCACGGAAGCCCTTGGCGCGCGCCAGGACTTTTTTATGACGGGCGTGGGCGGTTACGCCACGTTTTACTCTAGGCATGGTACGATTCCTCTGTCATCAAGCGTAGGGAAGCATGCGCCGCAAGGCAGCCTGATCGCTTCCCGAAGTCACCAAGGTATGGCGCAGATGACGCTTCCGCTTGGTCGTTTTTTTGGTCAGGATGTGGTTCAAAAACGCCTGACGATGCTTAAACTTGCCGGATCCGGTGCGCTTGAAACGCTTGGCCGCTCCGCGATTGCTCTTCATTTTTGGCACGATGCTCTCCTATTTTTTCCTTGGGGCGACAATCATCACCATTTGCCGTCCTTCCATGCGTGGCCGTTGTTCAACCACCCCGACTTCTGCTAAATCCTTTTCTACCCGGTTGAGCAGTTCCATGCCCAGTTCCGGGTGAGACATCTCACGACCACGAAAGCGCAGGGTGATTTTTGCCCGGTCTCCATCATCAATAAAACGCATGATATTACGGAGCTTAATCTGGTAATCGGCATCATCCGTACGCGGACGGAATTTGATTTCCTTTACCTGGGTCTGCTTTTGCCGACGCTTCGCTTCATGCTGACGTTTGCTTTCCTGAAAGCGAAACTTGCCGTAATCCATGATCCTGCAAACCGGTGGTTCGGCCTGTGGGGCAATTTCCACCAGATCCAGGTCGGCTTCTTCAGCGGCCGACAAAGCTTCCATAAAGGAAACCACACCCATTTGTTCACCTTCCACCCCTATCAGCCGGACCCGCGCTGCGGTAATTTCCCGGTTGATATTGACCTCTTTCTCCGTCGCGATCGCCTTATCCTCCTCGCTAGCCTTGCCACTCCAGGGTATTCTGTCGCTCCTGATGCATTTTCTGCAGAGCGGTGCCCAGCGCAGCAATGCTATGGGAACCCAAGTCCTGACCGTTCCGATCCCTGAGCGCCACGGTTCCCGCTTCCTGCTCGCGTTCTCCGACGACCAGCATATAGGGCACCCGGCGCAGGGTGTGGGCGCGTATCTTATAACCTATCTTCTCGTTTCTCAAGTCCGTTTCGACACGGAGGCCGATTTTGCTCAATGCTGCCGTGACAGATTCCGCATATTCGACAAAATGCTCACTGATCGGAAGTACCGCAACCTGCACGGGTGACAGCCACAATGGGAATTTTCCTTCGTAATGTTCGATGAGCACGCCAAAAAAGCGCTCCACAGAACCAAATATGGCGCGATGCACCATAATGGGCACCTGCCGCGAACCATCTTCGGCCACATACTCCATCCCGAAACGTTCGGGCAAGTTGAAATCGAGCTGGATGGTGCTGCACTGCCATTTACGGCCAATGGCATCCTGAATTTTCAGATCGATTTTCGGGCCGTAAAAAGCTCCGCCCCCTTCATCCACCTGATATTCCAGGCCCGCACGATCCAAAGCGGTCCGCAAAGCCTCGGTAGCTGTTTCCCAGATGGCATCACTACCCACGGAGTGCTCTGGCCGGGTGGAAAGGTTGATTTCGTAGCGGTCAAAACCAAAGGTACCGAGAATTTTCTGAACCAGCGTCAGCACTTCGCCAATTTCCACCGCAATCTGATCAGGGCGGCAGAACACATGGGCGTCATCCTGGGTAAAGCCGCGCACCCGCATCAAACCATGTAGTGCTCCAGACATTTCATGACGGTATACCGTCCCCAGTTCCGCCCAACGCAGGGGCAAATCCCGATAGGAACGCAACTTGTCTTTATAAATCAGAATATGAAAAGGACAGTTCATGGGCTTGAGCTGATACGGCTGGCCCTCGTCCTGCATGGGATCAAACATGGATTCCGCGTAGAAATCCTTGTGTCCAGAAGTGTGCCACAACTGTTCATGGGCAATATGCGGGGTAAACAGTAATTCATAGCCCCCATCTACGTGGGCACTGCGCCAGAAGTCCTCAATGACCCGCCGGATCCGGGCACCCATGGGATGCCAGAAAACCAATCCACCCCCGGCATCTTCCTGAATGGAGAACAAATCCAGTTCGGTGCCAATACGGCGATGATCGCGCTTTTCAGCTTCAGCCAGCTGCTGCAAATAGGCGTCCAGATCTTTCTGGCTCGCCCAGGCCGTTCCATAAATACGCTGCAACATGGGGTTGCGGGAGTCTCCACGCCAGTAGGCTCCGGCCACCCGCTGCAACTTGAAGGCACCCAGTGATCCGGTAAAAGGCACATGAGGACCCCGGCAGAGATCTACGAAATCACCCTGGCGGTACAAACTCAATGCTTCACTGGCCGGAATATCACGGATAATCTGGACCTTGTAGTCTTCACCCATGCTCTCGAAGAGATCAATGGCGGCATCACGAGACAATACTTCGCGCTGGACGGCAAGATTCTGCTTCACCAGTTCGCGCATCCGCTTTTCAATGGCGGCAAGATCTTCCACCGTAAAGCTGCGCGCACTGGCAAAATCATAATAAAAGCCGTTTTCAATCACCGGGCCGATAGTCACCTGAACACCCGGAAACAGCGATTGAACCGCCTGCGCCATCAAATGCGCAGTCGAGTGGCGAATCACTTCCAGACCTTCGGGACTGTCCTTGGTGATAATGGCTACAGCCACATTCTCATCCAGCACCGTGGAAAGATCCTTGAGGGTACCATCGACGCGCATGGCTACTGCTGCCTTGGCGAGTCCGCTGCCGATAGTGCGCGCCAGTTCCAGCCCGGTGAGGGGTTCAGGGAACTGTCGATGACTACCGTCTGGCAACTGAATGTCTGGCATATGCCCCCTCCAAAGAAAAAGCACCAGAGAGATTCCTCCCTCTGGTGCGGGATTTGGTAGGCACGGGCGGTTTCGAACCGCCGACCTCTACCGTGTCAAGGTAGCGCTCTCCCCCTGAGCTACGCGCCTGCAGCCCGCAAATGTACCCATTACGCGGGCTCCGGTCAAGATCTACGCAACATGGGCAGCACGTTAAAGCGCCAGATGAAACCCGGTATGGCAAAAACGGCAAACATGCACAGGGCAATCACATAAAATTCCCACCCCTGGGCATGAAGGCTACCATCCAGACTGTTTTCAACAGCCATGCCGATCAGCCCCACAATGAAGTACATCACCAACCACTCCAGCAGGTACCACTGCAAGGCCTTGCCTCCCGCAACCGGGCGTATAAAAAACAGGCGATTACTCAGCCAGGGCAAATTGGCTACCACAAAAGCCAGTAATATATAAAGTAATACCCAATTATGCATATCCATCAAATCACTCCCTGCATGGCATAAAAACAGAAGGCCATCAGCGGTCCGGGGACAATCCCCAGAACCAGTAAGGCCAGACTGTTGATACTGAGGGTAGCACTGGCAAGATCATCGCGCACGATCGGCCCGCTTTCCGGTTCAGGGGCATCAAAATACATGACTTTAACGACCCGCAAATAATAGAAGGCGCCAATTACTGCCAGCAATACACCGATCACCGCCAACCACACATAACCCGCTGCAATGACGGCCTGGAACACCGCCAGCTTGGCATAAAAGCCCACCGTCGGTGGAACACCCGCCATGGAAAACATGATGATGAGCATCAAAAAGGCATACCAGGGTTTGCGCTGCGATAATCCCTTGAAATCATCAATGCGATCCGCCTCAAAACCCGCCCGGGTGAGGAGCAGAATCATCCCGAAACCGGCCAGAGACATCAGCACATAAACAATGGTGTAGAAAAATGCACTGGCAAAGCCAGCTTCTGTCCCCGCAACTATGCCCAGGGAAAGAAAACCCACATGCCCTACGGTTGAGTAGGCCAGCATCCGTTTCAGATTCTGTTGGGCAATGGCAATCAGGTTGCCTACCAGCAGAGACACCAATGTCAGGGCAATAAATATCTGCTGCCAGGATTCCAGCATGCCGTACCCACCATCTACCAACAGGCGAATAATCAGGGCAAAGGCGCCGATTTTAGGCGCTGAAGCCAGAAAGGTCGTTACCACCGTGGGTGCACCCTGATAGACATCCGGCAACCACATGTGAAAGGGGGCTGCACCGAGCTTGAAAGCAATACCCGCCACGATAAAGACCAGGGCAAATACCAGAATCAGATTACTGCTGGTGACATTCACCAGTGCTGCAGCAATATGGCGAACCTCCAGGGTTCCTGTCAGTCCGTAGAGCAGCGACATACCGTAAAGCAGCAAACCTGAAGCCAGGGCACCCAGAACAAAATATTTCAGCCCTGCTTCGGTTGCGACCAGACTGTCGCGATTGAAGGCAACCAGCGCATATTGACTCAGCGCTAAAAGCTCCAGCCCCAGATAGATGCTCAACAGGTTGGCGCCCGAGACCATCACCATGACACCCAGGAGGGCAAAAAGCAGCAACACATAGATTTCGCCCCGGTATATGCCACGATCCATCAGATAGCGTCGCGAATAGAGCACCACCATCAATACGGCCAGATAGCTGAACAATTCGGCCACATTGGTAAACGGATCCAGCACCAGCAAACCGGCGAAAGTCGTACCACTTTGTCCCAATTCAAAAAAGGTCAGCACTGCTGCACCCAGCAGCGTCAGGACGGTCAGCACCGGAGCCACGTCCCGCAGTCGTTCGCCCAGGTATAAATCCGCCAGCAACACCACGCAGGCCATGATCAACACCCAGATTTCCGGTATCGCAAAAGTCCAATGCAGCAGAAAAGCATTCATAGGCAGTGTCCTTCTACGCCGGAATTTTCGAAACAGCTATCTGCGCCACCAGATGCTGTACCGAGGTATGTACGATATCAAGGAAAGGTGCGGGCCATACGCCCAAGAGCAGGGTGAACGCCGCCAGAGTCCCAAGCACCAGCATTTCGCGGGCATCGAGATCTTTCAGGGCTGCCACCTCGGGGTGCACAATTCCACCAAAAATAGCGCGTTTGAAAAGCCACAAAGTGTAGCTGGCTCCGGTAATCAGACCGGTAGCGGCAAGAATCGCGTACCACGGATTCACCTGATACGTGCCGAGTACCACCATGAACTCTCCCACAAAACCGGAAGTCCCCGGCAACCCCACATTGCCCATGGCGAATAACATCATCAACGCCGCAAATATCGGCATGACGTTGGCGACCCCTCCATAGGCTTTGATATTTCGGGTGTGCATACGGTCATAGAGCACGCCGATGCAGAGGAACATGGCGGCACTGATAAAGCCGTGAGAGAGCATCTGAATAATACTGCCTTCAATGGCCACACTATCAAACACAAAAAAGCCCAGCGTCACAAAGCCCATGTGGGCAATGGAGGAGTACGCCACCAGTTTTTTCATGTCTTCCTGAACAATAGCCACCAGCGCCACATAAATAATGGCGATCAGGGAAAGCAGAATCATCAGCCAAGCGAGTTTGTGGCTGGCATCCGGAACAATGGGCAGACTCAGGCGCAGAAAACCGTAAGCCCCCATCTTCAGCATGATAGCTGCAAGTACAACCGATCCGGCGGTAGGCGCCTCCACGTGGGCATCCGGTAACCAGGTATGTACTGGCCACATCGGAATTTTTACCGCAAACGCCACAAAAAAAGCAATAAATATGAGAATCTGCGCTGTCATTCCCAGGGGGGTATGCTGATAAACCAGCAAGTCGAAACTGTTGCCGCTGTGAAAATACAGGTACAACAAAGCCACCAGCATCAACACGGAACCCAGGAAGGTATACAGAAAAAACTTGATGGTGGCATACACCCGTCGTGGTCCACCCCAGACGCCGATAATCAGGAACATCGGAATCAGCATGGCTTCCCAGAATACATAAAAGAGAATGGCATCAAGGGCGCAGAACACGCCGATCATCATGCCTTCCATAATCAGGAAAGCCGCCATGAATTGGGCAACCCGGGTCTGGACATTACGCCAGGAGCTGATGACCACCAGTACGGTCAAAAAGCTGGTCAGCAATATAAACCACAGGGATATACCATCCACACCGAGGTGATAATAAATATTCAGGGAAGGAATCCACGCAACCCGCTCACTGAATTGCATGGCCGCAGTGTGCGTATCAAAACCCGTATAGAGGGGGATGGTAACGGCAAAGGCCAGCAAGGACACGATCAGGGCCAACCAACGCGCCAGCGCCGCACGGTGATCTCCAACGGCTAAAACCAGCAGGCCGCCGACGATGGGTATCCAGATAGAATAGCTGAGGAGCGAAGCGTTCATCAGTGCCTACCCCTTCCAGATCACAAAATATGTCATGAATAAAATCAACCCGATAATCATGGCGAAAGCATAATGATAAATGTATCCCGTTTGCACTTTACGCCAGGACAACGCCAACTTGCCGATGCCGAAAGCGGTGCCATTGACCATCAGGCCGTCAATCAGTTTTTCGTCACCAACATGCCAGAACAACCGTCCAAACTGAATCACTCCGCGTACCAGAACCGTATTATTAAAAGCATCAAAACCGTATTTGCTTTCCAGCAGCCACACTGCCGGACTGAGGATGCGGCTGAGCCATTCGGGTAAACCCGTATTCCAGGCATAAAAGTAGGCAGCACAGACAATACCCGCCACGGCCAACCAAAAGGGCCAGGCTTCCAGACCATGCAAAAGAAACACAGCAGCGCCCTGCCAATGCGCGGCAATTTCACCGATGGTGTTGAACTGCGGAGCAATAACCAGCGAAGAATCGAGAAAATGCCCCAAGCCTACCGGACCGATGTACGCCCAACCGGCATATACCGCAGGAATAGCCAAGGCAATGAGTGGCACCGTAATCACCAAGGGTGACTCATGCAGATGGTCCCGGGTGTAGGGGTCCATGCGGGGTGTACCGTGGAACACCATGAAAAACATACGGAAAGTATAAAGAGCTGTGACGAAGGCCCCCGCAACCAGCATGAACTCGGCCCAGCCAGCTCCCGGCAGGGTGGAGAGGCCCACGGCTTCGATAATCAGATCCTTGCTGAAAAACCCGGCAAAGGGCGGGATACCTGACAGCGCGAGGCCGCCTATCAGAAAGGTGATGTAAGTGATGGGCATGGCCTTGCGCAAGCCGCCCATTTTGCGGATGTCCTGCTCATTGGCCATGGCATGAATCACCGAGCCCGCCGCCAGGAACAGCAACGCTTTGAAAAAAGCATGGGTCATGAGGTGAAAAATAGCCGCTGAAAAGGCCGAAGCCCCCAGTGCAGCCGTCATGTATCCCAACTGGGAAAGGGTCGAGTAGGCAATAATGCGCTTGATGTCATTTTGCACCAGGCCGATCAGCCCCATGAACAAGGCGGTAATAGAGCCAATCAACAAAATGACGGTCAACGCCGTGGCCGACTGTTCATAAATGGGCGACATCCGGGCCACCATGAAAATCCCGGCAGTGACCATGGTCGCGGCGTGAATCAGCGCCGAAATGGGAGTTGGACCTTCCATGGATTCCGGGAGCCAGACATGCAGCGGTACCTGGGCTGATTTGCCCATGGCACCAATAAACAGCAGCAAGGCAATCCAGGTCAGTACATTCCAGGGATGCCCGGGAATAATTACTACGGTCTGGCCGACCAGATGGGGCACCATGGCAAATACCGTGCGGTAATCAAGACTGCCGCAGTAATGATAAATAGCCGCAATACCAATCAGAAAACCGAAATCGCCGACCCGATTGACAATAAATGCCTTCAGGGCGGCGACATTGGCGCTTTCGCGCTGGAACCAGAAACCGATGAGCAGATAGGAAACCAGACCCACCGCTTCCCAACCAAAAAACAACTGCAGAAAATTGTTGCTCATCACCAGCATGATCATGCTGAAAGTGAACAGAGAAATATAACTGAAAAAGCGGGCATAACCAGGGTCACCATGCATGTAGCCTATGGTGTATAAATGCACACAAAGCGACACGAAGGTAACCACCACCAGCATCAGCGCGGTCAGGCTGTCCACATCAAACCCGATGGGGACTTGCAGATGGCCGAGCACAGCCCATGTATAGATATTGCCGTAAAAATCGACACCATGCAGGGTCTGAAACAGTACCGCCAGGGCCAGATAAAAAGAGACCGCGACCCCCGCTAAGGGCGCCCAGTGCGCTTGTTCCTGCAGCTTCCAGCCGCCAAAACCGGCCACCAGAGAGCCAGCCAGTGGTGCCAACGGAATAATCAGGTACACAAGAAGAGGCGGAAAGGCATTCAACCAGTCAAAAACCCACATATCAGCCTCTCAACTCGTCAATATCTTCTACGTTGATACTCCGGCGGTTCCGGAAGTAAACCACCAGAATGGCCAGACCAATGGCCGCTTCAGCAGCAGCTACCGTCAGGATGAAAAACACAAAAACCTGCCCTTCGAGATTCCCCAGATAGCGGGAAAATGCCACCAGATTGATATTTACTGCCAGCAGCAGTAATTCAATGGCCATCAGCAAAATAATCACGTTTTTGCGGTTCAGGAAAATCCCCACCACACCGATGGAAAACAGGATAGCCCCGAGTATCAGATAAGCGGCGAGCGTTGGTTGTCCACCCATCATCATTGTTCCGGCCCCCGCAAATTCACCAGGCTGATGCGGTCTTTGGCACGTACTGCCATTTGCGCATCAATACTCTGGGTTTTAGTGCCCTGGCGGCGCCGCAAGGTCAGGGCAATAGCCGCAATAATCGCAACCAGCAAAATCACCGCCGCAATTTCAAAGGGATATAAATAATGAGTGTAAAGCAATACGCCCAGGGCGCGGGTATTATCTGCATTGGCAGGAATAGGGCCGGGAGCAGGAATATGGCCCAACGGCGAAGTCCAGAAAACCACGGCCAGTTCCAGCACGCCCAGAATGGCAATGGCCAGCCCCAGCGGCAGGTAACTCAAAAACCCTTCCTTGAGACGGGTCAAATTAATATCCAGCATCATCACCACAAACAGGAAAAGCACCATGACCGCGCCCACATAAACCAGAATCAGGATCAGACCCAAAAATTCTGCGCCCAGCAAAATGAACAGGGCGGCGGCATTGAAAAACGCCAGGACCAGAAACAAAGACGCATAGACCGGATTTCTTGCCGTGATGACCGCTGTCGCAGAACCCAGCAATATCGCCGAAAAAAGGTAAAAAAGGATGGTGGTTATGATCATAATAATTATTTTCCTGTCAACGATATGCGCGGTCTGCTTCGCGATCCGCTGCCAATTCTGCTTCCAGGCGATCACCATTGGCGAGGAGCATATCCTTGGTATAAATCAGATCCCCACGAATTTCGCCGTGATAGGACAACACCCGACTTTCGACAATGGAATCCACCGGACAGGATTCTTCACAAAGACCACAAAAAATGCACTTGCTCAGATCAATGTCATAACGAGTGGTGCGTCGGGTTCCATCATTACGTTGTTCACTTTCAATGGTGATAGCCAATGCCGGACACACGGCTTCACATAATTTACAGGCGATACAGCGTTCTTCACCGTTCTCATAACGGCGCAGGGCATGCAGCCCCCGAAAACGCGGAGACTGGGGCGTTTGTTCTTCGGGATACTGCACGGTGATTTTGCGGGCAAAAAAATACCGACCGGTCAGCTGCATACCGCGCAGCATTTCCGTCAGGAAAAAAGTCTTGAACCACTGCTTCGGGCGAATTTGCATATTGTTCTCCTCAGCGCAGAATGGCACGCATGGGTGTTTCCAGGGCAATACCCACCACCACAATCCAGGCAATGGTTACCGGAATGAACACTTTCCAGCCCAGGCGCATGATCTGGTCATAGCGATAGCGTGGGAATGTTGCCCGAATCCACAAAAACACATACAGCAGAAAAGCGGTTTTGAGCAGCAACCAGACCAGGCCGGGTATCCAGGTCAATAACGGGGTGTTGATGGGTGCATACCAACCGCCCAGAAACAGGACCGTCGTCAACAACGACACAAAAATCATGTTGGCATATTCCGCCAGGAAAAACAGGGCGAAAGCCATTCCAGAATATTCCACATGGAAACCGGCGACAATTTCCGACTCGCCTTCCGCTACGTCAAAAGGTGCGCGGTTGGTTTCCGCCACACCGGAAATAAAATACACCAGAAAAAACGGGAAAAGGGGCAACCAGTACCAGGACCAGAATCCGCCACCGGCCTGGGCCTCGACAATTTTGCTCAGATTCAGGGTCTGGGCCAACATCAACACTCCGACCAGGGCAAAACCCATGGCGATTTCGTAAGCAACCAGCTGTGCGGCGGCACGCATGGCGCCCAGAAACGCATACTTGGAATTGGAAGCCCAGCCTGCCACGATAATGCCGTACACGCCCAACCCGGCAATCGCAAGCACATACAGCAAACCGGCGTTCATGTTGGAGATAGCCACATCCGGCCCGAAGGGTACCGCCGCCCAGACCAGCAGCGCAGGGACAAAAGCCAGCACCGGCGCTGCCAGAAACAGAAAGCGGTTGGCACTGGTGGGAATGATGACTTCCTTGAACATCAACTTCAGCGCATCGGCAATAGGCTGCAGCGAACCTCTGAAACCCACCCGGTTGGGTCCCAGACGGACCTGCATGTAACCAATGACCTTGCGTTCTGCCAGGGTCAGGTAAGCCACACCCAGCAATAACGGCACCACCACAATGACAATTTTGATAATCGACCAGATGACTGCCCACCAGCCGGTTTGATAAAAATCATGCATTATGATGCCCTCTGGGTTTCCGGCAGTAATGCTGCCATCGCTACGGAACAGGGCAGATAAGGCGCAGCAAGTCCTGAAGTTTCCGGGTAGCCCAGAGGAATCCAGATGCAACCCAGAGGAATATGCGTATCCAGATCCAGGGCCAGAGTGACTTTTCCTGATGCGGAACTGACTTCCACGGCCTCACCCTGAATTCCCGACTGACGGGCCTGATCGGGATGCATTCTGGCAACCAGGGGGGTACTCAGCGGCTTGGCCCGGCGTACCAGAGGATCCCCCTGATATATGGGCCAGTCGCCAAGGCGCAACAACGCGCCTGCTGGTATGGGTTGCACTGCTTCCAGTGCTGGGAAGGCGTGGAAAGGCGGAATATCCATACCATAGTCGCCTACGGCATGATGCCAGGCGGCGCTCACTTCGCTCAGTTCATTGTACTGAAAGTCCGGCAGCTTCAGACCATCACCCAATACCCGCAATATTTTCCAGCCGGGCCGGGCTTCACCGGGTAATTTCACTGCCGCGCGGAAGGACTGGCAGCGTCCTTCATTATTCACATAAGAACCTGAACCCTCGGCAAACGCGGCCATGGGTAATATCACATCCGCATACTGCCGGGCCTCATTCCCAAAATGACTGATGCTTAAAACAAACTCGGCATCGCGCAGGCGCTGGACGGCTTGTGCTCCTGCAAGACTATCCACACCCGGCTCTACGCCGAAAAGAATAAAGCCCTGCATTTCGGCATTCCAGCAGGCACCTGCAGGCAAACCGGGCTCTGCCAGCAGGTGACCGCCAGGAGCGCGCTGGGGTACACAGCCACTCAACCAGGCTCCGGCACTGTTGCTTTCATCTGCCAGCCAGCCAATCCGCCCACCCGCCAGCTCGGCAATGCTTTCCACCTGCGCCAGCAGATCAGCAGCCTGGGGATGATGCAGCAGGGCACTGCCAATCAAAATGAGCGGATTATCTGCTGCCGCCATTTCCCGGGCCAAATCTACCAGACCATCGCTCTGTTTTTCTTCATGAACATGGGCAAAATGCCCCGCCAGTTGCTGGTACAAGGCCAGATCTTCACCCGCCCCGGCAACGATCTGAGTGACCGGAAAGTTGAAATCCTGACGCATGCTGTCAATGCTCACTACCTTGCCGCCGTTCAGTACCGCCTTATGCAGGCGATGGTTGGTCAGCGGCTGCTGGTGTCGGGTGAAGCCATGACAGAGCACAATCAGTGGCTCTCTTTCCAGTTCTTCCAGACTCATATTCAGCGCCGGATAAAGAGGCATGGCCGCATCCGCACGGAAATCCTGCTGATGCAGACGATGATCCACATGCGGGCTACCCAGTCCGCGCAACAAGGCCTGGAACAAAAACAGTTCTTCATTGCTTGACTGTCCGGAAATCAGTCCGGCCAGCTTGTCTGCACCGTGACGGGCCAGCACTTTTTCCAGTCCGGCGAGCGTCGCTTCCAGGGCTTCGGCCCAGGAGACTTCCGTCCACTTACCCTGTGAATCGCGCAACAAAGGCTTGGTCACCCGATCAGGCGCATTCAATCCGGTGTAGGCATAGCGCCCCTTGTCACAAATCCACTGTTCATTGACGGCTTCATTATTGCGCGGCAAAACCCGCAGCACTTCCTTGCCCAGACTTTGGACATCGGTATTGCAGCCCGTGGAACAATGCGGACAAATGCCGGGGGTGTGCTTCAGTTCCCAGGAGCGGGCCTTGTAGCGGAAGGGTTTGCTGGTCAGCGCGCCCACCGGACATAAATCAATCATGTTTCCGGATAATTCCGATTTCACAGCCTTGGCTACATAAGTGCCAATGGCCATGTGTTCACCGCGTCCGGTAGCCCCAAGCTCCTTGATGCCACCGATTTCCTGCCCGAAACGCACACAGCGGGTACACTGAATGCAGCGGGTCATTTCCGTAGTGATCAGCGGACCGATATCCTTGTCTTCGACAACCCGTTTTTCCTCATCGTAATGACTGTGGGGATTGGCAAAGCCCATGGTGATATCCTGCAAGGGACATTCGCCGCCCTGATCACAAATCGGACAATCCAGAGGATGGTTGATCAGCAAAAATTCCAGAACACCCTGCTGGGCCATTTTCGCCTTGCGCGAAGCCGTGGCTATTTTCATTCCGTCGGACACCGGGGTGGCGCAGGCAGGCAAGGGTTTTGGCGCTTTTTCCACATCCACCAGACACATCCGGCAATTGGCGGCAACAGAAAGTTTGGGGTGATAGCAGAAAAACGGAATGTAAATCCCTAGAGATTCAGCGGCCTCCATGATCGTGGTCCCTGCTGCCACTTCGACTTGCTGTCCGTCTATTTCAATATGCAGCATCAGTGTTCTCCCATACTGATCATGCAGCTTTTGTGTTCAATATGGTATTCATATTCCTCACGAAACAGTTTGATGGAACTCACCACTGGGGCCACACCACCATCTGCCAGGGCGCAGATGGTCCGCCCCTCAATCCGCGAACCCACATCCAGAAGCAGTTGCAGGTCTTCTTCCCGACCCTGACCGTTTTCGAGGCGATGCATGACCCGCCACAACCAACCCATGCCTTCGCGGCAGGGTGTACATTGACCACAAGACTCATGCATATAAAAACGGGCAATGCGCTCCACCGTGCGGACCATGCACACACTGTCATCCATGACAATCACGGAACCCGCACCCAAAGCCGAACCCGCCTTGGAAATGGAGTCGTAATCCATGGTGACATCCATCATCACCTCCCCAGCCACCATCGCCGTGCTGGTTCCACCGGGAATCACCGCTTTCAGCCGGCGACCAGGACGCAAGCCCCCGGCCATCTCCAGCAATTCCCGGAACGGAAGCCCCATGGGGACTTCGTAATTTCCGGGTTTCTGGACCTGACCAGTGACGGAGAAAATCTTGGTGCCCCCATTATTGGGTTTACCCAGATTCAAAAACCACTCGCCGCCCCTGGTGATAATGTCCGGCACCGAGGCGAACGTTTCGACGTTGTTGATGGTGGTGGGGCGCCCATAAAGTCCGTAGCTGGCGGGAAAAGGTGGCTTAAAGCGCGGCTGACCCTTTTTGCCTTCCAGGGCTTCCATGAGCGCGGTTTCTTCCCCACAAATGTAGGCCCCGGCACCCCGATATACATACAAATCGAAGGAAAAACCGGTACCCAGAATATTCTGGCCGAGATACCCCGCTGCATAGGCTTCAGCCAGCGCATCCTCGACAATATGGATGGGTTCAATGAACTCGCCACGAATAAAAATGTAGCCTGCCGTGGCACCCATGGCATAGGCACCAATAATCATCCCCTCAATCAGGCGATGCGGTTCATAGCGCATAATATCCCGATCCTTGCAGGTACCGGGCTCGCCCTCATCGGCATTGCAGAGCAGGTATTTCGTGCCGCTGACCCCTTTGGGCATGAAACTCCACTTCAGTCCGGTCGGAAAGCCGGCACCACCGCGTCCACGCAGAGCGGATTTTTTCATTTCGGCAATAATCTGCTCAGGCGCCATCGGTTCCTGGAGGACCTTGCGCAAAGCTTCATAACCACCGGTTCCGGCATACACGGACAGACGATGGGAGTCGGGAATACCACGATTCTGCAGCGTAACGCCATTAACGTACATCTTCAGATCCTCCCCGCAATTGGGCAATCAGGGCATCCAGACTTTCTGGAGTCAGATTTTCGTAGTAGCGATCTCCCAGCTGCATCATCGGCGCATCTTTACAGGCACCCAGGCATTCCACTTCCTGCAGGGTGAACAAGCCATCAGCCGTCGTTTCACCCAGACCGATTCCCAAGGTTTTACTCAGATGAGCAATGATTCTGTCTGATCCGTTCAGAAAGCAGGACACGCTGCCACAGACGCAGAGCTTGTGGCGACCCACGGGCTTGAGGTCATACATGGTGTAAAAAGTCGCTACCTCAAAAGCCTGAATGGCTGGCAAACCCAGAATTTCTGCCACATATTCAATCAGTTCATCACGCAGATAACCCTGTTCTTCCTGGGCAATACGCAGTGCCGCCAGCAACGCAGAACGCGCCTCTTCCTGCGGATACTTGCTGCGCTCAAAGGCAATAGCTTTCAGGGACTTTTCCGATAACATGCTCTACCTGTCAATCTCGCCGAAAACAATATCCATGGTGGACAGTATCGCCACCACATCTGCAATCATGTGTCCCTTGGCCATTTCATCCATCGCTGCCAGATGAGAAAAACCGGGGGCACGAATTTTCATCCGGTAGGGCTTGTTGGCACCATCAGAAATCATGTAGATACCGAATTCGCCCTTGGGAGCCTCAACGGCTGTGTACACTTCTCCTGCCGGAACGGACATGCCTTCCGAAAACAGTTTGAAGTGATGGATGAGGGCTTCCATGCTGCCCTTCATTTCTTCACGCGGGGGTGCTGCCACCTTGAAATCATCCGTAATGACCGGCCCCGGATTCTGCCGCAGCCAATTCACGCACTGGGCAATGATGTGGTTGCTTTGCCGCATTTCCGCCACCCGTACCAGATAGCGGTCATAACAATCCCCGGTACTACCGACGGGAATCTCAAAATCCAGATCCGCATAGGCCGCGTAAGGCTGGGTCCGCCGTAAATCCCAGGCTACCCCGGAAGCCCGCAACATGGGACCGGTAAAGCCCAGCTGCACCGCCCGCTCGGAACCTACCACACCAATCCCCACTGTTCTTTGTTTCCAGATGCGGTTATCGGTCAGTAATGTTTCATATTCGTCGACATAACCGGGAAAACGCCGGGTAAAATCTTCAATGAAATCGAGCACCGTTCCCTGGCGATTGGCATTGAGTTCATCCAGGCGCCTGGCATCCCGATAAGGCGAGGCCACATACTGGGGCATCTGCGCCGGGAGATCACGATACACTCCACCAGGCCGATAATAAGCTGCATGCATCCGCGCACCGGAAACCGCCTCATACACGTCCATAAGGTCTTCTCGCTCGCGAAAGCAGTACAGGAAGACACTCATGGCACCCACATCCAGCGCATAGGCACCCAGCCAGAGCAGATGGTTGAGAACCCGGGTAATTTCGTCGAAAAGCGTACGAATATACTGGGCACGCCTTGGCACTTCCAGACCCAGCAGCTTTTCCACGGCCAGGCAGTACGCATGCTCGTTACACATCATCGACACGTAGTCGAGACGGTCCATATAGGGCAAATTCTGCAAATAGGTTTTATTTTCGGCCAGCTTTTCCGTAGCTCGATGGAGCAAACCAATATGCGGATCAGCACGCTCGATGACTTCCCCGTCCAGCTCCAGCACCAGACGCAATACCCCGTGTGCCGAAGGATGCTGCGGCCCGAAGTTCATCGTAAAATTATTGATTTCTGGCATTGTAGCGCCCCTCCTCCTCGGACCGGATGATGCGCGGGACAACTACCCGTTCTTCGGTGCGCGTGGGTTCGTAAATGACGCGCCCCTGATCGGCGTCGTAACGCATTTCTACGGTTCCCACCAGCGGAAAATCCTTACGGAATGGATAACCCACAAAACCATAATCGGTAAGAATACGGCGCAGGTCGGGATGACCATCAAACAAAATCCCGTAAAGATCAAAAGTCTCCCGCTCAAACCAGTTAGCGGCCGCCCAGACATCCACTACGGAGGGGACAATCGGCAATTCGGTATCTGCAAATATCCGCAAACGGATGCGCTGCCGGTGTGGCAGGGAAAGTAAATGGTACACCACCGCAAAACGCGGCCCTTTCCAGGTGCCGTCGCCATATTCGGAGTAATCGACACCGCATACATCTATCAGCATGTCGAAGCGGCAGGCCGGATCGTCGCGCAACCAGAGACAAGCTGCGTGGAATCCTTCCAGCGTTATTTCCACCGTCAATTCTTCACGATCAATACGGGCAGCGTGCAGATTATCTCCCAGCTTTGCGCTCAGTATCTGGCGCAGATTTTCGAGTGCGTCAGTCATGGCTTACCTGGCTATCGTATTGGTTCGACGAATTTTTTTCTGCAATTGGATCAGACCGTAAAGTAGCGCCTCGGCAGTGGGCGGACAACCGGGAACATAAATATCCACCGGCACGATGCGATCACAACCACGCACTATGCTGTACGAGTAGTGATAATAGCCACCACCATTGGCACAGGAACCCATGGAAACTACCCAACGCGGTTCCGGCATCTGGTCATAGACCTTACGTAATGCCGGGGCCATTTTATTGACCAGAGTCCCTGCCACAATCATCACGTCCGACTGACGCGGACTGGGACGAAACACGATACCAAAACGATCCAGATCATAACGGGCTGCTCCGGCATGCATCATCTCGACGGCACAGCATGCCAGCCCAAATGTCATGGGCCACAAGGAGCCGGTCCGACTCCAGTTGACTACGGTATCGATGCTGGTAGTCACAAAACCTTTTTCGAGGATGCCTTCTATTCCCATTCCAAGGCTCCTTTTTTCCACTCATAAATGAAACCCACCACGAGAATGGCGAGAAAAATCATCATGGCCAGAAAACCCATCATGCCGATCTGATCAAAGACCACGGCCCAGGGGAACAGGAAGGCAATTTCCAGATCGAAGAGAATGAACAGAATGGCCACCAGATAATAGCGCACATCAAATTTGACGCGTGCGTCTTCAAAAGCCTCAAAGCCACATTCATAGGGCGAGAGCTTTTCGCTATCCGGTTTGTGCGGTCCCAGCGAGGCTCCCATCAGCAATGGGACCACACCGACCACCAGTGCCACCACAATAAAGATGAGCACGGGTAAATAATGGTTCAACATCCCCAACACTCCTCCACCCAAATATGGACCTGAAAATACCACCTTCAAAATCCGCTATAAATTAATTTTCTTATATATAAATCAATGCTCTGGTATACTCCAGAGACAAAAAAACAGCCCTATAGGCTGCAATTTGGTGCCGAAGACCGGATTCGAACCGGTACAGCTTGCGCCGCCGCCCCCTCAAGACGGTGTGTCTACCAATTTCACCACTTCGGCCGAAGTCTTAAAACTTTCTCATGACCCGCTTGCTACGTCAAGGCTTCACAGGTGTTTTTGCTGTAGAAACTGGCGCTGCCGGCACACTGCTTGCTGCAGATGTGCTTACGGCTGCTGCCGCAGAACCCGTAGCCGCTGCCGCAGGATGAACGACCGTGGGTTTCGCGGTAGCAGGTTTCTCCGGTAGCGTGCTGGTAACCGGTGCCTTGCTTGGCAAAGTAATCCCGGAAACCGCACTGCTTGCAGCATGATCAGAAAGATACGCCAGACCAAGACTGTTCAGAAAAAATATGGCACCAATAACTGCCGTAGTATGGCTGAGGAAGTTTCCCGCTCCCTGGGCGCCAAATACGGTTTGCGATCCACCGCCGCCAAATGCTGCGCCCATATCCGCCCCCTGACCTTTCTGAATCAGAACCAGCCCTACCAGGACGACACAAATAATCACCTGAAACACCAATAACAAGGTGTACATCAAATCAACCTCCTCGTCCTGCCAATTCGGCAGCACGACAAATTTGGATAAATTCTCCCGCGCTCAGGGATGCTCCGCCCACCAGAGCGCCATCGATGTCTTCCTGATCAAACAGCGCTGCTGCATTGTTGCCTTTGACGCTGCCTCCGTACAACAGAATCAGGCGCTTGGCCAACTGACTGGAATGCCCTGCCACCAGCTTACGAATAAAAGCATGTACGGCCTGGGCCTGTTCCGGACTGGCACTTTGTCCGGTGCCAATGGCCCAGATGGGTTCGTAGGCAATGATGAGGTTAGGCTGGTTGGACTCCAGATTCAACAAAGGCAATATCGCCTCCACCTGACGCTGCAGAACCTGTTCGGTAGCGCCCTGGGCACGCTCAGTTTCGCTCTCACCCACACAGACTACGGGTATCAGGCCCGATGACAGCGCCGCTTTGACCTTACGGGCCACCAGTTCGTCCGTTTCCGCAAAAATCTGCCGTCTTTCCGAATGTCCTACCAAAACATAGCGACAACCCATGTCGCGGAGCATGGCACCCGAAATTTCTCCGGTATACGCCCCACTGGCTTCCCAGAACAAGTTCTGCCCCCCCCAGCGCAAAGCAGTTCCCTTTGCTTCCTGAGTCACTGCATGCAAAAGGGTATACGGCGGGAACAGCACCACTTCAGGACGCATCTGCTCCAGATCGGCGCTGAGAATGGCTTGGGTAAGATGCACGGCATCGGCGCTGAGGCCATTCATCTTCCAGTTTCCTGCAACCATGGTGGGACGCAAATCAAATCTTCCTTGTTCAGCTATATGTCATGATCGTCTAATGTGCGACCGAGTGTAAAGACTCCACTCGAAGCGGTCAATTTTGCATTTTCTGATTTTATCCGGGCGCCAGATCACTGAGTTCTTTGGCAAGCTTTTCGGCGACCCGCGCAGCCAGGTCTGCTGACACGGCCTCGACCATGACCCGCAACAATGGTTCTGTACCTGATGGCCGCACCAGTAGCCGCCCTTTATCCGCCAGTTCTTGTTCTGCGGCCGCAACCCGTTCTTGCGCTGCGGGATGATCCAGAAAATGTCGTGCATCTGCCAGACGTACGCCAATGAGCACCTGCGGATAGGGCTGATAGCCTTCCCGAAGTGCCTTCAAGCTTTTGCCGGATTTGCGCATAATGGCCAGCACGCGCAAGGCGGCCAGAATTGCATCCCCCGTGGTATTGGCTGGCGTAATAATATGCCCCGATGATTCGCCACCCAGAGGGAAGGCGTGCTGCTGCATGGCTTCCAGAACATAGCGATCACCGACGGCGCTACGCACAAAGGGCACTCCCAAATCAGCAAGGCCCTGCTCAAGGGCCAGATTACTCATGACCGTACCGACCACGCCAGACAAAATACCCTGCTGCTGCATGTCGCGGGCCAAAAGCCAGATGAGTTCGTCGCCATCCAGCAGCGCGCCCTGCCCATCCACCAAAATCAGTCGATCACCATCACCATCAAAAGCAATACCCAAGTCAGCCTGAGTGCTGCGCACCTGCTCCTGCAGGCTTTCCGGACAGGTCGAACCAACTCCGGCATTGATATTGATACCATTGGGCTCCACACCCAGCAAAGTCAATTGTGCACCCAACTCCCGGAACACCATGGGGCCCACTTTGTAATTGGCGCCGTGAGCACAATCCACAACCAGATGCAGGCCACGCAAGTCCAGGTTGGCGGGAAAAGTGGTTTTGCAAAACTCTACATACCGACCTGCTGCATCCTCTACACGGCGCGCCTTACCAAGCTGTTCGGAATCACAAACCAGCATTGGCCGATCCATCCAGGCCTCAATAGCTTCTTCCTGGGCATCGGGCAATTTATAGCCATCGCCCGAGAAAAACTTGATCCCATTGTCCTGATAGGGGTTATGCGAAGCGCTGATGACAATTCCGGCGTCCGCACGCAGGGTACGCGTCAAATAGGCAATGGCTGGTGTTGGCAGTGGACCGACCAACAACACATCCACACCAGCACTGGCCAGACCGGATTCCAGTGCGGATTCCAGTAAATAACCGGAAAGCCGTGTGTCCTTGCCAATGACTACCCGGGGACGCTCTGTGGCGCCGGCGGTCAGCACATGTCCCGCCGCCCATCCCAACTTCAGTACCCATTCCGGGTGAATGACAGAATCTCCGACCCGCCCTCTGACACCATCGGTGCCAAACCATTTTCTGCTCATGGTACTTCCCTCAACGGCTTTTCAGCCCCTTGTTCCTGAATACCTGTCCAGACTTTGATGGCCTGCACCGTTTCTGCCACATCGTGGACACGAAGCACCTGCGCACCATGGGCCACAGCCCAGAGTGCGGCGGCAATGCTACCGGCCAGCCGCTGAGCGGCAAGGGCGACACCGGACAACTCGCCGATCATGCTTTTTCGGGAAGCCCCGACCACAATCGGCAATCCTAGACTTTGAATTGCGTCCAACTCCCGCAAAAGCCGGCAGTTTCCCTGCAGATCTTTGGCAAAACCCAATCCGGGGTCCAGCAATAACTGTTCACGGCGGATTCCTGCGGTTGCGCATGCAGCCATACGTTCCCTGAAAAAACCGATTACCTCGCCAAGCACATCGTCATAGCGGGTGTTGGTCTGCATATTCCTTGGCGTACCCCGCATATGCATCAGGCAAACCGGAATGTCCAACTCTGCAGCCATGGCCAGCGATTGCGGGTCGCCTTGCAGTGCCGTGACATCATTCATCAACCCTGCCCCCAGGGACCAGGCTTCGCGCATGACCTTGGCTTTGTAAGTATCTATGGACACCGGCAAAGGCACCGCTGCCAGCACCGCTTCCACAACGGGCAGCAGACGATCCATTTCTTCGGACTCGGAAACAGCGGGGGCACCTGGACGGGTTGATTCCGCACCAATATCAATAATGTCGCCGCCACTCTCCCAGATTTGGCGTGCCCGCATAACCGCCAACTCCGGACGGATATAAGTTCCGCCATCGGAGAAAGAGTCGGGGGTGACATTCAAAATCCCCATAACACAAGGGCGCCCCAAGTACAGCGGGCGCCCATTGCAATTCAGCGTTACGGTCAAACGGGATGTTCTCCGGGATTGAGGCCCGGCAGGGTCTGACCACCGGTCTTATCCGAACTGGCAGCATTACCATCCGTGGGCATGGTCGGATAACTACCCGCGCCATCTACCGGCGGACGTGGATCACGCCCGGCCATGATGTCACTCACCTGATTGGAATCCAGAGTTTCGTACTTCAACAAAGCCTTAGCCATAGCTTCGACCTTGTCACGATTTCCTTCGATCAACTTGCGCGCCACATCATAACGTTCACGAATGATGCCCCGGATTTCTCCGTCCACGGTCATGGCTGTCTGTTCGGAAATGTTACTATGCTTAGTCATTTCCCGACCGATGAACACTTCTTCTTCCTTCTCACCAATCACCATGGGGCCAATACTGGACATACCCCACTGGGTCACCATTTTCCGGGCCAGATCCGTGGCGCGTTCAATATCATTACCCGCACCCGTGGTCATTTGATTCAGAAAGACCTCTTCGGCAATACGCCCACCCATGAGGATGGAAATGTTACAGAGAATTTCCTCACGCTCGTAGTTGAAGCGGTCTTCAGTGGGCAATTGCATGGTGACACCCAAGGCACGGCCACGAGGAATGATGGTCACCTTATGCACCGGGTCCGTGCCGGGCAACAACTTGGCAACCACCGCATGACCCGATTCATGATATGCCGTAGTTTCCCGCTGCTTGTCACTCATCACTACCGATTTGCGTTCGGCACCCATCATGACCTTGTCTTTGGCGTTTTCAAAGTCATGCATGTCGACCAGACGTTTGCTCTTGCGCGCTGCCATCAAGGCTGCTTCGTTGACCAGATTGGCCAGGTCCGCCCCGGAAAAACCAGGGGTACCCCGGGCAATGACTTTGGGATCCACGTCGGGCGTAATAGGCACCTTGCGCATGTGAACCTGCAGAATCTGTTCACGACCACGAATATCGGGCAGGGGCACAGTGACCTGACGATCAAAACGACCAGGACGCAACAGGGCAGGATCCAGCACATCCGGACGGTTAGTGGCAGCCACCACAATAATCCCTTCCGTACCTTCAAAACCATCCATCTCTACCAGCAACTGGTTGAGGGTCTGTTCGCGCTCATCATTACCACCACCAAGACCCGCGCCACGCTGGCGTCCAACTGCATCAATTTCGTCAATGAAAATGATGCAGGGTGCATGTTTTTTCGCCTGCTCGAACATGTCGCGAACCCGCGAGGCGCCGACGCCCACGAACATTTCCACAAAATCAGAGCCGGAAATGGAGAAGAACGGTACCCGGGCTTCACCGGCAATGGCGCGTGCCAACAAGGTTTTACCGGCACCCGGTGAACCCATCAACAGCACGCCCTTGGGAATACGACCACCGAGACGCTGGAATTTTTGGGGATCGCGCAGGAAGTCGACAATTTCCGCCAGCTCTTCCTTGGCCTCTTCAACGCCCGCCACATCAGCGAAGGTGACCTTGTTGTTTTCTTCAGTCAGCATCCGGGCCTTGCTGCGCCCGAAAGTCATGGCACCACGACCACCCGCGCCACCGCCACCCATCTGGCGCATGAAGAAAATCCAGACGCCAATCAGCAGCAACATGGGGAACCAGGAAATCAGGATAGACAGCAAAATGGATTGTCCTGCCGGGGGTTTCACATTGATTTTCACGCCTGCGGCAAGCAACTGGGGCACCAGCTGGGTATCATTGGTCGGCGTGTAAACGCTGAACTTTTGCCCGGAACTGAGACTACCCGTTACATGATTGGCATCAATATTTACATCGGCTACTTGCCCTTGCTTGATGCTATTCACAAACGTCGAAAAGTCCATAGCCTGAGCGGGTGTCGAACTACTCGTATTGAGGTTCTGAAACACCAGCATCAGGATGACGCCTATGGCCACCCATAACAAAACGTTTTTTAAGACATTATTCATAAGTTACCCCCCGCAAGGGAGAATTTGATCCAGATTCAAGGCTGACAGATGCTTTGATGTTAGCCCTCTGAAAAGCCACTGACAATAAGATTTTTTTCAACCCTGTGTTCCTCCCACCGTCAGATCGCGTATTTTGAGAGTAGGCTGACCGACGCCCACCGGCACACTCTGACCATCTTTGCCACAAGTACCCACACCCGTATCTAATTGGAGGTCATTACCGATCATTTCAACCCTGGTCAGCACATCCGGACCATTACCAATCAGCGTCGCCCCTTTTATCGGCCGGGTTATTTTACCATTTTCAATGAGATAGGCTTCAGAAGCAGAAAACACGAACTTACCGTTGGTAATATCCACCTGCCCTCCGCCAAAATTCACCGCATAAAGACCACGCCGGACACTGGCAATAATTTCCTGAGGATCCCGATCCCCCGCACGCATGTAGGTATTGGTCATCCGGGGCATGGGAAGGTGCGCATAGGACTCGCGCCGACCATTGCCGGTAGAACGGGTGCCGGTCAGGCGGGCGTTGAGTGTGTCCTGCAAATAGCCCTTGAGGATTCCGTCTTCGATGAGGGTGGTACACTGGGTTTCCGTGCCTTCGTCATCGACATTCAGGCTGCCCCGGCGATTTTCGAGGGTACCGTCGTCCACCACGGTCACCCCAGGAGCCGCAACCCGCTCACCGACCCGACCACTAAATGCACTGGTACCCTTACGATTGAAATCACCTTCCAGGCCATGGCCGATGGCTTCATGCAGTAAAATGCCCGGCCAGCCCGGCCCCAGCACCACATCCATACTCCCTGCCGGGGCCGCTTCAGCTTCCAGATTAATCAGTGCCTGACGCGCGGCTTCGCGGGCAAAATCATCGGCCATCTGGCCCTTCAGGAAGGTCTGGTAATCATAACGACCACCACCACCGGCGCTCCCCTGCTCGCGCCGTCCGCCCTGCTCGGCAATGGCCGAAACATGGAGACGCACCAAAGGACGGACGTCTGCCGCCATGGTGCCATCCAGCCGTGCCACCAGCACCGCCTCAAATTTGGCACTCAGACTGGCCATTACCTGAACAATGCGGGGGTCTACCGACCGCGCCACCTGCTCCACCCGCTCCAGCAGGGCGATTTTTTCTTCGTTGGGAATAGAGGCCAATGGATCGGTTGGCTGATACAAGGACAGCCCATTGCGCCGCTGCCAGACCAGGCCCCGATTTTCACCCGGCTGATGGACAATGGCGCGCGCGGCATCGGCCGCCGTCAGCAGCGCCTCGACGCCAATTTCATCGGAGTAGGCCAAGCCCTGCCGCTCACCCTGAATGGCGCGCACCCCTACCCCCTGTTCAATGGAATGACTCCCGTTTTTCACAACCCCTTCTTCGAGACTGAAGCCTTCGCTGCGACTGTACTGAAAGTACAGGTCGGCATCGTCCAGCGCCCGATGAGACAGTCGGCCAAACACTTTTTCCAGCTCCCCTTCACTGATACCGCCGGGAGTAAACAAGGTGGCACGCGCTATATCGAGGGTTGAAGCAGTCATATCATCCTTCCTTGAGAGTCTATGCCGTCAGTATGCGCCCAAGAGACCAATTAGAACAAGTCCAAATTTTAATTTCTTTAGACATGATCGGTAATTCCCACAAAACCTTCGCAAAATGATTGCACTGGCTACCTTATCCACAACTTGCAAGCCATTTATCCACCCTTTCATCCACAATATGTAGTTGACAACAGCACCAGCAAGACTATATTTGGTGTGTGAGGTGTCTGGCAGGCAATTTGTTTTCCGGGTGCCCATTGCGTGACATAACCGCTTTTTCCAGGCCCTTTACGCCCAGCTTCGGAGTCTCAACATGCCCAATCCCGCCGCTCAAACTGTTGTCAGCAATCCTGCATACGATCCATCAGAAGCCAGTCATTACAAGGTCATCCGTCGCAACAATGCGATGGTTACCTTTGACGCCAGCAAAATTCATATTGCCATGACCAAAGCCTTTCTGGCCGTGGAAGGTGGCAGCGGTGCCGCCAGCGCCCGGGTGCGCGACCTCGTCACGCGTCTGACCGGGCAGGTCATTGAGGCGCTGCAAAGACGCCAGCCGGGTGGTGGCACCTTTCATATAGAAGACATTCAGGATCAGGTGGAGCTGGCCTTGATGCGGGCGGGCGAACACGAGGTCGCACGTGCCTACGTGCTTTACCGCGAAGAGCGCGCCCGCGAACGCCGTCAACAGAGCATTTCAGCCCCGCAGGCGGACATACCGCAAATTCAGGTGAAATATCCGGATGGTACGCAGCGGACTCTTGACCTGAAGCGTTTGCGAGCCGTCATTGAGGAAGCCTGCAGTGGCCTTGGCGAGGCTGTTTCCGTTGATACCCTGATGAGCAACACCAGCAAAAATCTGTACGATGGCATCAGTGAAGATGAACTGTTTCAGGCTCCCATTTTGGCCAGCCGGGTCATGATCGAGCGCGACCCCGCCTATGCTTATGTTTCTGCCCGCCTGTTGCTGGACCGGGTACGCTGGGAAGTGTTGGGAGAAGCCGCCACCCAGACCGAAATGGCCGCCCGCTATCCCGAATACTTCCGGGATTACCTGCAGACCGGCATTGCCCACGAACTGATTGATCCGCGCCTTGGTCAATATGATCTGGACCGTATTACGGCGGCCATCAAACCCGAGCGCGATCTCAATTTCCAGTATCTGGGCCTGCAGATTCTTTATGATCGTTACTTCCTGCATGTCCGCGAACGCCACATTGAACTGCCTCAGTCTTTCTGGATGCGGGTGGCCATGGGTCTGGCTGTCAATGAAGTGGACCGTGAAGAACAGGCCATCGCCTTTTATGAAGTGCTGTCCAGCTTCGACTTTGTCAGTTCGACCCCCACTCTTTTCAACTCAGGAACCTTGCGGCCGCAATTGTCGAGCTGCTTCCTGACCACCGTGGGCGACGATCTGGACGATATTTACGAGGCCATCAAGGAAAACGCCCTGCTCTCCAAATTCAGCGGCGGCCTGGGGAACGACTGGACCCCCGTACGGGCGCTGGGTTCTTTCATCAAGGGCACCAATGGTAAATCCCAGGGAGTCGTGCCCTTCCTCAAGGTGGTCAATGACACCGCTGTTGCCGTCAACCAGGGCGGCAAGCGCAAGGGTGCAGTCTGCGCCTACCTCGAAACCTGGCACATGGACATCGAGGAATTTCTGGAACTGCGCAAAAACACCGGCGATGACCGCCGCCGCACTCATGACATGAACACTGCCAACTGGATTCCTGACCTGTTTATGGAGCGGGTGGAAAGTGGTACTGCCTGGACGCTGTTCAGCCCGAATGAAACGGCAGATCTGCATGATCTGACCGGCTCGTCTTTCCGGGAACGCTACGAACATTACGAGCGTATGGCCGATGCGGGTGAAATCGAACTGTACAAAAAAGTTCCGGCTCTGCAGCTGTGGCGCAAAATGCTGACCATGCTGTTTGAAACCGGCCACCCCTGGATTACTTTCAAGGATCCCTGCAATCTGCGCAGCCCGCAGCAGCACGTGGGTGTCGTACATAGTTCCAATCTCTGCACGGAAATCACCCTCAACACCAACGACAAGGAAATTGCCGTTTGTAATCTGGGCTCCGTGAACCTGATTGCGCACCTGAAAAATACCTCAAGCACCGATCAATCCGCCCTGCGCACCGACAGCACGCCCGAAGATCTGCTGGAACTGCTGGACACCGACAAGCTCGGCCGGACCATCCGCACCGCCATGCGCATGCTCGACAATGTCATCGACATGAACTACTACGCCGTGGCCAAAGCGCGCAACAGCAATATGCGCCATCGTCCTGTGGGTCTGGGTCTGATGGGCTTTTCGGATGCCCTGCTGGAAATGCGGATACCCTATGCTTCGCCAGCGGCCGTCGCCTTTGCCGACATCAGTCAGGAAGTGATTTCCTACTACGCCATTGAGGCTTCTGCCGATCTGGCGCAGGAGCGAGGCAGTTATCCGAGCTTCCAGGGTTCACTCTGGAGTCAGGGGGTATTGCCCATCGACAGCATCGAACTGCTGGCCGCCAGCCGCGAACACGGCGTTGACGTAGACCGCAGCATGCGCCTCGACTGGAACGGGCTGCGGGACAAGGTTCGCAAAGGCATCCGTAACAGCAATTGTCTGGCTATCGCCCCCACGGCGACCATTTCCAACATTGTTGGCGTCAGCCAGGGGATTGAGCCCATTTATCAAAACCTTTACGTCAAATCCAACCTGTCCGGCGAATTTACGGTGGTAAACAGCTATCTGGTGCATGACCTCAAACGTCAGGGACTCTGGGACGAAGTCATGGTCAATGACCTCAAATACTTCGACGGATCAGTCTTGCCTGTGGACCGCATTCCTGCCGCCCTCAAGCCGCTTTATGCCAATGCCTTCGAAACCGATCCGGAATGGCTGGTCGAAGCCGCTGCCCGTCGTCAGAAATGGCTGGATCAGGCGCAGAGTCTGAATCTGTATTTTGGCCAGCCGTCCGGCAAGAAAATTGATGAGACCTACCGTCTGGCCTGGAAACGCGGGCTCAAAACCACCTATTACCTGCGTTCGCTGGGAGCCACAGCAGCGGAAAAATCTACTGTACAAACAGGCACTCTCAATGCCGTGTCCGGCCACCAGCCCAAGGCCTGTGCCATTGATGATCCCACCTGTGAAGCCTGCCAATAAGCAGAGGAGAAATTGCCGTTATGTTGAATTTTGAAAACAGCCTGCGTCCCGAAGCACTGCGCAGCAGCAGCCTGAATGATTTGCCGGAGTCTGTGCCGGAAGAGGAAAGTATACGTTTCGCCCGGGTACGGGCCGAAGACAAACGCATCATCAACGGTCGTGCGGATGTCAATCAACTGGTTCCTTTCAAGTACCAGTGGGCCTGGGACAAGTATCTGGCCGCCTGCGCCAACCACTGGATGCCCCAGGAAATCCAGATGTCCCGTGATATTGCCCTCTGGAAAGACCCCAAAGGCCTCACGGAAGATGAGCGCCGTATCGTCAAGCGTAATCTTGGTTTTTTTGTGACCGCCGACAGCCTCGCTGCCAATAACATTGTACTGGGCACCTATCGGCATATTACCGCGCCGGAATGCCGCCAATACATGTTACGGCAAGCCTTTGAGGAAGCCATTCACACCCACGCCTACCAGTATATCGTCGAATCCATTGGCCTGGATGAAGGTGAAATATTCAACATGTACCACGAAGTACCGTCGGTGCGGGATAAAGACCAGTTTCTGATGCCCTTCATCGACATCCTGGCCGACCCCAACTTCAAGACGGGCACCCTGGAAAATGACCAGAAACTGCTGCGCTCGCTGATTGTTTTTGCGGCCATTATGGAAGGGACTTTTTTCTATGTCGGGTTCAGCCAGATTCTGGCCATGGGCCGACAGAACAAGATGGTAGGCGCCGCCGAACAATACCAGTACATTCTGCGCGATGAATCCATGCACTGTAATTTTGGTATTGATTTAGCCAATCAGATCAAGGTCGAAAACCCACAGCTTTGGACAGAAACCTTCCAGCAGGAAATTATTGATCTGATCCGTCGTGGCGTGGAACTGGAATGCGCCTATGCCGACGACACCATGCCCCGTGGGGTTCTGGGTCTGAATGCCCCGATATTCAAGGACTACGTCAAATTCATCGGAAACCGGCGCCTGGTACAACTGGGCCTGCCCCAGCAATATCCGGGCGTACAAAACCCATTCCCGTGGATGAGCGAAATGATGGATCTCAAAAAGGAAAAGAATTTTTTTGAAACCCGCGTGACGGAATATCAGACTGGCGGGGCGCTGAGTTGGGATTGATGTTTGGGGTGATCGTTGGCCGCCACATAACGTGAGACTGACGCGACACATAAGGAGATTCCGTGTCAAATAAAGCAACTATACCATTTTAGTCTGTGGACGCATTTATATACTTCGTCATGCCTCGATCATATATAAGCGCTTGGTCTTCCGAGCTGGTATCTAGAGTTTCATCATTTGTGGATGCTTACGTACTATTCGATAAGGTTGTTCTACCTGCAATACGCGACCGGCGGGAGTGGGTCGGAAGCTGTCCATTGCTTACGTTGGAGAGTGGGTACAATACTCGGCTACTGCTGATGACGTGGTCGAGCTACATCGGCTTCCAGAAGCATGCGCACGTAGCGGGTGTAGGGCACACCTTTGGCTTTGGCTTTGGCCTTCACGGCTTCCAGCAATGCTTCGGGTAACCGCATGTTCAGGGCGGCGTCTTTCGGCGCGATTTCGAAGCGCATTGGCTGGAACTGCCGGAAGTCGAGGTCGGACAGGTCCTGCTCTAGGAACGCTTCGGCCTCTGCATCAGTCTTGAACTTAGGTACCTGCTTCATAATTCGTAATCTCCTTCTCGTGCATGTAACGGGCACTGATCGGGCGAATGAGATCATCCCTGATGGCAAACGCCACGAACATTGGCCTGCCATCGACCCGGCCCACCGCAATATGCCGACCTTCTGTCGGGAGGGAGTGCTTCGGGTCGGGAGCAACCATCACCTTTCCTTCGAGAAACAATCGCTCTATCACTTGGCGGGAAACGCCATGCTTTCCGCACTTCGGCCAGTTGCCGCTATCCCAATCGAAGCCCACTATCTCCATGAGAGAAGTGTAGGCGTGCGTCTACACAAACGCAACTCATCCATTTGCCCAGGTATCTGACCACCAATGGGCGGTTTCCAGTCTAAACCTGAAGTTCGCTCCGCATAATACTACCCCAGTGGTCTGGAGATCATAATCTGAAATAGCAGTCCATTTTCTTAACAAGTTGGTTTACTGATCTCCTGTGCCCGTACTATATCCTGTCGATAAGGGCTTTAGCCTTTCTCTTGTCAATATCTGGGTCAGTCTTCTGGCTATATTCCACTGCCGCGAGATCATCCCCCCGCTTTCGATTTTGCCGTGGTTCCAGGGCCTCAATAAGTATTGCTTCCAATGCAGGAATCAGCTTTTCCGCTGGATATGATGCTGGCATAACCCCAATACTGCCGGTCTCGTGGTAAACAGCGTTCACAGTAGCCGCTGGAGTAGCGCCCAGTGTAGTGTAACGGCATAGATGATTCCGCCAATACTTCATCTATGGCAGCACGCCATTTCTTGTCCGTTACGCTCATCTTTATTCCCTTTGCCGTGCATCATACAAATACCGCTGAAACCCGCTGAACACTTCCCTTACCTGTACCGGGGTGCCCAGCTCCGCAAACGCATCGGCGATAGCGTTGTTGTACTTCAGCCGGAGTAGGGGCGATAATTTTTCGGTATCCAGTTCCGCATCTCCCACTTTCACGTATTGCGCCAGCACAAAGTCCAGAAAGCCCCGCTGCTTGTCGGTGAACTGCTGGTCCATACTCTGCTTGGCGTGCTCAGCCCGCTCTGATCTGGGAACCGGCTGCAAGGCAAAGGCCACATAGGCCAGCACGTCATAGAGATCACTATTCTGCGCGTCGATGATTTGCTGCATCTCCATGAGCAGTTCCCGGTTATAGCCCTTCTCGGCCAGTCCCTGCAGAAAGCCCTTCCGCGTCTCAGGATCGCTCCATATCTGGCGAAGTGCGTCCTCATCCTTGAAGAACTCCGGCAGTGTGCCAAAGAGCCCTTCCAGAAACTGCGCTGCCGTAACGGGGTTGCCATCGGGTCCGAAATAGATGGTGGAGGATATGCTTTGAATGCTGCGCTCTTTCCCATCCCGCAGTTTCACCCGGATTTTGACGGGCCGCTCCGTCGGCGGTAAAGGTAGCCGGGGTTCCCGCACTTCGCCGCTTCCCCCTGTAGGTTCCGGTTCCAGCGGCTCGCCATCCCATTCCGGATCACCAAAATGATGATGCGCCTTCACGAAGTCATAGACGGTGAAAAAGTCCTTCCCCTCATACAGCCGGGTGCCCCGACCGATAATCTGTTTGAATTCGATCATGCTGTTGATTTGGCGAAGCAGAACAATATTGCGAATGTTCCGGGCATCGACGCCGGTGCTCAGTTTTTGGCTGGTGGTCAGGATGGTGGGGATATTTTTTTCGTTGTCCTGGAAGTCTTTCAGATACTGATCGCCCACGCTGCCGTCATTGGCCGTGACGCGGACACAGTAGAGGGGATCGGTGCTGGTCTTCTCCTGATTGATGATGTCCCGCACCAGGGCGGCATGCTCCTGATTGGCGCAGAACACCAAGGTCTTCTCGCGCTGATCGATGTGGCTCATGAAGAGCTTTACCCGATAGCGTTCCCGCTCAGGGATGACGATTTTGCGATTGAAGTCTTTTTCCAGATAGGTCTTGCCGCGCTGGATTTCGCCTTCGAGGAGATCATCATCGGGGGTGTATATGTATTCGTTGATGGTGGTGGCGAATTGCTTGACCTTGAAAGGGGTCAGGAATCCGTCATTGATGCCGTCCTTGAGGCTGTAAATATAGACCGGCGCGCCAAAGTACGCATAGGTGTCCACGTTGTCGTTGCGCTTGGGGGTGGCGGTGAGGCCCAACTGTACCGCAGGCGCAAAGTATTCGAGGATGCCGCGCCAGCTGCTTTCGTCCTTGGCGCCGCCCCGGTGACATTCATCCACCACGATGAAGTCGAAGAAATCCTGCGGATAGTCCCCGAAGTACGGCGTGTCACCGGGGCCACTCATGAAGGTCTGGAAAATGCTGAAAAAGATACTGCCGTTGGTAGGGACGCGGCCTTTCTTGCGGATATCCTCAGGAGCAATCCGCACCAGAGCATCTTCCGGAAAAGCGTTGAAGGCATTGAAAGCCTGATTGGCGAGGATGTTTCGGTCGGCCAGAAACAGAATACGTGGCCTGCGACTGGGTTCGCGGGAGATGTTCCAGCGGGCCTGAAAGAGTTTCCAGGCGATCTGAAAAGCAATGAAGGTTTTGCCGGTGCCGGTAGCCAGCGTCAGGAGGATGCGCTCCTGTCCCTGTGCAATAGCTTCCAGGACGCGCTGTACGGCGGTCTCCTGATAGTAGCGGGGTTGGAATGATCCGCCGACGCTTTCAAACGGAATGGCGGCAAAACGATCCCGCCAGGCATTTTCTACGGCATGAGTTTGATTCCAAAGTTCTTCGGGAGTGGGATAGCTAGTGATGTCGCCCTCGCTACCCGTTTCCATATCCATCCCATAGAGGAATTGACCATTGGTGGCATAGGTGAAGCGTATGGCCATTTTCAGGGCGTATTGCTTGGCCTGCATCACCCCTTCGGTATGGGGCAGATCGCGGCGCTTGGCTTCGACGATGGCGAGCTTCTCGTTGCGGTACTCCAGCACGTAGTCGGCAATTTCCGGCTTGCCGCGTTGTCCGGCACCCTGCAGTCGCCCCTGAGTGATCCGGTACTCCCGCAATACCCGGCTGCCCTCCACCACACCCCAGCCAGCCGCCTTGAGGGCGGGATCTACCAGTTGGGCGCGGGTGTCGGCTTCATTCATGGCAGAGTCCTATAGGTCGCCGTTGAAGGCTTGGTGTAGGAGGGATTGTTTTAGTTCGTCGAGGGCGGCGAGTTTTTGATGGTAGAGAGATTCGAGGCGTTGGGTTTCTTCACGCAAACCATCGAGGATGGTAACAATGTGGTGTTGTTCTGAAAGTGATGGAAAAGATATTTCTATCTGTTTTAGCAACCGTGCCTTAATACCCTTCACCGTCGCCCCAGTTCCCATAGCGTGAATACGCTGCTGAACTGGGAAAGACATGAGCAAATATTTTAGGAAAGTGTTGCAAAGCTTTTTATGATCTGGCTGCATGATGATTATGCGTTGCGCAAAAATGACTTTTTCATCTATATCGAGTTGAGCAATATTTGCTAATGGTGCCTCGGTAGTAAATAAAACGTCACCAAACTTAGGTATTCCGCGAGTCATCCAAGATTCATAGGACTCTGGCGCCACAAATTCCATCGGTATCGGCTGTAAATAACCCATTTTGACATTTTTTGCTGTGATTAGGCGCACTCCATATTCTGTCTTATTCGGGGTTTTACCACGATAGTCAATAAATTTTGTGATTTGCCCCAAAGTTCCTTCAACCCATCCCTCACTCCGCTGCGAAAACACTGTATTCATATGGCTCTCAAAGAGCTCGCGAGCATTCTGGAGATTCTTCTCGGCATTCACTTTTGCGGTTGCTATGCCTTCAAAGGCTTCGTCGAGGATGGCGACTAGCCGACGTTGCTCGGGGAAAGGTGGAATCGGAATAGGATAATCTTCAATAAAGTCCTTTGTGATTCGCTTATGGCCTACAGCTCCGGCCATTCTACTAGCACCTTCATTTCGGAACGATTGCCGTGACAGGTAATAATATAGCCATTCGGCATCAAGCTGTTCGTTTGCTCGAAACACAATGTATTCACTGGAACCAAACCCGATATTATTAATTAAATCTGATGCGATACCCAGTTTTCCATTCTCAAAACAAGGGGTAATTTTAGCTAGTAAAACATCGCCATTAGTAAAATAGGTATAGCTTCCTATCACGTCACTCATGGTTCTAGTCTGGTTAGTGATCAGATACTTCTGATCTATCCCTAAGGTTTCCATAGGTGCGAACGACACTAAAAAATCGGCATTCTGGCCCTTGCGAGCCTCTGACTTCGGTGGTTTTATAAGGCACACCTCTTTAAGGGGCTTAACGTCCCACCCATCCCTCACAGCAGCCCCCGAATAGCCGCCAGCACCTCAGCACTCTCCGCATCCAGTGCGGCAATCTCATCCAGAATCTCTTCCGGGCTACGCAGCACCTTTTCATCACCGCTATTGGGATTCTTGACCGACAGGTCATAGGTGCGAGTATCAATGCCGGACACGTCCACGGTCCATGACTGCGGCGAGTCGGCCTTGGTCTTCTGCAGCGCGACAAACTCCGCCAGGTCGTTGTCATTGAGGGGGTTCGTCTTCCCCATGTTCCGTCCGGGGTTGAGCTGGTAGTACCAGACCTTGCGGGTCGGCGCGCCCTTGTCAAAGAACAGCACCACGGTTTTTACTCCCGCCCCCTGAAAAGTCCCGCCCGGCAGATCCAGTACCGTATGCAGGTTACAATCTTCCAGCAGCAGTTTGCGCAGACTGACCGAGGCATTGTCCGTATTGCTCAGGAAGGTGTTTTTAATGACCACACCGGCCCGGCCACCCGCTTTCAGCATACGGATAAAATGCTGCAGAAATAAAAAAGCCGTCTCGCCGGTCTTGATGGGGAAGTTCTGCTGAACCTCTTTGCGTTCCTTGCCACCGAAGGGCGGATTCGCCAGCACCACATCCACCCGGTCTTTCGGCTGGATATCCATGAGATTCTCGGCCAGGGTGTTGGTATGGACGATGTTCGGCGCATCAATGCCATGCAGGATCATGTTCATGATGGCGATGACGTAGGCCAGGCTCTTTTTTTCTTTGCCGTAGAAGGTACGCTCCTGCAGCGTCTGCATGTCGCCGGTGGTCAGTCCCGGCTGGGCCTTGAGATAGTCGAAGGCTTCGCAGAGAAAGCCCGCAGAGCCCACGGCGCCGTCGTAAATCTTCTCGCCGACCTTGGGCGCCACCACCTGCACAATCGCCCGAATCAGAGGGCGGGGTGTGTAATATTCGCCGCCGTTACGACCGGCATTCCCCATGTTCTTGATCTTGGCTTCATACAGGTGGGAGAGCTCATGCTTCTCCGTCTGGGACCGGAAGCGCAGACCATCAATGATCTCCACGATCTCCCGCAGGTTGTAGCCACTTTGAATCTTGTTTTTGATTTCACTGAAGATTTCACCGATCTTGTACTCGATGGTGTTGGAGCCGGTAGCGCGGCGCTTGAAGCCTGACAGATATGGAAACAGCCGGATATTCACAAAATCCCGGAGGTCGTCCCCGGACATGGCCTTGTGGTGGTCCACCTTACCATCTGCCGTTTTGGGCGCCGCCCAGTGCTCCCAGCGGAAGGCATCCTCCAGAATGAAGGTGTAGGGACGGCCTTCCAACTCCGCCTCCATGGCCCGGTCCTGCTCCAGAGCATCAAGGTATTTTAAAAACAGCAGCCAGGAGGTCTGTTCGGTGTAATCAAGTTCGCTGGAGGAGCCTGCATCTTTGTGGAGGATGTCATCGATATTCTTGAAAGCCTGCTCGAACATGCGTGTCTCTTGCGGTCAGTGGTTGTTATGTATGTGACCTGAATATAAGGCATTGGAGGCACGGCGGGAAGGCGCTTGGCGGAATATTCCCAACAATACCATTGCGCAAATTGTACAGCCCCCAATCACGTAACTTTCGATCTCGCTCATACCTTAAAACCCTCCAGCCTGATGCCAAAAGGCACACATTTGATTTATACTGTACGACATGAAGCCAATCAACTGAATCCTGAGAAAAACCAACAGGTTATTTCAGATGGTGGGGTTTCGTTTGAGGGCATCGTTTTCTATTTACAGCAAGGCGCATTACTGGACGATATTGAGCATCCAAACAGAGACAAATATCCGAGTCAACGTATATTTGTGATCGACATAGATGGTTATGTGCATCTTGTACCCTATGTTGAAAACCGAAAAGAGATTTTCTTGAAAACAGTAATTCCGAGCAGAAAGACGACCCAACAGTATCTTGGAGAGAAATCATGACTGAGCCTAAACTAAGCAAAGAAGAAAAAGAAATTCTTGAAGAATTTGAAGCGGGTGAGTTCAAATCTGTACTCACGCCCGGGCGTATAAAAATGCTGCAAGCAGCTGCCGAGGAAACATTCAAAAAGGATAAGCGGATTAATATCCGGATTTCCAGCCATGATTTAGAGTCACTTCAAAGGCGAGCCCTTGAAGAAGGGATTCCATATCAAACATTGGTATCCAGCGTCCTGCATAAATATGTGTCTGGCGGACTTCGGGATTTAATGGCTAACAAAGCATCCCAGCGGACGCAAAAATCACGCCGCTGAATTTTGCCGTTGGGCAAACACATGACGAACCAACACCGAATAGCGATGCATCAACGTGCTTCAGCAAAAACAGTTCCGGCCGTAAGGTCGCCTTAAAATTCAGCAGGGCGTGCTATATTTGACAATGAAAGGCAGGGATAAGCATGATCCCGCCATCAGGAGACCGACATGAACATGACAACCGCCATGAGTACCGCAGAAATTCTTGAAAAAGCCCATGAACGCGCCAAGGCTGCAGGCAAACGCCATGCCGGTGATATGACGCCGGAAGAAGCCCACGCGCTGCTTCGCGAACACCCCGACGCTGTGCTGGTGGATGTCCGCTCGCATCCGGAGCTGGATTTCGTGGGCATGATTGAAGGGGGTAAACATATTCCCTGGCAGAACTATCCCGGCATGACGCCCAATCCGGATTTTGACCAGCAGATCAAAAAAGAAGTGACGCCCGATAATATCCTGCTGCTGCTTTGCCGTACCGGTGGCCGTTCGCTGGCGGCTGCCGAGCATCTGGCTGGCTTGGGTTATCACCACTGCTACAACATTCTGGGGGGCTTTGAGGGTAAGCAGGACCACCAGGGTCAGCGCGGCAAAGTCGAGGGCTGGAAAGCCAGCGGCCTGCCGTGGAAACACAAGTAAGGCCGGGCAGAAGCTTACCAGACCGGGACAGTTTGACTCAGCTTTGACAGGCCGGGCAGAACAGCGCGTTTTTACCACCCACCGATAGGGTTTCGAGGGCGGCACCACAGCCGGGACACTGGTTATCTTCCCGGTGCCGGGTGAGGAAGGTTTTGGGTAGCAGATTGGTTTTTGCCTGACAGCGAACTGCCCGGTCCAGCACCTTGGGAATCTGTTCCAGAAAACGGTCGCGCTCTTCGTCCGTCAGACTGGGGGCGGTGCGATCAGGACGCAGGCGCGCCTGGTACAGGATTTCATCGGCCCACACCGCACCAATACCCGGCGCAAAAGCATCATCCAGAAGAATATTGCGCAGGGCGCTGCGGCGGCGAGACAATGCTTCACGCAAAACCGCCAGTCCTTCGCCATGCACCATCAAAGGATCGGGTCCAAGCTTGGTCAGAAAATCCACATCGCTGTTTTCGTCGAGCATCCGCAGGCGATTACCTAACTGCGTGCCATGCAGGCGTAAGCGTTGATGTCCATTAATCTGAATTTCCAGAACGGCCCGCGCTTCTTCTTCACTTTCTGCCTGGGCAGGCCCGCGCTCCAAATCGACAGTGAGTTCGCCACCCAGCTGCATGGCCAGAATATCCTTGCGCGCCAATTCCAGAAACAGGTACTGACCATAGCGATGCAAATCGGTAATTGGTTTGCCCTTGAAAGCGGCTTCTTCAATGCCCGCGCCATCGGTCAGCAACTCGCCTTTGGCGTTATGCACCTGCATGACATTGACCCGCTTGTTGAGGATGTTGCGGCGTAATTTTTGTTTCAGTAATTCCAGTTCTGGCAATTCAGCCATGTTTTCTCCAAATTCGGTATTTTAATTGCTGTCGGGAGTTAGTCTAACCTGCATGGGACAATGCGCCAATGGCAGGAGACCGTTCCTCGCGCTGGAACATTGCGCCACTCGGGTGCCTGTGGCAACCTTTGTGCCACTTCAACAAATCGGCTGAACAACAGAATCCATGGATATTCCCGCCTATTCCCCCCAAGAACTTGAGCCGGCAGTGCAAAAACGCTGGCAGGAGCAGCAGTCTTTCCGTGCAGCCAGCGTGCCCGGCAAGGAAAAATTCTATGCTCTGGCCATGTTTCCGTATCCTTCGGGACAACTGCATATGGGCCATGTCCGCAATTACAGTATTGCCGACGCCATCGCCCGTTATCAGCGCATGCGCGGCAAGGATGTCCTGCAACCCATGGGCTGGGATGCCTTTGGTTTGCCCGCCGAAAATGCGGCTCTCAAAAATGGTCTGGCCCCGGCCGAGTGGACCATGGACAACATTGCCCATATGCGCGGGCAGTTGCAGCGACTGGGATTATCCTATGACTGGTCACGGGAATTAGCGACCTGCACCCCCAACTATTATCGCTGGGAACAATGGCTGTTCCTCAAGCTCTGGGAAAAGGGTCTGGTTTACCAGAAACTCAGCACCGTCAACTGGGATCCGGTTGACCAGACGGTGCTGGCCAATGAACAGGTGGTGGATGGTTGCGGCTGGCGCTCCGGTGCCCCCGTCGAGCGGCGCGAAATTGTTCAGTATTTTTTGCGCATTACCGCCTACGCCGAAGAATTGCTGGAGGGCCTGGATACCCTGAATGAAGGCTGGCCGGAACAGGTGTTGACCATGCAGCGCAACTGGATCGGGCGCTCTGAGGGGGCGGAAATTCATTTTCCCCTGGCGAGCGGAGAAGGGGTTATCAAGGTCTTTACGACGCGCCCCGACACCCTGATGGGCGCCACTTATCTGGCCGTAGCGCCGGAGCATCCTCTGGCCTTGCAGGCGGCAGAGCAGAATCCCGCTCTGGCTGAATTTCTGGAGCGTTGCCGGCATAGCTCGGTTTCCGAAGCCAGCATCGAAACCCAGGAAAAAGAAGGACATCCTCTCGGCCTGTTCGTCAAACATCCCTTGACTGGTGCCGAACTGCCGGTCTGGACGGCCAACTTTGTGCTGATGGGTTATGGAGAAGGGGCCGTGATGAGTGTGCCCGCCCATGACCAGCGTGACTTCGAGTTTGCCCGGAAATACAAGCTGCCCATCCAAATTGTCATTGCGGCAGAATCTGCGCCGCTTGAGGCAGCAGCCATGACTGAAGCCTACACGGGTGCCGGGACTTTGGTGCATTCGGGAGACTTCAACGGTCTGGATAGTGTGCAGGCAAAAACCCGTATCACCGAGGCCGTTGCCGAACGCGGTCTGGGCCGGAAAACCATCAATTACCGTCTGCGCGATTGGGGAATTTCCCGTCAGCGTTACTGGGGTACGCCCATCCCCATGATTCATTGTGAACATTGTGGCGTGGTGCCGGTTCCTGAGCAGGACTTGCCGGTCGTGCTCCCCACCCATTATCAACTCAAGGACCCCCGCTCTCCCCTGCTGGATGATCCGGAGTTTCTGAATGTGCCCTGTCCGCGCTGCGGGGCTCCGGCGCGACGTGAAACCGATACCATGGATACTTTTGTGGAAAGTTCCTGGTACTACGCCCGTTTCGCCTGTCCTGATGCCGACACCATGCTGGATGCACGCGCCGCCGAGTGGTTACCGGTGGACCAGTATGTGGGCGGGGTGGAACATGCCGTACTGCATCTTCTCTATGCCCGTTTTTTCAATCGCCTGCTGCGGGATGTGGGATTGTTGCCTGCAGATGCTGTTCACGATGAACCCTTCAAGCAGTTGCTCACGCAGGGCATGGTGCTGAAAGACGGCAGTAAAATGAGTAAATCCAAGGGGAACACCGTTGACCCTCAGGGACTCATTGATCGCTATGGTGCGGATACTGCCCGTCTTTTCATTTTGTTTGCGGCCCCCCCCGAACAACATCTGGAGTGGTCTGATGCGGCTGTCGAAGGGGCGCATCGCTTTCTGAGCCGCATCTGGCGTCTGGTCCATGAATATGGGGCAGAGAATCTGATGGTACCGGCAGAATTGTCTGACGAGGCGAAAGATCTGCGTCGCGCTGTTCATCAGTGCATTGAACGCGTCAGCCGCAATATGGAAGGTCGTTACCACTTTAATGTGGCTATTGCGGCCATCATGGAACTGAGTAACAGCCTCATGAAAGTCGGTGCCGATGCGCCCAAAGACTTGCGTGCCGTACTGGGCGAGGGATTGCGTGCCATTGTGCTGATGCTCTCGCCTTTTGCCCCGCACATGACTGAAACACTTTGGGAAGTATTGGGCCAGAAAAGCAATATCATCCATACCTCCTGGCCCAGCGCCGACCCCGAGGCACTCAAGTCGGACACGCTGACCCTGGTCATCCAGGTCAACGGGAAATTGCGGGAACGCATGGATTTTCCGGTGGCAGCGGACAATAAGGCCATCGAAAAGGCGGTGCTGGCCAGTCCCGCCATGCAGCGTCATCTGGAAGGTAAAACCGTGCGCAAAGTCATTGTCGTGCCGGGCCGTCTGGTTAATCTGGTGCTGGGATGAAAGCATGGCGCCAGCGTGGCATTTACGGGTTGATGAGCCTGCTTTTGCTCGCGCTGGCAGGTTGCGGGTTTCATTTGCAGACCGGATCAACCGTTCCGGCTAAGTTGCAGGGGATGCGTGTGTCTGGCAGCGGTCCCAGTGGCGGCACCCTGGCCGCAGCCGTTCACCGTGAATTGCAGCGCGACGGTAATTACAGCCGCGCGGATGGTCCTGTCCTGCAAATTGATAATGCCTATGTCTCGCAAAGAATTATCAGCATCAGCCCCAGTAGCGGCGTGGCTCTGGAATTTCTGGATACCCTCCATGCGCAATTCAGCGTCATGGATGATCAGAAAAAAGTCATTCTTCCCGCCCAGTCACTGCTGGTGGAAAACAGTTTCAGTTATAACAGCGGGAACCCTCTGGCTACCAATGAGCAACAAATTCGCATGGAAAGATTGCTGATGGAGCAGGGTGCCCGGCAGATTCTCCGGCGGGTTCTGAACAGTCCGGTCGTCCGTCAGTCCGGCGGCTGAGATGCGACTCAAGCCGGGACAGTGGTCAGGACACCTGCAGGGTAAGCTGGCGTCCGTCTACGGTTTGTTCTCTGATGAACCGCTGCTTTTGCAGGAAGCTGAAGAAGCACTCTGCCAGGTTGCTGCAGAACAGGGTTTTGCCCAACGCCAACGGCTGAATCATTCCTCCGCCCCTTGGGATGCGCTGCGGGATGAGCGGGATGCTGGCTCACTTTTCGCTGAACAACGCCTGCTCCTCCTGCGTCTGGACAGCATCAAGCTGCCCAAGGAAGGCGTCAGCGCCCTGCAGTACTGGCTGGCTTCGCCGCCCCCCGATGCCCTGCTCGTCTTCAGCGGCCCACGCCCCGATGCCAGCGTCCAGAAAACGCAATGGTTCAAGGCCCTGGAAAGCCACGGCCAGACCCTGTTGTTGTATCGTCCCGAAGGCGCAGACTGGATCCGCTGGATAGAACAACGCCTCAAACTGCAAAAAATGTCGGCAGATGACGAGGCCATCCAGTTGCTGGCGGATCTGAGTGCGGGCAATCTTGGGGCCTGCCATCAGGCCATTTTACGCCTACAGCAGATTTATCCGGGGCAGGCGGTGGATGTTGCCGCTATTCGTAACGTACTGGCCGACAGCAGCCAGTTCAATATTTATGATCTGGCGGATGCGACGCTGCGCGCTGAACCAACGCAAATTCTGCGCATTATTGATCGTCTGCGCAGTGGCGACGGTGAACCGGCCCTTTGTCTCTGGGCACTCCACAAGGATTTGCGGATACTGGCGGAATTACGCGCTGCCCATGTGGACGTTGATCAGGTTTTTCGCCAGAACCGGGTATTCCCTCCCCGCCAGAACTGGTTCCGCGCGGCGGCGCGGCGTTTGCCGGGTCATAGCCTGCTGGCGGGTATCCGTGAATGCCTTGAAATTGACGCCCGCATCAAGGGTCAGGACCCTACTCCGGTCTGGCCCGCCCTGACCGATTTATGCCTGCGAATTGCCGGATCAGCCTGAGAACGGCACAATAGAGCTAATATCCGCGCGAATGAATCCCCATTGGCAGGTCACATATTGCCCGACACGGAAGGTTCTTCGCTGAACTCATGTCAGCCAGGCTGACACGAAAGAGGAGACTGATGATGGATTTGCACCAGGAAATGGAAAAAATTGGCGAACGGGCGCGCAGCGCCCAACGGCGTCTGCAAAGTGCCGATAGTGCCGCCAAGGACCAGGCCTTGCGCCTGATGGCAGAATTTTTACGGCGTGATGCCGATAATTTGCAGCGTGCCAATCGCAAAGATCTGCGCAGTGCCGAAGAGGCGGGCAAGGATGCCGCCTTTATCGACCGTTTGCGACTGGATGAGACGCGCATTGAGGCGATGGCCCGGGGCCTCGAAGAAATTGCCGCACTTCCCGATCCTGTTGGTGAAATCACGGATTTGCGTTATCGCCCCAGCGGTATCCAGGTCGGTCATATGCGGGCGCCGCTGGGTGTGATTGCCATGATTTACGAGTCACGTCCCAACGTCACGGCTGATGCCGCCGGTCTCTGCGTCAAGTCGGGCAATGCGGTCATTTTGCGCGGTGGCTCGGAATCCCTGCACAGCAACATGGCTATTGCCGAACGCTTGCGGGCGGCTTTGGGTAAGGCGGGATTACCTCTGGATCTGGTGCAATACGTTAACACGGCAGACCGGGAAGCCGTCGGGGTGCTGATCAGCATGGATGCTCATGTGGATGTGGTCATTCCGCGCGGCGGCAAAGGGCTGATTTCCCGCATCAAGGCCGATGCCACAGTGCCGGTGATTATGCATCTGGACGGCAACTGCCATGTATATGTCGATGCCGATGCGAATGCCCGCAAAGCACTGAAAGTGGTGGTCAACGCCAAAACCCAAAGACTGGGCACCTGCAACACCGCCGAAAGCCTGTTGATCCACAAGGATCGAATGGAAGATCTGCTGCTTCCTATCGTCACGGCACTGCAGGAAAAAGGCATCGAAGTCCGGGCCTGCGAACGGAGCCTGCCACGCCTTGCAGGTGCCGTGGCAGCTACGGAAGAGGATTACGGCACGGAATATCTGGCGCCCATCATTTCCCTCAAAATCGTCGACGATCTCGACGCCGCTATTGCGCACATCAATCACTATGGGTCCCAGCATACCGAATCCATTCTGACTGAAAATTATACCCACGCCCGCCGCTTTTTGCGTGAAGTCGACGCGAGCTCAGTGATGGTCAATGCCTCCACCCGCTTCGCCGATGGATTCGAATATGGTCTGGGGGCGGAAATTGGCATTTCCACCAATCGTCTGCACGTCCGTGGTCCGGTTGGTCTGGAAGGGCTGACTTTGCAAAAATGGATTGTATTGGGAGACGGCCATATCCGCTCCTGAAGCCCCCACAGCGGCACTGCAAAAACTGCTGGAAGTTCTGGCTGATGTCGAGTGCGTTAACGATGCAGGGGTGGTGCCCACGGCCCTGCTTCAGGAAGCAGAGCATTGGGGGATTCCCCTGCGCCAGACTGCCGAGGGACTGCAGCTGGAGTATCCTCACCCGCCCCTTTCCCCCCCGGAAATTGCCGCTGTTGCCAACATTCCGGAAGCACAAATCCGGATACTGCCAGCCTGTGCTTCGACCAACAGCGCAATGCTGGACAGCGATGCCAATCCCGGTATTTGTCTGGCAGAAAGTCAGTGGGCCGGGCGGGGGCGGCGGGCGCGTCACTGGTCTTCACCCTTTGGTCGGCATCTGGCCATGAGCTATGGCTGGACGCAGGCGGCCAGCATTAACCCTGCCCTGACCCTGGTGGCTGGTCTGGGTGTTTTTCAGGTGCTGCAAAAGCGTATCAGCGGATTGTGGATCAAATGGCCCAATGACATTTGGATTGCCGGGGAAAAACTGGGGGGACTACTGCTGGAAGCGCGCCGCCTGCCCTCCGGGCAAAACCGCCTGGTACTTGGCCTGGGGCTGAATGTGCACGACGATCCTAGCCTGCCGGACACTGCCACGAGTTTGGCGCAACAGCAGCTCAACCTGTCCCGCAGCCATCTTGCCGGACAAATCATTCGCCGCTGGCAGGATGATTTCGTCCGCTTTGATCGCGACGGCCTGGAACCCTTTCTGCCGTTCTGGAATGAAGCGGCAGCGCCCATGATGCGCCAGATTGTGCAGATCAGCGATGCGCGGGGACATTATCCGGCAGAAGTACTGGGCATCGGGGGGGATGGTCGCCTGCAGGTACAGGAGCCGGACAAAGCCCCGGTATGGTTGAGTGCCGGCGACGTCAGCCTGCGGCCATTGGCATCATGATATTCATCGCCGTGGGCAATACCCGAACCCTGCTGGCGCAGAGCAATGATGGCCTGCATTTTCAGAGCATCAGCGCCGCAACCGCCCTGCATCCTGCGCATATTTTACAGCAATGGGAACAGCTACGCCCTCATGCAGAGGAAGAGACTTTTGCGCTGGGAGGGGTCGTGCCGGAAGCGTTGCAAACCTGGCGGGAATTATTACCCGAAACACGTCTTCGCGAACCTGATCTGGCGGTGTTCAACCAACGCGTCCCCAACGCCTATGTCCCCGGCGAAGCGCTGGGCTTTGATCGACGCTGCTGCCTGCTCGCTGCAGCTCAGGATTACCCCGCCCAAAGCAGCATCATCATTGACATGGGTACGGCTATTACCATTGACCTGTTTGCCGATGGCCGTTTCCAGGGCGGCAGAATCCTTCCGGGAATCACCATGAGCCTTCATGCCCTGTTTCTCGGCACGGCGCTCCTCCCCGACATGGATTTGCCCGTACCCGCCGCAGCTCTTGGTAACAGTACGGGTGCAGCCATCCAGTCCGGCGTGTTCCATTTATTTGCCGACGCCCTGCAGGGTGCCATCACCCATTTTCAGCAGATGTATCCCGACGCCCAGGTGCTACTGACCGGTGGTGATGCGGCGCTCTGGCAGGCGCAAATCCCCAACAGCCAGCATGTTCCCGATCTTCTGCTACGCGGTTTTTATGGATGGCTGCAGGCGTAATTATCGCCCTGAACTCCCCTACCCTGAAAACCGGCATTTTCCTCTTGGCGTTTGTAGCGCCCCCATGTAGGCTACTCCCATGACCAAGCCCTTCCAGCGCGTCCTGCTCGTCAGCAAATACCGTGATCCTTCGGTACTTCCGGGATTACGCCTGTTGCGTGATTTCATTCAATCCCAGGGGCGGGAAGTTTTTATCGAAACTCAATGTTCTGGCGAGATTGATGACACCCTTGGCCTGAAACGGATGGCTTTCAGCGAAGCCCGCGCGGAAACGGATCTGGTTATTGCCATTGGCGGCGACGGCACCCTGTTAGGCACAGCCCGAAATACGGCCAGCAGTGGCATAGCCATTCTCGGCATTAATCAGGGACGGCTGGGCTTTCTGGCGGATCTGTCCATTGACCAAATAGAAAGTGCCCTGCCGCCCATTTTGCAGGGTCATTATCAGCAGGATCAACGCCGGGTCCTGCATGCTGTGTTGTGGCGCGACAATCAACAAATACACAGCGGTCTGGCCATCAACGAAGTGTTTATTCATAAAGGCGGCGGTGAGAGCATGATTGAACTGAGCGTCCATATGGATGGCCGCTTTGTTTATACCCAGCGCGCTGATGGCGTCATCATTGCCACTCCAACGGGTTCGACCGCCTACGCACTTTCAGCGGGCGGTCCCATTTTGTCCCCCAGCCTCGCTGCCCTGCTGCTGGTACCAATCTGCCCGCACACCCTCACCGCCCGGCCCCTGGTCGTCGCCGATACCGTGGCCATCCGTGCCCGCCTGACCGCCAGTCGTCAGCCTGCAGCCCTCAGTCTGGATAGTCACAGCAGCGTTCCTCTGGCCGTCGGCGATGAAATTCACATCCGCCGTGCCCCCTGCTCGGCACGTTTTATTCATCCAGAAGAGAAAAACTTCTTTCAGATACTGCGGGAAAAACTGCATTGGGCCGAATCACCGGGAGAAGATTAAATGCTGCTCAGCCTGCAGGTTCGCAATTTTGCCCTGATTGACAGCGTCAGTATTGATTTTGATGCGGGTTTGACCGTACTCACCGGAGAAACCGGGGCGGGTAAATCCATTCTGGTGGATGCCATCGCCCTGCTCCTCGGAGACAAGGGGCATGCAGACAGTATCCGCCATGGTGCAGAGCAGGCCGAAATCAGTGCCGAATATGCCCTTGCCTCCAAACATGCCGCTCGCCAATGGTTGCGCGATCAGGATATGAATGCAGATGAACCGGTGTGCGTACTGCGCCGGGTCCTCCAACGCAATGGCCGTAGCCGGGCTTTTATTAATGGCTGCAACGTCACCCTTACCCAGTTGCGGGAGTTTGGTGAGTTTCTGATTGAGCTGCTGGGACAACATGAACATCAGAAGTTGCTCCACGCCGATCGCCAACTGGCCCTGCTGGACCGTTTTGCCGGGTTGGAAACCAGTCTGAATCAGGTGGCTGAAGCGCATCGGCTGTGGCGGGAACAGACGCTGCGCTGTCAGCAATTACGTGCGGAGCAAACCCGTCAGAATGAGCAGGCCGATTGGCAACGCTTTCAGCTGCAGGAGCTGGAAGCCGCACAGTTGCAGGAAGAAGAATGGGAAAGCCTGCGCAGCGAAGAACAGCGTCTCGGGGCGGTAGAGAAATTGCGTGAACACCTCCAGGCGGCACTGGAAGGCCTGGAAGGGGAAGCGCATCCAGCCAATCGGGCCCTGGCCGAAGCCCAGCGTCATCTCGGCGTGGCTTCCCAGCATGATGCCCGCCTGCAGGAAAATGAGGCCTTGCTCAATGCCGCGCTCATCCAGGTCGAAGAAAGCATTTCCAGTTTGCATACTTATCTGGCCGACCTGGAAGCCGACCCCGAACGTCTGGAAGAAATTGCCCGACGCTTGCAACAGTTGCAGGATCTTCAACGCAAGTATCATTGTGACTTACCGGGCTTAATCGCCAAACGCGATACCCTGCGTCAGGAACTGCAGGGAACAGAAAATCTGGAAAGCACACTGCTTGCCACTGAGCAGGCTTTACTCAAAGCCAAAACGACCTATGTTCAACACAGCCATGCTCTCACGACGGCCCGGCAAGCCCGTCAGCAAGCCCTGGCGGACGCGGTTGCCGAACAAATCCGTCAGCTGGGCATGCCCCATGCTCAGGTGGAATTGCGTTTATCCAGCCATCCGGAAGAAGAAAAATTCTGGCGCGACTCCGGCTGGGATCAGACAGAAATCTGGATTACCGCCAACCCCGGCCATCCGGCACAGGCCCTGGCCAGGGTGGCTTCCGGCGGAGAACTCTCGCGTATCAGTCTGGCCTTGCAGGTCATTCTGGCTGCACCCGAGCGCATTGACACCCTGATTTTTGACGAAGTGGATGTGGGCATTGGTGGCGCCGTTGCCGAACGGGTAGGACGCCTGCTTCGCCGCCTTGGCGCGCAACAGCAGGTACTTTGTGTTACCCATCTTGCCCAGGTGGCGGCACAGGGCCACCACCACCTGCACATTGAAAAACAGGTGCAGGATGGTCAAACCCTCAGCGCCATAAACCCCCTGCAAGCGGCACAACGTCAGCAGGAAATTGCCCGCATGCTCGGCGGCATTGATCTCAACTCAGCCGTATTCGAAGCAGCGGCCACGCTTCTGGCCAATGTGGACGCATAATCTCAAAAACGGCAGTTGCCGGGGGTGCTTTGCCGCTGTAGCCGATAATCTACACTAGGCCGCTGGACGCCAGTCGCATACACTGGTTTCCGACAATGCGCTGCCCATGTTCAGGGCAACCGGCATGGAGGAGTGGATGGCTGCGGACTTTATGGAAGAACAGAACACCGGACAAAAGATCATGGACTCTCCGGCTAAAGATCATCATGGCGCTATTTCGATTCCCCGACGCGTCCTGTTTTTTGCCATTATCATCCTGTTTCTGGTCGCGGGAGTCGTGTTTGCGGCCATTCAGGCGATTCATACCCTGGGCGACAGCAGCAATACGCTGATTGAAATTGGCTTGCCGCTGCAAAAGCAATTACTGGAAATTCATGGACAACAACGTCAGGCCGAATTTTATCAGGACCTGGCGCAGGTCCTGCCCCACTCTGGTTATGAAGCCACTTTTGCCCACCTGATTCATCACGAACAAACGTCTTTACAGACACTACAGACTGGCGCGACAGCCTACCCCCAACTTGCCAGCGCACTCCAGCAACTACAAGTGAGTCTGAACAATTATTTGCAGTCCGCAAATACACCAGGCTCAGGGCAAGCGGCTGTGCTCGACGGCAAAGCCAGCCGGACGGCTGTTGAAGCACGTTTTCATGATGTTCATCAGGCCATGCAGTCCTTGCTGCTCAGCCAGGGAGAAGCGGCAGCGGCAGCGCGTTCTCAGGCCGTGCAACTGCTTTATGCACTCGTAGTCATCACGGCGTTGCTCAGCCTTTTGATACCCTGGCGGGTTGCTACGGCCTTAACCCGACCATTAAAGGACTTCCGTCTGGCCCTGGAGGACATCGGGGCGGGTAAAGTCGCCCATGTTGCCAGTGATGGACCCCAGGAATTACGCGATCTGGCCCGCAGCATCGACAGCATGCAGGCCCGCCTGCGGGAAGAAGAGCGCCTGCGCCACCAATTTCTCAGCCAGGTCTCTCACGAACTGAAAACCCCTCTGGCCTCAGCCCGTTCCGGCAGTGAATTACTGCTCAGCGAGCGCATCGGCCCGCTTCTGCCACGGCAACGCGAAGTCCTCGAAATTGTCGTCCGTCAGGTCAAGGAATTATATGCGGCTATTCAGGAAATGCTCGACATGCATGCCTTACAGGCGCAATCCCTCGATTTTTCACCCCAAACTGTCAAAGTATCCGAGATTCTCGAAGATCTACAAAAACGCATGCAGCCATTGACTGAAAAAAAGCAGCAAACCCTCCTTTGTGAGAGCCATGCACCGCTGGAAGTGTACGCCGACCCACAACGCTTGCGGCAAATTCTCAGCAATCTGGTCAGCAATGCCAACAAATACAGCCCTGCCGGCGGTCAAATCCACGTGCAGGCCATTGCCGAACAACAGGGCGTTCTGTTTCGAATAGAAGATGAAGGCCCGGGCATTCCTGAAGCCTTGCTGGAACGGGTATTTGAACGTTTTTATCAGGTTCCGGTCAGTAACAGTTTACCCCGGGGTACCGGATTGGGATTGGCCATCACCCGCGAACTGGTAGCCGCTCAAGACGGCTGGATACACATTCAAAACCGTCCACAAGGAGGGCTCAGCGCAGAAATCTGGCTACCCTCTTTTCCTCAGAAGGCAGCCCATTGATGTACCGATTATTGCTTGCGATCCGCTCACTCGGCACCTTCAGTATCCTATTGTTTCTGGGAGCCTGTGCAATGATTCATCCGGCAGCACCTGCTCAGCCCCAAGCCGCGCCGCTGCCGCTCTCGGAAACGCCCCGACCAGAGCTGCTCAAGGCATTGCATGATTGCGGTCCCGCTACCTCCGCCAGTTGTGCCAATATTCATCTTGCGCTGGCAAACAGCTATCTCAGCAGTGGCCCTCTCAATAAAACTGCCCTGGATAACGCCGCCCGGGAGCTCAGCATGGCGGCACAGAACCAGGATCTGGCCAGCCAGACCCTACCCTTGCGGCGCAGCGTCAATGCCCTGCTGGAAAATATTACTCTTCTTAAACGAGACAAAGTCCGCATTCAGCAAAGTAAAGCTCAGGCCATCGCTGCACAAAATGCTGCGGATGCCGCACAAGCACGGCTTCAACGTCTGGAATCCCTGCTCCACCAGCATGCAGAAAAAACCCTGGAAGCGCATGGCGCGCCCTTACCCTGAGATGCGTAAAACCATGTCCACTATTCTCATTATTGATGATGATCCGGATTTCTTGAGGCTGCTGGGTTTGTGGCTGGAAAGTGAAGATTATCGGGTACTGAGTAGCAACAATCCGCAGCAAGGGCTGGAACTACTGGACCAGGAAAGTGTGGATTTGTTGATCACCGATTTACGCATGCCCATCATGGACGGGATGGCGGTTCTTGAAGCCGCTCAGGCTCGTGATCCCGATTTGCCGGTTATTTTGCTAACCGCCCATGGCACCATTCCTAACGCGGTAGAAGCCATGCGTGCCCAGGCTTTTGGTTATCTCAGCAAACCGTTCAGTAATGACGAGTTACAGACATTATGCACGGCGGCCCTGGCACAACGCCTTGCTGGCCGTGAACTCAGCAAGTTAAGGGCTGACCTACGCGCTCAGGCCGGGCAAAGCATCCTCCACCGCAGTCCGGTCATGGCCAGTCTGGTCAATGAAATTACCCGCATAGCCACTTCCCAGGCCAGTGTTTTTCTTTCTGGAGAAAGTGGGTCGGGCAAGGAACGTGTCGCCAGAGCTATCCACGAAGCCAGCGCCCGGAATGACCAGCCTTTTGTGGCCGTCAACTGTGGCGCCATTCCCTCCGAACTGGCCGAAAGTGAACTGTTTGGCCACGTTAAGGGGGCTTTTACCGGAGCCACTCAGGACCATATCGGGCTCATTCGCAGCGCCGACCACGGTACTTTGTTCCTGGACGAAATCGGAGACCTCCCCTTGGCTTTGCAGGTCAAACTGCTGCGGGTATTGCAGGAAGGGACCTTACGTCCAGTTGGAGCAAAAACAGAAATATCCGTGGATTTACGCGTTATCAGCGCCACCCATCAGGATATTCATGCGCTGACTACCAGCGGCGCCTTTCGGGAAGATCTATATTATCGCCTGCACGTCATTCCCCTACGGGTTCCCAGCCTCAGCGAGCGTCCCGAAGACATCCTGCTCCTTGCCCAATATTTTCTGGATCGGGAAAGCCAGCGCCTGGAACGCAATATTCCAGGGTTCAGCCCCGAAGCCATGGACAAGCTGATGCAGCGACCCTGGCCCGGAAATGTTCGAGAGCTGGAAAACGCCATCACCTTTGCCGCCGCCGTCACCGAAAAAGGTTGGGTCTCGGGAGAGGCCATTCCCGATGCCGGCCGTCAGGGTGGATCCAGCGCCTTCCCGCCTTTGCAGGATGCCAAAACGGCCTTTGAAAGGGTGTATCTTGAAAATCTGCTGCGTGCCACCGACGGCAATATTTCCCGGGCTGCTCGCATTGCTGGCCGCCATCGTACGGATCTTTACAAGCTCATGCGCAAACATGGCCTGGCCCCGCAACTATTCAAAAATCAGGAGGATCGCGATGAGACTCCGTAAACATCCACTACTTTCTGGCATTTTTTGTTATGCTGGTGCGGTCTTTGCTAAAACGGGGTCCCAATGACACTGCCAGTACCCGTTCAACCGCCTTCACGTTTTCAGCATCTGCATTTGCGCCGCTGGTTCGCCCAGGGCCTGCTCATCTCTCTTCCCATCGGCCTGACCATTTATGTGGTGTTATGGATTGGCGGCTGGCTCAACAACTTGTTTGAAGCGCCGATCAAGGCCATTTTCGGAATAGACATCCCCGGTCTGGGACTGGTCCTGACCTTGCTGACCATTCTGGGCGTTGGTTTTCTGGCTTCCCATGTCCTGACCGCATGGATTTTTGACTGGATGAACAAGGCACTGGCGCGAATCCCGGTTCTGCATAGCCTTTACAGCACCATTCAGGAAACGGTGGGATTACTGTTTGGTGGTGCAGACCGGGGCTTTCGCAGCGCCGTTCTGGTTCGGCAGGGGGGAGATATGGGCTACATCATCGGGCTGGTCACCCGTGACACCCTGCACGAACTACCGCACCTCCCCGAAGACTGTGTGGCCGTTTTTATTCCCATGAGTTATGGCGTCGGCGGCTTCACCTGCCTGATTCCCAGAGAAAAAATCATCCCGCTTCCGGACATGACACCCCAGCAGGCTTTACGTTTTGCCATGGCCGGTGGCGTCGGTGGTGGAAAAATAATTCGGGAAAAATCGGAACCCGGTATCCCGCACGAAGCTTCTGAATCCGACGCCGATTCTTCTTCATGAAGCTAAAACGGCCATTGGTCCGGGCGATTTGCAGCGAATTTGACCCGAGCTGTTCATGAAGTCAAACACTTTGCGGGAGGCGGGCTGTGTTCGTTATACTCGCCGCATACCAAAGGAGAACATGTATGGCTGAAGTGCGTAAAGCAGTTTTCCCCGTGGCGGGCCTGGGTACCCGATTTTTACCGGCCACCAAAGCCAGCGCCAAGGAAATGATGCCGGTAGTGGACAAACCTCTGATCCAGTACGCCGTAGAAGAAGCCATTGCGGCAGGCTGCGATCAGTTGATTTTCATCAGTGGCCGGGGGAAACGGGCCATTGAAGATCACTTTGACGTTTCCTACGAACTGGAAAACGAACTGGAAAAGCGTGGCAAAAAAGCCTTGCTGGAACAGGTGCAAAGTATTTTACCCAGTCATGTGAGTACCATTTTTCTGCGTCAGCCTTACCCTCTGGGGCTGGGCCACGCCGTACTGATGGCCAAGCCGGTTATCGGTGATGAACCGTTTGCCGTGCTGCTGGCCGATGATCTGATGCTCGGTGAACCACCTGTATTGGCGCAAATGGTCGAACAGCACCATCGCTATCAGGCCGGCATTCTTGGCGTCGAAGAAATCCCCCGTGAACACTCTACCCGTTATGGAGTGGTAGACGCCCGCCCGTGGGACGAACGTATTTTTCAGGTCAGCGGCATTGTCGAAAAACCCCAGCCCGAAAAAGCGCCTTCTAATCTGGGGGTGGTTGGTCGGTATATACTGCCCGCCCGTCTCTTTCATTTTCTGGAAAACACCCAGAGTGGCGCAGGAGGCGAAATCCAGTTGACGGATGCCATCGCCCATCTGCTCAGCGAACGTCAGGTGCTGGCCTATCGTTTTGCCGGTCAGCGCTTTGATTGTGGTGACAAACTGGGCTATCTCAAGGCCACCATTGCCTTCGGCAAATTACATCCCGAAGTGGGCGCCGATTTTACCGAGTATATGAATAGCCTCTGCCAGAGCCAGGGTAAGGCAGAAAATTCTGAGGCTGCTCATGAAGCGTAAGGGTATTCTCCTCGCCGGGGGTTCGGGTACCCGTCTGTATCCGCTGACCCAGGCAGTCAGCAAGCAGCTGATGCCGGTTTATGACAAGCCCCTGATTTATTATCCGCTCGCCACCCTGATGTTGGCGGGAATCCGCGAAATCCAGATTATTTCCACACCCAACGATCTTCCACGTTTCCAGCAGCTTCTGGGTGATGGTCGGCAGTGGGGGATGGATTTTTGCTATGCCGAACAGGCGCATCCTGACGGCCTTGCGCAAGCCTTACTGATTGCCGAAAACTTTCTGGCGGGGAGCCCTTCAGCACTGGTGCTTGGCGACAATGTTTTTTATGGACACGATCTCAGTGAATCCCTGCAGCAAACCAACCGGGCCGATAACGGGGCAACGATTTTTGCCTACCACGTTGCCAATCCCAAGGCTTATGGCGTGGTGGAGTTTGACCGTCAGGGTATTGCCATTGGACTGGAAGAAAAACCTGTCAAACCCCGCTCTTCTTTTGCGGTCACCGGCCTGTATTTTTATGATGCAGACGGGAGTCGTCTGGCCCGGGAAATCCGTCCTTCACCACGGGGAGAGCTGGAAATTACTGATCTGAATCGTTTATACCTCGAACAAAAACGCCTGCATGTGGAAGTGCTGGGACGCGGCACGGCCTGGCTGGATACTGGCACGCACGCTGACCTGCTCAGCGCCGGACAATTCATCCGCACTCTGGAAGAACGTCAGGGCCTGAAAGTTGCGTGTCCCGAAGAAATAGCCTACCGCATGGGTTATATTGATGCAGACACACTTACAGAACTTGCCGCCCCGCTGAAAAAAAGTGGTTATGGAGAATATCTCCTGCGCATCCTTGAAGAAGGGTCTCCGTTTTGATCATTGAAAAATTACGTATCCCCGAAGTGCTGCTCATTACCCCCAAAGTATTTGGCGACACCCGGGGATTTTTCATGGAAAGCTGGAATCAACGCCAGTTTAGTGATGCCGGTCTGAATCTGTCATTTGTGCAGGATAACCACAGCCGTTCTCAACAGGGCGTACTGCGTGGCCTGCATTATCAGATTCATCAGCCCCAGGGAAAGCTGGTACGCGTTGTTTCAGGTGCTGTTTTTGATGTGGCCGTAGATTTGCGCCGCTCTTCTTCCACCTTTGGTCAATGGGTCGGGGCCACACTCTCCGAAGAAAATCATCAGATGCTCTGGGTACCACCCGGCTTTGCGCATGGCTTTTATGTATTAAGTAATTCCGCTGACTTCCTCTATAAAACAACCGAATTTTACGCCCCGGAAGCCGAGCGTTGCATAGTCTGGAATGATCCGGATATCGGCATAGACTGGCCCCTCCTCACGGATTCGAACCCCCAGCTGGCCAGCAAGGATGCAGCCGGATGCTCTTTTGCAAAAGCAGAAACCTATTCGTGAACCCTTCATTCTCCATGCGAAGAGCGTTATTATCGCCCCTTTTCCTGAGGAGCAGCGGTATCCATGATCATCATTGATGGCGTAACCGAAAGCGGGGGCAAATTTCGTCCCTCAGCCTGGGCTGAGATGCTCATAGAAGGGGTGGGACTCGCCCATTTCGGTGCCGACCATAAAATTCATTACTTACCATTGATTGAGCCCGCCAACATAAATGGCAACGCGGCCATCATCATGGATGAAAGTCTGGAACAATTACGCCCCGAGGCCTTTGCGGAAATCATGCGTTTTGCCGCCGAAAATCGTTTGCAGATTCGCCGTGAAGAGGGGCACATAGCTGACCGCCAAAACAGTCAGAAAAGCACACATCGCCGGGCCCGCCCCGCGCAACGGCGGCCTTCCTGATGGCAGGTCATCCTAGTAAATCCAGTCGACTGCGTTTTGCCTGGGTGCTCGGTGCAGTCATCGTCATTTATGGCATACTGACCATTATTCTCAGTGTCCATGTCATTGATCAGCAGAGTGGTGCGCGCACCGATTTGTATGTGGCGCTGGAAACCCTGGACCAGATGCATCATGAAGCCATGGCATCAGCCAGCACGCCCACAGAACGCAAAGTCATTGCCGATGCCTGGCGGAATGAACGGGCTTTTGCGGCCAGGTCTCCACAGCAAGCACAGCAGATAGCTGATCAGCTTATCGTCAGCCTGAATCAGGAATATCCGCATAATTCCTGCGGACAATTAGGCCCTTCATTTGTAAAGGCTTCCGCCCTTCCTGAAGAGCATGCCTGCATGGTGGCGGTGGGCACTCAAAATGATCAGGTAACAGTGACCGGCTATGATACCCAGGGTATTGCCATGGACAACTTCTATGAATTTCTTTATGCCCCAACCGGCCGTTCTGACTAAATATCCCGAGGAAAATCCCATGAACGCTACCAGGAGCCAGGCATGACCACCGCCGGATCCGGAATCAAACGCGTCCTGTTGTTTGGTGCCAATGGACAGTTAGGCTGGGAACTCCAACGTCACCGTCCTGAGGCCGTTGAACTATGCGCCTTGTCCCGCGCCCAGGCAGATATTGCCATTCAGGAACAGGTGGAACAGGCTGCCGAGAGTTTTCAACCCGACCTCATCATCAACGCCGCTGCTTATACTGCCGTTGATCTTGCTGAATCGGAATCGGAAAAGGCCTACGCCATCAATCGGGATGGTGCCGTTCATTGTGCAGAGGCTGCCCGTAAACATTCTGCCCGGCTCATCCATATTTCCACGGATTTTGTATTTGATGGGAGTCAGGCGACCCCTTATCAGCCGGACAGTATCCGTCATCCGCTCGGCGTATACGGTGCCAGCAAAGCTGCCGGCGAGATAGAGATTGTCCGTATTCTGGGAAACAATGCGCTCATTTTACGGACCGCCTGGGTGTACAGCACCCACGGTAAAAATTTTGTCAAAACCATGTTGCGGCTGATGTCAGAACGGGACTCTCTGGGGGTGGTTGGTGACCAGATTGGCAGCCCTACCTGGGCGGCAGGTTTGGCGGCGGCCATCTGGAGGGCCTGCGCACAACCTGAATTCAACGGCATTCAGCATTGGACGGATGCCGGAGTGGCCTCCTGGTACGATTTTGCGGTCGCGATTCAGGAAGAAGCCCTGGCTTTGGGTCTGCTCCAGCGTAGCATCCCCATCGGTATGATTCCCGCCAGCGCCTACCCAACCCCGGCCCGCCGCCCTGCCTGCGCGGTACTGGATAAAAGTATCAGCTATGCGGCGTTAGGTGCGGCTCCACATTGGCGTCAGGCACTGCGGCAAATGCTCACCGATAACGATTCTGATTAGACAAGGAAACCCCATGACCGCAACCTCTTCTGCATCGCCCGCTGAAAAACGCCTGCTGGTCACCGGTGCCGCCGGTTTTATTGGCAGCAATTTCTGTCACTACTGGCTGAAGAATCATCCCCAAGACACGCTGATCGCTTATGACGTCCTCAGCTACGCCGGTAACCGCCATAATCTCGACGGACTGGAAACGCATCCCGATTTTCATTTTGTTCAGGGTGACATCAATGATGCGGCATTGCTTGAAAGCAGCCTGCGTGCCCATGACATCAATGTCATTGTGCACTTTGCTGCGGAAAGCCACGTCGATCGCTCCATTCATGATCCTGATGCTTTTATCCAGACCAATATCGTTGGCACCCATACGCTCCTCAAAGTGGCGAAATCGCTCTGGCTGGATGGTCCTGAAGGCCCTGTTCCCCATCGTTTTCATCATATTTCCACCGATGAAGTCTACGGCACCCTCGGACCCCAAGACCCTGCCTTTCGCGAAGACACCCCTTATGCGCCCAATTCTCCCTATGCTGCCAGCAAGGCGGGCTCCGACCATCTGGTCCGCGCCTATCAGCATACCTACGGATTAAACACCACGACCAGCAACTGTTCCAATAATTACGGACCTTATCATTTTCCTGAAAAACTTATCCCGCTGATCATCGTCAATATTCTTCACAATAAAGCCCTGCCCATTTATGGTGATGGTCAGCAGATCCGTGACTGGCTCTATGTGGAAGATCACTGCCGGGGGATCGCCGCTATTCTTGGTGAGGGCCGGGAAGGCGAAAGCTACAATATTGGTGGTTGTAACGAATGGGCCAATATCGACATTGTGCAACTGGTCTGCCGGAAGATGGACGCATTATTCGCCGGTAATCCCCGCTGGGCCGAACAATACCCCCGGGCCGCCCCGGCACTGGGACGCCGCAGCGAAGAGCTGATTCAGTATGTTCGTGACCGCCCCGGTCATGATCGCCGCTATGCCATTGATGCGGAAAAAATCACCCGGGAATTGGCTTTTGCACCTGCGGTGGATTTTCCCACCGGCATTCAGCGCACCATCCTCTGGTACCTGGAGCATCCGCAATGGTGGCAACAGGTCATGGATGGCAGTTATCGTCACTGGCTGGACACCCAGTACGGAGCCGAATAAGTCCGGCTTATGCAGTTTAACGCATATCCCCAGGACCACCATAACCGGGATGCCGGCTATCCTGAAAACGGCGGTTGCCGTGGGTGCTTTTTGCTCCGTTGTTCCTCGCCTGTTGTTCTAAGGCGCATCCTGCTGTCAGGAGAGAACTCGCCCTGCGGGCTCAAACAGCTCTCCTGACGGGCGCAGGATTTCGCCAAGAACAACAACGGCTCGAAACAAAAGTCGCGGCAAAGCACCCACGGCAACCGCCGTTTTCAGGATGATTGGTGGTTATTAGGATTTCTGATAATTCTTGCGGCGGAACAGATCGGTTTTTCGTGAAACCAGGCGGTCCAGAAACAGAAAACCGTCGAGATGGTCCATTTCATGCTGAACCGCCCGCGCCTCAAAGCCTTCACATTCAAAACTGCGCTCGCGTCCCGACACGTCCTGGGCCTGCACCCGAATGCGCTCAGCACGGATAACATTGCCGGTAAAATCCGGGACCGACATGCAGCCCTCGCGGCCCACAGCCATGCCTTCCCAGGCCATCAGTTCGGGGTTAATGAGCACCATCAGACCATGACAATCATCCCCCAGTTTGGGACGCACATCGACAATGACAATGCGCTGATGGCGATCTACCTGAGGGGCGGCAATACCGACGCCGCCCGGACCGGCGTACATGGTTTCGGTCAAATCCCCAACAAATTTTAGCAGCTCATCGTCAAAAACCTGGACGGCTTCGGCCTTGCGCTGCAGCCGCGCATCGGGATAGGTGAGGATGGACAGTACCGTCATCAGAATACGGCCGCTTCAATGGGGTGGACACCCACTTCTACCCCTTGTTTTTCGCGCAGGGGCAAAACCGCCTTGCGCACGCTTTCAATGCCATCGGGGGCATAACCCTGAATGACCATGACGTACAGTGGCCGTTCGGCGTTTCCGGAGCTCTCGCTTTCCAGATCAATCACATTAAAACCGATGGCGGCCAGGGCGCCGGTTACTCCAGCCACAATACCCGGATGATCGGCCCCATACACTGTGACCCGGGTATTGGGCAGATCTGCCGCGACCGCAACACTGGAGATAGGATCCAGGTGTACCCGTAAATTCAGGCGCTTGATGGCAGGATCCAGGGCCATTTCCACGGAGCCCAGGTCCCTGCTGTAGTCAATGACCTGCATGATGGTGAAATAGCCGCCCAAACGCATCATGGAAGCGTCACCAATGGAGCAGTCCGCCGTAAACAGCGCCTGGGTGACAGCTGCGACAATACCGGGGCGATCTTCGCCGATGACGGTGAGAAGCGCTTGACTCATGCCTGAACTCCTATAGCGAGGGCTTTAGCCTGTACGAGATAACGAAAACAATATTCCAGCAATTCCAGGTGATGGCGTGCAGACAACAAATCGCTCCCCCAGGCAGTCACGCCATGCTGGTGAATCAGCGCACCGGGCACCGGAGGAATGGCTTGCGTAAAAGCAGTATCCATATCTTTGGCAATGCGGGCAACATCCTGATGATTGGCAAAAACCGGCAGATCAATTTCGGGTTCCGCATCGGGAACCCCCAGTCCCTTGAGCATTTCCAGCGGCGGCAGACGGAGTTGCCCGTTTCTGGCGAAATGTCCGCAGAGATTGGCCTCAATGGAATGCACATGAAAAATCACCCGGGCTTCAGGAATATGTTGATAAATCACCTGATGGATGGAAGTTTCTGCCGAAGGTTTACGTCCGCCGGAAGCAAGCAGCACTTCTCCCTGGAGGTTTACGGAAACAAAATCTTCGGTGTCCAGCAAGTCCTTGGGACGGCCACTGGCGGTAATCCAGAAAGCCTCTTCAGCCATGCGCGCCGATAAATTACCGGCTGTTCCCAGCATCCAGCCTCTTTCATAAAAGCTTCGGGCAGCCAGTGCCAGCTCCTGTCGCAAATCTTCATGGTGCATCGGCACCCTCCTTCCACCAACCGCGTGCTGCCAGGGCAGCATTGACGTCATCCAGCGTTTCAAAGGGAATGAAAGCCTTGCCCTCTTCCTGCAGATATTGCGCCAGCCGATCACGGGCACAAACCAGAGGGCAGTCGCGCGCCACCCGCAGATCGGTGATGGAATCGCCAATGCAGAGCGCCGTCCGGGGCTGATAATGGGCGAGCACCTGACGCTTGGCCACCAGTTCATACGCATCCTGCCAGGGCGAAAAAACCCGCAAAGTCGGGCCGGAGCAATCCACTTCCAGCCCGTGAATCGCGTGAATATCGGCGCGATAAGGTTCCAGGACGATTTCTGCCATGCGGGTAAAGCCACCTGTCACCACAATAAAAGGCACAGCCGCCTGGCGGGCGGAAGCCAGTAAATGTTCCAGACCGGGACGCAAGGCTGTACCCCGGACAAAGTCTTCCATTTCCGGCCAGCGTTGGGAAGGAATGCCTTCCAGGATCCGGGGTAATCCTTCCCGCAGCCCCAAGCGTTGCGCATATATTTCCGGAAGAACCTGCGCGGCAGCCCCCGGGGCAAAATGCCGCATCAAGGCCACAAAAATCTCCTGCTCCGTGATGGTTCCATCAAAATCACAGAAAATGGCTTTGGACAGCATCAGGCGGCCCCCCATTTTTCCACGGCCGCCCGCAAAGGCCCGGCGGGCAGATCAGACAACTTCAGGGAAGCGCCCTCCTGCCAGCGTTCCAGCCCCTCATGAAAGGCCAGCACGCCGCTGGAGGGGCCCATGGGATGATCCATAATCCCGGTACCGGCGTTGAGAATAACCTCGGGGCCATAATCTTCCAGAATGGCACCCAACATACCGGGGTGCACCCCCGCCGAGGGAACTGGCGCCACGCCCCGCGCCCGTAAGGCCTCAACAATGGCCTGCTCGTCCGCCTCCGGAAAAGGCAAACTGCCATAATGGGCCGGATAAAGAACCGCATCTGCACCGGCACAGGACATTGCCGTCCCCAGTATGGCCGCATAGGCAAAACCATGATCGGGTGCAGCGCACCAGGCCCCGGCCAGAGCCGGATGCGCAAAAATCGGGACGTTCACTTCCGGATCTGCTGCCAGGGCTTCCAGCATGGGGAATCCATAGGCAAGCACATTCAGGAGCAGGGCGTTGGTACCCCGGGCAACCAACTGCCGGGCCAGGTCCTGAACCTGCCGGGCATCGCCGGAAAGATTCATGGCGTAAAGTAAATCCCTCCCGGTCCGATCGCGACGCGCCTCAATAATAGGTGCACAGGCTTCCCAGCGGGCCAGCGTCGCGGCTGAGGGCAAGTCCGGCAGAATTTCATCATCTTTGATGATATCCAGACCGGCCATCGCCACTTCCGCCAGAATTTCGGCATGGTCCTCGGCACTCAGCCCCAGAGCGGGCTTGAAAATGGCCATAATCAGGGGGCGCTCGGCTACGTTCAGTTTTTCGCGGATACCCGCCAGACCAAAGCGACAGGATTGCCCATACCCTTCAGGTAAGCGTATGGCCATGACCTTGGCCGGACCCGCCAGAGAATATTTCCCGAAAATCATGGTCAGCAGGCTACCCATGCGTCCATCCACATTTTCGGCGGGGAAACGGATGGTCGCCAGGTGTCGCCCCTCGGGTAAGTCATGCACTGCCAGCACTTCAGCGAGATGCCCGCGAAGCTGTTCTTCCCGGTGCTGAAAGCGCGTGTCCCAGCTTCCGGCAGTCTGCCCGATGGCAATGGCCTGAGCCTGCCGCTGCGCATCAACCCCGGCAGGAAACTGGTAATCCACCTCTATGTAGGCACTCATAAATCGTGAAAACTCTGCAAGGGACGTTCCGTATAATGGGGAGTCCATCCGCCTCGGGCACTGAAGTAACGGACCGCCTTGATCCGCTGGAGTTGATTGAGGCGGAACCAGTGCTCCACATCTGCCGGAACATGAATATAGTCGCCCGCCACCACCGTCAGCTCGACCTGCTGCGCATCGGGCAGCACAAAGCCAAAAACGCCTTCGCCATCGACGATGTAACGCACCTCTTCATCATCATGGGTGTGAATCCGATGAAAACGAGCGTTGAGTGCCTCCAGCTGGGGATGGCCGGGATAAAGCACGATCAGATCCCGGTCCTGATACCCTTTTTCGGATTGTAAGCGCCGAAACACCGCATCCAGAGTCTCCAGCAGCTTTTCCTGATTGTCGCTACTGAGTTCTGCCTGGGCCAACAGGCTGCGGCTGCTGTCCGTTGCAGGAACAGGCAGTTTTTCCAGAAGCACACCCAGCGGAGCCAACAGCCCGGCAATGATGTCGGGGTCCGTAACCAGCGCCGGATCACCGGCTCTGCGTAAAGTCGCCATGATGACTTATTCCCTCCAGATCAAAGATGCCATTCGTCCGGTCACTGCATCCCGCCGGTACGAAAAAAATTCGCTATCACTGAAAGTACACAGGCCCCCACCATAAATGGCCGTGACCCCAACCCGGTGCAGGCGCTGCCGGGCAAGCTGATAAATATCCGCCAGCCAGCGATCCCCTGGCCCGGCACGAAAGGCGCTGACAGCCTGCGGATCTTCCGCAACAAAAGCTGCCCGCAACTCAGGGCCCACTTCAAAAGCCTCAGGCCCGATTGCTGGCCCCAAGTATATCAGAACTTCCTTACCTGGCACCGCCAGCGCCGCCACCCCTTTTTCGAGAATGCCAGCCAGCAGACCCCGCCAGCCGGCGTGAAAGACCCCGAGATGCTGACCATCACGACTGCAAGCCAGCACCGGCAGACAATCAGCCGTCAATACCGCTAACACTTGCCCGGCAAGATGGGTGACCGCCCCATCAGCTTCGGGAAGCGCAGAGAGGTCTTGACCAGCTGGAATCTGCAGTAATTCCATACCATGTACCTGGCGCAGCCATTGTGGTTCTTGCGGCAATTTCAGCCAGGTACGCAGCATCTCGCGATTTTTAGCCACAGCCTGTGCCGCGTCTCCAACATGATCGCCCAGATTGAATGAGCGATAAGGACCTTCACTGTAACCCCCGTTGCGCCGGGTAATCGCGCTATGTACCCCGGCGGGCAGCGGCCAGTCAGGGATTAGAATAGATGGTGCCTCAATGGGCACGGCGGGCCTGCCGCAACAAATCCAGCAGTTTTTCCATTTCCTCCGGAAGTGGACTTTCCCAACTCATCAACTCTTCCGTTTCCGGATGGTACAACTTCAAGCGCCAGGCATGCAGGGCCTGTCGCCGAAACTGCTGCCAGTAAGCCAAGCCTTCAGCATCCAGACCCTGGGGCACGCTCATGCGCCCCCCATATACCGGGTCCCCGACCAACGGATGACCAATATGGGTCATGTGCACCCGGATCTGATGGGTACGCCCGGTGGCCAGACGCAAACGCAGGAAGCTGTGGCGGGGGAAGCGCTCCACCAGACGAAAATCGGTTTGTGCCGGGCGCCCGTCGGCACGCACCGTCATACGCAGCCGATCATGGGCATGGCGGCCAATGGGCTCATCCACCCGACCACCCCCGGTCATCGGGCCATTCACCAGGGCCAGATACTCCCGGTGCATGGTATGGTCACCCAACTGATCAATCAGCGACTGCCGCGCCATTTCGGTTTTGGCCACTACCAGCAAGCCGGTGGTGTCCTTGTCCAGACGATGGACAATACCACCCCGGGGCAGATAGGCGTTTTCCGGTAGATGCGCCAGCACCCCGTTTACCAGGGTACCATCCGCATGACCGGCACCGGGATGGGTCAACTGCCCCGCCGGTTTGTGGAGGACCAGAATGTGCGCATCTTCATACATAATATGCAGAGGAATATCCTGGGCCAGCCAGACACTAGGTTCGCTTTCCGGCCAATCAATGTCTACCGCTTCGCCTCCCTGGATGCGCAGGCTGGGTTTTTCGACGGCGCCGTTCACCCGAATATGGCCGTCTTTCAACAGGGTCTGGATCCGGCTGCGGCTGATGTCCGGAAGCAGGCCACTCAAAACCGCATCCAGTCGTTCACCGGCTTGATCCACTGGCAAAATCATGGGAAGTCCCGTAGTATCGTCGCTCATGGCTCGCCACTATAGACTATTGTCCTTCATGCGCAAACGCTTACTTATTTCATTTTGTTGTACTGCCCTTCTGGCCGGTTGTGCCAGCACTCCCCACAAAGGCGATCAGGCTGCGGAAACCCACGAATCGGCTGCCCAAATGTATCAGCCCGCCAAGCAAGCCATGGAACGCGGAGATTACACTTCGGCCATTCGCCATTATGAAGAACTGGAAACCCGCTATCCCTACGGTCCCTATGCGGAACAGGCACAACTGGATACTGCTTACAGTTACTACAAGAGTGGCGATTCCGAAGCCGCTGCAGCAGCCGCCGAACGCTTTATCAAACTGCATCCGGCCAACCCCCATGTGGATTATGCCTGGTATTTGAAAAGCATTGCCTACTATGAAGGCATCCAGGGCGCTGAATGGAATCCCAAACCCGCCGAAGAAGCCTTTAGCACTCTGCAGACCTTGGCCACACGCTGGCCCCATAGTCCCTATGCTGTCGATGCCCGTCTGCGCATGGCCAAAATCATCGATATTCTCGGGAAGCGCAACCTGGACATCTGCAAGTTCTATTATACGCGCCACGCTTACGTTGCGGCGGCCAATCGCTGTGATAACGTGGTCACCCGCTATCAGCTCAGCCCTTCAAGGGAAGAAGCCCTGTACTATCTGGTCCGCTCCTACCGGCATCTCAACCTCCAGAATCAGGCGGAAACCGTAAGCAAGGTGCTCGCCTACAATTACCCCAAAAGCAAATACCTGGGCGATCTGGGCACCGGCAACTGAGTAAGGCCATATACCCGAAAACAGCCCTTAGCTTGGAGATTTAACAGCAACTTTAGCCCGGGCTGTTCGCGTCAACAGCCCCTAGGCCAATGGCCGAATCAGGTGATCGCTTAGGGAGCAGCTGGCTGCACCCTGGTGAGCAGGATCAGACCGCCTCGGCACCTTCTTCGCCCGTCCGAATGCGAATAATTCTTTCCACAGCACTCACAAAAATTTTGCCATCGCCAATTTTGCCGGTACGCGCAGACTGTTCTATGGCTTCAATGGCGCGATCCGCCATGTCGTCGCCAACGACCACTTCCAGCTTGAGCTTGGGTAGAAAATCCACCACGTATTCCGCCCCCCGGTAGAGCTCGGTATGCCCTTTTTGCCGTCCGAAACCCTTCACTTCCGTTACGGTCATTCCGGCCAGACCAATTTCCTGCAATGCCTCGCGCACGTCATCCAGCTTGAAGGGCTTGATGATCGCCTCAATTTTTTTCATGGTGTTGCTCCTCGTTCAGCTTATGATGGCCACCCCAGGAAGCGTAGCCGTTGGTAATAGGATAGCGCCGATCTTTTCCAAATGCGCGAGTGCTGATGCGCACACCGGGAGCCGCCTGTCTTCTTTTATACTCGGCACGGTCAATTAACTTCAATACCCGCTGCACCGTGTCGGCTGCAAAACCGGAGGCAATCAGTTCTGCTGCAGACCGGTCATTTTCTACATAGGCCGCAATGATGGCATCCAGCACCTCGTAGGAGGGTAGACTGTCCTGATCCTGTTGATCGGGCGCCAGCTCCGCCGAGGGTGGCCGACTCAATACCCGCTCGGGAATGACAAGGGCATCTTGGTTGCGGTAGCGGGCAAGACGATAGACCAGGGTTTTGGGGATATCCTTGATGACCGCAAAACCACCCGCCATATCACCGTACAGGGTGGCATAACCCACCGCAATTTCACTTTTATTGCCGGTGGTTACCAGCAGGTGCCCAAACTTGTTGGAGTAGGCCATCAACAACCCGGCACGCACCCGCGCCTGCAGATTTTCCTCGGTGGTATCCACCGGGCGTCCCTCAAACAGCGGCGCCAAGGTCTGTAAGTAAGCCTGGAAAACCGGCTCGATGGAAATCAGATCGTAGGAAACCCCCAGACTCTGGGCCTCGGCAATGGCATCTGCAACGCTCATTTCGGCGGTATAACGGGAAGGCATGATCAGAGCATGCACCTGCTCCGCCCCCAAAGCATCCACAGCGATTGCCAGGGTCAAGGCTGAATCCACCCCGCCCGAAAGGCCCAGCACAATACCCGGAAAATGATTTTTACGCACATAATCGCGGACCCCCAGAGTCAGGACCGCATAAACCTCGGCCTCCGTATCGGCTGCCGCAATGAGCGCTGTATCGCCTTTAACCTGCAAACCCTGAGTGGTTTTTTCAAAATCCGTGAGGATGACCGCCGTTTCACAAATCGGCCCCCGGGCCACCAACCGACCCTGTGCATCCACCACAAATGATCGACCGTCAAAAACCAGCTCATCCTGACCACCCACCAGGTTCGCATAGCAGATGGGCATTTGTGTCTGAGTCGCCAGCGCCGCCAGCCGACCTTCCCTTTCCCCCTGCTTGTGCCGGTGGTAAGGGGAGGCATTGAGGACCACAAGTAACTCCGCGCCCTGGTCTCTGGAGGCCTGAGCCACTTCGGAACCACACCAGACATCTTCGCAAATGGCCACGGCGCAGGAGACTCCCGCACAGTCAAAAGTCAGGGGCTGGGTACCTGGCGTAAAGTAACGCAGTTCATCAAATACTGCGTAATTGGGCAGACAGTGCTTGTGGTAAACCGCTTCTACCTGACCATTTCGCAACAAGCTGGCACAATTATAAAGCCGCGTGTTGACGCGCTGGGGATGCCCCAACAACAAGGGTAAAGGCGTTTGCGCTGCCAGGGTTTTTACCGCTTCTGCGCAGGCCTGCACAAAGTCTTCACGCAGCAGCAGATCTTCGGGAGGATAACCGCATAAAGCCAGCTCCGGGGTTACCAGTAAATCGGCACCCCCAGCTTTTGCCTCCTGTGCTGCCTTCAGGATCAATGCCACATTCCGGTCGATGTCACCGACCCAGACATTGCACTGCGCCAGAGCGACGCGCATTAACGGCTCAACAAAGCTGCGGCGCGCATACCCAGTTCAGCCGGAGAATGCACACAATGTACCCCCGCCGCCTCCAGTACCGCGTATTTTGCCGCAGCAGTTCCGGCATTGCCGTCAATGATCGCGCCGGCATGGCCCATGCGCTTGCCCTTGGGCGCCGTTGATCCGGCAATAAAAGCCACCACTGGCTTGCTGACACTGGACTGAATATAGTGAGCCGCTTCTTCTTCCATGCGCCCGCCGATTTCGCCAACCATGATAATCAGCTCGGTTTGTGGATCCGCCTCAAAGAGCGCCAGCACCTCGACAAAACTCATGCCGATCAGTGGATCGCCACCAATGCCGACACAGGTACTCTGGCCGAGACCCAGGCGGGTGGTCTGCTCAACCGCCTCGTAGGTCAGGGTGCCAGAACGGGAGACGATGCCGACCTTGCCCGGACGATGGATGGAACCGGGCATAATCCCGATTTTTGACTGTCCGGGAGTAATAATACCGGGACAGTTGGGACCAATAAGACGCGCCGTCGAACCCGCCAGATAGTGTTTCACCATTAACATGTCATGCACCGGGATTCCCTCGGTAATGCAGACAATCAGTTCAATGCCCGCCGCAGCCGCTTCAATAATGGCATCGGCCGCAAAGGGAGAAGGCACATAAATCACACTGGCTTCGGCGCCGGTTTCCTGCACCGCATCAGCCACCGTATTAAAAACCGGCAAATTCAGATGGCGGCTGCCCCCTTTTCCGGGTGTGACCCCGCCAACCATGCGGGAGCCATAAGCCACGGCCTGCTGCGAATGAAAAGTTCCCTGCTTGCCGGTAAACCCCTGGCAGATAATACGGGTGTTCTGAGACAGCAATATGCTCATATATGCACCAAAACAAGAATCAACAGTAGAATAATGACGGCTTCACCCAGCAATAAAAGCAGTATGTAAGGATTGCGCCGGACAACGGGCCGGGTATGATTCACATCGCTACGCAGCGCGGCGAGATCCTGCCGGAGACCCTCCAGATCATCCACCTGGGCCACCGTTTTCAGTCGCTCGTCGAGAATCTGATCCAGAAGCACCGCCATTTCCGCCATGCGCTCGGCAGATTTTTGATCTGCGCCGCGTTTTACATAGGCATCGGCCAAACGCGAAATCAAGGGGCCGGAATTGCGCAATACCGGCCACAACCGCTGCAACCAGAAAATATTGATGGACACCTTAGCCCTGAGCGGCAGCCACCGCTTTCACAGCGGCATCCGTCAGACCATCGGCAGAAATCAATGACAGGCCACTTTCTCTCAACAAAGCCATCCCTTCCTCCTTGCGGGTCCCCTCCAGGCGCACCACTACCGGCAGATGGATGCCTACCTCGGCTGCGGCCTGAATAATGCCTTCTGCCAGCAAATCACAACGGGTGATGCCGCCAAAAATATTGACGAGAATGGCTTTGACCCGGGTGTCGGACAAAATCAGCTTAAATGCCTGGGTGACCTTATCTGCCGCCGCACCACCACCTACATCCAGAAAGTTGGCGGGTTCCCCGCCATGCAGCTTGATCATGTCCATGGTCGCCATAGCCAGACCGGCACCATTGACCATGCAGCCGATGTTCCCTTCCAGGGAAATATAATTGAGCCCAAACTGTCTGGCGGTAATTTCCCGACTATCCTGCTGGGTGGAATCAAACAATTCGTCAGATTCGGGATGCCGGTACAAGGCATTGTCATCCATAACCAGCTTGGCATCCAGCGCCAGCAGACGGCCATCGCTGGTAACCGCCAGCGGGTTGATTTCGACCATCAACGCATCCAGCTTCTGGGCAAGACGATACATGCCCTGCATGATGCGGGTCAGCTGCTGCACCTGACTGGTATCCAGACCAAACTCAAATCCCAGCTGTCGAGCCTGAAAGGGCAAAAATCCGGTGCTGGGATTAACAACCAGCTTTTTCAAGGCGTCCGGCCGGGTTACGGCCAGTTCCTCAATATCCATGCCGCCTTCCTGGGTGGCGAGAAAGGTAATTCTGGCCTGTGCCCGGTCCACCATCAGCGCCAAATACAACTCGCGGGCAATACTGCTTGGCTCCTCAATCAACAAAGCCGCCACATGCTGGCCCTGCGCACCGGTCTGGGCGGTAACCAATGGTTTTCCAAGCAGTTCCTGGGCAGCTTTTTCCACTCCGGCAATACTGTGAACGACCCGCACCCCACCGGCTTTGCCCCGGCCTCCGGCATGCACCTGGGCTTTCACCACCCAGGCCGGACCGCCCAGTTCACGTGCCTGATTCACGGCTTCACGCACCGAAAAAGCGGGAATGGCGCGGGGGACCGGAATCCCCTCTTCGGCCAACAAACGCTTGGCCTGATACTCATGCAGATTCATGAAAGTTCCTTTAAAAACGGCGGATCAGCGCTGCCGTAAAATCTGTGGTGCGCAATGCCGGCACATCACCCAGCAAGGCCGCCAGATCACCGGTGACGTCACCAGCCGCAATGGCGGCATTCATGGCTGCCACAATCGCCTGAGCAGCCTCTCCCCAGCCCAGATGCTCCAGCATCATGACGGCCGACAAAATCAGCGAACTGGGATTGGCCTTGCCCTGTCCGGCAATATCGGGTGCCGTACCATGGGTGGCTTCAAAAATCGCGTGGGTATCAGAAAGGTTGGCACCGGGCGCCATGCCAATACCCCCTACTTCTGCGGCCAGGGCATCAGAAACATAGTCACCATTCAAGTTCAGCGTGGCAACCACTGAGTAATCTTCCGGGCGCAGCAAAATCTGCTGCAGAAAATTATCGGCAATCACGTCCTTGATGATCAGCTTCCCGTCGGCAATGGCCTGCTGCTCAGCTTTTTGTCCTGCCGCCTTACCTTCTGCCTTGCTGATGGCGGCCTTTTGCCTCCAGGTAAATACCCGTCCGGCGAACTCCCGCTCCGCCAGGGCATAACCCCAGTCACGGAAACCACCTTCGGTGAATTTCATGATATTACCCTTGTGCACCAGACTGACAGAGGGCTTGCCATGCTCCAGAGCGTATTGAATGGTACGCCGGATCAGACGTTCCGAACCTTCCGTGGATACGGGCTTGATGCCAATGGCAGAGCTGTCGGGAAAGCGGATTTTTGTGACGCCCATTTCTTCCCGCAGAAAACGGATGATTTTTTCTGCTTCGGGACTACCCGCAGGCCATTCAATCCCGGCGTAAATGTCCTCGGAGTTTTCGCGAAAAATGACCATATCCACTTTTTCCGGATGCCGCATGGGGCTGGGCGTCCCCTCAAAATAACGCACCGGCCGGAGGCAGACATACAAATCAAGATCCTGACGCATGGCCACATTCAGGCTACGAATCCCCCCGCCCACCGGAGTTTCCAGAGGGCCTTTGATGGCGACTTTATATTCCCGAATGGCGGCCATGGTCTCATCGGGCAAATACTGCCCTTCACCATACAGTTGCACGGCCTTCTGACCGGCAAACAATTCCATCCAGGCAATCTGCCGCTGTCCTCCATAGACTTTGGCCACTGCCGCATCCACCACACTGCGCATGGCCGGGGTTACATCACAACCAATTCCGTCGCCTTCAATGAAGGGAATAATGGGTTGATCAGGCACCTGCAACACCCCATTCAGCAGTGTTAAGGGACTGCCTGTTGCGGGTTTCTGAATATGGGTCGTCATGACACCTGCTCCAGTTGTTCACTCGCCCAGGACAAGGCCCCACCCTTCAAAATCAATTCCAGATCACGGGCGCTGGCAAGCTGCGGCATCACTTCAATATCCAGACCCTGCGTCTCATCGCGCAAGATCAGGGATTTCCCCAGAGTCAGGCCCGACAGATCGAGGCCCAGCTGATCACCCGCCTGCACCTTGGCATAATCTTCAGCATGCACAAAAGTGAGCGGCAATATCCCGAAATTAATCAGATTGGCGAGATGAATCCGGGCAAAAGACTGTACCAACACCCCCCGAACGCCCAGATAGCGCGGTGCCAGCGCAGCATGTTCGCGGCTAGACCCCTGACCATAATTATGACCCGCCACAATAAAACCACCGCCGGATGCCTTGGCCCGACTCGGGAAAGTTTCATCCACCATATGAAAAACAAATTCGGAGATTGCGGGCAGATTGGAGCGCAAAGGCAGCACCTTGGCCCCCGCCGGCATAATATGATCGGTCGTGATATCGTCTTCGAGACGAATCAGCACCTCGCCTGCCAGATGCGCGGGCGCGGCCTTACCTGCCGGTAACTTGGCAATATTCGGACCGCGAATAATTTCAACCTCCGTGCCCTCAGGCGCAGGGGCCAGCACCATGCGATCATCCACCAGGAACTGTCCCGGCAAATCGACGTGAATAGGTGCCAAGCCCAAATCGCGGGGATCAGTAATCTCGCCAGTCAGAGCGCAGGCCGCACAGGTTTCCGGACTCGCCAGATAAACCTCGGCATTTTTGGTGCCGGAACGCCCGTAGAAATTACGATTGAAGGAGCGTACGGAAACCCCCTGGGTGGGTGGCGCAAAACCCATCCCGATGCAGGGTCCACAGGCAGATTCCAGAATACGTGATCCGGCACCAATAAAGTCCAGCAACCCGCCATCCTTGGTGACCATTTCCATGACCTGACGGGAACCCGGAGAAACCCCCAGACTGACCCCATCCGCAACCACCTTGCCCTTGAGCATCTGGGCGACGGTCATCAGGTCGGTGTAGGAGGAATTGGTACAGGAACCGATGGCTACCTGGGCCACCTTGGTTCCGGCCACTTCCCGCACTTTTTTGACATTATCCGGGCTATGCGGACAGGCAATCAGGGGTTCCAGCGTATCCAGATTGATTTCGAGCACTTCGTCGTAACTCGCATCCGCATCAGCCACCCACTCGGACCAGGTCGCTCCACGCCCCTGGGCGGCAAGATAGTCCCGGGTCACGCTATCACTGGGGAAAACACTGGTGGTTGCTCCCAGTTCCGCCCCCATGTTGGTGATGGTCGCGCGCGCAGGAACACTCAAATGTGCCACCCCCGGGCCGAAGTACTCAAAGACCTTGCCCACCCCGCCTTTGACGGTTTTCAGCCGCAATACTTCAAGAATGATGTCCTTGGCGCTGACAAAGGGTTGCAATTTCCCCGTCAGTTTGACACCCACCACTTCCGGCATATTCAGGTTGAAGGGCAAACCACCCATGGCCAGGGCAATGTCCAGTCCGCCCGCGCCAATAGCCAGCATTCCGGCACCGCCAGAAGTCGGCGTATGGGAATCCGAACCCAACAAGGTACCACCCGGCTTGGAAAACCGTTCGAGATGTACCTGATGACAAATGCCATTGCCCGGCCGACTGAAATGGACCCCGTATTTCGCGGCAAAGCTCTGCAGAAACCGGTGATCGTCCGCATTTTCAAAGCCGGACTGCAGCATATTATGATCGACATAGGAAACAGACAGTTCAGTGCGTACCCGAGGCAGACCCAACGCCTCAAACTGCAAATAGGCCATGGTTCCGGTGGCATCCTGGGTGAGCGTCTGATCAATACGGATAGCTATCGGACTCCCCGCCTTGAGGGTGCCACTCACCAAGTGCGCGGCAATAATTTTCTGGGTGACGTTCATAGCCATGAGCTGATCTCCTGAGCTGGAAAATACGATCGGGAACTGCGCTTGACTCCATCATCGCAAATGAACCGCCCGACGCCAAGTATCAGCAGCTGCTAAAATCCCTGAAAATTGGAAGGATGCGCGTAGATCACCCAATATAAATGGCTTGGGACTGCGCTCAGACCGCCGCAAGCCAGCTGCGAGCATGGCGGATACGGGCAAGCGTCTCGGCTTTTCCCAACAGCGCCAGGGTACCATCAATAGGCGGGGAAACCGCGCGCCCGGCCACGGCAACCCGTAAGGGCTGGGCGACTTTTCCCATTTTCCCATCGGCATGACTGACTGCCAACTCCTGAATGGCACTGTGAATGGCCGCCGCCGTCCAGACCGGCAAGGCTTCCAGATGCTGGAGGAGACTCTCCAGCAAAGCGCTCTGACCATGCAGATGTTTTTCTACATCCTTGATCTCACCTGTCACTGGAGCCAGATAAAACATGCTGGCGGCCCCGGCCATTTCTACCAGGGTCTTGGCGCGCTCCTGTAATAAGGCGACAACCGCAGACAAGTCCGGGCCTTGGGCCAGACTCGCCTCGGTGATGCCCTGGGCGTCCAGATATGGCCGTAAATGCTGAGCCAGCCCCTCGGGACTCAGCCGTTGCATGTGCTGGGCATTAATCCACAGCAATTTTTCCGGATTAAATGCCGAAGCCGCTTTATTGACGGTATCAATCTGAAAAAACTCAATCATTTGTTCGCGACTGAATATTTCTTCGTCACCATGCGACCAGCCCAGACGAATCAGAAAATTCAGCAGGGCGTCCGGCAAAAATCCCTGCTCCCGATATTCCAGCACGCTGACAGCACCGTGGCGTTTGGAAAGTTTCTGCTTGTCCGGTCCGAGAATCATCGGTACATGGGCGTAAACCGGAAGATTTGCACCCAAGGCCTGCAAAATCTGCATTTGTCTGGGAGTATTATTGAGATGATCATCGCCCCGGATAACATGGGTAATGCCCATATCCCAGTCGTCCACCACCACACAGAAATTGTAAGTAGGCGTTCCATCGGAGCGGGCGATAATCAGATCATCCAGTTCGCTGTTCTGAAAGCTGACCCGACCATGAATCAGGTCTTCCACCACCGTTTCGCCCGTATCCGGACTGCGAAAACGGATAACCGGTGCCACCCCCTCACGGGCGGTACTGCGTGTTCGGCAACGCCCGTCATAACGGGGCTTTTCGCCGCGCGTGCGTTGCTCTTCACGCATGGCATCCACTTCTTCACGGCTGCAATAACAGTAATAGGCAGTCCCTGCTGCCAACATCTGTGCCAGCACTTCCCGATAACGATCCATGCGTTGTGTCTGGTAAAAAGGGCCCTCGTCCCAATCGAGCCCCAGCCAGGCCATGCCCTCAAGAATGGCCGCCGTCGCTTCAGGCGTAGAGCGCTCCAGATCCGTATCTTCAATGCGCAGCACAAAACGCCCCCCCTGGCGGCGGGCATGTAACCATGAATACAGCGCGGTGCGGACACCCCCAATATGTAAATAACCAGTAGGACTCGGCGCAAAACGGGTACGAACAGACATGAGCAATCAACCTGCAGCAGTAAACATAGGGGTAAATGATAACAGGCACGGTCTAGCTTCGGTATCCTTGTAAACAATCCGATACGTTCCAAATATCAGCTCCCTGATGCGAGGCGAACCCACTTCAGGTACCATACGTCCACTTTTAGGGAAATCAGCTAACTGCTCCTGCGCTGCGCTGCGCTCGGGGGACGGTGCGCACCTTCAGCCACAATGACAAGCAATTGCAAGGCACGCCCGGCACCATCGCGTTGTTGCACACCCACACGCGGCGGCTGGATGGACCTTGCCAGATCATTACCCCATGGCATGGGTGGTGGATTGCAAATCCGTGGGCACCGGCGAGAAGGCACTCATCTATCTGGGGCGCTATCTTTCTGCACCCCAACTGCAAACGCTTGATCGCCTTGCTGCAGGTGCCGCTCAGATGCGCTCCGATCCAGACGGCGGCGTGGGTCAAGCCGCGCGCCCCCATTCTCTGCGCTTGCCGCGGTGCGGTGATGTTGATCGTGCGAACGCGGATTCGGTCAGGGTATTCAGAGGGCATGCCACCGCCCATAGCTCCCGAGGGAGTGCATTGACCATGTAAGCGCCACGCCCTTCGGCAGGCATCGGGAGCCAGCGCCCGCAAGCTGAGGCACCGGCTTGCCTTGAATCTGGGCAATTCGCAGCAGCATCGACCTGCCAACGAGTAAAATGAACATCGGCTACCGCAGCGTCAGGCACGAAGCCGGTGGAATAGCCCATATCCTCCCGGTGAAACTCCAAACCGGGGTACTTCCCAAATACATATTTTCTGTGCGGCCCTGTCGGCGCTCAGAACCGGGCTCGTCCAACAAACGGTTCAGATCGTGGCTTCGCACGATCTAACCTTATTCGTTAGCCTGCTTGCCTGATCCAGTCTCGAATATTCATGCCGATGCGTTCGACGTCTTCTTTGGCAAGCGACCCGCCATGCATGATGATATTGCGACTCTTCTCTAGAGTATTGAGGGTGGCCTTAGCCCACTCCATGTTTCCGAGAAGGTCGTCAAATACGTCCCAGTTAGTAACGATGATAGAGGACAGGTCGCCAAAATCACAATAATTGATTTCCTGTGCACCCCGTGCTCCATGCCACCGGAACTTTGCGTCTTCATCCATGCGGCTCTTAGAAGACTTTCGGATGCGTTCCGGAACCTTTTGCCACCAGTTTTCGCCGTTCGCCTCTGCCATTGCTTTTGTAACTAAATTGCGAACGGCGTTCTCAAATGCGTGAACGGCGGCGTACACCACAGACATCCTTTGCGCTTCTTGGAGGAGATCGGAATCCAAGAAGTCATAGGATAACGAGCGCTGCGCTTCTCGCGCTTCTTCTGCGCCAAAGTGACCTCGCCGCCACCGTCCGTTCTTGTCGAGAGCCTCTTCTGTAAGAACGCCGCGATAAACGAAAGAATAGAGATCTAGCTCTTTCATCCTAAGTGGTCTCGAAGGGACTTAAAGATCGCGTCGAACACTGCCTGATCTCTCGTTTCAGGAAGTACGATGTTGATGTGGTACTGAAGCCCTGAAACACGGATTTTGCCAGCGGCAATTTGTTGGGATTCCTGGGGTATTGATTTCTCAGAGCCAAGCTCTTGGGGTTGTTCCGCTGGCTCCTGCTTGGCAGGTTTCTCTGATTTCTTTGGTGTTGCGGTAACGCTGGTGAAGTCTGCGTAATCGCATAGTGCTTTGAACGTCTTTGCAATGTTTGAGATTACCAAGTCGGTCTTCTTTCCAGCGAAGAGGGTTCTTAGTTTGTTCTTTGCCTCTTCGACGCTGTAGGTGTTGGCCTTGGTGTTGATAGAGAAAAGGTCGGAGTAGCCTTCACGAATTCCATCCGCCAACAAGCGCTTTGACTGGCTGCGATCTAAAAATTCGAAATATCTCTGCTGCGGTGCGCCATCTCGATTGAGGAACCCTAGATCCTTTAGCATTCCGATGAATAGTCGGTCATTAGTCGATGTGAAGCCAAGATTCTCTAGGAACTTCAGTGAGAATCGCTCGGGAGGTTGCGCGTCAAGAATGGCGTCGAAGTACGCCGGAATTGCATTCGGTTTGAGGGTGTAGCTTTCAGCAAGTCCCATCACAACCTCCGATAAGTGATCTGCAGGCTAACGTAAAGTTGAGGGGCGCGCCGCTTTTGGCGCGTCCCTCTCGAATGCCATGTTAGAACTCAGCATGGAGAACCCCGGACATAAGCTTTGCCACTGCTACCTCAGTTTGATCGCTTGATTGACTCAACTTTTCGATTACCCTCTGCTGGTCTTCAAGCGGACGGTTTTGGCTGAGTTTGAACTTTGCTTGAACGTCTGTGATTTCAATTTCAAAGCCCACAATCATGTTGAGAAGTTTTGTGCGCCGTTCATCCGCAAGGTTTGGTTTCCACGGGCTTGGCATGTGAGACTCATAAACATGGGTTAGCCGTTCAACCAAGGCTTCAAGCTCGGACTCACTTTCGATGAGCCGGGGTTTTCCGCGCAGGTGAACCACTGCGTAATTCCATGTTGGGACGCCAGGCGACGAATACCACGAAGGGGAAACATAAGCATGTGGCCCTTGGAATACCACCAGAACTTCACCGCACGATGAAAAGTGCTGCCATTGCGGATTTGCCCGCGCCATATGGCAGAGCAGCTTGCCTTTGGAACCTGCGGCATGGTCAAAGATGAAAGGCAAGTGACTAACGAAAGGCACACCATCAGGAGCCGTGACCAGCATTCCAAAAGAATTGCTCTCGACAAGTGCCGAGATGCGTTCTGGATTTGTTTCTTTGAAATGTTCGGGGACGTACATGCCGATTCCTGAGTTCTAACGTAATTTAGATTCTGAAATGCTATCACCAAAACATTGTCTAATGCAATATTAGTAGTAATCAACATGCTTTATATTCATGACACTTCCCATTGCGCAATAATTTAGGACAGCCTAAAATTTCCCAGATGAAAAACACCCGACCAGATCCCAGCAACCCGCCCAAGCTTCTGGATCAGCTGCGCGCCCGCATCCGGACGATGCATTACAGTATCCGCACTGAAGAAGTTTATACTGATTGGGTGCGGCGTTTTATTTTGTTCCATCGGAAGCGCCATCCCCAAAATATGGGGGCCGCTGAGGTGGAGGCTTTTCTGAGTTACCTCGCCAATGAGCGTCACGTTTCGTCATCCACTCAAAATCAGGCCAAGGCAGCTCTGCTTTTTTTGTACAAGCAGGTGCTGGATATAGATCTGCCCTGGTTGGATAACATTACCAATGCCAAGCCTTCGCGGCATCTGCCCGTAGTGCTTACGCCTACGGAGGCGCGCGCCTTGTTGCACGAACTTTCGGGTACCATGTGGCTGGTTGCGGCATTGCTTTATGGAACCGGTATGCGCTTGCTGGAGGGGTTGCGCCTGCGCGTAAAGGATGTGGAATTTGAACGGCGTGAAATCATTGTGCGGGATGGCAAAGGGGCGAAAGATCGGGTGACTGTCTTACCCGAAAATATTCTACTGCCCCTAAAAAAGCATATGGAAAAAACCAAACTTTTGCACGACGCTGACCTTGAAAAAGACCTGGGGGCAGTTTTTATGCCGGATGCGCTGGCCGTAAAATATCCTTCCAGCGGTAAATCATGGGGTTGGCAGTATGTGTTTCCTTCCCCTGTACTCAGTGATGATCCCCGTTCTGGTGCACAAAGACGCCACCATATTCATGAGGCGTCGGTGCAGAGAGCCATACGCACGGCGGCGAGTCGGGCAGGTATTGTAAAGCCGGTCACACCCCATGTGTTACGGCATTCTTTTGCCACCCATTTGCTGCAGGCGGGTTATGATATTCGCACCGTTCAGGAACTACTGGGCCATAAGGATGTGAGTACCACCATGATTTATACCCACGTCCTGAACAAGGGTGGTCGCAGTATTATCAGCCCGCTCGACCAATAATAAAGCATCATGGGAAATGGATCTCAGTGAAAGCAAGCACAACACCACGAAATATCGGGCTGGCAATAATGTCCAGTAAGTTGATATGGCTACCTTGACTGTACGGTTACCCGATGACAAGCATATGCGTTTGAAAGCATTGGCCAAGCGCAAACACATTAGCATTAACAAGCTGATGGAAGAGCTTTCCACGCAAGCAATAGCAGAGTTTGATGCCGAAACCCGCTTTCGGGCCATGGCCGCTAGAGGTGATGTAACTAAAGGCCTTGCCGTTCTCAACATGCTCGACAGTGCTTTCTCGCTCTAACGCCTGGGCTCGTGCGTGTGGCCGCCGACCTGGCTTTCTGATTCAGCGACCTCTTGTTCCTCGCCAGCTACGAGGACGTGGCCCTGATGGCTTTTCTCCGAACGGTGAAGTCAGTTATTCAACGCGCCGCTTGTCAGAAGGTGTCCCTTTGACAGAGGGGTTAGCCTCTGCCTGCGAAGGTCACCGCCGTTGACCTTAACCAAGACCGAAACCATAATGGTGCCAATTTGGTTGGAGATTGGCATGCCTACGACTTTGACCCTGAAGGGTATCCCGAACGACGTATACGCGCGCTTGAAGGAGACAGCCGAAGCACACCGGCGCAGCCTTAACAACGAAGCAATCTCGGTACTTGAGACGGCGCTGCTGCCGCGCAAGGCGACTGCCTCGGACAGGATCACGCGCGCCCGCGCGTTGCGCGCACCACTGGAGCAGGGGGCATTTGCAGCGAAGGACATTGATGAATTCAAGCAGCAAGGGCGGCGATGATCGTAGTTGACTCGAACGTTATTGCCTACCTGTACCTGCCAGGCGAATTCACAGCGGAAGCCGAACGGCTGCTTGAGCGGGACCCTGACTGGGTTGCGCCGCTGCTGTGGCGCAGTGAGCTGCGCAATATACTGGCTCTGTATATACGAAAGAAGCTGCTTGAATTCGATCAGGCATTTCGTATCCAGCGTGAAGCCGAGACACTACTGGCGGATCATGAATACGACGTGGACTCATTTGAGGTACTGACTCTGGCCCGCGACAGCGGATGCTCCGCCTACGACTGCGAATTCACTGCACTGGCCAGGCAACTCGACGTAAAGCTCGTGACGATGGACGCCAAGCTGCGCCAAGCGTTCCCAGCGACGACGATAGGCCTATCATAGAGCTGACGGTTTGCATTAGCGGCGGTAAACTCCAACGTCTGAATTCGGTGGAGTTCGTCAGCGCGTCCGCCGGAATGATGGGTTGGGCTTGGCAACTAATGGGAACAAAGCTGGATTGCGGATAGATTCAACGGCAAGGTCAACATCAAGCAAGGGCCAATAAAGATGGGCAGAGGATTGCCGTTCAATTGTGGTGATTTGCTCAACCGTGGCTTGTTTGAACCACGGGAACTCGGCATATGAAACAAAAAGCTCGTCCTTGTCCAAGAGCAGCCAGAAGCCCTTGTTTGATACCAACGAAACTTCAATTCCCGAAGTGGCTATGCCAGGCATTGATGATCTCCTCGTGATGAGCATGAACCAAAGCCAACGCCTCATTGATCTGCTTATGAGAAAGCCCTTGATTCAACGCCGAGTTAAACGGCGCCCCGGGCGCAGCCCGGTAATCCATTTAACGATTTGTTATGTTTCTTTATTCATAATGTGTCCATAGTCGCAAAATCTTGACGATATGCTCCTGCTCCAGGACTTCGTACAAAATGCGGTGCTGTATATTGATTCGGCGGGAATATGCGCCGGCAAGATCACCAACGAGTTTTTCGTACGGCGGTGGATTTTGATAAGGATTCTCCTCAAGCACCTTCAGCAAGTTCACTGCCTTTTCCTTCAGGCCTGATGCAGCGAGCTTCTTCGCATCTTTTTGCGCGTGCTGGGTATAAACCAGCCGCCACCTCACCAATCGAGATCCTTCGCACATTCAGACGCTGGCGTTTTCATGCCCTCTTGAATCGACTCGCGCATTCCCGGGACGGCAAGCAAATGGAGCGTTTCAGATATCGCATTCCAATCTTCTTCCGAAATCAGAACAGCGTTACCGCGTTTGCCTTTTATGACAATGGGTTGATGAGAATCTGCGGCTTCATCGATAAGGCTGTACAGCTTCGATCTCGCCTCTGTCGCGTTGAGTATGGTCATGCTTCCCCCTCCCTGGATTTAAGCGTACGCTATTACGCACGGTTGCTCAAGGCCGATTTTTTAACATAACGTTCAACGTAACCGGCGACCGGAGCCTGAAGGACAGAGGGAACTTGCCAGCGTAGCTGGCAGGGCGTCCGGTTGACAGAGTAGCTGGGCACCTTGTTACGAGCGACCCGCCTCGGCATGAAGTTTCAAACCGAGAGCGCCGACGACCTTGAGAATTGTATCGAAGCCGGGTCTGCGTTCGCCGGAAAGCGCCTTATAGTTTTCCGCATTTCGACCATGGGGAGAATGTAGCCACGCGGTTACACATTGTTAATCTCCGCGACGGCGTTGAAAGGTGCCCAACGTTTGAGTTCAGCGGCGCCGCGAAGCGGAGTCGGATTGAATGAGTTGTGCGGCCGCTTGAACATTAGCCTACAGACAACGAGGTGTGCTGTAAAAGCCAACTCAGTTGCTTCCCGATTCGCAGCCCTTCCATTGGGATCGATACTTTTATGTCCCTATCGGAAAGGTGGCTGGTCAAGAACTCACGATACCGCACACCTGCAAAGAACACTACCTGTTTCAAGTCTGGAGCGGCTTCCGAAAGCTGAAGGGTTACATGATCGGCCCATGAGCGGCGATCCACCACCCTCATCGTGTTGAGCGTCCGCTCATATGGTGCAATTATTTGATCGGGAGGAACCAAACCGTACTCGGCAGATAGAATGTACCATGGATATAAAGATAATTCTGCATATCGGCGCGCTTTGATGAACCAATCAGAAATATACAAATCACGTGCCGCGCATGGCTGATTTCGTTTTTTGCCGACACAAGAAACAAGATAGATAGTGGAATTGTTGGATTGCATTGTCATCTCACTTCGCACAATGATGGTCACTACCACTTATATACCGTTTTTTGTAGGCGCTTCGCATGACCTTCAAATGGCGGGTAAAAGCTAATAGTTCAGGCCGTTTGTTCCCTTGAATGTTGAGTGGGTAATAGTATTCGCCATGAAGCTCGTTACACTCGATGGATTCTGCCTCTTCCCTTGTCGTTGTCGATCGCCAACTGACAGAGAGAGCGTCGAAATACTTGTCGATCTTTTCCACTCCTTCCGAGTAATCAAAGTCGTTCAGGGCAAGAAGAGTAAACCGGAAAGTCGAGAGGAAACCGGTCTGTAGGCAATTCAATGTCAACTTTTGAGCTGCATGCCATTGCACGCGCTGTGCGATGCTCTTAGCTAAACCGTGATAGAGGCACACTTTGCCATCTGGCGCTGTCCGTAACCGTAGTTTCGTGATGTCACAGAATTCGGCAATGCAAAAATGATCAAGTGCTATGCGTGGGAAATACCACCAGTAAACACCAGGGGTTGTAGGGAGATCCGACCATTTATGGTTGCGGAGCAACAAAAGTGGTTGAGGTTGAGTCATTGCACCCTTCTTGCGACACAACGTGCCAGCTCAGCCGACGGCGAAAGCGGGCGAAGCCCGCTGTAGCTGGTCGGCTGGAGCGAAGGGTTGAGCATCATCAGAATCGCAGTGCCGCAATGAAAACTTCGGGGGATATGTCGGCCTGACGAAGAACGCCAGCCAAGGTTCCAGTTTTGACCTCATTGTGTAGCGGCACAACGCACCCCCTTGATCTTCTACGCATGATGACGTGACTACCGGACTGGCGCGCCTTCTCGAAACCCAGATGCTCCAGCGCCTTCACAATTTCAGCTCCTTTGATACATGAGGCAGCCTAGGCATGGGCAGGAACGCTGAACATTGTTACCAGCGGATGGCCCTGCGCTGGCAGCGGAAACTCAGACAGATAAAGTGCTGTAGCTTCAGTCAGATTGACAATAGCCTCTTCGACCGTTTCGCCTTGGGTGGTCGTACCTGTCTCTGGATTTAGCGCGACATAGCCGCCTTCTTCGGCGGGGGTAAGAACAGCAGTCAGTTCCATAGCTTCGCTCCCAAGAAGACATTCATTGTCTCGCAATTGATGCTTGACGCCTAAAAAAATTTAGACTCAACAATGCTATCATCAAGCATTGTTTAATGCAAAATTAGCAGTAACAACACGCTGTATATTCATGGTATTTCCCATTGCACAACAATTTAGGACAGCCTAAAATCTTCCAGATGAAAAACACCAAACCAGATTCCAGCAACCCACCCAAACTTCTGGATCGGCTGCGCGCTTTCTGGCTCTAACGCCTGGGCTCGTGCGTGTGGCCGCCGACCTGGATTTCAGATTCAGCGACCTCTTGTTCCTCACCAGCTACGAGGACGTAACTCTGAGGGCTTCTCTCCGATTGGTGAAGCCCGCTAACCGACGTGCCACTTGTCAGTGTGTCTAATTGAGCGGGAAGGATTTTCAATCAAGCAACCCGACGCGTACTTGTGCAGCACACTGGCGATAACTGTCGGCCAAATAGACTTGATATGCACAATCGTTAGCTTTGTGCCGCCCCCTGCTTTTTAGGTAGCGCTGGATTCATGCAGTCCCATGGTGCAGCGCTACTTACATGAAAATCCATCGTTGGAACATAATTCGATGGGTCATCTAAAGTGCCGGCCTTTATACCCAGCACTCCTGGCATATGGCCGAACCTTGCGAACAATTGGGAACCACAGTTCGGGCAAAAGCCTCTTTTGTGAATATTTCCGCTATCTGCCTGAGATTCGTAATATTTTACTGCACCTGAAACAACCACATTTTTTTCAGGGAAAAGCATCGCCGGAATAAATGCACCACCTGATGATCTTTGACAGTCTTTGCAATGACAATTTCCAGTAAACACTGGCTCAATATCAACTGAATAGCTGATTTCCCCACAAAGGCACCGCCCGGAATATTTTGCATTCATAAAAGACTCCTACCTGTTAATGAGGACATAACGTGACCTGATTAGCACGATGTTTAAGCTGTACTTTCATACAGTAATTCATCCTGATATAATCCACTGATTCTTATGACAGTGAGGTGTTCCATGGCGATGAACCGCGTGCAGTTTCAGAAAGGCTTGTCTCTCCCCGATTTCCTGCAGCGTTTTGGCACCGAGGAACAGTGCGCGACGGCCCTGGAATCGGCGCGTTGGTCAGACGGATTTCATTGCCCCCAGTGTGAAGGTACCCGCCATTCTGTTCTGAAAGGCGGCTCGCGCAAGACCTTTCAGTGCAGCCATTGTCGCCATCAGACTTCGTTGATTGCCGGAACCCTCTTTCAAGGAACGCGTTTGCCTTTGATCCTTTGGTTTCTGGCCATTTACCTGATCAGCCAGGCGAAAACCGGGATGTCCGCATTGGCGCTGTGTCGCCAGCTCGGCGTAAGTTACCCCACAGCCTGGCGCATCCATCACAAGCTCATGCAATCCATGCTGGAACGCGAAGCCCTCTATACGCTGCAGGGTTCCGTACAAGCCGATGACGCCTACCTGGGCGGGGAACGATCCGGTGGCAAACCGGGACGGGGCTCCGAAAACAAGGTGCCCTTTGTCGCAGCCGTTTCGGTCGATGAACAGGAGCATCCTATCTACGCGCGCTTCACCGTCATTAAAGGATTTACTGGTCCCGCCATAGCAGACTGGGCGCGCACGACGCTGGATAAAAAATGCCAGGTCCTGACCGATGGTCTCCCTTGCTTCAATGGAATAGCCGATGCGGGACGGGGGCATGTGGTAATTGTCTCTGGTGGACGCAAGCCGAAGGATTTGCCTCAGTTCGGCTGGGTTAACACCGTGCTGGGCAATCTCAAAACGAGTCTTTCCGGTGCTTATCATGCCTTTAAGTTTCGGAAATATGCGCAACGTTATCTCTCCACCGTGACTTATCGCTTCAACCGCCGTTTTAATCTGGCCACCTTGCCCATGAGTTTACTTCGCGCCGCCATCAACACCGGACCAAGACCTGAGCACTGGCTCCGCTCAGCGGAATCATCGTGCTAATCAGGTAACGTGAAGCCAAGTGGCCGCACGCTCTCACGCAGTCGATATTGAGCTTATCATCATATATTTTACAAGAAAATTTCAGACTCCATAAACATGACCGCACAACCCGAGAGAAACACGCGGTCAGTTTTCACCTCACAAGTGATGTTACCACCACGCTTGGAAACCTGTTTGGCGGTCAGGATGTTCTTGCCCAGTTTATTGGCCCAGTACGGCGCAAGCGCACAATGCGCGGAACCCGTAACAGGATCTTCGGGAACGCCATACTTGGGGGCAAAGAAGCGGCTGACAAAATCAGCCTCCATACCGGGTGCGGTAATAATCACGCCGCGCAAATCCAGCTGAGCAAGGAGCGCTTGGTCAGGTGTGATGGCGCGAACAGTGGCTTCACTGTCAAACACGACCAGATAGTCGTCCGCAGCCAATACTTCAACCGGACGCTGGCCGAGCCCCTTGACCAAAATTTCGGAAAGCTGGCAGGGTGCAGGTGGTCGTGACGGGAAGTTCATTTTCAAGCGGGCGCCATTTTTTTCCACGAATAGCGCGCCGCTGCGCGTTTCAAAAGTGATAACCGCTTTGGCATAGCCAAGAATTTCAAAAATGATATGCGCTGTCGCCAGGGTTGCATGGCCACAAAGATCAACCTCCTTGAGTGGAGTGAACCACCTCAGCTGAAAGACTTTTTCAGCAGGAACGAAGAACGCTGTTTCGGAAAGATTGTTTTCCTCAGCAATTGCTTGGAGAAGCGAATCATCTGGCCACGCTGACAACGGAACCACAGCGGCAGGATTACCCCCAAAAACTTTATCCGTGAACGCATCAACCTGGTATTGCTTGAGCTTCAATGTGACCTCCAGAAAAACCTAACGCCCGAATCCAAGCCGGGCCGCTCTCACCGCAACCTGGTTCCCAGAGGAACAGATTGGTCAGGTACGCAGAGCGCAACTTCTCCACGCTCGTTGTGAAACCCTTTTATCAGACACTCGGACATCAATGGGCCAATTTGCTTGCATGGTTATCCATATGGAGAGCCGAAATCTATTTCCGGACCAGTGCGATTTCAGATAACACGGGAGACGACCCAAAACCCTTTTGCGTAGAATGTCCCACATACGTGAGCCGCAGGGTATAGGGTCCTTTATTAATCCATGGCTGTCAAACAGCGTTTAAAAATGACCAGGTAACAGCGTATATTTTTGACCAGTTTTAGAGGGGGTGGCTGCGACGTTTTTTGAACCGGTAAGAATCGTTTCCGGTCTCCAGAATATCGCAGTGGTGGGTCAGTCGATCGAGAAGCGCCGT